>JAGNKY010000004.1:0-235568 GCA_017999895.1 Bacteroidales bacterium
CAATACTTATGAAATATATTTTTGCAATCAATTAATAAGAACTATAACTTTATAAAAATGTATACCATGTCTATAGCCCCTTGTATACCAAGTCTATTGTCCATACACTCCCCAAAGTGGGGAGGAGTAGCACTACACCAGAGAAATAAATCCGCCATCTGGCGGATTTAGGGGGCAAATAAAAGCAGTGGGGACTTATGGGTCAAAAATAAGTCCCCCATTTGGGGGATTTAGGGGGCAAATAAAAAAAGGGCGGACTTAGGGGCAAAAAAGATATACTGATTAATTAATAAAAAACTATTATAATTAATTGATATTTAACGATTAGGCAATTTATTACTGTATGAAGAAAGTTCTTTTTATTGATAGAGACGGCACCATTCTTGTCGAACCTCCGGACGAACAAATTGACAGTCTTGAGAAGATGGAGTTCGTACCGGGAGTGATTACGGCTCTTTCGAAGATAGCGGCACAAACCGATTTCGAAATGGTTATGGTGACGAATCAGGAAGGGTTGGGCACAGCAAGTTTCCCCGAGAAAGATTTTTGGCCCGCACATAACAAGATGCTCAGGATACTCGAAGGTGAAGGTGTGAAATTTGCCGAAATATTCATTGATAGTAGTATGCCCGAAGAAAAAGCCCCCACAAGGAAACCGGGAACGGCTATGCTCGTAAAATACCTGGCTCAGGGAATAGACCTCACCTCCTCTTATGTTATAGGCGACAGGCTTACCGATGTTGAACTGGCAAAGAACATCGGTTGTAAAGCAATCCTGCTCAAGGATACAAATAACGATTACGCCTCACTCTGCACTACCGACTGGGAACAAATTTACAGTTTCCTCATAGGTCGGAGCAGAAAGGCAAAGGAAGAATATTCGACAAAAGAAACAAAAATCATGGTCGAAGTTGACCTCGACGGCACAGGCAAAAGCGCTGTTGACACAGGTATCGGATTCCTCGACCACATGCTCGACCAGCTTGCCCAGCATGGAAAACTCGATTTGACCATAAAAGCAAAAGGCGATCTCAATGTTGATGAGCATCACACCATCGAGGATACGGCGATAGCGCTCGGAAGGGCTGTAAACAAAGCACTCGGCAGCAGGAAGGGAATCGGCCGTTACGGTTTCACGGTGCCGATGGACGACTCACTGGCTTCTGTGGCTATTGACTTCGGAGGCAGGCCATGGCTCGTATGGGATGTCATGCTGAAAAGGGAGAAAATCGGCGAAATGCCCTCCGAAATGTTCTTTCATTTCTTTAAATCATTCTCCGATAATGCAGGATGTAACATCAATATAAAAGCCGAAGGCGAAAACGAACATCATAAAATAGAGGCAGTGTTCAAAGCTTTCGGTAATGCGCTCGGGATGGCAGTAAAAAGAACCGGAAGCAGTTCGGTACCCAGTACCAAAGGAAAATTATGATTGCCATACTTAAATACAATGCCGGCAATATAAGGTCGGTTCAGAACGCTCTCGAAAGGGAAGGCTGTTCGTCCGTAATAACCGACAATGCAAACGACATATTATATGCCGAAAAAGTAATTATTCCCGGGGTGGGTCATGCCGGACAGGCAATGAAATACCTCAGGGAAAGGGGGCTCGATAAACTCATAAAATCCCTGAAACAGCCTGTGCTCGGCATCTGTCTTGGTCTTCAGCTTATGTGCACTGACTCGGAAGAAGAAAACACAGTATGCCTCGGTATATTCGATTCGAAAGTAAAAAGATTCCCATACGGCGTAATAGTCCCTCACATGGGCTGGAATAACTTTACGACGATAAACGGTGAATTATTCCGGGGAATAAGCCTGTCGGACGATATGTATTATGTTCACAGCTATTATGCTGAAATATGCGATTATACTACTGCAATATGCGAATATGCAGTATCTTTCGGCGCTGCTATGCAGAAAGATAATTTTTATGCGGTTCAGTTTCATCCGGAGAAATCGGCACGTACAGGTGAAAAAATTATAAGAAACTTTCTTGCACTGTGAGAATAATACTTGCAATAGATATTATCGGCGGAAAATGCGTAAGGCTCACAAAAGGAGATTATGCAACGATGAAAACCTATAATGACAATCCTCTCGATGTTGCAAAGACTCTGGAAGAGAACGGCATAAGATATCTTCATCTTGTTGACCTCGACGGTGCGCGTGAGGGAAAGGTTGTGAATCACAAAATTCTCGAAGAGATAACTTCCCGCACCTCGCTGATTGTTGATTTCGGAGGGGGGATAAGGTCGGAAGATAGCCTCAGACTTGCCCTCGACTGCGGAGCCGCTCAGGTAAATATCGGAAGCATTGCGTACAGCAACCGGGAAATGTTTCTCGAATGGCTCGGAAAGTACGGGAGTGAGAAGATAATTCTGGCAGCCGACAGTATTAACCGCAGGATTGCCGTACATGGATGGAGCGAAGAATCGGAGACGGATGTCGTGGATTTCATTGCCGGATACAGTAAAGCAGGAGTTAGATATGTCGTTTCGACCGACATATCCAGAGACGGCATGATGAAAGGGCCGTCGGTCGGGCTTTACAGAGATATACTTTCGGCCTGCGATATAAAGCTGATTGCAAGCGGAGGGATATCGTCCGTAAATGATTTGAAGAAATTGTCCGGAGCAGGCTGCGACGGTGCAATAATCGGAAAAGCCTATTACGAAGGAGCAATAAAAACTGAAGAACTTAAAGAAATATGTTAAAAAAACGAATTATTCCATGTCTTGATATTAAAGACGGCCGGACGGTAAAGGGCGTCAATTTTATCAATCTCCGCGACGCCGGCGACGCAGTTGAACTCGCATCGAGGTATGTCGAGGATGGCGCTGACGAACTGGTATTTCTGGATATCACTGCCACAGTCGAGAAACGTAAAACTATTGTGCCGCTGGTCGAAAAGGTTGCAAAGGCAATCAATATTCCATTTACGGTCGGAGGCGGGATAAAATCGGTTGACGATGCATTCGCAATAATAAATGCCGGAGCCGATAAGATAAGCATCAACACTGCCGCAGTGATGAACCCTGAGCTCATTTCCGAAATTGCAAACCATTTCGGCAGTCAGTGTGTGGTTGTCGCAATTGATGCAGGCCTCATAGATGATGAATGGAAAGTGTTCATCAACGGTGGCAGAACGCCAACATCGCTCGATACACTTGAATGGGCGACAAAGGTCGCAGAATATGGGGCTGGCGAAATACTCCTGACCTCTATGGCTGCCGACGGTACAAAAGAAGGATTCTCGATAGAGATAACTAAAAAAGTAGTAGATGCCGTACGAATACCGGTTATAGCATCGGGCGGCGCAGGACGTAAAGAAGACTTCAGGGATGTCTTCCTCGAAACAGGATGCAGTGCAGCACTTGCGGCAGGCATATTCCATTACGGCGAGTTATCTATAAGGGAACTCAAAAAATATTTGTCACAATTCAATATACAGGTAAGATGAATAAAATTGAGATGAATAAAATTGACTTCAGCAAGGGAGCAGGCCTTGTGCCTGCAGTCATCCAGGACAGTTGCACAATGCAGGTGCTGATGGTGGGATTCATGAATGAGGAGGCACTGAACCGTACGATAGACGAGGGTAAGGTTTGTTTCTATAGCAGGACAAAAAAGAAACTATGGACAAAAGGCGAGACATCCGGAAATTTTCTTTATCCTGAAGAAATACTTACCGACTGCGACAACGATACCCTGCTTATTAAAGTCAGGCCTGCCGGTCCGGTCTGCCACAAGGGAACAACATCGTGCTTCGGCGATGAGACGCCAAAAGGATTCATATATAAACTCCAGAATATTATCGGCCAGAGGATAAATGAAAATGCATCCGATTCATATACAAATACACTTTACAAAAAAGGAGTCAATAAAATTGCCCAGAAAGTTGGAGAAGAAGCTGTCGAACTGGTAATCGAAGCGCTTGGCGACGACTCGTCAGCCATTTCGAATGAAGCGGCAGATTTGATTTATCATTTCCTGATTCTCCTCAAGTCGAAAGGCCTGAAACTCGAAGATGTGGAAGACGTGCTGATGAACAGACATAACAAAAAAACCGGGAATAAATAAATAAAATTAAATTTTTTTATATTTTTGTTTGTTTTTTTAATTAAAAAACTATTTTTGTAAGCTGAAATTAAGAAAATGATTGCCGCATATAAATATTATTTCTTCACTTTTTTCTTTTTCTATTTTTTCGGAAAGTAGAGTGAGGGATTTTTGTATGTGGCTTAAATATACGATTACAGGTGCAAGGGTCCCTCAAAAAAGGGGCCCTTGCTTGTTTAATTAAGTGTTTATTATCAGATGGAAAAAATAATAAAAGTTTCTATTCAGGGAGAAGTGGCAAGCTTTCATGAAGTTGCAGCAAAGCAATACTTTGGAAACGATATTGAAATAATACCATGTTCAACTTTCGATCAGACACTTCTTGAAGCCAAAACCGGCAGAGCCGATTATGCAGTGATGGCTATCGAAAACGCAAGAGCCGGCAGTATTTTGTATAATTATTCGCTGATAAGAGAGTCAGGACTTAAAATCCTTGGAGAACATGATTTAAGGATAAAACAGAATCTTATGGCCCTGCCCGGACAAACAATAAGCGATATCAGGCAGATAAGGACACATCCGATAGCAATCTCCCAGTGTATGACTTTCCTTAACAAATATCCTGAAATAACATTAATAGAAACTGAAGATACGGCTGGAAGCGCAAGGGAAATAAGCGAAAATAAATTGAAGGGTGTGGCAACAATTGCTTCATCAATTGCTGCAGAGTTATATGGGCTCGAGATTATTGCAGAAGGAATCGAAACATACAGGGAGAACTACACCAGGTTTCTTATTATCGGACCCAAAAGCAAAGGCTTGAGAAAAGGCAACAAAGCATCGGTGTGTTTCTCACTGAAACACAAACCCGGAAGCCTCGCAAACGTCTTGGTGAAATTTGCAGAAATGAATATAAACCTTACAAAGATACAGTCGGTGCCACGTCTGAACGGAAATGGATGGGGATATATGTTCTATCTCGACCTCGAGATTCCAGAAGATACCACTACAATGGAACTGATACATGGGGTGCTTGGAGACGACACTACCGACCTTGAAATATTAGGAATATATCAAAAAGACGACATTATATATGAAAGTTAAACCGGCCGAAAGAACAAAAACTGTTCAGGAATATTATTTCTCGGTCAAACTGAAACAGATTGACCGGATGAAAAAAGAGGGCATTAATGTTATCAACCTTGGAATAGGCAGCCCTGATATGCCTCCGCCTCCGGAAGCCATAAAAAAACTGTCGGAGGAAGCTGCAAAACCCGATGTGCACGGCTATCAAAGCTATAATGGTATACCCGAGCTCAGAAATGCAATGGCCGACTGGTACAAAAAATATTTTAATGTAACGCTCGACCCTGATAATGAAATTCTACCTCTGATAGGTAGCAAGGAAGGAATAATGCATATTAGCATGGCTTTTATAAATCCGGGCGATGAAGTTCTTGTTCCCGACCCTGGTTACCCCTCTTATTCTTCGATTACCCGGCTCGTGGGAGGAAATATTAGAGAATATGACCTTACCGAAGAGAACAACTGGCTGCCCGATTTTGATGCTCTCGAAGATTCCGACCTTAGCAGGGTTAAACTTATGTGGGTGAATTATCCCAACATGCCAACGGGCCGGAAAGCGTCAACAATACTCTTCGAAAGACTGATAAAATTTGGAGAAAAACATAACATATTGATAGTAAACGATAACCCTTATAGCTTTATACTTAATAAAGACCATATTAGTATATTATACGTTAATGGGGCTAAAAATGTTGCAATCGAGCTTAATTCCTTGAGCAAGTCGCATAATATGGCAGGATGGAGAATCGGTATGGCTGCTGGTGATAAGGATTATATAAGCGAGGTGTTGAAAGTAAAAAGCAACATGGATTCGGGAATGTTCCGGCCGGTGCAACTTGCAGCGGCTGAAGCATTGAAAAGAGGCGACGACTGGTATTATGAGCTAAATAGTGTGTATTCACGAAGAAGAGAAGCTGCTTGTGAACTTATGGATGCACTGCAATGTAGTTATGATCCCGAACAGGCCGGTCTGTTCATGTGGGGAAAGATAAGCGACAGATATAAAAATGCGGAAGAACTGGCCGACAAAGTTCTCGATAAAGCTCATGTCTTTATCACCCCGGGATCTATTTTCGGGAAAAACGGGAGCAAATATGTGAGGATATCACTATGCTGTAAAGAGGAAATACTTTTTAAGGCAAAAGAAAGGGTTATAAATAATTTCATGAAGTAAATTTTTTAATTAATAATAGATTAGAGAATAAAAATGACAATTTGCATTGTTGGAATAGGACTTATTGGAGGATCGATGGCAATTGACCTCAAGAAAAGAGGATTTGCCGATACTGTAATAGGTGTCGATGTAAATATTCAGCATCAAAATATTGCAAAATTATGTGGTATAGTTGACGAAACCGACACACTTGAAAATGCAGTCGAAAAAAGCGATTTAATAATTCTGTCGGCACCGGTTGATGTCAATTGCGCGATTCTTCCCTGCATACTCGATATGACACAGGGAACGAATAAAGTTATTACTGACATGGGTTCGACAAAAGGCTCTATAGCAAAAGCATCGAATGGCCATCCGAACAGAGGAAGGTTTGTTGCGGCCCATCCAATGGCTGGAACAGAATTCTCGGGTCCTCTTGCTGCACATAGCAAACTTTTCGATTATAAAAGAGCCATTATATGTGATCCTGAGCTAAGTGACGCGGATGCTCTTGAAACTGTGAAAAGTATGTTTAACGTTCTGAATATGAATATAGTATATATGGATTCAAGTAGTCACGACGTCCATGTTGCTTATGTTTCCCATATATCGCATATCACATCTTTTTCACTTGCCTTGTGCGTTCTCGAAAAGGAGAAAGAAACTGAAAATATTCTCACTCTTGCAGGAGGCGGTTTTGAAAGTACAGTGAGGCTGGCAAAGAGTAACAGTGAAACATGGGCTCCTATATTCACCGAAAATGCCGAACATATCATCGAGGTTATTGATACGTATATGGAAAAAATGAAAACCTTCAGGAAGTTTATTCTTGAGAAAAACACTGAAGGGCTTAAAAAGCTTATGGAAGAAGCAAATAAGATTCAAAAGATTTTAAACTGATTCGCTATGGTTCTGGAGATGGATATTTCGCCTTTGAAAGGCTGGATTGAGAATTCGGAAAGGCCGTTTATCATATCCGGTCCGTGTAGTGCGGAGACCGAAGAGCAGGTGATGGAGACAGCCCGCAGGCTGGCCGAAATAAAACAGGTAAAAGTTTTTCGTGCCGGAATATGGAAACCGAGAACGCGGCCAGGCTCATTTGAAGGAGCAGGTATAAACGGATTGAAATGGCTCAGAAGGGTAAAAGAAGAAACCGGACTTCTTACAGCTACCGAAGTGGCCAATGAAAAACATGTTTACGAAGCTCTTAAATATGATGTTGACGTGTTATGGATAGGGGCCCGTACATCGGTAAACCCGTTTTCGGTTCAGGAAATAGCCGATGCATTGTCGGGAACAAATGTGATGGTTCTGGTAAAGAATCCAATAAATCCGGATATTGACCTTTGGACAGGTGCTATCGAGAGAGTGGCAAAAGCAGGTATAAAGAAACTCGGTGCAATACACCGAGGCTTTTCAACATTTGAAAAAACCGTTTACCGGAACCAGCCTAACTGGCAGATACCCATTGAACTAAGAAGAAGAATACCAGGACTGCCTATCCTCTGCGACCCGAGTCACATGGGAGGAAGCAGAAAATATATTTATGAGATATCGCAAAAAGCAATGGATCTCAATTTCGACGGACTTGTTATTGAATCACATATCAATCCCGAAAATGCATGGAGCGATGCAGCACAGCAAGTTACACCCGACATGCTAAAAGAAATTCTTGTGCGGCTTGTGTTAAGAAACCCAAATCCTGACGATCCTAAAATACTTGATGAACTTGGTGAACTTCGCCAGCAGATCGATGTTTTCGACGATTATCTCATAGAACTGCTCGAACAGAGGATGCAGGTAGCCGATAAAATAGGTCTGTTCAAAAAACTGAATAACATCACAGTGCTTCAGAGTGCAAGATGGGATGAAATTATATCAAAAGCAGTGACAAAAGGAAAGACGAAAGGGCTCAGCACCGAATTGATCGATACTATCTTCAAGGCTATTCATCAGGAGTCTATAAACCGACAGATTAAAATTATCAACAATGGAATGAATAATAATTCGAACGGGAAAAGTTGAATTTGTTTTAATTTGTAAAAAATCTAAAACCACTTTAACTAAAAAAACATGAAAAATTCAAGAAGGATTACCTTAAGCGAAAATGAGATGCCGCGGCAATGGTATAACATTATACCCGACATGCCCAATAAACCGTTGCCTCCGTTGCATCCGGTTACACGACAGCCTGCAGGCCCACAAGACCTTGCTGCGATTTTCCCTATGGAACTTATCAAGCAGGAAATGTCGAATGAAAGATACATTGATATACCTGATGAAGTTCTTGACTTTTACATGACTTACCGGCCTTCACCGGTTTTCAGGGCAGAGTCGCTCGAGAAGTCGATTGGGACAAAAAGTAAGATTTTCTATAAGTATGAAGGCTATAATTACTCGGGTTCACATAAGGCAAATACTGCAATAGCGCAGGCTTATTATAACAAAAAGGAAGGTATAAGACGAATAACCACCGAGACAGGTGCAGGACAATGGGGAAGTGCTATGAGTTTTGCATGCAATCATTTTGGTCTGGAATTGCTCGTTTTTATGGTGAAGGTAAGCTATAATCAGAAGCCCGGCCGCAAAATCATGATGAATGCATACAATGCAAAGGTTGTCCCATCGCCAAGCACAATGACTATTGCCGGCAGAAAAATACTCGAACAGGATCCCGATTCGCCTGGAAGTCTCGGCATTGCAATATCCGAAGCCATTGAGGTAGCAGTACAGGATCCTTATACTAAATATTCTCTCGGAAGCGTGCTTAACCATGTCATTCTGCATCAGACCATAATAGGCCAGGAAGCGCTTCTACAGATGGAAAAAGCCGGTTATTATCCCGATGTGGTCATAGGATGTTTTGGCGGAGGATCGAACTTCTCGGGCATTGCATTCCCGTTTCTGAGGGAGAAGCTGGTCAATGGAAAAGACATAAGACTGGTTGCTGTTGAGCCGGCATCATGCCCAAAACTTACAAAAGGAAAATTCATGTACGACTTTGGCGACTCGGCAGGATTGACTCCTCTCCTTCCAATGTACACTATCGGCCATAATTTCATTCCTGAAAAGATACATGCCGGCGGGCTTCGCTACCACGGAGCAGGAGTGCTTGTAAGCCAGCTTGTTAAAGACGGCTTCATAGAGCCAAAATCCAAACTGCAAAGAGAATGTTTCGAAGCCGGAGTGCTCTTTGCTCGATGCGAAGGAATATTGCCAGCCCCCGAATCGAACTATGCCATAGCTGCAGCCCTCGACGAGGCAAGAAAAGCCGACCTGGAAGGAACATCCAAGACTATATTATTCAACCTCAGCGGTCACGGACATCTGGATATCTCGGCTTACGAGAAATATTTCGAAGGCAATCTGCCCGACCATGAATTATCAAACGAAGAGGCGGAGAAAATCCTCCAGGGACTCAAGGACTTGCCTGATTAAATCCTTATATTTAAATTTTGCCAGCCTATAGGCTCAGTGCGATCCCTGTGTCTCTCCTTGTTAAAAATATATCACATGGAGAGACACGGAGGTCAATTTGTTAAAAATCAGAATAATCGGCAGGATGAAGGAGAAAAACATTGATTTTCGAGACAGTATTCTTATATTCTTCACGTCCCGACAAAGCTTTCCATTCCGGATGGCTATTGAATTCAGCCCAGTGATCCTGCCTCGATTTTAAATCGGAAAAAGAAGTCATATACATTAAATTAGGTTTTGTGCTCCCTGCAAGTACTTCACCGAAAAATACCGCATTGAAGCCCAGCTTTTCGAAAAGCTTCATCTCACCGCCTTCGTTGAACATTTCTATCTTCTTTGCAGCTTTTGCTTCCGTTGCACTTTCATAACTTCGTAATTCATAAATCCTTACTGCCGGAGCAGTATTGAATTCAGGAGGCCGAAACCTGGGCATATCACGAAAAGCCAGCATATAAATACTCTCATATCGTTTAAAAGGCGGATTATTATATGGAGCCTCAAGGAAGAATTTTCCATCTTCGTTATACTTCTGGTCAAGAGCCAGAACAGAAGGAAGTTGTACCATCTGGTCGGCCGACTGGAAAGGAATCAAAACATAAATTCTTTTCCCATAGGCAGTATCGGTTTCTACCGGTTTAAATACACCGGCCTTTTCTATACCGGCCCTGTGCAGTGCAGGAAGGAAAGCATCTTTCAAAAACTTATCCGTAATTTCCTCCTGCACCTTCCCTGTTATATGATAAATTCTTAATTCGTATAGCTCACGTATCACCGGAGCTTCGCCAAGCCCTCCTATTACACCCTTGCAGGGATAAAGAGTCGAAAGGCTCAATAATAAAAACAAAGTAAGTTTAAATGATGATTTCATCCTAATATATTTTAACTTGTTATAAATTAAATACATAAAACATTAACTTCCAGGCCGCCGATAAAACTTGTATCCCCTTCGCACCTCTTAGCCCTGCGAGGTTATTTTTGTAATTTATTGTCCCTGTTTTAATAAGCTTTCGAAAATTCGCCGAATATTGCTTCAGCCCCTTCGGGTGTAAGTTCTGAACCTGACTGAACATAGAATCTATGAACAAGCTTTACCGACTGGCCTTTCTCGAGTTTATATATAAACTGCTCCTGTTTGGGATCGTATGCCTTTTGTCCAAAGTTATTAACAGCGAAGAGCCCATAACCCCTTGCATGTGAATAAGCAGGATAACCAGGATTCTTCGGATGATCAAAGATTGCAAGAGAAATAGGAACATTATCTTTAACCCCGGTTAGTATAACCCATTTATTGCGTGTTCCCCATACTGCATCCCCCTTGTTACCGTTACTCGAAATATACATACCCGTAACGCCTGTGTTATCCATTACTTTTACCGTTGTGGGGTTCCCTTTTTCATCAGTGAAGATAAGAGGCTCATTCGTAGGCATCTCAAGAGCCCTGTCAACACGTATCGCAAACATCCCCTCCTTGTTGTCCGTAAATGTTACCGGTCCATTGGCAGCAGTGAGGGTTGAAATATGGTCAACAATCCATCCTTTTCCTGAAGCCTTGAAAATATATTGCGTCTTCTCAACAAGTATTGTATTATCCTTGTTGTCGTTCCAGTTCGATATTACTTCCAGAATTCCTGTCTTACCACCCTTGACCCTTACAATTTTCTGAACCGTAATATGACCGTAACCATCTTTCTTGTCGGCCGGAATAGCTGATGAATTATTCCAGAAATCCAGCCCGTTGACATTTCCGTGGTTAAACCACAATCCTATGTGATGTGGATGATCAACACGCTCACCTTTCCTTGGCTCAAGAGGAAATCCACGTGTTACAACTGAACCGTTCGGCGCATAAACCGGAAAAAGAAAAGGCTTTTCAAGATCCACAGGATAACGGTAGGATGTAAAAAGCTTGTCACCGATAAAAACATCCACTTTTCTCTTCGACTCATCGTGAACAAGTTTTAAATTCTGACTGTATGCAGTCAGCGTTGAAACAACCATCGAGAGAATAACAATTAAATATCTCATAATAAAATTGATTTTTAAATTTTTATCTCTATTCCTATTCAATATTGAAATGGTTTACCGCCTGCCATAACTTCCTGAGTCTTTTCGTCGAATGTAACTTTTTCTCCCGTTCTGAGACAGGCAGTGCACATTATGTTTGCAATCGAATGGTTATATCCGGCAACAATGTCGGCATTGGGTTTTTTACGATCGCGCACACATTCCATCCAGTTACGCATGTGGGCCGTAGTCATCGGGTCGCCTCCAGTATCGGCAGCAGTTTCGACTTTAAAGCCGGGAAGTTCGAAAGGTTCGAGCAGGTTCGCCTTCATATTCATCGCCTTTGCGTCGCGCTCCTGCAGACCCCCTTCAGGTGTGACTTTGTTCGTATCAAGATTCAAAGTACCACCATTCGAGAAATAGAGCTCCTTCGTACCACCTGCAGAGTTGGTGAATCGCGAGGAATAGACAACCTGGAATCCAATGTTCGGGTCGGTGTCTGAACCGTAATCAAATACTGCAGTCATAGTGTCGAAGTTGGTACGACCGTCTTTCCACAAATAAATGCCCCCGTTAGCAGCTACACTGCGCGGGTGGGAAAGACCTGTGAACCAGTGTACGGTATCTATCTGATGAGCCATCCACTGCCCCGGAATGCCTGAAGAATAAGGCCAGAAAAGTCGGAACTCGAGATATTTCCTGGCATTGAAAGGCTCGAACGGACGGTTCAATAGATATCGTTTCCAGTCGGTATCTTCCTCCTTAAGAAGAGGCACTACGTTCGGACGCCTCCAACGCCCTGGCTGATTTACGTTCCATGTCATTTCTACCATAACTATCTTGCCGAACTTGCCTGATCTGATATAATCATTTGCAGCAATATAGTTTGGAGCACTGCGGCGTTGTGAACCTATCTGCACAATCTTACCCGTTTCCTGTACAGCTTTCAGCGCCGTACGGGCATCGGCCATCGTTTCAGCAAAAGGCTTCTCTACATAAGCATCACGCCCCGCTCTTACAGCTTCCGCACAATGTAATGCATGCTGAAAGTCGGCTGTGCTGATTATAACCGCATCCGTGTCCTTAGCACTGTAAAGCTCCTCATTATTGCGGTAAAGCTTAAGGTTGACTCCTTTTGACTTGAAAAATTTATCCGCTTCCTCGCGACGAAGCCTCCATATATCGGAAAGAGCAGTAAACTCAAAATTCATTTCTTTGGCATTTGCCATAAATGACGGATACAGCGACCCCCTGAAACGGTCAGAATAACCAATAATACCCACGCGCACCCTGTCGTTTGCACCAATAATGCGCGAATAACTCTTTGCACTGAAAGCCACGGCTGCCGAACCAAGCGCCGCTTTCTGTATGAATTCTCTCCTTGTGGCCATATAATATGTATTTAAAAGTTTATACTTATTTCAATTGGAAAGATAAAAATAATTTAAAAACCATGTTAAATAAATATGAATGAAATTTTCAGTAAAATTTTGTTCACGTTTTTAGACTTATATTCTCCCATCTCATCTCTCAATTCTCATCTCTCAATTCTCATCTCTCAATTCTCATCTCTCAATTCTCATCTCTCAATTCTCATCTCTCAATTCTCATCTCTCAATTCTCATCTCTCAATTCTCACCTCTCTGTTTCCCGCTCCAAAGAAGGAAAAATAAGCAATAAATATATACGAAAGGCATGGTAAAATCATGCTGATTGCCATGCTGTGGGTCATCTGGTATATTTTCCCCATAATCGGAGGAAAAACGGCACCGCCTATAATAGACATAACCAACAATGAACCGCCCAGCTTGGTATTAGTCCCGAGATCTTTTATTCCAAGGGCAAAGATTGTGGGAAACATAAGAGACATAAAGAAACTGGTGATGAATAGTGACCACATTCCCAGTGCCCCGGGTTTCAGAATAGCAACTGAAACAAGCATTATATTGATTATGCTATAAAAGCCCATCAGTTTGTTTGGTTTAATAAACTTCATGAACCATGTTGCAGAGAACCTTCCTAACGCAAAAGCCGCAAGAGTTCCGGTAAGCAGGTATCCGGCCAGCTTTTCATTGCTTCCGGTATAATCCTGGACATACTGAATGAAATAACTCCATGTGCCGACCTGTGCACCTACATAAAGAAACTGGGCAATAACAGCCTGAATAAAATGCGGTACCTTAAATAGTTCAGAAATACGGCCTTTTGGTGCATCGTCTTTTTCATCGGCATGTTCATCAAGCGATCTGGGGAATTTTGTTCTTATCATCAGAATTGCAAGAATCAGGACAACACCAGCAAGTACCATATAGGGAGGAACAATCCTCCATAATTCTTCTTTTACAAAATCGTCATAAGTGCCATTGAGTTTCATTGCTTCGATCTGAGCTACATCCGGTTCTCGACCAGAGAGAATGAAAATTGTACCTATACTTGCACCGGTTATTGCACCGAAAGGATTGAATGCTTGCGAAAAATTCAATCTCCGCTCAGATGATGACGGATCTCCAAGCCCGGCAATAAACGGATTGGCGCCTGTTTCAAGAAAAGAGAGCCCTGATGCGATTACAAAAAGAGCAACGAGAAAAGCAAAATACTTCGATATGAGCGCAGCGGGAAGAAATAAGAGACAGCCAAAAGAATAAATGAACAAACCTATTACCAGCCCTGTCTTATAATTATACTTCCGCATAATAACTGCTGCAGGAATGGCAAAAATGAAATAGCCAAGATAAAATGCCGTTTGTATGAATCCCGCATGCATCCGGTCAATGGCGAAAACTTTCATGCTTTGTTTGATAAGAACATCATTGAGATTATGCGGTATAGCCCACATAAAGAAAAGAGATGTTACAAGTATAAAAGGAAGGGTATATCCGGGTGTTATGAACGAACCTTTTGAAGAGCCTTTTTTTTCTGTACTCATATACGATTATATTAATAAAGTTTGACTGTTAAAGATAAAAATATTTGTGTCAATTTTATTTTTTGAATAATTTAGCCTTAATTAATTCTCCGTGAAAGTAAAAATTTACTCAAAGGGCAATAGAGTAATACATAGAGAAAGATAAAAAATAAAGATTATGAGAAAAATAATTGTGGCATCAATAATTGTACTTTCTCTTTTTACCTGTAAGCGTCAGGAAGAGAATCTGATATGGTCGGATGAATTCAATTATTCAGGCCTGCCCGATTCAACCAGATGGGGTTATGAAGTCGGCTATATACGGAATAACGAGCTTCAGTATTATACATATAAAAGGATTGAGAATGCGGTTGTAAAGGACGGAAACCTGATGATTATTGGAAGGAAAGAACCATGGGAAGGTTTTGAATACACCTCAGCCAGTATCAACACGCTGGATAAATTTTCATTTCAATATGGTCGAGTCGAAGCAAGGATGAAGCTTCCTGTCGGTCAGGGTATATGGCCAGCCTTCTGGATGATGGGGATAAACATCAGGGACGCAGGATGGCCAAGATGCGGCGAAATAGATATAATGGAGCACATCAATAACACACTTATCCTTCACGGGACTGCGCACTGGCATAACGAAAAGCATGTAAGTTCAGGTGGCACGATTCCATGCGATGTAAGGCAATATCATGTTTATGGGGTGGACTGGACGCCCGATTCCATCTTATGGCTCGTTGACGGTCAGAAATATTACGGAATAAACATCAAGGACAGTGTGAACAGCACTGAGGAATTCCATGCGCCATTTTATATGATTCTCAACCTGGCAATTGGCGGAACATGGCCTGGAAATCCGGACTCAACCACAGTCTTTCCCGACACTGTCTTCGTTGACTGGGTGAGAGTGCACAGGATGAAATATTATTGACCTATTGTTTGAGTTTTACTGTCGCTTTCAATTTCAACTTTGCGGCCAAGTTTCTTTACACTTCTGCCTTTGTTGAATTTATATAAATACTGAAACTGAAACCAGCTGGTAAAATCAATTCTTGTTATATTGGTTGAAGTATAAGCCTGTGTTGTGGTCTCAATTTTCTGGTAATCAATCTCCCTGGAAAAAGGAAGAAGCCAGAACAGTCCTATCGAGTGATTCTTCAACTGCCATTGACCTCCAAACCCATAAAGAGGAAGGGTTCGTGTCTTCGACTGGGCATCTATATTCACTCCATTATACTGCAGATATGCAAAAAGCGTAACATTCTTCTTTTTATCAAGGTTTTTATAGGCTGTACTGGTAACAGTATATGAAGAATAATCCCGGGCAGGAATTGTAAACGTTCCTTCGGAATATTTTTCATAGTGACCACTGTAGATTCTTGCATTAATATTTATATACCATAATACAGCATTTACTCCTCCACCATATTCATAACCATTAAGCAGGTTGAAAGGTTTGGATATAGTTGTAAGCGAACCGTTTATCGGTGAACGAATGATGGTGTAACGGTTGCTGACCCTGTCAGAAAAGAATTCATTATAAATAAAAGGTGAAAAGTAATTATTTCCGAAATTCCATGTATATGTCAATTGTAGGCGGTCGCGGTAATCGGGTCTTAAATCAGGATTACCCTGAGAAATATCGTATGACTGTCCGACCTTCCAGTTCGGGTTCATACTGTAAATACCCGGACGGTTAATACGCCTGTTATAAGTCAGTTTAATATTATGCGACGCAGAAAACTTGTACTGGATATTTGCCGAGGGAAGAAAGCATGAATAATCTGGTTTTGTGACCGAATCAGCTAATATATGGCTGTTCTCAACCCTCAATGAAGTCTGGAATCCAAATTTCTTCAAATTAATCGTAACACCGGCGTAACCTGAGTTTCTGAATTCTGAATATTCAAACAGGTTGCTTTCGGCCTGATTATCAATCCTGAAATCATATCCCATTTCCTGAGAATAAAAATGATACCCTGCTTCCAATTTTGCAATCAATCCCAGCGGGTAAACAAAATCAAGCTTTGTTGAAAAATATCTGCGGTTATTCAAATCGTCTTCCACCCTTGAATATGTATCCAAAATTACATCGCTGTTATAAGGATAACGAGTATTTGAAAAATAATTTCCCGAAACAGATTTAAAGTTATAATAAACAGCCTCTGCTGTAAATTCCTCAACTGGTTTTTTGAATGTCTTTTTATAAAAGAATGTGAACGCAGTTTCATCGCTCTCCAGCTTATTACTTGTCAGCGAAGTCATCGTATTAAGCGGATTCCCGCTTTTGAACAGCGTGGTCGTATTCGGAAAAATAACATTCTGATAAATAGGTTGATAATTGATATTAAAACTGAAATTGTTTTTGTCGTTCATATAATAATCCATTCCGGCGCTAACCGATCCAAGTGATACTTTAATCTTCCCATCCCCATCAGTATAAGTTGAAGAATCAATTGCTGTAAACAAATTTTCAACTCGAGGTGCAATATTGAGTGATTGCGTTATATATGAGCCTGTTGTATAGAAAGTTATTTTACCCATTGAATAATCAATGCTTCCCTGCGAAACGCTTGTAACTTTATGGAACGGCTTCAGTGCTTCCAAAAAATTACCGTTCAATCCATATCTTGCTTCTTTTTTAAGTATTATATTAATTACTCCGTCAATATTACCTTCGTATCTTCCTCCGGGATTGCTTATTATCTCAACACTCTGAATGTCGGAAGGTAGAAGCCTTGCAAGATACTCCCTTTCTCTCTGCCTTCCGTCAACCTGAATTATAAAATTGCTGCTTCCGTTAAGCGTAATATTATTCTGAAAATCAACATTAACCTGAGGTATTTTTTTCAACAGATCATATCCATTTGTTGATGATTTGCTTACAGCTTCAGGGATTGAATAAACAGTGCGGTCAACCATCTCCTTACCTTTGATACGCTCGCCAACAACCATGACTTCATCAAGAACAGCAGTAACTTCAACCAGATAAATTGTATCAACAACTATCTCCTTCACTTCACCTGTCACGGTAACTGCTTTCCCTGACGATTTATACCCGACAAAACTGGCACGGACAAAATAGTTCCCGAGTTTGACATTTTCAAGAGAATATCCACCGTCAGCAAGAGTAATTGTGCCTGTTGTAATTGCCGAATCAGGTAATTGAAGCAATGCAACGGTAGCAAACTGCACAGGAGCGTTGTCTTTTTCATAATATACGTAGCCCTTAATAGTCTGTGCTTCAGAAAAAAAACGAAAAAACAGCAGGAACGCAGCAAAACTAAAAAGTAACTTTTTCATCAATGATTTGTTAATCTAATTTACTGCTGTCACCAATGTTTCACCATTTATGTCCATGGGCATTTCCATACTGAAGCCAGGTGCGCTGATACTTAAATTTCCCGAAATACGTGTTTTTGATTTATTTTCAACAACTAAACCTGTGTTAATATCAACAATCATATTCGACCTGGTGATACCAGTCAGAGTATTATAGGAAACAGTGGCTCCTCCCGACTGTATAGGGGGTGCATTTTCAGGAGGCTTGATATTAGATTCAATTGTTATGCTTGCATTACTACCTTTAACCTCTTTTAATTGACATTCTGATGTTATTGTCAGTAGCATCCCCCCGGAATTCACCTGGTCGAAAATTTTCCATTTATCACCAATATTGACCTTATTCCCCGGCAGATAGTATGTGAAACCTTTGATCATTGTTTTCAGACTATTTTCACTAACAGTTTGAACTATCTGTGATTTTAATGCAGATGCAACCGGACCGGTTAAAGTTATTGAAGAAGTATCCTGCAGAATCATTCCCGAAATAAGGCTGGCATTCAGGATTTCTATTGGCTGACCTGTATAATCCAATTTGGCAAAAATGGCATTCCTGCTTAATTTGTTCATTACACATGACATTATTTCTCCGGCTTCTGATGATTTTATATTACATTCTCTTGTTGAACTGATATTCTCTATTTTCCCCATTGTGTTGGTTTTTGTGGTTATAGTGTCAAAATGAATCTCAGTAACAATAAACTCCGGAGTTACATCGAGCATTTTCAAAGAAAATGTATATAAAACGTCTGATTCAACTGTTTGCTGATTACCGCTGACAGTCTGAGTTACTGTCTGATGTGTAACAGACCTTAACCGATAGGTTCTATTCTTTTCAAGGTTTAACTTGAGGCTCACACTCTGTTGTGCTACAACCTGAAGACCAAATAATACTGAAAAAACAAAAAACAAAAACTTTTTCATTGATATAATATTGATAAATAATTAGTTCAAAATTATGTAAAGTATATTTAATCCAGCATAAATTTTTGATAAGATGTCAAATTTTGTCTGTAATTATATTTTTCACTTCTTCCCCTTCCTTCATCTTAAGGACAATAATGAATATAAGAATTAGTTCAATATAAAGCCTATCTTCTCCCATCGTACTTTCCATTTCCCATTATTGGGGAAAGTGTTTGTTTTACACATATAAGCCACGGCTGTGAGCAGTCCTCCGTTGCCAGGGAGGTATATCATAAGGCGGGTGGCATCCTGAAAATTATGTCCGTTGGGAAGATACCTGTTCTTAGGTGTATCTATTAGAAGAAAATCAATAGCCTGATCATATCTGCCAAGTGCAGCAGCCGACATTGCAAGCAAGGGAAAATCCCATCCCCAGCATGAGTTCCAGTTCCAGCGAGCTTTAATAGTATCGAGAGTATTTGCAAGAATTTTCCTGTCAACAAGACCGGTTTCCGGAATCATCCCCGCAATTCCTGAAATTATAGGGTGGTCGCTCATATAACGAGGATTTTGCCACGTATCTTTTGTGTCCTCCGAACAAAGATAAAGTCCATCCTGAACAGGGAGAGATGAGAGTTTTCTGAGGACATCGGCATAAGCCGGATCTGGTCTCATACCCAAACGCTTACGCCACTCTTGCGCGGTTTTAAGTCCCCAGTACCAGTAGTCAAGCTCAAAAGTCGGATTAATAGTTGTTTCAGGCCTTAGGCTTTCCTGGGCTGAGATCAACACAGGACCCAGGATATATCGGTTAGTCGTGCTGTCGTACCATGCATAGGAGGCCATGAAATCGGCAGTTGCAAATAAAAGATTTTTATACTTCTCAAGCACTGCTTTTTTGTCCTTTGCATTCTGATAAAGAAGTTCGGCGAAATAGATGAAATGCGGTTGCTGCCATATAAGGTAAGGACCAACATTGCTCGGGCTTTCCCTGCCGTCAGGGTCGGTCATCTTAGGCCATCTCACACCTGCATATCCCTGACGACGTGCGGTGGCAAGCGCTCTGTCATAAATTCTACTATAATACTGCATCTGATTTTCTAGTATCTGTTCTTTTTGCCATAAGGCAAAATGAACACCATGCCACCAGTGCATTTCGAGATGAAACTTACCGTACCATGTATTATATGTGAGTCCGGTTTCGGAAGGTGGATTATCGCCTGCGCATTGTATGCGTGTTAGATACCGCGACAGGACAACTCTCCTTTCCAGTTCAAATGCACGTGGATCTGTACTTTCCGAAAAATCAACGGCCCCTCCTGTGCTCCAGAATTCCTTCCAGCTCTCTTCCGATGCCCTCTCACTTTCATTGTAGCCGGGGAGTGATGAACCGTCAAGCAGATTTTTTGAAAACAGACATGAAAACTCCAGCACACTGTCTCCCGGTTGAGCCTCAAGAAAAAAAAGATGACTATCAATACCTTTTACAAAAACCGAGCCCGGCTTATAAAGCTTTACAAAATGAACATCCTCATCCTGTTGCCTTCTAAAAACTATTTCGTTTGAAGTTTCTGAAACTATTTCGGTAATATGCTTATCAGGTTTATCAAAGTCATATCCATTTTGATCTGGTACTCCCAGCGGGAAATGAATTTTTATCCTGAGTCTTTTGTTTGCAAGCAATCCGGAACGAACAACTGCCGAAACCATATCAAGTTCAGGGTGGCAGGCACTCCTGATCTCAACAGTTTTTCCATCTACGACGAAATGGCTCTCAATCAAACCTGTCCACAGGTTAAGAGACTGATGAGGGTTTTTAATTATGTCGCGTGAAAAGTTATCAATACCCGGAAAATCAAACCCGATCATACCCAGGTGTATCTTATGCGGATTCTCCCTCAGCCATTCCGAAGCTCTATATCTTAGTGTATCACTGGGATTTGAATATCTGTGAACATAATCAATTTTTCGGCCATGAACATCCCATGTACGGTAAACATGTTCAAGCGAGTATCCGTTTCTATTTATTTCGCTATGCCAGGCCCAGTCGGCCAACGTACCCAGAGGGATACCCTTTGCATAGTAATCGGGAAATGTCTGAAGGCCAGTAATATCTACTGTGAAAGCAAATTTTCCATTTCCGATTGTAAGTGAATTGAGGCTGTCGGCAGTTGTAATCTCAATATTATGTCGGGTAACCAGTGCATTGCGGTCAATTTGAAATCTTTGTTCTGAACATCCTGAAACGAAAATTGAAGATGCACAAATTAAGCCTGTTAACGCATTGAATTTATGATAATTAATTATATATATCCATGCTAATTTTCTCATTATTTCAGCCCGGGTATTTGTCAATCATTGTGATGCAGGCCAGTTACTCAGTTCGCCTTTACCTTTAACACTTACCGGATTGATGTTTCCTGGAATCAAATACACCTCTATGGCCGTTGTATTGCCTGCAGGTACAACAGTCTCGAAACCAACCAATACCGTACCCGGATTAGGAGCATCATAATCGTGCGGGGGTTCGGTTGACCATGTTCTCATTATAACATTATCGGGCAGTGCAACTCTAATAATCAGTTTTTTCCCGTTTTTAGTCAGTTCGGCAGTGCCTGGTCCGGAGATTTTCACATCAGCTGGAGTGAGCATTGTCCATCTCACCGTTGTATTATCAGATAATGGTTGCAATTCGTCACGCACAACGACATATTTTTTGTCAACTATTGCAATGCCTCGTTTTGCCGCGGAAAGCTGGTTGAAATAAACCGGTGATATATCTGTTATGGCATTCATAAATGAAGGCATGTCGGAGAAAGAGATTATATCGGCCGTACCATCGACACGTTGCAGTTGACCGTTGATAGTTAATGTGTTATGTACGAAATTATTATAACGAAATACTTCCCATCTTTGAGAATTCTGTGACATGTTCCACAGGTCCACTCCTTTGGATTCGAGTGAATTATAATCCTGAGGTCCGAAGTCCATTGCCCACCTCACTCCTTCCGATTCCATGACGAATGAACCGACATCCATGTGACCATGGTTAACTCTTGGTGAGCCTGCTTTCAGGCCTATAAATAAAGCATTCTGATCGCTCCATGATGTACGCATCATAGCTACAGGATTTTTGCCATGACCAACCCATATTAGTTTCTCCGGTGCGGTAATTGAAGATGTATTTATTCCTGTGTTCCAGATAAGCATAGCAGGCAAAAGCCTGTTGCCTGCATTTTTCATTTTTCCAAGAAATTTCTTTTCTTCGTAAAGTACCTTGTTGTCCCCTATTCTTGATGCCAGCCAGAACATTGCCGGGTGAACGCCTGCACCTGAACCGTTGTCGGAATAGTTGAAACATAAACCAGTAGGACCGGTCATGTTAACCATATAATATGGAGTTTTTAGAATGCCATCAACTGCGGAACCATCAAATTTTGTATTGAAAACTTTTTCGTAAGCACTGATAAACATAACATTAAAGCTGGTGCCGTAATCCCAGTAACCATATCCCTCAGGATATGCTCCGTCGGGTAGATAATCGGCCATAGGCAGGGTGATTGAACTTACCGACCTCTCGATAATTCTTGCAGCCAGTTGAGAGTTGTTTTCCCATACAGCAAGGGCGCCGAAAGTCATGCCTGCATTACACACCTGGTTCCAGTTATGGCTTGCTTTCAACCAGCTATTGTATTTCGAATCGAGCGAGGGATTCAATCCTTTCTGTATAATAGCTTCCCTTAACATTGCCCTTGTTGTTTCGGAAAGTGAATGATAAAGCCAGTCGTACCCTATTGATACAGCCATAGTCATCTCTGCCACATCGAGGAAATGGGAAGGATTCCAGTCGCTAAAGTCTGAAACTGCAAGCAATTCTTTTTCAGCGCGATCGAGATATATCTTATTGCCAGTCATCCGGTATGCATACGAAAGATAAAAAATCCTTTTAAGAGCTTCCCTCGATTTATCGAGCAATCGTCTTCCGATCAACACCCTTTCCAACGGAGGTTTCCCGACGATGTCGTTGCATTCTCCGATTATCATGTCGTGCACTTTTCCCCAGCCGGCATCAGACTGCAGATTTTTAAGAATCTTCTCTTCCTCACCTTTAAAGAGAAGAATACGTGGATGATCCGGCATTTCCTGAACGTTACGAACTGACGTTCCCTGAGCGCAAGCGCCTAAGGAAAAAACAGTCAAAAAAACAGTAGAAAAAATTTTCGATACTAATCCTTTCATATTAAACAGTTTTTATTGCAAAGAATAATTTTAATATTTTTGGTCGATAAGTATATTTTTAGTATCCTGTAATTTCTTTAAGGAGATTAAAGAAAGCTTTTTTTCTCTCGGAATTAATGCCCCAGTCAACAGGGACGCTCTGGTAGCCTGCCTCAAAAGGCTCACCTTTCATTCTGTAGTCGAAGTAACCCCATGAAGCGTTTCCTTTGATAGCCGCTATGAAGTTGTTCCATTCCTTATCGAAGTCGTAATGGTCGTCTTCATTAAAGAGTATAGGTTTTGGAGTATAGCCTGCTACATTTCTGGTTTTATTCACCATTGAAAGAATGTTATTTGGATCCGACACACCGTTTCCATGCAAGAGGATGAAATCGGACGACTTCACCACATTAGGAAGAGGAATGAATCCGCCGCCGTAACTTGTGCTGGCATAAAATCTGAAGCCATTGCGGCTTTTCTGTTTCACGAGTTCTATAAGTTCATGGACACGTTCAGGTTTCAGCACTTCGTGATCGTATTTTACATTGCATTCATTATTTATTTCGATAAGGATATTCCTGTAATTTCTTACAAATAACCAGTTTAGTACATTGTCGATGGCGTTACGTATTGCGGACTCGTCCTTCAGACGCTGGTCTTGCCCGAAATAAAAGAGTCCGAGAATCGGTACCATGCCAAGTTCGTCGGCATGGTCGAGTATTTTCTGAAGCCGAGCCATATAATCCGGACGCAATGACCCATCCTCATTATATGCGGAATTGTGCCAGGGCTGTTCTTCAGAATAACCAAGAGGATTCCCTCCCTGAAGATTTATTGTGAATGACAGCAGACCGTAATCCGACCATTTTTTCATATTGAGAACAAATTCCCTTGTGTTTCTTACAGGATCCCATTTTCTGGTGTCGGGGTAAACCCATCGGCTTACTGTTTCTGGGTTAAGGTCATCGAAAATACCCTGGACCATTCTGGAATTAAGCAGAAGCCCTTCAATTTTGTTGCCTTTCCAGTTTCTGCCTTTATATGTTATTTCGCCGTTTATATAAAAATTGTCATCAATAATTGTCACGACTGTTCGGTTTTTCTTAACAGGTTTATAGAAATCCGATTCCTGAAGTCCGCATTTCTTTATCATCTCCAGAGCATATTCTGCCCGTCCGAACCTTGAATCGGCGTTATTCGTTCCAATTGTAAATTTAACACCTGCATCCTTTGCCTTAAGTATAAACTTCTCCGACGGTATTCTATATCGGTTGTTTATTTCGATTGCGATGTTGTTTTTCTTAGCAGCGGCAATCACCGCATCCATCCTTTTGTCTGTCCAGAACACATCATACCGGTCAGCCATCTGTTGTGGTAGAAAAGTTGGATTTACATATATGTTTATAGGTTCTTCGTTCATTATCTTTACAATGGTTTTGACAAGATTATCCATGAATTTCTGTTCATCGTCAATCCATGTTTCCTCTTTAATCCAGATTCTGTTCCTTCTTCCTTTTGCATCAGTAAATGTCATAGCATCGGTAAAGACGTAGTCGAATTTCCCGATAGTCTCCTTTGAAAATATCTTCACCCATTCCCTGCCTTCTGCCTGCATTCCTACATAGAATTGAGGGTATTTTTTCATTTCTAAGAGAAAGGAATCAACCTGGCGGTCGGAATGGACAGGAAATCCAATTCCGCAATTGATTGCCAGTCCGTACTGAATATGTTCCGCCCTTGATTTCTGTATTGCTTTCTCCATTGTAAAATCTTCTTTTATGTGAACATGAAGATCTATTAGTGGAAATGGATCTTCTTGTGAGAAAAGGGTACATGAAACAAATATTGCCATAACAGGCATAAAGATTTTTCTTGTTTTGTTTAAATTGATTTTCATTGTTTAAAAATTTTTAATTCCGGATTTATTATAAAGGTTTTTCAAAATAGCAAAGTTGAATAAAGTTCTTTTATACTTTGCATTCAAATCATTTATAATTTAATTATATTCAAGTATTTGCCCATCACGTATGAGTCGGTTCTTTAAATCTCCGTAAGGTATTTCATAAATTGTTTTCCTATTTTCTATAGCCATTGATGCGAGTGTTGCGGCGCTCTGTCCTAAGATCATGAAAACCGGTTCCATTCTGATAGATCCGAATGCGATATGGGAGGATGAAGCGCATACCGGCACAAGGAGATTTTTACATTCTTCTTTTTTTGGTTTGATAGATCCGAGGGCAATCTGGTATGGATGGGGAGGGCGCACTCCTATATCTCCTTCGTTCTGAACGTAGCCTTCAGGTGTCACATATCTCTGGACATTATGTGAATCCATTGTATATGAGCCCATGCCTACAGGTTCCGGAACGGTTCTTTCACCGAGTACATCATGTTCGGTCATTACATATTCACCTATCATTCTTCTGGCTTCTCTCACATAAATATTGTAAGGCCAGTATTCGTTGTCGGCAAACTCATCTCTTGCATATCCCCATTTATTCATAGTATCGCGCACCCATTGGGGCAACCTTTTACATGTTGCCGTGAAATAAAGCAGTCCTTTCTGGTAAAGGACATGTTCGGCTATGATTTCTTTTCTTCTTTCATATGATGCTTCAGGGTAATCCCAGTTCATACCAATATTATCATAGCTAAAGGGTCCATGGTTATTTACATCTGTTTTCCAGTTTGGAATAGGATCATATTTTGCGAAGAATTCATTCCAGCGTTTTTCAGCCACACGCACCAGCAATTCATATTGTGTGCTATCGTATCCTTCAGGTCGGGTTATGGGAACCATATTTTCCTTATGTTTTGTAAGGCAGAGGCGGTAACAATATGCCTGTATCTTTTTATCTCCGCTGCAGTTTTCTCCAGGGTCATCGGGCGATATACGGGGTAACAAACCACTTGAAGGGTCGGCCGGTATCCAATATGGACTAATATTATCTTTAAAATAATGGCCATGGTGAAATACGCCTTTCTGAACCCCGTTCCATTTCTCGTTATATAAACTGCAAGCTTCTCTTCCTACAGTATAGGTCACTCCTGCGGCAGCCATAAGGTCGCCTTCGTATGTTGCATCAATGAACACTTTTGCTCTGAACACCTTTCCGCTCAGTGTCTTTATTGAATTGATTATACCTTCTTTCTTAACCACTCCGGCTTCTCTGTCGAGCCATTCGTCTCTGAAAACTTCAATACCTGGCCTGGAGATGAGCTGCTCAAACACAGCCTCAGCCACATGAGGCTCAAAAATCCACATAGTACGTATTTCTCCATCCATTGCGGGTGTACCCTGACCCCTGTTGCCATACTCATCTTTTTTCTGCCATCTCCATGTTTCCGGTTTTTCATACTGTTCATATAACATCTGGTAGAACCGACGCGCCAGTCCTCCAATAACTTCTTTATTGCCTGTATCGGTAAATCCGAGGCCTGAAGATGACATACCGCCAAGATGTTTATCCGGAGAAACAACAGCAACGCTGTGTCCCATTTCTGCAGCCTGAACAGCCGAAGCAACCGCCGCCGAGGTTCCTCCATAAACTACAATATCGGCCTTAATTATTTCCTGTCTGCCGGCATTACTGCATGCATTTAAAAACAGAATAAAAAGAATAAAAAGAGATGAAAAATATGATTTCATTATATCAGGAAATTAATGTTTCACTTTTCTTATCTTCACCACAAATGCTTCTGCTGGGTTTTTTTCTATCAACTGTTTTATCTCGGAATCGGAAAATCCTTTTAACTTCAGCTCTGGAATGAGTTTTTCGAATAGTGTTGTGAAAGGTCTGAAACTTCCTCCATCTTCTTTTGAGGGGTCATAATAGCCTGCATCGTGCGACACGAGCACTTTTCCCAGAAGTCCTGCTTCCTTCAGATATTGAAGAATGTCAATTACTTCCTGAACATTATTGTCGTTAAGGTTATCAATGCTAATCCATGTTCCTTGTTTTGCTGCTTCGGCAATCTTCGAATAATCCTTTTCGCCCGATGCATGCACCCAGATTAATGCGGAAGGATCAACTCCGTATTCTTTAAGTATTCCAATCTCCTGGAAAGCCGGCACGGCCGGACCAGTATGTGAGGCAATGATAAGACCGGTTTTCAAATGAGTCATTGCCGCAGCCTTTACAAGTTTAGAGTGGAAATCCGATAATGGACCTGGGTCAACAGATATTTTTATAAATCCAGGCTTTATTCCTGTTCCACCGATACCTTTCTCCCATTCCCCTGTCCATATTTCTGCCATCTGTTCGGGCGACAGTGACATAACAGATGAAGGGATATATCTGTTATTGTTGGCACCATAAAATCCGGTATTGGCCAATATGTTCATACCAGTCGAGTCGGAAAGGGCACGGAGTATTTCAATATCTCTGCCCAGGTATTGAGGTGTGCACTCGACAAATGTTTTACACCCCAATTCTTTAACCGAACGGAGAAACGGTAGAGCCTTGTTTATCACTTCACTGCGGTTGTATCTTCCTGGAGTAATGCTGTCGGCATCAATAAAATCAACCAGAATATGTTCGTGAATAAGCCATATTCCTGTTTTATTTGCTTCAACAGGCCCTTTTACGGTCATAATATAATTTTCCTGCATCTTTCCGGTGCAGCCTCCCATAAGGAGTAATATCAGAAAAAATTTAATAATTGTTTTCATTACACATAAATTGGTTTTAAATAATATGTATAAAAATACAATATTAACGTTATCATCATATAATTTTTGTATTATACTTTTAAATTAATCGCTTAACATTTTTCTACAGTAATTCTACATTTCCGTCAATTTTGCAACGCATAAACTTTCAATCAGCATATTCAGTGTTTCCTTGCTGGTTGCAATTAAAATCAATTTGTCTTCCGGCATAATTTCAGTCTGACCGTTAGGGATTATAAATTTACCTCCCCTGTTAAGCAGTGCTATTCTGGCATTCTCCGGAAAATCGAGTTCAATAATCTTTTTCCCTTTTGCAGGTGAATCTTCTGACACTATGACTTCAGCCATAGCTGTATTAACAGGTTCTGAAAGAAGTATATCGGCAGGTGTGACAGGTTTTATTCTTGCGGGAAGTGCAACATGAAGCCATTTAGCCACTGACGGTATTGTAGCTCCCTGTAAAAGTACCGACGTAAAAGAGATAAAGAAAACTATATTGAAAATAGTATCGGCCTTTTCAAGACCGGCAATAAAAGGGAAAGTAGCAAAGACTATCGAAGATGCTCCCCTTAATCCCACCCAGGATATAAACAAGCGTTCCCTGTTTTTCATCCTGAAAGGTAAAAGGCACGAAAATACAGCGACTGGTCTGGCAACCAGAATCAGAAAAACCGAAATAAGAAATCCTATTCCTATAACCGGAACTATATGGCTTGGAAAGACAAGTAAGCCCAATAGTGTAAAAAGGATAATCTGCATAAGCCATGCAAGACCATCGAACATCTTCATTATAGTTCTTTTATGAAAAAGCTCCTGGTTGCCTAAATAAAGGGCTGAGATATATACTGCAAGGAATCCATTACCTTTAAGAAAGTTAGTCGCCGAATATGTCAAAAGCATCAGGGTGATTGCAAGCGGCGGATAAAGCCCTTCGTAATCGAGCTGGATTTTATTAATAACGAATTTCCCTGCAAAACCGAAAAGAAGTCCTAAAGCCCCGCCTATAAGAAATTGTTGAAGAAACAGTGGAATAATTGACCATATATTGCCTGACGGATTAATAATTAGAGTAATAAAAATAATAGTCAGTATGCTTGCCATTGGATCGTTACTTCCACTTTCAAACTCCAGAGTTGATCTTAAATGCCCTTTAAGGGCAAGTTTTTTGGATCTTAGAATAGAAAATACGGCGGCGGAATCTGTTGATGAAACTATTGAGCCCAATAACAACCCTTCGTAAAGGGTGAAATCAGTAACCAGCCATACAAATATTCCAAGTACAATGGCGGTGATTAAAACACCGAATATAGAAAGTAGAGCTGAAGGGCCAACGACAGGACGGACGTACGACCAGTCGGTTTCAAATCCGCCTGAAAACAAAATAAAATTAAGAGCAATAATTCCAATGAACTGAGCTATTGACGGATTATCAAATTCGATGCCTCCTATCCCTTCCGAACCGGCAAGCATACCCACAAAAAGAAATAAAACTGCTGTCGGAACTCCTATCCTGAATGAGGCCTTGCCTGCAAGAATACTAATGAAAAGAAGAATCGAAACAACTAATAATATTTTTTCAATTGAAGGATCCATTCGCCAGTATCATATCCAAATATATGTAATTATTATTCCTCAGGCAAAGAAAATAATAGGCACAAAAAAGTTAAATAGACGTGCTATTTTTTTATGCTCTTTTCAAGTGGAAAATTAAGTTCTGGAATATTCATGCCTTCAATCCTCAAAAACATCATTTTCCCCCATATTTTTTCAATTGGGCATCCGACAGTTATGTCTATTGATTCCCCTGGTGCGAGTGTAAAATAATTTGCCGACCAAAAAGAAGGTGACACTTCTTCATCATCAGCCATGAGACGCGGATTAATGAAAAAAGCAATCTTATCAGATGGATTCGATATATTCATAGTCCATTTTATCTCATTTGTCGAGACTAATGAACTTTTTACTTTGACTAAAATTTTTGTTTCAGCCATAGAGTTAAGGGTTGTGTAATCATTTGATGGCGAATGCCAGTAAACATTGTGTGATACAAGTCCTCCTGTATTGTTTCTGACGTTCATAATGATAAACGAAACGCCAGGATTTTTTTCGAGTTGCTCGGCAAGTGTAATACCCTGAATCGACGAAGGACCTTCAATATTTATTGTTTCCGACCGGCTGAAAATAAGTGTAGATTGTACATTTAATATTTTTATTTCCGCCTTCAGGTTTTTTATCGGTTTATATGTTCTGTTAACATATTCCACTACAAGGTCTTTAGGATTGAACTGGATATGTACCGGTTCGCAGGCATTTTGCATGAAATAGTAACCGGCATTTGGCATGAGGAACCAGTCATAAACCTGCCACATCACGCTTGGAAATGCCGCATTCAATTTCCACAGCATAACGCCTCCTATATCGTTGAGTTTATGTCCGGTCGACTCGAATATACCCCTATAGCCCACGGCATTCATCAGTTGCATCTTATCGGAAAATTCCTTCATAGTGACAGGCTGTCCATATCTTTTTACCATCTCGTTATAGTACCGGTCATATCGTCCGTTGCCTGTTGCCGCATCGTGATATCCCCATGAGTGGTTCAATGGAAATGGAAGGTTTTTATCCCATACGAGATTAGTAATTATCTTCGGGAGGCTCGAATAAGGCGGTTGTGAAGGTATTCCGGTCTCGTCTTTGAAAACCCAGTCACGTCCGGCATCGGCTCTCCTGAAATATTCTACCGGATCCTGCCATGTATATGGGCCTCCGCTGTAAACGCCGCCAGGTTTGCCGTCGGGCCATGATGCATCCCAACCCTCAGGCAGACGCGCAAAGCCTGAGGAACTCGGAATGAATGGTCTGGTACCGTCGAGTTTGATTACACTGTCGCGCATGGCATAATAAAGTTCTTTCCTGGCATGACCTTCGTTACCCCCTGTCCATACAAGCAGACTGGGATGATTTCTGATTCTATAAATGGTACTTGCAACATTCTTTTTAAAGACCTCACCCTCGATGGGCCAGTCGGGGGAGCCTTTGAATTCTCCTTGCGTATCGCCCGTAATCCAGAAATCCGACCATACTAAAAGGCCATAACGGTCGGCGGCATCAAAGAACCAGTCGGAAGGAGTCACTCCTCCACCCCATATTCTGACAAGGTTTATATTCGAATTTCTGCAAAGCCTGAACTCATAATCGTAGCGCAGGCTGTCGCGATTAAGCATCATATCCGGAACCCATGCCCCTCCAGTAATATGTATCCTCCGTCCGTTGACATAAAAATCGCGCCGCCAGCTATTGTTCACCTGAACAGCCTTAGAATCAACCGTTCTTATCCCAAAATTGAAAGATATTTCATCACTCATGCCAGATGAACCTGAGAATTGTATCCGCATCCTGTAAAGATCAGGCCTTCCGTAACCATTTGGCCACCATAACTTTGGCCTGCTAAATAACAGCTCTTTCGTATCCTTTGCACTGAATGCGGCAACTACTGTTGAATTTCCTTTTACCGTAATATCTTTCGAAAACTGAACAGGTTTTCCAGAAAATGTCTCTGGACTTATAGTTATAGTTACTTTCCCCTTTTCATCATTCCGGCTATGATTCTTCAACAAAAAGGAAATATCAATCATTGCTACAGATGTATCAGGCAGATTCGGCAAAGCGGTCACAATTTTAGGTTTCTCAATTGTAACATCGCCTGATATTCTCAAATAAACAGGCTGCCATATACCGATGTTTCTGTCGCGCACCGGCGGAATCCAGTCCCACCCCACAGAACAAAGCATTGTCACATTTTTGCCTATATCGCCTGTTGCACCACCATTAAGATAAAAATCTCCGAGAGCCTCAAGTTGCTCAGTGTCGGGAAGACCTGGAAAATCGAGAGGATATATCTTCACTGCCAGAGCATTTTTCCCGCCTGCAATTATTTCATCGGATACATCGAGCCTGTATTCGGCGAACATACCAGCCATTTGAGTTGAATCGGTAATCTGAGTTCCATTGAGCCATACAGCAGCACGGTAATTAATTCCTTTGAAAATAAGATCGAAATGCCGGCCTTTATCAATAGCCGGTACATAGAATTCGGTTCTGAACCAGTAAGGTTTGCTCCATGGATTCGGCAAGCCGGGTAAGTGACTATACTGTTCGAGATTGTATCTCTTGTTGAACTCGTCCGAAGCGTCCGGAATAAGCATGTTATTAAGGCCGAGATAAGGACTGGGATATATCTTGTTGGCAACCAGAGCAGAAAGCACTGTAGTTGGTACATTTACAGGCATCCAGTATATTCCAGGCTTGAAATCAGGCCTCGAAATCTTCTCTCCTGTTTCAGGCACAACATACGATGATTGCATCGTGAAACTGGAAAGTTTTACAAGCGAAACATCATTCTGTGCTGTAATATTCAACGACAATAAACAGATTATCAATAGATTAAAAAATATTAGAATGCTCTTCATAGATTTGATTTTTATTTTCTTAAAATTAAAACAAATTATGTAGTTACAATGTAAAAAGAGAAATTCACCGTAAGATATTGATTAAATGAGTAAATAATAATAAAACTATCTGTGTTAACCCATGTTCTCGGTGGTGAATATTTCGAACGTTAATTTTTAACTAAACATGAAACATTTTGATTTCTTTATATATCGTTTTAATTTCAGCCGTTCTTAAGACAATTTTACAAAGACAACAATGAAAAGGATCCTTGTTGATATGGATGGCGTACTGGCTGATGTTTATACTCGTTTTTTCGAGCTTTATGAAAAAGATAGCGGTAAACGACTTACAATTGATGATGTGGCAGGTAAGCTCGAGGATGAAGCTTTTCTGGAACAACGCAAGTGGGTATCTGAGCCCGGCTTCTTCAAAAATTTACCGGTGATGCCGGGAAGCATCGAAGGGTTAAAGAAATTGAATGAATCATTCCACGTGATAGTTGTATCGCTTGCTACTGAGTTTCCCAATAGTCTAACCGACAAACAGATGTGGTTACATCATCACTATCCCTTCATTTCATGGAGACAAATCGTATTTTGCGGCGATAAGAATATTTTCGATGCCGATATCATGATCGATGATCATCCAAAGAACCTCGATAATTTCAAAGGCGACACCATAATGTTCACTCAGCCTCACAACATGCTTTTGGATACCAGACATAAAAGAGTGAAGTCGTGGGAAGAAATCATTTCTCTTTTATATCCATTAAAGAAGGTTTAACATTCCATGCGCTTGTTTTCAAAACAGGCCGCTCTCCATTAAGGTCATTGACATCAAACTCAACTTTTAATGTTCTTTTTTCTCCTGGTAAAATAGAAAAATAATTATCTTCCCAGAAAACAGGCATAACGGGTTGCATAGACTTCTGTCGCAGTATAACCGGGTTAATAGCAAAAGCAAGTGTTTTTCCCCTGTTTTCGAATTGAACAGAGAGATGAAATGAGTTTCCTTCCTTGTAGGCAGAAATAATTTGAGTAGTTAGATTCACCTGAGGAAGTTTTAGAAGTCCCGTGAAATCTGCATTTGCATCACCGGCGGAGCTAAGCCAGTAAAAGTTGGAAGATAAGGATGCGCCTTTTGAATCGGTAAGGTCAAGAAGTAGAAAATAAATCGGTGTAATATTTTGTGGAATTTTTACATCGAATATTTTCTTGCTTTCATCGGCACCTGTGTTTATCCCGCCGGCTGTCTGAGACCAGACTTCCTTCATATTGAAGTCATATAATTTTGCTGAAGCTTTCAAACCTTCGAAATCACTGTACCGGCTGTTCACTATTTTTATCGAGTTATCGTTATAGCAATATTGTATGTGAAGAGGTTCGCATGCTTTTCTTGCAGCATAAAAAGCTCCGTTAGGCATATAGAAATAGTCATATAATTGCCAGTACATTTTAGGCCATGCCGAATTATACATCCAGTATATTATTCCGCTCGAGCGATATTTGTTTCCGGCAAAAGCCTCGAACATTGCTTTTGTAGCCTCGAGCTGGAAAATCTGCGATTTCATGCTGTACTCCCCAACAGTTGTAGGCTTTCCGTATCGGGATTCGAAAGCTGACCTTGCTATAGTATAAAAGTTCTTATGAAGCCTCAATTCCCATGATTCGCTTATTGGCCATAAGTCTTTCTCAGGCATCATCATTCTCATCGTTTCAAGGGGTGGTATCTGTTCTCCCGATGGACCTGCTTCAGTGTTGAATTCGAGTTTTGAGTACCAATAAGCCGGTGGAAAATAAGCATATACCTGGGGATAAGGCCCCATCCACACGCCTGTAGGACCGGCAATTTTGCTGGCTGCCTGTGTCGCTGAAGATAAATAAGGTCGTGTATCATCGTATTCGTTAAGAACTCGTAAGTATCGTTTTTCAATATTGGCAGGCGGGTAGTTATCGCTACCATAAAGCCAGACAAAAACAGAAGGATGGTTTCTGAGATGAATAATCTGGTCTTTCCAGCTTGCTTCAGCAACATCAGCAATATGAGGAGTCCAGTTTTTCCATCTTTCCCACGAGCTACAACAACACCATCCTACCATAAGAAGAATTCCTTCCTCATCGCACCTGTCGAACATGTAATCCGACCCCCTTGGAGCTTCCATCCTTAAGGCATTCAAATTCATGTGTTTAGCATATTCTATATCATGGTCGATTCTTTCATTTGAAGGCCTGAGCATCAAATCCTGTACGTATCCACCTCCTCTTATTACGATATTTTTTCCGTTAACCTGAAACACTCTTGTATTAAGCGAGTCGAAACTATTCATCCACGAAGTAATTTCACGTATTCCAAATCTTACCTTTTTTACATCGGTCACAATACCCGACGACTCAAAGGAAAGGATCATTTCGTAAAGATTTTGAGGCCCGACATTATAGGGCCACCAGAGCCGAGGATCTTTAACTATAAGTTGTGGAAAATCTTCGGGATAAAATATCACTTCACAGGTTTGGTCTGCAGGCAATACCATTTCTTTCGAAAAAGTTATGTTCTCGATCTTACCTGTCAGTTTTCCCTTTACAGGCTTATCCGCAGTATTTTTCAGTTCTGCCGAAACGGTCAGCTTTGCGATATTGTTTTCCGGAATGTTGAGTTTCGACTTTACAAAAGGATTTTCTATTGACACATCTCCAGTTGCATGCACCGAAACATCATACCAGATACCTGTTCCCCTGTCGGGAGGTGTGGGATTCCAATCAACCCATGTAATAGTAAGATCCATTCCTTTAGGTGGAAATATCTCAAGAGCCAGACAATTTACATCGCCTGTCTTTACTTCTCCGGTAATATCAATATCGAAGAGGCGATAGGCTCCTTCAATAAAATTAGTGTCGGCTACCAGTCTCCCATTCAACCATACATTAGCTTTATAATTAATACTATGGAAGCTTAGCCACACATGTTTATCCTTATAGCTTTCAGATAGTTTGAATTCTGTACGAAACCACCATGGTACTCTGAATGGGCTGTCGGTCGGCATTTCCTTGTTACGGTCGGTAATAATTCCAGGCAGTTTGTTGAAATTAGTTCCGTAATAAGGATCGGGATATACTTTATTGGCAACCAGTGCAGCAAGAATGGTCGAAGGAATCGAAGTGGAATACCAGCCTTCTGTTCTATATCCTGAAGAGGAAATATCGCGGCCACCAGAAAGTACGTTAGCTGAAGATTGTATTGCCCAATTATCGCGCAAAAGTATTTTTTCTTCCGGCAGAGTTTGTGCCGTAGTGAACGGGGCAATAATTATCAATAAAATAACAACGGATAATTTAATAGATGAATGCATAGTTATAATTTTTAATGATCATAGATTCAAATAAGGTATATGGATATATTTATAAAATTATAAAAATAGTCTTTATTATTAATAGAATTGCATGAATTTATTAATAAAACATTATTTTTCGTCGTTTTTAAATTTTGAAATTCCGTATCATAAACAAAAGTGAAAATTTCAATTAGTGACAATCAGGTTTTTCGTTATCTGCCTATGCATAAGACGTTTACCTGTGACTATAAAATTTTTTAATATGGAAAAAGAATCAAAACCCGTTTCAAAAAGACTTGTTTCCCTCGATGCCCTGCGTGGATTTGATATGTTCTGGATAATGGGAGGAGAAACGATTTTCATTGGTTTAGCAGCTGCTACAAGCTGGCCTTTTTTCAACTGGTGTGCCGAACAGCTCGAGCACGTTCCATGGCATGGTTTTCATTTTTATGACATGATATTCCCTCTTTTCCTTTTCATTTCCGGGATATCCTTTCCTTTCTCTTTAGCAAAAAGAAGTGCATCGGGCGAAACCAGAAGCAAAATTTATAAACATGTTTTTTACCGTGGTCTTATACTTGTACTGCTTGGTATTCTATATAATAACGGGGTCAGGTTCAAACTTGGTGAACTACGTTATGGAAGTGTTCTTGGCAGGATTGGCATGGCATGGATGTTTGCGGCATTAATCTTTATGAATACAAAACTTACATGGAGAATCGTCTGGTTCTGGGCATTAATTATTGGTTACTGGTTGTTACTGGCGCTGGTTCCTGCTCCTGACGGCAACGGAGCGGATGTCTTTTCACGGGAAGGCAATTTTGCCAGCTATGTTGACAGGATATTGATGCCTGGCAAACTTTATCTCGGGAACCACGATCCGGAAGGAATATTAAGTACTGTGCCTGCAATATCAACAGCTTTGCTTGGAATGTTTACAGGAGAATTTCTGATGTCGGAATATTTTAAAAACAAGCTTTACAAAAAAGCATTTGTAATTTTAGGTGCCGGCATTTTCTTTGTAATTATTGGTAAACTATGGAATCAGGTTTTCCCTATTAACAAAAATCTATGGACTAGTTCATTCGTATGTTATGTTGGCGGGCTAAGCCTCATTTTGTTTTCAGTTTTTTATCTGATAATTGATGTATGGGGTCTTAAAAAATGGACATTATTCTTTGTAGTGATAGGCATGAATCCAATAACTATTTATCTCGCCAACCGCATTATAAACTTCAGAAATGCTGCGCGATTTTTCTTTGGAGGATTTGCCGAAATATTACCTGAAACATGGGGGACATTTATCAATGGTATTGGGATCACAACCGTAGGATGGGTATTCCTGTATTTCCTTTATAAAAAGAAGATATTTCTGAAAATATAATTGCGCTTAATAGAAAGTTTTCTTTTTCACTACGTAGCCTCCATGTTTGAAAAGAAAAATCCGTGTAAATCCGTGCCATCCGTGGTGAATTATTCATATTAGATTTCCTCGAAAACAAAAAAATTAATCGTGAAGAACCAATTTGTTTCGTCCTTCACGATTAACAGAAGATCGAGATATAAAATATCAACAAATTAACAGGTTAAAACCTGAATATCAAGCCAGTTTCCATGGTTCCCTGTAAGTGTAGTGCATTTTTTTCGTAGCATCCGGGTCGTCAATAAATGTTTCGGTTTCCGGATTCCATTTTACAGTTCGCTTCAGGTCGCATGCAATATTTCCTATAGTGCATACAGTACATGTTCTGTGGCCTATTTCGACGGTTGCAACAGGATCTTTTCTCGAACGAACCGATTCAATGAAGTTGACCTGATGTGGAATTCTGGTTTCATAAGGCATATTGGTCTGTTCCTCTTTTTTCTCAGGGAAGAGTTTTGGATCGGATGCATTGAAATAACCACGTGCAACTTCTATCCAGCCGTTTTCGCCGAAGAATTTTACGCCTTTGGTTTTTTTCTCATCCCATGTTTCAGATGTCATTATCACGCCATTGGCATATTTGAACTGCATGAATTCTGTTCCGTCGCCGATTGGTGAAGCTTCTACCGGACCGCTGTTATCCATGCCGAGCCCCCACTGTGCGATGTCGAACATGTGAGCTCCCCAGTCGGTTGTAAAGCCACCGCCCATTTCCTTATACCATCTCCATGCTCCCCAAATCTGCTCATCTTTAGGAGGATCTAGTGATATCGGTGGATTGAGCTGGCTGTTATAGTGGATATTCTCCGGAAGTGGACCCAACCACCTGTCCCAGTTAAGATCTGCGGGTAATGGTTCTTCCGGAAGATCATAAGGTTTTGGCGGAGCTCCAACGTATGCTTTTACAAGCGATATTTTCCCTATAGCACCTGACTGCACGAGATTCACAGCATGTCTGAAAGTGTCATCGGACCGCTGCTGACTGCCAACGGCAAGCACTCTGTTGTTTTCACGAACAGTTTTTCTTAGCATCTGTCCTTCATAGATTGTAAAAGTAAGCGGCTTTTCAAGGTAGACATCTTTACCGGCTTTACATGCAGCAATGGCAATAAGAGCATGCCAATGGTCGGGAGTAGCTATCACCACAGCATCAATATCCTTCCGTGCAAGAAGGTCTTCAAATTTTTCATAAGTTTTGACATCTACCTTTTTACCTGCTTTGGAATAAAATTCTCCAACTCTTTTTTCGAATCGAGTGCGCTTAATACCATAAACATCGCTTCCTGCAAGCACTTCCACCCCAGGAATCTGCAGGAAACCATTCAAGAGAAACATAGCCTGCTGGCCTAATCCTATGAAACCGAGCCTAACGAGATCGGACGGAGCGGTAGAAGTAGTTTTGCCACGACCGCAACCAACTGACGGCAAAATTAGTATCCCCGCCATACCGAGAGCAGAGGTACCAAGAAATTGCCTCCTGGATAATTTTTTTCTTTCTTCTTTCATATTTTTCTGGTTTAAGTTTAAAATTATTATGGTTTAGCTTAAAGTTAACAATTCCAATCTTTATGTAGATTATTATTCTCTCATTCAAATATTTACAATCGAAAAAATTATATACCGACTTCAGCCGATTCCATTTTTAATTCTCTTCTTGCAGGTAAATTTCTATATCTTAGCATAGCTTCAATAAAATAATAATCGGCATAGGTTAGTGGCACATCCACTTCACTTTTACCGGGAAGAGAGCCCACACTATGTTTTAAAATGAAATGACCGTTTTCACCCACTTTTGCCAGATATTCAGGTGAAGCAAGAGTTCTTATTTGTTTTTCAGCAACTTCAAGGTATTTTTGTGCTGTAATCTGATCGACATAACCGCTAAGCTCGATAAGAGCTGAGGCCATTATAGCGCCTGCCGAAGCATCCCTCAACTCATCAGGAATATTCGGAGCATCGTAATCCCAATAAGGTATTTTATCTTCAGGAAGATTTGGATGATTAATCAGAAAATCAGCTATATTCTTTGCCTGTTTAAGATATCTTTCGAGATTTGTTTCACGGTACATAACAGTATAACCATATAAACCCCAGCTCTGTCCTCTTGCCCATGCTGACTCATCGGAATATCCCTGAGCAGTCTGTTTCGCTTCAACCTTTCCTGTAATGGTATCGTACGATACAACATGCCATGAGCTATAATCAGGTCGGAAATGATTTTTAATTGTGGTATCGGAATGGCTGACACATATTTTATAGTAAGTCGAATCACCTGTTTTTCTGAACGCCCACATCGGTAATTCCAGATTCATCATATTGTCAATAATCACCGGACACTGCCATCCGCTACGGCTATTCCACGACTGAATACAGCCAACTTTTGGTCTGAAACGTGTAATAAGCGACCTGGCACCTGTTAGCAAAACCTCATTATAACTTTCCTTACCGGTCAATCTTAACCCGTTTCCAAAACTGCAATAAAGCATGAAGCCAAGGTCGTGTGTGCCTTTATTATATTTCTCTTTCTCCACTCTTGAAGTCATTTCCTCTGCATATTGCCTGAATTTCTCATCGCCGGTATATTCATAAAGATACCATAAAGAACCAGGGAAAAAACCTGATGTCCACCAGCTTGAGGGCGATGTCACAAGATTCCCTCCCTTGTCGATAGTTCTTGGCAAAAGGTCAGGCTTATTTTTCATAATTTCGGCCATTTCCGTATATTGTCCTATTGCAACTGATAAACTTTTTTCAATTATCTTATTCATCGAAACAGGCTTGTTGCATCCGTAAAAAATAAAGACAAAAATTATTATCGTAACTATAGACAAATTTGCTTTCATAGAATAAAAATTTTCGAAAATTAAAATTATAATGTAAAGTTATAAAATATATATAAATAGCTATACACAATATTGCTTTTTTAAATCATCTGCTTACTTATATAACTCTATTATACCGGAATTTGATTACATTTACAAAATATGAATAATTGTCATCTTATGAAAAATAGTCATTCCCAGAACATTTTACTGGTCACATTGATTGTTGTCTTATTTTTTGTTTTTTCCGGTTTTTCATCCAAGACGAATGATAAAAGATCAGAAAATAAAAACAAATCTTGCACAATAAAGATAATAGCTCATAGAGGGGCATGGAAAAAGAATGCATTCCCACAGAATTCTCTCGCGTCTCTCAGGAATGCCATCAAACTCAAAACTGAAGGGTCGGAATTTGACGTAAGGATAACATCTGACGACTCTCTTGTAATAAATCACGATAGTGAATACAATAAGATGGTTATTGAAAAAACTCCCTATAATGAACTTGTACGATTCCCTCTTTCAAACGGGGAGAAACTACCCACATTAAGAGAGTATATTACAGAAGGATTGAAGCATAACACTTACACAAGACTTATTTGTGAATTGAAAGCTTCCGGTCTGGGTAAAGAAAGAAATATTTTCCTTACTGAAAAAAGTATTAAACTTGCCAGGGAGCTTAATGCCATTAAACGTATTTCATGGCTAAGTTTTGATTACGATATTGTGAAAAGGATATCAGAGATTGAGCCCGATGCTGAAGTATTCTACTTAAATGGTGATATAGCACCAGCTGTCTTGAAATCCGAAGGGATAAAAGGGGCGGGTTATAATTATTCGGTTTTCAAAGAAAAGCCGGAATGGATAGATGAAGCAAAGAGATCAGGCGTTCTACTTAATGTATGGACTGTTAACAATCCTGACGATATGGACTGGTTTATTTCACATTGTTTCAATTATATAACCACCGATGAACCTGAGTTATTAAAAGAACGCATAAAAGCCTTAAAATAAAATTTCCTTTTAAATTTATTAAGTCGATAAAATATTAATGGCCCCAATTTTGTAATAAGCCTTAGGCATATTTTGAAAAAATTGATTATTTAAAATAACACAAAAACAAAAGTAATTTTATGAAGGAAATACTTATTATAGGAAGTTCGAACACTGATATGGTAATAAAAACAGAAAAACTTCCTCGACCAGGAGAGACAATACTGGGAGGAAAATTTCTGCTTAATCCAGGTGGAAAAGGTGCAAATCAGGCTGTTGCTGCGACTCGTCTTGGAGGTAAAGTTACTTTTATCGGTAAAAGAGGTAATGACCTATTCGGTAATCAGACGGTTGGTTTACTTATGCGCGAGGGTATTGATACCGAATATTTCATGAAAGATCCTGAATTTCCTTCCGGTGTTGCCCTTATTACTGTTGATTCAAAAGGAGAAAAGACAATAGTTGTTGCCCCAGGCGCCAACGCAAACCTTCAACCTGAAGATATGCCCGAAATAATCTTCGACTGCAGCAGGTTTTCAATTATGCTTTTACAGCTTGAAATACCAATGAAAACTGTGGAATATTGCGCCGGAGTGAGTAAGAATTGCAATATCAGAGTAATTCTTAATCCTGCCCCTGCCCAGCCTTTATCCGAAGAGTTATATCAAAATATATGGCTATTGACTCCTAATGCTATTGAGGCTGAAGAACTTACGGGAATAAAAATAAAAGATGTCAAATCGTGCGATCAAATAGCAATTGAGCTATGCAACAGAGGAGTTAAAAATGTTATAATAACATTGGGTGAAAAAGGTGCTTACGTGAAGTCGAGAGCCTTTACTGGTCATATTCCCGGTTTGAAAGTGAATGTTGTAGATACGACTGCTGCAGGCGACGTCTTTAACGGAGCATTAGCAGTTGCTCTGGCAGAAAAAAAGGGAATTAAAGAGGCTGCTGAGTTTGCAAACAAGGCAGCTGCTATCTCTGTTACGCGACTTGGCGCACAATCGTCGGCACCTTTCAGACATGAGATTGATGCAATGGCCTGAGAATTCTTGATTTTTTACATTAATGCTCACTCGTAGGGTATTTCAATAAATAATAAAGATAACGAACGTGATAAAAACCGTTTAATTTATATTTATCTGGAGAGACAAAGACTACACAGAAGGTAAATATCTCTTGATGAGAATATGATACCTTAAAATATTAAAATGGATTGCATAAGAATTCCCTTAGAAAATTGTAATCATCAGGAGCTTTAAAATGTTCGGATTTCCAAACCGGTTCTGAATCCGAAGCCGGCAGAGTAACTTTAACACCGGTAGCTTTTTCTACCTCTTCGGGAAATTTGCCTGGATGAGCTGTAGCAAGGAAAATGCCAGTAGAAAGGGTTCTGGCCATATAACTCTTTAATCCCAGATAAGCAACCGCGCTGTGAGGGTCGGCTATATAGGAATATTTTTTATATAGTTCGTACATTGCTTTCCTGGTCTGTTCATCGGTGAACCAGTAACCTGCCAGCGCCTTTTTAATCTGACCGTAGTCGTTTCCAAAAAGAGAAAGCATTCTTTGAAAATTGCCCGGATTACCCACGTCCATTGCATTGGAAATAGTATGATAAGAAGGATGGGGTACGAACCTACCGGTCTCGAGGTAAAGAGGCACAGAGTTGTTTATGTTTGTCGAAGCAATAAATCTGCTTACTGGCAAGCCCATTTTTGAAGCAATAAGTCCGGCAGTAAGATTACCGAAATTTCCACTTGGCACACTGACCACAACAGGAGCAGTACTGTTTTCCATCTGAGCCAGTGCATAAAAATAATACACCGACTGTGGAAAGAGTCGTGCAAAATTAATAGAGTTGGCAGAAGTAAGGAGGATTTTCTCATTGAGTTCTCTGTCGGCGAAAGCAGTTCTGACAAGACGTTGACAATCGTCGAAATCACCTTCGAGTTCTATTGCAGTAATATTAGGTGCCGCATATTTAAGCTGGAATTCCTGTACACGGCTTACCCTACCGGAGGGATACAAAATTACCACCCTTATTCCTTCCTTTCCTGCAAAAGCATTTGCAACGGCACCTCCGGTATCGCCCGATGTAGCAACAAGGACAGTTATTTTACTTTTCAGACTCTGAGTGATATAACCCAGAACTCCTGCCAGAAATCTTGCCCCCACATCTTTGAAAGCAAAAGTGGGTCCATGAAAAAGTTCGAGTACATAGATATTCTCGTCGAGTCTTTTCAATGGGATATCGAAGTTCAACGCGTTTGAAGTTATTAACTTAATAGATTCATCAGGTATATCGGGAGTCATCAGTAGTCGTGTTACCTGGTAAGCTATCTCAGGAAGTTCATTTTGGTGCATCTCTCTGAAAAATGATTCAGGAAAGCAAGGAATTGTTTCAGGCATGTAAAGTCCTGTATTTTCAGAAACGCTTCTCATTACTGCACTGAATAATGAGACTTTTTCAACCGGATTATTGATATTGTAATAAAGCATACACGCTTTTCATTATATTATAATTATCTTTCCTCTATTATTCTTGCGCCGGGAGCATTAAGCGATGATATTATTCTGTCGGATTCAAGTCCGGCATTAAGGAAAAATGCTTCCTGAATAGCGCCGGCTATTTTTACAGCATCTTCTATATTTCTGCAAAAAGCGAATATAGAGGGCCCCGAGCCCGATATTCCGCATCCAATGGCGCCAGCTTCCATTGCCGATCTTTTTGCTTTTTCAAATCCAGGGATAAGCATGGTACGTCGTGGTTCAGCAAGCAAGTCGGTCATAGATCTTGCAATAAGGTCATAATCTTCGGTAAGTAATCCGGCAGTGAGAGCAGCAGTATTAGCACTCTGACGTGTAACAATGCTCAGTGGAAAATCTTTTCTCAGAACTCTGCGTGCATCGGATGTTTTTACTTCAACATGTGGATGGATAAGGACACAAAATAGTCGCGCTGGTACATTCAGACTTACAATATCGAGAGGATCATAACTTCGTATGAGAACGAATTTACCAAGAAGAGAAGGGGCTACATTATCAGCATGCGCTGTTCCGCAGGCAACTCTCTCTCCTTCCATTGCAAAGGGAATTAGTTCAGTTGTAGTGAATGGATTTCCAAGCAGATAGTTCAAAGCAAAAACTGCGGCGGCGGAACTTGCCGCACTGCTCCCCATACCGCTACCCACAGGAAGATTTTTTTCAAGTGTTATTTCTACACTTAATTTTTCCATTCCAATTGCACGTAAAAGTGAATATGCCGCAACGCCCGCAGTGTTCCTCTCTTTGTCGGCAGGTACAAGTTCTCCATATTTTCCGGTTAATTTTATTTTATTCTCAACCGGCTTATCGGTCACAGAAACTGTAACCTTATCACCTGCACCTTCGAGTGCAAAACCCATTATATCGAATCCGCATGAAATATTTGCAACTGTTGCAGGTGCAAAAGCTGTAATAGATTGTTTATCAATCATTAATATTTTCTTTAAAAATCTGTATATTTTATTATATTGATACTAATCTAATTATTTTTTCTATTTTTTTCGAAACATCGAGTCGTGCAGTGCATTGAGAGCCTTTCTGAGGTCAGCTTCACGGATTACAAAAGATATGTTCAACTCGGAGCTGCCCTGTGAAATAGCCTTAATATTTATGTTATTTGCTCCAAGTGGTTCAAAGACACGCGCTGCCACACCAGGTCTTTGTCTCATTCCTTCTCCCACTACGGCTACAATTGCAAGTTCTTTTTCATAGTTGACAGAAGATATAAGGCCTGATGCAAGTTCCTGAGCAAAAACATCTCTAATAACCTGTGTTGCACGGTAAGCGTCATCCTGCATCACGGCAAGGCAAATAGAATGTTCCGAAGAAGCCTGGCTGATAAAAATAACATTAATATCGCTGTGCCATAAGGCATTGAAGAGCCTGGCAGCAACGCCGGCAACACCGGTCATTCCGCTTCCTTCGACATTTATAATGCTTATCTCCTTAAGAGATGTAATGCCTTTTATTATTCCGTTACTACCGTTCGATTCGCTGCAAATTAAAGTACCTCTATGTTCCGGATTAAAAGTATTTTTTACTATAACCGGTATATGTTTCATCATTGCCGGTTGAAGTGAAAGAGGGAATAGAATTTTGGCACCGAAATGCGACAACTCCATTGCCTCGTGATAAGAAAGCTTTTCGATACTTTTGGCGTCAGACACATACCGTGGATCAGCCGTCATAACACCGTCGGTATCGGACCATATCTCAACCTCCCTGGCATCTGTTGCAGCACCTATTATTGTTGCGGTATAGTCCGATCCACTACGCCCAAGCGTTGTTGTCTGCCCGGCAGCATTCGATGCAATGAACCCTGTTATTACTTTTAATCCCTTGTTGTCGTCGAAATATTTTTTAATCAATGTGTTGCTAATTTTCATATCAACTTTTGCCATGCCGAAACTTGAATCCGTTCTTATTATCTTCCGGGCATCCGTGTATATAGTTTGCGGAATATCCATTTTCAATGCCTGGCTTATGATGTAAGTTGAAAGCCGTTCCCCAAAACTAAGAATAATGTCGCGTGTCCGTGGGGTGACTTCTGAAAGCAGTTGAGCACCGTGAACAATATCCGATAATTCGTTACATAACGACATTACCTCAGCCATAACTTCAGGTTGTTTTTGAACCGGAATCAATGCACTGGCAGTTTCAAGGTGCTTTTTCTCCAACTCCCTTATAATCTCCTCTGACTCTCCCGTTCCTTCGGTTATCGACTTGCATACTTTAAGAAGCTGGTCGGTAACACCTCCCATTGCCGAAATAACTACTGACACCTCATCTCCGCTATAAACATATTTTTTAATAATAGTGATAACCTTTTTGATAAGTTGAGCATCGGCGACTGAAGAACCTCCAAATTTCAATACTATCATTTTCTTACTTTTATATACAACAAAAATGCCATCCTTTTGGCGGGGATGGCATAAACTTTAATCCTACATCTTTCTCTATAAAGCACAACATCCCCGGTACAACAGCGTCCCTGTTCCTGTCGTAACGGTAGTGTTTCCTGTGCCTGTAAAAATCATTGTTTATAAATTTATGACGACAAAAGTATATTTTTTAAATCAATATCCAAATTTTTTAAAATATTTTTTATTTTTCTTCAGTTTCGTTCATCAATAGGAACATACGATCTGTTTCCATAAACATTCTTAAATGCAGGCCTTATGATTCTTTTTGCACAGAAAGTAAGTTCCTCTATTCTGTGAGCACACCATCCTGCAATTCTCGACATGGCGAAAAGTGGAGTGTAAAGATCTCTTGGAATACCTATGCATGAATAAACAAAACCAGAATAGAAGTCCACATTAACGCATACTGTCTTATCGTTTTGCCCGTTTTTAAATTCTTTGAAGATTTCAGGTGTAAGTTCTTCGACCAGACAATAAAGATTGAATTCATCGAGGCGACCCGATTCTGACGCAAGTTCTCTTGCTTTTTCTTTAAGAAGCACTGCACGTGGATCGGAAATTGTATATACTGCATGACCAACGCCATATATTTTACCTGTATGGTCATTAGCTTCTTTCCTCAGGATTTTCATCAGATAGTTTGAAACCTCTTCCCTGTCTTTCCAGTCCTTCACATTTTTCTTTATGTTTTCCATCATTTCGAGAACTTTCAGATTAGCCCCACCATGCAGTGGGCCTTTAAGTGAGCCTATTGCTGCTGTAACTGCAGAATAAATATCAGTTTCGGTCGAGCTTGTTACCCTCATTGTAAAAGTTGAATTGTTTCCTCCGCCATGCTCGGCATGAAGTACGAGTGCCAGATCTACCATGTCGGCCTGAAGTTTGGTATAAGTATCTCCTTTTACCAGGTGCAGAAAGTTTTCGGCTGTAGTTAAGTCGGTTCGCGGATGCCTTATTGATAGAGTCTTGCCATAATAAGCATGGCGTAACGCCTGGTATGAATATGCTATTATCGAAGGGAATTTGGCAATAAGGTTGAGCGATTGCCTTATCATATTGTCGAGCGAAATATTATCAGGATCCTCATCAAGTGTGTACAGACCAAGTACCGATCTCGCAAGAATATTAAGCACATCCTTGCCTTTAAGGGAAAGGATCATATTGTTTATGAAAGAATCGGGCAATGCTCTTAGAGAAGCAAGGTATGCCGAGAATTCTTTTAGCTCGTCGGCAGTTGGTAATTTACCGGTAAGTAATAGATAAACAGTCTCATCAAAACCATGTCTGTTTTCTTTCTGAAAACCATGGGTTAAATCCGAAATATCAATTCCTCTATATAATAACCGGCCAGGAACAGGTATAATTTTACCTTCCTTCTTTTCATAACCCACCACATCTCCTATATTTGTCAGGCCAACAAGCACACCCGTGCGGTCACTGTTTCGAAGGCCTCTTTTAACGTCGTACAATTCGAACAGATCATTGTCCATCTTGCAAGCCTCACGCACGTAATCCTTAAATTTTGTCAAAAATCCGTTTTCACTCATCTTTTAAAAAAAATTACATAGCTTTTATTATTTCATCTGCAAACTCTGATGTTTTTACCATCACTGCGCCCTCCATCAATCGGTAAAAGTCGTATGTGACTTTTCCGGCAGATATAGCACATTCGAGTCCGTAATGAATTCTTTCTGCAGCTTCTTTCCATCCTATATAATCGAGCATAAGGGCTCCGGAAAGTATTACCGATCCGGGGTTTACTTTATCCTGCCCTGCATATTTAGGCGCCGTTCCATGTGTTGCTTCAAAAATTGCATGTCCTGTTTCGAAGTTTATATTTGCCCCCGGTGCAATGCCAATGCCTCCTACTATTGCAGCAAGAGCATCAGAAATATAATCGCCGTTCAGATTTAAAGTAGCTATTACTGAATAATCCGCTGGCCTTGTAAGTATTTGCTGAAGAAACGCATCGGTTATGACATCTTTAATAATCACCTTCTTTCCCTCTACTGCATTTTTGAGAGCGTTATCGGCAGCCTCTTCTCCTTTTTCTCTGGAAATATTTCTGTAAGTATTCCATGTAAAAACCTCTGGTCCGAATTCCCTTTCAGCAAGGGTATAACCCCATTTCATGAAAGAACCCTCGGTAAATTTCATAATGTTTCCTTTATGAACAAGTGTAACTGAAGGCAAATTCTTTTCTATGGCAAATCTGATTGCCTGTCGTACAAGTCGTTCGGTTCCTTCGATCGAAACAGGTTTCACAGCAAATGAAGAAGTATCCGGGAATCTTATCGACTTTACACCCATTTCCTTTATAAGAAAATCTTTGAATCTCAAAGTCTGAGGTTCTCCTGTATTAAATTCGATGCCAGCATAAATATCTTCGGTATTTTCTCTAAAAATATGCATATCGACCAACTCCGGATGCTTAACTGGTGAAGGAACTCCTTTATACCATCTCACCGGCCTGTAGCAGGTATAAAGATCGAGTTCCTGTCTGAGAGCCACGTTGAGTGAGCGGATTCCTTCGCCAACCGGAGTTGTTAGAGGTCCCTTTATACCAACCAGATAATATTTGAAAGCTTCAATCGTTTCTTCCGGAAGCCATTGACCTTTCAAATTAAAAGCTTTTTCACCGGCAAGAACCTCCTGCCAGAATATTTTGCGACGGCCTAAATAGGCTTTTTCAACCGCAGCATCAATAACTCTTACTGCGGCTCTCCAGATATCGGGTCCTGTACCATCACCTTCTATGAAAGGTATTACAGGGTAATCAGGTACACGCAATAAACCCTCTCTCATTTCTATTTTTTCAGGTACCACGGTTTATTTTTTAATGAGGTAAATTAATCAGTCAGAAAGTATTCTTTTTTCTTAATAGCCTGTGAAAATAAGAAATTTTTTAGCTTCTTATCTGCCCGTTTCCCTCGATAATCCATTTATATGTTGTAAGTTCTTCAAGTCCCATCGGCCCTCTTGCATGAAGTTTTTGGGTTGATATTCCTATTTCCGCTCCCAGACCAAACTGGGCGCCGTCAGTAAAAGCTGTCGATGCATTTGAATACACAGCCGCGGCATCAATGCGGCTGAAAAACATGTTTATTCTTTCCTTACTTTCCGATATTATTGCTTCGCTATGCTTTGAACCGTAACGTGTTATATGTTCCACAGCTTTATCAAAGCTTTCGACTGTCTTAACTGCCATTTTATACGATAAGAATTCTGTTCCGTACGAATTTTTATCGGCAGGTTTCAGAAGATCTGAAGGATACTTACCTTTAAGATGTTTCATTGCTTGTTTATCGGCATAAATTATGACATTTTTCTCAGCACATAATCCAGTTATATATGCCAGATCCTCAAGTCGTTTTTTATGAATAATCAGGCAGTCGAGTGCATTGCATACGCTTACCCTACGTGTTTTAGCATTGTTAATAATGATTCTTCCTTTCTCTCTGTCGCCGTATTCATCAAAGTAGGTATGGCATATTCCGGCGCCTGTTTCAATGACCGGCACCTGAGAATTTTTCCTTACGAACTCGATAAGTTCCTTTCCACCTCGTGGTATTATTAGATCGACATATTCACGGGCTTTCATAAGCTGTGCCGTCTCATTTCTGCCTGGTGGAAGAAGCGATATAACGCCTGTGTCAATTCCTTCCTCTTCCAGAACACTCTGAATTACATTTACAATAGCTTTGTTCGAATTGATAGCATCGCTTCCGCCTTTAAGAATACAGGCATTGCCCGATTTGAAACAAAGCGTGAAAACATCGAGAGTTACGTTTGGCCTCGATTCATATATAATTCCAATAACACCAAAGGGTACTGCAACTTTTTTAATTATTAAACCGTTAGGCCTTACATTTTTATACAGAACTCTTCCTACAGGCTGCGGCAATGAAACGACATTTCGTATATCTGAAGCAATGTTTCTTATTCTCTCATCATTGAGCAGCAGACGATCATAACGCGGATCGGAAATATCCATTTTTGTAAGATCCTTGAAATTTTCCTGAAGAATGAATGGTATATCTTTCTCGATAGTATTGGCAAGTTTCAGCAATACATCATCTCTTTTTTCACTTCCGGTAACAGATAATATCCGCCCCGCTGCTGCGGCTTTCTTAAAAACTGGCAAACAATTCATTCTTTTGATGAAATTTAATTTTTATTACACTGCAGATTCTGCGCCTTCCTTCTGGTTTATCACAAGATAATTATAATGAATAAGAGGTTTATTACATTTTTGCCCTATAAACATCTTTGCCTTTTCCGAATCGTATTCCGATTTTCCCAATCCAATAACTTCGCCGTCTTCACTTAAAATTTTTACAATGTCACCTTTTTTGAACAAGCCCGATATGCCTGTAACTCCTATCAAAAGAAGGCTGGATGCCTTGTTCCCAAGTAATGCATCTCTTGCTCCACTGTTAATTATTATTTCTCCTCTGGTAAACGTCTCGGAATGAGCAATCCATTTCTTAATACTTTTTTTATGTTTTTCTGCCGGTACAAACTTTGTGCATGGAACATCTTTCCCTCTTATGATATCAGTTAAAATGGAATCACGCAGTCCGTTTGCAATAAAGACGCTTATACCTTCAGAAGCAATTTTTCTTGCATTCAGATATTTTGTTATCATTCCTCCGCGTCCTGTTTCCGATCTGTCACCAGAAATGTACTTTGCTACATCATCTGAGTTAGGCAATACTTCTTTTATAAGTTCTGAACCGGGTTGACCGGGTACTCCTTTAAAAATACCGTCAACATTCGACAAAATGATGAGTGATTTACAATCCATCATTGACGAAATCATGCCTGAAAGTTCATCATTATCGGTGAACATTAGTTCATTTATGGATATAGTATCATTTTCATTTACAACTGGAATCACATGATTCTCAAGCATTGCCGATATGCAATTTTTCATGTTGAGATAATGCCTGCGATCGCTGAAACTCTCTTTTGTCGCAAGAACCTGACCTACCTTTATGCCATATTTTCCAAATAGATACTGGTAAATAGCCATAAGCTTCACCTGCCCTATGGCGGCAAGCACCTGTTTTGCGGCAATCTCATTCGTCTTTTTCGAAGGAATAAGTTCCCCTCTGCCCGCAGCCACAGCACCTGAAGTAACAATAATCACTTCAATTCCATTCCTGAATAAAATGGCCACATCTTCCACAATCCTCGAAATCCTCCAATTATTAAGTGTACCGTCATCCTGAGTTAAAACATTGCTGCCAATTTTAACGGTAATCCTTGAGAATTCCGATTTTCTGTTTTTTAAATCAAAACTCATTATAATGTATGTTTTTTTATCATCATAATTATTTTTTGTGAATTTTGTCACAAAGTTAATATTTTCACTAAATATTTTAAATTCAGCTCAATTTTTTGTTTTTTCCTTATCTTGCAAGCACAAAATTAATATATATAAATATAAATCTTTAATTAAATGGGAAAGCATATTCCACTTTGTTGTATTACTTTAATTATGTTAACATTAATTTCGTGCACTGAATCCGATAAAGTTTTCAAAAATATTAGTCCCGGCCTTTTGAAAGACAAAATTGCAGGCGGCTGGGGTGGAAAGATGATAGGTGTGACTTATGGTGCCCCTACGGAATTCAAGGCTCAGGGCCGGATTTATGAAGATTCGATAAAATGGAAACCTTCTGATATAAAGGGCAGTTTATGGCAGGATGATATCTATGTTCAACTCACCTTTATGATGGCAATGGATAAATATGGGATAGATGCTTTACCCAAGAAATATCAGGAGATGCTTGCAAAAGCTGAATACGGCTTATGGCATGCAAACATGCAGGCAAGAAAAAATTATTACGACAGTATTTTTCCCCCTTTATCTGGAAGGCCTGATTATAATATTCATGCCGACGATATTGATTTTCAAATAGAATCCGATTATATTGGGTTCATGTGCCCCGGTATGCCTGCAACCATAGTCAGGATTGCGGAAAGAATCGGACATATAATGAATTATGGCGATGGATTGTATGGAGGAATATTTGTAGCATCGCTTTATGCTGAAGCTTTTTTCGAAAATGACATAGCAACAATTATTGAAAAAGCCTTATTATCAATACCTCCTGAAAGTGATTATTATAAAATCATAAAAGATGTTATAACCCTGCACAATCATTATCCTGATAACTGGCGGGATGCATGGAAAGAGCTCGAAGAAAAATGGGGAGACGTTGATATTTGTGGAGCAGGCTCACCTTTTAATATTGACGCAAAACTAAACGGGGCATATATTGTTTTAGGACTTCTTTATGGCGGCGGAGATCCTGAGAAAACTCTCGAAATTACAACACGCTGTGGCCAGGACTCCGATTGCAATCCTTCGAACGCAATGGCAGTGCTCGGCGTGATAAAAGGATTCAGCGGACTTCCTTCAGAGATGCAGGAAGGAGTGAACGCCGTGGCCGACTCAAATTTTATTAATACTGATTATTCTTTCAATAAAGCAGTGGAAAGCACTTATAATTATGCGCTTAATCTCATTGAAGGAAATAATGGAAAAATTTCAGGAAGAAATATCAAAATCAGAATCCAGGAGCCGGTACAGCCTGATTTCAAGGTTTCTTTTCCTGATGTGGTATTCGACAAAAGAATCTCTGTATTCGATAGTCATGATTTTTCCTTTAAAGGCAATTGGAAAATATATGAAGTCCCTGGAATAGATGGCAAAACACGGAAACAATCAATGTATTCTGAAAATGAAGGCGATAGTGTAGAGATAACTTTCATAGGAACAGGAATTTCCATAGAAGGAAACTGGTATAGAGACGGTGGAATAGCCAGCGTATTTATTGACGATTTATTCAACAGAGCCATAGATACATATTACGATTACGCCGGACAACAACATACAACAAGTATCTGGCATATAATGAATCTGGATCCCGGCAAACATAAAGTGAAAATTGTGGTAAGAGGTGAAAAACGACCTGAGTCGTCAGGTAAAAGAGTTTATCTGACCTCTGCAACAATATTTCGGACAGAGAAAAAGAAAAATGAAAATTACAGGTTTAATTTTAACCTCTCCACGGACGCTGGCGCTCAGCTACCTTAGATAATACATCGAGTGCGATATTCACGTCTTCAACAACCTGAAAATCATACATCCCGAGGCAGACGAAATCAGCACCATTATTGAAGGCATATTTAAGCCCTTCTTCAGGTCTTATAGCTCCTGCAGCAAGTACTTTGAATGCTATCCATGGCTCGGGAAGGGTCGCCATATAACTTATTGTTTTCTCAGGGTCGTAGTCGAAGATGTTATCGTTCCATTGCGGATTTGCCTGTGCCGACCAGTAATTATAACTGTGACATGTCTTCACCCAAAAATCAGGCTTCAGGCCGTACTCAACACAAGCTTTTATAGCTTTAATCCGGTGAGCGCCTATTCCTGCCGGCTTCCCATGTTTCCTTATCTCCTCGAGTCCAGCCCTTATTAGTTCCATACGCTCTTCAACACTCCTTTTCTTAGGATCATTCCACCCGGGATTCGTAAAACGGTCGGTTATCTCACCCTGACAATAAAGTGCATCCCAGTCGGCAGCAAGCGACATCTCTATCCCTTTCTGAAAATCAAGATTCGTTCCGCAATCGGATATAAATTTCATCTTCCCACGAAACTCTCGCCTGTATTTCTGAAAGATTCTTCCCATCTGCGGATTTGAAATTATTGCATTCATCCCGCATTTCTCTCCCAGCGCAAGCGTCTGCATTACTTTTTCGTCGGTATGATATGTCTTTACCAGTTTCGAAACATAGATAAGATCTCGTGCATGAGCCCATCCGCCTATAAGATTGCCTCCCATAAGCAAACGGCTTAGTTCGAACTCAGCAGGTTTGCCGTTAATATCCGTATATCGTATAATTCCCTTTGGTACCTGACCTTTGAGATCCTTAAGCGATAAGTAATTGAATTTCAAAAGTGTGGCACTTGTATTGGCATCCATCCCTTCTATCTTGAGCAACTTCTCTTCATAACTGTCCCATTTTCGTTTCTTATAAAAAGCATAGGCAAACGCACCTATAGCCGGAACTGAAACAAGATCCCTCAAAAGTTCACGACGCCCTTTTGTCGCAGATTCATCTGAGAACTCAGGTATCGGCTTTCTTGCTTTCTCTTCCTTCCATCTCCGAAATAGCCTGTCGAGTCCAAAAAAATTCGAGGACGATATAAAAATAAATGAAAAAAGAATAAAAAATTCAATAAGGTTCCTGTTTACCCACAGGTAATCGCCTTCTGCCGGTACACCAAACATATAACCAGGTATTGGCGGATAGGCAACAAAATAAAGCAGAAGCATAAGAGCACCGCCTGCACTCGCCCAGCGCGACAATAATCCAAGCATCAAACCTGCGCCTACAAGTATCATCCCCCAGATATTCAGAAAATCAACAACCGATACAATCGTCGGATCATTCGCCATAGCATTGAATAAAGGCGCAAAAATCCATCTCGAGCCGGCAAGGTATGGTGCAGAACTCCAGTCGCCGGCAATTAACTTGGCAATTCCCTCGTAAAGAAACTGCCATCCAATTGCAATTCTGACAATTGTAAGCAGCCAGCGACTCGCTTTATTCAAATGAGATTCTGATGATTTCTTCATAAACAATGAAAAATAATTTTCTCGTGTATATTTTCAATACCGGTTAATGCTACTTTATCATCATCGGGAATAATTCCCTTATCTCCTTTTCAGAAGGATGACGTCCATATTCGCATATTTCGAAAGATTCTGCAAATTTTACTTTCTTTGCTCTTTCGGCTCCATACCATTTTATCAGTGAAGCCATTTTTTCTTTACTCAGTTCACGTGGATATCTTGTCTTTTTCAGCCATTCAAGTCTTTCCGCCTCACCGGCAGGAACTTTATCGAGTGTACCTGAAGTCCATGGAAGCCATTCGAACATCTGTGACACATGGGCGGCCAGAGCATATATTTTCTGATCCCACGAATCTGTTATATCAATTACTATATCGGGCGAAAAAGGCTGAGGTTTTTGAAAATTGTCTTCCATGTAGAGAAACACCGGATTCTTTTTCAAAGGGGGTGTGTCAGGTACAATGTTCGGCACAATTACCATATACGCCGCATCCTGAACAAGTGTCGATGTATAACGATGGTCGGGATGGTAATCATTTGGTCTGTGCACAATTACGATATCGGCATTCCACTGACGAATAAGCCTGATAATCTCATCCCTTATTTCGAGAGTGGGCATCAGTTTGCCGTCGGGATGATCAAGAACCAGATATTTGATCCCGAAGCGTTTACCTGCTTCCTGGGCTTCGAGCTTGCGGATATTGGCCAGAGGTGCGCCTCCTATTTCCTGATGGCCAGCACTGCCATCGGTAATCGAAACAAACAAAACATTATGACCTCGTTTTGCAAACTCAATTGCAGTACCTCCTGCCTTCCCGTCACAATCGTCGGGATGGGCACCAAAAACTATAACATTGATTTTCCCCTGCTGAGAAAAAATGAGTAAAGGCACAAAAGCCAGAAGAACTGACATAATTAAATTTTTCATATTATACGTTTTTAGTTTATGTTAATCAATTGTTATTTATTATTTTATTATTAGTTTATAGGATCAATAATATCATCTGTTTTTATTTATCTTGATTCCATTTTTGCAACTGTTTCGTCAAATTTTTTCTCGAGAATACGACTGAAAACAGCCGTTTTTTTCCATTCATCGGAGCCGTAAACACCTGCCTCAGTGTAATCGAACGGAATAAATTTTATTTTCTTTATAACCGACCGGTTCCTGAATCTGAAATCGAATCCATCAGCATTTATAAACAGAGGATCGGCAATTATCGAGTGAATATCCTTACCCGACTTTTGCCACTCGGTAAATGAAGAAGTACCGAATTTTATATCCTTTGTGCGTGTGTCCCAATAACAATTATAATCTGTTAATAGATTGATTTTATGCCAGTTGCTACTAAATAGAGTTCCACTGTTAAAATAAACGATGTTATTTGTAAATGTGAATGAACGATGTTCTTCGATCCTTGTTGCCTGCAATTGTGCCCTTATATTTAAGGCGAAGATATTATTTCTTATTATATTTTCCTTTCCATAATGCTGATGAAAACCAGAATTCTTGCAGCAATAAACCAGGTTATTTTCCATCGTTATTCCATAGGAACCTTCATCGGTATAAAGTCCCCATCCGCCATAGTCGAATGAATAGATATGATGAATAACATTGTTCGAAACAACTGTCCCTTCAGACGCTCCAAGGGTATAAACGCCGCCCATATCGCAAAGTTCTCCCCATCCCAGATGATGAATATGGTTATAAGCTATAAGATTCCGCTTTGACGGACTATATGAATAACCCCAGACCCAGCCCACAGATATGCCTGAATAACGAAGGTTGGATATTTCATTATGGGTCAACTTGTTATCACTTCCATTGAAAATGATAATTCCCACGGCACATGGAAAGATATGACCTGCATCGGTAATTATGTTGTTGTCAACAACGATATGATTTGTTATTTCATCGGCCGACGGCCTGATGATCGTCTCTCCAATTTTCACGCCTCCACCTCCAAGGTCATGCATATAGCATTGATTTACCAGGCAATTGCCAACAGCTCTGCGAAACCACATCGCATAAGTGCCGGTATGTGCTATTTCACATTCAACGAAATCAATATTACGGGCAAAATCCAGAGTGACGGCCGCACTTAGAGGTGCAGCGGCCTGAGCCGGTTCATTGCCGTCGGCCGGAGTACGGTAACCCGAATATTGAAATGACAGGTTTTCGAACCTGATATTCGAAACCTTTTTATCCACCGATTCACCGGTTATTACTATCAGATCTTTTATTACCGGCGCAATGAATTTCGTATTTTCTATAGTCTCACCATTCAGGGGTATATAGTAAAGATATCCTGATCTGTCGAGGTACCACTCCCCTGGTGAATCGAGAGCCGAACGATAATTTTCTATATAATATCTCGATTTATTGTTTAATGGATTCCATGGCTTCATTCCCTTGCCGGCAATATATATTGAGGAAGTCTCTCTGCTGTAACCGAGAATCCTTTTACGTGTATTATCCCAGTTATGATAAAAGACAATCAAGGCATCACGATAATCGTCGTCCGAGAAGTTGCTGAAACATAAATAAGCCGAAGTATCGAGGTCGATTTTTTGCACTGCAAGTAATGGATATCTTCCGTCTCCTTTTTCGAGAACAAACTCCGTAACATTTTTTATCGTAAAAAATCCTTCATCCGGAGTTCGTGCTCTTTTTGCCCTTCGGCCGTTCACATAAAGCTGCTCGAAATATGAATCATACCAGCCAACCTGAGGAACAAAACATCTCCAGAGCTTATCATTTACCTTCTCAAAACCTGTGAGTTCGGCACCGCCTTTGAATATAGCTTTTGTCCCTTTTTCTGCTTTAATAATGAGGGGTGATGACTCGGTACCGCTATCGTCAGCAGTCAACAAAAGAGGCTGCGACATAAAATATTCCCCTGAGAGGGCAATAATCTCAATCGGCCCACCCGTGGAACCAGTTTTGCGTATCTGCCTTGCCATATTACAGGCTGCGGTAAGCGTTGCAAGTGGTTTTTCTGCAGTGCCAGGATTTGAGTCATCCCCAAAAGGTGATAAATAAATTTTCTGACAAAAAGCTTCTAACGGCAAAAAAAGTAAAGCTGCCAATAAAAAAATCAAAAAACAGAAACGCTTCATAAAATAATAAATGATCAGTTTTATGTTTTAAAAATATAAAATATTCCGAAAAATTGTCATTCGATAGTCATTTAGTTGAATTTCTAAATATTACATGTTTTATTGATAAATTAACTTATGCTTACCAGAATATTGATTTGATATCCCCAATCACAAAAGTTGCTATATTTAGAAACAATTTTAAATATAAAATGATTTCTAAGAAAAGAAGATTATTTATAACCATCCTTTTTATAACATTTTTCTCTTATCATTCTATCGGTCAAACTATTGACTCAACATCTTTCAGTTTGAATTCACGGCTAAGCTTCTATTCCGACGAGAAAAAGGGCGAGATGCTTCTTCATATCCCTCCGAAACTCAGGAATTCGAATCTTCAAATCACATTAAGAAATAACGGACAAATAATTAGTGAATGGAAAGGTTTGCTCAGGGAAGATATTCAGCGGTTGGCTTTCGATATCAATGACTCTGTCAGTTCAGGAACAGTCGAAGCTGAAATCTCACGGGTTGGTATGTCTAATCTGAAATATCGGTGCAGAGCCAATCTGGTAATCCTTCAACATAAACCCAATGAAGTAAAGATCGACAGATTGACAGGGGGACTTATAGTGAACCAACTTCCTTTTTTCCCTTTCGGTTTTTATACTTACTCCCCTGTTCACCCTACTCTTCCGGAAGAAGAAGTTGTAAAAGGCTTTAACCTTATTTCGCCCTATCAGAGGATTATGCCTGAAACGATGTATCAAAGAAAGGCTTATATGGATCGTTGCGCAGAACTCGGTATGAAGGTTAATTATAATCTTACTTCTGTGGCAGGGGGAGGAGGTGTTAACTCAAAGAACGAAGGAATGGACAACGAAAAAAGAAATCAGCTTCTTATAAACGAAGTCAGAACTTTTATGGATCATCCTGCGCTGCTTGCATGGTACATTGCCGATGAGCCCGACGGCAATAGGGTAAGTCCCGAAACGCTCGAAGAAATCTATAAAGTCATAAAAGAAACCGATCCATGGCATCCCGTAACAATAGTTTTTATGACTCCCTTTACAAAAGCAAAAGATTATGTGAATGCAATGGATATTGTGATGGCCGATCCCTATCCGATACCGGTTTATCCGCCAACAATGGCAGGCAACGCTGCACGAAGGCTTAAGAATGAATTCAACGGCAGAATGCCGGTTTGGATTGTGCCACAGGCATTCGGTGGTGGAGAGCACTGGCTGAGGGAACCAACCATACAGGAAGTAAGGACCATGACATGGCAGGCAATAATAGAAGGTGCGACAGGCATTCAATATTTCATCAGACAGGGCCTTAATGCTTTCCCTAAATCAACTGCAATGTGGAACGAGTGCGGGAAAATGGCAATGGAAGTAAATGCAATCGTCCCATGGCTATTGACTGAAGAGAAAAACATACCTGTAACTTCGCTTTCGAATGACATATCGGTCACTTCTAAGTACTGCCGCGGACAATTGCTTATTCTGGCCGTCAATAAAACTAATTCACCGCATCCAGTACAACTCACAATAAATAAAAATATTAGCGGCAGGGCAAAAGTGCTTTTCGAAAACCGAACCGTACCGTTAACTGCAGGTATAATACACGATTATATTCAATCGTACGGTACACTGGCATATATAATAGACATAGAACGTCCCACGGAAATAATAAAGCCGTTCAAAAACAATATGCTTGCCGACCCGGGATTTGAGAATATTTCAAGTCCGGGTATCCCTTCTGCATGTTATGCCCGGCCAGGTAACGACCGCGGAGCAACATATTTCACTGACCCCAGAGTTGCATTCGAAGGAAACTATTCCTTAAGACTTGTTACGCCGAAGGAAAATTCAGGAGTTACCCTTACATTTTATCCTGTAAAAGTTAAACCGGGGAACTCCTACATGATATCGGTATGGGCTAAATGCGATCCGGAACAGAGATTGACTGATTCAGTTTCGAATTCATTGGGGAAAAATCCCATGCCACAATATGTCGAAATGGGGCTTGGAAATTTCCATCGTGCAAGGTTTATTCCTGAAAGCGAGTGGCGGCAATTTGTTACTTTTGCTACAATTCCTGAGGATACTGTACCGGAGATTAAAACAAATGTCATTCTCAAGATGCCAGGTCAGGGAGTTGGATGGTTCGATTTAATTCAGATTATCGAGGATCCGATGAAAGATAAAAAGTAAAAAGTAAAGATAAAAGATACAAGATGAAAAACTCTTATATGAAAAGACAAATAGTATTATCAGTCGCTGTTTTGTCGCTGATGTTTTTCAGTTGTTCAGTGAAAAAGGAGAATGTAAATTACAATAATAATCCGGCTCCTCTTAAGCAGAATACTTATATCAAACTGCCTCTTGGCTCTGTAAAGCCTGATGGCTGGCTTCGCCGCCAGCTCGAGATACAGGCCGAAGGTTTGACCGGAAACCTTGATGATTTCTGGCCCGATCTGGTAAATTCGGCATGGCGGGGAGGTGACGGCGAGGCGTGGGAAAGAGGACCTTATTATCTCGATGGATTGGTTCCTTTAGCCTATCTGCTCGAAGATGAGAGACTCATTATGAAAGCTAAAGGCTGGATTGACAAAATAATTGCAAGTAGCACTGATTCAGGATGGTATGGTCCGACAAAAAATAAAGACAGGTGGCCGCTGGCAGTGGCAAACAAAGTACTGATGCAATACTTCGAAGCCTCCGGCGATACCGATGCGCTGAACGTCGTGATAAAATATTTCAGATACCTGCACGATTCACCGCCCGACTGGCCCGATAAAGAATGGAGAGGGATGAGAGCAATGGAGAATGCTGTGACAGGATACTGGCTTTACAGGCATATCAAAGAGCCATGGCTTCTTAAGACGATAGAGTCAATACAGAAAAATTGTTTTGACTGGACTTCCTACTATGAGCGATTTCCATGGGATTCAGCGGCATTAGCCAATAAGAAAATACCGCTCAACTGGGGGCCTGAAGGACTTACAGCACATGTTGTTAATAATGCTATGGCAATAAAATATCCGGGTCTATGGTATCAGCAGTCAGGCGATGAAAGATTCAAAAAGGCAGTATTCGACGGAATAGAAAAATATGACAAAAACCATGGTCAGGCAGGTGGAAGGTTTTCAGGAGACGAACATCTATCGGGTAAAAGCCCTGACAGGGGAACAGAGTTATGTGCGGTCGTTGAATATATGTTTTCACTGGGAGAATTATACCAGATATTCGGCGATAACCGCCTTGCCGACCGTCTGGAACTCCTTGCATACAACGCTCTTCCGGGAACAACCACTGCCGACATGTGTGCTCACCAGTACGACCAGCAGTCGAACCAGGTATTGGTTTCGGTGGCCAAAAGAGCATGGAGTACTAATGGAGATCAATCGAATATCTATGGACTGATGCCGAACTATGGCTGCTGTCTGGCCAACATGCATCAGGGATGGCCAAAGTTCGTACAGAATATGTGGATGGCCACAAACGATAACGGACTTGTTGCCGTTGCTTACGGACCTTCACAAGTTAAAGCAAAGACAGGAAAAGGACAGGAAATAACTATTACAGAGGAAACAGATTATCCTTTTAAAGGAACGATAAAACTAAAAATTGCCACAGGAAAAAAGGTACGTTTCCCACTTTATCTCCGCGTGCCGGACTGGGCAGAAAAGTTTACCATAAAGTACAGGGATAAGATTTTGACTTCCGCTCCGGGATCCACACCAATAATAAATGAGAAATGGGAAAATGGAGAAGAAATACTTATCGAAATCCCGATGCAGATAAGGCATGAGAGGAGGTATAATAACTCCGTTTCAATACTTCGAGGTCCTCTCTATTTCTCGCTCAGAATGGAGAAACAATATAAAAGCGTGAAACTTAGTTACGATAATTTCGGATACAAAGGGAGTATTGACTGGGAAATTTATCCGCTGAGTGACTGGAACTATGGTCTCTTTGCCGATTTAAGTCAGCCGGATGTGGCATTCGAAGTGACTGAGAATGCTGTTTCCCAATATCCTTTTGGAGACAATGGAGATATGATATGGTCGGATGATTCGTTGAAATATATAAAATGGACATCCAATCCGCCTGTAGTAATAAGGACGAGAGGCATTAAAATACCACAATGGGGAATGAAAAATAACTCGGCCGACATTCCGCCAGTTTCACCTGTAAAAAGCACAAATGCACCAGAAGGAATAACACTAATTCCTTACGGTTCGGCAAAACTCAGAATAACGGAATTTCCAATAATTGATGTCGGATTTATGATAATATTATGAGTGACGTATTAATCCTCATAATCTGACTCTCTTCTGCGGCGTTGGCGTTTATTTTTCTGAGAAGGTACAGAAGGTTTAACCACAATCCTGCTACCGTCGAGCTCGGTGTCGTTAAGTTGTTCAATGGCTTCATTTGCTGCCTGTTCATCTGGCATTTCCACAAAACCATAGCGCTTAGAAGAACCTGTCCTTTTGTCAACGATAACTTTTGATGAAGTTACTTCTCCAAATCTGCTGAAAAGTTCTTCAAGATCTTCACTCGTTGTCTTTGAACTGAGTTTGGCTACAAAAATATTCATCTGAAAATAATTAAAAATAAATGAAATAGATACGTTATGATAAATACATTTTATTAAATGCATATCATAACAAAGTTACTATTTTTTTGGTGTAATACAAAATACGATTTTTTCTAATCTTACATAATATAATATTCAATAAATTTATTCAACACTTTCATATTTTAAAAATAATTCTCCATTATCCTACTTTACCCTTTATTTTTTATTTTAGTTGTATTATTATGATAATAAACAGGATATAATGACAGCCCATAATTTTATTACGAACAGCGGCGCAAAAAACCTGCAGGAAAGATGTTTATTATCCAACAGGGCAATTATGTTTCTGATGAACTTGTTCTTCGGATAGTTCACAATTCTTTTTACCAAGATTCTTTCGCAGTGGCGTATAAATGGCTGAGATTGTTTACGATGCCACGGTACATTTTTGCGATAAATACATAAACATTCGTTCCCGCACTCACGACCAGATGGTACAGGCCGCCAGAAGCGGCTCAGAAGAAATTTTTAAATGAGTACATGAATCTTCCTGATATCTATGGAATTTCATACCAGAAAAGATATCATTCAATCCTTATAGATTCTTTATCTCATTCACCAGATTCTGAAGGACGACTTTTGCATCGCCGAACAACATTCTGGTCTTATCATTGTAGAACAGAGGGTTATCTATAGCCGCGTATCCTTTACCCATACCGCGTTTTATTACAATAATATTTTTAGCTTCTCTCACTTTCACTACAGGCATGCCGTATATAGGGCTTGACGGATCATCCTCCGCCGCAGGATTGACCACATCGTTGGCTCCTATCACAACAACGACATCAGTGTTGGGCAAATCGGGATTTATCTCATCGCTCTCGATCAGTTTATCATAAGGAACATCGGCCTCGGCAAGCAAAACATTCATGTGCCCGGGCATCCTTCCCGCTACCGGATGGATGGCATATTTTACCTCGACGCCCTTTTCCTCGAGCAACTTATCGAGCTCATGACAAACGTGCTGCGCCTGTGCAACTGCCAGCCCATAGCCTGGAACAATGACCACCTTTTTCGAGTAACTAAGCAGAACCGCAGCATCGGCCACAGTAATTTCCTTTATTACACCGCTCGTTTCGACTCCCTTCCCTCCACCGCCATAAATTCCGGCTATGACATTGAACAGGGATCTGTTCATCGCTTTGCACATCAGTATTGTCAGAATAGTTCCTGCAGAACCTACAAGTATGCCTCCTGTAAGCATAGCTTGATTGTTATACAGAAAACCTCCCATAGCTGCAGCCACACCTGTAAAACTATTAAGAAGCGATATCACCACAGGCATGTCGGCACCTCCAATTGGCATTACAAATAAAACTCCGTAAAGCGCCGAAATGCCGAACATTATATATACGAATGGCATCAATTCAGCACTTGCACTGGCCTTACTGGTCATAATAAAGACTATAAATCCAATAAGTACCGCAAGAAAAATTAAATTCACATACCTGATTGCTTTCACTCTCAGATCGCCTATCCAGCCGTCGAGCTTACCAAATGCTATCATACTTCCTGCAAAAGATATAGTCCCTATCATCAACCCCAGCAGAATCGAAAGAACATGTCCGTTTGCCATTCCACTACGGGCTATCAAAGCTGGACTTATATGCGGGAATTCCATTAAAGATATCAATGCAGCGGCAGCACCGCCCATACCGTTAAAAAAAGATACAAGCTGAGGCATGGCAGTCATCTTTACCCTTTTCGCTATCAACCACCCGATAACCGTTCCAAGAGCCATAGCGGTAATTATCCAGCCAATATTTCCTATATGTTTACCATCCTTTTCGTGAAAGAGCAATGTTGCCAGAATTGCAAGACCCATCCCTATTGCAGCAATAAAATTCCCCCTTCGTGCCGTATCGGGATGGCTCAGCATCTTTAAACCGATGATGAACATTACTGAAGAAATAATATAGGTAGTCTCAAGAATTCCTAAAGTGAATGTCTGACTCATTTAATTTTTATCTAAAAGGTTATTTTTTCTTTTTCTTAAACATTTCGAGCATGCGGTCGGTAACCACAAACCCTCCGACAACGTTGAGCGTTCCGAGGACAACTACCAGAAAACCGAGAATCATCGAACCTGTAGTATCGGCATGACCCATAACAATTATGGCGCCTATAATGACCACTCCGTGGATTGCATTTGCTCCCGACATCAACGGAGTATGAAGAATTGCCGGAACATGGCTTATAACCTCTATGCCGAGAAAAATCGAAAGAATTACAAGAAAAATTGCTTCCCTGTGTTCAAGAATAAATGCAAAAAAACTTTCCATTTATGTAGATTTATTGAATATTTAGCATTTGTTTTATTCTCTGACTTACATATTGTCCGTTATGGACTGCGGTTGTCCCATTGATAATAGCATCGTCAAGATTAATTACAAGATTATTCTCTTTATCGAGAAGTATCCTGAGCAGGTTTATAATGTTCGAACCGAACATTTTGCTTGCATCTGAAGGCATGTCGGAGGGGTAATCCGATTTTCCGATGATAGTCACACCGTTCTCGATTACGGTCTCTCCATTAACCGTAAGCTCACAATTACCTCCGGTTGATGCGGCCAGATCGATTATTATCGAGCCTGGTTTCATTTGTTTAACAGTCTCTTTCAAAACCAGCACAGGTGCCTTTTTACCGGGAATTTGAGCAGTACCGATTATTACATCGGCTGCTCTTGCATGTTCCTTTATAAGAGCCTGCTGCTTCATCTTGAACTCTTCAGTCTGCTCAGCCGCATAGCCTCCTGCCGAAGCATCTTCTATCGCACCTTCCACCTCGATGAATCTTCCTCCAAGACTTTTCACCTCTTCTTTCACGGCCGACCGCACGTCGAACACTTCAACTACTGCACCTAATTTACGGGCAATCGCAACCGCCTGCAATCCAGCAACACCGGCACCGAGAATTAGAACTTTAGCAGGCCTGATCGTTCCTGCCGCCGTCATGAACATCGGGAAAAACCGCGGCAACAAAAATGCAGCATGAAGTACGGCTTTATAACCCGAAACAGTTGCCATCGACGACAGAATATCCATTGCCTGTGCACGGGTTGTGCGTGGAATAAGGTCGAGAGCCAGAACAGTCAATCCCTGCTGTCTTGCTCTCTCAAGCCAATCACGGTTTTCTAACGGATTCACTATCGAGCATATCACCTGTCCTTTTCTGAAAAGCCGCATATCATCATTCGGAAGATTAACTGATAAAAGAATATCTGATTTTTCAAGTACTATCTCTCTGCTGTTCATCGAAGCACCTGATGAAACATAATCATCATCGGAAGCATAAGCCCTTTCACCTGCCCCTTTTTCAACAAAAACTTCAACTCCCCACCTTTTTATAACTGCAACTTCGCCCGGAAGCATGGCTACTCTTTTCTCATTGCCGGCTTCCTTTAAAATACCAATAATCATATTGCTCTAATTAATGTATGCCTGTTTAAGGCTGCCAAAATAAATAAAAAATCACAAGAAAATAATTCATTCACTTACTGATTCCCGAAAAAATTCGAAAGCCAGAAATTATTTCTTTCATTGGCAGTGTGAAGGGCCTTTGCTCCGCCCCATCCATGCCGCGCATTAGGGTAAAGCATAAACTGAAAAGTCTTACCTTCATCCTGAAGCCTCGAAATCAAATATATTGAATTTTGCATGTGGACATTGTCATCCATATCACCATGATTCAAATAAAGTTTCCCTTTATAGTTTTTTACGAAAGTAAGTGTCGAACTTTCTTTATATCCTTCGGGATTATCTTCAGGTTTATCCATATATCTTTCTGTATAGATATCATCATATAACCTCCAGTCTGTAACGGATGAGCCTGCAAAACCATGTGTCCAGTAATCGGCTCCTTTTGTGAGAGCCAGACATGTCATATAACCACCGTATGAAGAGCCCGTTATTCCGATTTTTTCAGTATCAACGAAAGATTTAGTTCTAAGCCATCTCACAGCATCAGCATAATCGAGTATTTCCCATTTGCCCAGGTTTCTGTATAAATAATCCATTCCTTTTTTCCCAAAATGACCCGACCCGCGGTGATCGACCGTAAAAGTGATTATACCATTCTGGGCATACCATGAAGGATTGGTGCCCTGCCATCTGTTGACAACGTTTTCTGAACCCGGGCCGCCATATATCGTAAAAACAACCGGATATTTTCTCGTCTCATCAAAATTGACAGGATAGGTAATTATAGCAGGCATATTGAAAAGTCCATCCGATGTCATTATTTTAATCATTTCGGCTCGTGAATTCCTGGCCGGGTCGAAAAGATACTTTTCAAATTTATATATTTCCCTTACAAATTTCCCTTTTTTATCGTAAGCTACAATCGAGCCAGGAGTGGTTATATTATTCCATGTATCTATAAAATAACTTCCTTTTGGAGAAATAGATACTAAGTGAGTGCCAGGTTCCCTTGTTATCTGAATAAGGTTTTTACCATCGAGACCCACCCGGAAAAAGTGATTATCGGTTGATTCTGGTCCGGTACCTGTGAAGTAAATCAGTTTTGCATTTTCATCCACCATTGCCAATCCGTTTACACGCCAATTAACGTTAGTTATTTGTGAGATTAGCTTTCCATCCCAGCCATATAAATAAAGATTTTCCCAGTCGGTCTTGTAGCTTCTGACGATAAAGCCCGATCCGTTTTTCATTACATAAATGTCTTCGAAAAAATCAACCCAGCTATTTCGTTTCTCAGAGTATATTTCAGTATAATTTCCTGTTGCAGGATCAGCAAGTATGAAGCGCATGTCGTTCTGGTCGCGGTTAAGTACCTGAATTGCAAGTCCGTTTCCATCGGGTTTCCAGAACGGCCATGCTATATACTGATCAACATCGTCGTCAGTTTTAACCCATGTTATGGAAGAATTCGTAATATCAGCTATCCCCATTTTCACCTTAGGATTCGGGTCTCCTGCCTTGGGGTAAGGAGTAACTTCAAGCTTCCCGTGTATGCCGTCAGGTTCATCAAGTCTGTTGAGTGTGAATACAGGCACCTGAGTCTCATCTGTTCTCAGAAATGCTATTCTTTTGCTATCGGGCGACCACCAGAACGCCGCATAACGACTTGGCCTGCCAAGAATTTCTTCCATATAAACCCACGATGCGTAACCGTTGTAAATCCTGTCGGTAGCATCTTTAGTGAGCCTTATCTCATTAAAATTCAAAAGGTCATAAACATACAGGTCTTTATTCTTTGTGTAAGCCAGTTTCAAGCCGTCGGGTGAAAATCTGATATTTACTTCCTCATCAGGGTCGGAAGTAAGCCGGCGTATTTCACTGAAGCCCAATTTAAAGAAGTAAAGATCATTTTCTCTAATAAGAACAACACTATTGCCATCCGGACTTAAAATATCGTTCATTCCCAGTTTATTTCCGGAAGGAAGCGATTCATTCAGTATTTCCTCATGCGTTTTGGGGGGTGTATAAGGAATACTTTTGCCGCTTTTCACATCTACATTGAGAGTTACCGGACGGTTTTCCGAATCATAAGTCTGAAAGATGAAGTGAGTATCATCAATCCAGCCGGTTACCCGATGTGCTCCGCCAGAACCTCTCTGTAACTGAGCATCCGACCGGAACGAAAAAACGGATTCCAGAAAAATTAAAAAGATGAGAGATAGAATTCTTAAAGATTTCATAGTTTAAAAAATAACATATTACAATCAGGCAATATAAAGAAACAAAAATATTCAATTCCAGAAAAATTAAAAAAGATACTTTAAACTTTCAGTGAGACACTCGTGGGGCGTACTGGAGTCGAACCAGTGACCTCTTGTCTGTCAAACAAGCGCTCTTAACCAACTGAGCTAACGTCCCTTTTTTATCCTTTTTATTTATTTTCTCCTACCCTGTCATCCGCCTGCTGGCGGACTAATTTCATTGGCTTTCTTCAATTAAAAGTTCAGTTACAAAAATAACATTTTAATTTAAAACCGTAGATTCATCATAAACTTTCGAATGTTGTCAAATAAATCTTTCTCAGCACATATATTTGAAATTATTGAATCACCGGCTAAAGATACTTTAGAATAAATCAGGAATTTAAGTAATTAAATAGAATAAAAAATCAATTATCTTCATCACTGCTATCAAATATGACAGTTAACAATTTAGGCCTGATTATTGCAGGAATAAATCATAAAGAATAAAAAATATTTTTGGTTGAGATTATTTGATTAAAAAGGCAAAGGATGGATGTAAAGAAGGCCATCGGGCAATACAAGACGATATGCAGACTTATTGCTGAAAAGAAAGTAAAGCAAAGTCTCGATATTCTTAGTTCTATGATATCTTCGACAACTTCCGGACAATTTCGCGATGAGCTCGAAAATCTTACAATTGCTTATCGTAACCTATTACAGTACACTATTGAAGGAGTTAAAGATCCTGAACGAGACAAGATTTATAAAATATTACTAAAATCAATACTTAATCTTGCCGACCGTGTTAAACAAGACATATTGTCATATTATTCCGGATGGTACACATACTGGCTCAAGCAGCAGGTTGAAAAGGAATACAGGTTAAGCGGAAAAACAATCATTGAAACTGTTGACGATCTTCTTTTCAAACAGGAACTGGATGAATGGCTTAAGCTTTCATCTGAAATAATTCCGGATCCTGATTCTGAAATTTCAAGAAAACATAAGCAACTTATAAGTAATATCTTCAATCACTTATGGCTTTCCGATACTTATGGTGAAGCGGAAGAGAGTCTGATTTCTATAATCAGGAAGTCGGGTAAATTCAGATGGTATGAGATATCTATTTTTGTCAGTGCCGTAACATTAAGTCTTTTAAGATTCTGGCAGGCCGAGAAAGTATTTTATCTATTGGATTTCTATGAAGACGGACAGGAGCAGATATGCGAAAGGGCACTTGTTGGCCTTGCGCTTTGCCTGCATTACTATGACGACCGGGTGTCCCTTTATCCGGAAATTCTTAACAAAATAAGAAAACTAGGGCAAAGTAAAAGATTTTGTGAGCATTGTAAAATAATTGTGCTTCAAGCTATAAGATCAAGGGAGACAGAAAACCTGAGTAAAAGGCTTAATGAGGAAATACTGCCGAAAGTTGCCGAACTCCGATCAATACTTGATGAAAAGCTCGACCTTGATAACATTCTCCCGAATGAAGTCAGGGATGATAAAAACCCCAACTGGTCGGAAATATTCAAAGGTAAGGATGAGATATTCAAAACCATGGAAGAGCTGACAAACCTGCAGATAGAAGGATCGGACGTTTATATGTCGGCATTTGCAAACCTTAAACATTTCGATTTCTTCAAGGAATTTCAGAACTGGTTCATGCCTTTTTATCCCGAGCATGAAGCTGTTGATGTTATTTTTACCGATGAGGTGCTTGGGTCGGGTACAAATGAACTTGCAGAAGCATTATATAAAACGCCCTTTATCTGCAATTCTGACAAATACTCTCTTCTACTTAACCTTAAATATTTACCGGCTTCTCAAAAATCAATGATGCTAAAAGTTTTCAGAATGGAACTTGAAGGACTCGAGCAATTGAATTCCGATGAAACGGCAACCGACCCTTATAGACCTTTCCGGATCATTGTAACCCAATATATGCAGGATCTTTACCGCTTTTTTAAACTTTCGCCTTATAAAAGGGATTTTGAAGATCTTTTTACCGGAAAGCTTGACATTTACAACTCACAATTTTTTCGGACTGCCTGTTCGGATCTGGAATCAGAAGCTTTACTGGCCGATTATCTCTTCAATAAGAACTTTTATGACGATGCTCTTGAGCTTTATCTGCGACAAATTGAAAGAAAGCCTGACGATTCACAATTATATGAAAAGACCGGGTATTGCTATCAGCAGGCAGGAATGTATGAGGAGGCTCTCGATTATTACCGTAAAGCCGAACTGATTTCATCCAATGTATGGACAATAAAAAAGATCGGCCTTTGTCTTCGTCGTCTGGGCCATTATCGGGAATCACTGGAATATTATCTCCAGGCCTCTGAAATAGAACCAGATAATATTCATACATTGATTATGATAGCTCATTGTTATCTGGATCTCAAAGAGTATGAAGAAGCTTTGAAATATTATTTCAGGGTGGAGTATATGAATCCAGGTAATATAAAGGTTCTCAGGCCGATAGCGTGGTGTTATTTTGCTCTGGGAAAACTTGAAGAATCTCTGAAGTATTATGACCGGCTTTCGGCAGAAAACCTGAATGCTCACGATCAGATAAATAAAGGGCATCTTGCGTTTTGCATGGGCCAAAAAAAAGAAGCTGCCAATTATTATAAACTGGGACTTGGCAGTGGAAAAATTTCAATGGATGATTTTTTGCGTATTTTCAACGACGACAAGCTATTACTGATAAAGAACGGGGTGAATCCTGACGATATTCCAATTTTGCTCGATTATCTTTTTTACATTCTTGTATGATCTACAGTGTCGTGCCTCTGCCTCTCATACCTCTGCCTGTCAAATTCTGGTGGTGGTCCCTGTGGAATCCTTCGCATCTGTTCCATCCCAGGTCTGAATCTCAAAGAATCATCAGGTCTCCGTCTGTCGTTTCGTATCATATTCATTCTTCTCTGTTCAAATTCCCTTAAACGGTCAATCTGTTCTTTAGTAAGATTCGGTTCAACTTCTTTCCAGAACTCTTTAAACAAAGAATCAACTTTTCTTTTGAATTCACTCTGAATCTCTTTGTTGGCCTTTGCATACTTCGAAATTATAACATCAAGCGTTTTTGATTGGTTTTCGTCCGGTTTTATAATATTATAAAAGCCGTCACGAAAAAATCTTTCGTCAGAAAAAAACATCCTGAGAGGTTTTAAACGATGTGAACGTAACTGACCGGAAACCAGAATGCCGAGTAAAAAACCTATTAAAAGGGTAATTATTGTTAGTATTATTGCCTTAGTTTTCATTTATTAGTTTCCGGTTAAAATATAGATAATACTTTCGTCGGCGATATCGCCAAGCCCAAGGAATGAATCGATCGACAAACTTCCTTGAGAAATATATATTGAAATAAGCAATAATATTATTGCAGCTATACCTGAAATAGCTATTCTGTAAAAAATTTTGTTCAATGATTGCAGAAATTCTATATCATGGCTTTCACTGACATCGCGGTTGAAAATTTTATCAAGCACTTTGTCAGTAAAACCTTCACTGAAGGAAAAGTCGCCGGTAGCTTCTCTAAGATTATTAATTACTTCGGCATCCGGCTCATCGCCTGTCAGTGATTTAAGAATCAGATTTTTAATGTCCTTAATTTTCATTTTACAATCTTTTAAGTATTTTTTTCATCTGTTCCTGTCCTCTTGCCAGCCTTGAGAGCACTGTTCCGACCGGTAAATCGAGGATTTCGGCTGTTTCTTTTGTCGAATATCCCTGTAACATTCTCATTGCAACAACCACTCTGAATTTCGGTTCCAACTGTTGCAGAGCTTTGTTGACTATTTCGCGCGCATCCTTTCGTTCCTCATCATTCGTATCAGTAACATCATACTCATGGATTTCATCATCATCGCTTCTTGAAAACATTGAAAAAAATCTTTTTCTTCTTTTTATCTCATTCAGGGTGATATTAATTGCAATTTTCTGAATATAAGTTGAAAGTTTTGCTTCACCTCTGAAACCTGGAAGCGAATCGTATAGTTTTATAAATACTTCCTGTCCAAGGTCTTCTGCAAAAACTGTATCACCCAGCATGCCTTTTACCGTTCGTGCCACCATAGATTTATATCTGTTTACAATTTCCCCGAAAGCCGTCTTATCTCCGTCAACAGATGCCTTCACAAGGGTCATGTCATCAGCATCACTATATTTTCCGGTACTCCTTTTCACATTAGACAACTATTTATTATAAAATATTCCTTTTTGTTAATTTTTATTAACAAAGAAACTGACAACTCCAATTTACCGAGACTTGTAACATCTATTCCATTTTTAAGGAGCATCATCTTCAGGAAGGATAATATCCATTGTATCGGTATATTTTATAAGATAAAGGTGTTGATTTTCAAAACCGTCGTTGTTTGATTTCTGTCTGAACTCAAATTTTGTTTCAAGCAAGTCGGGATTATGAATATATGGCTTTGAAAAAAATTTCTTCCCATGTATTGCATAACCGCTTACAAAATAATACATGATGTCATATCCAATCCATGCATAACTCACTTCCTGTGGTTCGGTCAGAAATTTATTCCGGAATACTTTCAGGAATCTTTTTACATCTTCCTGGCTATAATCGATCCAGTAATTCGAATATAACTCAATACCAAGATCGAAGTATAACTTAGGATCAAGATTTACAAGCTCTCTCATAGCAGGATATCCAATAAGACGAATGTTGTATTTTTTAACAAGAGGATGTAATGTCATTATTGTTTCGCTCAGTACAGAGTGGTCTTCAGAATCAATTATAACAATATTTTCCCTGTCGGACGATAATGATTGTTCTAATCGGTCTGTTGAATCTGCAGGTAGAACCGAACGGCTTTTAAAAAGCAATTCTTTGAACATTATTTTATCTGCTTCCGAATCTGAATTTATTTCACGGAACAAGAGATTTTTAAAATTATTTGTCTGATTATTCACTTCAATTGAATTATCGGTATAGATATAAATAAAATTTGCATTTTTAAACTTGCCGGCCCGTTTTGCAATTTCTTTCTGTGCTACTTCAATCGAAGGTATAGCCATATAAATATTATCATTTTCCAGAAGTGGAGTATTATTGCGTAATGGCACAGGAGATACAACAGGTATTTTTAAAGGTTTGGTATATTCTGCAATTTTTAAAAGATGATGTGAAAAAACAGGTCCGATAATCAAATCCATTTTTTTTAACTGACCTGAATTAATAAGACTTTCAATACTCATAGTATTATCTTCCGTGTCGAAGGCATAAATATTTAGATCGAGTCCGAGCGATCTCAAAGTGTCTGCAGCAAGGAGAACTCCAATATACAATTCCAGAAATGGAATGCTTGCCGGATATATCCATTGCTCGGGTCGGACAACAACTTTATATACTGGCTTTCCTTTAATAATTTGTGAAGAGTCAATTTCGGTTCTTACTGAGTTTTCTTTCAAAAAAAGTGGAAGTAGAACAGCAACATTATAATCTCCTCTCAAATTTTTTACAGGCGTTTTTTCAGACAGAAATTCAATATCAGGTTCTTCCTGCACTTTTTTCAAAGTATCGGCAATTATCTCGATGTTTTTTGTTGTTTCGGCTGCTCTTTCGACCGGGATTTTAATTATGTCGTCAACTCTTGGAAAGATGAGTCCTTTATTTTCTCTTCTTATATCTCTTACTGAAATTCCGTATTTTTCAGCAATTGAAGCAAGGGATTCACCTTTTACGACTTTATGATCAATATATTCTTTATGATCAATATATTCTTTTTCTTTGTTTTTGGAACTCTCCGATGCCTGCTCAATATTACGCCTGGGAATTGCAATTTCATAATTCACCGGAAGTTTATTTATTTCCAAACCCGGATTACTTGATATAATATCCTGAACAGATACTTCATAACTACGTGCCAGTGAATATACGGTTTCACCCGGACGTAGTTTATGATAAATATATTTCGATTCGTCTTTCTTAACCACACCCGGTTCTTGCGGGGTTGTTGACTTTTCAGCTTCAATAACCGGAATACGCAATGCCTGACCTTCTTTCACGCCTGAAGCTGCATCGGGATTGTTTTTTATTAGCTCATCAACCGTAATCCCATAAGCTTTTGAAATCGAATATGCAGTCTCGCCTTTTTTTACGACATGTATATAATACTGCGAACCGGAAATAATAACCTTATCTTTTGATTTTTCTACGACCACCTGCGAGAAAGCAATGTTCCATACTGAGGAAAAAATAAAGAAAAGAACGAATGTCCGAACTTTTATTTTTGCTGACTTTATTAACTGATATAAAGGGCCTTTTTTTGTTGAAATTATTTTCATCAGCAATTTTTATTTATATTTTAAAAGAAATCTTATACAATTTTGGTAAATTCTTTCTTCAATACCGGAAATATCCTCTCTAATAAATTTTTCTCCTGTAATTTTTTCATAAAGTTCTATATATCTTTCGGAAACTTCGTTTACAAATTCATCGGTCATTTCCGGTATTTTTTCTCCTTCTTTTCCATGAAAATTATTTGCCATAAGCCACTCACGAACAAATTCTTTTGACAATTGTTTCGGGCTCAATCCTTTCTCGAATCTTTCCTGATAGTCGTCGGCATAGAAATACCTGGATGAATCAGGTGTATTTATCTCATCTATAAGGTAGATTTTCCCATCCTTTTTCCCAAACTCATATTTAGTGTCGACAAGTATAAGTCCGTGTCGGGCAGCGATTTCGGAACCTCTCAAAAATATTTCCATCGAATATTTTTCAAGCAGCTTGTATTCATCTTCCGGAACCAGCCCCCTTTCAATAATTTCTTTGGCTGTTATATCCTGGTCGTGAGTTCCTTGTTCTGCCTTTGTTGTAGGTGTGATAATAGGCTTTTCAAATTTCTGATTTTCTCTCATGCCGTCAGGAATAGGAATTCCGCATATTGTCCTTGCTCCTGCCTTGTACGATCTCCAGCTACTTCCTGTAAGATATGCCCTAACGATCATTTCAACAGGATAAGGTTTGCATTTGATTCCGATTGTTACATTTGGATCGGGCGTCGCAAGTTTCCAGTTTGGCACAATATCACTTGTTGCATCGAGGAATTTTGATGCTATCTGGTTGAGAACCTGCCCCTTATATGGAATACCTCTCGGCAAAATAACATCAAATGCCGAAATACGGTCGGTAACGACCATAAGCAACAGCTCACCGCCTATATTATAAACATCTCTCACCTTCCCCCTGTAAATGTCTGTGAGCCCGGGAAATTCGAAATTTGTAGTAACAATTGTATTATTCATTATTTATTATTCGTTATTCGTTATTCGTTATTCGTCATCCATCCTCGTTTTTTGTTCCCTATTATCAGTTTTTTGAGCATCTTTCTCATCTTTTTTATAAGCTCTTACAATCATTTTTACAAGTCGGTGACGCACGATGTCTCTTTCATCAAATCTGATAATTGATATTCCCTCGATGTCTGAAAGTATTCTCATTGCCTGAAGCAGCCCTGAGTCACTTTTTCTCGGCAGATCTATCTGTGTGCTGTCTCCTGTCAGGATAAATTTCGAGCTGACGCCCATTCGAGTAAGAAACATTTTAAGCTGGCTTACCGTAGCATTTTGTGCTTCGTCGAGGATTACAAATGCATTCTCGAGAGTTCGTCCGCGCATGTATGCGAGAGGTGCAATCTGAACCGTTCCATCTTCAATCCATGTCTCGAGTCTTTTGAACGGTATCATATCATGAAGTGCGTCGTACAGGGGTTGAAGATAAGGGTCGAGTTTTTCTTTCATATCGCCTGGCAGGAAACCAAGTCTTTCGCCTGCTTCAACGGCAGGTCGTGTAAGCACTATTTTTTTTACTTCCTTATTTTTAAGAGCTTTAACTGCGAGAGCAATCGAAGTGTATGTTTTACCTGTTCCTGCAGGGCCGTCAGTAATAATCAAGTCGTTATTCTCGTAATCTCTTACAAGTTGAAGTTGGTGTAATGTTCTTGCTCTTATTGGTTTCCCGCTTGAACCATAAACTATAACATCCTCGAATGCTCCCACTGCCGCACTCTTTACATGTTCGCTATCTGATAATAGTCTTTCGATATCATCCTCATCAAGTCGTTGATATTTACGATAATAGCTGATAATTTCATTAAGCCTTTCCTCAAACAGCAATATATCGGTTTCTTCTCCGATGCATTTCACTTCATTCCCGCGTGCAATAATCTTCACTTTTGGGAAAAGAGTTCTGATTTTGTTCAGAATAGCATTGTTAGTGCCGAATAAAAGAACCGGCTCAATATCTTCAAGGTATATTACGGTCTCCGTCATCCGCAGAAAAAACTTTTCACGTAATTCAAATAATCGAAATTCAAAAATTTTTCTGAATTCGATTAAGAAAAATATTTAAACTGGTACAAAATAAGCTTATTTTTCCTTATAAGATTATCTTTGCCAAAAGATTTTCCATGTCGGTTATAACTCTCTCAACTGAATGGAGGCCCGATGATTTTCATTACGGGATAATAAGGGGCAAACTATGCAGTTTGTGCCCTGATGCAACAGTTATTGATAATGCTTCAAACATTCCTGTATTCGATATTTCACATGCTTCCTTTATTATAAGAAATACTTTTCCTCATTATCCGCCAGGATCGATTCACATTATATGCGTTCATACTGAAGGGAACAAGGAGAAAAAGCATCTTGCAGTAAAGGCAAAGGGGCATTATTTCATTGGCACAGATAATGGCATATTCAATCTTATCCTGAATCAGGAGCCCGATGAAGTAGTAAGTATTGGCGAAGATGACGATAACGACGAGATAGATCTCTTTGCCCATGCTGCATCAATGCTTGCAAACGGTAAATCTCTCAAAGAAATAGGAAAACATATTAAAAATATAAATGAGCAAATTCCGCTAAGGGCTACTATCGAAAAAGATGTAATTTCGGGCAATATTATTTTTATTGATTCGTATGGGAATGCAATTTCAAACATTACTCGCGATATTTTTTACAGAGTTTTTGCAGATAAGAAATTCAGAATATATATACAAAGTAACAGATATTACACGAGCAGGATAAGTAAGAGATATAGTGAAGAACCATTAAGTGAACTGGTTGCACGATTTAATATATTGGATTTGCTTGAAGTATCAATAAATGGAGCAAACATATCGGAACTTCTTAATATTTCAATTGGCTCTGTTATAAGGGTTGAACTTTTACCTGAAGAAAAAATTCTTAATAATAATCAATAATACTATGAATAATTATGATGTTGGGCTTGAGAAGTTTAAGAAACTGCTGGAAATAGTTGATGAACTAAGGGAGAAATGCCCATGGGACAGGGAGCAGACTAATGAAAGCCTGAGAAAACTCACAATCGAAGAAACTTACGAACTTGCCGATGCTATAATTAAGGGAGATAATGAAGGAATCAAAGAAGAATTGGGCGATCTTATGCTTCATATTGCATTTTATTCAAAAATAGGAGAGGAAAAAGGGGCTTTTACTCTTGCAGATGTCCTCGAGAGTATAAATAATAAGTTAATATACAGGCATCCGCATGTTTTTGGAAACATTGATGTAAAAAATTCCGACGATGTTAAAAAGAACTGGGAGAAGTTAAAAATGGAAGGAGAAAATGGCAAAGATTCGGTACTGGCGGGTGTCCCATCATCACTTCCGGCGATTATCAAGGCAAACAGAATTCAGGAGAAGGTAAGAGCAACGGGTTTCGACTGGGAAAAGCCCGAACAAGTATGGGATAAGGTTCTCGAGGAAATTAAAGAGCTAAAAGAAGAGGCGATGAAAGGTGATAGGGATAATATCGAATCCGAACTTGGGGATGTTTTTTTCAGTCTGATAAATGCCTGCCGGCTTTATGGAATTGACCCTGAGGCTGCACTCGAAAAGACAAACAGAAAATTTATCAGTAGATTTAATTACCTCGAAAAAGAGTCGCAGGTGAATGGGAGATCGCTTAACGATATGACTCTTGATGAGATGAATGAGTTATGGGAGGAATCGAAGAAAAAAGTGTAACCAGTATTGCACAATTTATTTTCCTGCAAATATATAGCTTAAAAACTGGTAGATAATTCTTGCTGCAACGAAATCGGGCATTTTATTATATTCCGAAGGACATAATTCAACGACGTCGAAGCCGACTACGTTTCTGCTTTCTGCCACACAGCGCAAAAAATTCATAATATCGTTGTAAGGTGGGCCTCCGGGCTCCGGTGTCCCTGTCGAAGGCATAATCGAAGGATCAAAAACATCAAGGTCGATTGTTACATAAACATTTTCATTGAGTAAGTTTATTGCTTCGGAATAAAGATATCTATTCTGCCAGAGCTTAAAGGCAGGATAGATATTTTCAAGTCGTGTGGTTTTAGCTTCTTCGGCTGAAATGCTTCTTATACCAACCTGAACTATGTCTGCCTTTTCACGGGCACGTGCCATCACACATGCATGATTAAAGGGCGATCCTTCATATTTATCTCTGAGGTCGGCATGGGCATCGAGCTGAAGTATTGACAGTCCGGGATATTTCCCGGCAAAGGCATAAAAAGCCCCGATACTAACTGTATGGTTACCCCCGACTATCACAGGAAACTTACCTTCACCAAGAAGAAAGTCTATTTTCTCCTTAACCAAGTTTACAAGAGCTTCAGGTGAACTCCTTTCATTAATTGGATCGAGCGTAAAAATTCCATGCGTATGTGCTTCGGAATTTGTCTCGAAATCATAAAACTCAAGATTAACCGAAGCTTCAAAAATTGCCTGTGGACCTTTATCGGCTCCCTTTAACCATGTGCTTGTTTCATCATAGGGCACCGGGATAACTACAATGTGAGATTCGTCGTAGTTATAAACTACTTCACGTCCTCCAAAATTCATAATATATTACAAGGTCTCCAGTACAGGATAAAAGTAGCTTGTAAAGCACAAAGCTACCAGAGCAGTACCATAAGTTTTGAGAGGTACAAAAGACCTCTTAATTGTATTTAGTTTACCAAGTGAATAGTCTTTGTCGAATCCATTGATATACAGCTCGTTTATACTTAGATGGAGCAATTGTTCAAGCTCCTCTTCAGTATAATTACCGTTGTGTTCACAAACCAGACCGCCATATCTCTCGCCGGTTTTTTTATCATTCAGCCAGCCATATATAATTCCAGCAGAAATCCTTTCACCTTTATGTCCGTTTGCAACGGCCATAATAGTCTCCATCACTTCACCGTGAGTTAGATTTTTTGGTTTAGGAATTTCGGTGGCCAAACCGGGCAGGATTGATGAATATGTCATAATGTTGGCCATTTCGATACCGGCGTCTTTGAGAGCCAGATGATAAGAACCTGCATGAATTGCGATGTCACTCTCACCGATACCCGTTGTTATAAAATAGTCTTTCGGGATACGGTTTCCGACGATGAATCCTTTCAGAGATACATTTATCCCTTCTATGGAATTACCGGGGTGTAACTCTCTCAAAACTAAATTCTGCATTTACGTCATAAATTACATTTAAGTTAACACTATCTTTTTATTTGGATTGCAAATATAAACCAATATTAATATTTTTTTTAATTTATTATCTAAAAATATCAACATTTATTGATATTTTTTATTATCTATTTGATTTTGAGGTAATTATTTGCTGAAGTTTTCAGCAAATTCCGATAAAAAGCGATTCACGTATGATATTATATATCAGATTATTATATTTTTCATTCTTCTTTCCCTTCCTCTTTCTCTTCAATCGTTTCCTCGGGGTTTTCTTTCTCAGGTTCGTCTTTCACAAACAGATTGTGTTTCTGAAGTATATTATACCATGAAATGATTTTTCTGATATCGGAAATATAGACTCGCTCCCGATCGTATTCAGGCAGTACTTCTTCAAAATATTTTTTAAGCGTATTATTATCTGATTTTTCATCAGGAGCAGGACCCCCGTTTTCCTTTTCGTATATTCGGTCAAATATTTTTGAAAGAGGCATTTCTTCTTCCTCAGTATAAACGGAGATATCTTCAAGGGAACTGATTTTAAGGGAATTAAAAGCATTCGTCCTTTTCCCTGTTTCAATATTTTCCACTATTGCGCCATTTCTTCCCTGCGCAATGAATTTGAAAAGGCCATGCTGACCTGAAATTGCCATATAATCCTTAAGAATCATACCAAATGTTTTTGCAAATATAATTCTTGTTACAGAATTGTATCAATCGGAAAATAAATATTATACAAAATTTCTTTCTTTTTTTATTTTTTCGTAAGCTTCATTTACCTTTTTGAATTTTTCATCTGCAGCTTTACGGAATTCTTCTCCAAGATGGCTTACTTTATCAGGGTGGTATTTTAAAGCCATTTTTCTGTATGCTTTTTTAATTTCCTCGTCGGTTGCAGTCGGTTCGATCTCGAGTATTTTATATGCCGAGCCGAGTTCTGGAATAAACATATTTTTTATTGAAGCAAAATCGCTCGCATAGATTCCAAGATATTCCGATATTTTATTTATAATCGACACCTCGATCGGATCATATTTTTCATCAGCGCCTGCAATGCCGAAAAGTAAATGAATCAGATGGAGGCGTGAGGAATAGTCCATATTTCTTGAAATTTGAATACACACCTCTTTAAGAGGTATCTCCTGTTTCAAAAGATCACGTAGTATTAAAACGGCTTCTTTTGCCGATTCCTTCCCAAACTGCTGAGTTAAAAACTTCTTTACATAATCGAGTTCCGATTTAAGAAGCTTTTCATCTGCTTTCATAACCGCAGCAATAAGTACAAGCAGGCTGATGCCAAAATTGCCATCGGCCGCTTTGGACGACTTTCGTTGTTTTATCGATGAGGCATCATCAAAAAACGAACCTGCAAGAAATCCAAGTAATGCGCCCATTGGGCCACCAAGTACCCAGCCCAAACCGCCACCTATCCATTTTGCAAAATTTCCCATAACCGAAAATATTATATCCCGAGCAATTCCCTGTGAATCTTTATTATTGAAGGTATTATCAGTTCATTGCCGGAATTATTTATTACATAATGAGATTTCTTTATCCTCTGACTGTCATCCCACTGGTTCCTCATTCTCTCTATCACTTCCTGACGTGAAAGGTTCTTACTTTCAATCACTCTTTTAATACGTTCTTCAGCCGGGGCGGCAACAGTAAGTATTCTGTCAACAAATTTATCAGCGCCGCTTTCGAAAAGTATTGCTGCTTCAAGAATAACATAAGGATAATCACTTTTTTCAGCCCATCGGATAAAATTTCTAAATATTTCGGGATGAACAATTTGATTTATCTTTTGCAATAAATCCTCATTATTAAAAATCAACTTTGCTAATTCTTTCCTGTCGAGCGAACCGTTCGGGTACACATTTTTCCCGACAGCTTCGTTCACCCTCTCCATCACATTTATATCATTATCCATTATTATCCTTGCAGCCTCATCAGCATAGAAAACCGGAGCACCAAGAATATTGAATACTTTGCATACTACCGTTTTACCACTTCCTATCCCACCGGTTATTCCTAACTTCATGATTCAACAAACAGATTATTTCACCGCCTCCGTATTTAAATCTGTGCCAATTTCAAAAAAAAGTGTATCGGGTTTAACAGATAATACCTGAAAATCGGGACGAAAGCGGTTTATAAAAATATGTTGAATTTCTCCAACAGTTATAAAATACTTTTGAGTTCCATTTTTATCGGTGAATTTATTAAGTCGCACTGAATTGAGGTCAATCACAACAGGCGATCTGGATGAAAGAAATCTGGTTTTAATAATTGAATATCCTGTCCCATTCAGTTTTATAACAACATTCCCCGTTAGAGAATTGGATACTACAACTCCAGGAGGTGTGTTAATAAAAGTTATAGGATATCTTATTTCTATCTCCATTTCTTTTCGCAGGGAATTTATATACCATAGAATAAAAGAAATGAGCAGGAAAAATAAGAAAACGGCAAGATTACGATTACAAATTTTTTTGACCGAATCGAGGATAATATCCAGCCGTCTTTTTCCCTCCTGTGCCATTTATTATTTTTGCTCAATATCTGTAGGATCTTTCAGTACAGCACTTTTATCAACTTTAAGTTTCACATCCCCTCCTGCATCAAGAATTACAACATTGTCCTTAACTTCGGCAACTTTTCCATATATACCTCCGGTTGTAACTACCCTATCTCCCTTTTTAAGAGAGTTTCTATAGTTCGATAATTCTTTTTGTTTTTTCATTTGTGGTTGTATCATAAAAAAATAAAAAACCACAAATACTAACAAGAGAGGCAACAAAGTTACCAATAAATTTCCCGAACCGGCAGGCTTTGCCGATTGGGAAATCAAAAACAGATTCAAATAATTTCCCATTTTTAAAACATTTACAATTAATATAATTATTATTTACTATTTTATTTATATTATTTTCTTTCCTTTTGATATTACTTCGGCTCTGATTTGAAGTAATACATATTGTCTGGAAGCATTCGACCTGACTGTGATGGTTTTTCTCTGAGCCCCGTTATATCCAGATGAGTCAAAAACCACCTCAATAGTTCCGGTTTCGCCAGGTGCCACAGGCTTTGTGCTGTACTTTGATACAGTACAGCCGCAGCTTGTTGAAACCGAATTTATTATCAATGGAGCTTTACCTGTATTCCTGAACGTGAATATTACCGCAACTTTTTCGCCAGAAACAATCCTTCCGAAATCGTGTTCATATTCGCTGAATTCAATGCCTGCAGTATCGGATTCAACTGATAATGTATTTTCGGCCTTCTTTCCGATGCCAGTGCCCGATCCGGCACTACAGCTATAAAAAAGAAAAACAAGCGAAATCGAATAACCTATGACCTTTATCTGCTTTATCACGTTCATTGTTAATCAAAATTATTTCATTTCACCAAGAAGCCCTTTACCAGTTTTACGGTAAAGATTTTTCTCTCGCATTTCCCTGACTATTTTATCAAGAATTCCATTTATAAAAGTACTGCTTTTTTCCGTACAGTAATATTTGGCAATTTCTATGTATTCATTAAGTGTGACTTTTACCGGTATTTCTTCGAATTCAATTATTTCATTTATTGCAAGTTGCATAACCAATACGTCCATTAATGCAATACGTTCAACCTCCCAGTTAGTTGTGTTCTTTTTGATAAGATCAAGAGCCAGTTTCGAATTAACTATAGCACTGCGGAATAAATGTTTAACAAAATACTCATCTTCCTCATTTTTAAAAAGCGGCATTAATTGAACATCAGCACCTGAATTCTTTTTGAACCTCCTGAGAGTTTTTTCGATCATTGTTATGATATTTTCAATATCATCGTTCCAGTATATACTCTGCTCCTCCAAAGCAGAAAGAAACTCTTCGGAAGCCGGGAAAAAATCAGTTACAAGTTTAATTATAAATTTTTTATCCTCAGAAAAACCCGATTTTTCATTGTTCATATAACTAATGAATTCATCCCATTTCTGAATCTCACCGAACAAGGTTTTCGCCAAACCCTGACTTATTACCCATGTATTTCCGGATGATTCCCGATATTTCTTCAAATTTTCATTATTCCGTAATTGTTTTATAAGCTTGTTTTCGATAAAGCGCCTGTTCGGATTGATATCCTCGTAGGATTTTATCTTTTTATTAAGCGAAAAATTGATTTTTTCTTCGGCAACATCGGCAATATCAATGATAAGCAAAAGAATATAATAATACAATTCAAGCGATTTATTTATTGTCAACATAAGTTCGCTTTCAGCCTTTGCCACGTCTCCGTCGTTTCTTCGGTTGTAGGCATAAAGACACATAAGGGCCTTAATTCTTAATAATCGTCTGCTTAACATTATAAAGAGCTCGTAAAAACGCTGCAAAAATATTCATTTTAATCAATCATAAAACAGAGAAAAATATCATTTAATAAGAAGAATAAAGAATTATTTTAATTTGATAAAATAATTGTTACATTTGACCGAATTAATAAGTAAATTATTATAATTATGGAAGAAGAAACCGGGTTAATTACTGAAAGTGAAGAAAAAACCGGCAGAGATGAAGTTTTTACGAAAGTTGTAAGAGCAGGCAAAAGAACTTATTTTTTTGATGTAAAAACTACCCGAAGCAACGATTTTTATCTTACCATTACTGAAAGTAAAAAACATTCAGGCAAAGAGGGAAAAATTTTTTATGAAAAACATAAAATTTTCCTTTATAAGGAAGATTTTGAAAAGTTTATTAATGGCCTGAACGAAGTAATTTATTATATCAACAATAGTAAATCAAAAAAAGAAGAATTATCTGTTGAAGTTGAAGACAAAGATCCCGAACCTGTAACCCGGGAACTGTCGGACAGAAAATTTACCAGCGTTGATTTCGAAGATCTTGGTAATATATAATATTGTACCATATTTTATTCGTGCGATAATTTCTCAATAAAACCATTATCCCGATGGTTGATTACTTATTATTGATAACAGGGATTTTAGCTATGATTCTGGGAATAATCGGGTGTCTTGTTCCTGTATTACCCGGGCCTCCTTTAAGCTTCATTGGAATTCTTCTTCTACATTTTTCGAGATTCGCTAATTTTAGCAAAACCCTTATTTTAATATTTGCAGGCATTACAATAATTGTTTCTGTGCTCGATTATATTGTGCCGATATGGGGAACAAGAAAGTTCGGCGGCTCAAAATATGGAACAAGGGGGGCAACCATTGGACTGATAATAGGCTTTTTTCTTGGGCCTGCCGGGATAATTCTGGGACCTCTTATCGGGGCTTTCGTTGGTGAGATGATTTTCAAAGACGATATTGGATATGCTTTAAAAGCAGGTATAGGCAGTCTTCTCGGCTTCCTTACTGGAATAGGCCTTAAACTTGCAGCCTCGTTCGTTATGACATTCTACTTCGTAAAAGAACTTATCAGGTAAGCGGAGCAAGGAAAAAGGCAAAAGGAAAAAGGAAAAAGGAAAAAGGTAAAATTATTTTATTCCCCGAGGGTGGCGACCATAACTGCCTTGATGGTGTGAAGTCTGTTTTCAGCCTCATCGAATACGACCGACATATCCGACTCAAAAACATCTTCGGTCACCTCTATTCCGTCGAGGCCATATTTCTGATAAATTGCCTCGCCTGTTACTGTTTCCCTGTTATGAAATGAAGGCAGACAATGCAGAAACTTAACATTTGGATTTCCAGTTTTTCTCATTACCTCCATATTCACCTGAAAAGGTTTAAACAGACGTATTCTTTCTTCCCATGCCGATTCAGGTTCACCCATCGAAACCCACACATCGGTGCATATAAAATCAACTCCTTTCACAGCCTCTTCGACCCTATCTGTAATTGTAATTCTTGCGCCTGTTTTTGCGGCTATTTCCCTGCACTTTTTAACCAGTGAATCTGCTGGTTGATACTTTGCAGGTGCTGCAATTCTGAAATCCATCCCCATTTTGGCTGCGCCTACCAGATATGAATTGCCCATATTGAAACGGGCGTCGCCTAAATAGCAAAAACTGATTTTTTCCAGCGGCTTCCCTGAATGCTCTTTCATTGTCATAAAATCAGCAAGTATCTGCGTGGGATGGGATTCATCGGTCAGACCGTTCCATACCGGCACACCGGCATATTTAGCCAGTTCTTCAACTATTCCCTGCCCGAATCCACGATATTCTATCCCATCGTACATCCTTCCAAGTACACGGGCAGTATCTTTCATTGACTCTTTCTGTTTCATCTGAGAACCGGTGGGACCAATATAAGTTACATGCGCTCCCTGATCATAAGCCGCTACTTCAAAAGCACACCTGGTTCGGGTCGAAGCTTTTTCAAAAATTAGTACAATATTTTTACCTTTAAGACGCTGAAACTCTCTTCGTTCTCTCTTTTCCTTCTTAAGTTTTGATGCAAGGTCAATCAAATAATCTATTTCTTCAGGCTCAAAATCGAGAAGTTTAAGGAAATGCTTACCTTTTAAATTGATTTCCATTATTTTATAAATTAATGAATTAAAAAAATAGCAATTGTAAAAATCAAGCAAAAATATAAAATTACCATTATAGGGACATATCAATAAACTACTTTTCTTATTGCTGTTGTTTGATAAAATTATAAGTCCAGTCTAAAAAGGTTATAGCCAAAAATAAGGAATTAATTTTAAATTTAGTTTTAAATAACTTATACTTATAATATATTGTATATCTGGTGATTATAAATATCTGATAGCCATTGTGTTGTAAGTTCTATATGAAATATATTTATTTGAATATCAGATAAATAATATCTGTAGAAGGCAATCGAGTTTTAAGGGAATAGCTGTAACCATACCTGAAAAAGGGGATGTACAAGTACATTTATGAGTTAAAATTATATATCACTCAGGTGTTTCCCTGGCAAAGTGACTCACTTTGTAAACTAATTTCTTTCAGAACATCTTTTCGATGACTTCCAGTAACTTTTGTTTATCAAAAGGTTTGGAAATGAGCGCAGTGCAACCTGAATCCAGAGCTTTCTGTACATCATCGGTATAAGCAGTTTGAGCAATAATAGGAATATCAGGTTTCGATTCCCTTATTATTCTTGTAGCAGTAAGACCATCCATGCCAGGCATCCTGATATCCATTAGAATCAGGTCAATGTTGTCATCGCTGAGGGCTTTTTCCACAGCATCCTTGCCATTTGTAGCTCTTATAACTTCAGCATTTATGCCTTTCAAGAAAAATTTTATCAGCATGAAATTACTGTCTACATCATCAACAACAAGAATCCGTTTTTTCTCACTGAATGAAAAATCTGATTCAGCAATAGTATGTAAAACTTCAGCTTCAAGTGCGACAGGTTTTTCGTAAGGGATTGTAAAATAGAACCGGCTTCCCCTTCCGGGTTCTGATGTAACCCCTATTTTACCTCCAAGAAGTTCTACATAAGCTTTACATATAGAGAGCCCCAGACCTGTTCCTTCATAGACTTTTGTATGAGGGTCTTCAACCTGATAAAAACGGTCGAATATTTTTGTTTGATGCTCGGGAGGTATACCTATTCCAGTATCAGCAACAAAAAACTCAATATAGTCTCCCCTAACAGTATAGCCGAAATTTACAGAGCCTTTTAAGGTAAATTTTAATGCGTTCGAAATAAGATTTGAAATGATCTGCTGCAGCTTGGTATTATCGGTGAATATCATTGATTCTTCATCCGAAAGCTCACAACTCAAGCCTAGTTCTATTTTTTTTTCATTTGCTTTCGGCAAAAACTGTTTGTAAGAAGATTTAAGCAATGAATTAAGCAAAAAATCACTTTTGTTCACCTTGACTATATTTGCCTCTATATTAGCAACATCAATTATGTCGTTAATTATTGAAAGCAGTTGATTGCTACTGTTAATAATTACTTCTACATAGTAGTCGAACATTTGTTTGGTAATGCCAGGCTCTGACATAAGAGACGCAAACCCAACAATTGCATTCATCGGCGTTCTTATCTCATGAGAGATATTGTGGAGAAAAGCTGTTTTCAGTCTGTCGCTCTCCTCTGCCTTTTCTTTTGCTTTAATAAGTTCCTGCGCAGCTTCTTTCCTGTCAGTAATGTCCCTGCAAACTACCAGTAATTCTTTTTCCCCATAGTCTATCGGAGAAGAAGAAAGCTCTGCCCAGAAAGGAGTCCTGTCATACCTGAGAAGCTTGTACTCGCCAATATCCGGCAAGTCATTTCCTGCAAGGATATTATAAAGTCTTGACATAACGGTTTCATGATAATCGGGGCTTACCCAGTCGAATATGGAAGTATTGGCGATGTCCAGCTCCCCGGGAGGAACTCTGAAAATTTCGTACATCTTTCTTGAAATATATTTTACTGCACCTTCCATGTTGGTTATTAAAATTCCGTCAGGCGAGAGATCAACGAGTGTGCGATAATGGGTTTCCGATTCAATGATCTTTTCCTCCATTTTTTTTCGCTGTGTTATATCAAAGTAAGATGCAAGTAAATGATGTGCCATGTTGTCCTGGTCTTTCTGGCATACGACAGAAACGCTTGTAAAAATGATTTCTCCGTTTTTCCTTATGAACCTCTTATCAAATTCGTACATGTCTATTTCTCCGGCAACAGCTTTATCGAATAAATCAATACTTTGTTTAAGATCATCAGGATGTGTTATATCCATCCATGTCAATTTCATCAGCTCTTCCTTAGAATAGCCGAGCATCCGGCAAAGTCTTTCATTGATCTGGATCCAAGATTTATCAGGAGCAATCACACTCATTCCAATAGCCCCTGAGTCAAAATAATTCTGAAACTCCTTCTGACTTATCCTCAAAGCCTCTACGGCGTTTTCTTTCTGTATAAGTAATTCTTTCTTCTCCAGTGAAAATTTCACTGCCGTTCCAAGTCTGGAGAGGTTGTCTTTAAGGATGTAATCATCAGCCCCCGCTTTCATGCATTTCACGGCCACCTCCTCGTTTATCGAACCGGTAACCAGGATGAAAGGCACAGTTGGTATGAGATCATTTCTTATCATCAGCGCCTGCATACCGTCAAACTGTGGTAAGGTGTAATCAGATATAATAATATCCGGTTTAAATGAGTTTATCTCAGCGGTGTAAGACTCCTCCGTATAAACAAGTCTCCATGTAAAATTGATTCCTTCTCTTTTCAGGTTTCGTCCTATTATTTCCGCATCCTCCCTGTTATCCTCTACAAAAAGTATTTTAAGTTGCTGCCCGTTCATAATTCATCTTAATTTTTAAATTTTATGATTTGTATGTTATCGCGCCGGTTCGTTTACAAGCAGCCAGTAAAGCCCGAGGCTGCTCATCGCGTTTACAAACTGGTCAAAGTCAACCGGTTTAATAACATAACTGTTTACGCCAAGATTATAAGCTTCTTTAATGTCAGGCTCTTCCCGTGAGGATGTCACTATGACTATCGGAATATGCCTGGTGCGGGTATCAGATTTGACTGTTCTCAGCACCTCCAGGCCAGAAACTTTTGGCAGTTTAAGGTCGAGGAGTACAATTTTAGGTGGGTTTTCGAAGCTTCTGCTGATGAATTTTCCGCGACAAAAGAAGAAATCGAGGGCCTCTTCGCCGTCTTCCGCTACGAAAACACTGTTGGCAAGGTTGTTTTTTCTCAGCGCTCTAAGCGTAAGTTCTGCATCTTGCGGATTATCTTCAACGATAAGGATTTCTACAGCTTTAAAGTTTTCCATCTTCTATTTTTAAATTTTAAATTGTCAATACAGTTTCTTAAGTTCTTTTCAGCCCGGCGCTTCCAGTCCCGAGCTTTGTGCTTTTTCAACCGGAATGCTGAAATAAAATGTTGCGCCTTTATCCACTTCACTTTCAGCCCATACGCGGCCATTGTGCCGGCTGATAATCCGTTTCACTATAGCGAGGCCTACACCATTGCCTTCAAAATCTTTCTGATTATGAAGCCTCTGGAACATACCAAAAAGCTTGCCGGCATATTTCATATCAAACCCGGCCCCGTTGTCATTTATAAAATAGATATTTTCTTTATCATTTTGAACCGAACCAACATTAATAACAGCTCTTTCTCTTTTTGATGAGTATTTTATAGCATTAGATATCAGATTCGTCCATACCTGTTTAAGAGCCGGAACATCGCCATAAACAAAATGAAGGTCGCTGATATTGAAATCTATTCTTTCTCTCTCTTCCGGGGTGGTAAGCTCATTAAAAGCTGTTTTTGCGAGATAAGTCATATCTACTTTCGTGTTCAATAATTCTGTTCTGCCGACGCGTGAGAATGCCAGAAGGTCGTCTATCAGAGTTCCCATGCGTATTGCGCTCGATTCTATAATTTCACATATTCTGTTTCCCTCCTCATCGAGACAGGGCGAATATTCTTCTTTGAGGATTTTAGTGAAGCTGTGTATAGCCCTTAGTGGTGACCTTAAATCGTGAGAAACGGAATAGCTGAATGCCTCCAGTTCTTTGTTGGCTGCTTCAAGTTGTGCCGTACGCATAGCTACCCTGTACTCAAGCTCATCATTGAGCGTACGCACTCTTTCTTCGCTTGCCTTAAGCACCGCATTAGCCCTGTATTGCTCGGTGATATCTGTTGCCGACGATAATATGCCGGTAATTTTCCCGTTTTTATCATGAATTGTTGTACACCACCAGGCTAAAAGGCGGATTGCACCATCTCTTCTCCTTTGAAAACTTTCAACGTACATCTTATCTGTTACCCCTGTAAACAATGGATTGACTATTCCATAAACATCATTTTCGTCTTCAAAATAATAAGAAGCTTCTTTACCTACAACATCGTCCCCGAAAAAATCAATGCCCGCCTGATTAGCCCAGGTGTAAACTTTATTGGTATCAACTTCCATAATAATATTGGGTACAGAATCGAGAATTGCTTCATACCTGACAGAAAGCTGTCTGAATTGTTCTTCTAAGACCAGCTTTTCATTCTGAATTTTCATCTTTGCTTTTATCAGCTTCATGGAACGATTTCGCAGGAATAGCCACGCGAGAGCGCCTGCAAGAAGAGTAAGAAGGACACTTATTATTATCACAACGCCAGCACGGTACCTGAGTGAGGCATAAATCTCGGCTTTATCTACCTTGGCTACCATATACCATGGAGTATCAGGGACTTTCCTGATATACGATACCACAGGTTCTCCACGGTAATCTATTCCCTCATAAGTACCTTCATATCCCTTAGCCGTTACAGCCGCATAAAAATCTTCCCTTGATAGGGGATTAATATCCAGGGCAGGCACCGAAGTGCGGCGGAAAATATTCATTAAAACAACAGTGTCTCCCACAGGTTCAACAAGCAAAGTTTCAGAAGTTTTACTGGGAACCGGCCACGTCTGTACCAAAGGGAACAATGTCTTTTCCGGATCAATTCTCAGAACAATAACTCCGAAAACCGAGGTATCACTGCCTGCTGCATTCCTAAGCGGAATAAGCATATCAAAATATGCTCTCGGCACTTTTCTTGTCCTGTAGAGGCCTCTGAAAATGATTTTTCCGTTATTAAATGCTTCCTTTAAATACCTATTTATATAACTTTCTGACAATGATTCTTCTGAAGGATAAGATATCCTTTTTGTCATCGAGCTGTCGAAAAGAATTGCGCTGGAATAATCATAATTCAATACATACGACTTTAAAAATTCTGTAATATCATTAGTTAACTTATAATCATGATTTTCGTAAAAGAAACTGTATATTGCATTTTTAATCAGGTTATTATTAATTAAAACCTGCCCATCGGCCATCCTTTCTTTCTTCCATTGCACAATTTGTTCTGTTTTGAGGTTTGCTATTTCGGCAAGCTCATTGTACTTTTCATGATGAATCCTGTTTTTTTCCTGATTATAATAAAGTATGGCAGCTGCTACCAGGCAGACGGTGAAGACGCTAAAACAGGTTATAAATAACCATCTGTTTCTTTTTGCGTTCAAAGCCGACTTTTTTATCCTTACCATATTACAGACAGTTATAAAATATATTCAAATGTACATAATTCTTTTTTAATAGATTAAATATTTTAGTAATAGATTTATTTATAACCATTTATTGAGTAAAGGCCAGTGTTTTTCATAATCTTTACTATTTGTACAATGAATTAAACATTTCCCTGAATAGATAAATTTGTTTTTCGATTTTTCAAATACTAAAATTTAACATAAATCAAAGAATTACATTACTTTTCTCTAATCTTTCATAGTAGAAATATCTTTATTTTATTAAAATTTTAATGATTATATTAATAATAGGTTTTTAAAGATATTTTACAATAAATAATTAAAATAGCTGACTAAATGTTAAGAACAAAAGTCAATCTCTACCTGTATTAATAAAGCTTATATAAAAATATTCAATTCTGTCAATTAAAAATTTTATTACATTTGAGAAATTCTAATATTTAACTGAGAGGTGCGATTATACAGGCTCATTCCGGCGGCTGTTATTTTAACTTCAATACTTTGTTCTTGCAGGGAAAAAGGTCTCAAAAACATTAGTGAAGGCGAAATCTATTATAGCATAGAATATGTCCAAAACAATGGAAAGATGTCGGTAGATTTCAAACCAAAAACTCTTGTTATTTCATTCAAAGACGACAAGATTCTTTTCGAAATATTAACGCCTTTCGGTAATCAGGGAATTATAAATGTTGTAAATCCTGAAAAAGGAATATTCGACACTTATGTCAATCTGCTCGGCACCAGACTGCATTATTCCGGTTCAGCTAATGAATTGCTCCCTGGTTTTAGTGCAATGAATGGAGTGACTATCAGAAAAACTCAAAAAACAGCAAAGATTTGCGGATTCAATTGCAAACATGCCGAGGCAATATTCCCCGGCAATCCACGAAAAGTTTACGATATATGGTACACAAATGAAATCAAAGTGAAGAACCCGAATATTGCTACACCGTTTAATGAAATAGACGGTGTCCTTATGAGTTTCTATTATATACTCGGAGGATCAGTAATTAAATTTGAAGCCGAAGCAGTTTATAAAAAAGAAATCCCTGAAAACGTATTTGAAAAAAGACCTCGATATAAACTTGTCAGTAAAAATGATATGGATAAAATTATAACCGACATGATTAATCTTTGAGAAACTACTCATCTTTTAATTTATTCTTCTTTTTAATATATTAAATCCACAATGAAACCGGGCGGAAAACAAGATAACAACAAAAAGGATAGCGGGGAAAAGGGCAAAACGGGAAAGGTAAAGGCCAGGGCTACACATAACCACGAAAAACTAAAATTTGTTCTTGGAATATTTCTAATCGCAGTAGCGACATATATCCTGGTAGCTTTCATTGCATATATGTTCTGGTGGAAATCAGATGCAAGTCTGGCACGTGATCAGGTGTTATCAGGCTCTGAAATACAGGTGAAAAACTGGTCAGGAAAACTCGGTGTAATAATATCTCAATTTTTTATAACAAATGGCTTTGGCATTGGAGCACTTTTTATTCCTTTGATAATAGCCGTTCCAGGCTTAAAGCTTCTTAACTTCCCGGGCATAAAACCATGGCGACTAATTTTTAAGTTTGCAGCCACAACTATTATTGTCTCTCTTGTTCTGGGTTATATCTTTGGTGATGCTGGAGGATTTTTAGGCAGCGGCCCGGGCGGCGCCCAGGGTTATTTTGCAGCTCAATGGCTCAGCTCTTTCATGGGTAAACCTGGTACCGGAATCCTCCTTATGTTTCTTACCCTAGCATATATCGTAATCATCCTGAATATAAGTCCTGCTGTTATCATAAAACCATTTTCTTCCCTGAAATCAAAGCCGGAAAAAACAACAGCAACCTCTCAACCTATAGAGGAAAAAAATACTCCTAAGTCAGAGGAAAAATCATACAATGAAGAAATTACCGATTCCGATTATTACGACAATGGAAATGGGGATACGATGTCTTATTATCCTCAGGGCGGTATTATCAATGTGTTAGACGAAAATAACGAGGATATTAAACAACCAATTGAAGGAGAAGTCCCTATCAAAATAACAAAAGCGAAAGCCGGTGAACAGCTTTCGGATGAGGAAGTGGAAAAATTAATGAATAATTACGACCCGAGGCTCGATTTACCAAGATATAAATTCCCTCCTGTTTCACTTCTAAACGAACATAAAGCTTACTCATCATTCGATAACAGGGAAGTTATCGAAAATAAGGAGAATATAGTCAAGACATTAGGCGACCATAAGATACCGGTAAAATATATCACTGCAACAGTAGGCCCGACAGTGACACTTTACGAAGTTGTGCCCGAAAGAGGCGTGAGGCTTGCAAGAATAAAGTCGCTCGAAAACGATATTGCTTTAAATCTATCAGCTCTCGGTATAAGAATAATAGCTCCTATACCAGGAAGAGGAACGGTTGGCATCGAAGTTCCGAATAAAAATCCCGAAATAGTTTCTATGCGTTCCCTTATCACATCCAAAGCTTTTCAGGAATCAAAATACGAATTACCACTTGCTCTTGGACGTACAATCACAAACGAACCATATATTGCCGATCTTACCCGAATGCCCCATTTGCTGGTAGCAGGAGCGACAGGACAGGGTAAGTCGGTAGGTATCAATGCTATAATAACATCTCTTCTTTACAAAAAACATCCTGCAGAAGTTAAATTCATTCTTATTGATCCGAAACGCGTCGAACTCCCTCTCTATGCGAAAATCGAACGTCATTTCCTTGCAAAACTACCCGGCGAAGAAGATGCAATTATAACAGACACTCAGAAAGTAATTTATACTCTCAATTCTCTATGCATTGAGATGGACAACCGGCTCGAACTTCTTAAAGCCGCTCAAGCCAGAAATATAAAAGAATATAATGAAAAATTCATATCCCGCAGGCTAAACCCTGAAAAAGGTCATAGATTCATGCCTTATATAGTACTTATAATTGATGAATTTGCCGACCTTATAATGACGGCTGGAAGAGAAATCGAGGGCCCAATTGGAAGACTTGCTCAGCTTGGAAGGGCTATCGGGATCCACCTCATTATTAGTACTCAGCGCCCTTCGACCAATATTATAACTGGTTTTATCAAAGCCAACTTTCCGACAAGGATTGCCTTTAGAGTATTTTCATCGGTTGATTCCCGTACTATACTCGATTCCACAGGCGCCGACAAACTGGTAGGTCGGGGAGATATGCTAATTTCTTCAGGAAGTGAACCCGTACGACTTCAATGCGCTTTTATTGACACTCCTGAAATTGAAGCTCTTACTGAATACATTGGATCACAACAAGGTTATGCCGATGCCATGCATCTGCCTGAGTATATAGCCGACAGCGAAGCGGGCGAACAAGAGGTGGATCTAAGAAAAAGAGATCCTATGTTTGACGATGCAGCCCGAATCGTAGTTCAGTATCAACAAGGTTCCACTTCTCTTATACAACGAAAACTTTCAATTGGATATAACCGCGCTGGCAGAATAATTGACCAGCTCGAAGCTGCCGGCATAGTGGGGCCCTTCGAGGGTAGCAAAGCCAGAGATGTCCTTGTTTCCGATATGATGTCACTTGAACATATTCTGAAAAACCTCGACAAATGACAGAATTAAATTGATGATTGATGATTTGAGAGGCGGCAGGCGGGAGGCGATAGGCGGCAATTTAAGAAGTTAGAAAAATTTGGAATACATTTTGAATATATCTATTCTATAAAAATTGAGATGAAACATAAGATAATTCTTGTAATATTTCTATTTGCCTTCTTTAAGGTATCAGGGCAGTCGGATGCTGAAGCTATAAAGATACTTGACAGTTTCTCGTCAAAAGCCCTCTCCGCCCCTTCAGTTTCTATGAAATTTCAGCTTGCAACTGTAAACATTGCCAGAGGAATTAAAGATACTTTGAACGGAAGCATCATATTGGCCAAAGATCAGTACCGTCTTGAATTGCCAAATAACATAATCTGGTTTAACGGTACAACATTATGGAACTACCTTGTTGCCGAAAAAGAAGTGACAATTACAAAACCCGATCGCAAAGATGATTCTTTCATGAACCGCCCTTCATCTATTTTTACATTATATAAAAAAGGATATAAAATAAGGCTTCTTGAAGAAAATCCGGTTTCCTGGGTTATTGACTTATACCCCGAAGATACAAACAGTGAACTTGTAAGAGTCAGACTGACAATAGGTAAGACCATGCTCAATCTGATTAACGCTGAATACAAAAGAAAAGATGGAATAACTGCTTTTCTAAATGTGAAGGAATATAATCTAAAAACGATTCCGGATGCATCATTTTTTGTATTCAACCCTAAAAATTACAGGGATGTCGAAATAATAGATATGAGATAATTTTTTAGTATTATACTTTGCGCCCTTTGCTTAAATTTTCGTCCTTTGCGATTAATAACTTACCCCTGAAAACTAATACTTCAGATGGAAAAATTTATATGTGAAAATGTTTTTATTCCCCTGCGGCTGATGCCTTCCCATAAGTCGGAAATGGTTTCACAGATCTTGTTCGGCGAGAGATATACTATCATTGACCAGGCTGTGAACTGGATGAAAATCGAGCTTGAATTCGACGGATATAAAGGATGGGTTGACAAAGATCATGTTCAATTCCTGCCGCATAATGAAAAACGCCATAATTATACAATAAACAGAGCATTGACCTGCATACGGCCCGATAATACAAAACTGGTCATAGAACCTGGATCCGAAGTATATGACCCGGATTTTTCAGCAGGGATTTTTTATGTCGGCAATGATATTTACAAGGCCGACAAAGAATTTTCCGAATATTATATTTCGGTTGACGAATCGCTTTCCGATACAGCAGTAAGATTTATTAACAGTCCATACCTCTGGGGCGGAAGGATACCGACAGGAATCGACTGTTCGGGTTTTACTCAGATTATTTATAAAATACATGGCATAGCTTTGCCTCGCAATAGTTTCCAACAGGCAGAAAAGGGAGATACTATAGAATCAATTACCGACACTAAACCTGGTGATCTTGTATTTTTTGACAACGATCGAGGTCAAATAACTCATGTGGGAATGATACTCGAAGAAGGAGTAGTTATTCATGCCTCAGGCAGAGTCAGAACCGATATCATCGACTACAAGGGAATATTCCGAAAGAACGAAGGGAGGTACACTCATAATCTGAAACTAATAAAAAGAATTTTGGTCTGATATTATATCATTCTTCCTGTTCGATTATATATTCAATTATCTTTTTATCCGGTTTGAATTCATATAACTCATTCAGTCCCAATGATTCCACTGCAATTCTTATTAGTTCCTCATCCGATGCTTTCTCATTTTTATTATGTTTTTTCAGAAAATATCTTCCTGCATCGAGCATTGCCTTTAAAGGTACTAAACCTATAATTTCCGAACCTGTTACTTTTACTCCTCTTTCCTCTGCCTTCCGGCAAACTTCCTCAAAAGCAATATGAACAGGAGTTACTGCAATATTTGTAAGGTTCATTGAGACTTGTGCAATCCCATACTCTTCGATATACCATCCTATAGCTTTGACGGCTTTAAGTGTACCTGGCACACTTATTATTTCTCCATTTTCACCCTTTGTTTTATTGCCTTTTTCGCGCACTTCGCCTGCAATTGCATTAGCCAGTCTTGTTGATGTCGTGTTGAGATTAACATTAAAAGCAACAAGGAAATCTCTTGCCCCAACAGCAGTTGCACCTGTTCTTTTGTTAAACACCGCAGGCCCAAAATCGGGTTTCCATGCCGGATCGGCAAGTCTGGCTACCAATCCTTCATACCCCCCTTCCCTACAGTCGGCCAGGTTTCTTCTGTTTATCTTAAATGCTGCATTCTCATAACAATAAACAGGGATGTCGAGTTCTTCACCTATACGCTTTGCAAGTTTCCTTGCATATTCAACAGTCTCTTCCATAGTTATACCCGATAAGGGCACCAGAGGGATTACATCTGTGGCACCTATACGGGGGTGAACACCCTTATGTTCTGACATATCAATCAATTCGGTTGCCTTTTCGGTGGCTAAGAAAGCCGCGTCGCATACAGCCTCAGGCTCTCCGGCAAATGTGATAACTGTACGGTTTGCATCTCTGCCAGGCTCGACATTCAGAAGTTTTACACCAGGAACCGATTTTATTGAATCTGTAATTTGTTTTATGACCGACATATCCCTTCCTTCACTGAAATTAGGCACACATTCTATCAACCTTTTTTCCTTACTCAACGCAGGTATTTCTTTATTAAATTCTTCCCTTTCAGCCATTTTACATCTGCTTTTATAAAAAATCTATAAATGACAAAGATTTTCAGATTTTTGAATGCGAAAGTAGTAAAATAAAAAATAACTCATAAAAGCCTTATCCTGATAACATTATTCAATTCAATTCCTGCACGCTTTCTGATGATATAAAAATATCTATATATTTGCACTTCAAAAAAATCGCATTTTATAATGATAAAAATAAGCTTACCCGACGGTTCGGTTCGAGAGTTCAATGAAGGCGTAACCGGCCTTGAGATTGCGGAACAAGTAAGCCCGGCTCATGCAAAGGAATTTTATTCGGTTTCCGTTAACGGAGAAGTTTACGACCTTACAAGGCCAATCATGTCGGATGCTACAATTAAATTTCATACCTGGGATGATGAAGAAGGAAAGCATGCTTTCTGGCATTCGTCGGCACATCTTATGGCAGAAGCTATCGAACAATTATGGCCGGGTACGAAATTCGGTATAGGCCCGGCAATAGAAAACGGATTTTATTATGATATTGACCCAGGAGAAGGACATGAGATTACCGACGCCGATCTTATAAAGATTGAAAATAAAATGAAGGAATTGGCTGCAATGAATCAGCCTATTATACGTAGAGAGGTAACCAAGAAGGAAGCTTTCGATTTCTTTACAAAGAAAGGCGATGAGTACAAAGTAGAACTTATCAACGAACTCGAGGATGGCACCATATCTTTTTATACTCAGGGAACATTTGTTGACCTCTGCAGAGGACCCCATCTTCCTTCCACTGCCCCTATCAAAGCAATAAAAGTATTAAGCCTTGCAGGGGCATACTGGCGTGGCAACGAGAAACGCAAAATGCTTACAAGAATTTACGGTATCACTTTCCCTGATCAAAAGATGCTCGATGAATACCTTGCTTTCCTTGAAGAGGCAAAAAAAAGAGATCATAGACGAATAGGAAAAGAACTCGAGCTTTTCACTTTCTCCGAGAAAGTGGGAATGGGTTTACCTCTATGGATGCCAAAAGGCACTGAGATAAGAAATACACTTATAAACTTCCTGACCGGAATCCTGAAAAAAAGAGGATATCAGATTGTTGCAACTCCCCATATAGGCAATATAAACCTTTATAAACTTTCAGGTCATTATGAAAAATATGGAGAAAGCTCATTCAAACCCATTTCAACACCTGAGGAAGGCGAACTTTTCATGCTGAAACCTATGAACTGCCCTCATCACTGTGAGATATATAATGCCACGCCTCATTCATATAAGGAGCTCCCCATCCGATTAGCCGAGTTCGGAACAGTGTACAGGTATGAACAAAGCGGTGAGCTTCACGGCCTTACAAGGGTGAGAAGCTTTACACAAGACGATGCACATCATTTCTGCAGGCCCGACCAGCTCAGAGATGAATTTAAAAGCATCATAGATCTTGTGCTCTATATTTTTAAAATTATGAATTTCAACGAATATACTGCACAGGTTTCTCTAAGAGATCCCGATCATATGGAAAATTATATAGGCTCGGAGGAAAATTGGGTAAAAGCCGAACGCGACATCATCGAAGCTGCCTCGGAAAAAAACCTCAAAACAACACTTGTTAAGGGTGAGGCTGCTTTCTATGGACCAAAACTCGATTTTATGGTCAAAGATGCTATAGGAAGAAAATGGCAGCTTGGAACAATTCAGGTTGATTATAACCTTCCTGAAAGGTTCGACCTCACTTATAACGGCAGCGACAATCAAAAACATAGACCTGTGATGATTCACCGAACTATTTTCGGTTCAATGGAAAGGTTCGTAGCTGTACTTATCGAAAATACAGCCGGCAAATTCCCACTCTGGCTCGCCCCTGTAAAAGCGGTTATCCTGCCTGTAAGCGAAAAATATAACGACTATGCAGTAAAAGTTTTGCAATTATTAAATAATTCCGATATTTGCACTCTGATTGACGAACGAAATGAAAAACTTAATAAGAAGATAAGGGATAACGAATTGAAAAGAATACCTTACCTTCTTGTTGTTGGCGAAAAAGAGGAACGGAGTGGAAAAGTTGCTGTTCGCAAACAAGGTGAAGGCGATAAGGGAGAAATGACTCCTGAAGAATTTGTAAACTTTATTAATAACGAGATAAAAAAGGAAATTGAAGTTTAAAAGGTAATTAACTGAGTATTAACTAAAGACGGGAGGAAAAACTATAACATTGGAGAATAGAAACAACTCTGGACATAACACAAAACAGGCTTACAGAGTTAATAATAAAATTACTGCCCGCACAGTTCGTGTGGTGGGCGATGATATTGAACCCCAGATTATGAGCATCCAGAATGCCCTGAAGCTTGCAGATGAAATGGAACTGGATCTGGTTGAAATTTCTCCTAACGTTGACCCTCCGGTTTGTAAGCTAATTGATTACCAGAAGTTCCTTTACCAGCAAAAAAAGAAGCAGAAAGAACAGAAGGCAAAAACTTCCAGAATCGTGGTAAAGGAAATCAGGTTCAGTCCAAATACCGACGAACATGATTATAACTTCAAACTCAAACATGCAATAAAGTTCCTTGAAGAAGGAGCGAAAGTAAGAGCTTATGTGTTCTTTAAAGGCAGGTCGATACTTTTCAGCGAAAAGGGAGAAGTGCTGTTACTGAGGTTTGCCAACGACCTTGAAGAATATGGCAAAGTGGAACAGATGCCCAGACTTGAAGGGAAAAGAATGATTTTAACAATATCACCGAAAAAGAAAAAATAAATTAAAACTGGATAAAATGCCTAAAGTAAAAACTAAACCGGGAGCAAAAAAGAGATTCACACTTACAGCTACGGGAAAAATAAAACGTAAACATGCATATAAAAGCCATATTCTGACCAAGAAATCAAACAAAAGAAAAAGAAATCTCACCCATTACGGAGAAGTGGACAAAGCTGACAAAAAGAACATAATGTATCTTCTTGGTTTGAAATAGAGATAAAAACAAATATTAACCTGGATATATGGCAATAAAGCGTTCGTAAAAGACGAATCGCCTGTATCCGAAAAAATAAAGTAAATATGCCAAGATCAGTTAATTCAGTTGCATCAAAAGCAAGAAGAAAAAAAATCTTCAAACAAACAAAAGGTTATTTCGGTTCGAGGAAAAATGTACTGACAGTTGCCAAAGACACCCTCGACAAAGCAATGCTTTATTCATACCGCGACAGGAAAGCAAAGAAAAGGGAATTCCGTTCTCTGTGGATTCAGAGAATTAATGCCGGTACAAGACAATATGGAATGAGCTATTCCGAGTTTATGGGTAAACTGAAAAAGAAGGGAATTGCTCTTAACCGCAAAAGCCTTGCCGACCTCGCAATGAATAACCCCGATGCTTTCAAGGCAATCGTGGAAAAAGTGAAATAGAAAATAGAATTAAAAACAGATAATAAGAATGAAAAGGTTTAAAATTTTAAACCTTTTTATTTAACGCACTTTGGTGAAAATTCTTTCCCACCTTATTTTTTTGAATCCGGTGCGATCTTTATCAATCGATAACCAGATGAATTTCGGTTTTCCTACTATATGGTCTTCAGGGACAAACCCCCAATAGCGTGAATCGGCAGAATTATGCCGATTGTCGCCCATCATCCAGTAATAATCCATCTTGAATGTGTAGCTGTCGGCCTTCTGACCATTGATATAGATGTCCGCTTTATCAATTTTCAAATCGTTCCCCTCATAAACATCTATTATTCTATCATAAAACATAATATTCGATGTATCTATCTTTACTGTGGCTCCTTTATAAGGAATCCATAGCGGACCAAAATTATCCTCATTCCATTCCAAAGAAGATTTGTATGGAAATATATAAGGTGCAAATTCACCTTTTCTCGATATAACAGGTTGAACACTCACCACGTTGGAAAATTTACTTATTTTCTCGGCATTTTCTTTGGTAAGCGGCATAATATATGCCGAACCTATAAAATACTGATAATCCGATTTCGAGATATTAAGTCTTTCAAAAGCTTTGGGGTTGATAGTAGTGCCATTTGTCTGAACAGCATAGGTTATTTGCTGAGTTTTTATTTCCGGTATCTTCTTGCCGTTTATGTAAACCTCCGCCTCATCTATAAAAACTGTATCCCCGGGTATTCCGATACATCTCTTCACATAGTTATCCCTCCTGTCAACCGGCCGGTAAACAATATTATATCTCTGCCGTATCTCTTTCCTTGCTCTGTCAACATAATGATCCAATGACTTCACTGTATCGGATGAATAGCTTCCACTCTCCATCATTTCTCTTGCCATGCGTCTAACAATCTCATAATAAGCAGTTGACTGATCTTCAATAACTACAGTGTCGCCCGCAGGAAAATTAAATACGATAGGATCGTTATTTTTAACCTTCCCTAAACCTGCAAGCCGTTTATACGGCCAATGGACGAGGTCAGACCACGATTTGGTTTTCAAACCAGGTATTGTATGCTGTGTGAACGGAAAAGCTATCGGTGTATTTGGCATACGTGGGCCATAGTCAACCTTGCTCACAAAAAGATGATCGCCTATGAGTAACGATTTTTCCATCGAACCTGTAGGAATCCGGTAGTTCTGAAAGAGAAAAATATTAATAATTGTTACCGCGATAATTGCAAAAATCAGAGCATCAATCCATTCAACCAAAGCGCTGTTCTTGCCATTACGTTTTTTCCAGAAAGTCCAGTTAACTTTTTTTGTAATATAAATGTCAAAAATAATAACAAGGCCAAGAAGAAGCCAGTAATTACCTATCCAGATAACAAAGAGAATGTAAATGATTGACGCAATGGAAAACCAGAAATATTTACTCGAAAATATTTTCAATATAAATTAATTTTAAGTCCACAAAAATAAGAATTATTATCTGAATCCAAGTACATCTGCCATTGTAAATACGCCCTTTCTCGATTTAATATATTCAGCAGCAATAATAGCTCCGAGTGCAAAACCTTTCCTGCCTTTCGCCTTGTGCTTCAAGGATATAGTATCTACATCAGAATCCCACACAACAATATGAGTGCCTGGTATCTTCCCTCTCCTGACCGACTTTATCGGTATGCAATTATTCATTGGTTCGTCAGCCGGGCACCAACCTTCGTAAGAAGGATGCTGTTTCCTTATCTCTTCTGCAAGGACAATTGCTGTGCCGCTCGGTGCATCAAGTTTCTTTGAATGATGTATTTCTTCTATGAAAGGCTTATATTCTTTATGCCCTGCCATCAAACGGGCAAGTTCGGAGTTGACACGATAAAGGATATTGACTCCAATACTGAAGTTTGAAGAATGAATGAATGATGTTTCATGCTTTAAACACAGCTTCACAGCTTCATCATAATGTTTCAGCCAGCCAGTCGTTCCCGAAACAACTGGCTTCGACATTTCAAGACACTTTGCAATATTTCTGAATGCCGAATCTGGTGTCGTGAACTCTATAACCACATCGGCATCAGCCAGCTTTTCGGGATTCAAATCCTCAAGGTTGTTTACATCTATCTTCACCGTCACACGATGACCCATCTTAACAGCCATCTTCTTAATTTCATGGCCCATACGGCCATATCCAATCAATGCAATATTCATAATTTTTCAATTTCCGCTAAAATACCTGTTTTTTTAATATATTACCTGAGTGCAATATATAATAAAAAACTTAGAAAAACTTAAATGTGAAAACTCCAATTAAAAACACAAAATTATAATTAGAAAAAATAAGATTAACTTTATTTGAAAATCATGTATTATGAAACGTCGTAGTTTTATCGAAGCTGCTGCAATTGCAGCTCCGGCTCTGAGCCTCTTTCCTGCCGATCTTTCTTCCATAGTGCGGGAAATAAATCTTCAGAGCAAAATGGAAAAACGTTCTCTGGGCCGTACCGGAGAGATGCTTTCTGTGATAGGTTTCGGCGGAATCATAGTAAGAGATGTGACCTCTGCGGAAGCCTCGGATTATGTAAGGATGGCAATAGAAGCCGGTGTCAATCATTTCGATGTGGCGCCTTCCTACGGCAATGCCGAAGTGATGCTTGGCCCCGCTCTCGAACCTTACAGGAAAAATGTCTTCCTTTCGTGTAAGACACAAAAACGAACTAAGGATGAATCTCGAAAAGAGCTGGAACAGTCGCTTAAGAACCTGAGGACCGACCATTTCGACCTCTATCAGCATCATTCAGTGACGACTATGAGCGAAGTAAACACCATCCTTGGCCCAAACGGGGCGCTTGAGACGTTTGTCGAGGCAAAAAAACAGGGACTGATACGCTTTCTGGGTATGTCGGTTCACTCGGCCGAAGCAGGAATAGCATTGATGAATGCTTATGACTTCGACACAATAATGTTTCCTCTGAACATTGCAAGCTGGAATGCTGGCAATTTCGGGCCTCAGATACTCGACCTTGCGCATAAGAAGGGCATGGGCATTATATGTCTCAAATCCATGGCAAAAGGTCCGTGGCCGCAGGGCGCCGACAGGTCGAGATACAGCAAGTGCTGGTATGAGCCGTTCACTACGCCCGAAGACATTAAAACCGGACTTCGCTTTGCCCTCTCCCATCCCATTACCGACCTGATGACTCCGGGTGAAGGAGAACTCTTCAAAATTGCACTCAGCCTGAGAGACCAGCTCACTCCACTGACCGCCGCTGAGATCGAAGCAATAAAGATAAAAGGGATGAAAATGGAGCCGTTGTTCCGTTATCCTTCCGAACAGGCCGGGAAATAATTTACGATTAACACAATTTCAGCAATACTCAGATGTATGTCCTTCACTTTCGAGCGAAGAAAGGATTCGCATTGCTTCCTCGCGGCTGCTGCCGCAAAACTCAGGCTCGGGTTCGAAATCAGTGCATACTTTCGGTCTTAAAGGACTTCCATACAGGGCACATCTGTAATCTTCGAGCAGATGGATGCACCTTACCCCTGCAGGCTTGCCGTCAGGCATACCGGGTATAGCAGATGAAATCGAAATAGCGACGCAACATGCACCGCAATCAGGCCGACACTCCATGAGGATAATTCATTGAAATAATATAAATATATAGACAGATTTATTCTTTTTCTTCTATTATCCTGGATATATACAGTTAAATGTGTTGTTTTTCATCCTACATATTTCATTAATTGCCATTTCTTTATTTGTAAAATTACCAAACAAACAATCACAATTATTTGTTTGGTAATAAAGTGCACCAATCTCCTACTTCCTTTATGCACCTTGAGGATATCCGCACGGATTCCTTCAAGAACCTTTTTGTGATAAATACATAAATATTTGTTCCCGGACCCACGACCAGATTGTATAAGTCGCCGCTATACTGCAAAAGAAGATCAAATCCGTCACACCAGATCCTCTAACCTGCTGAATTTCGAAAATGTCTGCATCACATTTTCAACATAAGTCTTCGAAACCGGTATATCGGCAACCGCCGCGTTATCGAATCCAAGCCTGAGACCGTCATCATCCTTTCTTATAACCTTCACTTTCCCGAAATTAACCATAAACGACCTGTGACAGCGAATAACATCTGTGCCTTCGAATTTTTCTTCCATGCTCTTCATAGTGCTTCTTATAAGATATTTTGATACCCTGCCTTTGTTCTCATAATAAATATTCACATAATTTCCATTAGCTTCAATATATAAAAGACGCTCCTTTTTAACTGAAAACTTCAACTCGTCTTTGTCATCATAAAAAGCTATCATATCTCTCGGATTTCCTGAAAGATTTGTCATCTCCTCCATTTTTTCGATAAGCTGCTTTTTATCCTGCCACGAAAAGTAAAGCCATGAAATTGAATAAGGAAGCAGAAGAACGAGCGCGGTCGTCACGGCCAATGCCTTCACAAGCTCCGTAAACTCACGTCCATCTTTCAAAATGAGCTTTTCAAACAATGCGTAAAACAATGCCATAGTAAACACTTCAGCGGCAATCCACGCAAGATATTGCAACAAGGAAATCGATCGCCGTTTGCAAACGCGATACATGATTACCCTGCTTATTACCACAACCAATATTCCTGTCAAAATTATTAGACTCGAATAAGTAAGAAACTCGAGCCGGGTTAGATGTGCCCATCTGCCAGCTCCAATCGGCGAATAAATATTGATAAATACAAGAGCAAACAAAGCAGTAAACAGAATGAGCTTTATAATATTCCTTTTGTCAACCAGGTACGACGGTATGGGTTTCTGAAAGTCCATCTCAGGTATTCTCACAATAGTTAAACATTATTTGCGATTACTAATTTAAACAATTTAATCAATACCAGCATAATATTTTTTATGTTTATCATTTTATCACTTATATTACCTTTTTATCACTTATTTTAATTTTTTATCCCTATTAACCTTAGCCTGGCACATAAATTTGTGAGGACGACACAATACTGCTTCCTTTGTGTTATGGCCGATTACATTACAAAATACAAAGAGCTATCCTCTATCTTCAATCCGGATGTTGAAGAAATAACTATTCCCGATTCAGATATAAAAATTGTAAATACGCCTTTTGTCGCCGATTATGTGTCTGAAGAATTTTTCAATAAAAGCGATTTCACAATAAAAGAAAATTCCTGCTTCTCTTACCCCGTTTTTGTACCCGGCAATAGAAACAGCAAAAATGTTATACTGCTTCTTCATGGCTTAAATGAAAGGAAATGGGAAAAATACCTTGTTTGGGGTCATACTCTGTCGGAAAATACAGAAAGCTATGTGATACTGTTCCCAATTTCTTTTCATATCAATCGTTCACCTGCCTCATGGAGCAACCCCAGAATCATGCTTAATTTTTTGACTGAATGGCGTAAAAAGCACGGTGAAGCAATTATGTCGTCGGTCGCAAATATTGCAATCAGCGCCAGACTTGTAGAAGAGCCGAGACGATTTATGAATTCAGGATACCTGACCGCATGCGATATTATTAACCTTATAATTTCCATAAGAACCGGAAAACATCCGGTTATTCCCAAAACCAACCGCCTAAATATTTTTGGATTTTCGATCGGAGCATATCTTGCAGAAATACTGATTATGGCAAACCCCGAAAACCTCTTATCCGATTCAAAACTTTTTATGTTCTGCGGAGGATCGGTATTCAGCGCCATGAACGGTACATCACGGTATATAATGGATAGCATGGCTGCAGAAACAATTTCCAGATATTACCTGAATGAGTTCGAAAATGAAATAAAACAAAATAATCCAGTGATGGACCGTATTATTTCAGGGGTATTAGGAGAGACATTCCGCTCAATGATTGATTTTGAACGGTTTAAAAATTTCAGAGAAAAGACTATTGAGAAAATAAAAGACCGGATAATGGCCGTAGCACTATTAAAAGACGCCATTATTCCTCCTGAAGGGATTATAAAGACTTTAAATGCCAGCGGAAAAATTAACGCCAATGTCGAAGTAATGGACTTCCCATATCCTTATTCACACGAGAATCCTTTCCCTCCGATCGAAAACATACAATATAAACAGATTGACAATTGCTTCAATCGCCTTATGGAAACTGCAAGCAATTTCCTTGCATGACATTCACAATTCCTTATTCTTCGTATTTTTGCCAGAAATTTTTATACGATGCGGATTGACATTATAACCGTACTTCCTGAGTTACTTCAAAGTCCTCTTAATCATTCAATTATAAAAAGAGCGAAAGAAAAGGGACTTGTGGAAATTAACATTATCAACCTCAGGGATTTTACAAACGATCGTTATAAGACTGTCGATGATTACGCCTTTGGCGGCGGTGCGGGGATGGTGATGATGATCGAACCGGTATGGAAGGCACTTGAGGCTCTTAAAGCCGAAAGAAATTATGATGAAATAATTTATACATCTCCCGACGGCATTAGGTTTGACCAGAAACTTGCCAATCGTCTTTCTCTTAAAGAAAACCTCATTATCCTTGCAGGGCATTATAAAGGCATAGATCAGAGAATAAGAGATCATCTGATTACCATGGAAATATCAATAGGCGATTATGTCCTTTCAGGCGGCGAGCTTCCTGCCGCTGTTATCACTGATGCTATAGTACGTCTTCTCCCCGGGTCTCTTTCAGATGAACAGTCGGCCCTCACCGACTCCTTTCAGGACGACCTGCTTGCCCCGCCTGTATATACACGCCCGGCCGACTTCAGAGGATGGAAAGTACCTGATATTCTCCTGTCGGGAAATACTCCTGAAATAGAAAAATGGAGGCTCGAACAATCAATCGAACGCACAAAACGTTTAAGGCCTGATCTGTTGAAAAATGACAAATAAACTGCCTATAATACAGGTTATTGTAATGTTTTTCTTAACGGTTCTGCTTGCTTCATGCGGAAGTCCGTATAAGAATGACTGGCTCAAAAGGGGTTTCGTAACACCACCCGATTCGGCAAAACCCGGCGTTTATTGGTACTTCATGGAAGGCAACATGGACAAGGAAGGCATTACACGTGACCTTGAATCAATGAAAAAAGCTGGAATACGCTATGCTGTTTTCCTTGAAGTGAATGTCGGAATACCGAAGGGAAAGATTGAATTCATGAGCGATGAGTGGATTGATCTCTTTACCCATGCAGTGAGGGAGGCCGAACGACTGGGGATAAATATCATTCTTGGCTCAGGGCCGGGCTGGACAGGCAGCGGGGGACCATGGGTGAAACCTGAAGAATCAATGATGCATATAGTATGGGCCGACACAATCCTTACCGGCCCTTCAATCTTCGATGCCACTCTCCCTCTACCTCTTCCAAGAAAACCTTTCTTCGGAGAACAAACTCTTACCCCGGAACTCAAGAATCTCAGAGACAACTGGTATGAAGATGTAAGGGTGCTTGCTTTCCCTGCACTTGAAAAAAAACAGGGCATCGAAGACCTCGATGAAAAAGCTTTCTACTATAGAGCTCCATATACTTCCCAGCCAGGAGTCGTTCCGTTTATACTTTCCGTTGAAGCCGATACTGCAGGAAAAGAATCATTTCTAAAAAAAGATAAGATTATCGATCTCACCCCTCTTCTTCAGCCCGGTGGCCGACTTTCATGGAATGTTCCTTTCGGCCGGTGGACGGTTGTACGGTTCGGAAAAAGAAATAATGGTTCGGTTACGCGACCGGCTCCTCAGGCTGGACTCGGATTCGAGTCGGATAAATTCGATACTACAGCGCTGGCTAACCATTACAGGCAATATATTGGAAAACTTATAGAAAAGGTAAAACCATTTAAAAAACCTTCGGTAGGCGGATGGACAATACTTCACATAGATAGCTGGGAGATGGGAGCACAGAACTGGAGCCACAAATTCATTGATGAATTTATCAACCGAAGAGGCTATGACCCTGTGCTTTATCTACCAATATTCGCAGGTTACATAGTGAACTCACGCGATGAGAGCGAGAGGTTCTTATGGGATGTGAGACAGACAGTATCGGAACTCATTATCGAAAATCATGCGGAATATTTCAAAACGCTTGGCCGGCGCGATGGATTCACTCTTTCGATAGAGCCTTACGATATGACGCCAGTATCAGATTTCGACTTTGGCGCAGTTGCCGATATTCCAATGAGTGAATTCTGGACCCAGGGCTACGGATTCAATTCCGCGTATAGCTGTCTCGAAGCCACTTCCATAGGTCATGTAACCGGGAAAAACATAATAGCCGCCGAAGCATTCACAGCCAATCATACTGAAGCCTGGAGAAAATATCCGGGAAACATGAAAAACCAGACCGACTGGGCGCTTGCGCTCGGCATCAACAGATTTGTCTTTCACACCTTTGCGCACAAACCCCATGGAGATAATCTCATGCCCGGCATGACCATGGGGCCTTACGGAGTACACTGGGATCGTGGCCAGACGTGGTGGCCAATGGTAGGGGCTTATCATAGTTATCTTTCACGCTGCCAGTTTATACTGATGCAGGGGAAACCGGTAGCAGATATTCTTTTCCTGCTTCCCGAAGGAGCTCCAAACGTATTCGTTCCACTAGCTTCAGCGCTCGAAGGAACCGACACTATGCCTGATAAAAAATCCTACTCATTCGACGCCTGCTCACCTTCATATCTCATAAACAACGCATCAGCAGTGGAGAATAAAATCATTTTTCCGTCAGGAGCATCATACAGAATCCTCATCCTGCCTGAGATAGACGAAATGACACCGGAGCTGGCCGAGAAAATTGATTTCCTTCTCAAAAACGGCGCCTCTGTTGCAGGCATAAGACCGATAAAATCGCCATCTCTGTCAGGTTACCCGGCGTGTGACAATAAGCTGAACCAGATAACTCAAATAGTCTGGGGAATAGACTGGAAACAGGAAAGAAGCCGGATAAAGAGTATTAACGGGACATTTTTCAAACTCTATAAAGACAGAGATGAAAAGGCTTCGGGTGGAAAAAGTAACGAAAAGATGTTCGATTTTTATCCTCCTTACGATACTATTATCTCATTTTTAAAAAAGCTAAATGTCAAACCAGATTTTGTTTCTTCGGGAAATATACGTTATCACCACCGTACACTGCCCGACAGGGATATCTATTTCATTTCGAACAGGACAGGAGAAAAAATAACCGACACCTGCCGCTTCCGCGACGGAACATCACATGCGGAGCTATGGAATCCGCTTACCGCTGAAATTAAAAAGTCTTTAAGTGTAACAATATCCGAAGAAGGAGCAGCACTCCCTGTAGTTCTCGAACCTTACGGCAGCTATTTCGTTGTATTTTATAAAGATAAGAAAGATAAGAAAGATAAGAAAGATAAGGAAGATAAGGAAGAGCAAGCTGTAAAATTAGAGACCGGCAATGATTTTCCTGAAAAGGATGAAGTTATGGATATCAACGGACCGTGGAAAGTAACATTCGATCCTGCCCGCGGCGGCCCTGCTGGAGAAGTCGTTTTCGATTCACTTTACGACTGGACAGAATCCGGCGACTCAGGTATGAAGTATTATTCTGGCATTGCAGAATACCGGTGTACATTCAGCTTTCCGGAAGGAAGTTTTAATAAAAAGAAAAACCATTATTTTCTCAACACAGGAAAGGTAAACAATATTGCAAGGATAAAGGTAAACGGACGCGAAGCAGGCGTTCTATGGACTGACCCGTGGGAGCTCGAAATAACGTCGTTTTTAAAAAAGAAAGATAACCTGCTCGAAATCGAGGTTGCCAATCTATGGATCAACCGGCTGATTGGCGATGAGCAGGAGCCGTGGGATGGTATAGAAGATGGTCAATGGCCTGCCTGGCTCGAAAATGGCAGTCCGCGGCCCACAAACCGCATAACCTTCACCACACACAGATTCTGGAAGAAAGATGACCCGCTCGTGCCATCTGGACTTACAGGACCGGTAAAAATTGCTAAACTGCCAGTTAAAACAAAGTAAAATTAAAGTTCAAAAACTTTATTTTGAAAAGAGAAAACTCTTTTGTAAGATTGCGGTCTGATTTGAAAACTTTATTTCGTTGACGAAATCGGGAAATGATATTATCATTCTTTTCATACACTCGCTGATACCGACAGATATAAGTAATTTCTGGTTTGTTTCATTCGCTTATCAAAGCAGACAGGTAAGGCGTAGTTGCAATTTTAGACTTCTTACGGTAAGGTGACTGCCGGGATTTCTGCTTTATTTCCAGATAAAATTCGATCTAAACTCAAAACATGTTTATTATTTAAAAAATTTAAAAATCAATAAAATGAATATCCAGGATTATATTAAAAGAGAAGAGACTTACGGAGCGCATAACTACCATCCGCTTCCTGTTGTGCTCGACAGAGGCAAAGGACCTTTTGTATGGGACGTGGAAGGCAAAAGATATTATGATTTCCTTTCATCCTATTCTGCAGTAAATCAGGGACATTGCCACCCAAAAATAGTCAAGGCTCTTGTAAGTCAGGCAAAAAAACTCACTCTCACATCGAGAGCATTTTATAATTCAGTACTTGGTGAATATGAAGAATATGTAACGAAATATTTCGGTTATGACAAGGTTCTTCCCATGAACACGGGTGCCGAAGGAGATGAAACGGCTCTTAAGCTATGCCGGAAATGGGCATATAAGAAAAAAGGCATTAAGGAATATAATGCAAAGATTATTGCCTGTGCGGGCAATTTCCATGGCCGTACTATCACCGTTATATCTATGTCGACCGACCCTGATGCAAGGAACCATTATGGTCCTTACACACCGGGCTTTATCATTATACCTTACAATGATTTGAAGGCTCTTGAAGAGGCTCTTCAGGACCCCGATGTTGCAGGGTTCCTTGTCGAACCGATACAGGGCGAAGCAGGTGTGGTTGTTCCTGATGATGGTTACCTCAGAAAAGCATACGATATGTGTAAGGCTAAGAATGTATTGTTCATTGCCGATGAGGTTCAGACAGGAATAGGCAGAACGGGTAAGCTTCTTGCATGCGACCATGAAGGTGTGCGCCCCGATATACTAATACTCGGAAAAGCCCTCGGCGGAGGCGTTTATCCTGTTTCGGCAGTCCTTGCCGACGACGACATCATGCTGACAATACTCCCTGGTGAACATGGCTCCACTTTCGGAGGCAATCCGCTTGCCGCAAAAGTTGCAATTGCTGCACTGGAAGTGATAAAAAATGAAAAACTAACTGAAAATGCTGACCGTCTTGGAAAAATATTCCGCGATGAAATTAACAGTATCAAATCAGAAATGATTGATTTCGTAAGAGGTAAAGGGCTGCTGAATGCGGTGGGTATTAAACCAAAAAACGGTAAAACTGCATGGGACGTTTGCCTCGCAATGAAAGACAACGGCCTTATTGCAAAACCAACGCACGAACATATAATACGCTTTGCCCCTCCTCTGGTAATTACTGAAAAACAGCTCAGAGAAGCTATTGATATCATCACTGAAACATTCAAGATGTTCCAGTAAAATAGTTTAGAAATAACTAAACTGTTAGCCCTTTCGATTTAAAAGAATATTCTTTTTATATCTTTAATATTCAAATCGTAATAGCCTGAAGGTCAGTCCTTTATAAGGTCGACTTCCGGGCTATTCAATATTATTTACTGAAAAGTATAAAAATTATCAGAAAACATAAAAACCGGAATAATTAATACATTTGTAAAAACCTGAAAATATGAAGAAATCTCTCATCTGGTTATTAGCTGTGATAATCACTATCGCCGCTTCAGTGTATCAGAGAATGACGGGTCCGACCAACCCGAAAAAGGCAGAAGTTCAGGTGAACGGTCAGGTTTACAGGATAAAACTTGTAAGGAGCCTGGGACTTGATGAACAACCGGTTATACAACTTGCAATTTACGATTCAACAGTTTCCGCAAGGTTGTACTATAAGAGATTTAAAACTTCGGATGATTATACTGAAACTGAGTTCAAATATAGAATTATTCCTGTCAACTCATTTATAATGAATAAAATATTCGATATAAATGAAATAAAGGGTTTTTTTGCGTCCGTGCCACAGCAACCCCCTGCCGGCAAGCTTCAGTATTATATCGAGATTACCGATAACGCCGGCACAAAAACTCTATTCAAAGAAAATCCTATAGTTGTCAGGTTTAAAGGTGCTGTACCTGGATGGGCACTTGTACCTCATATAATAATAATGTTCATTGCCATGTTATTCTCCACGCTGGCGGGAATTATGGCGATTGCTCGAAACACATCATATAAGAAATATGCGGTATGGACTCTTATTCTGATTACCGCAGGCGGTTTGATTTTTGGCCCCATTGTTCAGTATTATGCTTTCGGACAACTATGGACCGGGGTACCCTTCGGATGGGATCTTACCGACAACAAAACACTCATCGCTTTTATTTTCTGGCTTCTGGCTGTTATAATGAACAGAAAAAAAGAGCGGCCTCTTTACACTGTGCTTGCAGCTTTTATCCTTCTGATTGTATTTTCCATCCCTCACAGTTTACTGGGTTCGGAACTTGACTATGAAAGTGGAAAAGTTTTGCAAGGTTATCTTTCAATATTTTTCGGATAAGAATTAAATCCTTTTGTTTTCCGTGCATCACACAATATTTTTTTTTCGTCTTTTTCAGAGAAAAAAGATAAATAGTGAACCCTGTACTAAAAATAAGGACAACACTTTGCTATGAAATGAATAATGAAGAAGCCGCTTACAGAAACATCCATCAGGATCTAATAGACGGATGCAAAAACGGCGACCCTAAAGCACAGTTCCAGATTTACAAGCTTTATTATAAAGCCATGTATAACACGTGTCTGAGAATAGTTAACGACAGTATGGAAGCCGAGGATATAATGCAGGAATCTTTTCTTTCGGCATTCGAAAAAATTGATACGTACTCCGGTACGGTAAGCTTTGGCGCCTGGCTCAAAAAAATAGTAATAAACAGGTCGCTCGACGCACTTAACAAAAGAAAAACGATTTTTGAAGAAATAGAATCTTACCCTGCAATAATTGACGACGATTATGATGATAAGCTTTATATTGAGGAAGTGGAGACGAAAGTGGAAGAGATAAAAAAGGCAATAGAGAAACTACCCGATGGGTACAGGATTATAATATCGCTTTACCTTATTGAAGGATATGACCATGACGAGATATCAGAGATTCTTTCAATAAGCAGCAGCACTTCAAGGTCACAACTTTCAAGAGCCAGACAGAAGCTGTTAGGCGAACTTAAAAAAAACATGTAAAACAGCAAGAAATGAAAAATATAGATGAAATTATCAGGGAAAACAGAAATCAATTCGACGATAAAGAGCCGATGGAAGGTCATTTCGAACGATTCGAATGGAAACTTCAGAGAAGACTCCATCCGCCTGCCAATAAACGAAATATACTGCCTTACCTATTGAGAGCAGCAATAATCGCTGCATTCATATCAATATCCTCAATCTGGATATGGGATAATTACCTGAGGCCTGATAAAGACCGGATGACTCTGGGAGATGTTTCCCCGCAATACAGAGAGGTGGAGAATTATTATCTGCGTGAAGTTAGCATTATGAAAAATGAACTTAACAGAGCTGAGTTCAGCTTAAGTCCTGAACAGAAAAAGATGCTGAACAGTGAATTGAAAAGTATGGATTCAATTTATATCCAGCTTCAAAAAGACCTTAAAGCAAATCCTAATGATGAAAGAATAATTAATTCCATGATCGAGCATTATCAGATGAAAGTCGAGGTAATGTCATATATACTGAACCAGTTAAAAGCTATAAAAGATGAAAATCAAAAAACCGGAGAAAATGAAAAATTTTCTATTTAAAAGAGGAATGTTGCTTTTAATTGCACTTCTTCCAGCTATACAGGCCATTACGCAGGAAGTAACAAAGGAATTCAGAAAAGAATTCGTTGCCGATGAAAACACTGTGGTTGATTTGAATAACAGATATGGCAATGTGGTCGTTGCAAGCTGGAACAATAACAAAGTAGATATTTATGTAAAAATAACAGTCGAACATCCCGACAGAAGCAAAGCAGAAGAACTCATCAACCTTATAGACATACGGTTTGAGGAAATGCCTGGGAAAGTGACGGCAGAAACCATCATCTACGACAAATTCAACTCTTCAGTATGGGGTAAAAACAAAAGATTCAGCATCAACTATACGGTGAAAATGCCTTACAACTCAGGACTTGTGCTGACAAACAAATATGGAGATACATTTATAGATGAACTCGGAGGACATGCTGACCTTAACGTTAAATATGGCAACCTTACCGTTACAGAGCTTACGAGAGGCGACGAAAAGCCTATCAATCATATAAATATCGGATATGGAAAAGCACTTATAAAATCGGCCGGGTGGCTCGATCTTTACCTCAGATATGCAACGATGGTAGAACTACCTTCAGCCAGAGCTCTGCTTATTGATAGTAAATATTCCAAAATCAAAATTGGAAATGTGAGCTCTATGGTTGTCACTTCAAGATATGATAATTACTCAATTGATAAAATAAATAATCTGATAATGGAAACCGGCTATACAACACTTAATGTGGGAACTATCGAGAAGAAATTTGTTATCGAAGGGAACTATGGTTCGATAAATGTAGATAATGTGCCGAAAAATTTCGATTCGATCGACATTAATACAAAATATACAGGTGTAAGAATTGGAATCGATCCGGCGGCAAGCTATAAACTGGACGGAACATCATCATATTCGTCAATAAAATTTCCGGAAGAACATCTGACTATTAAGAAGAGAATTATTGAAAATACATCATCGGAAATTGAAGGGATCGTCGGTACAGAACAAAATACTTCATCCACAGTTAAGGTCAGAACATCATACGGATCGGTAAAATTATATTAATCAATTACTATCCGCCCAAAGACCGGCTTGATTTTAGCGATGAAAACTATAATAAGAAGCGTTTTATTTATCGTTCTCGTTAAGAAATCTGGTTCTCTTTTGGAGAAATTCTAAAACAATATACCCTAATCCTATTAAAATACAGGCAATTAATATGAAGTAATTGAAATGAGTTTCTTTTTCTACTATTTCACCGGAAAAATCAAAAACAAAAAAAATAAAAAACAAAGCTATTAATCCGTTTTTTTCCTTTTTCAAGACTTTCTTCCAGTTAAATGGTGAATCAGGCTTTACAAATTTTTTAAATTTTGGAATAAATGCCGGAACATTTTTTGACCATTCCAAAAATCTATCTCCGAATTTTTTCCTTAAAAATTGCTCTTCTGCAAACATGATTCTTTCATAGTAAATCCAATATAAAAGACAAAATACTATAATAAACCACAGGTTCGCCGTAAGCATAGCAGGACCCATCCACATAAAGAAATTGCCAAGATAAAGCGGATGCCTGACAATTGAATACAAACCTGAAGTATTAAGTTGGTCCGCAATCTGACCTTCCTTTGTATTTCGTCCAGATGTGTTTTTTGGGGTATGACCGACAGTATAAACTCTGATGGACAAACCAATTAAGCTTACCAACAAACAGAACATCTCATAATAAATCTCATAAGGAGTCTCTTCCAGAAAGAAGGTTCCCGGTTTTATTTCTGTCCTTAAATACAGGATATATCCAATAAGCAGAATAATCAAAGGTAAATAACTTCTATGCTTGAAGAGCCAGATTCCTTGTTTTTCGAACTCTTCCTGTAATGCCATATTACTTGATAAATTTAGTATTGTACTTTTTGCAATTCAAGACTTCGCACAAACTTCTGGTTAATGTAACCAAAAATCCCCCTCAAATAAAGTGATATTAATTATAACTATAAACTTAATCCACTCCAAACTTACGATTTCCATAAACCATGAATATTGCAGTATTCCCTTGCTTCAATGTTCTCCACGCTTGTTGCTCCTGTCTCGAATTCTGCTTCTGGCTTATCTCCAGGTTTCAGGAATTTTTTGCAAGATCTCCCATCCACAATTATCTCTATCCATTCGATATAATGTTTCTCCTCCATTGGATGTGGCTGGGAACCAATCATTACTCTGACTCCAGTGGCTGTTTTTTCAATTACCGGTACATGCTTTTCTTTACTTGCATCGACAGTATTTTCAACCATAAGCATCATCGGTTTTCCGCAACAAACAAGTTGCCCTCCTCCTACATGCAGCACTTCGACTACATTACCGCAGACGCTGCATTTGTAAATCTGTTTCTGTTTTATCATATCTATGCCTCCTTATTAAGTTTTTTTATTTTAATTAAGAAAAATAACTGATGTATAAATAATTTGCTTAGTATTTAAATTCCAATAAGTTATATTATTCAATCCATTCTATTTGCCCCCTGAATCACTGCCTGCTTCTATTTGCCCACTAAATCACTGCCTGCTTCTATTTGCCCCCTAAATCCGCCAGCTGGCGGACTTTTCACTGCAGTACTTAAAATAGCTCCTCCCCACTTTGGGGAGGCCGGGAGGGGCAATCTTAAAATATTTTCATTTTTTATGTTTTTCAACTATTTCATCTGCTAATTTATCCAGCAATTTGAAGTCATTTTCCTTCGGGTATCCCTTTATCATAACTGGCTCGATCAGTTCGACATTCAAATTTGTGATAAGGCCTTTGATTATATCAAGCGTCCTGCCTCCCCAGCCATAAGAACCAATAACCGATGCATATTTGAGTTTAGGTTTCAGTGCATTTGCCAGATATGCAGCATAGACAACCTGGGGATGAGGACCTGTCAAAACTGTAGGTGTGCCGATGACTATTGTTGAAGCATCCACGAGCGACATTGCAAGTTCTCCTATATCTGTCTCCGTCAAATTAAAAGGCTTTACGGTTATGTTTCTCTTTATTAACCCGGATATAAGATAATCAACCATTTTTCTCGTCGAATGGTGCATTGATACAAAGGGCAAAACGACTTCGTTCTTTACATTATCCGAAATCCAGTCTTTATATGCATTAATGATAAACCCTGCGTTTTGATAAACGGGCCCGTGGCTTGGCGCAATTATCTTTATCTCATAATTTGCAAGCTTTTCAAGGTTTTTTTTAATTATTGACCTGAACGGCATCATTATCTCGGCATAATATCTTTTTGCCGACTCGTACACCTTACATTCGTCATTAACATATAAATCACTCACTGCCAGATGAGAACCAAATAAATCGCAGGAAAACAGAATTTTATCTTCTGCAAGATAGGTAACCATAGTTTCGGGCCAGTGGACCCACGGTGCAATGATGAATTTCAGCGTCTTGTCGCCCAGCGACAGAGTTTCGCCATCCTGTATTGTTATGAACCTGTCTTCGCTGATAAGCAGGAGATCGGCCAGCATATTCCTGCATTTTTCGTTCGTCACGACTTTTGCACCGGGATACAGATTGAGCACATCGGGTATTGCGCCGGAGTGATCCTGTTCGGCGTGATTTGCAACAAGATAGTCAATTCTGTTGATGCCCGATTCCTTCAGATTGTCCAGAAGTTCATCCCTTTTTCCCGGGTCTGAAGCATCGATAAGAGCAATCTTCTGGCTTCCTTTTATAAGGTATGAGTTATAACTCGTACCATCCGGAAGGGGAATAAGTTCATCGAACAATCTTCTGTCCCAGTCTTTTACTCCGACTGCAAAGATATTGTCCTTTATTTCTCTTACCGCCATCTGTCATTCCTCCTCGAACAGAGATTTATCAGCCCCACATACAGGGCAAATCCAGTCTTCGGGTATATCTTCGAACGGAGTACCGGGTTTTATACCGCCATCAGGATCTCCTTTTTCAGGATCATAAACATAATTACAAATTGAACATTTGAATTTTTTCATTTTTTTCTCCTCCATATTTGATTTATTATTTGTTATATAATGTGGTGCATTGGCGGAGAGTCCGCCTCCCATTATTTCATGATAATACAGGTAAGTCATCGGTTCTCCCTGATTCAGGATATCGCAACCGGTTACTTCTCCTGTAAAAACAGTATGAGTTCCTTCCGAAACAGAACGCACAACTTTGCATTCTATGAAACCAAGTGAATTTTCGAGATAGGGAAGCCCGTTCTCTGTTAATTTGTATTTTATGTTTTCGAACTTATTTATCTCCCTTCCTGATTTGAATCCAAAATGTCCTATTAATTTCAGGGGAAAATCAACCGACAAAATAGATATACAGAACAACCCGCTCTCTTCTATATAACTATGAGTAAGGTTGCGGTTATTTATAGATATTGCAATTTGGGGAGGTTCGGCAGTTATCTGGAAAACAGTATTGGCAATCATTCCGTTGATTTTGTTATTTTCCCTGGAACTTATCATATACATCCCGTAACTTATCTTGTCCAATATCTTTATATTCATCTACTTAATCTTTTTTCATATCCCGGCTCTTCTGTTTCTTATAATTCAATGCCTTTGATATAAAGCATATTCATTGTGCCAATATAGAAATAATTTTGAACTTTTATTTATAATATACAACAATTAGTTTAGATTAATAAATCATTAATTTAACAATTTTATTCATGAAATTGTTTTTTAAAAGGAGAAAAATTATTTATTCAGGTAATTTCTTTTGGCCAAATCGTCAAATTACAAAAAGTTTTCTTTCTTTCCTGTCGGCAAGTGAAAACAATTTTGCTACTTCGGTATAATATGGCATTCTGTGTGCCAAAAGGTCAGGAACAATATTTGTATCAACAAATAAGCTTTTCAAAAGATTTTAAACAACAGAAGTCTGTTTATCCAAATTGTTATATCAAATTGTTTTGATATTTTTGGACGTAACCAAATCAAGTGTAAAATGATACATGTCGAAAAACCTGATAAGGAAAAACTGAACAGGCTGGGAGTCAGTTCCTGGCCGATATGGACAAAGGAAGAATCGGAATTCCCGTGGGAATATGATGAGAAAGAAACCTGCTATATCGTCGAGGGCGATGTTGTGGTGACACCTGAAAACGGAGAACCGGTTCACTTCGGCAAAGGAGACCTCGTCGTCTTTCCGGAAGGATTGAAATGCACATGGAAGATAAACAAAACCGTTAAGAAACATTATAAGTTTGGATAGACAAGGAAAAAGATAAAAGACAAAAGGAAAAAGATAAAAGGAAAAAGGAAAAAGGCAAGATAGTATTAGGATTTGATAATCTGAAAGTGACTGAATGAGAGTAGTTGATTTAATTATATTCATTTTATACCTTATCGGTATAATCATTTTCGGAGGTTCATTTTACAGAAAAAACAAATCAACATCGGCTTTCACTCTGGCAAACAGAAGCATGCCTTCGTGGGTTGTGGGTATGTCTATACTTGCAACGTTTCTCAGCAGTATCAGCTATCTTGCGCTTCCAGGTCAGGCATATCAGGGCGACTGGAATCCATTTGTATTCAGTCTGTCGTTACCCCTTGCCGCATACATGGCGGTAAAATTCTTCGTTCCTCTTTACAGGTCGGTCAACAGTCCGTCGGCTTACACCTATCTCGAACTTCGTTTCGGTAAATGGGCAAGAATATATGCGTCATTGATGTACCTTCTTACTCAGCTAATGAGAACCGGAACTATCCTGTTCCTTCTTGCCCTGATGCTGAATACAGCACTTGGCTGGGACATGAGGGTGGTGATACTGATAACCGGAATCAGTATAATGATTTATTCGGTGCTTGGCGGAATACAGGCCGTTATGTGGACTGATGCAATACAGGGAATTATTTTGATAACAGGAGCAGTAGTATGTTCGCTCTATCTGCTCTTTTCGATGCCAGAGGGATCTGGTCAGTTATTCCGGATAGCATCGGCAAATCATAAATTCAGTCTCGGCAGTATGAAATTCGATTTTACGACTTCGACATTCTGGGTAGTTCTTATTTACGGAATATTCATAAACCTTCAGAACTTCGGGATTGACCAGAATTATATCCAGAGGTATCTCACTGCACGGTCAGAAAAAGAAGCAAAAAAGTCGGCATTATTCGGAGCATTGCTCTACATCCCTGTATCGCTCCTTTTTGTTTTTATAGGAACAGGGCTTTTCAGTTTCTATACTGCAAGGCCGGAACTTCTTCCTGCAGGGATAACAGGGGATAAAGTATTTCCTTATTTCATTTTCAACCAGTTGCCTGTCGGGCTGACAGGGTTACTTATTGCATCGGTCTTTGCAGCAGGAATGAGCACTGTTTCCACAAGTATCAATAGCTCTGCTACCGTTATATTGAACGATTTCTTCAAAAAGAGCAGCGATAAAAACTTCGATGAGAAAAGAGCGATGAAAATCCTCTACTCCGCTTCTTTGCTTTTCAGTATTGCGGGCATTTCAATAGGTATTGCAATGATAGATGTACAGAGTGCTCTCGATGCATGGTGGAAACTGGCATCTATTTTCAGCGGAGGCATGCTTGGACTTTTCCTGCTTGGATTCTTTATGAAGAAAATAACCAGCGGAGCCGCTCTTGCAGGAGTAATTGCAGGGATAATAGTCATAGCCTGGATGAGCCTCTCCCCCGTGCTTTTTACAGGCTCACTTCAGAAATATGTCTGTCCGCTTCACGGATACATGACAATAGTGATAGGAACAACAATGATTTTCCTGACAGGGTTCTTTGCAGGGATAATATGTAAATTGAAAATTTCAAAATGCAAATTGAAAAATGAAAAATGACAAGAGGAGTCTGATTTGTCATGCTTTTTAATTTTCTGCCTTTTAGTCTTCATTGGAGGCATTTTCAATAAAGGTTAGATAAAAATTCCGGTTGAGTATTTATGCTATTTGGGAGAAAAGATTTTGAGAAAGAAAAATTAATTCTTTCATGCAGTATATTGTAATTCATTTGATTTTTTTAACTTGTATTGATTTTCGGTAAGCGGGTAGTCAGGTGCAGGTAATTGGGCAGTTTGAGCAGGGGGTTGGTTTTTCCTGTGTGACTGACGGGGCGGGAGCGTACCCGGCCGGAACGGCCGGGAAGGAAAAAGATAAAAGACAAAAGGAAAAAGGAAAAAACTCTAATTATAAGCCTTGTCCCTTATCCCTTGTCCCTTGCGCCTTTTATCTTATACATGAATAGTGCATTTTAAGGTATATTCAGGCGTTATCAGGGCATAAAAGTAGTCGGACTACGGAGATATAAGCACTCAGAGTATTCAGAATATCCGGAGTCCGTTTGATGATTTATGATGAGAAACCGTGTTTATATATTCACTAACAGATACAGAATAACATCTTAAATAGAAAATTATTTTATCTTTGGTAGAGGTATAAACGGTTGGCAACAAGCAAAATAAAACATACTGCATATGGATACAGACGATTTATCAAGAGAAGCATATAATGGAATTTTAATAGAAGCAGAGAAATTAACTCATGATTTAACTTTGCATTATGGCTTATTATCAAATGATTGTAAAAATGAAACTGAATACATTGATAAAGCTGAGAAACTGACCAGAGAAATATTACAAATGGATGATTGGGAATTAGAAGATTTATTTTGGGGTAATCCTCCAGACAAAAAGAAGTTGATTTTTACTTGTAAAAAGATTTTAGAAAATATTGAGAGAGTAAAAACCATTCCTATTGAAAAACGGAAATTTGATTCTTAAACATTTATAAGGTTTTATGATTTTGTATTTAGTTGGTATTAGCTGTGTAGGGAAAACGACAATTGGAAAAATGTTGGCTGAAAAAATTGATTTTTCATTCTTTGACTTAGATATAGAAATTCAGAATTATTATAAAAAACCAATTGAAATAATTCAAGATGAGTGTCTTTCAATGAATGGATACAGAGAAAAAGCCAGTAAAGTTTTAGATTACCTGTTTGCAAAAAACATTGATTGTGTAATTTCCGGTACACCATCAGGATTAAAATATTCATATCTTCAAGTTTATAAAAAACATAAAGCTGACAAAGACTTATATTCAATTTTGATAAATGATTCGTATGAGAACGTATTGGATAGGTTAACTTTCTACGATAAAGATTCAAAGCCTATGACAGAAAAATTAGATGATTCAAAGAAAAAGAGGTATTTGAAAGAAATTAAAGCTGATTATAACTTTTTTAGAGATTCATATAAACGCGCAGACTTTAAAATTGACATTAATAATATTAGCCTGATTGATATACCAAACCTGATCATTAATGAATTACAAAAGATTATAAAAATTGCTAGCTGCCAACACGCAATATAGCCAATATCGGGGTCTGTGGTAATTTGAAGCATTACGCCCCGCATCAAGGTTTGTAACGGAGGATAAGTATGAAGCTCGCAAATTGCCACTGGCCATATTGACAGGCGTTAGGGGATAATTGCATGATCTTATTTTATAATTCTTGTTATTGTGGCTTTTGACATATCGGGTTTTATTCCAGACCAACTGAAATCAAATAAAAGAGCACATTCGCGATAATTTACTATTTTTATACTGGCGTTTGTAAAAACAGAAAAGGGAACATCTCTCGTACACTTTCTGCTCATGCCGTCGGTCGTCAGGTGTAACTTGCAAACGGATTGATAATTCGAATAAAAAGAATTACTATCTTTGATTCATGAACATAATTGAGAAAAATATTGATTCATTAATAAGCCTTTGCAAACAACACAAAGTCAAAGAACTTTATATATTCGGTTCGATTCTGACTTCTGAATTCAACAAGGATAGTGATATAGATATGCTGGTTCAATTCGATAATGTCGATATTCTCGAATATGCTGACAACTATTTCGATTTTAAAGAAAAACTTGAAAAACTGCTTGGCAGAGAAATTGACTTGCTTGAAAACCAGGCAATCAGAAATCCGATATTCCGTAAGATTCTTGATCGGGACAAAAAAATAGTGTATGACAGAGAGACAGCTTAAACTTCTATATGATATCAAAATGGCGATTGATGAGATTGAATCATTTTTTGAGACAGAACCTGAAACATACGCAAATTACAGTACCAATTCTATACTCAGGCGTGCAGTAGAAAGAAACCTCGAAATTATTGGCGAAGCCATGAATCGTCTCTTAAAAGAGAATCCTGAATTTACAATTGAAAATGCAGCAAGGATCATTGGACTTAGAAATCAAATAATCCATGGCTATGATTCAATATCTGATGAGAATATTTGGAGTATTGTAACCTTTCATCTTCCAAAATTAAAATTCGAAGTTAACTCATTGATAAATAAATAGCTGAAAATAACACGGACAATAAAGCTCATTTGTTTCCCTCTTTGCGGAATAAGTTGCCATGACTGCCCCGACTTCCCCTTTGCTCAATGCAGAGCGCATCGCCCTCCTGTACGTCAGCCAACAGAAGGTTCACTAATTATGCCCCCAAACATAATATATAGGGCATCTCTAAAAACTCATTGTTGATATAATTATTTAAATGTTAATAATATAAGTATAATATAATAAAAATATTTACTTAATTTTCCAGTATAAGAATAATCAAAATGAAAAACATTAATCCCGCTGGGCAAGTTTTAAACGGTTTTTAGGATTGAATAAAAGTGACAAGGTGGTCTGACTACATAGTTACTGATGCTTCTGTACATGATTGCCTTCGGCGCTACTTCGTGGTCGCAAGTTATTGAGCAATTGCTGACGGAGAAAGACGCGGGACAACCTCTTTATGCTGACAGCGCTTATATAGGAGAAGATCAGGAGGCGGTTTACAAAAAGAAAAAAACATAAACAGAATCAATGAGAAGGGATACCGTAACAAACCATTAACTGAAGAACAGAAAGCCAGTAACAAAGAGAAATCCAGAATACGTGCCAGGGTAGAACACTTATTTGGATTTGTAGAAAATAGTATGAACGGTTCATTCATACGTACAATTGGAATTACAAGGGCTAAAGCAAAAATTGGTATGATGAACCTGACGTACAATATTTGTCGCTGTACTCAATTAAGAATAGTAGTTTCCATGGGATAGTTATGCCCGGACGTGAAAAAATAATTTTGTATGTATCTAATAGTTAATTAGATAATAAATAGGGGGAGGGGTAAAATTTGGTTTTTTCAAAATCAAATAGTAAATTTATTTCAAACAACGGCGCCAAAAAAAGTAGTTTTTCGAGGTGCCCATAAGAGATTAAAATTGGAAAATGAAACTCTTAATTATTATTTTTTTATTAGGGATTATAGGCTATGCACAAGCACAGCAAGATCCCATTAATTGGGTACATCTTTCGAGTAAAACAGATGATATTGAGGTGCCCAACGCCGGTAAACAGCAAACCTCATGTGCCATTGCCGATTTCGATAACGACGGGGTAAATGATTTCTGTATAACCGAACGCACAACTGCTCCCGGAGTTGTGTGGTACAAGCGCACCCAAACAGGATGGACCAGATATGTGGTGGATGATGGCATCTGCCGTATCGATGCCGGCACAACGGTTTGTGATGTCGATAACGACGGCGATATGGATATAATAGCAGGCGCCGATGGAAGAACAAACGAGGTATGGTGGTGGGAAAATCCATACCCCTTTTTTTCAAAGCCCTGGGAAAAGCATACCATAAGAAATGCCGGAGGAAATAAATGCCACGACCAGATTACAGGGGATTTTGATGGTGACTTTAAACACGATCTTGTATTCTGGGCACAAGGTGACCAGACCCTTTACTTCACGCGTATCCCGGACAACCCTAAGGAACCCTCGGCGTGGAAACTGATACCTGTTTATAAGTATTATGGCGACAGTCAGATGGAACAGCACGGCACATATCCTGATTGGAAAAAGACAAATGAACATGAGGGTCTGGACAAAATCGATATCGATGGCGACGGTGTTCAGGATATAGTTGGAGGAGGTTTGTGGTTCAAATACCTGGGGGATGATAAGTTTTCATATAATGTCATCGACGGAGCCTATACCTTTAGCCGTTCTGCTGCCGGACAGCTTGTGAAAGGGGGCAGACCTGAAGTGGTAATGGTGGTCGGAGATGGATGGGCTCCAATGTATATGTATGAATATCAAAAAAATACCTGGGTCAGGAAAGAGATCGTTCCAAATGTCAGCAACGGCCACACCCTGGCAATAGTTGACTTTGATGGTGATGGTAACCTTGATATCTGGTATGCAGAGATGACACTTGGGGGCAATACTAACGCCATAAACAAGATCCTCTTTGGAGATGGCACCGGAGGTTTTTCCCGGGAAATTATCATTTCAGAGGGAATAGACCTTCATGATTCGGAGATAGCTGACCTCGACGGTGATGGTGATCTGGATATTCTTGGTAAGCCCTACGATGGAGATGCTCCACGACTCGATATTTGGCTTCAGAATGGAACAGGTGAGATCGTCTCGTTGCGTAAGGGTTCATTTTCAGCGCCTTATGGGATCCAGATTTATTCACTGAGATTCGAACTGCAGAAGGACATCCCCGGAACCTTGGCTTTCATAAGATCTCTCGGTATATCTGAAGTTGAAGTGTCGGGATATTACGGTTTTACTGCCGGCGATTTTAAGAAACTGCTCGACAGAAACGGTCTGAAATGTACAAGTATGATTTTCGGGTATGAAAAATTCAGGGACGATCCCGGTTCGGTTATAAAGGAAGCCAAGCTTTTCGGAGCGAAATATGTAGGAATAGGATGGATCCCTCATGAAAAACCATTTAAGGAAAGTGATGCCGGGAAGGCGGCAACAGATTTTAATTCATTTGGTTCTGCAATGAGGAAAGCCGGGCTCAGGTTTTTTTACCACCCGCATGGTTATGAATTCAATACGCCTGATGGGAATATGATGGACCTGCTGCTTGAAAATACCCGTCCCGACCTTGTGACATACCAATTGGATGTTTTCTGGATGATCCATGGAGGGGCTGAACCAACAGAATACCTAAGAAGATATCCTGGAAGGTTTGAACTGATGCACCTTAAAGAGCTAAGGCATGATGTTCCGGGTAATAACTCCGGTAGTGCAGCAGATGAAACCAGCGTTGCTCTCGGTCGGGGCGTAACAAACTGGCCTTTACTTCTGAGGCTTGCACAGAAATCGGGTGTGAAAAAATATTATATCGAGGATGAAGCAAAAGATGCAATAAATCAGATTCCGGTTACATTGAATTTCCTGAAAAGTTTAAAATAAGTAAATAGCGGCTAATTGAATTTAAGAAGATAGAAGCCAAACAGAAATAAGATATTTTACAAGCACATTTAAAAGCCGCACTGGCTGAAGCGAAATCCAAAGCTTTTAAAAGAGCTTGCAAAAAACTACCTCTTGACAATAGACAAAATAACCAAGACATATTATTGACTATTAATACCTTGACTAATAACAAAGCACTGGCTATAACACGGACAATAAAGTTCATTTGTTTGTCACACTTTTTGCTTTTCCCGCCTGCCTGGGCAGTCAGGCTTTCACCGTGATTCGCCAGCTTGTGGAGCTAAAGTACCGGGACTCTGCCCGGTGCTGTCGTCGGCTAACGCTTACTGAACCTTACCGCCTCGCCGTTAGGGCGCATTCGGGCCAAAACATATTATAAAAGTAATAATGACACATCCCGTAAAGGTTAATCTTTTCATTATTCCTTAATCCTTTGTTTAAGACGATTGGTTAGTTTGAACACCATGACAGGTTCCGGCAGTTTCGCGGCAGACAGTAACGTGACAGGATTACCACTCCGCGCGCTCACGGCACTCCAACGCCCCCTAACAGGCCGGTATAACCAATAAGGGCTTTTGATTATAAATAAAAATATTTTACCTTCGCCTTAACTCCCGGTAACAACTAGAAAGGGACAGGAATCTCCCCTCCCTTACTGGTCATACCGGCTGAACGTTAGTGGCAACCGTAAAACGACACCGACCAACAATAAAAACAGGAAATGACGAAAGTATTCATAAGCCATAGTTACCAAGACAAGAAGTTCGTAAATCAACTGACTACGAGACTTCGTGAAGACGGTATTCAAGTTTGGACAAATGAAAAAGAATTAGCAGTTGGTGACAACATTCAAGAGAAAATTTCAGATGCAATCAAAAAAACCGACTATTTTATTGTAGTGCTTTCTAAAAATAGCACAAACTCTAATTGGGTAAATTTTGAATTATCAGCGACAAGACTCAAAGAGATTTCTCAAGAACAAAATATAATTCTCCCGGTATTAATTGAAGATTGTGAAATTCCTTTTTCATTAAGAGATAGACTTTATTCTGACTTTAGACAATCCTTTGAAGAAGGGTATTTTAAACTCATTAATGCCCTTAAAACTCAGACAACAAAAAAATATCAAGAGACTGATAGGGTAATTGACAAATTCAAACCTGAATCTTATGAGTTTCAAATTAAAAACTTAAAAGATGCATACAATAATGGCAACCTAACTTTATTCTGTGGAGCAGGAATTTCATATGATGCAGGGATTCCTACTTGGAATACATTACTAAAATCACTTCTTAAAGCAGTTTATTCAGACAATCACGATGTTCCTGACCTTGATACAAGACTTGCAAATTTATTTCAAAAAAGAATAAACGTATCACCTTTAATATTAGCTCAATATCTAAAAACCCTCTTAGGCAAAAAGTTTACATCAACAGTTCGTGACACTTTATACAAAGACTGTAATGACAAAAGCAAAATTGTTGATTCAATTTCAGAGTTAAGCAGACAAAAACGAAATAGAAAACCTTTAAAGGCAATTATCACTTTTAATTTTGACGATTTAATTGAAGAGAAATTAACAAAAGAGAAAATTGACTTTAAAACAATCTTCACAGAAGGTGAAAGATATAAAGAAGAAGAAATCCCAATATATCATCCTCACGGTTTTTTACCAAGAAGCAAAAATTTGACTTCAAAAAATGATGTGGTTTTCAGTGAAGATGCTTATCACTCCCAATTCATTGACCCATTTAGTTGGAGCAATCTCGTTCAACTAAATCATCTAAACAATAGCACTTGTTTGTTTATTGGAATCAGTCTGACTGACCCCAATATGCGAAGACTCTTGGATGTGTCTATTAGAAAAAATGGAAAAGGAGAAAAGAATCATTACATTATTAAAAAGCGATATACTATTGAAGAACTATATCCAGAAAGCGAAATAGTAAAACTGAAAGACAAGAAAGTAATTCCTGTAATTGAAAGCATTGAAGAACAAGACGCAAATAACCTTGGATTTAATGTAATATGGATAAACCAATTTAAAGAAATACCTGAAATATTAAATGAAATTGGACGATACTAACAGCATAAGGACAAGAACGGCAGCCACTAACACGGGTTTTGCGTCAGGCGGGGTGACGTGGAAACTTGGAGCTTTGTGCTTCTATTCAAGCTCAGTGCAGGTTGACAGTTTTGTGCTCCGAAACCCGCCCGAACGCAAAGCCCGGGAACGTTATGGCACATTTTAAAGACGACAACAATCAACAGGAATTATACTAAATGGCTGGCACCTATTTCTGTTTTAGTGATGAATGTGGGGACTACAAACCTAATATGACTGACAAACAGTTAAGTAATCATCCTTTCTATATCAGGACAACTTTGTTAATGAACTCAAATGAATGGAAAGTTCTAAATACGAATTTTAGAGAACTAAAAAAGAAATACGGACTTCCAATATCAAAAGAAATAAAGTGGGCAAACCTTTGGACAATTAGAAGTTTTCAGAAAAATGAGAAAAAAATTCCAGAGCGGTTTGGACTACAGCATATTGAACACATTGACTATCACTTATTAATTGACTTTGTTGAAGAATCACTCGCATTGCTAAATACTCTAAATGAAAAAAAAATTATTGCGACCTATACAAAAAACTCTAACAAATACCCAACTAATGAAAAGTCAATGATTACTTTTCATTTACAAGAACATATGCAAAGACTTGAAATGGAATTACAAGTCGATGAAGGAAATTTAGGAGTTTTGTTTTTTGACCCTGTTGGTAATGATAAAAATGAAATGTTTCGACAGATTTACTATGAACTTTTTGAGAATGGAGACTACATTGAAAAGTATAAATTTATAAAAGACAGTCTGAACATAGAAAATTCACATCATTCAGTTGGCATTCAGATAGCAGACTATATTTCAGGTGCCTTTAGTTCAATTCTCAAGGCTTCAATTGACAAAGACTATTCGCGTGGAATAAAAATGTTTTATGAATCGGTATATCCAAACTTAAGACGCGGTTGGAATGGAGAAATTCAAGGTTATGGAATAAGAGAAGTCCCAAGAAGTGTTCCGACAAGAAATTGGTTAATTGGACAAATGAATAATTTTAAACCAAAGACAGGATGGGAAAAACGTGCCATAACATCCGCTTGCCGCAATGGGGGCTGAAGTGGTTAAATCAAGTGCAGTGCTTCTATCAACATTTATGCTTAGTTGACAGTGAATTGCCCCGAAATCCCCCACTGCGGCAAGCGGCAAAACGTTAGGGCGCATTCGGGCCAAGATATATTATAAAAGTAATAAGGACAAATCCCGTAAAGGTTAATCTTTCCATTATTCCTTAATCCTTTGTTTAAGACCATTGGTTAGTATGAACACCATGACAGGTTCCGGCAGTTTCGTGGCAGACAGTAACGTGACAGGATTACCACTCCCGATGCTCACGGCACTTGCATATTGCAATCCACGGTTTTGTATTGAAAAAAATATACAAAACCGGCCCATGAGCGCGATATGCAAGCGCCTCCTTACCCTGCCCCGACACTCCAACGCCCCCTAACAGGCCGGTATAACCAATAAGGGCTTTTGATTATAAATAAAAATATTTTACCTTCGCCTTAACTCCTGGTAACAACTGGAAAGGGACAAGGATCTCCCCTCCCTTACTGGTCATACCGGCTGAACGTTATGGGCAATGCTATGAAAGACAACAACGACAAGGGAAAAACACATTATTAAGACATTTCAAACATTGAAAACTATTAATTTCTAAATTTGAAAGATGATTAACAACTGTAAAATAGTTAAAGATTTACCCTCTGGCGGACAAAAAAATGTTCAATTAGCCGAACATCCCGATCTTGGCTTAGTAGTAATAAAAAGGGGTGCTATTAAAAGTTTTATTTCTCTCGAAAGAATTAAAAGAGAAATTGAGCTTTTATCAGAGCTAAAATCTGACTATTATCCAAAACAATATCACTTTAACATTGATATAAAAACAAAAGAATTTGAAATTGTTGAAGCCTATATCGAAGGACATACATTAAGAGAAGCAATGAAGTCCTTTTCAACAGTTGAAAAAATATTTTCATTGCTTAATTCTCTGATTGATGGACTTTCAATTATCTGGGACAGGAACATTGTTCATAGAGATTTGAAGCCAGAGAATATAATTATAAGACACAATGATATGCCTTGCATTATTGATTTAGGTATTGCAAGATTTCTTGATATGGAAGCCCTTACAAAAACAATTGCTCCAATGGGCCCTTGCACACCAATATATGCTTCTCCCGAACAGCTAACTAATAAGAAAAATATTATAGATCATAGATCAGATTTTTTCAGCTTAGGAATAATTTCTTTTGAACTTTTCTTAGGCGTTCACCCCTTTGACCCCACATATCTCGAAAACAATTTTTCGATCGTAGAAAACATTCTGCAAAATAAATTTTTAATAGAAACTAAAGATATTAAAGCTGATAATAGAATGGTTGAACTTGCAAGCAAAACATTGAGACAACAGCCATTTGAAAGATTCAGAAACTATAAAATTTTCAAGTCATTTATTGAAAGCAACTTAAAGAAATGAAAGTATACCATCAAACAGGTTTTAGGTTTAATTGGAATATAGAATGTTTTCAACAAAATGTTGGAGACGGATTAATTTTTTCACCAATTAACATTGAAGCAGACAAACTATTACAACTCGATAACAGCTTAAAAGAAACCAGCTTTCTTGACCCACAGCTCTATCTTCTGAATGAAGCAAAAGGAACATTATGTACTTATCCCTATTTTCCTGGCAATATTAAACCCGACTTTTCAACGCCAGACCTGGAAAATAGTAATGAAATACTTGCTCAATTATGTATTGATTATCAGTTAAAAAACAATTTTGAATATATTGTTATTCCCACTAGGTATCACGTAGACAATCCAACTACATACTTCTTGCAAACTAGTGATTATTTTGTTTCTCCATTTATTGATTATTTAAAAACACAAGAAATTAAAAAGAAAGTTCTTCAATCAGTAATTGTTAAGACAATTATGCTGACTGATGAAGATAAGAGAAATGAAACACTAAATTGGATTACTGGTCAACCGATTGACGGGGTCTACTTAATTTTTGAGGACAACTCAACTGGCAAGCAAATTAAAGACTTTGACTTCTTGCTTAACGCACTTATATTCATTCATATTCTAAAAATTAATGGAATGGAAGTTCATTTGGGCTATACTAACACTGAAGCTATTCTCTATAGTATTGCAATGCCGGATTCTGTTACTATTGGTTCATATGAGAATTTACGCTCCTTTGGGATTAAACGCTTCCAAGACCTTGAAAATGGACCTATGAGAGCACCAAGAGCAAGACTATATAGTTCACATTTACTTCAATGGTTAGATTACCAATACATAGAGGCAATGAGTAAACTGATAGACGACTATGAAAACTATTTTGACGACTCAGAGTATAAGCCATTAATGTTTAAGCCTGATTATAACTGGCAGTTTATGAAGCCAGAACCCTACAAACACTATTTCTATGTTTTTAATAAACAAATAAAAGGATTACCAGAAACTCAATTTGATAGAATTGAATTTTTGAAAGCTAGTATAAGACAATCATTGATTCTATTTAAGAAGATTGAAGAAACGGTCCTTTTAGATGATGATAGTAACGGTTCGCATTTACCCAATTGGTTTAATGTAATTAATGCATTTCAAAAGGAGTTAAGTTTATAAACTATGTTTGAAACAGAATTAGAAATGTCCAAGCATTTTGAGAAATTTCTCAAAGAGAATTTTGGCAATACGTACCTTAAAGAGTACCAAGGTCTATTTGGTATCCCAGACTTTGTATTCTATGCCAAAAACGAACAAGATTTTTCATTTGTTTCATTTGAATTAAAGCTTAAAAATTGGAAAAGAGCTGCCAAACAGGCCTTTAGACATAAAAGCTTTTCTAATGTTTCGTATGTTGTGATTGATAGCGAAGCTGCAAAGTCCGCAATTGACAATATTGATTTTTTCAAACAATATAATATAGGTTTAGCAACGTTTGACAACAATAATACTTTCAAAATTCACTTTAAACCTAAATTGAACGAACCTTATTCAAGTAGTTTAAAACAAAAATTGGTTGACACAGTGACTGGAACAAGAAAAAAAGCAAGTAACATAGAGACATTTATAGGCTGACAGTTTAAAGACAATAAAAAGCACATCCCATAACAGCGGTTTGGCGTAATGGCGGGTGCAGTGCTTCGTATGACAGTTTTGTTGTAGGTTCAAGTGCAGTTCTTCGTTTGAACTTTTGTGCTAAAATCCGCCACTACGCCAGGCCGTAAAACGTTGGGCACATTAAAAAGACACGAAATGAACGATACTTTAACAATTTTTGAGCATGACAAAAGAGAAGAATACCAATTCGATTTTGATAGAATTGCAAAAGTATTGTTGAATCATACCGAACTGATTACTAAGAAAAATTCATATCGAATTAGAGAAATAGAGTTTTACTATTATTCTGTTATCCATACGGATTTCTATTGTCATAAAAACGAAAGACAGCTAACAAATCAAAAGTTATATTTTCATCGTTTTAAGGACCCTGAGAAATATGAGAGACTAAAACAAAAAGGTATTGATATTACGGTTGGGAACGGTGAATCAATTTTTGGTGGAATACTTATCCGGACAATTGAAAATGAAAAAACAAAAGAGATTATTACAGGAACTGGCAATGTGACAAATCGAATTATTAGTGATATTAATGGTACTTTCGAAATTTCTAATCTTTATAAATACGATAAAAATATTTTTGATTCAACTGGACTAATTTTTTTAAAAATGGGGCAAAATAACGGATTGAAAATTTTTAAAAAGCATCGTCAAGGACTTAATTTAAAAAAGGAAGATTCAGACAAGTTTTATCTGAATTCGAAATATAATTACTTTACATACCCGGAAATTGAAGTTTTAAAATGATAGCAGATAAAGACACTGATTTTATTTATCTATCTGATTTATTGCGAACAAAAAGCGAATTTTCCACAACTTGTTCCAGTATTTGCGATATTCTTGACAGATACGGCATAAAGTATGACTTTCTTAAAGGGACGAAAGATATTTGGGCAAGAGATTATATGCCAATCCAAACTGACAAAGACCGATTTGTACAATTCAGATATGAACCGACTTACCTAAAAGAATATTTGGAACTTCAATCTGACCCAAAATCAGTTTGCGAATTAAATCACATTAAACCGATTTTTTCAACAATAAACCTTGATGGCGGAAATGTTGTAAAATGGACTGATAAGGTTTTGATAACCGACAGGATTTTTTCTGAGAATCCACAATATTCAGTTAAAGCAACGTTGATTAATGAAATAGAAAACCTTCTGGAAACAGAAGTAATTATTATACCGCAAATTAAATCTGACTTTACCGGACATGCAGATGGATTAGTAAGGCTAATTGACTCAAAAAAAATACTTGGTAACGACTTGGATTTTGAGTATAAATATTGGTCAAAGGCAATGCAGAAAATAACATCTGATAAAAACTTCGAATACATCACCATGCCAATATTTGAATATAAAGAAAAGAATTTTCCAGATTCTGCAATTGGTTGTTATATGAATTATTTGGAAATAGTGAACTTGATAATTTTCCCGATATTTGAAGTAACTGGAAATAAGGACAAAGAAGCTGTTGATTTGATTACTGTGCATTATCAAAACAAGGCAATTGAATTGATAAATATAAATCCAGTTGCAAGACAAGGTGGATTAATGAATTGTATCACTTGGAATATAAAAACCAAATAAAATGAGAAAAGTTTTAATCATTGCAATTGGGATTTTTCTATTTTCCTGCAATTCAAAACCAACAATTGAAGGAGGTTATACTAAAGTAAAAGAAAATGACCGTGGTAGTGCTTTGAATGTTTTCCAAAAGGGATTAGTTGACAAAGTAAACTTTGGTGAAAAAATCTGTCGATTTGACTATTTTGGCAAAACAATAAGCGGTATAGCCAATAAGGGTCGCAGTGGTATGGGAAGTTTATCGCCCACATAAATCTTTCATCTCGGTTGATTGGAACGTGGCTCCGAATTTCCTTACTGGTCATACCGCCGAACGTTAGGCTTCACCTGATACTTCGTGCCATGATAAAAACCATATCCATTTCAATGACCTTTTTAGCTCTGACTATACTTTGTAATTCACAGACATTAGAATATCAATATAGGTGTAGGCAATTTTACAGAATATATAAAGTAAGATGTGCAGTTCTTACTCTGTATGACAATAAGACTTTTATTTATAAAGAAACGGCGACAGATCTACCAACAGCCGAACAAGGACAATATTATGTTAAAGGTGATACAATCATTCTTAATACTCCCAACTTTGGTACTGTCAAATATTTTAAAAAGAATAAATCACTAATTAAGAAAACATCAAGTTACTTCATGCCGAAAAAGTTTAAAAAATATAAAAAGGCGAAAGCCTAACACGGACGGTATGTTTAATAGGCTTGTTACGGTTTTTGCTTAGCTCCTGCACCCATGACAAATTTGTAATGGTTCTTGCACCCGGACACCCACCTTCTCCGCCAGTCGGCGGATTCGGTGGGCAAGGCGCGCATCTGCATCTAAGTAAAATCATACACCTTGACTCATTCTGAATCAGATAAATAAGAAAATATGTCAAGAGAATGCCCATAGATAAACACGGCATAGTCCAACTCAATTTTATACACAATCTTATTTAACACCAATCCAATATATACTTAAAATTTTTTTCTACCTTTAACGGGTAAAGTGTAATAAGACTGTGTATAAAATACTTTTAAGTTACCTGCAAGTCTAAGTTGAGTTAACATGAAGCAGGTTTTTTTGTTGTATATTTGTAAAAAATGGTAGTCATGGATTTACAGACAAGAAAACTCAATGCAATTGCATATATAGTCGGACTTGAAGATGAAAGCATATTCAATAAGATTGAGCTGACTATACTAGAAAACAAAGTCCGGTCTGAAAGAAAACTGAAACCTTTTACGCAGAAACAGCTAATTGAAAGAGCTGAAAAATCAAATCTGGATTATAAATCAGGAAAATACAAATCTCAGGAGGCTTTAGAGAAAGAATCAGAATCCTGGTAACACAATGAAAATCATCTGGACTGATTTTGCCGTTAATTCGCTCCTTGAAATTTTCCAATTCTATAAAGAGTCTGCTAACATAAACGTTGCTCTCAGAATCCGTTCGAGAATCTTTCATGCTACCAGACAGCTGGTCAAGCATTCATTATCGGGGCAATTAGAACCTAATCTCATAAAACTTGGTGAGGAACATAGATATCTGGTAGAAGGGAACTATAAAATCATCTACAAAAGAGTCAAAGAGGGTGTATTAATAACTGATGTATTTGACACCAGGCAAGATCCTCGCAAAATTCAAAGAAGAAGTAGTAAGCCCAGTAGGTAACAGAACGGCATAGGCAATAAGGGCTTTTATAAATAATTGTAATTTACTATTTTTATACTGGCGTTTGTAAAAGCAGAAAATGGAAAATCTTTCCCACCCTTCCTGCTTATACCGCTGGGCGTTATGTATCATAGCAGAAGACTCTAAAACATTGATCTTTTAAGTAAAAGATAGATGATTTTTTTATATCTTGCAAACTAAATGAATTTGTTATGAGAACAAATGATATAATAAAAGAAATTCAAAGATTGCCTGTTTCAGAAAGAATATATGTAGTTGAAAAAATAATCCGTTCAATCAGGACACAGGAGGATAAAAATGTGATGAAAAAAGCTGCCAATGCTTTATATGCTGATTATAAGACGGATAATGAATTGACAGCATTCACTAACCTTGATTTTGTAGACTTTTATGAAGCAAAATGAAGTTTGGTTAATAAACCTTGACCCGACAATTGGAGCGGAGATTAAAAAGACCAGACCTGCTGTTATAGTAAATGACAATTCATTAGGAAAACTTCCTTTAAAAATCATAGTCCCAATTACAGACTGGAAAGACCGGTATAAGATTGCTCCATGGATGATAAAAATTGAGCCAAACAGTAAAAATGGATTGACTAAAGATTCCTCTGCAGATTGTTTTCAAGTCCGTTCAGTGTCACAGGATAGATTTGTAAAACGACTCGGAGAATTATCTGATTCGATTATGGATGAAATACGGATTGGATTATCAAAAGTATTGTCGATTAATACAGAATGAAATACGCCAAACAATAAATAGTGCAGGGCGGGTTTCAGAGGTTTTCGGGTGTTTGTAGAAACAGAAAAGGGAACATCTCTCCTACCCTTTCTGCTCATGCAGCTAGGTGTTAGGTGTAATGTTAGAAAAGACAATGGTCACAATTAAAATGACTTGAGATATGGATAAAAGAGAAGATTGGCCCATTTCAGGAATAAATATTGCAGTTTCTAAAATTGAAATTCTTAATAAAGATAAAAGTATTGAAGGCTGTGCAACAGGTTTCTTTTTTAGTAATAATGAAAAGAAATATTTAATCACCAACAGACATGTTGTTATTGATGAAGTTGATAACTTTTACCCATCATATTTAAGATTGCGATTACATACTTCTAAAACGAAATACAATGAAAATTGTACAATAGATATAAGTTTGTATGATAACAGTTCAAAGAATTGGCTAGAACATTCCGAATTTACAGTAAAAAAAGTTGATGTGGTTGCGATACCTTTGACAATAAAAACAGTTGACGATTTTAACGCATTTAACCATTAAATTATTAATTTCTTTAACAAAGAATGTTTTATTAATAACTTTTGTTTATCGTCTTTTGCAGATGTTATAATAATAGGATATCCTTTGGGTTTCTCGGATGAAGTGAATAATTTACCAGTTTATAGAAAAGGGATAATAGCTTCATCGTACCCTGTTGAATTTAATAACTATCCCTATTTTCTAATTGACGCTAATTTACATGAAGGAACAAGCAGAAGTCCTGTACTAAATTCACCAAATAATATGCTAATTGATTCAGAAGGTCGAGGGCTTCACACAGATAAATCAATATTGTTAGGAATTCATTCTGCTGAATACCTTGCTGAAGGTGAACCATTAGCCTTAAATGTTGTTTGGTATCCGAGTGTAATAATGGAAATCATAGAAAGGAAATCATAATAAAACACTACACGCTAATAAGTAGGACTCTGAGCGGTCTGCATGACCCAGCGATGAATCAATTTGAACTACACCCGCCGGTGTTTGAGTGCTATGTACAATTTATGGTACAGCGTATGCGGGTTTCCGAGGTTTGCAAAGGCTCGTGGCAAGTAAAAAGGTCGGAATAGACTGACCCCGCTCCGCTGAATCTCCGCGAGGGTGCGGTAGAAAATTGCCTCGTAATCCAGCACTAACCCATACCATAAACGTTATGGTTAAGCTAGAGCTTGTTAAAATATGGAACACTTTTTGTAGTAAATGATCTGTAAACTTTCCTCACCATGAGACTGAAAATAATGTCACTCATTCTGCTTTTTTCTCTTATATCTTGTGATAAAAATGAAACTATATCTAAAGCACCGTCTCTAAAAGTACCTGATGAATTAGTAGGATTTTGGTCTTGGGACTATTCTTGTGGAGGGATTGGAGGAGGGTATCATACTCCTAAATCAACTGGAGAAAACAGAAAGATTTACTTCGATTATAACAATTACTATCTATACTTTGTAAACAATGTTTTAAAATCAGAATCAAAATTTACACTTGAAAAAGCAAAATCAATTACAGGCAACGATAGTGCTCTTATAATAAGAAATGCACTAGGATTCCCTCAAAGTATTTCATTTAGAAGCATAGATACACTGATCCTTTTTGAAGAGTGCTATGATTGTTATGAGCATCATTATACGAGAATAAAATAAAAACCTAAACATAACACGAAAAACATGGTAAGTTGTTTCCCGATGACTCAGGATAGGCAGTCACGCCTGTCCGCGACAGTCTGGTAGTTTTTTGATAGCCCCTGCACCCAAGACAAATTTGTAAAGGTTCCTGCACTTTAATAAATTTCTACATTCGAGATAATTCAATCAATGATTACGATTAATCCGGTAAATCGAAATCAATTCGTAAATTTTATACAATCAAGCACTTCGGAAATGCATAAAGATGCACAGAAACAAAGACTAAATAAAATACTTAGCAAGATTGAAAAATAGAAAACTCGCTTATTTCATCATTCGTTATTCGGTGTTAGATATTCATTCGGCGTTCGATATTCAACAATCTCACGCTGCCTAAAAATCAAGCTCCACAACTGTAATTCCCGCCCCTCCCATTTCGACATGTTCGTCATGAAATGATTTCACAACATCGAGAGTGGACAGGTAGTTACGAACAAGCTCCCTGAGAATCCCATTGCCTTTTCCGTGAAGGATACGCAGGTTTTTATGATTCACCATCACTGCGTCGTCAATAAGATTACGAACTTTTTCAAGAGCCTCATCCCCTCTCGCCCCGCGTATATCTATCTCGGGTTGAAAGCGCAGTTTCCGCTCGCTGATAAGAGGATCGGTCACAACTACAGGCATTTCTTTTCTAAGACTCTTTTTATACTCCGACTTGCTTATCCGGATTACTTTATCAACCGAAACCTGCAATCGGAAAGAACCTGTTTCTACAGTAACCATGTCGTCCTTTATTTCCACTGCCTCGCCGATAATATCAATATCGGGAAGTTTTATTGCATCTCCAGGTTTAAGAGTGGATACCTCTGTCTTTTCATTATCCTGTTTTACCGTCTTTGTTTTCCTTATTATCTTTCTTGCTTTTTCGCTGAGTTCCTGTAGCTTATTATCAGGAATCACGTTTTCTTCTTTTTGGATTATTTCTTTTTTATAATCCTCCAATTTTTGCCGCACCTCTTTTGTCTTTTCCTTTTCTGCCTGCGTTTCCCTTATCTGTCGTATCGTATTTTCAATGATACGGTTCGATTCTTCGAGCATTCTTCCTGCCTCTTCCTTAGCCCCTGAAATTATTTTCTTTCTCAGTTCCTTGATTTGCGATAGCTCCTTTTCATATTCTTCGATGATCTGTTCAAGACGCTTTTCTTCCTGGCGTATGTTCTGTCTTTTAGTCTCCCAGTATCGTTTATCGCGTGCGATATCCTTAAGGTGCCGGTCGTATTTTACATTCTTAACTCCTGCTTTCTGTGATGCCTCTTCGAGTATATCGGAAGGAAGTCCGATTTTTCGGGCTATTTCAAAGGCAAAAGAACTTCCGGGTTTCCCTATGTCGAGTTTGAACAGCGGTTGCATCAGATGATTATCGAACAACATTGCACCGTTTATTATGCCTTCGTTTACGGATGCAAAATATTTCAGGTTCGAATAATGAGTTGTAACAACTCCATAAGTCCCGGTTTTGATAAGTCCGGCCAGTATTGCTTCGGCCAGGGCGCCACCAAGAACCGGTTCTGTCCCTGACCCAAGTTCATCAATGAGTATTAAAGTCTCAGGTGTGGCATTCCTCAGAAAATATTTCATGTTCAACAGATGGGAACTATACGTGCTCAGATCATTATCAATACTTTGCTCGTCGCCAATGTCAATAAATATGTTTTTGAATATTCCTGCTTCAGACTCTTCTGCCACCGGTATTGTATAACCACACTGAAGCATATATTGAAGTAATCCTACAGTTTTCAGGCAAACCGATTTACCGCCGGCATTAGGACCTGAAACAAGAAGAATTCTGTTTTTCGGGTCGAGAGTTATATCGAGAGGCACAACCTCTTTACCGGGCGTCTTTTTAAATGTCTCATGAAGAAGAGGATGAACAGCTTTCTTCCATGAGAGTCCTGCAACGGCGAAAAGTGATGGTTTTACGGAACCAAGTTGAATTCCGAGCAATGCTTTTGCCCTTATGTAATCTATTTCACCCAGAAACTCATTGGAAATGAGAAGGTCATCAATATATATACGTATATTATCGGCAAATGTTACAAGAATACGTACGATTTCCTTCCGCTCCTCATATTCAAGCTCCACTATTTCATTGTTCAGTTCGACAACCTCTGCAGGTTCGATGAATACGGTTTTACCGGATGATGAGCGGTCGTGTATGAGGCCAGCTATTTTTCGCTTCCCTGAAGTACTAACCGGGATTACCCCTCTTCCGTTTCGAACCGAAACATTGGCCTCAGCTTCGACAATCCCCTCATCCTGCGCCTGTTTTAATATCATATTAAGCCGTCTCGATACAAGTGCGCTTTTGGAAGCAATTTCCGATCTTATTCTTTTAAGCTCAGTAGAAGCCGTATCTCTTACATTACCATGCCGGTCAATTATCCTGTCGATGGCATCAATAATATAAGGATAAAATTTCACATTTACCGTAAGCGACTTTAGAGTCGGGTATCTCGAGTCATCTCTTGCCTTGAAATAATTCAGAACCAACTTCAGACACTCAAGGAATTTTTTCATATCGAATATTTCCTGCACCTCAGGAAAAGTACCCTCAATCTTCAATTTATTCAGAATAAGGGAAATATCCTTATAATTTTCTGAAGGGAATGGATCGTCAAATGAAAGTAGCTTCTGGAATTCCCATGTTTTAGAAAGCTCGAGTTGTATCAGATTGAAATCTGTCATAAAAACAGTATTTTCCGCATGTTTCACACCAAGCTGACTCAGACATTTATCTACCGTCATCCTGCGTATGCGGTCAAAACCTGTTTTTATTTCAAAATCCTCAGGGAAAATCATCTTCTTATCACGATATTCAGAACGATACAAAAGTAATGTTAATTATTTTTAAATTAGTTTAAAACATTTATATTGCGGGTCACATTTTATCTAAATTTAACGGCAAACAAATCCTTCGACTTTGTTGTTTTTTGATGGCCTGATGGATTTGATTCTTTTGAAGTTATTTTTATAAATGTTTATCATGCATACAATTGATTTTGGTTTAATAAATTATAAATATATATAAAAATGAAAATGAAAAGGTTATACTCGAGTTTGTTCTTTCTTGCATTCATTCCTCTGCTACTTACGGCACAGAAGGAAAATGTCGATCTTGCTATGGTTTACAAGATCAAGCAGGAAGGGTGGCGTGGAAACTCTATAGAAGAATTTGCTTTTGGGCTGACTGATTTTGTTGGCCCGAGGCTTACGGGTTCAACTGGCGGTAATCGCGGCAATGAATGGGCAAAAAAGAAGATGGAAGAAATAGGTCTTCAAAATGTCAGAATTGAAGAAGCGAGAGATTTTACGAGAGGTGGATGGGATAATCTGAAAACTTATGCTGCAATGACCGAACCTTATTATGCAAGTTTCGCCTGCAATCCGGTTGCATGGACTGGTAGCACAAAGGGTCTGATAAAGTCGGAAGTGGTTTTGATAAATGCCCGTACTGAAGCAGAGCTGGAAAAATATAAAGGAAAACTATCGGGAAAGATTCTGCTCATGCCATCAACATCTACTTATGAGGTAAATTTCAATCCTCTTGCGAACCGGTACACTGATGAACAGTTAAAGGAATTGTCAAAAGCATCCGATGGGGGAGCTTTAGCCAGAAGGCCACAAGCCGACATTGGACAAATGCTGGCACAGAGAATTTTACAGACCAAAATACAGGAAATGGCGAAAGAGGAAGGAGTAGCAGTAATAATAAACAATGCCGGAAATTTTAATGTTCCACGTTCCAATGCTGCCGATTACAAGTGGGGCGACCCGGAACCTATTCCACAGCTTAATCTTTCGGTGGAGGCTTATGGTAGAATGGTCCGACTTATTAATCATGATGTTCCTGTAGTGATGGAAATTGAAATACAAAACAGATTCTTCGAAAGTCCAAAGATATATAACGTTATAGGAGAGATTCCCGGCACCGACAAGTTACTCAAAGATGAGATAGTGCTTATAGGTGCTCATATTGATTCATGGCATGGTGGAACCGGAGCTGCAGATAATGCGTCGGGGTGTGTGGTGATGCTCGAGGCAATGAGAATTTTAAAAAGCCTGAATGCCGCTCCACGAAGAACCATCAGAGTAGCTCTATGGGGAGGTGAAGAACAAGGGCTCAACGGTTCACGGGGATATGCGGAAAAATATTTGATGGATATGGCAACCAGAAATAAAAAACCAGGTTGGGCAAAATTTGCTGGTTATTTCAATATGGATAATGGCACAGGAAAATACAGGGGTATTTATATGCAGTCGAACGAACTGATGAGGCCTATATTCGAAGAGTGGCTTAAACCTTTTGCTGATATGGGATGTTCAACAATAACTATCAGAAACACCAGCGGAACAGACCATCTGTCGTTTGACAGCGCAGGTCTTCCTGCTTTCCAGTTCATACAGGATCCTATTGAATACGGCCGCGGATACCATACTGTGATGGATACCTACGACAGGCTTCTGATGAACGATTTAAGGCATAACGCCATCATAACCGCTTCATTTGCATGGTTTGCGGCACAGCGCGACGTCAAGCTTCCTGGTAAACCGGATATGCCACGCACACAGGAACAGACATCTGGAGGAAGGCCGTTAGGATACTGATGTCTTTTATTTCAGGACCTGAAATTATTCGATATATAAAACAAGGCCCTTCAGGTACTCACTTTCCGGATGATAGATATTTACCGGATGGTCGGGCGACTGACCTGGCTGGCTGATTATTTTCACCTTTCGGCCGGTATTTGCTGCAGAAACAAAAACCGACTTTCTGAAGTTTTCTTTTGTTACTACCTGTGAGCATGAAAAAGTAAATATGATGCCTCCGGGTTTGATGTTCTCTATAGCCTTCATATTAAGTCTTTTATAACCCTGGAGTGCATTCGAAAGCACATCATTATGTTTTGCAAATGCCGGAGGATCGAGTATAATAAGGTCGTATTTATTTTCTGAAGAAGCAAGAAAATCGAATGCATCGGCCTGATATGATGTATGTCTGGAATCTGTCCCGTAATTGAGCCTCACATTCTCATCGGCCAGTGCGATTGCCGGTCCGGAACTGTCAACAGTATGAACAAGAGCGGCATTTTTCATCGCATAAACAGAAAAACTTCCGGTATATCCGAAAAGATTAAGGACATAACGACGTGAAGAATACTCCTGAACTAATTTTCTGTTTTCACGCTGGTCAATAAAGAAACCTGTTTTCTGACCTGTAATAAAGTCAACCCGAAACTTATAACCGTTTTCCGTTACAATGACCGGATCAGACTCTCCTGTTATAAACTCGTTGACGGGGTGGATACCTGATTTATACGGAACTGTTGCCTCGCTCTTATCATATATGGCTTTTACTTTTTTGTCATGTTTATCGAGCACTTCTGTTAATATTTCTGCAATCATTTTTCGTATTCCGTACATTCCTGCGGAATGCATCTGAATAACAACCACACCATTATAATAATCGGCAATAAGTCCAGGAAGATTATCGCCTTCGGCATGAATCAGCCTGAAAACATTTGTATTCTCTGAATTCAGCAGTCCAAGTTTCAACCTGTATTCCACAGCAGCCGATATAATTTTGCAAAAGAAATCTCTATCGGGCACAATTTTTTCGAATGAAAGTATCCTTACAGCTATCGAGGCGGGCTGATAATGGCCAACGGCAAGAAATTCTTCCTTGTTATCGTAAACTTCAACAATATCACCTTCGGCAGGATTGCCATATATTTTCTTAATAGCTCCTGAAAATATCCATGGATGATATCTACGAACCGACTGGTCTTTCCCCGACTTCAGGATGATTTTTTTATCAATCATATAAAAGTTTACTATTCGCAATCTACTCTGTCTCCCTTAATTTTTTAAATATCTCATAACATACCCATGCGTCTGTTGCAGCATAAATCTTCTGGGCATCGCTCAAAACTTCTGCATTCCAGTTAGTAACCTGTTGCCTTTTTGATATTCTGAATCCCAGAATAATAGCGGTTAGTTTTTTTAGGCTCGCGCTTTCTATCCCATATTCTTTTGCCATATTCTGCAGATCAACAAAACCTGCAGGTTGAAATTCAGTCACATTTCTTAAAATTCTAAGATCATTGTTTACTGCAACTCCGGCCTTTATTATGCCAGGGTCGGAAAGAATCTCCAGCAGGCCGGCCGGCAATCCTATTTTGTTTATTCTGAAAAGTATTGCAGTGTTATCGAAAGCCAGTTGTAACAGTGATACCCTATTTCTTTTTCCTTTTTTGAAGGAAGGTTTCGTCTCTGTATCAAAGCCCAGATATTTTTGTTTTTTAAGTAGATTCAAATAATAGTGAATATTTTCAGAAGATTCAACTGTCAGAATTTTACCCTGAAAACTGCCCTGCTTATAATTATTAAGCTCATCCGTAGTGATATCTGATAAATATTTATTTTCCGACATTTTTCCTGAAATCTTTTTGACGTCTGCTTATAAACCATTTTTCTCTCTGCATTTCAGATTTCTCATCTGTTATATCCTCAGGTTGTTTACCGATTTCTTCACCGGAATAAATTAACTTATGTATTGCTCTCAACGAATTAACTAGTTTTTGTCCCCAGTAGTTCTCGAAATTCATTTTACATTCCCATATTGCATCGTTCATTATCTCATTTGTACCGGTCTGGTAAAGAATAACGAAGTCCTTCAGATCCTGGTATATATCTGCAAGATTTTCGGCCAGGCTTGCTGTAATGGGGACTTCAGATTCCTTCATTCTTTCATCAAAAACTTCGAGAAAAGCGTCGGCTGTACCAAGTTTCGACAAAAAAACATCATGAATTCTATTCCAGTCGGATTCTTTAACGAATTTTTCATTTCCTTCCTCGAAATAAGGTTCTAAGTCGGGCAGAAGCGATGCTTTCAAATAAATAAAAGGAAGTAATCGCTGAAGGATTTTCAGCATATTAACAGCTTCTATTTCAGAAGCATGTTCGGCATACTTGCAGAATTCGTTTGCCGAAGCAACAAATTCAACAATAGTGCCAGAAAATAGAGAATCCGGTTTTCTCTTCATGAATCAGTTAAATAAGCTGCAAAATTAGTTAAAATTATTGTTTTTCTGTCCAGTGGAGTTTTAGCCGTTCATCTTTTAAAATTTTATTATGGTCGAGCAGCCAGCGGATTACTTTAATTACTTTTTCTTCCGGATATTGCACTTTTGAAACAAGTTCTCTTGCATCGGGATTTTCGACTGCCAGGATTGATTTTATTTCTTCCAGGATGATATCGAATTCATATCTACTGAGTTCCAGTTCGTTTCTTTTCCTGCATACGTCGCATATTCCGCATCTATCAGATTCCTCTCCAAAATATTCAAGAAGCATAACCGATCTGCATCTGGTTTCAGATTCGGCATATTCTAACATTTTCTCGAGCCTCATCATATATTTTTCCTTTACATGCAAGTAGTTTTCAGGTGAGATGGAGAGTGATTTCCTGTCGAGTCTCTCCTCTGTAAAAATAATAAGAGGGGATTTTTTGCCTGGAATATAATGTATTATATTGGAAGATGAAAGCCTTACCAGAAACTGATATACTGTATCTCGGCTTATACCTGCTTTCCCTGCAAGCATTTCCTCATTTATTGGGACGTATTCAGTGAACATTCCGGTATATGATCGGAGAAGTAATTTAATGAATTTATCGTATGTTTCGTTTGCAACCTGGAATTTATAGAGTTCGTCTCTGCCGACAATAAAATGAACTCTCGACGGATTGTTTATTTCCTCGGTGAATTCAAGATAGCCTTCGCGCTGGAGGAACATAAGGCTATTATAAGTGTCAATAACCGGAAGCCTATATTTAGAAACAAAATCTTGCATATTGAAATCATGAACTGAATCTTTGCCTGATCCCACAGGTACCTGTAGATAATTGCATAAAAGTTCGTAAATATCCTTTATTTTTTCAATCGGAGGAAATTTATGAGCAATACTCTTTTTTAGCCTGGTTTTATCGCCTTCCGAAAAAAGCAGCACTGCCCATGAAGGTTTATTATCTCTTCCTGCTCGGCCTGTCTCTTGAAAATACGACTCGATTGATTCGGGAATATCCCAGTGTATGACGAATCTTACATCTGGTTTATCGATGCCCATTCCGAATGCATTTGTAGCTACGATTATACGGGTCTGCCCCGACGACCAAGAGGTTTGTTTTTTATCTCTCAATTCCTGCGACAGCCCTGCATGATAATAATCGGCGCTGAATCCTTTATCTGCAAGCATTTCGGCCACTTCATGCGATTTTTTTCTGCTGCGCACATAAATTATTCCACTTCCTTTAACTTTACTTAAAGAATTAATGAGATAGCCATTTTTGTCCTCAACTTTTCTTACCAGATAAGAAATATTTTTTCTGCGGAAACTTGTTCGCAGCACATTTTTCTCTTTGAAGGCCAGTTTTTCCATGATATCTTCGGCAACTTTCGATGTAGCCGATGCTGTAAGTGCAAGAAAAGGTGGGTTTGTTTGAAGCAATTCACGTAACTCTACAATTCTCAAGTATGAAGGTCTGAAATCGTAACCCCATTGAGAGATACAATGAGCTTCATCAATAGCTACAAGTGACACGTTCAGACGCGGAGCCTTTGCCCGGAAGAGCTGCGTGGAAATTCTTTCTGGAGAAAGATATAAAAATTTGTAATCGCCATAAATACAATTTTCAAGCGTGATTTCTATCTCTTCACGAGTCATACCCGAATGAATTGAGAGCGATTTTATTTCCAGATTATTAAGCCTTGCCACCTGCTCCTTCATGAGAGCAATAAGGGGAGTTATTACAATACATATTCCTTCGGCCGCAATGCCGGGAACCTGAAAAGTTATGGATTTGCCGCCGCCTGTGGGCATCAATCCAAGTGTATCTTTCCCTTCAAGAACAGACCTTATTATTTCCTCCTGTAAGGGTTTGAAAGATGTAAATCCCCAGTACTTCGTCAATATCTTCCTGCACTCTTCAATGTCCATCTAATAAGCCCGCTAATTAAACCAACCGATATCTATTTTTGGTTTTCTTTCGTTTATAGACAAAAATAATAACTGTAATTCAATTTTTTACGATCTCATTAAAAACGGATCGTTATTTTCCAATAGCTTTTTTGTAAATTGCGACGGTAAAACCGAAAATATTCAGCAATGTCGTTCATAAATGATAAAATTTTATTTGACGGGCTCACTTTCGATGATGTCCTTCTCATTCCTGCATATTCCGAAGTATTGCCAAGAGATGTCGATATAAGTTCTATGTTTACAAGGAATATAAGGATGAACACTCCAATAGTTTCGGCTGCTATGGATACAGTTACAGAAGCGGAACTTGCAATCGCCATTGCCCGGGAAGGAGGAATAGGCGTTATTCATAAAAATATGTCGGTAGAAAAACAGGCTTCTCAGGTGAGAAAAGTGAAAAGAGCAGAAAATGTGATGATACCTGACCCGGTCACCATTCACCCCGATGCAACAGTTGCCGAGGCTATAAATTTGATGAGGGAATATAAAATTGGCGGTATTCCAGTTACTGATAAAAACGGCATTTTAAAAGGCATTGTCACCAATCGCGATTTAAGGTTTGAGAGCAATTATTCAAAAAAGATTTCCCAGGTAATGACTACAAATCTTATTACGAGCGATTACCATACTAACCTTGAAGATGCTGCGAGGATTCTACAGAAGCACAAAATAGAAAAACTTCCGATAGTTGATGAAAACAATAAGCTTATAGGGCTCATAACGTACAAAGATATTACAAAGACCAAAGACCGGCCCAATGCTTGTAAAGATGAGAAGGGACGCCTGCGAGTGGCGGCTGCGGTCGGAATAGCAAAGGATACGCTTGAAAGAGCAGAAGCATTGATAAATGCAAATGTTGATGTAATTGTGATCGATACGGCACATGCACACACAAAAAACGTGATCGGCATCTTAAAAGATATTAAGAAAAACTTCCCTTACATAGATGTTGTTGCAGGAAATATAGGAACACCGGAAGCTGCTAAACGTCTTGTAGAAGAAGGTGCCGACGGAGTAAAAGTAGGAATAGGACCAGGCTCGATATGCACTACCCGCATTATTGCCGGAGTCGGTGTTCCACAACTTTCTGCAATATATAACGTCGCAAAATCAATCGAAGGTTCTGGTGTCCCGGTTATTGCTGACGGTGGAATAAGATATTCAGGCGATATCATCAAAGCTATCGCAGCAGGTGCCGATTCTATAATGGCTGGCTCACTCTTTGCCGGAGTAGAAGAGTCGCCAGGTGATACAATAATTTATAACGGAAGAAAATTCAAAACCTACCGCGGCATGGGCTCAGTAGAGGCTATGAACCAGGGTTCCAAAGACAGATATTTTCAGGATGTAGAAGACGATATTAAAAAACTTGTACCCGAAGGTATCGAAGCAAGAGTACCTTACAAAGGAACACTTGGGGAAGTTATATTCCAGATGATAGGAGGACTAAGAGCAGGTATGGGCTACCTGGGCACACCAGATATCGCTACTCTTAAACGCGATGCCAGGTTTGTAAGAATTACAGGCCCGGGAATAATTGAAAGCCATCCGCACGATGTAACAATAACCAGAGAGGCTCCCAATTACAGCAGAAAATCGGCCGAATAAAACACATTCCAAAAAACCGAATTATGTTTTATAGAGAGACAATAAGGCATGTCATTCCTGATTGCATATAAACCTCATCAAGGCAATATTAAATACCCTCTACAGAAATAAAGAATAGTTTTTGATGTCAGAATGGGATAAAAGATAAAAAGGCAGAACCCTTTGAAAAAGTCAACGAATTAATTCTCGAATTTACTGACCATGAAGATATAAAACAATTAAAAGAAAATTGCCACGTTAAAGTAAATGATTAATTAATGAAGAAATTAGAACATTTCTTTAAAATGTATAAAACTCTTTCAACACTTCTGATTATTTTTACATTTATGACTGCTGTAATGTCCTGCAGGAATCTTAAGCATAACCAGGCGAGAATTCCTGTTGCAAAAGCCGGTGATAAAGTATTATATCTCGATCAGATTCCGGAAATTTTTAGAAACAATTCCAGCAAAGAAGACAGCATTGTTGCAATTAATAATTATATAAACAGTTGGGCAAGAAAAGAAATCATGTTCCACAAAGCTCTTGAAAACCTTTCAGATGAAAACAAAAATGAGATAGAAGAACAGATACAGGATACAAAAGTTAATCTTTATATTTACCACTATCAGCGCCAGATGATACTCGAAAAAATGGATACAATAGTAACCGAAAACGAAATAGAGAATTACTATGCAAACAACCAGAATCTTTTCCGTCTTAATTCAAGCATTGTGAAAGCCCTTTATATCAAGATTCCTTCAGGCACACCTGGTATAGATAAAGTAAGAAAATTGTATATTTCAAACAAGCCTGAGGACATAAGACAATTAGAGGAATACTGTTTTAACTTTGCCGACAAGTACGATGATTTCGGTGAAAACTGGATTTCATTCGATAAACTTGCAGTGGAACTTCCGGAAGAAATTATCAATCCGGAAGAATTTCTTAGACGTTATTCTTTTTATGAGACGCATGATTCATCGGCATATTATTTTATAACTATAAGAGATTACAGGCTAAAATCATCCACTGCACCTTATGAATATGTAAAAAATGATATTAAAAACATAATTTTGAATAATAGAAGGGTTGAATTCCTAAAAAATCTAGAAAACGGAATATATGAAGAAGCAGTTAAAACAAATTATTTCAGGAAATACAACTGATAAGAAACGTAATATTTTAATTTCAATATTGATTGTTCTGGTAGCCATTTTCATGCCATTGAAAGCGTCGGCTCAAAAACTTGTGGAATCGGTAGCAGGAATTGTGGGCAACGAAGTCATTTTTCTCTCTGATATTGAGAATAGCATTGCCCAGCAATTATTTTCAGGTGACAAAACCCCTGTTGAAAAATTAAGATGTATGTTTTTTGAAGAACAGCTAATGACAAAACTTTTTCTTGACCAGGCAAGAATAGATAGTATTGAAGTGTCAAATACATCTATAGAGGGTATTCTTAATATGCAGCTTAATAAATTTATAACCATTGCCGGCTCTGAAAAAGCACTTGAAGACTATTTCAAAAAAAGTATAACGGAAATAAAAGCCGACCTGAGAGAGAGTTTGAAGAATCAGCAAATAATAAATGAAGTTCAGAACAAAATTGCAGAAAATATTACAGTTTCACCATCCGAAGTGAAAAAATTCTTTTCTAAAATCCCACACGACAGTCTTCCTGTTATACCTGCAAAAGTAGAAATTAGCATCATTCAAATAGATCCACCTGATTATGAAATGAATAAGGCAGAAGCCAGGCAAAAGCTTCTTGAAATCAGAAGTGAAATAATTGCAGGCAAGAGCTTCAGCGCTCTGGCAACTTTATATTCTGAAGATACAGAGTCGGCAAAAAAGGGTGGGGAAATAGGATATATGTCGAAAGGAGAACTTGAAAAACCTTATGCCGATGTGGCTTTTTCATTAAATAAGAACAGCGTTTCAAAAATTGTGGAGACAAAATATGGTTTCCATATTATTCAGTTAATTGACCGAATGGGCGATATGGTTAATACCCGACATATTCTGATAAGGCCCAAAGTAAAGCCTGAACAGGAAGAAAAAGCGATGGCGAAGCTCGACAGTATTGCGCGACTGATAAGAGCCGATAGTATTTCATTCGAACGTGCAGCTCTGATGTATTCATCACATAAAGACAGCAGGATTAACGGAGGCAAGCTTGTTAAAAATGATCCTTCTACTCGTACAAGTCTTTTTGCCCTTGAAGAGCTCGATAAAATGACATATTCCATAGTAAGAGAGCTTAAACCTGGAGAGATCTCAAATCCTTTCAAAACAACCGATGAAAACGGAAATACTGTATTCCGAATTGTAAGGCTCGACAAGGAGTACCCAGCGCATGTTGCAGATCTCAATAGCGATTATCAGGTCATCTACAATGCGGCGCTTTTGGAAAAACGATCAAAAGCATATAAAGAGTGGATTGATAAAAAGATTGATGAAACTTATATAAAAATAAGTGATGAATTCAAATCATGTCCTTTCCAGAACCCGAAATGGCTAAGATAAAAAGCCGGAAATCAATACACTCATTACAGGCAGTTGCAATCGCTCTGATATCGTTTTGTCTGGTTTTACTAATTTTTTCCTTTACAGCGCGGTACACAAACAGCAATCAAACAAGAAAAAAAATCGAACTGCTTTATTGTAATGAACTTGTGATAGATAAACAAGTCAGTAAAGATCTTTATCGCCTCCTGGGAAATGTAGGATTAAAACATAACGATATCCTCATGACATGTGATAGTGCTCATTGGTACCGCGATAGTGACCAGGTTAAAGCTTTCAGCAGAGTGAAAATAAATCAGGGCGATACACTGACCATATCGGGTGATTATCTCTTTTATGACGGCAATCTCGAAAAAGCTTTTATAAGCGGTAATGTGGAACTTATCGATAAAGAAACAAAACTTTACACTTCAGTGGTAAATTATGATGTAAAAACAAAAATTGCAGACTACCCGTTCAAAGGCAAAATCATAAACGGAGAAAATACTCTTACAAGTCGTATAGGTATTTATTATGCTTCAGAAAAGAAATTTCATTTCAATGACAGTGTTTTGATTGTCAATCCAGATTATACTATGAGAGCCGATTCGCTTGAATATAACACGGAAAGCGGCATCGCTTTCTTTATAAGTCCAACCGTGCTCGAAGGCGATAGCTTATATATATATTGCGAAAAAGGCTGGTACGATACAAAGAATGATCTAACATCGGTCTGGCAAAATCCGGTAATAAACAACCGTAAACAGATTGTACGCGGAGATTCTCTTTTTTATAACAATAACAGCGGTTTTGGTCAGGCATTCAAAAACATAAGCATCACTGACACGGCAAATAATGTGATTCTGGCAGGTAACTATGCATGGTATTACAAAGAACCAGAACGATTTATGATGACCGACAGTGCTTTATTTATCCAGGTATCGAATAATGATTCATTATTTCTTCATGCCGATACCATAAGATCGGTTATATTAGCAGCTGCCGGAGATTCATCTTCATGGAGGATTATGAAAGCTTATTATGGATGCAGAGTTTTTAGTTACGACATTCAGGCACGATGTGATTCACTCTCATATTCTTTTAGAGATTCGGTAATAAGGTTGTACTATTCCCCGATTTTGTGGTCGAAAGAAAACCAGCTTACTGCCGATTCAATGGCAATTTTTACAAAAAACCGGAAAGCCGAAAGTATGGAACTGTATAATTCAGCGTTTGTTGTTAGCCAGGTTGATTCTCTTCGATTCAATCAAATGAAAGGAAGAAAACTTACAGGGTATTTCATTGATAATAAACTACATAGAATAATTATTGAAGGAAACGCTGAAACCATTTATTTTCTTGCTGATAAAAACGAATTGATGGGAATTAATTATGCCAAATGTTCTTCTATCGAAATTCTTTTCGAAGATGGCAAGATTAGTGAAATAATTGAATATCAAAATCCCGATGGCAAACTTGATCCTCCTGATAAAAGTCCGCCTGAAAGTTATCGGCTACCGGGCTTCATCTGGCATGATATGCTACGTCCGAAGAAAAAATCGGATGTTTTTCTTTAAAAAACCGGGAAAATTCAAATAAACTCGCTTATTAGAGCAACAGAAAAGATAAACAAAAAAGGCTGTTGACACAGCCTTTTTCAATACTCATCTTCATTAAAGAAGAAATCATCTTTACTTGGGTAATCGGGCCAGATATCTTCAATACTTTCGTAAATATCTCCCTCATCTTCTATCTCCTGTAAGTTCTCGATAACCTCCAGCGGAGCACCTGACCTGATGGCATAATCAATAAGCTCATCCTTGGTTGCAGGCCATGGAGCATCTTCAAGTTTTGATGCTAGTTCAAGTGTCCAATACATAATAAAATTTTTTATTTACTAAAAAAAACCTGCAAATATAAATAAAATACAATTATAATTTTCGCTCTTCCCATATAATTTCATTATTGCCAAGCTCAGAATTCAAAAGTCGGCCTAACATAAAGAAATAATCCGAAAGTCGGTTCAGAAAAATTATAATAATTTCAGGTACAGGTTCGGTTTTATTAAGTTTAACTACTGTTCTCTCGGCTCTACGGCACACGCATCTTGCGATATCACAACATGATACAACAGGATTACCACCAGGTATTATGAAAGATTTAACAGGGCGAACTGAGTTTTCAATTTTATCTATTGCATCTTCTATATTTTTTATACAATCCGAAGCGGGTAAAATTATTCCTGTTGCCCGGTCTTCATAGTTGGATGTTAAAGCTAAGATGCAAAACATCAACTGATTCTGGATATATATTAGAAAATCCCTCCTCTTTTCATTTTCTTTTAAACTCCTAAGCAACCCTGTCCATGAAATCAATTCTTCTATTGTTCCGCATGCTTCAATACGATCGTGACATTTTGGCAACCTTTTCCCCCCTTGAAGTGAGGTAGTTCCATCATCTCCGCCACGGGTATAAATTGTCATACAACCTTATTTTATAGATTCTTAACAGGCTGACTTGATTACGTATGCTGTTTCCTACTTTCCAATATATTTTTCATTTGGCTCGTCGGATGCTATCATTCCGTCAAGAAGCCTTACAATACGGGCTGCATGTTTTGCAATATCTTCCTCGTGTGTCACTAAAATAACAGTATTGCCTTTCTTCTGAATCTCATCGAGCAGGTTCATGATATCGAGTGAAGTCTTGCTGTCGAGGTTACCTGTCGGTTCGTCAGCAAGTATAATTGAGGGGTTGTTTATTAGTGCTCTGGCAGTTGCAACCCTCTGCCGTTGACCTCCTGAGAGCTCATTAGGTTTATGATACATACGATCGGCGAGGCCAACTTGTGTAAGAACCTCTATTGCTTTCTGTTCCCTTTCAGCTTTTGGAACCCCGGCATAAATAAGGGGAAGAGTAACATTTTCAAGGGCCGTGTATCGGGGAAGAAGATTAAAAGTCTGAAAAATAAATCCAATCTCTTTATTACGTATTTCGGCAAGCTGGTCATCATCCATCTTGCTTACATCCGTACCATTGAGAAAATAACTGCCGCTCGTAGGCGTATCAAGGCAGCCGAGCAGATTCAACATAGTTGATTTGCCTGATCCGGAAGGACCCATTATAGCAACATATTCATTTCTTTCTATTGTCAGTGTAACAGATCGCAAAGCTCTTACTATAACCGAACCAATCTGGTAATTTTTAACAATATCCTGAATCTCTATTACTTTGTCATTCATAAATAAATATTTTAAAGCCTTCGAAATTAGATTAAATAAACGATATACCGAATTTTAAATTATTAATTTTTGTTAATACCTTATAATATAATCATATCTTGCAATTCCACGTCTGAAAAAAACAAGTCCCATCTGATAAATATCAATAGTTATGCTCACTTTTCCCGATTGTTTAATTTTCTCCCACGCTTCGTACATTTCTTTGGAAATATGTATATCATCTATAACAACCAAACTCTTTTCATCGCATATTTCACTTATTATATCGAAATAACGTAAAAGCGATTCCTTGCTGTGATCACCATCGATAAAAACAAGTCCGGGACAAATCTTTTCTTTTTTCATCTCAAGTAAAAAATCGTCAAATTTCATATTGTACAGGAGTATATTTGACCGTCCTGTTTCCATGAAATTGGCTTCAGCTAAAGCTGACAATGAAGGGCATCCCTCAGCCGTATGTATTATTGAAGAAGGTGACCCAAAAGAGAGATAAAGAGTACTTATCCCTAACGACGTGCCAAGCTCTATAATATTTTCACGGCCAAATTCACCAGCAAGAGAGGCAAGTAATTTACCATATTTTGCTGGAACAGAAGAGTTCCTTGCTATATCTGAAATCTTCCGGAGATTATCATTATTTCTGCCTGTTCCATAATCTTTTACCTCTACTGTTTCTTTGCAGGTTAGCATCTTTCCCCTAATTTCTTCTATTTTACAGACAATTTCAGGGTTAAATTTATTCCTGAATATTTTTGTTACCAGATTGTAAACAAAAGGACTGTGGAGCCCAAACCCTTTTTTATGTGATGATAATATCTTGTACTTGAAATAGTTAGCAATTTTATGCCCGTTGATTGACATTCTGATATTATTAATGTATTATTAAATTATGATACCTTTTCAAAATTATTTATTTTCGGAAATGAATTGTATCTCTCTTTTAAGTCCAATTTAAACATGCAGAATTTCTTTGATACCGATATTAAATATTTACCAGGAGTTGGACCAAAAAGAGCCGAACAGCTTAATAAAGAACTTAATATCAGATGCTACAGAGATCTTTTATACTATTTTCCATATAGATATATAGACCGGACAAAGATTTATAATATTAATGAACTCGATCCAGACTTGCCTTATGTTCAGATAAAAGGTACGATAATTAAATATTTTTATGAAGGCAAAGGTACAAATAAAAGGCTTGCAGCAGAGTTTTCGGATGAAACAGGAAGCATAAAACTCATCTGGTTTAGAGGAACGAAATGGATACCGGATACTTATCCTGCAGGCGAGAAATATGTGATTTTTGGGAAGCCTGGAGTTTTTAACGGAATTATTAATATTATTCATCCCGAGGTTGATCCTGTTGAAAAGATGGAACAGAGGATTGCTTCGGCATTTCAGGCACAATACAGAACGACCGAAGAGCTTAAAAACAGCCTTATAACTTCAAAATTTATAAGCAAACTTGTAAGTAACCTCCTGAAATCTATTAATTTTAGAATACCCGAAACTCTGCCCTCATATATTATTGAGAAATATTCACTAATGACTCTTCATGACGCACTCTATAATATCCATTTTCCTTCTAATGCCCGTGAACTTGCCAGGTCAAAACACCGCCTGAAATTCGAAGAACTTTTTTATATCCAGCTTAATTTGCTAATGTATAAAGTTCAAAGGAACATCAACACTCCCGGGTTTGTTTTTGCTAAAGTTGGAGATTTTTTCAACAAATTTTATTATTCCAACCTGCATTTTGGATTAACAAATGCCCAGAAAAGAGTTATAAAAGAAATAAGGAGAGACCTGAAATCTGGCAAGCAGATGAACCGCCTTTTACAAGGTGATGTCGGAAGCGGTAAAACTCTTGTGGCAATTATGGCAATGCTGATTGCGGCTGATAACGGTTACCAGTCGTGCATCATGACTCCCACAGAAATCCTTGCGTACCAGCATTACAGGTCGGTTTGCAATTTTACCGAAGGAATAGGAATAGAAGTTCTGCTTCTTACCGGTTCAACAAAAAAGTCAGAAAGGAAATATATTGAAAAAATGCTTGCCGGTGACAAGCCGGTAATTCTTATAGGGACACATGCATTAATAGAAGAAAATGTTCGATTCAGCAGGCTTGGACTTGCAATCATAGACGAACAACACAGGTTCGGAGTGGCTCAAAGGGCAAAATTGTGGGAAAAAAGCCTCAATCCACCACATGTACTTGTTATGACTGCCACTCCCATTCCACGGACACTTGCAATGACTCTCTATGGTGACCTCGATATTTCGGTGATTGACGAGATGCCTCCGGACAGAAAACCGGTTAAAACTATGCACTTCACCGACTCTGAAAGAAACAGGGTCTTTGCTTTTATCCGCAGCCAGATTGCTAAAGGAAGACAAATTTATATAGTTTATCCTTTGATAGAAGGCTCGGAAAAACTCGATTATAAAAATCTCGACGAAGGCCTGGATATTCTTTCCCGGGCTTTTCCTCCTTCCACATATTGCATAAGTGTACTTCATGGCAGAATGACAGCAGAAAACAAAGAGATCTCAATGAGGCTTTTCAGGGAAGGAAAAGCTCAGATAATGGTTGCCACAACAGTTATTGAAGTTGGAGTAGATGTGCCCAATGCAACGGTAATGATAATTGAAAGTGCTGAGAGATTCGGCCTTTCACAACTCCATCAGCTAAGAGGCCGTGTAGGAAGAGGCTCAGATCAGTCGTATTGCATCCTTATGACTTCGGAGAAACTCTCGAAAGAAGCTGCTACAAGGATTGAAATTATGGTAAAATCGAATGACGGATTCGAAATCGCTGAAGCCGACCTTAAGCTAAGAGGCCCCGGCGATATTGAAGGAACACAGCAAAGCGGAATACCTTTCGACCTCAAAATAAGCGACCTGGCTAAAGACGGTCAGTTAATAGAATATGTAAGAAATATTGCCGCCTCAATTCTCGAGGAAGACCCGATGCTAAAAGATGAAAAAAATGCTGTGCTACAAATCCAACTTAAGAAACTCTTCGAAAGAAAGTATTCATGGAGTAATATTAGTTAAAACTGATATGATTTTGATTTCAACTTATTTACTACATTAAATGTATATTATGAACCTAATAAGTTTAAATTTTTTAATATCTATTTTTTATTAAAAATTGTAAAAAAACAGATATAGTTCGAAAGGGAAATATAATTTTGCTAATTCAATTTTAAAAACTGTGGCGGAAAAGGAAATAACACACGAAGGAGTGGTCGTTTCAGCCGAACCTGATTCGGTTACAGTGATGATTGACAGTCAAATAAGCTGTGCCGGATGCAAGGCTTTTAATTTCTGCAGTGTCGGCAGATCAAATGATAAAACTATAAAAATTGAGGGCCATTTCGATATACCTGAAGGTTCAAAAGTACTTGTTTCTATAAGCAAGTCTCAAAGCTATATGGCTTTATTTATAGGGTATATAATGCCGCTGTTAATACTTATCGCTATATTTTTTGTACTTATCGGATTATCAGTAGGTGAAGCTATGGCAGGATTAATATCATTGGTCGCCACAGCTTTATACTATTTTATTCTTTATTTATCGGGTAGTAAGATTTCTAAAATATTTTCATTCAGGATAAAAAAGTTATAAGCAAATGGGGCATACAATTCTATTATCGGTTGCATTACTTGGCTCAATAGGGCTGGCGGCATCGATTATTCTTTATTATGTTTCGCAGAAATTCAAAGTTTATGAAGATCCAAGAATAGACATTATTCAGCAGATATTGCCAGGAGCAAATTGTGGAGGATGTGGTTTTACCGGCTGCCGCAATTTTGCCGAGGCACTCATTAAGGCAGAAAGCCTTGAAAGTTATAACTGTCCCGTCGGCGGTGAAAACGTCATGAATGAAGTGGCAAAAGTACTTGGCAAAGAAGCCGTTAAAACTGAAAGTATGATTGCTGTTGTTCGTTGTCAGGGATCTTACGATAATTGCTACCGAACTTCTGAATACGACGGTGCTAAAAAATGTATTATTGTTCATAACCTTTATGGAGGTGAAACCGACTGTCAATATGGTTGCATAAAATATGGAGATTGCGTAAATGCATGTCTGTTTAATGCAATGTATACCGATGAAAAAACAGGATTGCCTGTAATCCTCGATGATAAATGCACAGGATGTGCTGCCTGTGTAAAAGCTTGTCCGAGAAATATCATTGAACTTCGTAAAAAAGTAAAAAAAGACAGAAAAATATTTGTTGCTTGCGTCAATTACGATAAGGGTGGAGTGGCACTTAAAGCTTGTAAGGTGGCATGTACCGGTTGTACTAAATGTATTAAAGTTTGCGAGTATGATGCTATAACTATTGAAAACTTCCTGGCGTATATTGATTCGTTCAAATGCACATTATGCAGGAAGTGTGTTACCGAATGTCCAACAAATGCTATTGTGGAAGCAAATTTTCCACCCAGAAAAGCTAAAACCGAAACTATTCAAGAACCAGTGAAGGAAGAATAATATATTAAAGATAATAATAAAAATTATAATAAAGAAATTTTGAAAGCATTAAAAACATTCCCGAAAGGCGGCATCCATCCGCCTGAAAACAAACTGACAGCTGCCTGTCGCATTGAGAAATTACCACAACCAGCATCGGTTATTATACCTGTTGCACAACATTCCGGTTCGCCTGCAATTCCAATAGTAAACCGGGGTGATAAAGTACTAACAGGTCAGCTTATTGCAAAGGCTGCAGGATATTTTTCGGCAAATATTCATTCCTCTTTTTCAGGAACAGTTTTAAAAATTGATAATGCTATTGATACGTCCGGATATAAACAGTTATGTATTTTTATTAATGTTACTGGAGATGAATGGATATCTGAAGTGGATAGAAGTAATGATTTAATCGAAGAGATAAAAGATACTCCTGAAGAGATAATTAAGAAAATTCAGGATGCAGGCATTGTAGGTCTTGGAGGAGCAGCATTCCCGACGCATATAAAATTAAAAGTGCCTGAAAATAAGAAATGTAATTTGCTTATCATAAATGGTGCTGAATGTGAACCTTATCTGACATCCGATCACAGGCTAATGCTCGAGAAAGGCAATGAAATTATCGTTGGCACAAGGATAATGATGAAAGCTCTTGGAGTAAACAGAGCAATTATTGCCATCGAGAACAATAAAGCCGATGCTATTTCACTTCTGGATGAATTGGTTAAAGGTGACGGGGATATTTTTATTCAGCCTCTAAAAGTAAAATATCCGCAGGGTGGCGAAAAACAATTAATAAAGGCGATTACCGGCCGTGAAGTTCCTTCAGGCAGATTACCTATTGACGTTGGCGTAGTGGTACAGAATGCCGGAACTGCTTTTGCAGTATACGAAGCAGTACAGAAAAACAAGCCACTAATCGAAAGAGTTGTCACAGTAAGCGGTAGCTCGCTAAAAAGAGCCGGCAATTATATAGTTCGAGTCGGGACAGCGGTATCTCAGCTTATAGATACCGCAGGGGGGCTTCCTGAAGATGCGATTAAAGTAATAAGCGGCGGACCTATGATGGGAAAAGCATTAAGCAACCTTCAGGTCCCTGTTGTAAAAGGCACATCAGGAATTGTAGTTTTTGCCAATGGAGAATCAACAAGAACTCCTTTTGGACCGTGTATTCGCTGTAGTAAGTGTATTCGTGCGTGCCCTATGAATCTCGAACCATATCTACTTATGTCACTTGCAGAAAAAAATCTATTCGAAAGAATGCAAGATGAAATGGTTACCGATTGTATGGAGTGCGGATCATGCAGTTATATCTGCCCTGCATACAGACCTTTGCTCGACTATATAAGGCTGGGCAAAACCACCGTAATGAAAATGATACGAGAAAAAAATATGAAATAATCGTTTAGAAATGAGTCGTTTGCTAAAAGTTTCCAACTCTCCGCATATTCATGCAAAGGATAGTACAAAAAAAATGATGTATAACGTCATTATTGCACTTATCCCTGCACTGATTGCTGCCATTTATTATTTCGGTTGGGGAGCTATCATAGTTACCTTAACTTCCGTTCTGTCGTGCGTTATTTTTGAATACTTAATCCAAAAATATCTTATAAGAGGACCTGTTACTATAACTGACGGCTCAGCTATCGTTACAGGTATCCTTCTTGCATTCAACGTTCCGTCAAATCTTCCTATACTGTTGATTATCATCGGAGCTCTTGTAGCAATTGGTATAGGGAAGATGAGTTTTGGAGGACTTGGCAATAATCCGTTCAATCCGGCACTTGTTGCACGTGTTTTTCTTCTGATATCGTTTCCTGTTCAGATGACTACCTGGCCGGTACCTTCAGGATTCAAGACAGCAGCCTCCAACGAAGTTATCGAATCATCAATAGTTTCAATAGAGAAAGAACGACCCGGAATGCAGAGGAAAGGAAATAAAAATAAAGATATAGATATAAATGCCGGAGCAACTACGGCTGACGGGCAGCCTCAACAACAAGGGAAGGGTTATACCGATGTAGTAACCGGCGCAACCCCTCTTGGAACTCTTAAACAGGGATTACATAACGGAGAAAATATTTCACAGATTATGGAGCAGGTACCAAGTCATATGCAAATGTTTTACGGATATAAAGGAGGTTCGATGGGAGAAATAGCCGCTCTGGCATTGCTTATCGGTTTTGTATATCTGCTTATTAAAAAAGTAATAACATGGCATATACCGATTGCAGTTATAGGAAGTGTGGTTATTTTTACAACTATACTCTGGCTGGTTAATCCAGAAAAAAATGCCGATCCTCTGTTTCATATTCTTACTGGAGGCATTCTTCTGGGAGCAATCTTTATGGCGACCGATTATGTTACTTCTCCTATGGTGCCGGCTGCAATGATCTTATACGGTATTGGAATAGGAGTGATAACGATTTTAATAAGAGTGTTTGGAGCATATCCCGAAGGCGTTTCTTTTGCAATTCTGATAATGAATGCTTTTGTTCCGCTCATGAATGCATATATTAAACCCAAACGATTCGGAGAGGAGGTTAAACATGGCAAAGATTGAATCAACTCTAAAAAACATGGTACTGTCACTTACGCTTATAACGATTGGAGCTTCTGCAGCGCTCGGTTTTGTTTATGAAATTACAAAAAAACCCATTGAAGTCACAAGTATGAAAAATAAGCTCGAAGCCATTAAAGCTGTTGTGCCTTCATTCGATAATACCCCGGGCAGCGAAATGTTTATACTGCCAACAGACGATGGCGATTCACTTGAAATTTATCCTGCAAAGGTGGGCGATGAAATTGTAGCTTATGCGGTAAAAGCCGGAACACAAAAGGGCTTCAGCGGTTTCATAGGAATAATGGTAGGGTTCAAACCCGATGGTACAATCATCAATACCAGTGTTCTGGAACATAAAGAGACTCCTGGCCTTGGATCCAAAATTACCGATCCAGGCTTTAGAGAACAATTCAATGGAAAAAATCCTGAAAACTTCAGCCTTAAAGTTAAAAAAGACGGTGGACAGGTTGACGCTATCACAGCAGCAACAATAAGTTCAAGAGCTTTCTGCGATGCTATTGAACGAGCATACAACACACTTAAGAAAGGAGGTTTGATATGAGCAAAATAAACGAATTCACAAAAGGATTTTTAAAAGAAAACCCTGTACTGGTTCTTCTCATTGGAATGTGTCCTGCCCTGGCTACTACAACATCGGCATTAAACGGAATAGGGATGGGACTGGCTACTACTTTTGTCCTTACCTGTTCAAATATTGTTATATCATTGCTCTCAGGCGTTATTCCGGACAAAGTGAGAATTCCGGCATTTATAGTAGTAATAGCATCATTTGTTACAATCGTTGACCTTATAATGCAGGCTTTTGTTCCGACATTATATAATACACTCGGGATATTCATTCCACTGATCGTTGTTAACTGTATAGTACTCGCAAGAGCAGAAGCCTTTGCAAGCAAAAACGGTGTTTTTGCTTCTTTCCTCGACGGAGCCGGAATGGGACTCGGATTTACAACTTCACTTGGAGTATTGGGAATTATACGTGAGTTGCTGGGAAACGGCGCTATCTTCGGACATAAAATAATTCAGGGCGACGGAATCCTTGTTTTCATATTGGCACCGGGAGCCTTTATCGCCCTTGGATATATTATAGCTATAGTCAATAAAATTAAAAAAACACAGGAGGCTTAAAACATGGAATATATACTAATTATCATTTCCGCCATATTTGTAAACAATGTAGTTCTTTCACAATTTCTTGGCATCTGCCCTTTTCTTGGCGTATCGAACAAAATAAACACTTCGTTAGGTATGGCTGGCGCAGTAGTATTTGTAGTCGTACTTTCAACTCTCGTTACTCATCTGATTTATACTTTTATTCTTGTTAAACTCGGACTTGCTTTCATGCAGACAATAACCTATATACTTGTTATTGCAACCCTTGTTCAGATGGTTGAAATAGTACTTAAAAAAATAAGCAGACCGCTTTATCAGGCACTCGGTATATTTCTTCCGCTTATAACTACCAATTGTATGGTTCTCGGAGTTTCACTTCTTGTAATAAAAAAGAACTATACCCTCGCTGAATCGGTCGTTTACAGCGCAGCAACAGCTATAGGCTTCGGCCTCGCTCTTGTAATTCTTGCCGGAATAAGGGAACAACTCGAACTTGTTAATATACCAAAAGGAATGAAGGGAGCTCCAATTTCACTTATCACTGCAGGAATTCTTTCCCTCGCATTCATGGGATTTTCAGGAATTGTAAAATAATTACTTAATAAATCAAAGAATATAAATTTTATTCGTGAAATAATTCTTTATTATACTACAGAGTTCATGGGTTGAATCAAAATAAATCCGTGTTAATCGGTACTAACAGTGATAAACTATTCTTGTCTTCATCATTGGGACAACCATAAATTAAAATATTTTATTAACGAATGCCATTATCCATGGTAAGGAAACAAAATCAATAACTTATCAGATATTGAAAAGATTATGATTTTTATTTTACACAATTTTTTGTATCTTGTAATTTAGTTTTTGCATCAACCGGTAAAAATTTCATTAAAAATTGTAAGTAATTATATAACATAAAGTAAATTAGTAAATTCTAATGGTCATTTAATGAGTCAGTTATGAATGTGGCTGATTATTACAGCATCCTTGGCCTCTCAAAAGGATCTTCTATCGAAGAGATAAAAAAATCATATCGTAAGATAGCAAGAGAATATCATCCTGACGTCAATCATAAACCAGGAGCAGAAGATATATTTATTGCCGCTACAGAAGCCTACGAATTTCTGATTACAAATTTTAACCGGTTAAACTCACTGGACTATGATGCGGGAATTACCATGGAAGAATGGAGAAAATACCGGAGCGAGCAGGCTCGCAGGCGAGCAAATGCTTATGCTCACTCTTCATACTCGAAGTTCAGGCATACAGATTTATATAAAACTACACGAATTTTAGACAGAACAACTATTATTACCTCCTTTGTTATTTCAATCGTGGTAATTTTTATTGCAATATACGGCTATATCTATCGCCTTAAACATCCTATTTTCGGAATTAAACAACCGTCGTTCATGATTCTGGTTCTCTTCGTCATTCTTGGTATTATAATGCTTATTATTTCCTTTACTCAACTTAAAATATATCGCGAAAAATCAAAAAAGATAAACTTTAATGATAAGGAAAATAATCAATCCCTTTGAAGCGGAAATCAACAGGTGCTTTGGCTGTGGGCCTTTCAATCCGTCAGGGTTGAAGCTCGAGTTCATGGAAGACGATGATAAACTAATCACAAAATGGAAACCTTCCGAAGTTTATCAGGGTTATCCGAATATGCTACATGGTGGTATAATTGCCACTCTATTCGATGAAACAGCTGCATGGACTGTTTATACCAAAGGAAACACTGCAGGTGTTACCTCAACCTTGAATATTAAATATTATCATCCTGTTTATATAAACAAAGGCGTTGTTACAGTTTATTCACACATAGAAGAAATGACAAGTAATAATGCTATAATTATATGTCGTCTGTTCGATAATGATAACCGGCTTTGTGCAGAAGCTGAATTGAACTATTTTATTTATCCTCCGGAAATTGCTGTACGAAGGTTCAGATATCCAGGCAGAGAAGCATTTTACGGCAAAGAAAACAGTTAAAGGCAGTTAAATAAATGGCATGGTTTTTGGGCATCAATTATGTTAATTAATTGATGCCCAAAAAATGAAACCATCAGGAATATTTTATCTGTTTGGAATTCTGCTAATTCCCATTTCTTTATCAATCTCGTGTGAAAAAAGCAATGACGATAATCCCGGGGATCCTATTCCGATTAATCTGACCGGCAAACAAGTTGCTCTCGTGAAATCGGGTAACGAGTTTGCCTTCGACATTTTCAGGAAAATTCTCGAAAATGAACCACCTGAAAAGAATATAATGATTTCTCCTCTTAGTATCTCCTATGCCCTTTCGATGACTGTCAACGGTGCAGACGGCCCTACACGCGACTCAATTCTCAAAGCTTTACGTGTCAGCAATATAAGCATCGAAGAACTCAATCGTTCATACAAAGACCTTACAGCAGCGCTTCTGTCGGTTGATAAGAAGGTGGCAATGAAGATAGCCAATTCGGTATGGACTGAACAAAACTTCAGTGTGAAAAAAGCTTTCATTGATGTTCTTACTGATTATTATATGGCAGAATCAAAATCATTTAATATAAATGACGCCAATACACCATCCATTATCAATCAATGGATTGAAGATAATACCAATGGATTAATAAAAGATATGATTGACCAACTTGATCCTGCAACGGTTATGTTGCTGATAAATGCAATATATTTTAAAGGTATGTGGAAATATGAGTTCGACAAAGCTGAAACAAAACCGCGCCAGTTTACAGTTGCAGGAGGCGGTCAGTTAGAAGTGCCTTCAATGAGCCAGGCAGAAACTCATAAAGTATTTCAAGGTGAAGGATTTACTATGGTAGAGCTTCCTTATGGTCAGGGAAATTTCGTGATGGATGTAATCCTGCCTGATAACCAGTTAAATACACTCTTTATAGCTAATTTAAGTGAGTTAAAATTCAATGAATGGACAAAATCGCTTTCTCCAGGGAAAGTGAATCTATACATGCCTCGTTTCAAATACAAATACAAAAAATCACTGAACGAAATACTCGCGGATATGGGTATGGAAATTGCCTTTACTGATTATGCTGATTTTACAAATATTGCTGATGCACCGTTACGCATTGATTCAGTTTTGCATCAGACTTTTATCGAAACAAATGAAGAAGGAACAGAAGCTGCAGCTGCAACTGTTGTGGCTATTCTTCTTACTTCACTCGGGCCAGATAATCCATTATTAATTGATATCAACAGGCCTTTTATATATATTATCCGCGAAATAACAACTAATACGATAATTTTTATGGGCAGGGTTTCGAACCCTCTTTTAGAATAACGCAGGGTTCAGGTTAAGAATAAAAAGGTGCAGTTCCAACATTGCACCTTTTTATTTTTCTCCTTGATAAGACCCATATTATTCAAATAAAAAAATTTATCTACTTTTATTTCCCAATGACCGTTCAATGAAATTTTATACAGCACTTATTATTACTATGATATTTTCCTTCTTTGATCCTGATTATCAGGATGGGTCTTACTTATTGATTTCCGGGCAGGAACAGAAACCGCTTTTCAGTTTCGGCGTATTTGCAGATGCTCAATATTGCGACTGTGAACCGTCAGGCTCGAGATATTTCCGCTCTTCTCTGGAAAAACTCAAGGAAGCAACTACTTCTATGAAAGATTTAAATCCTGATTTTATCATTAATCTTGGCGATTTGATTGACAAAGACTTCGCTTCGTTCGATCCGATGCTGGAAGTAATTAAAAACAGCGGAATAAAAGTTTATCACGTGGCAGGCAACCACGATTTCTCCGTTGAAGAGAAACATAAAAAACGAGTCCGACCGCTACTTGGGATTAAGAATGGTTATTATTCTTTTACTTATAATCAGTTCAGATTCGTTATTCTCGATGGAAATGAGATAAGCACTTATGGAACGACAAACAATACGGTGAAAAAACAGGCATCCGAATTGATCAAAAAGCTCGAAGCTGAAGGTGAACCAAATGCAATGGATTGGAATGGAGGCATAAGTTCGCGGCAGATATCGTGGCTTATAAACCAGCTTAACAGTTCGAAGAAAGAAAATCAAAAAGTTTTTATTATTTGTCATTTCCCGGTGTGGCCGCAAAATGAGCATAATCTTCTTAATTACAAAGAAGTTTTGGCTGCGATTCAGCCGTACGACAATATAATTGCATGGTTCAACGGACACAATCACGCCGGAAATTATGGTAACTCAGGCATGAAACATTTTGTAAATTTCAAAGGAATGGTTGAAACCGAAGATCTTAACAGTTATGCGGTTGTAGAAGTTTACAGAAACAAAATATGGATAAAGGGTTATGGCCGGGAGAAAAACATGATCCTCGCATATTGAGAATGGATAATTGATTTATCCTATTGCTATTTATTTTCTATTTTTATAAAGTTGATTGGAACCGACAAAATTGATGAAAAATATTCGCCGCGTTCAAGAATATCCTCGTCGCCTTCTTCGTAATACCAGTTGAAAATATATTTTTTATTTTTCAGGGAGACATAAATGATTTTCTGAAAAAATTTTATAAGTACTTTAGCACTTGCACTATTAAAATATTCCAGATTTACGTCAACAGTTGTAACATCGGCGGGGAATTCGATATAATCATTGATCCAGTTGGAAACAGGCGTATAAAATTCTTCTGCATTTTCAGGGATAGAAAGGCCGCTAATTCTGATAATCCCTTCAGGATTGAGAATTATTTCCGGCGTGTTTCGTCCGCGTTCTATCCGAAGTTCTTGCATAATAATTATTTGTTCTAATATATACAATTTTTTGATAGAGGTTAATAATACTTATATTTCTCTGTTTTATAAAAATTGTATGATATTGATAAAAAGCTCTAAAAATCATATTTCGAACCTTGCCAGAGGAGAAATATCGAATGATGCAAACGCACCATTGATATATTTATAATATCCGGCGATACCTACCATTGCCGCATTATCGGTCGTATAAATAAATTCAGGGATATAAACATTCCATCCTCTCCTTTCCCCTTCCTTTTTCAATGCTTCTCGTAAGCCAGAATTAGCCGAAACGCCTCCTGCAATTCCCACTTCTTTTATTCCTGTCAATTCCGAAGCTTTAATAAGTTTTTCCATAAGAATTGAAATAATCGTATTCTGTAAAGAAGCACACAGGTCGGCCATATTTTCTTCGATGAACGAATTGTTTTCCTTCATTCTATCGCGCAGAAAATACAAAAAGTTCGTTTTTAATCCGCTGAAACTGAAATCAAGTCCGGGTACAGACGGTCTGGTAAATTTAAATGCATTTTTATTTCCTGAAATTGCCAGTTTATCGATTGTTGGGCCGGATGGATAAGGCAGACCCATTAACTTGCCACATTTATCAAAAGCTTCACCTGCAGCGTCATCAATCGTTCTGCCAGCCACTTCCATTTCGTAATAGTTATGTACAATTATAATCTGGGTGTGACCTCCGGAAACAAGTAGACATAGGAAAGGTAATGAAGGATTATTGGCACTGCCATCCTCTTTTTTTATAAAATGAGACAGAACGTGAGCCTGTAAGTGGTTGACTTCAATTATCGGAATCCTGAGGGCAAGAGCGAAACCTTTAGCAAATGAAGTGCCAACCAGCAAGGAACCCATTAAGCCTGGCCCGCGTGTAAATGCAACAGCCGAAATATCTTTTAATGAAATACCTGCCCTTTTTATTGCCTGATCAACAACAGGAATAATATTTACCTGATGTGCACGTGATGCTAATTCAGGAACAACGCCTCCATACGAATTATGCACATCCTGAGTGGAAATAAGATTGGAAAGAACATAACCATCTCTTACAATAGCAGCAGAAGTATCGTCACATGACGATTCTATGGCAAGAATAGTAATACTCATAAGGCTTTTTTATTACCAACTTTTAAGTTATATTTATATCGTTTTTCCCGGCAGATTCAATGCACAAAAATATTAAAAAAACAGCAGGGATTATTATGGCAACATTAACTGTTGTCATAGTCTTCGTTTTATTAGTTATGCTGATAGTAAGTTTTTCTTTTTCACAAACTTATATCTCAAAAAAAATTACGTCATATATATCAAGAGAAATAAATTCTCAAATAACTCTCGAAAAAATAAAATTCACATTCTTCAACAGGCTTACAGCAAAAAACATTCTTATAAAAGATCAGAACCTCGACACTCTCCTCTTTTTACCTCAACTGACAGCCACTATAAAAAAATTAGATATTAAAAACCAGGATGTAAGGCTGGGTAAAGTTGTTGCTACGAAACCTTCATTCTTTTTAATTACCGATTCGTCGGGCTTGATGAATGTGAATTGGTACCTCAATATGTTGAGGAAAGAAGAAAAAAAATCAAAGCCTGGAAAATTTACAATGAGAATGGGAAGAGCTGAAATTAAAGACGGTAAATTCTGCCAGATAAAAATGATAAGACCTGAACCCAAAACAAGAATGGATTACAGGAATATCAGAATAAGCGGGATCGATTTCGCTATGAATGATTTCTTTGTTCAGGGTGATTCAGTATATATGGAAATTGACGGAGTGAAAATGAAAGAACAAAGTGGATTCGGCATTCGTGATATGAAATCGAAATTATCTGTTTATAACAAAAAAATTGTTTTCACCGATGCTATAATTGAGTGTGATTCATCCGAAATCAATGCCCCTCTGATTGCAGTTCTCGGTGATTCAATCACAGGTTTCAAAAACTTCAACAATACAGCAATATTCGACATAAAAATTACTCAGTCTGCAATAAGTGGTCAGGATCTTAAATATTTCATACCTGTAAAAGCAATGCCAGAAAACACATTTGGATTTGAAGGAGAAGTAAAAGGTACAGTCTCCGAACTTAGGGGGAGGAAAATAAGAATAAAAGGGATGGACAAAACCGACATCTACATGAATTTTGCTCTTTCAGGCCTTCCAGATATAAAAAATACTTTTATTTTCTGTGAAATTAATAGTCTCAAAACATCGGCAAACGACTTAATGTTGATTAGAATTCCGGAAGGAAAGATTTTGACATTGCCTGAAAACATAAGAAAAATTGAAAATATAACATTTACAGGTAGTTTTACAGGTTTTATTAACGATTTTGTAACCTATGGAAAGCTGTTTACGCCATACGGTTCCGTCTCAACCGATGTTTCATTAAGGCCGGAAGGCTCAAAAATTTTTACCATAAAAGGAAGTGTTAAAGGCACCGGAATAAATATTGGCGAACTATCCGGTAACAGTACACTTCTGGGACAATCTACGATTACTGCCGACGTTGACGGAAAAACAGAATCATTCAAAACATTTGCTGTTAATGTTGCAGGAATAATTGATAGTATAGAAATCAATAATTACAAATACGAAAAAATTAAACTTGCCGGTTATTTTACAGATAAGACATGGGACGGAACAATAAAAGCTGAAGATGAGAATATGAAAATGGATTTATCGGGCATGTTCGACTTCAGGGAAGAATTGCCTGAGTTCGATTTCACTCTCGATATCAAAAAAGCTGACCTTTTCAAACTTAACATTGACAAAACTGATTCAACGTCTGCCTTATCCTTACTTGTCACGGCAAATTTCAAAGGTAACAATATCGACAACCTTGATGGCGAAATCAGACTTCACAATTCCGATTTCAGAAAATATGGTAATAACCTTAAGGTAAATGAGTTTTTACTTAAGACTTTTTCCGAGAATAACGCCAGGATATTAACCCTTAAAACCGATTTCTTGACTACTGAGATAAAAGGCCGGTATAATTTTTCATCTATAGGTAGCGACTTTAAAAATGTGCTTGCAACCATGTTCCCTTCAAAATATAATAATTTCTCCATAAAACCTTACCATACTGCTAATTCCTTTAACTTCCTGATAAACTTCAGGAAAACTGAAGAGTTAAATAAATTCCTTAAAACAGGTTTGACGATTTCCGACAAAAGCACTATACAAGGCATTATAAAACCTGACAGTTTAATTTATATTACTGGCGAAGCAAAATATTTTGGAATAAAAAACAATATCCTGGACAAACTATCATTTGAAGCACATTATTCGGATTCTCTTTTAAATGCTTCGATAAAAACATCATCATTTAACCTTATGAATATAGCTGAGCTTAAAAACTTCTATATTAATTTTTCATCCTTCCCCGATCACTTCAGAACAAATATTGAATGGCTTGAAAGAGATAATGAATCACATAAAGGTTTTTTCGAAGCTTCTGGTGAATTTGTTCCTTTATTGGTGAATAAAAAAGGGTCCTCAGGTGCATTAATGAAGCTTAATATTTTACCAGGTGAGGTATATGTCAAAAACAATGTTTGGAAAATTAATCCGGCTGAAATTATAGCCGACTCAAACTCTATAAAAATTTCAAGGTTTATTATTAATAATAATGATAATTATTTTATAGCCGAAGGCGCAGCATCGGAAGACAAGATGGACACCATATATTTTAAGTTAAATGGCATTGATATAGATGTTCTGAATAAATTTACAAAAAAAGATACTATTTCAAAGCCTGGTAAAATAGAGCTCGGTTTAGACGGGATTTTAGGGGGAACTGTAAGCTTAACGGATGTTTACAAAAATCTGATGTTCGAAAGTGATATAAAAATAAGAGATTTTAAAATTCTTGAAAGCAATTATGGAGATGTGAAAGTTAGCTCAGTCTGGAATAAAACTAAAAAAATTGCAGACATTGAAATAAACAACAACTTTGGCGGTAAAAAGATGTTCGATATAAACGGTTATTATAACCCCGAGACCAAATTTGTCGATTTAAACATCAAAACCGACAGGCTTCCCATGGAGATAATGAATCCGATTGCTAAAACATTTGCAACCGGAATTACAGGCACTGCCTCCGGTACGGTTCGTTTTTTTGGAGAATTCAAAAAACCTTTTGTTACAGGCACTCTCTTTGCCGAAAATGGAACCATGAAAATTAATTTTCTGCAAGTAAAATATATTTTTACCGATAGTGTAAAATTTGATAAAGATGCAATACGTTTTAAAAATCTCGTTTTCAAAGATGAAAACGGTAATTCTGGAACTTTAAGCGGAGCCGTATATCATAAAAATTTCAAAGACTTTTCTCCTGATTTAAATATTACAATTAACAACTGTTTAGTGCTTAATACAAAATCGAAGGACAATGAATTCTTTTACGGAACTGCAAGTGCAAGTGGTATTGTAATTATTAAACCTGTTGATCCGGTTTTAAAGTTTGAAATTTCTGTAAATACAGGCAGGAATTCAAGGTTTTACATCCCACTTACGAGAGGTAAATCGTTAGCTGAAAAATCATTCATTACTTTTGTTGCCCCTTCCGAAAGCGATTCTTCAGAAGCTTTTCAACAAAAAAAACCGGCCATTTCAAAAAAACAGGGCAAGCCAATTGAATTATCAATCGATCTTGAGGTAACACCCGATGCCGAGGTTCAACTACTTATTGATCCCAAAGCAGGTGATATTATGAAAGCCTCAGGAAGAGGCAATCTAAACATTAGCCTTGACCGTAAAGGTGTTTTTAAGATTTTTGGCGATTACACGATTGAGAGCGGAGATTATCTATTCACACTTGGCAACATAATAAACAAATCTTTTTCTGTAGAAAACGGTGGAAAAATATCTTTTAACGGCGATATTAATGATGCCGATATCGATATTAAAGCAATATATAAAACACGAGCTTCACTTTATGATATAATGCCGGGTATTCTACCCGAATCACAACAAAATGAAAGAATACCTGTGGAGTGTCTGCTGGTGCTTACAGGAAAACTTTTTAATCCGGTTGTGGGATTCGATATAAATCTTCCGACAGCCGACGAGGAAACAAAAGCCTATCTAAGAAGTATTATCAAATCGGACGAAGAGATGAGCCGCCAGTTTCTTTTCTTACTTGTAATGAACAGGTTTTATGCAGATCCTACTCTGGGCACACAAGCAAAGACTGCCAGCATAGGATCAGCGACAGTGGGAGTAACGACTATGGAAATGCTATCGAACCAGCTCAGTAACTGGCTTTCCCAGATAAGCAAAGACTTTGATATAGGAATATACTACAGGCCCGAATTCCAGTCTCTCCCTAACTCAAACGAACTTCAGGTTGCACTTTCCACACAACTTCTTAACGACAGGGTAACTATTAATGGCAATTTTGATGTGGCAGGAAACCAGGCACAGGGAAGAATAGGAACATCAAAAACAAACACTATAACCGGAGATTTTGAAATTGAATATAAATTAAGTGAACATTTGAGGTTTAAATTCTTTAATAGGTCGATCGACAATATCTATATAGATAACGGAGTCCAGTACACACAAGGAATAGGGTTGTTTTACAGACACGATTTCGATAGTTTTAAAGATTTGTTTAACAAGAAAGAAAAGGAGTCGGCTAAAAAAGAAGAAAATATTAATATGGTTAATAAATAATGCTCATCTGTTATTAACCCGGTATAATAATTATTTCAGGGAATACGTTTTTTACTAATTTTGTTTTCCAATGCTCTTCCTCAATATTTATGAGGAGAATGTGTTATAATAATTAATAATAAATTTAATCTTAAATAATGGAATATATTCTTTTATTAATGCAGGATACAAACCTGGAAGCTGCTGCAAAATCAAAAATGACATTAATTGATCTTGCAATAAAGGGGGGTTGGGTAATGATACCAATACTTCTTCTTTCAATAATTGCAGCATATATTTTTATCGAAAGATATTATGTCATAAAAAAAGCAAGTACAGAAGATGTGAATTTCATGAATAGAATAAAAGACTATATTCATGAAGGTAAGATTGACGCAGCTCTTGCTTTATGCCGTTCCACCGATTCACCGTCTGCAAGAATGGTCGAAAAAGGTATAAGCAGGCTTGGAAGGCCATTGAGTGACATTAACACTGCAATTGAAAATGTAGGAAAACTGGAAATCTCAAAACTTGAGAAAGGATTTCCAACACTTGCAACAATTACAGGAACTGAACCTATGCTTGGGTTTCTTGGTACGGTAATAGGAATGGTACAATCCTTTTATGCAATGTCACAGGCCGGAAACAATATTGAAGTTTCAATTCTCTCTGGTGGTATCTATACCGCACTTATTACTACGGTGGCAGGTCTTACTGTGGCTATTATTTGTTATTTTGCCTACAATACACTTGTTGTGAAGGTTGAAAAAGTAGTGTTCAATCTCGAGGCCACGCTCACCGAGTTTATGGATATTCTGAACGAACCGGTTAAAACAGGAAAATAAAATGGCACTCTCTGCAAGAAATAAAATAAGTATCAATTTAAACTCGGTTGGAATGACCGATGTCTTTTTCAATCTATTACTTTTCTTTATGCTAACATCCACATTGGTTCACCCTACCGCATTACGACTTAATCTGCCGAAAGGCTCGGTTCAAATTGCAGCAAAACCTCAAACTACGGTCTCAATAACTAAGGATTTAAAATTATATATTGAAAATCAGCCTATCACATTCGACGAACTGGAGGAAGCATTAAAACAAAAAGTCGGTTCGAATCCCGACATATATATATCGCTTCATACTGACGAAAGTGTTCCGATAGGAGTTGTAACAAGGGTTTTAAATATAGCTCAAAAAAACAATTATAAGCTGATACTTGCAACCTCTCCCAAATAGCAATTTACGCAATATTCCGACAGAGAAGGGGAAAGGAATTGCGGGAACTATCCTGTTTCATACCGGACTGTTTATAATACTTTTTATAGTTCATTTTTCTGTGCCTGTACCGGATAAACAAGAGAGTGGAATACTTATCAATTTCGGTTTTGACGATACTGGTTCAGGGCTCATTGAGCCATCTTCACCTGCATCACAGCCGGAAACTTCTTCGACAATTAGGACGGTGAACGAACCGACTGGAAAAGAAGAAGCTTTACTTACACAAGATTTTGATAATGAGGCTCCAGAAGTAAAAAAGGTAAATTTTGATAAGGAAAAACAAGAACAAATCGAAGCTGAAAAAAGGCGGCTTGCCGAACTGGAAGCTGAACGTATAAAACAAGAAGAAGAACAGAAAAGGATTAATGAAATAATGAACAGGACTAAAAATGCTCTTGCCGCCTCAAAAAATATAGGCACCGACGCAAAAAGTGAAGGTATTGCAGGAGGTCAGGGTAATCAGGGTGTGCCCGAGGGATCGCCAGATTCAAAAACAAGAGGTGAAGGAAGCGGTACAGGCAATAAAGGTATTTCATACAGTCTCGAAGGGCGCGGATCTATTCTTCTTCCAGCACCCAGATATGACTATCAAGGAGAGGGAAGAGTTGTTGTGGAGGTGAGTGTTGACCGTGCAGGTAATGTTATTCAGGCCTTACCCGGAGCGAAAGGAAGCACCACCCTCGATGAGTACCTCCTTAATGCTGCAAAGGAAGCAGCACTTAAAGCAAAATTTGAACCTGCCCCTAATGCTCCACCTGTTCAGAAAGGAACAATTACTTATAATTTTGTGCTTAGGTAAAATTACCCGAGAAGCACCTGAAAATTAACTTCCCAGTTCCGACTTTGCACCCAGAAGTTCTTTAACGGAAAAACCCAGATTATCAATAAGATTATTGTCTTTGATTATATAGTCATTAATACCTTTCCTTGCAAGTTCAAGCACAACTTCTCCTTTCTCCTGTGCCGACAACATAATAATATAAATATCAGGATACTTATTTCTGATTTTATCTAAAATCTCTATGCCATTCATTACCTCTTGTCCGGGCTTTGTGAAATAATAATCGAGAATGATTAAATCGGGCTTCATCTTATCCATAGCCCGAAGGCAATCCTCTCCATAATCGAAAGACTCAACACGGAAACCTTCAGAAGAAAAAGACTTTACAATCAGACTGGTCATAAAAGGGTCATCGTCAACAACAAATATCAGTTTGTTTTTATCCATCTCCTGATTAAATTTCCTTATAAATCCAAATTTATATAAAAAGAATTTCTATTCCTAATTTTTTTTTTAAAAAAGAACCATATAAGAAATAATTCCAAATTTTACCATTCATCGCTAAAAAGAGGATAAGGTTTTATTATTTCTTTAACTTTACTGCCAACGCTATCTATAACTCTTTCACTTTCAATATTTGAAAGCACTTCATCAATAAGTTCAACTATTAAAGGCATGTGATCTTCTTTTAAGCCACGGGTAGTGATAGCCGGTGTCCCTACTCTTATACCCGAAGTAAGGAAAGGAGATCTGCTATCGTAAGGTACCATATTTTTGTTAACTGTTATATGTGCCAATACAAGAGCGTTTTCAGCTCTTTTCCCTGTGATATCCGGGTATTTTGTTCTCAAATCAATAAGCATCAAATGATTATCAGTTCCCCCGGAAATTATTTTATATCCTTTATCTTCAAATGCTTTTGCCATTGCCATAGCGTTCTTTTTAACCTGCTCCTGATATCTTTTAAAGCCTGGTTGTAATGCTTCAGCAAATGAAACTGCCTTGGCAGCAATTATATGTTCAAAAGGACCACCCTGCACACCTGGGAAAACAGCAGAATTTATTACGGCCGACATCATTTTTATCTCGCCTTTTAGCGTTTTCTGGCCCCATGGGTTTTCATAGTCATTTCCCATTAGAATAATGCCTCCTCTTGGTCCTCTAAGCGTTTTATGAGTTGTAGAAGTCACTATATGTGCATATTTAAGAGGATTATCGAGAAGCCCTGCTGCGATTAGACCTGCAGGATGAGCCATGTCCACCATAAGAACTGCACCTACATCATCAGCAATCTTCCTCATTCTTGCATAATCCCACTCCCTTGAGTAAGCCGACGCACCTCCAATTATGAGTTTCGGACTCTCCTTGTGTGCAATCTCCTCCATCAGATCATAGTCAATCAAACCGGTCTCTTTATTCACATTATATGATACGGGCCTGTAAAGTATTCCTGAAGAATTAACGGGGGAACCATGGGAAAGATGACCTCCATGAGACAAATTCAATCCCATAAAAGTATCGCCCGGTTTAAGATATGCTAAGAAAATAGCCATATTAGCCTGTGCACCTGAGTGAGGCTGAACATTTACATATTCTGCATTGAAAAGCTTCTTAAGCCTGTCAATTGCAGTCTGCTCAGTCTGATCCACAATTTCACAACCCCCATAGTACCGATTCCCAGGATAACCTTCGGCATATTTATTTGTAAGGACGGAGCCCATGGCTTCAAGCACCTGTGGACTAACAAAATTCTCTGAAGCTATAAGCTCAATCCCTTCAAGCTGACGTTTATATTCCTTATTTATAAGCTCAAAAATCAAAGAGTCTCTATTCATACTTAGTACATTATAAATATTTAATTTTATTATATTTTAAAATTGCGGTGCAAAAATAAGTTTATAAATCTTATAGTTTTAATAAATATGTACACTTTATTAAACAAATAATAAATATTTTTTACAAACGAATGATTTTACAGGATGGCTTCAGCCTAAAAGTTTAATCCGGGCATTATATTTTCATACTTCTTATAAGGTTTGGAAACTACTCTTCCGAGAATTGTTGTATAAGCATGTCTCTATAGGTCGAAAAAATTCTCGACTTCGATATAAACCCCACATAAATACCCTTATCCAATACTGGTAAATTCCATGCGCCTGTCCGGCTGAAGGCATCAATTACTGCAGCCATATTTTCTGATTTATCTATATACATAGATGGTACGGTCATAACCTCTCTTACATAAATTTTATCATAAAGATCGGGATTGAACATTATTTCCCTCACGTCATCGAGAGTCACTATTCCTTCGAGCACTCCATATTCATCAACAACAGGAAAAATATTTCTTTTTGATTTTGTAATTATACCGACAAGATCGCGTAAGCGAGCATCCGGCCTAATAGTCATTAAATCTGTTTCAATATCTTTTCTCCAATCCATCACAACAAGCACGGCTTTGTCTTTATCATGAGTAATAAGTTCACCTCTACTTGCAAGTTGAGTATGATAGATAGAATATTTTACAAAACCTCTCGCAGTTATATATGAAACTGTCGAAGTGATTATCAAAGGAATCAAGAGGTTATAACCACCTGTAATCTCGGCAATAAGAAATATTGCCGTGAGAGGTGCATGAATTACTCCCGACATCACGCCTGCCATTCCTACCAGCACAAATCTGCTGTCGGGGAGACTAATATTAAATAATCGTCCTAAGATTAAAGTAACAAAATATCCCGTCAATGCACCCGTAAAAAGGGTTGGAGCAAAAATACCACCAATGCCTCCTGTACAATTTGTTGAACTCGTAGCAAATACTTTTAATAAAAGCATCGCCCCTGAAATAAACACAAGGTAAGGCCAGCTGTCATGAAAAATTCCTGAAAATATTGATTGAAAAGAACTTATATTACCATTCAGCATATTATTAATAGTAGTATATCCTTCTCCGAAAAAGGGAGGAAAAGCCACTATCAGCAAGCCTGTTATTATTGCACCGGTCAAAAGACGAGAATATTCATTATTAATCTTTTTATAGAATTTTTCTGTTAGCAGAGTCATCTTTGTAAACCATACAGATACAAGTCCGGTAAATATTCCAAGAATAATATACCACAGAACATTTCCTACAATAAAAGGTTCCTTTATAGGGAAACTGAGAATTACACTGTTACCCATAAGAAACCACGACACTGTGGCTGCTGTTACAGATGAAATAAGTAGAGGCACTATTGAAGAAAGTGTAAGATCGAGCATCAGTATTTCAAGTGTGAAAACAACCCCGGCAACAGGCGCTTTAAATATTCCTGCTATTGCTCCTGCTGCACCGCAACCGGTTAAAAGCGTAATCTGCCGGTAATTCATTTTAAAAAGTCGCCCGAGTGATGAACCTATTGAAGAACCTGTAAGCACAATTGGATCTTCTGCACCGACTGAGCCCCCGAAACCTATTGTGATGCTGCTTCCAACAAGCGCCGCCCATATATTCTTTGATTTCAGATAGCTCTTTTTCTTTGAAATTGCATATAATATCTGGCTGATGCCATGGCTTATATTTTCTTTTACTACCAGTTTAACAAAAAAGAAAGTTATAATTATACCTGCAGCAGGAGCAAAAAAATAAAACATATATCCGGCACCCGGCCTTAAATTAGTTGAAACAAACTGTGCTGTAAAATGTATAGTATTTTTAAGAAGAACTGCTGCAAGAGCACTCAAAAGTCCAACAATTAAACTCAATAAATAAATCTGCCTTGTCGGATTCAGACTCAAAATACTTTCGATGGCCGATTTACTTATTTTTTTTCTTGATTTCATAACATGCAAAGATATGAACATTGAGAAACAGATATTACAATTTTCTTATGTTTGTCTTTAGTTATTTTCCTCATAAAAAATATTTGTGAAGGCAGTTGAAATAATTTGACTTTTACCCACGTACTCTAAAAACAAAAAAACATTTAAAAATAACCGGCATAGGATGCGGAAAAAATCATTACTAACTTTATTAGCATTTTTTACTGGCTTTGTTCATGTAGCTTATAGTCAGAAGGACGATAAACCACCCTTAGCGCCTGTATTAATTAATGTATCAGTACAGCCTGAAACAGGTTTCACAGAAATTTATTGGAATAAAAGTACTTCCCCTGATGTGGCCGGATATGTTCTTTATTACTTCATCAACAATGGAAGTTTTGCGTTCGATACAATATATAACCCGCAGGCGGAATTTTATATTAACAAAGATTCAAAGGCTAATTTCTGGTCAGAATCATATTGTTTGGCAGCCATTGACAGTTCCGGAAACGTTAGTCCCCTTTCAAATCCGCTCTCAACTATATTTACACTTTCAGAGGCCGATACATGCAAAAGAAATCTGAATATTACATGGAATAATTATTTTATATTCCCCCTGAATGTAAAAGAATACAAAATTAAAATTTCTGAAAACGGGAGTAATTTTAGAGAAGCAGGTAAGGTGGCTCCGGAATATACCAGCTTTACCATTACCAATATCGAGCCTGAAATTTACTACTGTGTTATAATTGAAGCAGTTCTTGACAGAGGATTTTATTCTTCATCGAATAAAACGTGCAAAAGTATAACAATGCAGAGAGTTCCTAAATGGATTAATGCTAATTATGCTACGGTAAATGATAATCGGCAGATTGAACTCTTATTTTCGATTGATCCTCTTGCAGAAACATGGAATTATACTGTTGAAAGAAAAGAAGAAAATGATACTGCTTTCCAATCGTTAAATAATATTACCACAGGAGATAAAAATATAAATTTTACCGATATTACCGCAAATTGCACGAAAAGATTCACTTATAGACTTGCCGCCCTTAATAGTTGTGGAATCAGATCAGCTTATTCAAATATTGCTTCAAATATTACTTCAGAAATTATTTATTCGAATAATGTGATAAAAATTTGCTGGAACCCATATTCAGAATGGAGAGGAGGAATTATGACACAGGAACTCTGGGCTGATTTTGGAGGCGGATTTGAAAAATTTACGGAACTTTCACCTTATGACTCATCATATTCAATCAATTATTCAGAAATAATGTACAGATTGACAGGAAGTCAAATATGTTTTTATCTTGTTGCGGAAGAATGGCCCGACAGTCTGGGTTTTTCCGGCAGAAGCAAATCGAATATAGTCTGCATGGATATTGAAGAAAAAATTTTTGTTCCTAACACATTCACACCCGATAATGACAATATAAATGATTTATTTCGTCCGGTTTTTTCATTTACACCTGTTTCATATCTTCTCATAATTACTGACAGAGAGAATAAAAAGCTTTTTGAAAGCAACAATTTTAACGATTCATGGGATGGTTCTGATAGCGGTTCCCCTCTTCCTACAGGTGTTTATTTATGGTATCTGAAAGTTAAAACGCCGTCAGGAAAAATGATACAAAAAAACGGAACCATTACAATACTTAGAAAAAGATAAAATATCGTTACCAATAAAAATGAAAAACAATTAATCTTTAATTGAACTATCTTTGCATTTAACGCAAAAACATGAGCAATAAAGATATTTTCGATGAAGACGATAAAAAGCTTATCACGGCTGAATATGAGTCGTTGATAAATAATCTTCAGAAGTGTAAAAAACCTGGGGACAGAGAATTAATTGAAAAAGCCTTTAACACTGCCAATGAAGCGCACTGGAATATGCGCAGAAAATCGGGTGAACCATATATTATTCACCCTATACAGGTAGCTAAAATTGTAAATCAAGAAATAGGACTCGGTGCCACTTCGGTTTCAACTGCTCTTCTTCACGATATAGTGGAAGATACGGATTATAAGCTCGACGACGTCAGGAGAGATTTCGGCGATAAAATTGCATCGCTTATTGATGGACTGACAAAAATATCGAATATATACAGTAAGGATTCAACAACGTCGTTGCAAGCCGCCAATTTCAGGAAAATGATGCTTACTATTTCAGACGACTTGCGTGTTATTCTCATAAAAATTGCCGATAGGCTTCATAATATGAGAACGCTCGACTCTCTGCCTGAACATAAGAAGATGAAGGTGGCAGGTGAAACAATATATATTTATGCTCCATTAGCCGATCGTCTTGGCCTATATTCCATTAAAACGGAACTTGAAGATCTGAGTTTCAAATTCCGACAGCCAAGGATATATGATGAAATAAGGGCTAAACTTATTCAAGATGAGAAGAAAAATTACGCATTTATAAATAAATTCTCCCTTCCTATCATTGAAAAATTAAATGAAGCAGGTTATAAATTCGAAATTACAGGCCGGCCAAAATCAATTTACTCCATCTGGAAAAAGATGCAGAAAAAAAATGTGCCGTTCGAGGAAATATATGATGTATTTGCAGTAAGGATTGTTTTTGAACCGCTTCCAGGAATATCAGAAAAGACACAATGCTGGAACATATATTCTTTAATTACCGATATTTATCTTCCCAAACCCGACAGATTGCGTGATTGGCTTAGCAGGCCCAAGCCTAACGGATATGAAGCCCTTCATGTAACTGTAATGGGACCGGAGGGGAAATGGGTTGAAGTACAGATAAGAAGTACCAGGATGGACGAAATTGCGGAGCATGGATATGCGGCTCACTGGAAATATAAAGGCGATGATCCCCATGAAACGGAATTCGACAAATGGGTTAAAAAAATAAGAGTTATGCTTGAAAATCCACTTGAAGATCCGGCCGAATTCATTGACGACTTCAAACTGAATTTGTTTTCCAATGAAATCATTGTTTTTACTCCAAAAGGATTACTTATAAGTCTGCCAAAGGGTTCAACCGCACTCGATTTTGCTTATGAAATACACAGCGAAGTAGGTGATAAGGCAATAGGCGCCAAAATAAATTATAACCTTATGCCGCTTAATACAGAACTGCAAAGCGGCGACCAGGTCGAAATAATTACTTCAGATAAAGCTCAACCGGAAAAAGAATGGCTCAATTGGGTGCATACTCCAAGAGCAAAATCGGCAATAAAAAATTCACTTAAAGCCATTTCAAAAGACCGCATTCAGAAGGGAATGGTTAAACTTGAAGGAAAGCTAAACGAAATTGGACTTACTCCAAGTTCTGAAATACTGAAAAAAATTATGAAAGAATATGATATATCGAATAAGGAGGAATTATATTCTAAAATAGGGCTCGACCTTATTCCTCTCGATAACCTTAAAAAAATTATACGAAAAAACCCCGATAAAAATATAATCCAATACTGGGGTTTGAAGCTCACCGGTGCAAAAAAAGAAAAACCTGAAGAAGAGAGTTCAAAACCGCTATATAATAAAGACAAACCATTCCTTCTTCGTGAAAACATTGAAACTCCTGAACAATCGTACGAAATTGCCAAATGCTGCAATCCGATACCAGGCGACGATGTTGTAGGATATATGTCTCCTGAAGGCACAATCATTGTGCATAAACCAAAATGCCCTGTAGCTATCAGGCTAATGTCAAGCGAGGGAAATCGTATAATAGCTGTAAAATGGACCATTCACAAAATTCGTTCTTTCCCTGTAAGATTAAAAATAACAGGGTTCGATAGAATAGGATTATTAAATGACATAACAAAAATAATTTCCAATGAACTTAAGGTTAATATAAGAAATATCAATATCACAGTCAATGAGGGGATTTTTGAGGGTACTATTGATCTTTATGTTCATCATACCAGAGACATTAATAATCTTATAACAAAGATATCAAATATAAATGGCATTCAAAGCGTCGTCAGAATTGAAGAATTCCCCGAATAATTTCTATTAATTACCCTATTAACCAGTATGTATTACATTTTATTCAATAAAATATGCCTCCATTTATGAATAATATCAGCGACAAAATGATAGTCAGACAGTTATTCACTGAATACCTCGAGAAAAAAGGCCACAGAAAAACACCGGAGAGGTATGCTATACTAGATGAAATTTATTCACTTACCGGTCATTTTGATATAGAATCTCTTTATGTTTCAATGAAAAACAAAAATTACAGAGTAAGCCGTGCTACATTATACAATACCATTGATTTGCTTCTCGATTCGAATCTGGTGATAAAACATCAGTTTGGGAAAAGCAGTTCGCAATTTGAAAAGGCTTTCCGGTGCAGCCAGCACGACCATCTTATTGACATGGATTCGGGAAATGTAATCGAATTCTGCGATCCGAGGATAAATGATATTATAAGGACAGTTTGTGAAATTTACAATTTCAAACCCATGTTTCATTCACTCTATATATACGGGAAGCTTTCCGAAAATCAGCTCCCTGGCAACAAGAAAAAATAAAGATGCTTGAGAAACACCCTGGGAATCATAAAGAGTAAAAAGATTAATTTACTGATATGAATAATTAAAATTTGAAATAAAGTTATATCCTTTTTCTTCCTGACACTAATAGTCAGAGCCTTGTCAGCACGATGACGGATTCAACTTTCTCTCCTGAAGTTTAAGATCGTAACATTGTCCGGAGATCGGCAATTAAGAATAATAAAAACTTTACCGGGTTACACCAATTTTATTTGTAAATTGGCCTGTTTTTAAAATAATTTATGACTATTTATGAAAGTTGATATTTTGCTTGGCCTGCAGTGGGGCGATGAAGGAAAAGGCAAGATTGTTGATGCCTTAAGTAACGATTACAACCTTATAGCCAGGTTTCAGGGTGGTCCGAATGCCGGACATACAATCGAATTCAATAATGTAAAACATATTCTGCATCTTATTCCTTCCGGAATTTTCAATGAAAAATCTCTCAACCTTATTGGAAACGGAGTTGTTATTGATCCCTCCGTACTTAGAAAAGAAGTCGAGAGCCTTGGAATGCCCGAAGATGAGATAAAAAAGCGGCTTATTATTTCAAAAAAGGCTCACCTTATTCTCCCCAGCCATAGAATTCTCGATGCTGTGTATGAAAACAGTAAGGGAAATACAAAGATAGGTTCGACTCTTATGGGTATTGGCCCTGCTTATACCGACAAAGCAGCACGTAAAGGATTAAGAGCAGGCGATATATTCAGAAACGACTTCAAAGAACTATATAAAAAGTTACTTGAGTATCATCTGAAAATAGTATCAAATTATGATTTTAATTTTAACCTCGCCGATTATGAACAAGGCTGGTTCGAAGGGATCGAACTTATGAAACAGTTAAGGATAATCAACAGCGAATATCTTGTAAACGACTTGCTTAAAAATAACAAAAAGATTCTTGCAGAGGGTGCACAGGGTACTCTGCTCGATGTGGACTTTGGCTCTTATCCTTTCGTGACATCGTCTAATACAATAAGTGCCGGAGCATGCACCGGACTTGGCATACCACCCTCAAGAACGGGCGAAGTGTTCGGTATTTTCAAAGCTTACTGCACCAGAGTCGGCAATGGCCCTTTCCCTACAGAACTTCATGACGAAACAGGCGAAAAAATACGGAGAAAAGGTGGAGAATTTGGTTCAACCACCGGACGACCAAGAAGATGTGGCTGGCTTGATATACCTGCTCTAAAGTATGCGATAATGATAAACGGTGTAACCAGACTTTTTATGACAAAGGCAGATGTACTCTCAGGCTTCGACAGTATAAAAGTTTGCACTTCATATAGAATCAATAACTATGAGACTTTTGAAGTACCCTACGGATGCGATGCTGATATTGAACCTTTGTATTCCGAATTCAAAGGATGGCAGGAAGATATTTCATCGGTTCATAGCTATTCAGGGCTGCCAGAGACTTTGAAAACATATATAAAATATATAGAAGACGAAACAAGTGTACCTATTACACTTATCTCAACCGGCCCTGACCGGAATCAAATGATATTCAGATGAATTTCAAAAGATAAACTTATTTATTTTCTGAAGACATAAATCCATGAATCGAATGCAACGGTATCCCTGAATCGTTCGAGCCTGGTTAAGGCTGTTCGCAGATTATCATGAGCTTCCACTGCAACCATTTCAAACCGGGTATTCTCAAGCGGTATAAGTCTTGCATCTTTATAACCCAGCGCCTGATATTCATTAAGTAAATTCCTCGCATATTCAGGAGTAATAAAACTTCCGACAATAATATTATACTTATATTTCCTCGCCCATTCAAGTTTCTGCTCCTCCGCAAGTCTATCTGCTTCAAACTTCTCTCTCTCAATAGCAATTTTCTCCTGAACAGCCTTTATCGAATCGGCAATTCTAAGGCTGTCTTGCCTCGCTAGCCATACTGCCATTGTATCAGCTTTCCTTCCAAAAATCCCCTTTTCCTTTATCCATCTGCACGAAGCGCAAGAAATCAAAATAATAATCAAAATCAAACCAAATAACTTCTTCATAATAAATATTTTATTATTATCATTCAAAATATAATGAAATCTGTTAAACCAAATATACGAATTTATAGTTAAGTACACAAATATTATCTTTATATTGAATTTTACATGGAATTTGTATATTAGCCGATTGCAGTAAATGAATCATTAAATTCAAACTTTTTCAAGTATGAAATCAATTGTACAGTTCTTTGAAGAATGCGTTGAGAAATTCAATAATAATGTTTATCTGTGGGAAAAATTGTCCGATAAATACGAAGGTACAACATACGGTGAAGTAAGAAAACAGGTTCATGAATTTGCAGCAGGATTAATAAAAATGGGTGTCAACAAAGAAGACCGTATCAGTCTAATTTCGGAGGGTCGGAACAGCTGGGTGGTTGGCGAACTAGGAATTCTGTATGCAGGAGCTGTCAACGTGCCCCTTTCTGTAAAACTTCAGCCCGATGAAATAAAATTCCGGATAAACCATTCCGAATCGAAAATGATTCTGACATCTTCAATTCAGTATCAAAAGATAAAGGAAATAATAAACGAATGTCCGACAATTGAAAAAATCATCCATTTTGATACACGTGAAGATTATCCTGATAATGAAATTCATTTCAACGAGGTTAAGAAAGCAGGCAGAGAATGGCTCGAACAGCCTGAAAACTATCGGCTTTTCGAAAAAATTTATAAGAGCGTGGAACCGTCCAACTTTGCAAATATCTGTTATACAAGTGGCACCACGGCAGACCCCAAAGGAGTGGTATTAACTCACGGAAACTATGTTACAAACGTATATCAGGCTTATTCACTGGTAGATATTCCTCCTTTTTTCAAAACTTTAATTTTGCTTCCATGGGATCATTCCTTCGGACATACCTGTGGAATTTATGCCTTTATGGGCAAAGGAGCAAGTATAGCCTCGGTGAAAACAGGGAAGACAGCTCTCGAAACATTCCGGAATGTTCCGATATGTCTGAAAGAGATTAAACCGAATCTCCTCCTTAGCGTGCCTGCACTCGCGAAAAACTTCAGGAAAAATATCGAAAAGGGCATTCACGAAAAAGGTAAACTTACCGAATTACTTTTTAATCATTCACTTAAAGTTGCATACGCTTATAACAAAGAGGGTTATAACAAAGGCACAGGTTTCCAGAAAATATATAAACCTCTTTTGAAACTTTACGACAAAATCCTGTTCAGTAAAATTCGTGAAACATTCGGCGGGGAATTGGAGTTCTTTATAGGTGGCGGCGCACTTCTTGATATAGAACTCCAGCGTTTTTACTATGCACTCGGAATACCTATGTTTCAGGGATATGGACTCACCGAAGCCTCGCCCGTCATATCCTCAAACTCGAAAGAACACCATAAGCTCGGCTCTTCAGGCTTCCCTGTAAGTAATATGGATATTAAAATTTGTGATGAAAACGGCAAAGAACTACCTGCATGTCAGAATGGAGAAATTGTTATAAGAGGCGGCAATGTTATGTATGGCTATTGGAAAAATGAGAAAGCGACCGCCGAAGTAATAAGAGATGGATGGCTCTATACTGGCGATCTGGGATATATTGACGAAGACGGATATCTATTTGTTCTCGGCCGTTTCAAAAGCTTGCTCATTGCAGACGATGGCGAAAAATTCAGCCCTGAAGTAATTGAAGAAGCTATCACAGAACAATCGAAATACATTGACCAATGTATGCTATATAATAACCAGAAACCATATACTGTAGCACTCGTGGTCCCTAACCAGCATGCACTTAAACTCTACCTCGAGGAGAAAGGACTTACAGCCGATTCAGACGAAGGCAAGCGAGCAATCCTGACTCTTATCGAAAATGAAATAAACGAGTATAGAACATACGGAAAATACGGTAAAATGTTTCCACAAAGATGGCTTCCAGTCGCTATTGGCGTTCTTGAAGAAGCATGGACCGAAGAAAACGGACTGATGAACTCGACAATGAAAATAATGAGAGGAAAAATTACTGAAAAATATGCTGATCTTATAAATTACCTGTATACTCCTGTTGCAAAAGTAATTACTAATGAAAGAAATATGGAAGAAGTGGAAAAAATGAAACTGTGACAGTTCTTAAAATACAAAAACTATAAATTATTTTTAAGAGTTTTTAATTTTCAGAAGGGAAAATCTTCATGTTTAAGCTCAGTTTTAATGTTTTCAGGCTTCTTTGCAGCCGCATGAACAGGATTACCGTTTACAAAAATAGCTTTATATGGTGTGACAGGACATGCAAACTCGCAATGACCACATCCTATACAGATATCATCAGTAGTGCTTGGTATGGTAAGATTTCCTGTAAAAGGTACCATGTGAACTGCTTTTGTCGGACAGCTTTCAGCACATGCACCACAAGCAGTCCGTTCAGTTTGAACAATGCAGTTTTCTTTTATGAAAACAGCCCTGCCAATCTGAGTAAGCTTCTTTGCTTCAGGTAAAAGCGGAAGCAGAGCCCCTGTTGGACATATTTCCAGACACCTTGTACATTCATACGCACAAAATCCTTTGTGATAATCCATGTGAGGTTGCATAATCCCTGCAATCCCATATTCGGTGAATGAAGGAATAAGAACATTATTCGGGCAGGCAGAGACGCATAGGGAACATGCAGTACATTTAGAAGTGAAATTTTTAATACTTGTTGAACCAGGTGGAGATACTGGCGACGTTTTGTTTTCCTTCACTGTAGATTCTTTTTTGGGTACCGGTCCATTTCTTTCCTGAGCCAATGTCCTTTGCGATAATCCGAAAAACATCAATAACGAACCGATTACAAAATGCCGTTTCTTTTCATCAACCTGAACAACACCTTCTCTGGGCTTTGCCGGCGAACTAAAACCGAATGATATAGCATTGTCAGGGCATGTTCCGATACAGTTGAAACAATCTACACAACGTGAATTATCAATTTCCATATTCAGGAAGTCGATGCACGACGACTTACATGCAATGGCACATCTTCCGCATTTCGAACATTTTACATTATCGATTCTTATTCTGAAAAGAGATACCTTTGAAATCAGACCAAGAAAAGTACCAACGGGACAAACAGTATTACAGTAAAGTCGCCCTTTCATAAGAGACATTATACCGGTAAGCAAAAGAAAAATAGCTGGTATAACATAAACAGCCGCTTTGAATGAAGGTTTTCTTGTGTCAACCAGAGTATAGATATCAAAATGTCCTAGAATACTGGCAAGAAAATTGTTTACAATAATAACTACGGGCCGAACAAAATAAGTCATAAATCGGCCGAAAATGCCATAAGGATCAAGCAGACCTAAAATATAAACCCCTCCGGTTAATGTAATAATAACTGTTAGAACAAGTATGGCATACCTTAAAAAAGTATGAGGTTTTTTGAAGCCGAAACGTCCGAACCTTTTCTTTATCTTTCCCCCTGCCCTGCTTATTATATCCTGCATTATTCCAAGCGGGCACAAGAACGAACAATACGACCTTCCGGAAAGAAAAGTCAGAATAAGTATTGCAATAAAACCAAGAGCTGCTGCTTCGCCGGCACCTATATGTTTTATTACCGAAGGTACGAATTGAAGCCAGAGAAATATCTCGAAAAATGATTCGGGAACCAAATGCCTGAAATCAAGAAATAGAACGCATACAATTATAAAAAAAGCAATAGCAAATGAGAGACGTATCTTTTTAAGTGATGAATATTTCATTATTTATCACATTTTTATTCGCCTTATATTGAGTGTATCGAGGTTCATATTTCCAATTCCCAAATTATGGGCAATTTTTATATAATCAACTGCCGAAGGTTCGAGTTTGAGCATTTTTGCGGCTGCAGCATCGCCGGCCACCCAGTCGGTAGTAATTATCTGCGATGCAAGATTGGCAACATCTTCCTTTGAAACGCCCTGAGGTCCGTTCTTAGTCATAACATTGTAACAGTCAATAACATTAAGTGCAGGCTTTTTATTGAACAGAGCATAATCAGCTATGCATTGATGAAGGTTGTTTCTATGCCAGTATCCCCTGTCCCACACAACACCCATCATATTTTTAAGACAGCACGTCATATTTGTGGAGTCATGATTTTTCAAAATTGGAACATTTATGAAGACATCTGTATCGAGAAGTAATTGATGAATTTTTGCCTTCTTAAGAATTTTGGCTTCAGGAATGCTTATTTCCTGATAATAACTTTCCGAATTACCCGGCACAACTTTAGCACCTCCATCTTTTGCTGCTTTTTCTATTCCGGAATTTTTATAGCAATTCGTCCAGTTATCTATTGTATGATCGAAAACATAAACTTCTTTTGCGCCTGCCTTAAGGCAGTGCTCAACTATTCTTTTTACGAGGCCAGGATTGGTAGTTGCTGCAAATTCTGGCGTTCTGTCCCAGCCTATATTAGGTTTTACCAGTACTTTCTGCCCTTTTTTAACAAAAGCCCCTATTCCACCAAGTTCCTGAATACCAAGGTCGAACATAGCTTCAGGACTTCCACCCATAACAGCTACCATATCGTAAGGAGTGGCAGGCGGTTGTTTCCCCCATAACCTGTCATACCCTCCGAAGCTTATTGCAGCACCTGCTGCAATACCTGCTCCTGTTAATTTCCTGATGAAGTCTCTTCTTTTCATAATAATTCTCCTCCAAAAATAAGTCTGGAAAATTACACATTTTTCCTGTAAAATAAGTGTTATAAACCGGTGCCTTATGAAAGTTTGCCGATCATTATTAAATTAATTCAATCAAACGATTAACTTTAGCTCGTCTTTAATTGTTTAATATTGTAAAAATTTTCAAGAGGATGAAGATTTTATATTACGACTGTTTTTCGGGCATTAGTGGCGATATGAATCTTGGCGCAATGATTGACCTTGGCGTGGATGCTGAATATCTGAAGGGAGAGCTCGATAAACTGAATATTAAGGGCTGGGAACTCGATGTAAAAACTGTCAAACGAAATGGCATAACAGGAATACAGGCAACTGTGATACAGAAAGCAAAAATACACGAGCACAGACATTTTTCGGATATTTTAGAAATAATCGAGAAATCTTCTCTCGACGACAAGACAAAAAACCTGAGTATCAAAATATTCACAAAACTTGCAGAGGCAGAATCTAGAGTACATGGAATCGAATTAAAAGAGGTTCATTTTCACGAAGTAGGAGCAATAGATTCGATTATTGACATTGTCGGTGCCGCAATATGTTTCAATGCTTTGAAGGTTGATCAGGTATATGTTTCAACTATAGAACTTGGAGGGGGAACTGTTAAATGCGACCATGGGATTTTCCCTGTTCCTGCTCCTGCAACAGCTGAAATATTAAAAAATATTCCGGTAAATAAAGATGGAGTAAATTTCGAAGCAACCACACCTACGGGTGCAGCTATTCTTGCTGTGCTCGGCAATGTTTTCGGTATGCCCTTGCCGTTCAAAATATTAAAAACAGGTTATGGCGCAGGCCATAAAGAGCATCCGGCAATGCCAAATCTTCTTAGAGTTTTTCTCGGAGAGATTCAGGATCAGCCGAATACCGGACATGAGGCAATGCTCCTTGAATGTAATATTGACGACATGAATCCTGAATTTTACGAATATATCTCTGAAAAGCTCTTTAAAGCCGGCGCATCAGATGTGTTCCTTACAGGCATTATAATGAAAAAAAGCAGGCCTGGAACAACTATAAGTGTGATTTGTGAAAAAGAAATTGCAGGGCAGCTTATGGAAATTCTCTTTACCGAATCAACCACTCTTGGGATACGATGCTTTACTTTTATGAAAGAAACACTTTCAAGAGAAACATTCGAGGCCGATACCGTATTCGGAAAAGTAAGATATAAAAGGTCGTTTTATAACGGAAAAGAAGTTTCATGCAAGCCCGAATACGACGATTGCAAAAGAATTGCCGAAGAAACCGGAAGGCCTATAAGGGAAATATACAATATTCTTACAGGTGAGTCATTTACAAATAAAGAATAAAATGCTGAACAATAAACTTAAAAATCTCGATTCCATACTCAAAAGCATAAATCCTGCAGTAATTGCTTTTTCCGGTGGTGTAGATAGTTCGTTTCTGGTTTACAGGGCTTCGAAAATAAAAGATAATAAAACAATGGCTGTAACCCTCAAGACGTTGTATACTCCATCTTTCGAAATAAACGGAGCAATTGATTTCTGTAAAAAATACGGCATCGAACATCATGTTCTGGATATTGAATTTCCGGAAATAATCAGAAATAATCCACCGGGAAGATGTTATCTCTGCAAAAAGCATCTATTCGGGCACTTGATTGAATTTGCCATTCAGAATAATTACCGGTATGTTGCCGACGGTTCCAATGCGGACGATTTAAAAAGCGATCGGCCAGGCCTTAAAGCTAATTCGGAACTGTCAATAATAAGTCCACTTGCCGAAGCGGGACTTACAAAAGAGGACATAAGGAAAGCTGCCAGGAAAGAAGGGCTACCAGTATGGAATAAACCTGCAATGACATGCCTTCTTACAAGACTGCCTTACAATACAACTATTAAGGAAAAAGAGTTGAAAATGATCGAAGAGGCTGAAAATTTCCTTTTTGAGAAAGGTTTCTTCGGAACAAGAGTCAGAATGCATGGAGACTTAGCACGACTCGAATGTTTACCGGGATTTATGAAAAAATTTGTAAACGAACCTGAAAGAACAGATGTGGTAAATAAACTGAAGGAAATTGGATTCAAGTATATATCTTTGGATCTAGAGGGTTATCGTTCAGGCAGTATGTATTCGAATTAATTAAACATTTATTTGAATTAATTTAAATTCTATATTCTTTTTCCTATCCATACTAAATTGAATCGTATAAAAAATGACTATAAAAGAAATTGAGAATCTTTTGAATGAAGTTAAGTCAGGGAAAAAAAGCGTAAATGAAGCCATCGAAATTCTAAAGTACTTCCCTTATGCTGATCTGGGCTTTGCAAAGCTCGACCTTCAAAGGGAAATACGCACAGGATATCCCGAAATTGTTTATTGTGCCGGAAAAACTATAAAACAGGTTAAAGAAATTTTCAAAGTGCTGGCAGAGCACGAAAACAATGTTTTAGGGACAAGAGCTTCTAAAGAGATGTACGATGCTGTGAAAGATATTCTTCCTCAGACAGTTTATTATGAAGAAGCCAAAATCATAAGCATAAAGAAAAAAGAGCCTGAACGACAAGATACTCCAATTGCTGTGATAACTGCAGGAACATCCGATATTCCGGTGGCTGAAGAAGCCGCTGTAACTGCTGAACTTCTGGGAAACAATGTTGTGAGAATATACGACGCAGGTGTTGCAGGCATTCACAGGCTTGTTGACAAGCTTCCTGAAATTAAAAAATGCCGTGTGGTTATAGTAATTGCAGGCATGGAAGGTGCTCTTGCCTCGGTTGTCGGCGGTCTGGTGGATAAACCAGTAATTGCAGTGCCTACAAGTATGGGGTATGGCGCAAATTTCGGCGGAGTATCTGCTTTGCTGGCAATGCTTACAAGTTGTGCTGCAGGTGTGACCGTAGTTAATATCGACAACGGTTTCGGTGCCGGCTTCTCGGCAAGCATGATAAACAAGCTGAAATGAGTGACCAAATATTGCTTTCTACATCATATTTCCCTCCCACACATTATATGTCCCTTGCTGCAAACGCAGAAAAAATCATTATAGAGAAAGAGGAGAACTATATAAAACAAACCTATAGAAACAGATGTTATATCCTGACAGCAAATGGTCCTATTGCCCTATCCGTTCCAGTAATTGAGGGAAGCTTGCACAAAATAAAAATAAAAGACATTAAAATTGACTATTCAAAAAAGTGGCAGAATGTACATTTAAGAGGAATCATATCTTCATATAGATGCGCACCTTTTTTCGATTACTTTTTTGATAATGTCGAAAAAATAATAAATAAAAACCACAGGTTCCTCCTCGATTTGAATATGGATTCATTAACTACGATATGCGAAATGATGAAAATCAAAGTGAATGTGTCTTATTCAACTCTGTTCGAACCCGTCAGAAAGGACCAGCCTGATTTAAGATATTTCATCAGTCCAAAAAACAAAAGCATGAATAGTATGTTTCGTTTTAAAAATTATCAACAGGTATTTTCCGACAGGTATGATTTTGTTCCCGGTTTAAGTACACTCGATCTGATTTTCAATGCCGGACCCGATGCATCAAATTATCTGCCTGAAATAATTTAGCCAGGCTTTCTTGAATTCAGAATTTTACTCCGAATGTAGCCGAAAAATTGTTCCTGTCTGTTTCAATTTTGGCCTCCTTAAGATAAGGATAATCATCGTACATAAGATATTTCATGGTACTCGACATGTTGGCAAATGCAAGGTCGAAATAGAAATTCTGTTGACGAAATCCAAGCCCTAACGACAGGGATGTATATGACAGGTTTTTGTTCATCTCATCTTGTTCATAAGCGCTGCCGTAATAACCGAAGCCGCCTCTGAAATAAAAAGATTTAACTCTGTATTCAGCTCCAATTCTGATGTTTGAAGCTGTTTTCAGAGCATTTTTTATTGATTCGTTTTCATTATAGTAATTGTAGTCATCACTTGCACGGCTGAATCTAGCCATAGAGTAATCGGTAAATTCATAATCTGCGCTTACTATGCCTCTTTTACCGAATTGATACGATATTCCGGCCATGGCTCTGAACGGTGTTGTAAGTGTGTAAGAATAACGGTAAGGTTTATTGTTATTTTGATATCTGTCGTCATTGTCAAAATTAGAAGAAATCTGGTCATAAAAATATTCTTTTATCCTGTAAACAGTAGGAGTATGGAAAGCTACGCCGACCCTTAACATGTCAACCGGTCTGAAAATAGCTCCGAGCTTAAATGTATAACCTGTACCTGACGCTTCAAAATGGTCGGTGTATGTGAAACTTTTAAAGTCAGGAATAACGTTATCATAATCTGCTTCAAGGTGTTCATAGTGACCTGTATAATCGAGTTGATCAATCGAGAATGTGACGCCAATAAAATACTTTTCCGAGAAATTGGCCCCGGCCGATATTGCATGTTCGCCGCTGTATCCTTCATTTGCAATAATTCTTCTTATTGTTTGACCGTAAACAGGGTTACTATCTCCGTAATTTGAAAAAACAGTTCCATAGAGTTTACCGCCCGAGCCTGTTATAGTATCTATTACCCATGCATCATAAGCTATACCTGCTGGTCCTATCAAATCTTTGTAATATATACCTTCCGACGAATTAGCCCAGTAGTCGGCCATGGAACTGTTATCGCTTACTCCCTTAATTGTGATATTTTCATTGAAATTGTTTGTTCTGTTCCAGGAATATGCAATATTGAAGTTCACAAGCCCTGACGATTCATCATTGGAAATTATGGTTGAAGCCACTCCGACCTGGTTGATCCCGAAGTGATATTTTAAATCGTCCGAGTTGGTAGAATTAAATACCGTGGTTGTATTATTATACATAAGGTTTGGCGTAAATGATATTTCGAATGATTTGAACATACCTGTACCTGCAGGATTCAGGCTTATTGCCGAAAGGTCGGCGCCAAGTGAAGTAAAGGCCCCGCCCATTGCATTAAATCTGGCTGTTCCGAAGCAAAAACTCCTTGAATAGCGCAAAGCATCATCAAGATTCTGTGAGTATGTGGAAATAATCAATCCTAATGAAGCTATTATAGTCAATAATCTTTTTTCCATTTTTTGAATTTTAAATAGTTATCCCGTTCATTCCTAAAGGAATGATAATTCAGGTAATATTTTAATGAGCAAAATTATCTTCTTGACCCGGTTGAAACTCCGCCGCCTGACGAACCTGATGATGAACCGCCACCTGATGATGAACCGCCACCGCTACCCGAAGAGGAACCGCCTATAGAGCCTCCACCGATTGAGCCTGACATATGTGACGAGGACATATCAAATCCTGCCGATCTCCTTTCCGACGATATGGATGATGATGATTCTCTGCCTAAACTCCTTCTGTCGGGAATTGAATAGTTACCAGTATTCGTTGGAGTAGAAGAACGGACCTGCCCTGTCGAATACGAAGAACTTCTCCTTTCAACAGCATTGAAATTGTCTGGATTCGATCTATAGGTATTTATATCACTATTTTTTACTTCATTCTGAGTATTTCGTCTATATGATTCGGTTGAAATTTTCGTATTGTTGTAAGATGGGCGCTCGCTCATTTTTGGATTATAATATGTTGGAGTGTAAGTGCGCGATGCTTGATTAAATTCAGGATTAGACGTAGCGCTTCTTGTTACCGACGAAGCATCGCGCCGTTCTTGTGACTGAGCTGATGTACCGGTTGAACTCTGACGTGCGGTACTATATGTCGATCCTATTCTTCTCTCGGTACTGCTTAAATCGGTTGATGAACCTGAAGCTCTTCTTGAGCCTAATGGATATACATCATCCGACGAAGCGCTTCCTCTTGAGGGGACAGTTGAATAAGTTCTGCTTGTAGTACTATATCTTTCACGTCGGCCAATTGAAGACGAACCGTAATCAATATCGCCATCGTTATAATAAAAGCTATATGAGGGGTAATAATAAGAATAACTGAAGGGATAATACCATGAAGCAGCTAAACCGCCATATAAACCACCATATAATCCACCATATAAACCGCCATATAATCCACCATAATATCCGCCATAATAGAATGGGTCATACATGCTTCCCCATAACGGATTATAATAATAATCGTAATAACTCCATGGGTAGATATTCCAGCTATAAAGGAATGGATCTCTCCAGTATGGATCAAAATAATTACCGTAGAACCTTCTCAGTCTGTTTGAATATGACCAGTCATCCATATATTCGAATGGACTGTTTTCTTTATTGTAAAACGACGAATTATTGAAATCCACCTTCTCATTATACTTTTCGGCTATTAGTGTATCAGCAGAATAAATATTGTCATAATACTCATCCTGTTGTAAATTGGCAGGCATATCACGGCTTGCCATCTTCTTATTTACTGAAATTTTGTCAGAAGGCAGATAATAAAGATCATCATATTCGCTTTTAACCAGCCTGTTGCTTGTAGAACAAGCACTGATTAACAGCATTGCCAGAGCCATTATGTAAATTGTTGATTTCATTTTATCCCCCCATATTTTTACAAATAAATAAGTACAAAATTTATACCAAAATAAAGTGTTTTACTTAATTACATTTTAAAATTTTTATACATTCTTTTAATTTTTAAAACAAAATTATATTCAAAAATAAACTTATTTTTTTATGAAAAAATTATTTTCTTCTCGAAGAAGAACTTTCCGAAGATTTATTTTTCCCTGAGGAAGATTTATTTTCACTGCTGGCTGACGACGAGCTTTTTGATTGAGCAGGAGCAGATCTTACGCTTGAAGAGGTATTACCTGACTGCCGTGATGACTGCCTTACTACATTGCGTGAAGTAGACGATTGCCTTGTTTGAGGCGTAACGTTTGTTCTGTTTACTGATGACTGTGTACTGATATTCCTGGAACTCGATGAAGGGCGTGTTGAACCTGGCATATTTATCGAATTCTGTTGTGCATTCGATGCTGAATTATAGCGGTTCCCTGCCTGGGGCTGACCTGGAATTACGCCCACAGCATTCCCCTGACCATGACTTTTGACCTGATCAACTTGCCGTCTGTTGTTATCATTATTTATATTCCCATTATTGCTACTATTGCCTCTATTAACATTATTCCCATTACCGTTACCGTTATTACTTCGATTTACAACTCCAGGATTATTGCCTGAATTAACTCTTCTATTAACATTTTCGGTATTTCCCGGGTTTAGACTGTTATTATTACCCTGATCGCCCTGATGAATTCTTTTATCGGAGGGAATATCGGTTCTACGACTGGTAGCAGGGGTTTCCATTGTCCGGCCTGATGTCCTTACAACGTCTCCCTCCTGCCGGTTTACAGAATTAACTGTTGAAGTTGTAGGTTGAGTAGTTCTTCTTGAGATATTAATGCCATCGCCTCGTACAGATGAATTGTAATAATAGTAGTTATAAGTATTATATACAGGGCGATAGTTGTTATACCAGCGGTTCCTGACATGATAACCGTTCCATGGCTCCGTCCACCTGTTATATATTCTTACATTGAAAACAATCGGGGAATACCATGAATAATAAACCGGATAATAATTACTATAATATACTCCGTAATATAAGGGCCAATCCCAATAATAGTTGTAATATATAGGAAAGTTAAAGGAAATGCCGACACCTATTCTCCCACCGCCGTATATACTCAGTCCCCATGTAAAAGGCTGGTAAGTATACCAGAACACATCTGTAAACACAGGAGAATAATAACTAAATGAAACATAAGGACTATGAAACCTTCTTATTCTCGACGAGTAATAAAAATCATAATCATAATAATTGTTTATTACTATTTTTGTATTGTCAGAGTCATCGCGGTAGTTATTAATGTTGGCTTGCTGTGCATTTACCGAAAACCCCGGGATCAGCAGCACTCCCAATAATCCTATGTAAATTTTTGTTTTCATGATGAACCTCCCGGATATTATTTTTATAAGAGTTTTACCTATTTTTGCGCAATCTATTTTTAATTATAATAAAACAAATACTATACCAAAAAATGGCTGAATTTTTAACAAACAAAGAAGAAAATTATGCGCAATGGTATAACGACCTTGTAATCAAATCAGGTCTTGCTGAAAACTCAGTAGTCAGGGGTTGTATGGTAATTAAACCGTACGGTTACGCAATATGGGAAAAAATACAGGCTGGACTTGATCGCCTTTTTAAGGCCACAGGCCACGTAAATGCTTATTTTCCTCTTTTTATTCCAAAATCATTTTTCAGTCGTGAAGCTGCACATGTTGAAGGTTTTGCAAAAGAGTGTGCCGTTGTCACACATTATCGCTTAAAAAACGATGAGTCGGGGAAAGGAATTGTTGTTGACCCTGATGCCAAGCTGGAAGAAGAGCTGGTTATAAGACCCACATCCGAAACAATTATCTGGAATTCATATAAAAATTGGATCAAGTCGTATCGCGATCTTCCTATATTGATAAACCAGTGGGCAAATGTAGTGAGATGGGAAATGCGTACAAGACTTTTTCTCAGAACATCGGAATTTTTATGGCAGGAAGGTCATACTGCACATGCCACAGCTGATGAAGCTATGGAAGAAGCAAGGAAAATGATCGAAGTATATGCAGGGTTTGTAGAAAATTCCATGTCAATTCCAGTATTCAAAGGATATAAAACCGAGAGTGAACGTTTTGCAGGAGCTATTGAAACAATGTCGATCGAGGCATTAATGCAAGACGGTAAAGCGCTTCAGGCAGGTACAAGCCATTTCCTGGGTCAAAATTTTGCAAAAGCTTTTGACGTGAAATTTACCGACCAGAAAGGGAAACTCGACTATGTCTGGGCTACATCATGGGGTGTATCCACAAGGCTTATGGGAGCCCTTGTGATGGCTCATTCCGATAACCACGGCCTCATAATTCCACCTGAACTTGCGCCTTTGCAGGTAATAATTATACCTATCTATAAAACCAATTCCGACCTCGATAAAATTTCGTCAGTAGCAGAAAAAATTAAATCGGACCTTGAAGCTGACGGGATAAATGTTAAATATGACACAAGAGATACACAAACACCTGGCTGGAAATTTGCCGATTATGAATTGAAAGGTGTTCCTGTAAGAATTGCAATCGGACCAAGAGACATAAAACACAATACAGTCGAAATATTCAGAAGAGACACTCTTGCTAAGGAAACAATCCCTTCAGAGAAAATAAAAGAACAAGTTAAATGGCTCCTAAAAGACATACAATCAAATATTTTCAAAAAAGCGCTACAATTCAGAGAAGAAAATACATATTACACCGATTCATGGGATGAATTCAAATCAATTATATCTGAAAAAGGCGGATTTATTGCAGCCCACTGGGACGGGACTGCCGAAACTGAGGCTAAAATAAAAGAGGAAACAAAAGCCACTATCAGATGCATCCCATTCGATGCTCCTGAAGAAAAAGGAAAATGTATATATTCAGGTAAACCTTCTCAAAGAAGAGTGTTATTTGCAGTTGCATACTAATCAATATCTCTCTATACAAAACGCCATAAGTTTTTCGTTTGATATTATATATTAATTTTAATATATTAATTTTGATGATGTTTTTCTTACCGCTTCATTATTTCATTTATTATTTATATTTTAGATATTTATTATCTATTAAACTTTAAAAGATGCAGGAAATAGAAAGGAAAAAAACTAATATCATAGAAACCCTGAAGAACAAATCACTACTTAAACAGAAAGTCTATGATAATACATTCCATACTCTCGAACAAATAAAAGAAATGCTAAAAGAAATTTGTAAAGAGCTGAATCATAGTATTTCAGGCATCAATCAGAGAATAAAGCTCGAATTTACCGACAGGGGAATGTTTGATGTTCAATTACGTGCAGCAGGCGATATACTGCTATTTAGCATGCATTCGAATATTTTTCTTTTCGATCGCGACCATCCAATATGGAAAACGCCTTATGTTCTACAAAACAAACTTAACGCTTATGTCGGCATAATCAATATTTATAATTATCTGGCCGATAGCTTTAAATATTCACGTCTCGACGATATAGGCTATCTAATTGCACGAATTTTCATTAATCATGAAAATAAGTTTTTTGTGGAGGGAAAGAGACAAATGAAAAATTCTTACTCCAATTACGGTAATGAAGAAATCGGGAAAGAATCACTACTGAATATCATTCTTACTGCAACTCAGTATGCACTTGATTTCGACCTGCTTGTCCCTCCATACGATACGGTAAAAATTGCAACTGTAGGCCAGGCTGAAACCAAAATACAACATTCAAAGCTTATTACCGGTAAAAGGGTTGGCTTTCAGTTTAATTCCGACGATGTGCTTTTTGTGAATTCCATAAAAACCTGATGTCTCTTGCAAAAATCAGTTATAGAATACAACTGCAGTCATTCTTTATTTTAATTACTGCTTTTCCCCTTGCTTCTTCAAGTGTCATCGCACAAAGTGAGAATCAAAAAGATACTGTAATAAAAGTGGCGGGCGGTTCATTATTGAAGATAGATGAAACAAAACTCTTCATAAAGAATGATACAGTTATTAAACTTCCCTCGACAGCTATAAATGCATTAAGCACACACAACGAAAAAACAATTGCTTTCTATTCATCGCTGAAATCAAAAGCCGAGAAGAGTAAGATTACTAAAGCTCTATATGACTTAGTAATAGTAGCGCCCGACACTTCCGAAACAAAAATAATAAACCGAAAAAGTGATGAAAACTTCCTTGATTATTCAGGACTGAAAATAAGAAATATAAATATCAAACAAATTGATGTTTTCGGAGGAAATATATATAATCCTGCAGCGTTTGAACCTAATCGTCTCGAAAAATTCCTTAACAGCACTCATTTCAATACAAGAGAACAAATATTGAGAAAATATCTGTTATTCAATGAAGGAGACACTATTTCGCCATTATCTTTAACCGATAATGAACGTATTATCCGTCAATTACCTTTCATTGATGATGCGCGTATTATTGTGGTTCCTGTCTCTGAAAGCGATGCGGATATACTTGTTGTAACAAAAGATGTTTATTCCCTCGGTGGTGATTTTTCGTACCACGGCATTAACAAAGGCTCTGTTTGGGTTTACGATAAAAATATTTTCGGGATGGGTCATGAATTTGAAATTGAAATCCCTTACTCGTCAACTTCAAAAGATTCGCCTGGTATTGGCTTGAATTATAATATAAATAATATAAGAAAATCCTTCATAAATTTGAATCTAAATTACTATAATGGTCTTGGCAAAAAAAGTTTTGGTTTCTCTCTGCATCGTCCTCTCCTGAGTTCCGAAACAAAATATGCCTACGGTATTACAATTAACAATACTTCCACAACCGAAGATCTTGATACTATGCCTGTCCCGGAACCTCTTAAATATAACTTTCAGGATTACTGGCTTCAGCGCTCTTTTATGATTGACCGCCGGTCGGTTTCAAGAATTATTGCAGGATTAAGATATATTAATAATAATGTTTACAGAAAACCTGAAATTTTACCTGACTCATATTATGAACTTCAGAAATACAGACTTTACCTTGGCTCTCTATCCTTCTCTATGCAGAAGTTTTATAAAACAAACCTGCTTTACAGTTACGGACGCACTGAAGACATTCCTTACGGAGCCTTATTAAATATTACTTCAGGTATCGAACAAAACGAATTCAAGAAAAGAGTATACCTGGGAACCGATGCTTCATTTGGTTTTTCTTCCTCGGATCTTGGGTATTTTCATATTTCAGGAGGAGTCGGCACTTTTTTAAACTCGGGCAAAACCGAACAGGGAGTTTTGACAACCGATATAAAATACTTTTCAAATCTTATAACGTCTGGCCGGTTTAAAATAAGAAATTTTATCACTATAAGCTATATAAAAGGCTTCGACAGATACCATGATGAATATATTAAACCCCTTAAAGAAAATGCCTTTTCCTCATTTTCAAACGATTCACTTAAAGGACTGGAAAGATTCAAGCTAAGTATCGAAACTGTCCTGTTTCATCCACTCAATTTTTATGGCTTTAGATTTGCATTTTTTGGCTTTGCCGAAGCAGTTAATATATCCGGGATAGATACGTTTGCAGGAACAAATGCTTTTCTTAGCAGTATTGGAGTAGGCTTAAGGATACGTAATGATAACCTGGTTTTCAAAACATTCCAGTTAAGATTAGGATATTACCCTTCACTCCCAAATTATTCCGAAGCAGATAACCTAATAATTTCAGGTGAACAGTTGCTAAGGCCCCGAACATTCGATCCTTCTCCTCCGTATATTGCCAGATTCAGATAACAATAAAATTTATATTTTCGATGTTTTGAAAAGTTCCGTTTCCGGCTTATGTTAAATGAATTTCTGAAATATATCGAATCAAATAATCTTGCCTCCTCAAATGAAAAAATTCTACTGGCTGTAAGTGGTGGAATTGACTCGATGGTAATGGCAGAATTGTTCAGACATTCGCCGTATATTACAGGAATTGCACACTGTAACTTTAAACTCAGAGGGGTCGATTCAGATGCCGACGAATTACATGTAAAAGAATACGCCTCAAAGATGGGAATTCCTCTTTTTGTAAAGAGCTTCGACACTGAAAATTATGCCAGACAAAAGGGAATTTCAATCCAGATGGCTGCAAGACAACTTAGATATGACTGGTTCGAAGAAATCAGAATAAAAAATAGATATGATCTTATAGCTGTTGCACATAATATGGACGACAGAACAGAAACATTCCTGATAAATCTGACTCGTGGAACAGGTATATCAGGCCTGGTATCTATGAGACCTCGCAAAGGCCATATTATACGTCCACTTCTTTTCGCTTCAAGAAATTCCATCGAAAATTATGCTATCTCTAACCATATAACCTGGCGCGAGGATAAATCTAATGACGAAACAAAATATATAAGAAACAAATTCAGACACAATATAATACCTCTTTTTAAAGAGATAAATCCCGACTTCGACAAAACAATTATCGAGACTGCAGAAAGATTTTCAGAACTCGAAGAAATCCTCCGATCATTCATTGCGGCAATTAAAGAAAAAACTTGCAGGCAGAAAGGCGACTTAATAAGTTTTGATTCAGAGAAATTACAATCCTGCCGACCTTTGAAGACAACTCTTTTCGAGCTTTTCAGACCTTACGGCTTAACAACCGGTCAGTTAAATGACCTTATTGAACTGCTCAAAGGGCGCACCGGAGCAAAAATCCTCACCAGAACACACATGATAATTAGAAACAGAAATGAATTGATTGTAACAACGCTTCCGATTCCCGAGCCGGAAGAATATGTAACTGAAAATATCGAAGAGCTGAGGATGCTTCCTTTTATCGAGAGAGCCGAAATAATTGAGAAAGGACCTGATTTCGTAATCGATACTTCTCCTCTTATTCTCTCGTTCGATGCAGAAAAAATATCCTTCCCGATGAAAATAAGAAGGTGGAAAGCAGGAGACAGGTTTCAACCTCTGGGAATGAATGAATTTAAAAAGCTAAGCGATTTTTTCACCGATCGGAAATATTCAATTCGTGATAAAGAAAGAGCTTATATTCTTGAATCAGGTGGCGACATTGCAGCCATCCTTGGGGAAAGAATTGACAACAGGTTCAGAATAACTACTGGCACTCGCAAAGTTCTTCTGGTTGTTATAAAACCATTGTTTAAATATTAACTTTCTCTCGCGCCTGCAATGCCTCTGTCGATAATCAAAAGGTCGGTAAGTGCAATTGCTGTTGCAGCTTCCACAATTACAGGCACTCTTAGTGCAATACAGGTATCGTGTCGGCCTTCCACCTTTAGTTTTACATGCTTTTTAGAAGCAAAATCAAATGTTGTTTGCTCGAGGCCAATTGAGGAAGTCGGTTTCACTGCGACTCTGAAGACTATTTCATTGCCATTGGTTATTCCGCCGTTTATCCCTCCTGCATTATTTGTGAGTGTAGTGCCTTTTTCATCAATAAACGGATCGTTATGTTCCGAGCCTTTCATGGAAGCCGCCTTAAAACCGGCTCCGAATTCTATTCCTTTGACAGCAGGAATAGAAAATACTATCTGGCTTATTGCAGATTCGACGGAATAAAAAAACGGCTCGCCGATTGCGGCAGGAGGATTTTTCACTCTGCATTCGATTAAACCTCCGATGCTGTCGGCCTTATTCATTGCCTCTTCAATTGCCTTATCAATGTTGCGGCTACCGCCGGCTTCGACAAGTCTGGCGCTTATTATCGAATTGTTCAGTATCTTCTTCCCTATTACTCCTGCAACTACAAGGCCCCATGTAATACGACCGGAAAAATGGCCGCCCCCACGTGGATCAGAATATCCTGAATATTTAATTTTCGAAGTATAATCTGCATGACCTGGCCGTGGAACGGCTATAAATTTTTCATAAGATCCCGAATCAGTGTCCTTGTTCTGTGATATAATGGTTATTGGAGAACCTGCTGTGAAGCCTTTATAAACTCCGCTAACGATTTCAGGCATATCTTCTTCTTTCCTGGAAGTTGTACCGGGCTTCCCGCTCTTTCTCCTTTCAAGATCATTCAAAAAATCCTCTGCAACAATTGGAATTCCCGCAGGGCAACCATCTATTATCACTCCTATAGCTTTCCCATGCGACTCTCCAAAAACCGATACTCTGAATATTTTTCCAAAAGTATTCATATTAAATTCATTTAATCAAAGTAACATTTCCTCCTACAGACTTGAAATCTTCTATGAATCCGGGATAAGACTTTTTTATGCACTCAATCCCGTCAATTATCACTGGGTTAACCGACAATAGTGAAGCGGCAGCCAAAGCCATAGCAATACGATGGTCGTTGTAGGACTTTGCTTCTCCGCCTGAAAGCGATTCCATCCCTTCCACTTCGATCATGTCGCCCCGGCACGTAACTTTTGCGCCGATTGAATTCAAAGCATTACTGATAGTGTAGGCTCTGTTGCTCTCCTTTGCCAGAAGCCGGCCTGCACCGCGAATCACAGACGTTCCTCTACAGGCTGAGGCAAGCACTGCCAGAGGTGGTGCAATATCAGGGCAGTTTGTAATATCAAACTCAAAATTCCTCAAGTCCGATTTGCTTACTGTTACTTTTCCATATTTTGTTTCAACACTGGCTCCGGCGAGAAGTAAAGCATCAATAATAGCTCTGTCGGCCTGAACCGATTCCATATCGAGCCCTTCAACCTCAACCGTTCCTCCGATTGCTCCCATTACCAGGAAAAATGATGCGCCGCTCCAGTCGCCCTCCACCATAAAAGTACCGGGAATATATTTCTGTCTCCCTCTGATGGAAAAAATAGTATAATTATCGTTTATTATCTCGATGCCGAACTGTGACAATATTTTCAATGTCATATCTATATAAGGCTTGCTTACAAGATTACTGACAATCAGACGGCTATCTTTTCCGGCAACCGGTAAAGCCATTAGTAATCCAGTGATAAACTGGGAACTGACCGAGCCATCGGCAGTTACCTCTCCACCTGAAAGAGGACCTTTAACTGTAACAGGTAGAAATCCGCCTTTAGAATCGATCTTTACGCCAAGCTGTGCAAGTGGCTTTTCAGCCATTTCAAAAGGACGATTGAGCAAAGAACCCCGCCCTGTTATGGTTATCTCTTCATTATGAAGTGCAGCAATGGGAATAAACATACGTGCCGAAAGGCCTGATTCGCCACAGTTTATTTCATTTTTTACAGGATCGAATCCACCCTTTATTATTATCCCTGCTTCTTCCGACGATATTTCCGCCCCCAGAGCTTCAGCCACCGACAGAGCTGCAAGAGAATCGTCGCACATAGAGTTGATCTTAAGCAAGGAAATACCGTCGGCAAGAAGGGCGCCGGCTATATATCGCTGTGCCGCACTCTTCGATGAAGGTGCTTTTATCTTCCCTTTTACTTCATGTATGGAAGTAACAACTTTCAAGATTTCCCGTATAATAAATTATATAGAATCATTATCTCCTGCAAGCTCATCTTTCTTATAACAGCTTTCCCCGTCGATTCAAGCAGGACAAAATTGATATTGTTCCCCTGTTTCTTTTTGTCCTTCATAATCATTTCCTCGAAAACAGACTGAGGGATATTATATTCCTTAAGCAGACCAAAACGCTGAAGAAGATTTCTTATCCTCTCTCTTTCGGCAGGATTTAACATACCTTTCTGAACCGATATATCCGCCGATATAACCATACCTGATGCAACGGCATAACCATGTTTCAATCCAGCAACGGTTTCAATAACATGCCCGAATGTATGTCCGAAATTCAAAATCATCCTTTTCCCTGAAGTTTCCTTCTCATCTTCCATGACAACCGCAGATTTAAGCTTCAGCGACCTCGAAATAAGATATTCGAGCAGAGCCGTATCGCGATTCATTATGTTTTCAACATTCTGCTCTATATCTGTAAAAAGAGTCCTGTCCATAATCAACCCCATCTTGATTAGCTCGGAAAGACCAGATATATACTCCTCTGCAGGCAATGTTTTTAACATTTCGGGGTCGCAGATAACAAATTCAGGCTGGCGAAAACAGCCAAGAATGTTCTTGGCCCCTCCAATGTTTACGGCATTTTTCCCTCCAACACTTGCATCAACCTGAGAAAGAAGTGAAGTTGAAACAAATCCGAATTTAATCCCGCGCATATAAACCGATGCAAGAAATCCTGTAATATCACATACTACACCTCCTCCTATTCCGAGAATAAATCCGCTTCTATCAATGCCTGTATTAAGTAATTTCACTGCAAGGTTGGCAATGGTTTCTATCTTTTTACTCTCCTCTCCGGGTTTTATTGAAAAAATTGGAAATGAAGGAAATCCCTCCCCATATATACGGTAAAGATTATCATCGGTTATAATAACAGTATCAGTCGAAGGAAGAAAACTTTTTACTTCATTCCATTTCATTCCGACATATATCTCGGAATTATGATCATTCAGATTGATAGTTATCTTATTCAATGTTTCTAATGATTTTGTGTTAAAGATAAAAATTCCTTAACCTGTAACGGAAAAAATCAAATATTTTTCAAAAATACAAATGAAATTTCTTTACTTTAAAGTTTATTCCTATAAGTTAAGAAATGCTTTTAAAAGAAAGGTACAAAACGGTAATGGATTATTTTCAGGATAAAATGCCCATGCCAGGTACTGAGCTTGAATACGGCAATCCTTTTCAGCTTCTTGTGGCCGTTATACTATCGGCACAGTGCACCGATAAAAGAGTAAACATGATCACACCTGCCCTACTTGAAGCATTTCCTGATGCTGAAACGATGGCTTCAGCCGATGTTGATGAAATATATCAGTTTATAAAATCCTGCTCTTACCCAAATAGTAAAGCAAAGCATCTGGTGGCTATGTCGAAAATGCTCATGGATAAATTCGGTGGCGTAGTACCCGATGATCCTGAACTGTTAATGCAACTTCCCGGAGTTGGAAGAAAAACTGCAAATGTGGTTGCATCGGTCCTATACAAAAAACCGGTTATAGCAGTTGATACCCACGTATTCAGGGTATCTACAAGGTTAGGACTGTGCGTAGGAGTAAAAACACCTCTCGATGTGGAAAGACAACTTACAAAAAATATTGCTCCTGAAATGAGATATAATTTCCATCACTGGCTGATACTGCACGGCAGATATACATGTACGGCAAGGAAACCACTTTGCGACAAATGCGGACTCACTTCTGCCTGCAGATATTTCAACAGAAAACATCCATGATTGAAAGCACAAAAAAAGAATGAAAATAATTTTGAATGTCCGTGCTGTTGCGCTCCTATTTTTCCGCCAGTTGTTTGAGAGAGGGGTCGGGAGCGAGTTCATTAGACTAAAGGAATAATATCCAATTTTATCAAATTTGCCAAATGGCACAAATATATGGGGGGATTCAGGGGGCAAATTAAAGAAGAAAATATTTTATTATTCACTAATTATTACATTTACTAATAATTATGATTATTTTTGAATTTGGATAAAAGGGCAGATAAGTTGAAGTGAATGATTTTTTTAAACAATTCAGGTCGGTAATATTTAAAAATTGTACCGGAACGAGTGTAAAAAACAAAAGTTCTTCCGGTAAAAAACATGGTCCGCATAAAGCCGGTGAAATTGCATTTTATGCGGACCCTCATCTCATGGCTATCAGTAACATTAATACAGGTGAAATAATCGATGTCAATGAGAGTTTTCTTAATACACTGGGATACAATAAAAAAGAAATCGTCGGTAAAACATTTGATGAATTGAATCTTTTCCCTGATATCAAAGGGAGCGATAAATATATGAAGCTTTTGCCCCGCTTCAAAAAAGTTGGTGGTTTACAACTAACATTAATGACAAAAAGTGGTGAAAGGAAGCCTTTCCTTTTTTATGCGAAGGCTGTCAAATTGAATGATGATTTTTTTCTTCTAACAACATATAATCCTGTCACACAACATAGTGATATTGACTTAAGAGAAAGAACCGAAGATATTCTCGATGATATCTTCGAAACTGTATCGAGTTATTTGTTAAGAGTCACAGTAACAAAAGACAATAAGTTTCTGATTCGTGAGATCAACAGAAAAGCTGAAGATGTTGAGAATGTCTCGAGGCTTGAAATAAAAGGCAAAACTATTGACAATACACCTCTTTCTGAAAAAGTCAAACTGATTGAGCTTCTAAATCATATCAGGATAACCGGAGAACCTATTAAAATGGCAGTTTCCACCTTAGGTAACAGATCTCAGGGTTTCTATATTGGCTTTCTGCTTTCTTCGGGCGACATTATTGTAACATGGGAGCCGTCTGAATCTTCATCTTACGTAGAGAAAGATTATTTTACTGTAAGTGATTCGGCCAATAAAGTAGTGGAAATGGCTTTCGAAATTGACCTTCATGGAAAATTGATTAAAACCGATGCGCGGAGTCTGAAACACATAGGATTTACTGAAGAAGATTTTAAAAAGGGAATTTTTCTGAGCGACCTCTTTCCAACGGGAGAGTTTAAAAGAGCGATGAAAAATCTTAACAGCATCTGGAATGAAAATGATACTAAAAGCAATGAGTATATACTCAAAAAAAAGGACGGCACCTGGATTCCGATTCTTACAAGAACTTTTGGAGTTTTTTCAGATGGCAGACTTATTGGTTACAGAGGAGTTATAACAGACATTACGGCACTGAAAAACAGGGAAAGACAAATTGCAAAAGAAAAAGCATTTCTAGAACATCTTATTGATTCAACGCCTCTGGCAATAGCTATTACCGATATCCCCGGGAAAATAACGCATTTAAACAGAGAATTTACAAGGCTTTTCGGTTATACAAACGACGAAGCTATTGGAAATTACATAAACGAACTTATTGTCCCTGATGAACTTATGGAGGAGGCGGAATCAATTGATGAGCAATTACTTACAAATAAAAAAGTCACAGTTGAAACTGTGAGAAAAGATAAGCAGGGGAACAGAATTTATGTTTCTCTTACTGCTTCGGGAGTTATTATGAACAATGTAACAGTTGCTACACTTTGTATTTATCGTGACATTACAAATGAAAGAAAAAACAAGCTGCTCCATGAAATCCTGTACAATATTTCAAGAGCTACGCTTGATTTTTCGGAAATTAAAGATATTTACCAGGTCATAACAAATGAACTCACAAAATTATGGGATACAAGTAATTTCTTTATTGCATTATATAATAGAGAAAAACATATACTCTCTCTTCCTTTTTTTGTTGATGAAAAAGACAGTTTCAGGGAGATACCTGTAAAAGGAACCATAACCGGATGGATTGTCGAGCATGGAACTCCTCTCCTTCTTAAGGAAGGAGACATAAGCAAGATGGAAGAGAAGGGTGAGATTGACCTAATAGGCTCACCGTGCAAGGTATGGCTGGGTGTTCCGCTGAAAACAGAAAATGAAATAATTGGAGCTATATGCCTTCAGGATTATCATTCCGAAAATAAATTCTCTTACGAGGATCTTCGTCTTCTCGAATTAATTGCAAATCAGGTTGCAGTTTCCATACAGAAGCGAGATATGCTGGAAAATCTTATTATTGCAAGGCAGAAAGCCGAAGAAGCAGCAGTTTCGAAACAAAATTTTATGACTACTTTGAGCCATGAAATAAGAACGCCCCTTAATGAAGTGATTGGGATTTCGAATCTACTAATGCAAAGCAGTCAAAATGACGAACAACTGGAACTGATTAAAACTCTGCATTTTTCTGCCAATCATCTGCTGACACTGGTGAATGATGTGCTTGATTACAGTAAAATGGAATCGGGCAAAATAGTATTTGAGCAGATTGATTTTAATTTTAACGATTTTCTCGATGAAATAAAAAGATCATATTTCTTTAAGGCTCAGGAAAAAAATCTTGAATTTTTAGTTATTAAAGGCTCCAATGTACCTGATGAGGTTAATGGTGATCCGTTAAGGCTTAATCAAATTTTGTCAAATCTTTTGTCGAATGCCTTTAAATTCACGAATAAAGGAAGTATAAAAATATTTGTTGATGAGATAAAAAGAACTGAAAATACCAGTACACTCGAGTTCAGGGTTAAAGATACTGGAATAGGAATCCCTGCGGATAAGCAAAAATTTCTTTTCGAGAGCTTTACTCAGGCATCTCCTGATATTTCGAGACGATTCGGTGGAACCGGACTTGGCCTTGCAATATGTAAAAAACTTGTCGAACTTCAGGGAGGTAAAATCTATGTCGAAAGTGAACCGGAAAAAGGTTCTACATTTATATTTACTATCACTTTAGGTTTGCCTGAACAAAAAGGAAAAACAAAGGATAAGGGTGAATTTTCTTTTAAAGGCCTCGAAGGAAAGAAGATTCTGGTGGCCGAAGACAACAAAATAAATTTCTTTGTACTAAATAAATTTCTAACAGGCTGGGGCGTAAATGTAACTCATGCTGAAGATGGAAAACAGGCAATTGAAAAAATCGAGGAAGAAGAATTTGATCTTATCCTTATGGATCTTCACATGCCCGTTATTGACGGTATTGAAGCGACGAGAATAATTCGCAGTTCAGAAGATCCCAGGATTAAAACAGTTCCGATAATAGCAATAACTGCTGCAATTATGTCTGAAACCAATGATCAAATTGAAGGACTGAACATAAATGATTATATTTTAAAGCCTTTCAGGCCGCAGGATCTTTTTGAAAAAATCAAAAATAATTTAAAGTAGCACCGTTTTTGCAAGGCGTGAGGCGTGACGTGTTAGGCGTGAGGGTTTCAAAGGTCAATGGATGCAGTAACGGCTTATCCACGAAGAAGCTTGTTTATTTCCCAGTTCGAATGCTTTTCTGAAATCGAAGCAGGCATCTTCGATTCTGGTAAGATTTATAAGAGCAATACCTTTATTAAGCCATACCTCCGGTAAGTCGGGCTTTAAATCGAGAGCCATACCGTAGTCCTTCTCTGCAAGCTCCCACGATTTTGCTGAAAAATATGCATTTGCTCTGTCTGTAAAACATTCCGGATCGTTCGGATTAAGTTCGATATTATGCGAGAAGAAAGAAATCCCTTTCAAATTATCGCCCATTGCAACGGCAGTACGACCTGCCATTCGCAAGCCCTCCCTGCTCGAAGGATAAATATCGAGAAAATACTCAATATCTTTCATTGATTTATTATATTCCCCTGTCCGATAATAACATTCCGCCCTTCGTAAGTAAAGTCTGGCATCAGGTATTTCCAGATCGATCATTTTTGAATAAGTTACTGACGCACCTGCAGGATTTCCGGCCACCATCTGTGATTTTGCAAGCAGTTCGAGGTAATCCGGATTATCTTTCTCTTTCATAATAACCTTCGTCATTGCCGAAATAACATTTTTGTATCGCTCGAAAGAGTAATCGACAAGTGCACCGGCATATATTGCAATATTTTCCGACGGATATTCTTTCAGAAGTTCTTGCGCAATCTGCTGCGCATCATTTTTCTTTCCTGCCGACAAATAGTATTCCACCTCCTGCAGTTTTGACTCGGCAGTGCTGTATCTTTCTGTCTTCCAGAATTGTCTCCATTCAGGCGTATTTTCTATTCGTTCAAATGCAGTATCGAGAAATATTTCTTTTTCTTTCTTCCTGAAATTGGAATTCAAATTCGAATTAAGATGTTCCAATGAATTCTTTACATTACCCCTTAATGCGTATATCCTCGAAAGCCCATAGTCACCAGAACTTTTAACGAGTGCGTTTGCAGACAAATAGTCTTTTTCAGCCTCTGTAAATTTTCCGGAGGCATAATAAGCATCCCCTCTCAGAACAAAATATCTGTAATCGGTTTCTGTTGACAGGACAGCAGTTAGGATCTTTATTGCTTCATCATATTTACTCGATTCGATGCAAGCTTTTGCTCTGAGCAGATAATCGGTCACTGTCTGACCGCAAATAGCAAAAGTCGTTGAAATTAACAAAATAAATATTAAAAAATTCCTTTTCATCTTTCCCTTCTTTTCATTATTTGGTTTGTTGTGGCGTTACCGTAGCTCCTTTTTCCGTTATTACGTGAATAAAGCCGGAAAGATGAAAAGTTTCAAGCCCTGTGATGCGTCTTTCCGTAACATCGCACTGATAAAAATACACACCTGGTGAAACAATTTTTCCTTTATATGTTCCGTCCCAGTCAAGACGTGGATTATCGGTTCTGAATAGTAGTTGGCCGTCGCGGTTGAAAAGTCTGAAATCAACTTTTTCTACAAGTCCTGATGTTTTTGCCAGAAGTCGGTCGTTGAATCCGTCGCCATTAGGAGTAAAGACATTTGGTATTTCGTAAAAATTACATGAATCAACACAAATCATTACCGATTGTGGGCTTTCATTGCCGTTTGCATCTAAAGCTGAAATGGCGTAACAACCTGCAACAATATCGCCTGGTTTATGACGGTATATAAATACATTCTTATCTGTAATTTTTTCGAGTAACGAAATTGATTCTTCAGTAAGCAGTTTATAATAAATATTATATCCTGTTACATCTTCCATACATTGCTGATCGTCGAAATGCCATCGTAAAGTATTGTAAAGGCTATCGCACTGGGAGGTTACAGAAAATACAGGCGTACATGGAGGTTCATTATCAACTGGTATAACGGTTGCAATCTGCGAAAAATTAATCAGGTTGGATGGCATATCAGGCCTGGTATATGAACCTGTTGATCTTGCATAATAATGATATTGTATTCCATTTTCGAGTCCGGTATCAACATAAGTAAGCAGGTCAGTTGAGCCAATTGAATCGAATTTCATTGTTGATGAGTTTAGCCGGAAAATATCGTAACGGGAATTTATCCAGGGCACGTTTCTCTTTATATTAAATCTTGCTTTACGGTCGCCTGGAGACACTTCGATAAAAAGAGAGGATGCATAGGAAGGCTCTCCAATCATAAACACGTTGCCGGGAGTGTTGTTATAAAGTTCGATCCTGTATATAAATGCTTTATTGCGGGTATTTAACAAAGTATCGATATATGTTGTATCGTTCAGGTCAGTTGTAAATATTGAATCGATTTTTGTATATTCTGTGCCTGCAACACCTTCGGCACGAAAGATAAAGTATTTGTAAGGGCCGGGGGCAGGTATAGTGTCAAGTTGCCCGGGTTTTTTCCATGCCAGAAATATCGAGCCCTTTGAAACATCTGTATTTCTTACCGACACATTCCTTATAACCGGGACTCCGGAAACAAGAGTCGAAGTAACTTCGTTGGATACTTTGCTTTCAGTGCCGTCGGGATAGACGGCAACTATTCTGTAAGTGTATTCTTTCCCGAACTGCAGGCCCTGTCCGTTGTCGGTATCGACGAAGCCTGTCACAGAGCTTCCTGCTATATATCCTACTTTAACAAAGCCGGTAAAAGCGGGGACACCAGTTGTACATGAATCAGGTGTAAAAGTTGTGCCACCTTCACGTCTGTATATACTGAATCCGGAAATTACATCCGTACCGTAACCAGACCATTCCAGACGAATAAATTTGCCTTCGGGTGAAGCACTCTGGAGATGTGGAGGTGGTCCAATCACTTTTATCCTGAAATTGTCAATATCGAACAGCGAAAGATCGGAACTGTTATCTTCCGATTTGATTAGAATATCATAAGGTTGATGCCTTACATTTTCATGGCATGTTTTCCATGCAAACAATGCGGAAATATATCCTGCAGTTGAGTCAACAGTCTTGAAAGAAGCTCTGCATCCCTTAAGCTGGAAAACGCCTGATGTCGCCTTTAATTTTAAAAAATCCTTATCGGCATCTGTAGCTGAGACAAGAAAACCGATTGAATCGCCTGCTTCGACACATAAATCCTTTAAAGGACCGTTAACCGGCGGTTTGTTTTTTGTATTATAAACTTCAATTTGCATATCTCTTACAACAGTGCCTATTTTTCTTCCGTTCCGCCATTCATTAATCTCCATTGCCACGTTGAATTTTCCTGTATCTGCAGGAGTATCCCATACAAGATCTCCGCTTATTGAATCTACATAGAACCTGTGTGTGGCAGGAGGTAGAATATAATTTTCTATTGGTTTTCCGTTTTCTCTCGTACAAACCGTGAGATTATAAGAGAGGCTATCGCCATCAGGGTCAAAAGCGGCAGGATTATGAATGAATAGATAACCTCTTGCAGCCTTATCGTAAGGCGGGTTTAACAATACAGGAGTACGATTCAAACCCATAGCAGGGTTTACAATAAGTTTGGTTCGTATCGAAAAGACCACATTAACAGAATTCGGAATATTTTGAACGCCATAATTTCTGTTCGGGTCCTGAACTATAACATCGTAAACGCCAGGCCCGGGATAAGTATGTTGTATTTTGTAAACATTTTTACGATAATAGTTCGGGAGGGAGACTATTTCTACTCTTGTAGCAATTGATGAAGTACCGTCGCCCCACTCAATAGGAAGCTGAGGCCGGTCAGCATAACTAAGGGTGTATGTAAATGTTGTTATAGTAAATTCATAAGTAAGGGATGACAACTGAACGTACGTAATTTCACCTGCTCTGTTATGTGTAGCGGAAGCATAAGGTAAGAAAAGTAAAATTAGTAAAACAATGAATGTTAATCGTTTCATAATAATTTATCATGAATCCTTTGTTATGCTGAAAATATATTCTCTTTTTTCGGGAGTAAGTTTTACACCTTCTTCAAAATCTCCATATCGAAAAATTATCAAATTTGACTGGTCGTTATAAATATCGGCAAGTATTGAATTCTTAATACGGAAAAGGAGTGATGAAGGATTGTTTTTATATTCCATTTTTACGGTCAGTTCATTATCTTCGAGGTTGATTCCAGTAATTGTAAAGTTCAAAATCTTATTGTCTGCAGCCAAAACGATTTTTTCTTTGATGTAAATAGAAATTAGTTTTCTCACTTCCTGATTATTATCTGAAAAATTAAATGTCGGTTTATTACCTGTCAACAACTCATAGTCAAGAATAAAATCATCGTAATATACTTTAAGAGTAGCATTAAAGATATCTTTTTCGGGAGAATAATCAATACCAAGTAAGGTTACATGAACAGGGTGCAATGTAATCAAAAGAGATATTATTAAAAACCTCACCATCTCATCAGGAAACATATAATTACTACAAAAATCAAGCCATTGAGGCCAGTTTAATCGTTAATTGTGACACGATCCCGAAGATAATTAACAGTGCCGATTTCTATAAAAGAAAAACCAGAACCACCGGAAAAGTTTCCAGCAAGAATAATTATTATGTCATTTTCAAGTAAGTCGTGTGTTTTCGAAAGATTCATTAGTGCAGTATGAATAAATCTGTCGACCGATTTCTTTTTCTCCTGCCAGTCGGCATAAACTCCATACGATAGAGCGAGTTCTCTCATAGTTCTTTTTTTATAGCACTGTGCCATTATAATATTTGCACCTCTGAATGCAGCCATATCTCTTATAGTGCGGCCGCCAGAAGTATCTGCTATCAATCCTTTCGCACCTATACGCACAGAAGTTTTTACTGCGACTTTAGCAAGATATCCTGATACTTCGCCGGCGTAGGAACTTGCAGGTATTTCAAGATATTTTTCCTTATTTTTTTCAACTTCGAGAGTAACTCTTGTCATAGTTCTTACAGCTTCAACAGGATATTTTCCATTGGCAGTTTCTCCGCTGAGCATCATTGCATCAGTCTGAGAATAAATAGCGCTTGCAATATCGCTCACTTCTGCGCGCGTTGGCCTTGGGTTATTAATCATTGAATGAAGCATCTGAGTTGCTACAATAACTGGTTTCCTTTTCTCAATACATTTGCCTATAATCATTCTCTGGATGACTGGTATCTTCTCATAAGGAATCTCGATGGCAAGGTCGCCTCTTGCAACCATAATTCCATACACTTCATCGAGTATTTCGTCGATATTATCAACTCCTTCCTGGTTTTCAATTTTTGCAATGATTTTTATCTCGCTTCCTGCTTCATCAAGGATTTTTTTTACATCTCTAACGTCCTGCCTGTTTCTTACAAATGAATGGGCAATAAAGTCAATATCTTCCTTAACTGACATCTCAATAAACTTTTTGTCTTTTGATGAAACTGAAGGGAGAGATATTTTCACTCCAGGCACATTAACGCTTTTCCTTGATCCGATAGTTCCGTCGTTAACAGCAACACATTTCAATTTGGCTTCTTCCTTATCCAAAACTTTTAACTCAACATCACCATCATCTATAAGAACAGACGACCCTATCGGAACATCATTTGCAAATTCAGGATAAGTCACATAAATATTCCCGGGAATGGTTTTTTCATTTGGATTTCCTGAAATCCAGACTATTTCGTCTTTTTTAAGATTTAATGGTTCATCGCAAGCAGTAGTTCTGATTTCAGGTCCTTTTGTATCGATTATTATTGCAATTTTTTCGGATACTTCACGAGTATTTCTTATGATTTTCAATGCACCTTCAATATCAAGATGAGCAGAGTTTATTCTGACCAGATCCATTCCGGCTTCAAAAAGCGATTTAATAAAATTAGTGTCGCAACTCTTATCTGATATTGTAGCCACTATTTTCGTTTTTTTCTTTTCCATCACGCACTATTTATATAGATTAATCAATGCTTCCACAGCAAGGCGGTACCCATCGAATCCAAGTCCGATAATACTACCGCGGCAATAACGTCCAACCAGACTATTATGACGGAATTCTTCACGCCCTGCAATGTTTGTAATATGCACTTCGATAACGGGACATTTCACTGCTGCAACTGCATCAGCGATAGCGACCGATGTATGAGTATATCCGCCGGCATTGATAATAATGCCGTCGTAAGTAAATCCTACTTCATGTATCTTATTGATTATTTCCCCTTCAACATTAGACTGATAGTAATCAATTACTAAAGAAGGATATTTATTCCTGAGAAAGTCGAGGTATTCATCGAAAGATTGCAAACCATATTTTTCAGGTTCTCTTTTACCAAGGAGATTTAGATTAGGGCCGTTTATAATTTGTATTTTCATTTTAAAGAATGAATATCTTAGTATAATTATTAAATGCAAAATAGCACAAAAAAAACGTAAGATTTGCTATTTTAATAATTTTGTAATTTTATTATTGAGCAAAATCAGAAGAGAAAAAATAATTAAACATTTAGTTTATAATGTCGGGCGGATTGGGATGGAACGATGCTATAAAGGATTTTGAAACCTGGCTCAGGCTCGAAAAATCTTTATCACAAAACAGTATCGAAGCTTATTTACATGATATTTCGAGCCTGAAAGAATATATTGATTCAGAGGGTATAAATAAGACTCCCGGGCAGATTACCTTCAATGATCTTACCGATTTTATACTATGGCTTAACAAGAGAAATTCTAATGCTCGTACTCAGGCAAGAATTTTATCGGGAATAAGAGCTTTTTTTAGATATCTTATTATTGAAGGTGAGATAACTGAAAATCCCACCACTCTTATTGAATCACCAAAGCTTGGTTTTCACCTTCCGGAAGTCCTGACAATAAATGAGATTGAGAAGCTTCTCGATGCGATTGACCTTAGCAAACCCGAAGGCCACCGAAACAAGGCAATTATAGAAACGCTTTACGGGTCGGGATTAAGAGTTTCGGAGCTTGTGAATCTGAGAATTACAGATATTCACCGTGAAGAAGGTTTTCTTATAATTACAGGTAAAGGGAACAAGCAAAGGATGGTGCCCATAGGTTCACGTGCACTGAAAGAGATTGATCTTTATTTCGAACAAAGGAGGCTGATACCAAAAATATATGATGAAAATATAGTTTTTCTGAACAGAAGAGGAAGAAGGCTCACACGTGTTATGGTTTTCACAATAATTAAAGACCTTGCTTCCAGAGCGGGAATAAAAAAGAATATCAGTCCTCACACACTCAGGCACTCCTTTGCCACTCACATGATTGAGGCCGGAGCCGATTTAAGGGCTGTCCAGGAAATGCTTGGTCATGAATCCATACTTACAACCGAAATATATACTCACATAGACAGATCGTTCCTGAAAGAAACACTTGCCATGTATCATCCAAGGTCATAAAATAAATTTTTGCCCTTTAATAATAGTTTATTAATTAACTCTCATATTTACTTTTTAGCCATATATTTACTATCTGGTGAGCTTACACAACCAAACGGTTTCAGATTGAATTATTTTACATGAATTATTTTAATTTAGGCTATTGAATTCACAGGGTGGGCAAGTTTTCCTCTGCTCATCTTCAATGCTGTAATCTTTAATGATATTTTCCTTATAACATTTTAATATTTTTATGTAAGTTTGCGACTAATTTTCAAAAAATTTAATAACATTCAAACAGATACGACCATGTCAAAGAAAAAAAGAGTCTACACTTTCGGAAATAAGACCGCCGAAGGCAATGCTGAAATGAAAAACCTTCTTGGCGGGAAAGGTGCCAACCTTGCCGAGATGTGCCTGCTTGGCCTCCCGGTGCCGGCCGGTTTTACGATTACAACAGAAGCCTGCAATGAATATTATGCCAATAATTGCAAGCTTGATCCCGAACTAATGGACGAGGTATGGGAAGCTATGGCAAAGACTGAAAAGATAATGGGTATGAAATTTGGTGATTCTGAAAATCCGCTTTTGGTCTCGTGCCGTTCCGGAGCCCGCAGGTCAATGCCGGGAATGATGGATACTGTTCTTAATATAGGACTTTGTTCGACAACAATTCCAGGTTTGTTGAAAAAAACCAATAATCCTCGCTTTGTATGGGATTCATACAGGAGACTTATCATGATGTATGCCGATGTTGTAATGGAAAAAGCTGAAGGAATCGAGCCTCCCGACGGTAAAGGCATTCGTAAACAGCTTGATGATATACTTGACGAATATAAACGTTCAAAAGGATATAAGTCTGACACTGAACTTACGGCTGACGACCTGAAATTTCTTTCGGAAAAATTCAAGGAAAAGATAAAGGAAGTTCTTGGTAAACCTTTTCCTGATGATCCAAAGGAACAGCTTGAAGGCAGCATTCAAGCCGTATTTAAAAGCTGGAACGGTAAAAAGGCCGTTGCTTATCGCAGAATAGAAGGTATTCCTGACGACTGGGGTACAGCTGTAACTGTTCAGGCGATGGTATTCGGGAATATGGGCGACACTTCGGCCACTGGCGTTGCTTTTACTCGCAATCCGGCAACCGGAGAAAACCAGTTCTACGGGGAATGGCTTATAAACGCTCAGGGTGAAGACGTTGTTGCAGGAATAAGAACTCCCAATCCACTTAACAATGCAACTAAAAATGAACAGAACAAGCATCTAAAGAGCATGGAAGAAGCTATGCCTGAAACATATAAAGAACTCTGTAAAATACGTGAGATACTTGAAAAAGCTTTTCGCGACATGCTTGATATAGAATTTACCATACAGGAAAAGAAACTTTATATTCTTCAGTGTCGTGTAGGAAAACGTACAGGTACGGCTGCACTTAATATGGCTATGGATATGCTTAAAGAAGGTCTCATTGATGAAAAAACTGCCGTATTGAGAGTTGATCCTTCCCAGCTTGATGAACTTTTGCATCCAATATGCGACCCGGAAGAGGAGAAAAAAGTTAGTGTGCTTGTAAAAGGCTTGCCAGCAGGCCCAGGCGCCGCAGTCGGTAAAGCGGTCTTTACTGCCGAGGATGCAGTGGCGTGGGCACGCAGAGGAGAGAAAGTTATTCTTGTTCGTGAAGAAACGAATCCTGAAGATGTTGAAGGGATGCGTGCTGCAGTTGGTATTCTTACAGCTCGAGGAGGAATGACATCTCACGCCGCACTTGTCGCCCGTGGCTGGGGTAAGTGTTGCATTGTTGGTGCAGGAGCCCTGATAGTTGATTCAAAAAATAAAATTGCTAAAGTTGCAGGAACCGGACAGGTAATAAAAGAAGGAGATGTGCTTACGCTTAACGGGACAAAAGGAAATGTATATCTTGGAAGTCTGAAGCTTATGGATGCATCGGAAAATCCGCGCTTCAAAGAATTTATGAAATTAGTTGACAAATATCGTAAGATGGGTGTTCGCACTAATGCCGACACTCCTGAAGATGCGAAAGTTGCACGCGATTTCGGCGCTGAAGGAATTGGACTTTTCCGAACAGAACACATGTTTTATGGTAAAAACTCAGAGGAGCCTCTGTTCCTACTCCGTAAGATGATTCTCAGTGTTGAAGAAACCGAACGTAGAAAGGCTCTCGACGAACTATTTCCTTATGTAAAAAAGGACATCAAAGAGACTATGAATGCGATGGATGGACTTCCTGTGACAATACGCCTTCTTGATCCGCCTCTCCATGAGTTTGTGCCACAAAGCCCTGAAAAACAAGCCGAACTTGCAAAATCGTTAGGGATAAAGCCTGAGGATGTTGCAAAACGCGGCGAAGCACTTCACGAATCAAATCCAATGATGGGTCATAGAGGCGTGCGACTGGGTATTACATATCCGGAAATTTCTGAGATGCAACTAAGAGCAATCTTCGAAGCCGCTGCCGAACTTATTAAAGAAGGCAAAAAGCCATACCCGGAAATAATGGTCCCTGTAACATGCGATGTATCTGAACTCGATTTCACTAAAAACATAACAGATAAAATTTACGACGAAGTATGTAAAAAATACAACCTTAAAAGCATCGAATACAAATATGGGACTATGATTGAAATTCCACGTGCGTGCCTGCTCTCCGACAGAATGGCTAAAACAGCTGAATTCTTCTCATTCGGCACAAACGACCTTACTCAAATGACATTCGGCTTTAGCCGCGACGATATAGGTGCATTCCTGAACGATTATCTCGAGAAAAAATTACTTTCAGCCGATCCGTTCCAAACAATTGACCAGGACGGCGTGGGCCAGCTTATCAAAATGTCGGTTGAGAAAGGCCGTTCTACAAGGCCAAATCTTAAAATTGGCATCTGCGGTGAACAGGGCGGTGACCCTGCATCAGTGGAGTTCTGCTTCAAAACCGGACTTACTTACGTAAGCTGCTCACCATTCAGAGTGCCAATTGCAAGACTCGCAGCTGCACATGCTTCAATAAAATTCTCAAAGTGAAAACTCATTATATAAATAAAATGTCCCGTTATTTGACGGGACATTTTATTTTTAAAACTTATTGTTCAAAAAACCATTCAAATCTTTTCCCAATAAATATTATTAAAATAGATTCTATCTGTACTCTTTTTTAACTAACTTTGATACAATTTTTTCAAAATACTATTAAAAGGTAAAATTATTTTTTATGGATCGATTCTGCTGAGCATTAATAAAAACTCAAAAGGAGGAATTTTTTAATGAGTATCATAAATTTAATCTTGGTTATAATCGCCGGTTATCTGCTCGGTTCAATACCCTCAGCTGTATGGGCGGGTAAAATTTTCCACGGCATCAATATAAGAAAATACGGAAGCGGAAATGCAGGAGCAACTAATGTTATAAGAATTCTGGGCTGGAAAACAGGAATCCCGGTATTGGTTATTGATATTGCCAAAGGCTGGCTTGCAGCTTCATTACCGTTATTTTTAAAATTTGCCGGAAACGGAAGCAATGAAATAATTACCTTGCAGATATTAGGAGGAATCGCTGCAATTGCCGGTCATCTATTCCCTCTTTTCGCCGGTTTCAAAGGAGGAAAGGGCGTAGGGACATCAGTAGGAGTACTGCTCGCTCTCAACCCTTTGCTTACACTTTCCTGTCTGACAATATTCATGGTTGTACTTCTTATAACAGGTTATGTTTCATTATCGTCAATAAGCTTCGCAATAGTTTTCCCACTCCTGCTTTTTACAGTATTTAAAATCCCATCTGCAGTTTTTAAAATCTTTTCAATACTTATAGCAGCCTTGATTATTTTCACCCATAGAACAAATATCAAGCGACTTTTAAAAGGAGAAGAATCAAAATTTCTTAATTTAAAGAAAAAGAATTAAATTAAATACCCCCTATTATCTTAAAATCTAATCTGCGGAGGTTGTTCTACAGTCGATTTCTCATCCCCCAGTTCGAACATCGGCTCACGCTTGAAATTAAACAATATAGCAATTATATTTGAAGGGAACATTTCAACAGCGACGTTTAATTCTTTCGTTGCCAAATTAAACTTTTTTCTTGCCTCTGCCAGTTTGTTTTCAATACTGGTTATTTCATTCTGGAGATTCATAAAATTCTGATTAGCTTTTAGATTGGGATATGCTTCCAATGAAACCTTTAGACTTTCAAGCGCTGCAGAAAGTTTCGTTTCGGCTGCAATCTTCTCATTGATTGTTTTTGCCTTAATAGCACCGGCACGTGCTTCTGTTACTTCATTGAGCAAGCCACGCTCATGACTCATATATCCCTTTACCGATTCAACAAGTTGATTAACAAGGTCATGCCTCTGCCTTAATATCACATCAATATCGGCAAAAGCTTGCTCACGATTGTTACGAAGCCGTACTAACCTGTTATAAATGAATACGGATATCAGAAAGAGAACTAAAAGAATTACAAGAAAAATTATAAATAAAGCCATTTTAAAAAATTAATTCACATTAAACATAAACCTAAATTCATTACAAATATAAAATATTACTATATTTCACTTCCGAAAGATTAATTTGAATATAATAAAATATCTTGTCTTTTTAATACGATCATTTTTTAAAATAAACAAGATAATATTTGTGACAAACCAAATACAAATAATAAAATGAGAAAAAGTGTAAAAAGTACACATAATGTACAGAAAACAACAAAAAAAATTTTTCGAGATCCTCAGACAAATATATTTCATGAATCATGTCAGGCCGAAAAACGAAAAGAAAGTTCCTGGCAATACTTACAGTTATTCGTCAACAATGTTTTTATTCTTTTATTGATGTTGATGTCACTTGTGATATTTTCGGCATGTACCGGAGGAAATGAAAAGGAACCTGCACGTATTAATATTGCAACTGTTGCAAAAGCTACTTCATCAGGACGACCCGGGACTTCATTAACAGCCCTGAATGACGGCAGAACTTTAAATCGGGATGAAACTACAAGAACAAGACCCGAATTTGTTATTTTGCGACCCGGCTCACCCTGGGTTCAATATGAATGGGATCGTCCTGTTACTATCGGAGAAACAGATATCTTCTGGTGGTCTGATAATAACCGGATACGACTCCCGAAGAACTGTATAATAAAATATTGGAATGGAAACGAATTTATTCCTGTAGAAAACCAGTCGGGTCCCACATTTAAAGAAAATGAATTTGACAATGTTACATTCAATGAAATAAGTACGGCAAAACTACGTCTCGAGCTTGAAACAGATACTAATTCATCAGCAGCTATTCTCGAATGGGCTGTTTATGCTTCTCCTTTTTCTCCTCCCCTTCCTGCAGTTGTTGATGCCGGCGACGACAGGATTGTTCTTATCAACGGGAAAACATATCTTTCGGCCGACATTAAATCGGCTTATCCTGTGAAAAAGAGATTCTGGATAGCCAAAGAAGCAACCGGGAAAGTAACATTTGCCAATTCAAAATCACCGGTCACTACTGCCACTTTTGATAAAACCGGGGCCTATACTCTTGCCTTTAAAACAATAATAACCGACAAAATTCCTTCTGAATCTCCGGTAAAGGTTAAGGTAATTTCACCACCGCCCGAAAAAAGACTTGAAGTCGTTTATACCACTCGTTATAAAATTAACAGTCCGTTATGGAGTGCAAGAGCCAAAGCAATCATAGTTAACTGGATTCCTCACTGTATAAAACAAATAGAAAGGACTGACCTGAAAATAGGCCAGGGGGGCCTTGATAATTTTATCGAAGCAGGGAAGGCTCTTCGCGGCGAACCTCATGGAAAACATAAGGGTTATGTCTTCTCGAATGCATGGGTTCATCAGACTGTCGAATCAATGTGCATTGCCTTAATGATTGATCCTCAGGGTGACAGAGAAATCATTTCAGCTCAGGAAAATATGAAAAAAACTCTCGAAAAATGGATTCCCATTATTCTGGCTGCACAGGAACCCGACGGTTATCTTCATACTGCATGGACACTCCGCGACACTACAAGGTGGAAAAGCAGATGGGCACCCGAAACAAGGCCTAACCATGAAGGCTATGTTGCAGGATACTTCATCGAATCGGCAATAAATCACTATATGCTTACTGAAGGAAAAGACAGAAGACTTTATGATGCAGCCAAGAAGCTCGCCGACTGCTGGGCCGACAACATTGGACCTGGCAAAAAAGAATGGTGGGATGAACATGAAGAGATGGAACAGGCTTTAATCCGATTCGGCAGGTTTGTTAACGATATGGAAGGAGAAGGAAAAGGTAACAAATATATTGAACTTGCAAAATTTCTCATGGACTGTCGTGGCGGAGGAAATGAATACAGTCAAAGTCATGTCCCTGTAATACAGCAGTATGAGGCAGTAGGCCATGCGGTCAGGGCTGTTTACCTCTATTCGGCTATGGCCGATATTGCCGCCGAAAAAAATGACGTTGATTACCATTCAGCAGCAATGTCACTATGGGATAATATCGTAAATAAGAAATATTACATTACCGGCGGCATTGGCAGCGGTGAAACTTCGGAAGGCTTCGGACCCAATTATTCCCTGAGAAACAATGCCTACTGCGAGTCGTGTTCAAGTTGCGGACTTATATTTTTCCAGTATAAGATGAATCTTGCATGGCATGATGCAAAATTCGCCGACCTCTATGAGGAAACAATGTATAATGCTTTACTCGGCGCCCTCGACCTTGAAGGCAAGAATTTTACATATACAAATGAACTCAATTCCTCCAGATCGAGATACGACTGGCACGTATGCCCCTGCTGCGTAGGTAATATTCCAAGAACATTACTTATGATTCCCACCTGGACTTACGTAAAAAGTGATTCGGGTTTATACGTGAACATGTTTACTGGAAGTACTATAAAAGTTGACAGAGTTGCAGGAACAGATGTTGAGATGGTTCAGGAAACAGACTACCCGTGGAGCGGCAAAATAAAAATTACAGTCAATCCGCTTGAATCAAAAGATTTTTCTGTTTTTGTAAGGATTCCCAATCGTCATACCAGCGAACTTTATTCGCCTGTTCCTGAAGTTAAAGGATATAAATCATTCAAAATAAATGGTGAAAATGTTTCACCTGAGATTGTAAGAGGCTATGCTGAAATAAGGCGTATATGGAAAAAGGGAGATATTATCGAACTTGAACTGCCTATGGAAGTTCAAATTGTGACGGCAGATGAAAGGATTGAGGCCGACCGTGGCAGAATAGCGATGAAATTCGGACCTCTGGTTTATGATGTCGAGGAGGTTGACCAGAAGGATATACATCAGCCGGTTGGCTCAGGGCCTTTTGTTGCAGAATGGAATCCATCTCTTCTTGGCGGAGTTGTCGTTATAAAAGGCAGATGGGCCGACGGTTCCAATCTGGTTGCAATACCCTATTATGCTCGTAACAACAGAAACCCGAAACCGGTAACTGAATATCGTGAAGGTTCAATAGTGTGGATAAAGAAAAACTAAGTTTTATGGACGGTAAAGAAATTCTTGATTTAATACGTAAGCGACAGAGCGACAGAAGTTATTTAGACAAGCCTGTTGAGAAGGAAAAGCTCGATAGGATACTTGAAGCGGGAAGGCTTGCTCCTTCAGCATGTAACGCACAACCATGGAAGTTTATTCTTGTTGACGATATACATTTGTTAAACCAACTTGCAGAAGCTGCTTCGGCACGGTTACTGGGGATGAACAGCTTCGTAAAACAGGCTCCCATTCAAATTGTCATCGTACGTGAAAAACCTAATTTATCATCAAAAATCGGTTCGACTATAAAAAGTAAAGATTATTCTCTTATTGATATTGGATTGGCTGCTGGAAATATCTGCCTTCAGGCAACGGCAGAAGGCCTTGGCTCGTGCATTATCGGCTGGTTTGATGAAAAAATGGTTAGAAAAATTTTAAATATTCCTTCATCAAAGAGAGTGGAGCTTATAATAACTATAGGATATCCTGCCGGACCAATAAGGGATAAGAAAAGGAAACCACCTCAGGAAGTAATTTCATACAACAGTTACTAGCTATTTCAACTCTTCGAGGGCATCTTTAATTCTTTTCATTCCAATCTTAATTTGTTCATCGGAGGCTGCGTAAGAAATTCTTATACAATCAGGTGCACCGAAAGCTATGCCTCCTACAACTGCTACTTTGGCTCTGTCGAGAAGATAATAAGCCAGTTCGTCGGAATTATGAATTGTTGTTTTTCCGTCACTCCTTCCAATAAAATATCTTATGTTGGGGAATACATAAAATGCCCCTTGTGGAATTCTCACATTGAGTCCTTTTATCTCACTTAAGAGTGAACATATCAAATCGCGTCGGCGCAAGAATGCCTGTCTCATTTTTTCGCGTGAGTTGCCTTTGCTCTGCAGAGCTGCCAGGGCCGCCCTCTGTGCTATTGAACATACGCCGGAAGTAAACTGCCCCTGAAGTTTGTTACAAGCATTAGCTATCCATAAGGGTGCGCCCATATATCCAATTCTCCAGCCTGTCATAGCATAAGATTTCGAAACGCCGTTAACGGTGATAACCCTGTCATAAATAAAATCAAACGAAGCGATGCTTTCATGCTTCTGCGAAAATATTATATGCTCATAAATCTCATCTGAAATTATGAACAGTTTTTCATGCTTTTCTATAACATTGGCAATCCTCTCCAACTCTTTGCAATCATAGACCATGCCAGTTGGATTTGAAGGGGAATTGAAAATAATAAGTTTAGTTTTTTCAGTAATAGCATTCTCAATTTGTTCGGGCTGTACTTTAAAATCGTTTTCAATAGTAGTTTCAATCACAACCGGCTTGCCCTGTGCAATTATCACCTGATCGTAATAACTTACCCAGTAGGGAGCAATAATAATTACTTCATCGCCCGGATTGACGAGAGAGAGAATAACATTTATAAGTGAATGTTTGCCACCCGCCGAAACTATTATTTGTTCAGGTGTATAATGCAGTCCGTTTTCTTCGAGAAATTTCCTCGATATAGCTTCCCGCAAGTCGTTATAACCAGGAACGGGAGGATATTTCGTATAGTTTTCGTCAATTGCCTTTTTTGCAGCTTCTTTTATGTCTTCAGGAGTATCGAAATCAGGTTCTCCCAGACTTAAATTAATAACATCTATTCCCCTGGCTTTCAGCTCCCTGGTTTTCTGAGCCATTGCCAGCGTCTGTGATTCTGATAACGACCTTACGCGGTCGGAAAGATATTCCATTATAAAGCAACTTAATATCTAAGGGTTATATTGTTATGTTGCAAATTTAATGTAAAGTAATTACAATAATTCAATACTCCTTTTGACAAAAGTACTCAGGTCTTCTCCTTTAAGCATATTATTCGAGAGCAAAGCGAGGTCGATAAGCTGGCGTACCAGCTTCTGTTCGCTTCCGTATTTTCTCAGCTTTTCGGAACGTTCTTTTTCTTTTATCTCGAGCTCTTCCTTTAGCTTCTTGATATCATCCTTTTCAACCTGACTTATTTCCTCTTCTTTTTTACCTTTATGTTCTTTTTCAAGGAAGTCAATTTCTTCTTTTAGTTTTGCTATTTCAGCACTATTTTCCTTAAGGAAGGACTCGAGTGATTTATTCATATCCTGGAAAATATTCTCTATAATAGGATGATTACCGTTAAGAACAAGGCTATAAGCATCGGGAAATTCATTGTAAAAACTAAATCCTCCTCCCAATTGCGACATATCTTTCATCCTTCTCATGTATTCGGAACGTGTAATAATAACCGGCGCATCCTTTTCATCGAGAGGCTCCACTACTACAACAAAGTTCTCATCAGGTTTTATCTGACCCTTAAATACTTCTTTCAAATCTTCAATTTCCTCTGTATTTAATTTTAATTTCTTTTCCTCACCTTTCTGAATAAGTTTATCAATTACGTCGGCATCAACTCTTACGAACCTCGATTGTTTGAATTTACCTTCAAGGAAATTTATCAGATGAATATCCAGCTGACCGTCAAGAAGAAGAACATCATATCCTTTTTCTTTTGCCTTTTCTATATAGGAATATTGTTCTTTTTTATCTGTGGAATAGAGATAAATAAGAGTATTGTATTTATCAGTTTGATTTTCTTTTATGTGTTTTTCATATTCGTCATAAGTAAAATATTTTCCATCGGTATTTTTAAACAAAGCAAATTTTGAAGCTTTCTCATAAAATTTTTCATCGGTAATCATACCATATTCTATAAAAAGCTTCAGGTCGTCCCATTTCTTCTCAAAATCTTCTCTGTTGTTTTTAAACAACTCATATAGTCTGTCAGCAACCTTTTTTGTTATATGAGCTGATATTTTTTTGACATTTGAATCACTCTGGAGATAACTTCTTGATACGTTAAGAGGTATATCAGGCGAATCGATAACTCCGTGGAGCAAGGTCATAAATTCCGGAACAATTCCTTCAACCGAGTCGGTAACAAATACCTGATTACAATATAGTTGGATTTTGTTTTTCTGTATCTCCAGATTGTTTTTTATTCTCGGGAAATAGAGAATACCGGTTAGTTTGAATGGATAGTCAACATTCAGGTGAATATAGAAAAGAGGATCGTCGTTGCCAGGGTAAAGTTCTCTATAAAAAGCAAGATAATCTTCCTCTTTAAGTTCTGTAGGTTTACGAGTCCATGCAGGTTTTGTATTGTTTATAATTCTATCTTTTCCTGTTTCGACATATTTTCCGTCCTTCCATTCTTTTTCTTTCCCGAAAGCAATTTCAACAGGGAGAAACCTACAGTATTTTTTCAGAATTGATTCTATTCTCTCTTCTTCAAGGAACTCTTTAGATTCCTTATCTATATAAAGAATAACATCAGTACCTCTGTTATGGCGCTCCCATTCCTCGATAGTAAATTCAGGGCTGCCGTCGCATGTCCATTTTACTGCCTTTGCAACCTCTTTCCACGATTTAGTAATAACTTCCACACGATCTGCAACCATAAAACAGGAATAAAAGCCAAGTCCAAAATGGCCGATTAGAGAGTTGGCCATGTCTTTGTATTTTTCAAGGAAATCGGTGGCACTGGAAAAAGCAATCTGATTAAGGTATTTATCCACTTCTTCCGCGGTCATGCCTATCCCACTATCGGAAACCGTAAGAGTTCCTTTCTTTTTATCTATACTTACCCTTATTGTCAGGTCTCCGAGGTCGGTTTTAAGTTCTCCCGCATTGTAAAGTGCCTTTAGCTTAATTGTAGCGTCAACAGCATTTGAAATAAGCTCGCGCAGAAAAATTTCATGATCCGAATAAAGGAACTTTTTAATAATCGGAAATATGTTTTCAGTAGTAACTCCAATTTTTCCCTTTTGCATGCCGAAAAATTTTTGGTTAGACATATAAACACAGTTAATTTATGCAAAAGATATGCCGTAAAGAAATACTGACAAATAGTCATAAATACTGAGGTGCCCGATTAATATAATCTAAACAATTATACGGGTTATTTAGAAATTTAGAAATAAAGAGGAAATTTAATCCTGGCTATAATGAATATTATTAATGACAACATTAATCCACATGCGAGCACTACAAGCGAAATATTTCGCCTTCGTCTGTAAATTGCCAGGTTATGTTCGCTTATGAGTTTTTTCACGGCATTATGAACACGAAGAACCATGCTTGAGTTTCGAGGAATAAATGAATCAATATTAAACCTCAATTCCCTTCTTGCATCCTCTGTTTTATCCGGATTAACAACTATTATCAGAATACCTGTTTCAGGGTTGACTTTTTTTATTTTCTCTATAAGATTTTCAGCAGTATTATAACTCTCTTTCGAATCGTACACGCCAATAATCAATATTCGGCATCCCGCACCCGGTTTCTCGTCTGGAAAAGCTTTAATAATATCTTCAGCATTATTGAAAACAGAAACATTATATCGCGTGGAGTCAGAAAATCGTTTACGGATATCCTCTGAAAAAGCTCTGTACTCATCAAGGCAATAAATATATGTTTTATGTATTTTGCTCATTATCTATTATTTAGCCTGTATGGCATTCTTTTCTCTGTTTCTTATGTCGATATCTTCCATGAGATTCCATGTTCCATTTTTAAGAACATAAGCATCGAAAGAAAAATCAGGGCCATAATACATTTTATTTCCTTTCATATCAGGTGTAAAGGGCGAAAGGTGATCGAATACTATGAGTGTATCCGCTTCAAATTTGAGCGACATAACGCCGGTGGAAGCATATTCAAAAATAATTCGTCTTGATATTTTCAGACTATCGCTAATACATTCCACGCCAAACTGAGGCGAACCGTTATTGTCAAACTTTAGAGTTTCGATTATTTTTCTTGTTATAAAGGGATTACCATAATCAATTGCCAGCAATATATAACATTCTTCTCCCTTATGAATGAATGGCCTAACATCATAATAAAGTGCGCCATACCAGTTTTCTTTAGAATAAATCTGGTCGGAAGAAGGAGCATCTTTTTTATATTCGGCTTCAAGATAAGTTACTTTCGACGATTCCCCTTTTTGTGGACGGTGAATAAGATAGCAGAAGTATTTACCTGTAGTGTCGTTTAGTATTATGTTCCACGTCAATAATTTAATTGTTGAATCTGGAGAAGTAATTTGTCCGAGAAAACGCAGGTTAGTGAAACGGTGATTAAAAATTGAATCGGATGAAGCATAACTGTTGAGGATTTGTTTAATTGAATCCACTATTATCATTTTTTGATGTGGAGGAATGTTTTGGCGCAGCCTCAGGAAATGATTTTCAAGGATAGATGAATCCGGATTTTGTGCCCCGGATAAAACCGTAATTAGCAGTGCGGTTAAAAGTAGGTAATATTTTAAATAACTTCTCATCCTGAATATTTCAGACCTCTATCAATCAGGTTTATTATTTTATCGCATGCAAGTTTTATTTCATCCTCGGAAATTATTAGTGGTGGAGAAATTCGAAATGCTGTATTGCAAAAAAGAAAATAGTCGAGAAGCAAACCAAATTCAGGTGCATGCTTAATAATGTAATCATTGAGTTTCTCATTTCCTGTTTCAACTGCCAGAAGTAAGCCTTCGCCTCTTATTTCATGAATTGCCTGGTGTTTTAAATACCCTTTGAACATTTCTGTTTTTTTCACAGATTTTTCTGCCAGATTTTCATCAATGATTGTTTCAAGTGAGGCAAGTCCTGCCGCACAGCAAACAGGATGGCCGCCGAAAGTAGTTATATGGCTTAGAGCCGGATTATAAGCTAAAGTATTCATTATGTCGCGCGGAGCAATAAATGCCCCCAATGGCATTCCTCCGCCTAAAGCTTTTGCCAGTACAAGGATATCGGGTACAACGTTAAATTTATCAATAGCAAACATTTTTCCGGTACGCCCAAAGGCTGTCTGCGCCTCATCGAAAATCAAAAGAGTACCGGTTCTGGTGCATCGCTCCCGAAGAATAGTCAGAAAATCATTCTGTGGCCAGATAACTCCTGCCTCTGCCTGTACCGGTTCAACGACAACGCATGCTACCTGGTCGTCAATCATTTCAAGTGATGACATGTCGTTGAATTTCATAAAATAAATATCAGGCAACAATGGTCTGAATTTGTTCTTAAGCGTTTCCGATCCATTTATGCTTATCGCTCCATGTGTGCTTCCATGATATGAATTCATAAACGACAATATCCTGCTTCTTCCTGTGAACTTCTTTGCCAGCTTAAGAGCTCCCTCTATAGCTTCGCTTCCTGAGTTGACAAAATAGCAGTTGTTAAGTGATTCGGGAAGGAGGGAAAGTAGCTTCTCTGCATATCTAACCTGCGGGTTCTGGATAATTTCTCCATACACCATCAGATGGAGGTAGGAATCGACCTGCTCTTTAATTGCCGCAACTACGCGGGAATTATGGTGACCGACATTGTTTACCGATACACCGGATACGAGATCTATGTATTTTTCACCATGGGGACCATAAAGATAAACCCCTTCTGCACGTGCTATTTCAAGAAGCAACGGAGAACCGGAAGTTTGTCCCAGTAGCTGAAGAAAAAGCTGACGATTTGTAATCATACTACTAATAACAAATGTTACCTTGCCATAACATTTATATCGTCGAACAATGTATCTCTAAACGATTTGCCGAGCGGTATGCTTATAGTCTGGTTTCCAACGGCAAGGTCGAGCGAATTATCTTGTATTTTCTGTATCATACTTTTATTCACGATATATGAACGATGAACCCTGACGAATAATCCGGAAGGCAAGTAGTTTTCAATAGCCTTCATAGTAAAATGAATTGTAAAACGGTCGCTAAATGTATTTAATGTGACATAATTCTCAAGAGCTTCTATATATATTATGTCTTTAATCTTAAGTTTAACAAAAGATGAGCCCTTTTTGATGAAAAATTCTTCATCAGCGTCGTTAACTGGTTCTTTTTTTGAATAATACCTTATAGTCTTATCTATTGCTTTACAGAAACGAGAATAAGTAATAGGTTTCAAGAGATAATCAACAGCATTTAGGTCAAAAGCTTTCCTGGCATACGATTCAGAAGATGAAACAATTATTATATTAGGTGGAGATTCAAGGCTTCCGATAAAATCAAGGCCGTTCATTTCCGGCATTTGAATATCAAGGAAAACAATATCTATATCTTTTCTTCTTGAAAGTTCATTACGTGCAGTAATTGAGTCACTGTAAATACCTACAAGGTTAAGTGAGGAATATTTCTTCACAAAACCTTCAAGCAGCTTACAACTCAGTTTGTCATCATCAACAATGATACAATTCATATTTCACTCCGCAGGTATGATGACCAAAAATAATAAAAAAGCTAATTAATACAAACACAGGGTAAAAGAATAAAAAAACCCCTGGGAACATTTCCAGGGGTATTAATCTGTACTATAACAGATTAAAGACCTTTGTTCAATGCAGGTGCTGGTTTGAATTTTACGACTTTTTTTGCAGGGACATTTAGCTTAGCACCCGTACGTGGATTACGTACAACACGAGCGCTTCTTTTAGCGACAGAGAATGTGCCAAGACCCGGAAGCTGAAGCCTCTGGCCTTTTTTCATGGCTTTCGACACAGAGGAAACGAATGCATTTATAGCAAGCCCTGCAGTCTTTTTTGAAACACCTGCCTCATTAGCAACTGCTTCTACCAATTCTTTTTTTGTCATAATTTTGATAATTTTAGAGTTAGACTTAATAGTCATTGTTGAATACAAAAGTATTTCATTTTAATTCATAAGCAAATTAATTTTTGCTTTTTTCCGCAAATAGTGGTACTTTAAGGATAAACTAGCGTTTTTCTTTGACTAAAATTTTTTTTGTCCCGTTTCTGTATTCCCCTTTAATTCTTCAATTCAGCAATTTTTTTGTTGCTTATACTTGTTAATATTTTGTTCAAAATTTTCTTAATAAATTGGTTTGTAATTTTTTAACTATATTTTTCCTTCAATTTCCGGAATCTTTAAAAATATTATCTTTGCAACCTAAGAAATTGTACTTTGAAAGAATGAATATTTAATTATATAGCCGCTCAGCAACACTGTGAATAAAAAAACTGAATAGCTGAATAATGGCTTTAACAATACAAAGGTCGCCTTCGTCCCGAATTCTCGGGACTTCGGCAACCAAAGGGAGAAATGGCAGAGTGGTCGAATGCGACGGTCTTGAAAACCGTTTTCCGCCTTCCGGCGGAACGGGGGTTCGAATCCCTCTTTCTCCGCACCGGCAAATTACACCTTCGGCATCAGCCGGAGGTTTTTGTTTTTCCGGACGACGAGTCAGGCGCAGCCTGAAGGAGGAGTAAGGAAAAACTAAAACATGAGACACGCAAAGCGTGACTGTGGAATT
>JAGNKY010000004.1:235668-245126 GCA_017999895.1 Bacteroidales bacterium
TGACGGTGCAAGGAACCTCCCTGAATGGATCATCCGCCGGTCGGCGGATAATCCCTCTTTCTCCGCACCGGCAAATTATACCTTCGGCATCAGCCGGAGGTTTTGTTTTTCCGGACGACGAGTCAGGCGCAGCCTGAAGGAGGAGGATGGAAAAACTAAAACATGAGGCACACAAAGCGTGACTGTGGAATTTGACGGTGCAAGGAACCTCCCTGAATGGATCATCCGCCGGTCGGCGGATAATCCCTCTTTCTCCGCACCGGCAAATTATACCTTCGGCATCAGCCGGAGGTTTTGTTTTTCCGGACGACGAGTCAGGGGCAGCCTGAAGGAGGAGTAAAAGCCAAACTAATGAAACTCAAATAAATCTTCAAGGTTTATAGGCTGCAAGTGCCTCCCTGTTATTGTAAATTTTGGTAATCGCCCTCACAATGTCGTCCATATCGTTTCTACTGCCCAGCAATATGTTCTGATAAAAGATTACTGCTTCTCGGCATAGCTGATCGTTACCCGGAAGCACATTCCCTTCTCTCCATTGTTTCAGGCGGGATGCCGGGAAGAGCCGCTTGAATCCCTTCGAGTTAAGCATTTCTTCAATAAGGCCGTCCCTGTTCTGAGGGCCGTATCCTGCACTGCAGGGAATACCTTCTGCGTTCAATGCTCTTATGAATACCGTTTTTGATATATTCCCGAACTCTTCACCGATAAACCTGAATGGATAAAAATGATAAGCCGATTTTTCTCCTCCCTCAACGAACCGGCAAGGTTTGATCCCTGGTATCTCCCTGAGCTTTTCATCGAGGTATCTGGCATTCCGAAGTCTTATTTCCGCATCATTAATTATTCGGTTCATCTGTGAAAGCAAAATCAGTGCCTGTATCTGCTGCATACGGCTATTACCTCCGTTTATCGGATAGGAAGATGTTCCTTTCACTCTTCCATACGGCCTGCCGCAATTATGAATCGAGTGACATAAATCCATAAGTTCTTCATCATCGCTTATAATAGCTCCTCCTTCACCGGCCGGCAGATTCTTTGAATTCTGGAAGCTAAAACATCCTGTATTCCCGAAGGTGCCGACCTTTTTGCCTTTATATTCGGCAAGCCAGGCCTGACAGGCATCTTCTATCACTTTCAGATTATGCTTCCCTGCAACGGCATTAATCCTGTCCATGTCGGCCGGAAGGCCGTAAATATGAACAGGTATGATAGCCGTTGTCCTTTCGGTTATCCTTGATTCTATCTTAGCCGGATTGATCAAAAATGTCTCCGGGTCACTGTCAACAAACACAGGAAGAGCCTTCTGATAAATGATTACATTATAAGTAGCAATGAAAGTAAATGGCGAAACAAGCACTTCATCCCCTGCATCAACACCAAGTGCCTGAAGGGATACCATAAGTGCTGAAGTACCGCTTGCTGTTGCCAGACATCTTTTCACTCCCATCAATTCGGCATATCTTTTTTCGAAATCAATTATATGCTCCCCGTTTCCTCGCCACCATCTCCCCGACCTGAGCATTTCCAGAATGCCATATTCTGCCTGCTTGTCCCATACAGGCCATGAAGGCCACTCTGCCGTTCTTATTTTTGTTCCTCCAAGCAAAGCCAGTTTCTCCTGGTCAGTTTTCTTGATACTGAAAGAAGGAAACGACCAGTTAATAAGTGTACCAAATACACCTGCAGAACCGGCAGTTATCGCTTCCCTCCTTGTTAACTTAATTTTTTTCATTCCAATAAGGTTTTAGTTAGACATTGATTATCAATAAATTATAATGGCAAATTTTCCTATTTATTTTCAATCTTACATTCATTGTTTATTGCCCTTTACCGGTTTGATAGTAAGTTCAAAATCAAACCTTTGAGGCATAACCTGGTATTGAGGAAAGACTGAAAGGGCAGTGCATCCGGTTCCGCTCGTTGAGTAATCAATATTCAAAGTATTCCAGCCGTAAGGATGAAGCTGGTATGTATAAACTGCCTTAGTAAGATTATCCGTGCTGAAAGGATAATAATTGAAATTGAAAAGCTTATTCCCTCGAAATTCAAAACCTGTACCGGAATTATCCGTTATCCTTACCCAGCGGTTATCAGTTCTCAGACCATAATCCTGTGGAATCAGATACGGTTCATACATTTCTGTTACCGTTGACCTATACTTTCCAACTTTATACCCTGATTTCCTGTCGGGATAGTTCTCCTGTGGCCCTCTGCCGTACCATTCCACATTGCCAAGACTTTTGTCGAGAATCATTTTTACTCCGGCCCTGGGCAGCCACGACGGCATATCTCCGTCAGGAATGATTGAATGATTAATATTGATCTCCCCGGCAGAATCAATAAAATAAGTAATTCTGTTTATAAACGATGCCTGGTTTTTATTGAATGTCTGGACAATCAACGTATTAATACAAACACCCTGACTTTCATTTTTCGCACTGAAGTCAACAAGATTCGAATTTATCTCATCGAGTGTAGTGGAATACCATTCAGTTGCAGGCATTCTGCCAAACCATTCAATATTGTGTTTCCTGTTCGCTCTCCAGAAGCCCCACTCGTCGGTCTCGTTAGCCAGAGGCGCCCTCCAGAAATTCGGTTCAGGCCCTGCCTTTATCAATTCCTTACCATTTATTTTCATTGATACAATCTGTCCATTACGTCTGTCAAATTCATATATAAATTCATCCCCCGAAATAATAAGCCTCCCATCTTTTTCTGAAGTTGTAATTTTCCCAGCCGCAGCTTCCGTCTTTAATGCAGGTTTACTTTCATACCATGGCATTTCGAACTGTTCCCATGCAATTTCAAAGCCAGGTTCTGCCCAGAGCGTTTTGGTTTTCTGCTGAAAGCTTACCATGAGGTGATATTCCGTTCCAGGTATAATTTCCGGTTTATGATAGGGAATAGTAACAATAGCTGTGTCGTTTGGCGGAACATTCAATCTCAATTCTCCTTTTTCCAATATCTCACCGTCAGCCGTAATGCACCATACAGTATTAAGTTTATCAAGTTCGGTAAACAAATATCTATTAATAATTTCGACTTCTCCTTTTTCGGCCGAGACAAGCCTTACCGAGACAGGCTGACCTGATTTTTTAATCTGCCACATCTCGGGCTGTGGTATCCGGTTTGGCCATATTGAACCGTATGTTCTGGCTCCGATGCCATAACTGAAAAATTCTCCTTCTTCAATTTCTTCCTCGAAATCGAGCCATAGTACGGCTTTTCTTATAACATTTTCATCAGGGTTTCCCAGTTCTGAAACAGGAATCACTTCCCTGAATATTCCTGCCTGGTCAATAACGGCATCGCACAGGTAATCTGAAGTCTCCTGCCCGTGAATCTCAGCGTTCCTTCCAATATTTACAGGGAACGGGGTGTTTTGTATATTCCCTGAAACAGGAATCTTCTCACTCTCCTTTCCGTCAACAACCAGAAACATTGATTTGCCGTCGTAAAAAGCAGAGATATGGTGCCAATTGTTCTCCCATTCTGAAGGAAGAGGGATATTAACCGAATATTTTCGCCTTGTAGTCAGATAAAATCTTAATGAATCGTTTCTTACCTGGTTTATGCCGAATTGCCAGTTACCTTTTGTGATAAGAGCACCTGATGAGCTGTTAAGTTTACGGGGAAGCAGTCGTAATGTAATTGTAAGTGCCTGACCATTTATCTCGAGTGCGTCGTCACGGTAAATTTCCACCCATTGGTCATGTCCGTTGAGATCCAATCCTTTGCCTCTGAAACCGGGCACAAGCTTTGCCCTGCCCATAATATTTGCCTGGACATTCTTACCGGAACCATCTTTAAGTGTTCTTATTTTCTGAGTTATTCCGGTGCTTACAAAATCCCATATTGCTCCTCCCATACTTCTCGGGAATTTACGGAAAAGTTCCCAGTATTCATCCAGCCCGCCACCGCCGTTGCCTGTCACTGCCAGGTATTCATCGAGGAATGAAGGCCGTGGATCCTGCTCCGATGGGATATTATAAACACGAGTCAGCAGAGTGGAAATCTGAGGGTATCTCGGACCGATTATTTCCTCGCATTTATGAGCGAATGCATTGCCTCCGTACATCCAGTAACGTGTCGTGTCATACTTCTTACCCTCTTCTATAACCGCGCATATATTATCACCTTCGCCGCTTTCGTTGCCGGCGCTCCAGAAGAGCACCGAAGGATGATTCCTGTCGCGCAGTACCATCTTTCTGGCACGTTCCCTGTACATGCCCTCCCACTCTTTTCTGCCTGAAAGATATTCTGTGGCGTGAGCCTCATCGCCTGTTTCATCAATAATATAAACGCCATACTCATCGGCAAGCTCAAGATATTTATTTACCGGTGGATAATGCGATGTTCTTACACAATTGATATTGAATTGTTTAAGAATATTGAAGTCTTTCCTTATTGTTGCTTCATCCATTGTATGACCTGTTTCAGGATGCTGCATGTGGCTGTTTATACCATTCAGCTTTACCGGTACTCCGTTGAGGTAAAACACCTGGTTTTTTATTTCCGTTTCCTTAAAGCCAATTCTTCCTGCCGATGTTTCGATAATGTTTCCTTTAGCGTCAAGTAATTCAAAGCTTAGATGATAGAGGTATGGATTTTCGGCAGACCATAGTTCAGGTGACTTAATATTCTCAGAGAAATAGATTTTAACATTGCCCCCTGGTGTTAAATCTGTTTTTTCAGAGATCATTCTTTTTATAACTTCAAGTTTTGAATTATACAAAATAGCTCTTACCGTAATTCCCTTTGCAACGTCGGATGAATAATTATGGATTTCGGCATCAATCGCAAGGATTGCGTCGGTATATGATTCATCGAGGTCTGTAACTGCGTGCCAGTCGAACATGTGTACTTTTGGAGATGCAACAAGCATAATATCGTCGAATATTCCTGCCAGCCTCCAGTAGTCCTGGTCTTCAAGGTAATATCCGTCGGAATACTTAAAAACTATTACGCAAATTGTATTTTTACCGGGCCTGATGTATTTTGTCACATTATATTCGGCTGGTTCCTGAGCGCCTTCATTATATCCGACTTCTTTCCCGTTAATCCAGACGAAAGAAGCGGAGGCTGTCTTTTCCATTCTGAGAAATATCTCCTTCTCTTTCCATGAGGCAGGGATACTGAAAGATTTTCTGTAAATACCTGTAGGGTTATATTCCCGGGGCACAAATGGAGGGCGTGGATGGAAAGGGGTGGTAACATTCCGAAAAAGCGGGTCGCCGAAACCCTGCATTTCCCAGTTCGATGGAACGCTAATATTATTCCAGCCGCTATCATTGAACTTTTCTTCAAAAAAACGTGCCGGAAGATTTTCAGGAACATCGGAATAAAAGAACTTCCAAGCTCCATTTAGCGACATGTATCCGGTTGATTTTTCCCTTCCTGCTTTTAAAGCATCGGATACTGAAGCATAGGGAATAACCAGAGAATGGCCTTCTGTCTGGTTAAGTTCGAATATCTCCGGATTTTCAAGGAATCTGTAAATATCGGACATAAAACTCTTTTCCTGTGGATAGGCTCTCATAAGAAAACCTGCAGAAAGAAGAAATAAAAAAATATGTTTTGTTCTCATTATATAAAACTTACTATTTATGATTCAAATGTAACGGAATGTATGTGTGCATTCAGGTTATTTCGTTCTCTCCCTTAACGTACCCGAAATTGGCGAGAATTCCTCCGTCCACATAGAGGATATGACCGTTTACAAAATCGCTTGCTTTTGAAGCAAGGAACAAAGCTGTTTTAGCTACATCCTCCGGATCTCCCCACCTGCCTGCAGGAGTCCGCATCATCACCAGTTCGTTAAATGGGTTATTTCCTTCCCTGAGTGGAGCAGTCTGGGCAGTTGCTATATAACCTGGTCCAATACCGTTTATTTGAATATTATATTTAGCCCATTCACAAGTCATGTTTTCCGTCAAAAGTTTCAACCCGCCTTTTGCAGCCGCATAAGCTGAAACTGTATTTCTTCCGTAAACACTCATCATCGAACACATATTTATTATTTTGCCTGCACGTTTTTTTATCATATTTGGGACAACCCTTTTTGAGACGATAAACGGACCGATTAAGTTAACTTCAATCACCTGCCTGAAATCGGCCAGTTGCATTTCCAGAATCGGGATTCTTTTGATTATACCGGCATTATTAACCAGGATATCAACAGAGCCGACATTGTTTTCTATTTCGGTAATACCTTTGTCGGTCTCAGATTCGCTGGTAACATCAAATTTCAAAGTATAAACTTCAAGATTCTTATTTCGGAACTCATTTTTACAATTCCTGATTTTTTCTTCGCTAATGTCGTTCACGCAAACTTTTGCGCCTGCATTTGCGAGTGTAAGTCCAATGGCAAGTCCAATGCCATGAGTGCCGCCTGTAACAAGGGCAACTTTCCCTGTAAGATCGAATAAGTCATTCATAATTGTTTTTTAAAATTTTTAATTTATTTAGTTTTTCATTTTTACCGTAATGTGTCCGGATATCTTACATCCATATCGTCGTAATCCAGATTTTCTCCGGCCATTCCCCAGATAAATGTATAATTAGAAGTTCCTGCTGCGCTATGTATGCTCCATGATGGTGAAAGGACCGCCTGTTCATTTATCATCCAGATATGTCTTGTCTCGTCAGGCTCGCCCATGAAATGGCACACTGCCTGTTTTGCCGGCACTTCAAAATAAAAGTAAGCTTCCATTCTGCGTGAGTGTGTATGAACAGGCATGGTATTCCAGACGCTTCCTCTTTTTAGTTCGGTCATTCCCATCTGAAGCTGACTGGTTTCAATTACACTATTGACAAGTATTTTGTTTATTGTTCTGTGGTTCGATTCTTCCGGAGAACCTGACACAACAACTTTTGCATCTGCCAGTGTGACTTTCCTGCACGGGTATTCCTTATGAGCAGGGGCAGAATTGATATAAAGTTTTGCAGGTCTCCCGCTGTCGGACGATTTGAATTGCACATCGGTAGTTCCTTTGCCAAGATATAATGCCTCTTTATAAGAGAGCCTGAAAAGTTCTTTGCCGGCGGTTATCTCCGCATCTCCTCCGACGTTGATGATACCAATTTCGCGTCGCGATAAAAAAGTTTCCGATTTGAGCTCATTAAAAGTCTCGAGCTTTAAAGCATTGTTTACCGGCATGGCACCACCTACAATAAGCCGGTCGTACATAGAATAAACAAGAATTATTTCATCTCTCTCAAAAATCTTTTCAATAAGGAATTCTTTCCTTAATCTTTGAGTGTCGTAAAATTTCACATCGCAAGGATGCGCGGAATATCTCAGTTCTGTTTTCATTGATTTGATTATTAATGTTTTATATTTTGATTATAAATTGTTGTTTATCAATTTATTATAACATACTATGAATTAATATTACAATACTTTAATCTATTTTTTCTTTCAATCTATATTGAATTTCAAATCCATAAAATTTTTATATAATTTTCTTTTAGCTTAAAGCAGATTATTGTCCAAAATTTATTATTGATTCCTTTAATTAATAATTAATCACTCTTGCTTGAAAAGTGCTAAAGCACGAATAATAATGATTTTTAAATAATTACACATATCGGTGTAGATTTTTTTGTTTTATTTTTATTAATTTATATTTTCGTGTTCGTTAACGTAAATATATTTCATTATTTTCACAATCAAAAATTAAACTTTTCACCAATGTCATCATTTATTCATCCTGATTTTTTGCTGAACAACAAAACAGCAATAAGGCTTTATCATCAATATTCGGAAAATCTCCCGATTATAGATTTTCATTGCCATCTATCGCCGCAATGGATAGCTACTGACAGGCAGTTTGAAAATATTGCCCAGATATGGCTTGAAGGTGATCATTATAAATGGAGGGCGATGAGAACCAACGGTGTGAATGAAAAATTCTGCACAGGTAATGCTTCACCTGAAGAAAAATTCAAAAAATGGGCTGAAACGGTACCATATACAATCGGAAATCCTTTGTATCACTGGACGCATCTTGAACTTGCACGTTATTTCGGCATTTATGACCTTCTCTCTCCTATCACAGCAGATAGAGTATACAATGAAGCCACTGAAAGACTAAGAGGTAGTGATTTCAGTACCAGATCTCTTATCAAGAAGATGAATGTAGAGGTCATTTGCACTACTGATGATCCTTCCGATACTCTCGAGTTTCACAAACAAATGAAGGAAAATTTCGATGTTAAGGTACTTCCTGCTTTCCGGCCCGATGCTGTTATTAAAATAGAAGACAATAATTTCTATCGCTCTTATATTGAAAGACTCGGGAAAAGTGCCGATATTGAGATTAAAGGTTTTGACAGCCTTATAGAAGCCTTATCACGCAGGCATACATTCTTTCATGAAAACGGATGCAGGATATCAGATCATGGACTCGACAGATTCTATTATGCTTCCTTCAATCGTCCTGAAATCGATAGAATAATAAGAAAAATGTTATCGGGTAAACCTCTAAATCAGGATGACCCTGAAAAATACAAATGTGCCGTCATGTATGAGTTGTGCAAAATGAACCATAAAAGAGGGTGGACACAACAATTTCATGTAGGCGCTATGCGGAACAATAATTCCAGGATGTTCCGGCTTATGGGAGCCGATACAGGCTGGGATTCTATCGGCTCACCGCAGGATGCCTTGAAGATGTCGCGGTTTCTCGATTTGCTCGACGAAAACGACCAGCTTGCAAGAACTATTCTTTATAATCTGAATCCGGCCGACAATGAGGTGATGATAACTATGGCCGGAAACTTCAACGACGGAACTGTTCCGGTAAAGGTACAATACGGCCCTGCATGGTGGTTTCTCGACCAGAAAAACGGCATGGAAAAACATCTCAGAGATCTTTCGTCAATGGGTCTTTTGAGTAGATTTATAGGTATGGTTACCGATTCAAGAAGCTTCCTTTCTTATCCGCGTCATGAATACTTCAGAAGAGTGGCATGTAATTTTATCGGTGAGGAGGTTGAAAAGGGCTTAATTCCAGATGATGAAGATCTTCTGAAAACAGTAATCGAAGGAATAAGTTATAAAAATGCAAAAGAATATTTTGGATTCTGAAGAAAAGTTCAAAAAAGTATAATTTTCCCATAATAGAATTAAAAAATAAATAGAAATAAAAAGATATGAAAGATTTACTTAACATTGAAGGTAAAGTTGCCATTATAACGGGCGGTGCCGGAATAATCTGTTCTAGCATGGCAAAAGCTTTGGCTTCACAAGGTGTCAGAACGGCAGTTCTCGACATTAATAAGGAAGGTGCAGAAAAAGTCGCATCGGAAATAGTAAAAGAATTCAATACACCATCAATTGGGATTGCGGCCAACGTACTCGATAAATCATCACTCGAAGAGGCCAGAAAAGAAATAATTACAAAATTCGGTATTCCTGACATTCTTATAAACGGAGCAGGAGGAAATTCTCCGAT
>JAGNKY010000022.1 GCA_017999895.1 Bacteroidales bacterium
CAGCAATGATGGGATTATTTTCAGGTTTATTACTTCCCTCGATATTCTTCCATTTTTTTATTGAATCAGCCTTTTCCATTAACGGATTATGGATTGCACTGAAGCTTACAAAAAGAAAAAAAGGATTCCCGACATTTTCCTGAATGAATTTTACTGATGTGTTCCCTATTGAATCTGATTTATGAGCATCCCTTTCCGGATTATCATTCCTGTTCGGTTTGTCAATGACAAAATGCTGGTCGAAACCCTGTTTGTCGGGATTGAAAGGAAGGCTTTCAGGTCCGAATTTTGTCACACTTAAATGCCATTTACCAAAAATCGCTGTTTTATAACCCTGCGCCCTCGCTACTTCAGCCAGCGTTACCTCCTCAAGGGGCAGGAATTTCTGCCACTCAGGACGGGAAAGAGGATAGTCATCCCTCCAGTCAGGACGTGTAGGATTTACAGTTCTGTCAGTTCCCGGGATAACATCTGTCAAATGTAATCTGGCAGGGTATTTTCCAGTCATAATACTTGCCCTGGTAGGAGAAGATACCGAACAGGCCGCATAGGCATTGGTGAACTTTATCCCTTCTGATGCAAGCCGTTCAATATTCGGGGTTTTATAATAATTACTTCCGTAAGCACTTGTCTGTGCCCAGCCAAGATCATCGGCAAGAATAAATATAATATTAGGCTTTGGGTCTTCCTTCTTACATGCGGGAGTAAAAACAGCTGATACACCGACTAACAATAATGGCACTTTGAATTTTGTATTCATTGTATAATTTAGTTTTAAATTCAATTTTAGTTTTGTTTTAATGGCTGAAATTTGTCATTAATAACTGATGGAACAGGTGCATTAACCTCCTTAATCCAGTTATTTAGCTTTTCAAGCAAGACATATTCGATTTCAGGCTTCTCTGAAGAGAGATCATTTTGCTCAGAAATATCATCCTTCAGATTAAAAAGTTCATAATTATCGTACTCATAATAATAGATCAGTTTCCAGTTGCCTGATATAATGGTTGTTGAAGGCACTGCTCTCCAGTAGTTCTTTTTCCCGTTATAAGCCGGCAATATTGCAGCTTTACCGCCACCAAGATACAAAGGGAAGTGGAAAAAGATCGGGCGTTCAGTATCTAAATGTTCACCTCTTAAAAGAGGTAAAAAAGAGATCCCATCCACGGGCTGATTTCTTGGTTTTTCAGCTCCAGCAATTTCTGCCAGAGTAGGCATAAAATCTACTCCGATAACCGGGCAATCGGTTTTTGTTCCCGGTTTTATCACACCGGGCCATCTGATACAAAAAGGCACTCTAATGCCTCCTTCGTAAAAAGTCCCTTTTCCGGCACGCAATGGTAAATTGGAAGTAATATCCATGAGCCCTCCGTTATCTGAAGTGAATATTACAATACTGTTTTTTTCAAGTTTTAACTTTTCAAGTTTCTGTAAGATTCTGCCAACACTAATATCAATTTGCTCAATTTCGGCAGCATAAACCGGATTAAGATTATTTACTCTTGATTTTTTGAGTTTTTCACTAAAATATTCAATCCTATCCTGGTGAGCTGCCATTGGAGTATGTACTTCCCAATGACACAGATATAAGAAGAACGTATTGTTCTGATTGGCTTCAATAAAATCCAACGCGGCATCGGTTAATTTTTCAGCTACATAGATATCATCATAATATCTCTCTTCATCGCCCCCCACATTAGATATATCCCCAACAATTCCATTAGCAGAAACTACATCAAATCCCTGATTATCATCGCCAATATGCCATTTCCCAAGTCGTGCTGATATATATCCTGATTTTTTAAGCATTTCGGCAAGAGATTCAAACCTGGATTCGACATTATTAATACTGACATGGAAAGTATTAAATGTTGAATCCTGCCCCTGAGTCGGAACTTTCCATCGCATATAGGATACATCACCCCCCCGAGATAATCCCTGTGGTATATAAACTCCATGTCTGGGAGAATACATGCCTGTCAGCAAACAGGCTCTTGAAGGAGCACTGGTTGCTGCTGATGGATAAAATCTGTTCAATATCATCCCTTCCGAGGCTAATCTGTCAATATTTGGAGTTTCATAAAATGTTGCACCATTATAACCTACATCAGACCATCCAAGGTCATCAGCAAGAATGATAATAATATTCGGTTTCGACTCAGACGGTCCGGTTATTGCCTTTAGATGACAGGATCCGAGTAACACTAAAGATGGAAAGCTACACTTTAAAAGTGTTATTCTGTTAAAGTACATACATTTATCGATTAATATGTCGGATATCCTGGATTCTGTTCAAGTTTTGCCTCAATATTCTTTTCAATCTCCGCATAAGGTATCGGCCATAAATTATGATAATTCTCATATGTAATCGGACCTCCTGCGTAAGTGTTGTACTTTTTTGCCCTCTCTACCGTTTTGCCCAGACGGGCAGTTGTAAACAAGTAGAGTTCTTCAAAATGAAGCTCTCTTATTCTCTCATCCAGAATGTAATCAATGTCAACCATTGAAGGATCAATTAATGGAGCATGTGCTCTTGCACGAACCACATTGATATCTGCAGCAGCTTTTACCATATCATTCAGTCCAAGGTAAGCTTCTGCACGTAAGAGATAAGTTTCAGCCAGACGATAGAAATATTTGTTTTTCCACTCTCTGGTTGCTTCGCTGGTTAAAGAACCCGGCACTGTCTGGTTTTCATGGTATAACTCTTTTGGAAATTGTCCAGGGGTAGATAATTTGGCGAATACGGGATAAAAATTAGCTACAGTATCCAGATAGCCTGAAAGAGACATTTTAAGATTATCCGCGATAACCCATTTTCCATTATGATCAGATGCAGGATTATTTACCTTAAAATCACGAACTATGTTGTACTGGGAATTTCGCATATCCTGATAGTAGCCGCTTTTATCCCAAACAGTCTTTTTAAGATACCAGGATGGTGTGGCCATTCCTCCGCCTCGTCCATAATAATAGTCGTTGGGTAATGGAATCAGGAGTTCCCATTTACCGTTTAGCTGGGCAACTTTATGCTGCCACAGCCTGGGAATAAACCTTACACCTGGGCCACCCTCCCCGCCACCGGGTGTCATAAAAGCAAATGGTATGACCCATAACGATTCAGTATTACCAATTGTTCGTTCCTGATTGCCCTTCTGGAAAAGATCCCAATAAACATCACCGCCAAAAACCGGATCATTAATCCTTTTTCCAAATCTCTGCGTCATTAGATGCATTCTTGGGTGATTAATCACTTTTGATGCCGCATCCACTGCATCCTGCCATCTTTCTAATGATATATATATCTCGGATAACACATGGTAGGCAACAGGTTTCGTTATCCGTGTAACATCAACCTCATCAATATCTGGCAAATACTGAATTGCGAATTCCAGATCAGATGCACACTGCTCATAGACTTCTTCCCGGGAAACTCTTACAAAATCTCTCTTAGGTGTTTTCACTTCCTCTAACACCAATGGTACTCCACCATACAAATTGGCTAGCCACTTAAAAGCAAGTGCCCGGAAAAAAGCAGCTTCAGCTTTAATTCTGTTCTTTTGACTCTCCGACATCTGACTGAATTCTGAATCAGCCCGCCCAATTATCACATTAGCATCATAAATTATGTTGTAAGCGGGCTGCCAGACTGCTTCAAACACCACCTCCGTACTGGTGGGCAATAACATTGCTGCTAGATTCCAGTTAGGTCCAAGACTTCTATGTAATAATAACATCTCCGTACAACTTAATGCTAAATGCGGCATATCATATTCACCACTGCTTGCACAGAAATTCTCCCTGATTAGATTATGAAGGTTTATTACAGCTGCTTCGAAATTCTCGTAAGTCACATATGAATTTTCAGGAGAATAGAAATCAAGCGGTACTTCTTTCAGGAAATCTTTTTCATCGCAAGACACAAAAATGGCCAGAACGGATAATATAATAGTCAAATAAATAGACCTTATCTGAATAACCCTGATAATCATATTCTTTTTCATAGTTCTTTCATCTTTAAAATTCAACATCAACACCGAAAGTAAAACTCTTTATAACAGGTAAACCTCCTCTGCTTATGGATTCTCCAGTTTCGGGATCCCATCCATTCCATTTAGTAAAGGTTAAAAGGTTTTTGCCGCTGAAATAAAGCCTCAGATTCTGGATACGTAAATTGTTCTTTATTTTCTCCGTAAAATTATATGATACTGATATATCCTGCAGGCGCACAAAGTTACGCTGTGCATATAACCTGCCTTCAAGACCCTCTGCAACACTTATATTAGGTCTGTGATATCTTGCATTCGGATTTTCAGGTGTCCAGTAATCAATACCCTCCGGAAAATTATAACGGTAATTCGTCTCAGAATTTATCACATTGAAACTCCTGTAAGTATCCTCTGCCAGATAATGATCTTTACCTCCCTGTATTGAATTTATAAAAAACTTCACAGACCAGTTTTTGTAAATTATAGAATTATTGATGCTGAAACGGTAGGCTGGATTTCTATACCCGATGATTGTTTTATCATTTGGGCCAATGGATCCATCACCGCTCAGATCAACTGTCTTATAGCCGCCCAGGTCAAATCCGGGAGGAATTATTTCACCTACCTGCCATTTGCCATCAATTTTATAATCGTAAATGGCGTCGAGTGCTTCCCCGATAAACAATCCTTCAGAAATAAGATCATCCTCCTTGCCGTCACCGTCCAAATCAAAGCCTAGTAGTTCTTTTAATTCATTCCTGTTTCTTGAAAAAACAAAACCTGTGGTCCATTCAAAATCGGATTTCCGCATATTTACAGATGTTAAACTTATTTCCAGACCATGATTATGAAGTTTACCAATATTGTCAGGGAATTTCTGGAACCTGCTTATAGCCGGGATATCAACATTATATAAAAGGTCTGTGGTATTATTATTGTAATAATCAATTGCTCCGGATAAAACTTTTAAAATCTCAAAATCAAATCCGAAGTTAAGTCCTGTGGTCGTTTCCCATTTCAGATTCGGACTGGCAAGACTGTTAATACTTTGTGTATAAACTGATGTCCCTGTTGATGTAATATAATTAAAACCTCCTGATACTTTCGCCAATGTCTGATAACGACCAATAGTTCTGTTGCCCACAGAACCATAAGATACTCTGATCTTTAAATTGTCAAGCCAGGAAATCCCTTTTAAAAATGGTTCTTCGGTTACCACCCATGCAATGGACATAGAAGGAAATAATCCGAACTTATTTTCTTCACCAAATCCTGAAAATCCATCTCTTCTTATTGTCCCTGTAAACAAATACTTGTTCTTATATCCATAAAAAACTCTACCCATACTATACAGACTTGCTTCTTCCCATGCTCCCGAATATGTCTTCTGCAGTTCACTGCTTCCGGCTTCAAGCATATTATAACCCAGTTCGAAAGAAGAGAATACTGAAGAAACTGCCCGAACAGAGGTTTCCTTTCGCTTTTCCAGACCGTAGACAATTGTGATATTTAGATTATGAATATTATTAAAATCGCGTTTGAATGTGATTATGTTATCTGATGACCAGTCATAACCAATACTCTCAGCCTTTGATCCTTCGCCCTGGAAACTGCTGCCGTAAGGTCTGAAATAATAATTACTTGTTGTCCTGTAGTTATTAGCAAAATTAAACCTGTAAGTCAATCCCTTAATGAATGGAAAATTAATATCGGCAAAAATGTTCCCAAACAAATTTAGTCTTTTATCCAGATCATCTGCCATGTTCTTTATGAACGGATTAATAACATTCCCGGCCACAATTTGTATTAATTTTCCCTCCCTGTCATATGCTGTAGCGTAGGGTGAGGAATATCTATCATTGGGAGTTGCATCCTGACCTGAATAATCACTTACTGTTAAAAAACTTTGAATACCTATCTTAAGCCAACTTGTAACATCATTGTCAATGTTTATTCTGGCATTTACCCTTGAGTAATCTTCATTCAACATAAAACCCTTCTGTTCTGTATAACCGATTGATATCAGGTAATTATTATATTTTGTTCTATTAGACAATGAAAGGTTATGATTATAAGTATACATATTGTCATTTGTAAGCTCATCATACCAGTTTGTTGTTCTCCCGTCATTATATGCTTCTATCTCTTCATTAGTCGAGAAGACATTGGTAATTTGCCAGTTTGGATTAGGCTCCAGATACCCTGTTTCTGCAAGTCGACTTGTTTCAATTGCAGATTCTTCGGTTTTTTTATAGAACCCTTCCGGGTCAAGGTAACCAAGTTCTTTCACAGGGCTCTGGAATGAATAATAACCTGAATACTTAAAAACCGGTTTTCCGTCCAAACCTCCGGATTTGGTTGTTGTGATCAGTATGACACCGTTTGTGGCCTGTGATCCGTAAATAGCTGCAGAACTTGCATCCTTAAGTATATCGATTGATTCTATATCGTTTGGATTAAGATCAATTAAATTGCCGCGGAATATTACATTATCAACTACAATTAAAGGTCGTGTTTCACCTGAAAGAGAACTTAAACCCCTTATGAGCATATTAGGCTCTTCACCAGACTGATTTATTTGCCCAACATTTAATCCGGCAACAGATCCCTGTAAAGACTGTATAACAGATATATTCGGGGATTCACGAAAAGATTCAATATCTGCTCTTACTACTGAGCCTGTGAGGTCTTTTTTCCTCATTGTACCATATCCGACTACTATAACTTCATCAAGACTTGTCACAGTCAAATTTAGAGTAATTTCAACCGTTACTTTGCCTGAAACAGGCATTTTTTGCGATTCATATCCTACAAACGATATATTAAGCGATGCACTTTCGTTAGGTATCTCTATAGAGAATTTACCATCTGCGTCGGTTAAGGTGCCGATAGAGGTACCTTCAACCTGTACTGTAGCACCTGCAAGAGGATTGCCATTTTCATCTCTTACAACGCCTGTTATCCTGCGCTGCTGCTGCTGTTGCATCAGAGTTTTAACATCCGATTTCCTGAAAAGATATTCAGGTGCAAGAATAATCTTGCGGTCAACGATTGTATGCCTGACATCCGTGCCTTCAAATAGATTGTCCAGTATTTTATCTATCGGCTGATTATCTGCACTGATATTTACTTTGCGACCGGTGTCGAGCAACTTCTCATTATACAGAAAATAAAAATCACTTTCCGCTTCAATACTATCGAGCACTTTAATAAGTTCTGTATCCTTGAATTCTAATGAGAGCTTCGTTTTCTGCGAGTAAGATTCAACTGCATAAGCCTGCAGTATCCCAATTAAGAGTAATAAAGTTGCATTACGCATAATCATCAAGGTTTTTTTCAGAGAACGATAAAAAAATTCTCCTTCAGGTTCATTTTTTTTCATAAATTTGTAATGTTTTCAGATTAAAAAATGTCGTTTAGATGTTTTTTGGGGAAATCGTTAGCGCGATTTCCTTTTTTATTCTTTCCAGAATAGTTTAAGGGCCATTGTTTGCTTCCATAGATTCAGGTTTTAGGGTTAGTATTAATTAAGTATTAATTATTTTTTCTGCCAGATGATTACCTCTTCTTTTTTATAAGTCCCATCCGGCATCAGTTCACGTGGAGTAATTTTATATGATATGGGAGTTGTCATAGCCAGAAACCTCATCACATCCTCGAGAGAGTCGTCCTGAAAAGTTGCTCGAAACGTATATCTTTCAAGTTCCTTATCCACTACGATCACTTTAACATTATACCACCGCTCAATCCTCCTTGCCACTTCCGACATAGGGTCGCCTCTGAAAACCAGCTTGCCTTCAGTCCACGCATTGTACTTCTCAGGCTCAACAACTGATTTTTCTGTTTTACCTTTCTGATAAACAAGTCTTTCAAAAGGTAATACGCTTACTTTTTCTTTTCCCTTATCGTCTGTAAACTCAACTTCGCCCTCCTTAAGAACTACTTCAACATAATTCTCTTCAGAATAAGCACTCATGTTGAATTTCGTTCCCAACACTTTGACTTTGGAATTACCTGTACTTACTTCAAACGGGTGTTTTTCATCCTTCTTCACTTCAAACCATCCCTCACCTTCAAGAGTGACTTTCCGGTTTGAACCAAACGGAAATGAATATCCGAGATTAGAACCATTGTTGAGCATGCCTGTTGTCCCGTCGGGAAGATTGAAAGAAACCCGTGATCCAACCGGAGCATAAATAACAGCTCTAACCTCCTCTCCGGCTGAAAGCTGCGATTTGTAAAAGAAATATCTCCATGCAACCACACCTCCTGCAATAATAAGCGGTATTAATAAAATTGCTGCAGCTTTCGTATAAACCTGAATCAACCTCTTTACCGGCTTGTTTCTTCTCTTTGTCTCATCCCTCCGTATGTTATGATGTATCCGGTCGAGCAAATGACTTAAATCATCCTGTTTTGTATGGTTACTTTTAAGCAATGATTCGAAGTCCTTCTCGAGACGATTGCGGAAATATAGATTACCCTCTCCTTCCAGAAAAAGCGATTCAACATATTTTCTTTCGTTCTCGTCTGATTCTCCGTTGATATATCGTTCTATTCTATCAAAATCTTCCTGTTTCAAATGAGTATTATTTAACTTTATTATTAATTTATCCTGTTTTCATAATAATATATCCACAAGTAAAAGAAATCTCATATAAAAATGTAATTTAAATGATAAAATTATTAAACGCAAATACTGCATAGCTTTAGCAAAGGCCTCAATGAAACAATATCAAGACAATCAATCAGGTTTTTCGTCCTTCAAACGGGTACGAAGGAATTTAAGTGCTTCAGATATATAATTATCCACAGTACCAGGAGATAGTCCCATCTCTTTCGCAATCTCCTTGGTAGTCATGCCTTCCAGACGGCTTTTTCTGAAGATTATTTTCTGCCTTTCTGGAAGCATATCAATTAGCCGGGTCACTCTTGCCAGCGTAGATTGATAATCAATATTCTCCTCTGTCTCGGATGAGAATTCCGTTTTTTCGTATAGTACCTCTGCGATAAACCGACGCAGATAATTTCTTCTACGAAATATTTTACAGATATCGTTATATGTAATTTTAAAAATATATGCTCTGAACGACAAATCCAGATCTATCTGTTTACGATTTTCCCATATTTTCACAAACACCAGTTGTACCAGTTCCTCAGCTTCAGCAGAAATACTGAGATATTTCATGCCGAAAGCATAAAGACTACCTGAATATTTTTCATAAATTATGTCGAAGGCTTCAACATCTCCTTTTTTTAACCTTTTAACAAGTTCAATATCGTCAGGAAACCGATCCATTATGGTGTGCTATATATTGTAAAAATACGTTAAAATTTTGAAGAAAAATTTATTCAAGTGGTATCTGTTTTATTGGCAAATAAATTGGCCCTTCAGGTTTCAGGATGCTTTCATAATAGATTAATTCTACTATTTTAACTTCCTGAAATTCTGTATTATCATATTTAGATATAATTTGCTTCAGTCTGTTTCTGTCCTTTATATACTTAATTCTTCCGAGTGTGATATGGGGTTTGAATTCTCTTTCTTCAGGAGTGATACCTATATTAACAAGGCAGCTGGTTACAAGCTGCTGCAATTTCAAAAGCGACTCGTAATTCTTTATGCCTGCCCATATTACACGTGGATTGTTAATATCGCGGAATACCCCAAGACCTGAAATAGTAAAACTTATCATTCCTGAATTTTGACAATTTTCCGGGAGCATAGAACTTACTTTTTCGATTATATCGTCATCAGTATCGCCGAGGAATGCAAGGGTAATATGGATCTGATTCAAATTAACCCATTTTATAAGTTCTTTTTGTAATTCGAGATGAAGCAATGATGCCGCTTTTACAAGTTTTTCATCTGCTTTTGTTTTTACTGCTATAAATGTCCTTTTCATAACTGTATTAAATACTCAAAAATTGATTTTTGCCATAAAGTTACTTTGACCATGTATATTAAAAAATATACAATATAAATAATATACATATAATAATAATGTATTTTTGTTTAAAGGCCTTTTAATAGTAGAATTTATCATATTTGTAACAATCAAATAATCACACATAAATTTTTTTTTGGTCCGCGTATAAAAAAGAGTATAATATTTTTGTTTTTATTTAATTTTTTATTAATTTTGCACCCGCTTTTTAAGCATATTGTTGATTGAAATATTGGGACAGGATAATATCTGATTGAAATTGAGGGGGATTGGATTTTTGAAAGTAATTAAAAAAATTTTTTTTAATTTTTTTTGGAAGAAAAAATTAAAATTATTATCTTTGTAATCCCAAAATTAAGCAAGAAAGAATCCGCTTTTATTCCGGTTAGGATACTATAAGTGGAAGTTATAATCTCCCTTACTTAAGGGAGGAAGTTTTAGAAGATGTTCTTTGAAATGATGAAGTAGCACACCAGGCGGGATGAGTAATCTCGCATGGATTAGTAATTATTAAATTTAAGCTAGTCAATTATTTGAGATGCAGGAGAGGACTTCGCAGGAATTTTAAAATACAAATTTATACAATGAAGAGTTTGATCCTGGCTCAGGATGAACGCTAGCGGGAGGCTTAACACATGCAAGTCGAGGGGCATTTCTGATCCCGAGTAATCGGGATTGGGAACGACCGGCGCACGGGTGAGTAACGCGTATGCAACCTGCCCCGTACTGGAGGATAGCTCCCGGAAACGGGAATTAATACTCCATGATGATATACTGGGGCATCCCGGTATATTTAAAACTCCGGTGGTACGGGATGGGCATGCGTAACATTAGCTAGTTGGTAGGGTAACGGCCTACCAAGGCTACGATGTTTAGGGGGCCTGAGAGGGTGATCCCCCACACTGGTACTGAGACACGGGCCAGACTCCTACGGGAGGCAGCAGTGAGGAATATTGGTCAATGGGCGCAAGCCTGAACCAGCCATCCCGCGTGCAGGAAGAAGGCGCTATGCGTTGTAAACTGCTTTTGCAGGGGACGAAAAACTCCGACGTGTCGGGGCTTGACTGTACCCTGTGAATAAGCATCGGCTAACTCCGTGCCAGCAGCCGCGGTAATACGGAGGATGCGAGCGTTATCCGGATTTATTGGGTTTAAAGGGTGCGTAGGCGGATTGATAAGTCAGCGGTGAAATTTTACGGCTTAACTGTAAACGTGCCGTTGATACTGTCAGTCTCGAGTGTGGTTAAGGTAGGCGGAATGTGTAATGTAGCGGTAAAATGCTTAGATATTACACAGAACACCGATCGCGAAGGCAGCTTACTGGGCCATTACTGACGCTGAGGCACGAAAGCGTGGGGAGCAAACAGGATTAGATACCCTGGTAGTCCACGCTGTAAACGATGATCACTCGCTGTTGGCGATATACTGTCAGTGGCTAAGCAAAAGCATTAAGTGATCCACCTGGGGAGTACGACGGCAACGTTGAAACTCAAAGGAATTGACGGGGGCCCGCACAAGCGGAGGAACATGTGGTTTAATTCGATGATACGCGAGGAACCTTACCTAGGCTTAAATGCAGACTGCATTTCCGAGAAATCGGGATTTCCTTCGGGACCGTCTGCAAGGTGCTGCATGGTTGTCGTCAGCTCGTGCCGTGAGGTGTCGGGTTAAGTCCCATAACGAGCGCAACCCTTATCGTTAGTTGCCATCGGATAAAGCCGGGGACTCTAACGAAACTGCCGGTGTAAACCGTGAGGAAGGTGGGGATGACGTCAAATCAGCACGGCCCTTATGTCCAGGGCGACACACGTGTTACAATGGCCGGTACAAAGGGCAGCTACCTGGCGACAGGATGCGAATCTTTAAAACCGGTCTCAGTTCGGATCGGAGTCTGCAACCCGACTCCGTGAAGTTGGATTCGCTAGTAATCGCGCATCAGCCACGGCGCGGTGAATACGTTCCCGGGCCTTGTACACACCGCCCGTCAAGCCATGGAAGCTGGGGGTACCTGAAGTCCGTGATCCGCCAATCGGCGGAAGCGGCCTAGGGTAAAACCAGTAACTGGGGCTAAGTCGTAACAAGGTAGCCGTACCGGAAGGTGTGGCTGGAATACCTCCTTTCTGGAGAAGTTTCTCAAATGCTATCCGCCAGATGGCGGATATCTCTCCCACCTGGTATTACTTCATTAATGATATTCTCAATTTGAAGATTCGAGAATTTGAAAATTTGAAAATGAAACGATTAATTTTCCTATTAATCAATTTTCAAATTAACCAATTATCAAATTTTCAAATTGACAAAGTTCTTTGACATGCTGGAATTGAAAGAAAGAGAGAAACAATAAAAGATTACTCAAGAAAGTAAATAAGGGCGAATGGTGAATGCCTTGGCTCTCAGAGGCGATGAAGGACGTGACAAGCTGCGATAAGCTGCGGGGAGGAGCAAATATCCATTATATCCGCAGATTTCCGAATGGGGAAACCCTTCCGGCTGAAGGCCGGAAATCCCTCCGCCAACTGGCGGAGAGGAGGCAAACCCGGGGAACTGAAACATCTTAGTACCCGGAGGAAAAGAAAACAACAGTGATTCCCTTAGTAGTGGCGATCGAAAGGGGAATAGCCCAAACCAGTGTCGTTTAGGCGATACCGGGGTTGAAGGACTGCCACATGGATATACAAATGAGAAATGGAAGCGTACTGGAAAGTTGTACCATAGAGGGTGATAGTCCCGTACATGCAATCAGATGTATATCCGGCAGTATCCTGAGTAAGGCGGGACACGTGAAATCCTGTCTGAATCAGCCGGGACCATCCGGCAAGGCTAAATACTACTGAGAGACCGATAGTGAACCAGTACCGTGAGGGAAAGGTGAAAAGCACCCCAAACAGGGGAGTGAAATAGTACCTGAAACCATTCGCCTACAATCGGTCGGAGTCCGCCAGCTGGCGGATGACGGCGTGCCTTTTGCATAATGAGCCTACGAGTTACTCCTCACTAGCAAGGTTAATCCCGTTAACGGGAGGAGCCGAAGCGAAAGCGAGTCTGAATAGGGCGCACGTCCTGAATTTATTCAGGACAAAGTTAGTGGGGGTAGACGCGAAACTTTGTGATCTATCCTTGGTCAGGCTGAAGTTCCGGTAACACGGGATGGAGGGCCGAACTAGTGGACGTTGAAAAGTCCTTGGATGAACTGAGGATAGGGGTGAAAGGCCAATCAAACTGAGAGATAGCTCGTACTCCCCGAAATGCATTTAGGTGCAGCCTCGGGGTTAGTCTTGCAGAGGTAGAGCTACTGATAGGGCTAGAGGGCTTCACCGCCTATCAAACCCTGACAAACTCCGAATGCTGCAAGATGGTATCCGGGAGTGAGCCTGCGGATGCTAAGGTCCGTGGACGAAAGGAGGAGAATCCGGACCATCAGCTAAGGTCCCCAAATGTATGCTAAGTTGGTTAAACGAAGTGCGACTGCTTTGACAGCTAGGATGTTGGCTTGGAAGCAGCCATTCATTTAAAGAGTGCGTAACAGCTCACTAGTCGAGCGGTTGTGCGTGGATAATAAGCGGGCATAAGTATACTACCGAAGCTATGGTCCCCTCCGCCAGCCGGCGGAGGGGAGGTAGGGGAGCATTCCAGTCAGCGTCGAAGGCTCCGCGTGAGCGGGACTGGAGCGTCTGGAAAAGAAGATGTAGGCATAAGTAACGATAATCCCGGTGAGAAACCGGGACACCGAAAGACTAAGGTTTCCTGATCAACGTTAATCGGATCAGGGTTAGTCGGGTCCTAAGGGTAATCCGCCAACTGGCGGAAATCCTGATGGGTAACTGGTCAATATTCCAGTACCACCGTATACTGCGATGGGGTGACGGAGAAGTGAAAAATCCGCGTACTGACGGAATAGTACGTTAAAGGGTGTAGTTATATCTGGAGGTTAATAGCTTCCGGATGGCGAACCTGAAAGTACCATGAGCCTTCGGGCAAGTGGATAGTGATTCTAAACAGGCTCCCGAGAAAAACCTCTAAGCTTCAGGTATATGGTGCCCGTACCACAAACCGACACAGGTAGTCGAGGAGAGAATCCTAAGGTGCTCGAGTGATCCGTGGCTAAGGAACTAGGCAAATTAGACCTGTAACTTCGGGATAAAGGTCTCCCCCGAGTTCTCGGGGGACGCAGTTAAACGGCCCAGGCGACTGTTTAGCAAAAACACATGGCTTTGCGAAATCGAAAGATAATGTATAAGGCCTGACACCTGCCCGGTGCCGGAAGGTTAAGAGGAGGGGTTATTCCGCCAGCTGGCGGAAGAAGCTCTGAATCGAAGCCCCGGTAAACGGCGGCCGTAACTATAACGGTCCTAAGGTAGCGAAATTCCTTGTCGGGTAAGTTCCGACCTGCACGAATGGTGTAACGATCTGGGCACTGTCTCAGCCACGAGCTCGGTGAAATTGTAGTTCCGGTGAAGATGCCGGATACCCGCAACGGGACGGAAAGACCCCGTGAACCTTTACTACAACTTAACATTGATTCTGGGTAAGTGATGTGTAGGATAGGTCGGAGACTGTGAAGCCGCGGCGCCAGCCGTGGTGGAGTCGCCCTTGAAATACGACCCTTCATTTGCCTGGAACCTAACCCGCCAGCCGGCGGGGACATTGTTTGGCGGGTAGTTTGACTGGGGTGGTCGCCTCCAAAAGAGTAACGGAGGCTCCTCAAGGTACCCTCAGCACGATTGGTAACCGTGCGTAGAGTGCAATGGCATAAGGGTGCTTGACTGTGAGACTGACTAGTCGACCAGATACGAAAGTAGAGCATAGTGATCCGGTGGTTCCATATGGAAGGGCCATCGCTCAAAGGATAAAAGGTACTCCGGGGATAACAGGCTGATCGCCGCCAAGAGCTCACATCGACGCGGCGGTTTGGCACCTCGATGTCGGCTCGTCACATCCTGGGGCTGGAGAAGGTCCCAAGGGTTCGGCTGTTCGCCGATTAAAGTGGCACGCGAGCTGGGTTCAGAACGTCGTGAGACAGTTCGGTCCCTATCTGTTGTGGGCGCTGGAGATTTGAGAAAATCTGACACTAGTACGAGAGGACCGTGTTGGACAGACCTCCGGTGTACCTGTTGTGGCGCCAGCCGCACTGCAGGGTAGCTGTGTCTGGAAGAGATAAGCGCTGAAAGCATATAAGCACGAAGCTCATTTCAAGATGAGATCTCCCTTAAGGGTCGTCGCAGACTACGACGTTGATAGGCTGCAGGTGTAAAGACGGCAACGTCAAAGCCGAGCAGTACTAATAACCCGTGAACTTTCTGAGTACTCTTTTATTGCTTCTCTTATCCAGCTTGTCTTAAATTATTAAAAACCTTAAGGTGACTATAGCGGCGGGGAACCACCTCTTACCATTCCGAACAGAGAAGTTAAACCCGCCAGCGCCGATGGTACTGCATCAAGCGGGAGAGTAGGTCGTCGCCGACTTAAATATAAGTCCTGCCCCTTCAGGCAGGACTTTTTTATTTTATTTTAATCAAGCGGGAAAAGAAGGTTGAGTGAAACGTGATTAATCCATTAACGATGTCGCAAATAATATGATAATCCTGGAAAAAGAATCAGATATAACCATTCTCAATTTCATAAATTATCCTTTCTATCAAGGCATCTTCACCATCAGGATCATACTTTTCTTTCAGATTTGTGCCAAAAATACGGGCAATCCCCTGCCAGAAGGCAGCTGTGAAACTTCCTGCATATTTTTTGATGAGATCATATGATGAGTTCTGCGTCTCCCTGTCAATAAGCTTAATAAGTAATTTACCCTGAGCAAACGTCAAACTCCTTATATCATCTTCATATTCTCTGAATAATTCCTCTTCAAATGCCTTAATATATCTTTTTCTTTCCCTTTCATCAGTAATTTTTTCGAGATCAGCATTAACCTTATCAAGTTTTGCTCTAACTATCAGAGTATAAGGATATACCCTCCTGACATCGTATTCAAGCTTTTCATAACGACGTACCTTCGCCTTCGACACATTACTACGGTCTCCAGAAATTGTTACCTCTTTTATCTCCATCTCAGGCAATATTTCACCATCTCTAAATATATTCTGGAGTACTATAAATCCGCCTGGCAATGTGTCAGACTCTGTCATGGGTGTATCTATACTCATGACAGTATCCGCAATACTGTTGGTACTCTGACCATAAATCACAGCTGATAATAAAAACAATATCAATATTCCCGCACCCTTTTTCAACAATTTATTTTTTTGCAAAATTAAAAATTTAACACTTATGTTAACTTATTAAGTTATTCCAAAATTGTGCCATTATTTAAATTATGACATTATTTAAAAACATTTTCCCATTTGTATTCTTTGAACTATTCAATATTTTTGTTAAAAATATAAATCATGAGTCTTCAGGTTGAAGATTTAAATGACGAATCACGATTCAGACATTTAATGACACTCTCATATGATGACATTGCTTTTTTTGTCATTGAACATATTAGGAGAAAGTCAGTAATAACTATTTTTTTCTGGTCGGTTTGTCTTATTTTTCTGGGAATTTCAATCGTGATAAGAATAAATATCGCAGGATATTATAAATGGATTCAGATTTTTTATCATTCCCTAATTGGAATAATCCTCCTTCCAATTGTAATTATTCCTGTACATGAATTCCTTCATGCTGCTCCATTTTTCATTACGGGCGCACGGAATATAAGGGTAGGCGCAGACTTGCGCCAATTTATATTTTATGTTACAGTACACAGGCAGGTTATTACTCCCGGAAAATTTAAACTTGTCGCATGGTTCCCTTTTGTGACAGTATCAATAATATCGCTAGTTTTAATCTATTTTTTGCCTGGATTATGGAAATGGAGCCTGTCTCTATTTCTATTTGTCCACGCTACAATGTGTGCCGGCGACATTGGCATGCTAAATTTTTATTATATTAACAGACCCAAAAAAATTTTGTCGTGGGATGATGTTGACAAACGTGAAGCATATTTTTATGAAGAAAAGTAAAAGAATTGATGATGGATGATGGGTAATTGATGATGGATGATGGATGATGGATGATGGATAATGGATGATGGATGATGGATAATGGATAATGGAAGATTGAAGAGGATGGTAATTGGAGATTAGGAAATGCAAAATGCAAATTGTAAATTGCAAAATAAAAAAGAAAATGTACAATAATTAAAAAGATATAAAGACAATGAAACCTAAACAATTTGCTATGAAAAAGATACTTATCATTAGTTTGCTACTTATGCAGGCTACTCTGGCAGGTTACAGTCAGCGGAAAATTGTGAATCTCCCGGATCTGCCTGGTTATGTAACATTAAAATGTGATTTTCACACTCATACTGTCTTCTCAGATGGTAATGTATGGCCCACAATACGCGTTTCAGAAGCTTATCGCGATGGACTTGATGTATTAGCTATAACTGATCATATCGAATATCAGCCAAAAAAGGATTTTATTCCCACTGATCATAATGCTTCGTGGAAGATCGCTCAGAATGCGGCCCTTGAATCCAATATTATTCTTGTTCATGGTGCTGAGATCACGCGCTCAATGCCTCCGGGTCATCTTAATGCTCTTTTTATAACCGACGCCAACGCTCTTGTTAAAGACTCAGTTTACGATGCCATAGAAGCTGCAATAAAACAGGGAGCCTTCATTCACTGGAATCATCCTGGATGGAAATCACAGGAACCCGACGGAATACCTAAACTCTATAACATTCATAAACGACTTCTTAAAAACGGCTGGATACATGGAATAGAGTTTTTCAATGATTCGGAATATTATCCTAATGTTCTGGAATGGTGCAAAGAATACAGACTAGCTGTTCTTGCAAACAGCGACGTACATGGAATAATAAGTGAAATTTATTCTTCTGCTGAAGGCTCACATCGTCCGATGACACTTGTTTTTGCAAAAGAGAGAACGTCGGAAAGTCTTAAGGAGGCTCTGTTTGCCGGTCGCACACTTGTATGGTTCGGAAACACTCTTGCGGGTAAGGAAGAATTTGCAAAACCTTTCTTCTATCAGTGTATCAGCACAGGAAAAAGATTTCACGAGACAGGTAAAAATATCTATATTGAAATTGTAAATAAATCGGATATACCTTTTGCCCTTGTTAACGGTCCAAAAGGAGCTCCGGCTTCAATAACACTTGGTGCAAACTCAGTAACACGAGTTGTGATTCCTAAAACTTTCACAGGTGCACTTGTATATGACGCTAAAAATATCATTACAGGCACAAATGAAGTAATGAAAGTTGAAATAAAATACTGAGTGTCTGTTCAGAATTTCACTTTTACAATTTTCAGTATATCATCGCCCTGTGATACAGGTTTTATTCTGAATGAGTAGTTATATTCATTATCAAGCAGCCTGTATTGTGGATGAATCATGGCTCCCCATGAGTCGTCTCCGCCTACTCCCATCTGGCCAAAATCCACATTCAGATTTACCAGATCACGGGGCTTTACATCAATAGTATGAGTATTTGCAGTTTTTGCATCAGGCCGGTACCTGGCAAGGTTCCCGGGCGATTCAAAATCATCATGAATATTGTTCAATGCCGCAAAACATACTAACGGCATTCCCTGAAAAAGGAGTCCTGTGCCAGCATCATCGGTTAATGTAAGCCATCGGGTGTCGGTCTTGTATCCATTTTCCTGAGGTCTGATATAAGGCACATACTGATCGGCGACAGTACTTTCATAGAGTCCGACAAAAGCTGAAGTCTTGCGGTCGGCATAGTTTTCATGGGGTCCCCTGCCAAACCATCGAAGATTTGAAAATGATGCGGGTAACTGCATCTGCATACCCATCCTTGGAAGTTCAGGAACTTTACTGTTGACCTTTTTAATACTGTTTCTGACAATTATATCTCCTGTACTATAAACAGTGAATTCCGAAAAATAATCGGCAATTTTCGTACTATCAGGTGCAGGAATATCGTACCTGAAAGTCACTACAACCTTATCCATGTCGGGTTGGGAAATATCAGCTTTTTTAACAATCGCCCTTTCTCCTGCTTTCTTCCATACTCCAAATCTCTGCACCATACCGTAACCATAATCATTATCAGTCGGTGGTCTCCAGAAATCAGGTTCAGTGCCTTTAAGCAGGTATTCTTTCTCCTTGAAAACGATAGATTCCAATGAGCCTTTTTGCAGGTCAAATGTTATCCTGATATTGTTCCCCTTTATCTCCAGTTTTTGCCCCTTTGTCTCGGTTTGAAGAACTGAAAGAGGATCCCTCGGTATTCCTGCGGAAGGTTCTTTAGAGACAGGAATAACTATTTGCTCTGCTGCATATATATGTCCTTCAGGAAGAATTCCCCATGAGTCGGACCTTAATGCTCGTAAATTCAGAAAATATTCAGCACCTTCCACAGGTTGGAAATTTGATACCGGTATTGAAATAAATGTCTCGCTGTGAGGTAAAAGCACAGGTATCCTGAAACTTCCCGATTGCACAACCGAACCATCTGAAAGGATTTCCCATTCGAAATTGAAATGAGACAAATCGGTAAAATCATATTTGTTTTTTATTTTTATCAGACCTTTATTAATATCGGCAGGCTTAAAATCAATATATTGATAAACTTTCTTCACCTCGTAAAGTGAAGGGTGCGGCGTTCTGTCGGGCCACACAAGTCCGTTGATACAAAAATTTCCGTCACTTCTTATTCCTTCAGGTCCGAAATCGCCTCCGTATGCCCAGAATTTCTCTCCTGCTTCATTAGTCTTTAAAAGACCCTGGTCAACCCAGTCCCATATAAATCCTCCCTGAAGTTTCGGGTATTTTTCAATAACATCCCAGTAATCCTGAAGGTTGCCTACACTGTTACCCATTGCATGGGCATATTCACATAATATCAAAGGTCTGTCATTCTTTTCATCCCTGGCATAATTCTCAAGATACTCTATTCGTGCATACATTGGACACCATATATCTGTATGCCTCTCCGGGGCATTAGTGTTCTTTTCTGCCCTCTCATACTGTACAGGCCTCGTATTGTCTCGTCCTTTAATCCATTTATAAGCATTCAGGAAATTATGGCCGTCGCCTGCCTCATTTCCCAACGACCAGATAATAATCGAAGGATGATTTTTATCTCTTTCCACCATGCGCATAATACGATCAATATGAGCATTATACCACTCAGGTTTATCAGCAAGGGTCACATCCTTATCATATCCTATGCCATGCGATTCAATATTTGCTTCATCAATGAGATAAAGTCCATATTTATCACACATCTGATACCACAATTCCTGTTGTGGGTAATGAGAAGTTCTTACAGCATTAATATTGAAGCTCTTCATGGTTCTTATATCCTTCAATATTGTGGCTTCATCAATTACATGACCGGTAACGTCGTGATGTTCATGGAGGTTGACCCCTTTTAAATAAATCGGTACGCCGTTAACAAGGAGCTGAGAGTTCTTTATCTCAACATTACGGAATCCTATTTTTGTCCCTACGGTTTCGAGGTTTTTTCCTTTTTGATCTTTAAGACTGATAATCAAAGAATAAAGATTTGGAGTTTCAGCCGACCATTTTTTCACATTAGGTACATCATAATTAAATTTAGCCACAGCTTTCCCATCAGAAAGTGCAATATCAACTTTATCCTGAAAAATTTTCTGATCAGCATTAATTAATGACACTTCAGCCGAAACCGGATTATTTTCTTTTTGTTTTCCGGAAATCAAAATCTCAAGATTTAATTTACCTGTCGTAAAGTATTCGGTATCAAGAGCTGCAATGACGAAGAAATCATTTATATAAGTTTTAGGCCTTGCATGGAGAAAAACACTTCTTTGTATTCCGCTAAGCCTCCAGAAATCCTGATCTTCGAGATAGCTTCCATCACTCCATCTGTAAACTTCGACAGCAATGCTGTTTTTGCCTTTCTTCACAAAAGGCGTGACATTAAACTCAACAGGAGTTTTGCTGTCTTTCCCGAAACCAACGTACTGTTCGTTTACCCAGACATAAAAAAATGAGCTTACGGCTCCGAAATGAAGAAATATCTCTTTGCCATTCCATTCTGCCGGTATTTTGAAAGTGCGTTTATATGATCCTACAGGATTCATTTCATGTGGTATTTTTGGCGGATTGGCAGGGAAAGGATATGGAATGTTTGAATAAATCGGAGGGTCGTCATAACCCTTCAATTGCCAGTTTGACGGTACATCGAGATTGTCCCAGTCGCGGATGTCGTAATCGTCTTTAAAAAACCAGTATGGACGTTCCTCAGGCGTCTTTGACAAATGAAATTTCCAGATTCCGTCGAGAGAGATGTAGTTAGGCGAGTTTTCTTTGATATCTGCCAGCGCCGAAGCCTCATCGCTGTAACTTATAAGCGTTGCATGAGGTTTTTCGTTATTCTCTCCAGTAAGAGTCGGGTTTTCCCAGTCGCGGGGCTCCTTTTCAGTGAATGGAACGCCTTCATATTTGCTGTATCTTGTACAGCCTGAAATCATAACAATAATTACTATTAAAGGCAGATAATTTTTCATGATGGTAAATTTTAATATGTCCTCCAATTTATAATTTTTTTCTCATCAATAAATTTCTCATTCATCATTATTCTTTGTTTAACCGGAAAATAATTATTTATACGGTTACCTGTGCTTTTTACGAATCCAAGATTTACACCTCTGTATTTTACAATATTCCAGCCTATAGTTGAACCGGGGATATTGATATTCTCCTTTTTAAGGTAAGAGACCGCCTGATGATAATCAAGTTCCACAGCATGAAAGAAATTCTTATTCATTAATAATGAAACAGATGAATCGTGCAAAGGTATAAACTCATTTTTCAAAGGCCTGAACAAAGCTGTACCAGGTTTTATTATTCTGAGCATTTTACTGAGGGTCTGAATTTCCCAAGAAGGCAGAGGTGTATGAAAAACAGTATCGCCGTATTTATGAATCTCGCCCGGATAATCGCATACTATCTTCCTTGCAACCTTAATATCAGATGCTGAAATGCTATTATGTCTGTCGGGATGTTTGAAAGTTAATTCTTCAGTCTGTTCATTTTTTCTGACTACTGCCATAAAGAAACCATCGCCGTTTGTTTTGCCGGGGTAAAAACCATATCCGGTAATTCCTTTGTAATTTATTTCTGTAATTTCAGGAAAAGCAGAAATATCTATCTTAATGTTTTCACAAAATGCATTCTCAGTGAGCCATTTGACATTTTCTTCATTCTCTGACGGATTGAATGTACATGTGGAGTAAATAAGTATTCCGTTTTCTTTTAATGCAGGCCAGATGTCAAGAAGAATACGGCGCTGGCGTTTACAGCAGAGAACGGCATTTTCTTGCGACCATTCTTCTCTTGCCTTCATACTGCGGAACATCCCTTCACCGGAACAGGGAGCATCAACTAAAATCACGTCGAAATATCCTGTTAAACGGCCTGCTTCCGAAGGATCATTATATGTTACAATTGTATTGGGAAAGCCCCACCTGGTGATATTTTCTGCAAGAATTGAAGCCCTCGTTTTTATCACATCATTTGCTATCACACAGCCATTTTCCCCCACAAGTGTTGCAAGGTGTGTGCTTTTGCTTCCTGGCGCTGCACACAGGTCGAGAATCCTTATATTTTCTCTCTCTTCAAACAGTTGATTGAATATTACTTCCAGAAACATTCCTGAAGCTTCCTGAGGATAATAACAGCCGGCATGGAAAAGCGGGTCAGCAGTAAAAGATGGTCGTTCTTTAAAAGTGAAACCGGTTTTGCACCATGGAACAGGAGAAGCATCAACAGGTTTATTGTTCCATTTTACGGGATTAATACGAATACTCGCTTTGGCAGGTTCATCGAGTGAATGCAAAAGCAATTCCGAATCAATATATTGCTGAGTTTTTAACCTTTGTATGAATTCTTCAGGAAACATTCGTGAAAAATGTCTGTTGCTTGATAATTGATAATTATCGCATGAAATTAATAAAAATTTAGGTTTTTTGCATTGACCACTGAAATGTTATGAAGGAGGATCGCAACGCTGCGGTGTAAGAACTTGCCACCATATTGTTTATAAACAAGACTTCAGGCAGTATAAACAATTCTCCTATTGTTAAAACATTTCAAAGTCAGTTTAGATATATCTTCGGCTCTAATGATAGCGAAGGTTGACGCATTGCTCAAATTGGAGGCTGAACTATAATGCACAGAAGTTATTTTTCATTGGATAGCTGAATATGGTTTTTTCTTCCTGTTCCTGTCCCAGATGAAAAAAACAGGAATTCCGAGGAGCACAATAGCAAGTCCGGGGAAAGTATAACCTGGTTTGAATATCAGCAGTATTATCATTATAGTTGTTATTGCCAATATATAAATAAATGGAATGACGGGGTAACCGAAAGCCTTATATGGCCGTGGAATATCAGGTCGTTTCTTACGTAGAATAAAAATTGCAAAGATTGTAAGGGCAAAGAATAACAAAACTGCAAAAATAACATAATCCAGAAGGTTACTATATGTACCTGACAGACAAAGAAGTATTGACCATATTCCCTGAATTGCGATGGCAAATCCTGGCACTCCTTTACTGTTTAACTCTCCTACCTTACTAAAGAACAGGCCGTCGCGTGCCATAGCATAATAGACCCTTGCACCGGCAATAATCAATCCGTTATTACAACCAAAGGTACTTACCATAATAAATATTGCCATTATCATTGCGGCATAATCTCCCACCACTACGCTCATTGCAGAAGTTGCCACACGGTCGTCGGTGGCAAACTGAATACCTCTTGCAATTGCATCTGCGCCGTTGGGTGTTCCGGTAACAGGAAGAAATTTGATATAGACGAAATTAGTAAGCAAATATAGTGCAGAAACGAGGAGTGTTCCTAACAGAAGGCTTAAAGGAATTACTTTTTTTGGATTAATTACTTCGCCTGCGATATATGTTACATTATACCATGCATCGGAGGCGAAAAGGGAGCCAACCAGAGCCATGCCGACAGCCGCAACCAGTGCAAAACCACCAAGAGGTATAACGTGGTTATTTTGTCCAATTCTTGAAGCTTTCCAGAATATTTCTTTGTTTATTTCCCATGCACCACTGTTTTTTGAGATAATTACTCCAAGAATTATAAATCCCACCAGCACAATGACTTTTGTTGACGAAAAGATGTTCTGCACGGTTTTGCCCGTGACAATTCCACGTGTATTTATCCATGTCAGCAGAAGAATCGAGGCCATCGCAATAATCTGCGTGCTATTAACATTCAGTGGTCCCGTATTAAAAATAATATTTTTCTCAGAGACCCATGGAAATAACACTCCTGTAAATTTTGCAAAAGCAACAGCTACGGCGGCTATCGAGCCACACTGTATAACAAGGAAAGTAGTCCATCCAAAGAGAAAGCCAATCATAGGATTATAAGCTTCCCTGAGATATACGTACTGACCTCCCACATCTGGAATCATTGAAGCGAGTTCTCCGTAACTGATAGCTCCGATAACAGTAATCAGTCCAGTAATTAACCAGACCATCATCAGCCATCCCGGTGAGCCTACATTTCGGGCAATGTCGGCACTTACAATAAAAATTCCCGAGCCTATCATTGACCCGGAAACAAACATCACACCGTCAAAAAGATTGATGCGGCGCTTCATAACTCCCTTTTCATCATGCATTAGAATATTTTAATAGGCAAAAATATCGGATATTAATAAATTAGTTTCTATCATAAATTTTTATTATTATCTGATTCGTCAATTAGTTTTTTAAGTTCAGATATGTGATTCAAGTAGATTCCACGAGGATTCGTTTTATATTTTTTGCAGAGCGATGCGGCATAGCCAACAGCCGCGCCCATTTGTCCGGTTGTATTCATTACTCTGGGCCCGCCCAGACCAACATGTGAGCTACTGAAACAACGACCGGCCATAAAAAGATTCTTGATATTTTTTGAATACAACGACCTGTATGGAATGTAATAATGGTCAACTTTATAATAAATAGCTTCCGACAGAAAATCGGGTTGAGATGGATCCTTTAGTTTCAGCTGATAATGCACATCAATGTTTCTCTTTTCCATTGCAACAGCATCTTTAAATTGGATCATATTTTTTTCATCCCTGAATGTATAAATATAATCACCCACGAGTCTTCTCGATTCTCTTTTCCCAATAAGATAAGAGACCCATTCGAGTACAAGATTTTGATTTTCCGGTTTCTTTTTAGCATTATAAAAGGAGCCATAGACAGCTCTTAGCAGGTGGTCTCTTATTAATTCGGCATCATCCACCTGGTGAATTGTATCATCGGAATATTCCCACTTCCACGTTCCTTCTATTGCTTCATAATCTCCGGCTACTTCCATTGCCCATGGCACTTCGGGGAAGTTAACTGGTTTACCTGTATCGAACGAACGCCATAAAACAGACGAACCCATCACCCTGTTATCAGCCTTTGACGGACTCCATAGTTCTCCATATTGTCCCCATCCCTCGCCGTATTTGGAAGAATCTTCTCTTCCATACATATATTCAGCACCTGCCCAATAACCAATCCATCCATCGCCAGTACAGTCAACAAATAACGGAGCATTAAACCTAATCCTCTCGAGTGAAAAAGTATTACGAGCATCTACTGATGTTATGGAATCTGAAATTGTATTTGCATTATATGCTCGCCAATTGAGAAAAACTGAAATATTTTCATATTTCGTTACATTTTTTTTGCGTTTTATATCATCCTTTAAGGCGTCGGGCGAACCATTTGGCCACCATACAGTATTCAGCATACTTATAATCCTGTCGTATTTCCATGTAATACCTTCGGTATGAACGCGTATTTCGCTGCTCGAATTACCACCGAGAACCGGTCGGTCATTAATAATAGCCACATTCATACCCTGTTCGGCAGCGGCAATTGAAGCAGCGCATCCTGCTATTCCACCCCCAACAACTACAAGATCGAAATCCATTATTTTTTCAGGGATATCACTTTCCGAGCGTATATTCTTTTTCCAGATTGCCAGGCTATCAAATTCATCAGGTGGACTTTTTCTTATGGTTGAAAAATAAATCGCATCACAACGGCCATCAAAACCTGTAAGATCATTAAGTTCAATTATAGCTGTTGTATCCTTGATATTAACCTTCCCGGCATATTGCCATTTCCATCCCTCCTGGGTTCCGAGTGTTTCCTTCAACTCCTTTCCATTTATTACTATTTTAAATAGACCCGGAGCATCCCACTCCCCTGTACACCAGTTTTTGGTTCTCGCCCATACATGATACTTCCCCTTGTGATGTGCTTTTATTAAAGTCGATGCATTTTCCACCGGATCGCCAAGCCCATGAGCAAGAAGATAAGGACTTCCCATTTGTTCCACAAACTGAGGATCAACTACCCAGCCACCCTTCACGTCAAAACTCTCGGCCTCAATAAGTTCAAAATAATGCTCACGTTTACATGAAACAATAAATAAAATAATAAAAACAGATATAATACAGATTTTTTTAAATGTCATTTATTTATAATATAAATTAAATCTTTGCTTTTTCTGTAGTCAAAAAGATTTTAGTTCCCGGTTCTTTCTGAGTAAATTGGTTATATTTTATCCTGAAACTCTAACCTGCATTATTCATGCAGAAGATAAAAGATAAAATTAAAAAGATAAAAGTCAGGAAATTGTAAACTTTTTTCAATCTTTTTCTGTTAAGTTGATTTTTATTATTGTTTTTCATAATGTTTTGAACCTTTTGTCTTTTACCTTTTGTCTTTTGTCTTTTCTGAAGTTTATGAATTAATAAGACTAATCCGTCTTAATCAAAAACATTACAAACAGTCTGTTTTTAAACGTATTTTTAAAGTGCATCAAATTTTATTGCGTTGATATACTTAATATTTGTACAGGGCCTATCAGACCTGAGGGCAGAAGTGGAGAATCGGCCTGATAAAAGTTCATTGCAGTATAGGTGTATTTTTTTGCACCTGGCTGCTGGTCTCCAATAAGTCTGTTAACCCATAAGTTTGTAACCTTTATTTCGATTACATTTTCACCTGACTTTAGTGCATCGGTAATATCAATTCTGAAAGGCCTTTTCCAGATTATCCCGAGTGGTTTTCCGTTTACAGTCACTTCAGCCAGATTTTTCACTGAACCCAGATCGAGGCAAAGCCGCGATTTTTCACTGAACCAGCTTGGATCTGCATTTAATGTAATTT
>JAGNKY010000023.1 GCA_017999895.1 Bacteroidales bacterium
ACCCTGGATATCTAAGATAATCCTTTCTTTTTCCTGGGGCGTCCATTTGTGCATTCTTTTTACCATCAACATAAAAGTACAATTTAAATTTGTACTTTTAGTCTAGTTTTATAGGGGGGTAGACCATGTACTTTTAGTCTAGTTTTATAGGGGGTTAGAACATGTACTTTTAGTCTGGTTTTATAGGGGGTAAAACCAATTCTATAATTATTTTTGTACAAATTTTTATTTTATGACTAAAGGCAGAGAATCGAAGCCTCATATAGGAATTTATGGCAGGCGGAACAGTGGCAAGAGCAGCCTGATAAACGCTCTCGCCGGTCAGGATGTTGCAATTGTATCGGAATACGCCGGAACTACAACTGACCCGGTTAAAAAATCATTCGAGATCATAGGCTTCGGCCCTGTAATATTTATTGACACTGCAGGAATAGACGATTCCGGCGAACTCGGAATGAAAAGAATAGACCGTACCCTGAAGACTCTCGACTTAATCGATTTGGCTCTCCTCCTCGTAACTTCCAACACGTGGAGCGACTTCGAAAATGACCTTGCCGAAAAATTCAACGCCAACGATATCCCTTATCTGATAATTCACACCAAATCTGATATAGAGAGACCTTCGAAAGAATTCGCTTCAATGATTAAATCGCTGACTGGAAAGGATTTACTGGAATTTTCATCGGCAGATAAACGTAACTACGATGAGCTTATCAGAAGAATAAAAGAAACTATTCCAGAAAAATCATTTAAGACTCCCGAACTATTGGGAGACCTGATCAATAAAGGCGATACCGTTCTTCTGATTACCCCTATTGACATCGAGGCGCCTGCAGGCCGGCTCATCCTGCCTCAGGTTCAAACTATAAGAGACATTCTCGATAACGATGCAGTAGCTATAGTACTTAAAGAGACTGAAGCCGGCGAATTCCTTCGCCGTACCGGAATAAAGCCTGCACTTGCAGTGACCGATTCCCAGATATTCGACAAAGCCGACGCACTTGTCCCTGCCGACATACCTCTGACAAGCTTCAGTATACTCCTTGCAAGATTCAAAGGCAACTTCGAAGAATACATAAAAGGCACACCGAAAATTTCAAAGCTGCAAGATGGGGAAAGAGTATTGATTCTCGAATCCTGCTCTCACCACGTTTCATGCGATGACATTGGAAGAACGAAAATTCCGGGGTGGATATCAAATTTCACAGGTAAGAACCTGGTGTTCGATGTAGTGGCAGGACTCGATTCACTGCCTCGCCCTGTAACCGATTATTCCCTTTTGATACAATGCGGCGGTTGTATGATAACCCGGCGCCAGCTTCATAACCGATTGCTTCCTGCCATAAAAGCCGGCGTGCCGGTCACAAACTACGGCATGGCAATCGCATGGGTAAAAGGAATCTACACAAGGGCAATGTCGCTTTTCCTAAAGAATATATCAATTGAATCAGGCAGTTATCTCTGATATGCCCGGGAAAATTTATTCTGTTTTCTTTCTGATTTTTAACTTCTGCCCCTCCTGAATCTTTGAGGGATTATCTATGTTATTCAAGGCCAGGACATCCGATACTGTAACACCATCGAACTTTTTGACAATATCCCAGATAGTGTCACCTCTCTGTACAGTATAAATTGTATATTCTCCTTCCGATCCATTTGAAGAAGAGTCAGCCGTTTTGTTCACAGTAACCGGTTTCCCTCTCAATGCCTGCTTTTCTGCGAACGACATATTATTGATTTTAGAAAAATAGTCGGCCTTGTCAGGATCCACAAAAACAGTTATCCTCTGCCCTACTCTTATAGTATTTGTATAAATATCATTCCAGTACCTCAGGTCGGAAAGCCTGACACGGTACCATTCCGAAATATATCCAAGATTATCGCCGTCTTTGACCGTATAATAGAGCCTGGTTTTGCCGGCAATATTTACTGGAGAATAGGAAGAATAGACCGGATTGACATTAGCGCCATTTTTCTTGAGGTAATAGTCAGCCTTATAGTTTCTTATAGAATCGGTTAGTAAAATAAAATCTCTCAGCCGTGTTACAGGTAGTGTAATAGGATATGGTTTGGATGCACCGGGAATAAAACCTGTACGGTACTGCGGGTTGAGTGCTCTCAATTCGCCATAAGGTATATTCATTACTTCGGATATCTGGGCAAGATGTATGTCATTATTGAATATAATGGTATCAGTGGCAACCGGGATATTTATTGTCAAAGGTGAAATATTGTGTTCCCTGTAATAATTAAGAGCGTATGTAGCAGCTACAAATTGTGGTATATAACCTCTGGTTTCCCTTGGAAGCCGGTAATATATTTCCCAGTAATCTCTTCTGTTTCCTGACCGTGCAATTGCTTTCGTTACATTCCCTGGACCGCAGTTATAAGCCGCAATAACGAGCACCCAGTCGTCGAAAATATTGTATAGATCTTTTATATACCGTGCCGCTGCATGTGTTGATTTTACAGGATCCCTTCTTTCATCAACTATAGAATTTATAGTAAGTCCATACATCCGGCCGGTGCTGGAAAGGAACTGCCACAGACCGGTAGCGCCGGCTCTCGAAACAGCATTGGGATTGAGCGCCGATTCAATAACCGCCATATATTTGAGCTCGGAAGGAAGACCGTATGATTCGAAAATATCCTCAATCATAGGAAAATAATAATCTGAAAGGCCGATTATTGCTCTCAATATCTCCCTCTTCCTGTCGGTGTACACATGAATATGAGCTCTGATTATATTATTATAGTTAAGATTTATTACGGAGTTGATTTTACTGAGCCGCTCTGTATATACTGAATCAGGAAATTCCGGTATTACCTGAGCTGTTGTGTCGGCAGGGGCGTTTGTAATTGAAAGTTTTACATACCATTCATTCAGGAGGCTATCGAGATCTTTTTCGACCCGATCCATTTCGGTATTGTCGGGACGCAAAATGATTGTATCATTAATCATTTTCGCTTCTACAACGATACTTTGTAGAATCACCATTATCACTATGATTATTCGTTGTGCCATAATCAGAAATTAATTATTAGTGTCATATTTACACCAGTCCCTACAAAATTACAAAAAGGAAACTGAAAAGGCATTATTTTTAAAGCAAGACTTTCACCAATATCATAATCAAAAAGGCTCGCATCAACACTGGCATCGAGAATTGTCACGAGATACCATGCAGCAATACCGAAATATGAAAGATCACGGTATTTTCTGAAATAGTCTATCTGATGCATCATCTGGTCTTTAATCCATGCTGAAATAGAAGGGTTGGCTGTTTCAGGATGAAGCACAGGGTCGTACTCTTCGGGTTTAACGTTACGGATCAATTTAATATAACTATTTGTTTCAGGTATCTGGTCGGTGAAGTCCTGGTAGGCTTTTATATAAGTATTATACCAGTTTGTATTGTACCATACTGCATATCCAACGCCTCCAAATCCGGCATATACAAGCGGCACTTTCCAGTATTTACGGTTATATATCTGCCCCAGTCCGGGAAATGTAGCGGCAAGCATAGTTGCTTTTGTCGGCTCGGGATGAAAATTTTTTTTTCTTGTGAGTTTTAACGATAAAGTATCCTGTGCCTGTAAATTACCTGCAACCGATGCAATTGTAAGTATCGCTGTAAGTATAATATGGTATTTACTTTTCAAAATAAAAATCTTCCATTAGTATTATATAAAAGATAATCTAATGTTGCGGTAAAGATAATTATTTTAAGAAGTCACGAGAGACGGTCAAACACACTCATTATTCGTTCCATTTCATCAGGAGAATTGAACTGGATTACGATTTTACCTTTTCCTTTTTCATTGATCCTGAGTGTGACTTTTGAGGAGAATATTTTTTCAAGGTGAGAAGAAAGTTGCAGAAAATCATCATTTAATTTTTTTCGTCTTTCATTTTTATCCTGATTTTTATTTTTTCCGCCTTGCATTGCTCTCACAATCTTTTCGGTTGCTCTTACAGATAAATCATTGCTGATAATTTTATCGAATATTTTTATCTGTATCCCAGGGTCTTCGATACTTATGAGAGCGCGGGCGTGGCCCATTGTTATCTGTTTATTTTTAATGCCAAGCTGGATTTCAGGTGGAAGTTTCAGGAGGCGGAGGTAATTTGCAACAGTTGATCTCTGTTTGCCTACTCTTTGGCTAAGCTCTTCCTGCGTAAGTCTGCACTCTTCCACAAGTCTCGAAAAACTTATGGCAACATCAATAGCATCGAGATCTTCGCGTTGTATATTTTCAACGAGTGCAATTTCCAGCATTGCCTGATCGTCGGCAGTACGTACAAAAGCCGGGATATGAGTCATACCGGCTATTCTTGCCGCTCTTAGTCTTCTTTCTCCAGCAATTAGCTGGTATCTGCCTGCTTCGGTTTCTCTAACTGTCAGAGGCTGAACAATTCCCAGCTGTTTTATTGAAGCAGCCAGTTCTCCAAGAGATTCGTCATCAAACACAGTACGCGGTTGAAAAGGGTTACTGTCAATCTGGTCTACAGGTATCTGTAGATTAGGTTCAACCTTCTTCTCCAGAACTTCTTTTTCAACACCCTCTATCAGAGCTCCCAGTCCTCGTCCCAATGCATTTTTCTTTGCCATATTTATCTCTTAATCAGTTTACCTGTACCTGCTTTGCGGCTTTCTCGTTTTTGTTGATAAACTCCTGAGCAAGATTAAGATAATTTACCGTACCTCTCGATTCGGCGTCGTATAGAATGGCCGGCTGTCCGAAGCTTGGAGCTTCCGACAGCTTTACATTACGCTGGATTATTGTTTTGAAAACCATTTGCTGAAAGTGTCGTGTGACTTCTTCAACTACCTGATTGGAAAGTCTCAGCCTCGAGTCGTACATAGTAAGCAGAAAACCTTCTATTTCGAGTGCAGGGTTAAGATTCGACTGTATAATCTTGATTGTATTTAATAGTTTACCCAGACCTTCGAGAGCAAAATATTCACACTGAACAGGTATTATTACAGAGTCGGAAGCTGTGAGGGCATTAACAGTAAGCAAACCAAGCGACGGTGAACAATCGATGAATATATAATCAAAGTTGTCTCTTATTTTCATAAGAACATTCTTGAGAACTTTTTCTCTTTCAGGCATTTCGAGCATCTCGATCTCAGCTCCTACGAGGTCAATGTTTGAAGGTATTATCATTAAATTGTCAATGCCACATTTCATAAGAGCGTCCTTAGGCTCTTTCCCGTCAACGAGACAATCGTATATAGTCACACTAATCTGTTTGTAATCTATACCCAAGCCTGATGTGGCATTAGACTGCGGATCGGCGTCGACTATAAGTACCTTGCGTTCTAGAGCCGCAAGGCTTGCAGCTAAATTAATTGCAGTTGTGGTTTTTCCAACCCCACCTTTCTGGTTGGCAAGAGCAACAATTCTTCCCATTTTATTAATTTCCTTGTTATTTACAATGTTTCAAATTTACTATTTATGATTCATTACATCAGCAAGAGGCAGTTTTAATTGTAAACATTCTACAAAGGATTTTCAACACGATATTAACAGAATCAATGTTAATAAATGGCTCTTAGTGCTTGTCTCATCTTCAAACTTCATCATTCCTTGTTCGATATTCGTTATCCCTTTTGCCTCGCGAAAATTATTCTATTATTATGAAATTATTTTACTCTTTTATTTGTATTTCGAACAGCTTCGGCCAGTTTTTGCCTGTAACGAAAATACGGCCGTTATCTCTGTCGAAAGCTATACCGTTAAGGACATTTACGGAAGTATCGAATCCGGGAACATCCATAATTCCTTTAAGATCTATATAAGCAAGTACTTTGCCGCTTTCGGGATCAATACGAGCAATAAGATCGGTTTCCCAGATATTTGCCCATATTTCACCATTTATATATTCAAGTTCATTCAGATTTGTCACAATACCTTTATTGTCGCATACTTCGATTTGTGAAATGGTAAGAAACATTTCAGGGTCAATTATATAAAGGATATTTGAGCCGTCGCTCATAACAAGTTTGTCATCCATAGTTGTAAGTCCCCATCCTTCAGTCGGGTAATAAAACTTATTAATCTGTTGCATTGTCTCGAGGTCATAAACAAAACCTACTTTCGTTTGCCATGTAAGCTGGTATATTTTATTGTTGAGAATTGCTATTCCTTCACCGAAGAATCTGGATTCAAGGTTATGCTGACTTATGATTTCTCCGGTTTTCAGGTCGGTTTTGCGAAGACTCGATTTGTTTTCCTGCCCTGTTCCCTCGTAAAGATAGCCTTTATGATATACAAGCCCCTGGGTAAATGCCTCTCTATCATGAGGATATGAATTTATCACTACATAACCACAACGTTTTGGAACAATATCAGAAAGTACTATCACAAAACGGATAATTGTCTGAGGCGATTTCCCTTTCCTCCATGCCGAAGCTTTTATTGCTTTCCTGCCTGTTTTGTTAACCAGATTTGCAGGTATCTCATACGTCCACGGTTCGCCAGTAATTACTCCTGCATGCTTGCTATCGTACCAGATTGTAATAGAATCGGGTAATTGTCGTCCTTCCAGTTTCAGTACAACTTTAATATTGTGGTTAAGGGTGCATTCAGCATTTTCTGCAGGCATTTCGAACCTGACAATATTAACAGCAATTGAAGTATCTTTCTCCGACACAATGTCAGTCGTTGTACTCGTTGTTTTTGTTCCGGGGCTGCCCGAACATGAAATTACCCACATAATGAGCAGCAAAGCCGGAAATAAAATTAAAAGGTTTTTAAAATGATTCCTCATCTATTTTTCCTTTTTTCCAAAAATTCTCCTGAAGATATTTCCTCTTTTTGTTATTTTACGCCTCGCCATTTCCTCCTGGGCTTTATAAGGGAAAAGTATTTGCCATGTCTCACTCCACCCCGGAAATCCGCCAAGATTTTTGTCGTCAATATAAATATCAACATCTATTTTTCGGCTCACATTCTCATCCAGAACTTCTTCAGGGTAATTTTTATTGACGGCATAAAATTCTATTCCGTTCTGTCTGCAGAACTCAACTGCTTCATCAAGCTCTCTGCCTGTCCGGAAAGTCCATAGAATAATTTTTGCTCCTCGCTTCTCAAGCTCTTTAAGTGTTCTGAATGCAAAAAGTTTTTCTTTCCCTATATCCGGGTATGCGTGCTCAACTATAGTGCCGTCAAAATCAACGGCAATTTTTATATTAAGAGGCTCGTTCAATTTAAACTTATAAAATCCATTTTCAAAGATAAGAGGCATTTGAATTCATGAATTATACTTTTCACAAAAAATAAATATTTTTGTTACCCAAATACTTAATAATATGCGCCACATCCCAAATACTATAACAATTCTGAACCTTACTTCCGGCTTTGTTGCAATAATACTAATTCTTAATCATAATATAGTTGCTGGTAGCTGGATGATTGCGATGGCCATGATGTTTGATTTTTTCGACGGATTTGTGGCAAGGCTCTTAAATGCCTATTCTGATTTAGGTAAAGAACTTGACAGCATTGCGGATGTTGTTAGTTTCGGAGTGGCTCCGGGTCTTATAATATACAAACTTTTTACCGGAACAGGGCAGCCAGGTTTGAGTGTACTTTTTATTGGGTTATCGGCATTCTTCCCGGTTTGTGCCGGACTTCGTCTTGCCAGATTCAACATTGATACAGGTCAAACACATTTGTTTCGCGGGCTACCTACTCCTGCCGCAGCATTAAGTGTAATTTCCATTGTTCTTGCACTGGAATATGGATCAAAATATATTATAAACAATTTTGTAGAATCAAAAATTTATATTGCAATATTTACTATAACCATTTCCATTCTCATGGTAAGCAGGTTGCCTATGATGGCGCTGAAAATGAAAAGTTTTAAGCTGAAAGGGAATGAAGTAAAATATCTCCTGTTGGTAATATGTATTATTTTTGTTCTGTTTTTTGGCATTGAAGGATTAACACTCTTCATTCCGGCTTATATCATTCTGTCACTTATCGCCTCACTTTTTAAGGTTGTCTGATTTCTTTTTTTCTTCTTTCTTAATTTTTGACATTATTTCCTAACTGTCAGGAAGTCTTGATGTTAGTTTCTGCACAGGCTTTAAATAATAGAAAAACTCGCGGGCGAAGACACGCAAAACTATATAGGCAGGTATTCCAAATATCATTCCCGGGATTCCTCCAGCAAATCCGGCTATAAGAATCACAATAAATATCTCAACCGGATGCGCCTTAACGCTGTTTGAAAATATTATAGGCTGGAAGATATTGTTGTCTATTGCCTGAGTAGCAGCAACAACCAACGACATACGAAATACAAGAGGGATAATGACCGTCTGAAAGTTTTGATCAAGATTTAATGCTATCCCCATCGTTACTGTAATAAAATAACCAAGCCATGGGCCTACATAAGGTATCACATTGAGCACTCCTATTATTAAACCCATTACAAGGGCATAGGTAAAACTAATTCCAACTAAAGACATTCCGATTGTAATCATTATCAATACGCATGTACTCTCAATGACAATCCCTATGAAATATCTTGTAAGAAGGTTTTGTATAGAATAGAATGCACGTGTAACATTGTCAACATATTTATCAGGTACCCACATAATAATTGATTCAAAAAACAAATGCTGATCTTTAAGAAAAAAGAATGTTATAAAACTAATTGAAAATACTGCAATAATAATGTTACCCATAGTTTTTGCGAAATAGGTTATTATATCCTGAATAAATTCAATGCTAAGGATATCAGATATTTTTGACGCAATGTAATTTTTTAAAGAGAGAGCATTAAGGTCAGGATTTATTGACTTGAAAAAGTCTTCAATTTTTCTTAAAGTGGGTTCGATTATCTGAACCAATTTATTGCTGTCTATTGACGACAAAGTTTGAATCTGTGAAGCCAAAAGAGGAATAAAAATGTATAAAAAAAGAAAAATGAGACCCCATATTATAGCCAATGAAAAAAGTGCACAAAGTGACATTGGCATTTTTAACTTTCTAATTCTTATTTTGCTGAAAAGATCAACAAGGGGTCTTCCCATTATAGACAGCACGCCTGAAATCAGAATATAAATAACTATCTCCCTGAAATACCAGATACAAAAAACGATAAAAGCTATCCCTGCAAGTACTAAAATATTCCGGATAAAATTTTTCATGCCGGCAAATAATTTATTCTGCAAACCTAATCCAAATTTATGAAAACTCATAAAAAACTCTGTTTATTAACTATTGTAATGTCAGTTGTTTTACCTGCAATCTTTAAAAATCTGAAATAAAAGTAATGATTCATAAATTTATTTTTGCCATGTTGTCACATATAGGTATTACATTTAAGTCAAAATGACATTTTTTATTTATGGTATATAATTTGTCACAAATAAGGTGAAGTTTGAAGAAAAAAATGTTAAACTAATATAGGAAAGGAGGACAGAGCTATGTTACCGACAATTATTAAAAGAGGAGAAAGACCATCAGTATGGTCGAACCTTTTTGACGATGATTTTCTTGCTCCATTCTTTTCACCATTATTCTCAACGAGCTACAGTTCGTTGCCTGCTGTAAACATCAAAGAGGATGATAAACAATATACTCTGGATGTTGCAGTTCCAGGTATTGATAAAAAAGATCTTAAGATCGAGATTGAGGATGACATTCTGACTATTTCTTCAGAGCAGAAAGAAGAGAAAGAAGAGAACCGTCAAGATTACAAGAGGAGAGAGTTTAGTTACTCATCGTTCTCCAGAAGCTTCACACTTCCTGAGAATGTTAACAAAGAAAAGATTGAAGCCAACTACAAAGATGGCATTCTTTCGGTGGTTCTTCCCAAAACACATGAGGAGAAGAGCAAAATCACCAAACAAGTTAAGATCGCCTAAAGCAAAAGTTGATTCAACTCACTTCAAATGGGGCTCGCGTGGAGCCCTTTTTTGTTATATAATGTTTATAACATGGAGTGTGTGGATATTTTTGTATTATTAAAAAGCTATAATCTTGCTATAATACTTTTGTTTGCTTTAACATGTTGAAGAATAGACACTTCCACTTTAGCGTCCAGAGGTAAAAAGATATCCACTCTCGAACCGAATTTAATAAATCCGAGTTCATCTCCCTGAATAACTTCATTACCTTCTTTTGCATAAGTAACAATGCGCCGTGCAAATGCTCCGGCAACCTGTCGCACAATTATTTTCTTCCGGTCGGATGTTTCAAGAACAACGGTTGCCATTTCATTCAGTTCGGAAGATTTCGGGTGCCATGCCACAATATTTCTTCCTGGCTTATAATTTACATATTTAACTATTCCAGACACAGGGTATCGGTTGCTGTGCATGTTGAAAGGTGACATAAAAATTGATACCTGGAGGCAATTATCTTTATAATATTCCTTTTCCTCGGTTTCTTCTATGACTACAATCTTTCCGTCGGCCGGAGAATAAACCACTCCCTCTTTTGGTTCAAGTCTCCTATCAGGAACACGGAAGAAAAAGAGAAGAAAACAATATAACAATGAAGTAAGTATCAGGAATATCCATTTGAATAGCAAATATTGACCCAACAATATATCGGCCAGTATGTTGAACCCGACAAGAAAAAGAAAAAAGATAATCAAAATATTATATCCTTCTTTATGAATTCTCATCTGGAAAAATTTGCACAAAACTAATTAAGAGTATTTAATCATGCAAAAACTGAAAAATAAATATATACTATTGGAAAAGAAATCAACACGCTATCGAACCTGTCGAGGAATCCGCCGTGTCCTGGCAAAATTTTCCCTGAGTCTTTTACTCCGAGACTTCTCTTCAGCATTGATTCAACGAGGTCGCCTAATGTTGCGCTGACCGATACAATTGAAGCGAGAATCACCCATTTCATTTTGTTGATTACTCCAATCCATCCCGACAGAAAATATGCAACAACCATAGTCAGGAGTAATCCACCGGCAAATCCTTCCCATGTCTTTTTTGGAGAAATACGTTCAATCAGTTTATGTCTTCCTAAAGTAACACCTGTAAGAAATGCCGCAGTATCATTTGTCCATATCAGAATAAAAAATCCAACAATAATTCCAGGAGAAAATATTATATTTTCATGAGTAAGAAACGAGTTAATTCCTGTATGTGAGAATGTTGCAAAAGGAAAAAGAGATAATGGAAGGACAATATAGAAGAAAGGAAGAAACGTTTGAGCAAGAGAATCGAAAGGACGTTCCTGCCGCCTGTAAAGTTCAATAACCATAATAACAATAATCATTACAATCAGAATATAGTATAATTCCGATGAAGCTTTCCCTGCAGCTACAAGGGTTGAGATCGAATATGCAACGACGCCGGTTGTGACGCCTGTGATCATTTGTGGAGTTGCACCATTATTTTTTATAAGTTTATAGTATTCATATTGATTCCCGGCAAGTATGATCATACCTGTTATCGCAAAAGTAATCGGGTGAAGCCAAAAACCGCCCAGGACAAATAAAACAATAAAAACACCTGTCAGGGCCCGCGTAAAAATATTATTCAATATTATAAATTTTTAAGTAGCTGTTTAGCTTTTATTATATTGTCACGATGCACATAAAGTTCATTTTCGCCGAATCTGTAACTACTGTCTTTTTTATTGATAATAACTGACTCAATACCGTTTCCTTCCAGCAGGATTCTGGCAATTTCAATTTTAAAATCTTCGGTGCTTTCATATACTTTAGCCCAATCTTTTTCCATTTTATTTTGCCAGTATCCATTTTAATTCTCCGGCTCTTCTTTTTTAATCTCTGCCTTTACTCTTTTCTTTTCCTCTTCTTTTCTCTTTTTTGGTTCATCCGACATTGCGGCAGGACTTACATTTGTAATCTGTCCCTGAGTTTTTTCCTCTTTAATTTCGGTATTTGATCCTTGTTTTTCGGTCTCAGCTTTTCGTTTCCCAAAAATACGTTCAAGGTCTTCGCTGAAGATGACTTCTTTTTCAATTAGGATTTCAGCAAGTTTATCAAGCCCGTCCATGTGTTCTTTCAATACACTTATTGCTCTCTGGTAAGATCTTTCGACTATTACCTTTACTTCCTCGTCGATTAATTCGGCTGTTTTTTCGCTATAAGGTTTTGTAAAATTGAATTCCATCTGGGCAGTTGAGTCGTAAAAGCTGATATTTCCTAATTTATCGCTCATACCGAAATAAGTAACCATTGCGTATGCCTGTTTTGTAACTTTTTCCAGGTCGCTTAGTGCTCCAGTAGATATTTTTCCAAAAACAAGTTGTTCGGCTGCACGCCCACCCAGTGCGCTTGTCATTTCGTCTATAATTTGTTCGTAGGTTGTAAGTTGCCGCTCTTCAGGCAGGTACCATGCTGCCCCAAGTGCCTTCCCACGCGGAATGATAGTCACCTTAACAAGGGGGCTCGAGTGTTCAAGTAGCCAACTAACCGTTGCATGTCCGGCCTCATGATAAGCGATTCTCTTTTTCTCATCCTGCGAGATTATTTTGTTTTTCCTTTCCAATCCGCCGATTATCCTGTCAATTGCATCTATGAAATCCTGTTTTTCAACAACTGTTTTATTTCTTCTTGCTGCTATTAAAGCGGCCTCGTTACATACGTTGGCTATATCTGCGCCAGAAAATCCAGGAGTTTGTCGTGCCAGGAAGCTTATGTCGATATTTTTGTCGAGTTTAAGTGGCCGCAGATGAACTTTAAATATTGCCTCCCTTTCTTTCAGGTCGGGTAGTTCGATGTAAATTTGTCTGTCGAATCGGCCTGGACGAAGGAGAGCCCGGTCAAGAATATCCGCACGGTTTGTTGCAGCAAGTATTATGACACCGGAATTTGTACTGAAACCATCCATTTCAGTAAGAAGCTGGTTGAGAGTATTTTCTCGTTCGTCGTTTGCTCCAAAATTAGGATTACGGCCTCGTGCTCTTCCTACTGCATCTATTTCATCAATAAATACTATACATGGAGCTTTCTCTTTTGCCTGTTTAAAAAGATCTCTTACTCTCGAAGCTCCAACTCCAACAAACATCTCAACAAAATCGGATCCCGATAAGGAGAGGAAAGGCACATTAGCTTCACCTGCAACAGCTTTTGCAAGGAGTGTTTTGCCTGTTCCTGGCGGGCCAATCAGAAGCGCTCCTTTTGGAATCTTTCCACCAAGCTGTGTGTATTTTTTTGGGTTTTTTAGAAAATCCACTATTTCCATCACTTCCATCTTGGCCTCCTCAAGTCCGGCTACATCGTTGAAATTGACTTTTACATTCGTATCTTTATCGAAAATCTGTGCTTTCGATTTGCCAACACTGAATATTCCACCCGCACCACTTGCAGCACCGCTTGCCATCTTTCTCATAATATAAAACCATAACATGAGAAGTATTATGAAAGGCAATAGCCATCCGAGTAATTCACCGAAGTAATTCTTACGGTTTATATATTCGGGATATATCATTTCAGTGTCGGAATATCCTGCTGCTTTCTCGGTTTCCGTCAAAAATGTTTCGAATCTGCTGAGGTCACCTATAGTATATATAAAATGAGGCTTCTGAGTAGAAAGCCCTGAAGTATTTGAATTTCTTGCCACTTTCTCATACCGGCCCGATTCAAGGGCTTCTTTTGTGAGGTAAATTTCAGCATGATCTTTATTGACAACAACAATTTTCTCTATATCATGAGCATAAATCATCTCCCGGAGTTTCCCTGTATTGACTTTCTCCACCGTTTTCCCACCATATAATAGCTGGAAAAAGATTATAGAAAGCGCAATTATTGCAAAAATCCAGTTAGAATTAAACCGGGGTTTTTGATTTTTCTCATTTGGCTTGCCCTGATTCTGATTATTATTATTATTTTTTTCTTCTGCCATAAATTATTTTCCTTTTACTATATCTTCCATTTTTTTAATCTCCGCATCAGCCCATAGTGATTCAAGGCTGTAAAAATTCCTATATTTTTCCTGAAAAATATGAACGACTACATCTATATAATCAAGTAGAACCCAGAAACAATTCTCCAAACCTTCAATGTGTGTCGGTTTTTCACCTGTTTCTTCCCTTACAATTTCCTCCACCGAACTGGTTATTGAATCAACCTGAGTCACTGAATTCCCGTGACAGATAATAAAATAATCCGTTATTCTGTTTTCTAAATTTCTCAAATCAATTTTAACAACATCCTGCCCTTTTTTTTCAAATATTCCTTTAACAATACAATTTATAAGGGAATCAGTTCCGGCAGGTTTTTCTTTCATTAATAAATTATAGTTTTATATTTAAATGCAAAAATACAAACAATTATCAGTATTTTTGTATTTATCGGTCACTTTTTACATAATACAAATATCAAATTAAATATTCTGTTAATAAATAGCTTTAATAATTTCCTTAGTTATGATTATAGGTTCAAAGAAACTCTATTTTGAGAGGCTTTCATCAACCAATACTCACGCCTCGGCTATGCTTAGAAAAAGCAAGGTACAGGAAGGCACTGTTATTTATACAGGTTTTCAGACTGCTGGCCGGGGACAGGGGCAAAACAGGTGGGAAAGCGAAAAAGATAAAAACCTGCTTATGAGCGTTGTTCTTTATCCTTCAGTAATAAGAGCTGACAAACAATTTCTACTCTCTAAAGTTATTTCACTTGGGATAAAAGATTTCCTGAATAATTTTGTCAGCGAAGTTTCGATCAAATGGCCGAACGATATTTTTGTAAAAAACGACAAAATTGCAGGTATACTGATTGAAAATTCAATAATAAGGAACGAAATCGACCATACTATAGCGGGTATTGGCCTGAATGTCAATCAGGAGCATTTTTCAAAAGAATTGATAAATGCGACATCCTTAAAAATTCTTACAGGCAGAGAATATAACCTTGAGCAATGTCTTGAAGAACTATCCAAAAAACTCGATGCAAGATATAAACAGCTTCTTTATAACCGTATTAACAGAATTGACGACGATTATAAATCATCGCTTTACAGATTTAATCAGTTTACAGAGTTTCATGATAACAGAGGTTTATTCGAAGGAAAAATAATTTCCGTAACCGATTCAGGCAGAATACAAATTGAAGACCGTAAAGGCAGGATATATGAATATGGCTTCAAGGAAGTGGATTTTCTCTGATTATTCCTTCCTGCCATCCGGAAAAACTTTCTATTTCGTCTGTGAGCGTTTCGAGAAGACGCTCTATGCCAGGGGAAATAAGCATATTCGTGAATGTATCTGTTTCAGTAATAAGTGTAAGAGATACACTACAAAAATTATTTTCACTCCCTGCTATTGAAACTTCAAGTATAAAATCAATCCTCGAAATTGCATTTCCAGAAAAAATTACTTTTGAGGAGGGTATTTTCTCTTTTATTTCAATATTGACTTTACCGAGAGACATTACCCTTAATGTGCACAAACTTTCTGAAGCTTCCCAACCCCCTTTAAAATCAGCAGGGAGAAACTGTTCAAAATTCCTTAAATCGGTGATATAATCAAAAAATGCTTCAGAACTGCATTTTGCAACGGCTGTTTTACTATTTGTTTTTTTCATGTTCTTATTTAAAAATCTGATATTTCACTTCTCCATTTCTTAAGCCCTTCCACTTCGGCATTACTTATAAAGCCTTTTTCGAGCGCAGTTTCAATAAGAGTATCGTAATCGCATAAAGTATGGAGTTCACAATTTTCTTCCAAAAATTTATTATATGTTTTCTGAAAGCCGTATGTAAATATGGCAATCATGCCTAAAACATAACATCCCTCATCACGTAAGGCTTTAACAGCACTCAGGCTTGTGCCACCAGTAGAAATAAGATCTTCAATTACAACCACTTTCTGCCCCTTTTCGAAATATCCCTCGACCCTGTTACAGAGGCCGTGGTCTTTTGCATCTGAACGAACATATATGAACGGCAGATTCAACTTTTCCGCTACCAGCACTCCATGTGCTATTGCTCCTGTGGCAACGCCTGCAATAACTTCAACATCGGGATAATATATTTTCACCGCGTCGGTAAAAGAATAACATACAAAACTCCTTACTTCAGGGAACGACAGAATTCTCCTGTTATCGCAATAAATAGGAGACTTAATACCCGAAGCCCATGTAAAAGGATTTGTCGGTTGCAATTTTATTGCGTTAATTTGTAATAAATATCCAGCAATTTTTTTTGAAATATTTTTCATATGACAGCTTATAAAGTTTTTTTTGAAAATAGGTTCATTCTTATCAGCCCTGAACCTGATCGCGTGCAAAAATACAGCTTATTTCACAAATTCAGTACAACTTCTGAACTTTATAAATTAATAGAAAAATTTCAAATTGACAGCAGCATAACATCAGTAAATATTTATGGGCTCAACATAAAACACATCTGGAAATTATTCAGAATTTATTTTACCGAAGTTCAGGCGGCGGGGGGACTTGTAAAACATATTTCTGGTAGGTATCTGTTTATAAAGAAAAAAGGTAAATGGGATCTGCCGAAGGGACATCTGGAAGAAAACGAAACGGCCGAAGAGTGTGCAATTAGAGAAGTCGAGGAAGAATGCGGCATAAAAGGTCACAAAATAATTAAACCGCTCGAACCGACATGGCATTCTTATACTAAAAAAGAAATATCTTATCTGAAAAAAACAGAATGGTTTCTGATGGGTTATGATGGTATAATGATGGCACAACCCGAAAAAAAAGAAGGTATAACTGAAGTCGGATGGCTTCTGCCTGAAGAGATTTCCAATATAAGAACTGAAATTTGGCCGTCTTTGATGGACATGATAAACAAAATCATTCTTACTCAATAAAAAAATTGAGTATTATATATACTTATTATCAAAAATTATTTAACTATTTTCTTTTGATATAATCCGACAACTTTATTGATGAAGGTACGAATTGTGATGCGTCGCCTCCACTTCGGATAATATCTCTTATTATGGTCGAATTAATTGGTGAGTGTTCCGGTATGGTTAGAATAAAAACTGACTCGATTTCAGGAGCCATCGCCTTATTCACCTGGGCAATTGCACGTTCAAATTCAAAATCAGCAGCGGTTCGTAGTCCCCTTAAGATGAAATTAGAATTATTTCTCCTGCAATAATCAACTGTAAGCCCCTCATAATGATCAACTTTAATTCTTGGCTCATTCCTAAAAACATCGGAAATCATTTTTTTTCTTGCTTCAACTGAAAAGAGATTCTTTTTCAGCTCATTGGCACCAACAGCAATTATTATTTCATCAAAAATACACAAGCCGCGTTTAACGATACCTTCATGGCCTATTGTAAAAGGGTCGAACGATCCTGGGAAAATTGCAATTTTTTTCATTTCATTGTTCAAATATTATTTTTTTGGGATTCTTTACTTTCTGTTTCAAAAGTGTTATGTCAAGAGCTTCCATAATAGTATCGATATAATGAAACTTAAGCCCTTTAAGGTAGGATTTGTTTATTGCTTCCACATCCATTCGATTTTCCGATGATAGGATTATCTCTTTTATGTTCGCTCTTCTGGCTGCAAGAATTTTTTCCTTTATGCCGCCTACCGGGAGTACTTTACCGCGTAGCGTTATTTCTCCGGTCATAGCAAGATATTTCTTTACTTTTCTCTGTGTGAAGGCCGAAGCTATTGAAGCAGCCATGGTTAGTCCAGCCGACGGACCATCCTTAGGAATTGCTCCTTCCGGAACATGAATATGAATATTCCATTTTTTTGAAAAATTATCAGGTAATCCAAGAAGCTCGGCATTCGATTTAAGGTATTCGAGCGCTATGACAGCCGATTCCTTCATTACGTCGCCAAGGTTTCCGGTAAGTGTAAGCTTACCGTCTCCCCTGCTCAGGCTTGTTTCGACGAAAAGAATTTCGCCTCCTGCGGCAGTCCATGCCAGACCTGTTACAACGCCTGCCTGTTCGTTTCCGGTATAAATATCTCTCGTATATTTTGGAGGTCCAAGAATTTCAATAATGTCATTTTCGGATATTTCGGCATTGAATGAAGAAAATGAAGCTATTTCTTTAGCTCTTACCCTTACTATTTTTGCAATTTTTTTATCCAGTTCTCTTACCCCTGATTCCCTGGTGTAATTATCAATAAGCATTCCCATTATTTTCTTGCTGATTTTCAGTTGGTCCGATTTCACACCGTGATTCTCAAGTTGTTTAGGGAGAAGGTGACGGAGAGCAATTTCGACTTTTTCTTCGGGAAGATAGCCATTTATTTCTATCAGTTCCATTCTGTCGCGCAGGGCGGGACTTATAGTAGCAACAGTATTTGCTGTGGCAATGAACAAAACCTTAGAGAGGTCATATTCCATCTCGAGGAAGTTATCATAAAATGTGCTGTTCTGTTCAGGGTCGAGAACTTCAAGAAGAGCTGACGAAGGGTCACCCCTAAAATCCTGTCCCACTTTATCAACCTCATCGAGAATAAATACCGGATTGGATGAGCCTGCCCGCCTTATATTCTGTATTATGCGCCCCGGCATGGCTCCAACGTATGTCTTCCTGTGTCCTCTTATCTCGGCTTCGTCGTGCAAGCCGCCAAGTGACATTCTAATATATTTTCGTCCAAGGGCTTTTGCAACCGAGCGTCCGAGCGATGTTTTGCCCACTCCAGGAGGGCCATAAAGGCATAGAATCGGTGATTTTAGATCACCTTTCAGCTTCAGAACTGCTAGATGTTCGATGATTCTCTCTTTAACCTCTTCGAGGCCAAAGTGATCTTCATCCAGCACTTTTCGTGCATTAGCCAGGTCGAGGTTATCCTCGGTATATTCACCCCATGGCAGCTCAAGCAGAGTCTGAATATAATTTGTCTGAACCGAATACTCTGCTGCAGCCGGGTTAAGCCTCTCAAGTTTATCGAGTTCCTTTTCAAATGTCTTTTTAACCTCTGCCGTCCACTTCTTCTGCTCCCCTTTTTTCCTGAACTCTTCTATCTCTTTTTCGATCGGACTTCCTCCAAGCTCGTTCTGAATAGTTTTAAGTTGCTGATGAAGAAGAAATTCCTTCTGCTGTTGTTCTATATCACTTTTAATCTTCAACTGAAGTTCATTTTTCAGTTCAAGTATCTGAACTTCCTGAATCAGAAATTCGAGAAGCATATAACCCCTATCACGCATATTATCTGCTTCCAGAAGCTTTTGCTTGTCCTGGATCTTAATATCCGTATTTGAACATATAAAATTTATAAGATAAAAGTTGTTCTCAATGTTTTTAATTGCAAAAGCTGCATCGGGAGTAATGTTGGGATTGAGTTTAATTATTTTGACCGACAAATCTTTAAGCGAGCCAATGATAGTTTCAAATTCTTTGTTTCCAGGCTCAGGTTTGATTTCAGGTGCCGGTTTAACTTTTGCCATAAAATAAGGCTCATCAGATACAAATGACTCGAGCTTTATTCTTTTCCTTCCCTGAATAATTGCAGTTGTCGATCCATCGGGCATCTCGAGAAGTTTGATTACCTGTCCGCACGTGCCTACCGTATGAAGATCTTCATATCTCGGATTCTCTATCTCAGGATCTTTTTGAGCTACCGTGGCAACAATTTTATCTGTCCGGTAAGCATCTTTTATAAGCTGTATTGAACGGGGACGAGTAATTGATATAGGCAATACAACGCCAGGGAATAATACGGTGTTACGGAGAGAAAGTACAGGTACAACATCGGGCAGCTCAATATTTTCCAGTTCTTTGTCATCTCCATCGGTAATTATAGGTATTATCTCTCCTTCCCCATTGACAATTTCCTGAAAAAAAATTCCCGGTATTATTGGTTTACTCTGCTTTTCGTCCATACACGAATTAAAATAATAAAATTACATAAAAATCTTTTACCATAGAATTCTCCGATAAGAGTTTCAAAACATAAGCATACGTTAAATTCAGAAAAAAAAAGGCTGAGTTACCAGCCCTTTTTATTATTCTATATATTTTTTTTCGAAAGGTGGTTTTTATAACGGCTCATATACTTATCGACACGTCCGGCCGAGTCAACAAGCTTCATTTTACCTGTATAAAAGGGGTGTGAAGTATTAGAAATTTCAAGTTTTATAAGCGGATATTCATTACCGTCCTCCCATTTGATTGTGTCTTTCGAAGGAGCTGTTGACTTTCCCAGAAATGCATAACCATTCGACATATCCTGAAATACGACGAACCGGTAATTGGAAGGATGTATGCCTTTTTTCATATTTAAATAATTTTTTATAATCAAAAATCGGGTTGCAAATTTACTTAATATATTTTAAAGAACAATTTATTTCAAAAAATTATTTTTCACTGTACTTTCCTGTTTACTCTGTTTTTCTTTAACCTTTCTGGCAATTTCTTCTTTATATCTTTCGAACGGAATATTTTTATTGAGCATATATCTATATGTATAATGTGTTTTTGCTTTTTTCCCCCCAAGAGCTTCAAAGATGGCAATCATTTTTGGATTAAAATCGCCTACCCATGAAAACTCCAGCTCTTTATACCACTTTTTTCTCTTGAACACATTATAAATATTCAGAAATATTGCCGATTCTATCCCGCTGTTCTGATGAGAAGGATTTACTCCACCTACCAGAGCACGCACTCGAGTCATCTTATGTGATGCTTTGAACCATATAAATCGAAGCATGTTCCATAAATTGAGTTTACCATTGAAGTATTTGATAATCTGGTTAATATCTGGAAATAGAATAAAAAAAGCAACAGGTTTATCTCTGTAATATGCGAACCATATAAGTTCTTCATCCATGAAAGATTTTGCTTTCTTTATAGTTTCTTTAAGGGAAGAAGGATCAAGAGGCGTAAAATCCTCTTTAAATACCGACCAGGTTGAGTTATATACGTCAATAAGATCATTTATATAACGTTCACTGTTTTTTAATTCGAAGTGTCTGAAAGAATAACCGGGACGTTTTGAAATCCATTCTGCTATTTTAAGCATTCTTTCCGGGAACCATATGATTTTATTATCAGGACCTCTTAAATCACGGTGATAGGAATATTGTTCAAAATATTTCTGAAAACCATATTCTTCAAAAAATTTCCGGTAATATTTCTTATTATAAGGCATTCCGAATCCCTGCTGCATGAATCCTTCAACAAGCAGACCCCAATTAACGTGATTTTCACCAAAGTTTATCGGTGCATCCATTGCTTCCATACCTCGTTGGGAAAGCCATTCTTTTGCAGTATCAAAGAGCTTAAATGCCGCATCCCGATTATCAATCACTTCGAAAAAACCTGCTCCTCCAGTAGGTTGATTATTTGCCTTTGAACGTACATAATCAATAAAAGCTGCAATCCGTCCAACAACTTTCCCCTGATCATCATACAAAATCCATCTTGTTGCTTCACCGTGCCTGAATACGGGATTTTTTAAAGGGTCGAAGACGGATTCCGTTTCGCTGTCGAGAGGACAAACCCAGAAGGGATCGCCTTTATATAGCTCCTTAGGAAAATCAAGAAATACCTTTTTATCCGATTTTGTCTTTACCTCTATGGCTTTGAAATCCATATAAAAAATTTTTAATAAACCTTAATTCTCTCTGCCGATAAATAATTGCCTCAAATCGTACAAATATATCGAAATATTTTCCATCCGATTTTATGCTTTATTGTATATCGATTATTCTATGGTCGATCAGGACAAACAGAAGTACTATCAAAAATGTATAAGTGATATAGACCTTAATAGGAATATACTCAGAAGGTTTTATTCTCATTTTTGCCCATACGTACCATATAAGAAAGATTTTTTCTACACAATAAACAATAAAAGTAGCGAGGGCAACTCCAACGGTTCCGTATGGACCGATAAGGAGGAGACTTAGTGGAATATTTATTATAAGTTCAACTATGGCTGCAATCATTGCTATTCGTGTTTTTTTTCTTCCAATAACAATGGTTTGTGGAAATACCAGCCTTGGAATAACCAGAAGAAGGTAAATTAGAAAGATATCGGCACTTCGCACAAACTCAGGAGTAAAGAGCCTCGGGAAAAGCCACCTTGTAAAAAGCATTACAACCATGCTTGAAGGAAATAGTAGATGCATAAGCTTTTCCGATCTGAACTTTAACTTTGCAAGTGATTCTTTCATTCTCGATCTTGTCGAAAACTCCGGAAGCATTGCATTACTTAATCCGGTAGCAAGCATTAAAACAAGAGGAAATTCTTTCGCTCCATATCTGAAATTTGCAAAGACTTCAGGACTCCTATAATAAGCCGATACTATTATCCCGTCAATATACTGTGCTGAACCGCTTATAAGAGAAGTTAATATGAGAGGAAGGCCTAAATAAAGATGCTCTTTCATAAATTCGATCGAGATTTTCATTTCGCTATATCGCCGAAGCAGAACAATAAGCCATATCCATCTGATAATCGTTATAATAAGCAAACCATAGAATGACCAGATTAACTCTTTGCCTGCAATTATAGGCGCAATAATAAGGATGAGTTGAAGAGTGAAGGTACTAAAACCATATTGAACTATTTTTGAAGCTTTGTTATTCAGAAGGTATATGTATTCGATCAGGCAAACTGGATTGCTTAGGAGTATATATATAAGTAGCAGGTTAATATACGTATCCCTGCCTGAAAATCCGAAGATTGATATTTTATCTCTGATTGCAAAACCAATCAGAAAAAATAACAGACTAAATAAACAAAGAAGTATAAATGCATTGAATATTTCAGGCGATTTCCCTTCATTATTTTCTCCTACTCTCCGGTAAGTTCGATTCCTGTGATACATCGGCAGAAGAGCCTGAATTATTCCGGTTACCCAGAAAAAACTTAAAAGGCTGGCAATGAAAAGAAACATTTCCCATTCACCGATTTCAGCCTTTGTAAGATAGCTTTTTGTAAATATAATACTTATAATAAGAAAGACAGTAAATCTCAGTAGTTGAAAAAACTGAAGCGCGGATATATTGTCTATAAATTTAACTTTCTTCAAATATTTTCTCTATAATTTGCGAACTTAATTTATAACTTATTGTTACATGAAAAATTATGTTATTGCTTTCTTTTTAAATGGCGTCAAAGTTAGTAACCTGAAGCCATCGGAGAAAATAATTTTAATATTTTGTATAATAATTTTTTGAAACTATTTTTGTCTTCGAAAACACGGTGGATGTAGCTTAGTTGGTTAGAGCGCCAGATTGTGGCTCTGGAGGTCGCCGGTTCGAATCCGGTCTTCCACCCCTGCCAGCAAATCCGCTCTTCGGTTTCCGAATAGCGGATTTGTTTTTTGAAACAGAATAAGCTCGCTAAATCGAACAAAAAATAAATCGGGCATTCAGAAAGCTAAAGGAATTCTTAAATAGCGCCTACTCACAAAACGCTTATCCCCTAATCTCATGAACTCACTCCCAGTCTATTATTTATCAATAATTACTACACTACTGCCTGCGGCATCAGGCAAACGGCACATTTTCTAATTATTAAAGGAAATGTAAAACATTGCATTAAATTATCATTAAAAATGAAATTTATCCAGAGCATATCAATCTCTCTGATAAATAAGCCGTCGAATATCTTGATTCCTATACAGGCGAGAAAAATTACTCTTTAGTCTCAACTTCTCCTCTTGCAACTGTGCACCATTTTCTATATTTGATATAGGCGATCACCGACAGAGCTACAAGCACCGCCACTCCAATATATAAGAAAGCCGGCACAGGAAGAGAGTCTCCTCCGGCATAAGAATGTAACCCCGATAGATAATAATTCACACCAAAATAAGTCATTAGAACTGAAGAAATTGCAAAAAGCGACAAAAGATTAAAAGCATATATGTTCCTCAGGGAGGGAATCATCCTTGAATGAATCACAAAGCTGTAAACGATAATAGTTATCAGCGACCACGTCTCCTTTGGATCCCATCCCCAGTAACGACCCCACGACTCATTTGCCCATACGGCTCCAAGAAAAGTACCTATTGTAAGCAAATACAAACCAATAATGAGTGTTTTGAAATTTATCACTGTCAGGGTTTCTACTGCATTTCCAATTGAATTTATATTCCCTCGATCTGAAAATGACAGCAAGATCATTATTATAAATGAAAGAATGGTCCCAAGTCCGAGAAATGCATAGCTACTCGTTATCACTGACACATGGAGAGTAAGCCAGTACGATTTAAGCACCGGAACGAGGTTTGTAATTTCCGGATCCATATAGCTCATGTGAGCCACCATCAGTGTCATAGCTGAAAGGAAAGATGTTGCTGGCAGGACAAATCCCGACTTCTTCCTGAAAATAAAACCTGCAAGCATTGTCACCCATGAGATGAAAATCATTGTTTCGTATCCGTTACTAAGCGGGGCATGGCCTGAAATATACCAGCGAAGTCCAATACCTGCAGTATGTGCAGCAAAGCCTGCAACCAGAACCCATAGTACAGCGTGATCGACGAATTTATTTTCTCCGGCGCCTCTTATGATAACTACAATCAGCCAGACAAGAGTGAAAAGCCCGACAACGGCATATAAGGGGAAGAGCCTCTCAAAAATTTCGGCCTTATGATAAAACAACTCAGCAGCGATTTTCGTCTCCGCCGGCAGTTCATAGCCAGCATGCTTTCGCTGATATGTAGTTATCGTCTGAACAACCTGCTTCATTCCCGAAATATTTCCATTATATAGCGAGGAAGCAAAAAGTGTATAAATATTTTCCACGAAAACTGAATCCTCATGGCTTACAGCACGTTGAAGAGCTTCGTCCCAATTTCCCCATGAGCCGAGGCTGTCTTTCAACGGGAATATTCTTAAAAACTCCCCGGTGTAAATCATGTATAGGATATTTATCTTCTCATCTGTCTTAATTATCTCTTTATCATATTTATCCCGCTCTCCTGGCGCTTTTGAATAGGCCTTCTGAACATCACTGGCAATTTTATAATACCCGTTCTTGCTGAAATCCACAATATCACTGAATGATGCCATTTTTCCGGTTACACCTGTCTTTTTTCTTAACTCCTTGTCTGAAATCTTTATAAGCGGTTCATTTTGCCAGTGCTCAAAATCCGTATAAATTCCAAGAAATACCTGCATGGGCGATAATCCCTGAAATTTATTCTGCTTTGTAACTTTTCTTACAATATCGTAACTCAAAGTATAAAGAGGTTCGGTCCGTCCCTTCTGGTCCTGAACAAGCACTTTCCCGAATTCTTCTGAGACTTTTTTGTCGGGCACAAATTTCTGTGCATCAGCATAATTGAATCCTGATAGTATTAGTATAAGAGAAAAAACAGCAAGATTTTTTCCGAAAGGCGACTTCCATAATCGTATGCTAGCTTTCTTGAACAGGGAATTCGGATTAATCAATGAAAGTATAATGAAGAGAAACAGAAGGCCGTATCCGGTATAAGTAACGCACATACCAGCAGGGTCGTGGTTCACTGAAAGTATTGTCCCTTTTTCGTCCTGGTCGTATGAAGCCTGATAAAACCTGTAACCTTTATATTTCAACACATTATTCATAAAAATCATAAATGGTTTGACTACTCCAGCCTCATGGTCTTCAAGAACTATGTCGCTTTTGTATCCGGAAGGCGTGTTCGACCCCGGATAACGTTCGAGTATAAAATCGTTAAGTTTGAGTGAGAAAGGAAGAGTTATTATTTTTGAGCCGTAAGAAAGTTCTATTGTTCTGTCTCCAATTTCAACAGTGCCAGAAGAGATATATTCATCTTCAGAGACAGAGAGTGAAACAGTACGGGTTTCATTTCCACTAAACACATGAAAGACGAATGTGTTGTGCGACATATCGGGGATAAGAAGGATTCTATATTCCCTTTCGCCGTCTTTTATGAATCTTTCATATCCGCCGGGTGAAAGAAACGAAGTCAGGAATTTTTCATATTTCTCATTAACAACTCTGCCCTCTTTATCTTTAACAGAATATCTAATATATTTTTCAGCAGAATAAATTTGATTACTATATTCTCCCTCTCTGATATGCATAGCTCCTTCAAATCCGGTATATCTGGTAAGTGCGGCGCCTGCAAGTATGATAATAAAAGCTAAATGAAACATCATCACGGTTATTTTCTCCTTTCGGTAAAGCTTATGTTCGAATATCTGTCCGACAAGATTTACTGCGAGGAGCAGCATTATAAGTTCGAACCATTTTGCACCGTAAACAATTCTATATGCCGTTTCGCTGCCGAAGTCATTTTCGATGAATGTGGCGGCTGCCATCGAGACGGCAAAAAGAGCAAATAGTATCCCCATGAACGCAGGCGAAAAAAGGAATCTTAACATTTTCATAATCTTCTCCGGAAATAAAATCTGTTGTCAAAATATTTGTCTCAAGCTTTTTTATCGGCTTTTTGAATGACAACAAATATGCAGAATTATTCTATTAAAATGAAAAATGGGGAAAAATATCGTTGGAAGAAAAGTAGAAAGGAAGAAATTTGGAGGTTCCTACAGGAAGCGTTGGAGGAATAAGATAAAAGATAAAAGATAAAAGGAAAAAGATAATGGTCTACCCCCCTATAAAACTAGACTAAAAGTACAAATTTAAATTGTACTTTTATGTTGATGGTAAAAAGAATGCACAAATGGACGCCCCAGGAAAAAGAAAGGATTATCTTAGATATCCAGGG
>JAGNKY010000011.1 GCA_017999895.1 Bacteroidales bacterium
AGAACTCAGTTCTTTGACCCATGATAGTTTGTGTTTCGAAAGGCATAACTTTTTCCCATAAATTTACCTTTTTATATTGTATACCATGTGTGTAGATACCTGTATACTATGTGTGTAGGCCAAACAGGGAGGCCGGGAGGGGCTAATAAAGGTGCCGGGTGAGGCTAATAAAGAAGGTTGGGAGGGGCTAATTTATTTAAAGGGCACTTTCTTATCTACATACCTTGTTATAGAATAGAGGAATAAAAGAGTGATTACGGGGATAATGTATTGCATTACTTTAAATTCGCGGTAAATCAGGATAAACAGAATGATAACTGCATTAATCAGAACAAGGTACATATCTGTTTTTAGATGGGAAGCTCCTGATTGAACAAAACGCTGGTAAACATGTTTTCGGTGAGCCTGGCTCAGCTTCTCCTTGTTTCTCCAGCGCCGGAACAGAGTGAGTGTGGCATCGAACCAGAAGGGAGAGGTAAGCATTATCCAGTTGATAATCGAAAACTTGTAATTGTTGTGGAAATATATTCCGAGAATTACGAGGATAAATCCAAGTTGAGTGCTTCCTATATCTCCCATAAAGATTCTGGCTTTTGGCCAGTTCCAGAATAAAAATCCGGCCACGCAGGCAATAAGAAGTATATTTATTATATTGTTCGAGTAAAAAAACATGACAAGGCTGACGATTATTGCTTCAATAGAGGCAAAGCCATCCACTCCGTCCATGAAATTGAACAGATTGATGAACCATACCATACCAATAATAGCGAAGGGATAAATGAGCAGCGGGTAGTTTATTTCGATTTCAGGCATTATGAGAGGACGAAGTTTTCCAAGAAAGAAAAAGGCTGCAATAGCTGTGCAGAACTGAAATATCAATCTGATTAAGGGACTGAGTTTTATAATATCATCAATAAAGCTTACAACAGCGATTATTATACCGCTCATAAGGGCTAAATAGAGCCCCCTTTCTATTCCCCCGGAAAAAAACAGAACTGTTATACCGACATACCACGAAATAACGATAGCCAATCCGCCGCTCCTTGGAACAGGCGCCTGATGCAGGCTTCTTTCACCCGGAATATCATATATTTTATATCTGATAGCCAGATATCTGAATAGGTAAGTAAGGAGGAAGGAGAAAAGAAAGAAAATTATTATTAATAGAATGATTCTAAACAAAAGAAAATATTTTTTAATCTTATGTACTCTAAATTTTGTCCAATTATTATGACTGAGGAAATTGTATGTGTTCTTAACAAAATAAAAATTTATAGATTTGGCTAAGTTTAAATATACGACTTAATTATTTTTTTTGTGAAAACAATATGCGTAATGGGCATAGAAGAATTAATAACGAGTTTTTAACAACTCGGTGTAGAGAAACAACATGAAATTGTAAATGAGTTATACAGGTATCTTACCATTGGAGGGGCAGGTATTTCTGCAGCAAAAGGTGGAACTGATAAATTACTTGGTGAGAAGTGTCCTCATTGTGGCAGTAAATCATACTATGCTAATGGCCGGTTAAAAGGAGTTCAGAGGTATCGGTGCAAAGAGTGCGGTAAATACTTTAATGAATCTACTGGTAATGCACTTGAGGCTTTGCACAAAAAGTAGAAGTTTAGCAAGTATTTATGGTGTATGTTCATGGGCTACTCCATACGAAAATGTGCAAGTGAGACAGGGATAAGCATACCCACTTCGTTTAGCTGGCGTCATAAGATACTTGGGTCATTGTCTTCGATATCTGATGATGACTTTAGGTTTGTCTGTGAGAGTGATGATATCTTTTTTCTTTATAGTGAGAAGGGAAGCAGATATCTTGACAGAAAGCCCAGGCGCCGGGGAGGAAAAGCAGGTACAGCAGGTATAGGTAAAGATCATGTTGCTATAATAGTGACATGTGACAGAGTGCGAAGTCAGGCCATGCAGGTGTCAGGACGAGGCAGAATATGCCAGAAAGATATAGAGAAAGCCCTTGTGGGGAAGATCCGCAAGGATACGGTCTTTTTGTACAGACGCTCACCAGAGATACAGTGCCTTTGCAAAAACCCAGCAGTTGGAGCATCATAAGATAAAAGTTGGCTCCAAAGGATACACGAAAGATCAGGTTTTTCATGTGCAAACGGTTAACAGTAAAGTCAGCAGGTTAAAAACATGTATCAGGGACTTCAACGGAGTGTCAACGAAGTATCTCCAGAATTATCTCAACTCGTTTATTACTCTTGAGAAGATAAGAGACAAGGAATTGCCTTTGAGGACGTTTGCATTCCTTGCCACAAGCAGATCTGTCCTGATACCAGAATTGAAGATAGCCTTATTAAATCATTCCTAAATTTAAACACAGCTATAGATTTTAAAATTCATAAATAAATGAGTGTCTAAAATATTTTCTTCATTATTTTGACATGTAACATCTTTGGAAGCGAAAACTTACTTTGTATGATAAAAATGAATGAGAAAAGGAAGGATTACAAAAAATCCCATTACTGGAGGATCAAATGGATTGCTACCACTAAAAAAGGTAAAGAAAAAAGTAATTATGAAGAAAATGAATAACAGGGGGTATTCTTTAATATACTTGATATAATAATAGAAGACTTGGGAAATAAAAAAAATATAAATTAAAAGGCCTACGATTCCAGAATATAGTAAAATATGTAAAAAGGGATTATGAGGATAATAAGTTTTAGTTCTGTCTCCTGTAAAACAAGCTCCATACCAGTTTAAAAAATTAAAACCACCTCCAAAAATTTTTTTTACCCAGTTATATTCTTTATTAAAAATTTCAAAAGCAAAATTCCATAAGACTATTCTGTCTTCAGCAAAATTATCTTTTGGTTTTGAAAATATCAATTTAGATTTAAAACCATGATATGTTGTATCTTCAGATACTATTTTAGAGATCCAATTACGTATAGGATCATTATAAATTATAAAAAAGGATTTAATATTCAATTCTTTTAAAAGAATACCAGATTGAAATATCTCATTACCGATTTTCCCTTCCGATTTGATATTTTTTATATTGATTTTAGAAGGTATTAACTTAGACTTGTTAAATTGTTTATTTATATTTTCATTAGAATTATATTTTACAGCACTTTGAATTTCAGGATACGCAAAAATAACATGGCCCTTTAGCTTTGAAAAATCTTTAACCCCACTCTTTGCCATATATAAATTTATTGATATCTTTCCTTTATTACAACTTATTGGAAGTTCAAGTTTTTGCCAGCTGCCTTTATTATTTAAATCGAAGTATTTATCTGGATTAGATTTGACAGAACCTATAATTCGAATAGCAACCGCATCGCCATCAAAATCATTAGATACATAACAGAACACTGAAATAATCAACGAATCCCCTTCATCAACTTTCTCATTCTTTATCTCTAAAAAATAATAAGAATGAACTTGAGATGCGAATCCTAAACATGTACTATCCAACAAGTATCCTTTTGCACCTTTAGGTACAATATCTACATTATTGCCACACAAATTTTTGACAATTTTGTAGTTCCCATTGCCTGGCGATGTTTCAGGATCCTTTGGATCAAAAACAGGATCCCATATTTTAGAATATACATAATCTTCAGTAAAATCTTTACTTAAAAAATGGATGTATCTTGTTAAAGTACTGCTTAGCTTATTTTTTGTAAAGGAAATATTTTTTACTCCTATTGCCTCTAAGGCTTTGTTTTTAAAATAAATAGATGTAGTGCTAAATACTATTACTAATAACAATAACGTAGAGAAAAAAGTTAAAATAAAATATTTTGAATTTTTACAAAATTGTTTTAATTTTAAATTATTGCTAAACAAATTATATACTTGAATTATAATAACAAAAATTAGTATTGAGGAAAAAACAAATACTCCACGTCTTGAACCTGACAACAAAAAGCTTATAGAAAATAATAATAAAATTATATTACTAACTAATAATTTTAATTTTGATGTTTTTTCCAAATAGTAACTTAAGATTGCCAGCATCCCGAAAATAACAGGTAATAAAGCAAAATTACGATCAACCGAGGCCTTATATGGATTTATATATGTTAGATTGAAATATTCAACATAAGTCAATGAGTAGATAAAATAATAAATCCTCTCAATAGATATTATTATTGCAAAAACTATTATCAGATTGATAAAGTATTTATAAAAAAGCCTGAAATCATCAGTATTATTTATGAAAATATTCAATACTAAGGCACTGGCTAATAGAAAAAAAATATCAATAATTTCTTTTACTACTATCAAATAAATTTTATCTGATAGAAAGAAAGCAATAATTAAGTATAAAATTAAAATTATAGATAATGTTAAACTCTTTAAAAGATTCTTTGAGTTTTCTAATATTCTGTCTTTATAATTAATTGAGATATAGACATAAATGCCTCCAAAAATCAAAATGAACAGATATTTAAAGAATGGGATTGATGTACGTGTTAAATAAAACAAAATACAAAGAGTAGCAAAGAATATTTCACTTCTTTTCTTATCTATGCTAAATGATATCATTCGTTCACTTTAAGATAAAACCAAAAAATTTGATAGTTCTTTATTTTCTATCTTTTATTTTGCAATACGAATCAATTACTACATCTGCTATATAATCTACCATTTTTGTACTCAATTGAGGATAAATTGGAAGCGAAATTTCACAACAATAACAAGAATATGCTATAGGAAAATTATCAATTGAATAACCTTCATCTTTAAAATATTTGAATAACGGCAGAGGTATAAAATGAACATTAACCGAAACATCCTTTTTGGATATTTCTTCTATCATTAAATCTCTCATTTTTTCAGAAAATCCCCTAATTCTTAGAGCAAAAATATGGTATGAAGTTTCTTTATCTATATTATGTAAAGGCGGGATAATAGCCCAATCATGCATCTGAAAACGGTTTGCATATCTCATGGCTATTCTTTTTCTTTCAGGTAGAAGTTGATTCTTGTACTTTCTTATTTGAGCCAATCCGATTGCTGCACAAATATCGGGCATATTCATTTTAAAGCCTGGAAGAATAATGTCATAACGCCAATTGCCAACAACATTTTTAGAATATGCATCTTTAGTTTGACCATTTAATGACATTAATCGCATACTGGCAATTACTTCTTCCCCCAAAAAAATATCAGGAAGTGATAGACATATTATTCCACCCTCAGCTGTTGTTACATTTTTCACAGCGTGTAAAGAAAAAACTGAAATATCTGTAATTGAACCTGACGGTTTATTTTTATAAACTGCGCCTAATGAATGTGCCGCATCACTTAAAATAAGAATTCTTCCAAGTTTTGCCTGTATTTCATTATGAGGAGTAAATAAGCTAGAGATATGAGTATCAGTAACAACACTTAATATTTCATCATAATCACAAGGCCATCCTGCAAAATCTACAGGAATAATAGCCTTTGTTGAATGATTTATTAATTTTTTTATTGATTCAACATCAATATTGAAATCATTATTTACGTCAACCAAAACTGGCTTCGCTCCTGTATGAAATACAGCTAATGCAGTGGCAGCATACGTATAGGCTGGAACGATGACCTCATCCCCAGGCCCAATTCCAAACCACTTCATTGCAAGATAAAGACCTGAAGTAGCTGAATTTACACATAAAGTATTTTTAATTGAAACAAATCTAGCGATTTCATCTTCAAGGGATTTGACTTTTGGTCCTGTAGTAATCCATCCAGATTTTAATGTATCTTCTACTTCATTTAATACATCCTGATCAATATAAGGAGGAGAAAAGGGAATTTTCATATATTAGTTCTATTAAAAATTGAATAAAAAATATTATTTTCCCTGACAAACCTTTTTTATTACATTTAAAAAGTTATTAACTAAAATATTATATGAGTGTTTCTCAATAACGTATTCCTTCCCGTTATTGCCCATTTGTTCACGTTCTTCATGAGCTAGTGATTTGATTTTAAGTATTGCTGATGATATCTCCTCAACGTTTTCGGGTTCGACGTACACACCGCAATTCGCATCTTTTACAATATTATTACCTGCATCAATTGCCTGAACTATTGGTTTCCCTGCCATCATGTAATCAAACAATTTATTTGGACTAATACCGAACCTAAATAAAGGCTGTCGTTTAAGTCCTATATAAAGAATATCAATCATTTCTAAAAAAGATGGAATTGATTTTTTAGAGATAGGATCCAGAAAATACAAATTATTAAGTTGTAAAATGTTCGCCTTTCTTTTTAGATTTTCCTTTTCTGAACCTGATCCTACAAGAAAAAAAACTATATCTTCATTCTTTAATAAATTAGCTACATCAATTAAACAATCTAGAGCATTTGCAACACCATGAGAGCCAGTATATGCTACTAAGGTTTTACCTTGTAATTTCAACATTTTAATTATGCTCTCATATTCAAATGGAATATCCTCTTTATTTTCCCACTCATCAATATTTATTCCATTCGGTATGTAATTGAATTTTTCAGAGGTTAGCCCATGTAAAACCATATAATTTAATGAATTTGGCAACAAACTTATTACTGAGTCACAATGTTTATATGCATAATTTTCAGCCCATTGCATTACAATAATAAAAGGATGATATTTTGAGTATCCTCCCAGCTCAATTGGTGTTAACGGCCACAGGTCCCCAACTTCATATATTATTTTTGCATTTGCTTTTCTGGCAATCCTATAACATCCTGAGAAATCCAACGGAGTTACACCTGAAGCAATAACTACGTCCGGATTTATTTCTTTTGCTATCCGTCCGGCATATATCCAAAGTTTTAAATTATATAAAAAAATATGCATGACTCTTTTAAAGCCATTCCCATTATATGAAGGAGTTTTTATCCACTTGTAATGTATTCCATCTATAATTTCATCGGTGAACGTACTTTTAACTCTTGGATTTATATACCTTAAATGAGAAAAAGAGGCAGCCAAAATAAATACTTCATGACCTCGTTTTATAAATTCGCAACTGAATTGATAAATTCTATATGCCATGCCATGATGACTTGATCCTGCTAAATCAGATTCATACAAAATTCTCATTTATCTAAAAATCTTTTTATTGAGTTATCACTTTAACTTTTTTAATAATTTTTTCACATAATCTGATAGCTTCCAAGGGTGTATTAGACTGACAAATTACATATCCTACTCTATCGTTGCTGCTTTGAATTGATTTAATAATATCGCCCTTTTGTTTTACTATCTCGAAATGTTTTACAGAATTATTTCTATTTAATATATCAAATCCTTTTATTTCCTTTAATATTCCTTCTCTGGAGTTTAAGTAACGAATAGCCACGCCTTTATCGAGTTTCTTTTCAATATCAGGTGACTGACCTAAGGCCAATTGAATGGATGCCTTAACCATATCAATGCCTGTAGATAACGGAACTAAATGTGTTGTTATACAATCACCACCAAGACGTGCACCAAGTTCAACAAGTTTTGGACCATTATGTGTAACTTTTATTTCCACGTGAGAAGGACTGTTATCTATCTCGATAGCTTTAACAGCTTTTATAGCAACTTCCTTAATCTTCTCAACTGTTTCAAATGGTAATAACGAAGGCTGAGAATGTCCCATCTCAACAAAATAGGGTGGTCCAGTTGTAATTTTGTCAGTCACTGCCAGAACAGAAGATTTGCCATTGTAAGTTATTATTTCGACACTTACTTCTGGTCCCTGCATATATTCTTCAACCAGTACTAATCCTGAATTAGAAAATGCTTTAGCGTAATCATAACCTTTATCTGCTTTCTCCTTATCATTAACCAAAATTACTCCTCTGCTGCCAGAGGAATCATTTGGTTTCAGAATAAAAGGTGGCCAGATGGTCTTCAATAGATTTTCAAATTCAATTTTTGATGAGACCACTTTAAACCATGGAATTGGTACTTCATAATCTTTGAAACATTCCATCATAGCCACTTTATCTGTAGCATTTAATGCAACTTTTGAGGAAATGCCTGGTAATCCGAGACATTCATTTACAGAAGCGACCGATCGTACAGGCATATCCGTAGCAAGTGTCATCACACCATCCGGCAAAAAATCTCTTGCTAATCTTACAATACCATCTATATCGTTGGTACTTACCTGAAAAAATTTATCAGCTATTTTTCTGCCAGGAGCCGAAGGGTCTCGATCAACAACGCCGACATAAAGTCCAAGATCTTTAGCCGTTTGTATTGCAGGCAACTGTAAAATGCTACCCCCTATAATAAGAAACCTCTGCATTTAATATGTAAGTTCAGCTAATACTGATTTAATAATACTTGCTATATCCTCTATATCATCAAAATTATATCGCTGATCAATAGGAATAGACAACATTTCATCGGCCATTCTACAGGAGAACTGGCATACTTTTCTGCAACTGTCATTTAAAGGCCAGAGTACAGGTGCGTACAATCCTCTATCTGCAAATTTAGTTTGAACCAGATCACGATTAGCAAGAAGAACAGGAAATGAAAAAGGTATTGTGTCAGAATAATCGGCATACTTTACAGGAATGGAGATCCCATCTACTATTTCAAGGAGACTTTTTAAATGGAAATAATTATTCCTTCGGCTATATGCAAGATTGTTAATATTTAAATGTTTAAGTATTTCAAAACTTTCTTCTGAGATAGAATGAACAAAGTTTTGAGAATCTAGAAGTTGTTCAGCTTTCTTCAAGGAGTTACGAAAAGATATTTTCAATGCATCGTCTTTGCAATAAGTATAATTATACTTTCCCTGTTGACCTTCTCTGCGTAATTTTAGAAAGTCATTGTTTTGCTCAAACTCAGGTATTGTCAAATAGTTTCTTGATAAGAAGATTGCTCCATCATAAATAGGAATCCATTTCCTAATACTTGCAGCAAAATAATCTATATATTTATTTGTGAAAACAGCAGGTGAAAAAAGAACATGTGTAAAATCCTCAATGAGAATTATATCTCTGAATTCTGATTTTATTCTTGAAGCTATTGATTCGGTCTTAGAAACACCAAAATAATTCATTAATAATATCGCCTTCGGCGAATACTTATGGCATAAACTAATCAGTTCTGGTTCTTTTACTGAAAAGTTATTATTTAAAGGATAATAATGAATCTCCCAACCTCTGGTTAAAAATGGCTGAATCATTGAATTGCAGCAATAAGCAGGAATCAAAATAGTCTCCCTGTAAACACTAATGGAATCTGCTACTAAACCCAGAGCTTCACGTCCTGTACTTAAAAATTTTTGAGTGCGGAATGAACTGAATAAATCAATAAAATCATTCTTAGGCTCATTCACATAAAATTCACTGCCAAATTCTCTCATTTTAATGCGTAAAAACTTGATAAAATACTATATCTCAAATATTATTATTGTCTTTCCTATTATCTTCAACATAAATATTATCACTCAGGAATATTGTACGGATAGTTCTGAATATAATATTAAGATCAAGTAAAAAAGAAATGTTCCTCGCATAAAACAAATCGTTTAAAATCTTTGTTTTGCCGTCAACACTGTTTCTAAAGTATGCCTGATTATAACCTGTTATACCTGGTCTGACAGTTAAAAAAAACCTTTCCTCATCAGTGTATTTATCCAACCAATCTATTGGATCCGGCCGTGGGCCTATAAAACTCATATCACCTTTTAATACATTAAAAACTTGTGGAATTTCATCAATACTTGTACTTCTTAATATTTTACCCAACCTGGTTACTCGTGCATCATTCTCAGAATTGTATGTTGATCCATCAGGAAGTCTGATATCCGGTGCATTCATAACCATTGTTCTGAATTTATACATGGTGAATATTTGGCCGTAACGACCTATACGTTTCGAGCAATAAAAAACAGAACCTTTATCAGTAATTAATATCAATAAACTAACGATAATTATTAAAATAAAGACAAAAGGCAATAGAATAACAGACACAACTAAATCAAGAATTCTTTTAATCGTTATAAAAGAATTTCCGGCGTATGATATACATTTTTTAGTATCTGCCATACCTGAACACTTCACAAACGTTAAATGTCTGAAAATTAAAAGATAACCTTTATTTCTGTGCAATAATAACGCAGCCTGGCGCTATAAACGAACCCGTGAACTTCCATACTAAATATCCCAATCTAAAAGCCATCTTAACCGCAAAAGATGAATTTTTACTGTGCATTGCACTACTTGGGGATGCATATAATATTTTAAATTCCAATGATACTAAAAGTCGTAATAAAGATTTGACGGGCATGGAGAAAAGATGATCATTAATTGCTCGCCGTACTATTTTACTAGCAATTTTGGGGTAAATTTTCGATAAAAACAAACCAAAGGAAAATAACCAATTTTTATCTGATACTCTCATTACAAGAAATCCTCCCGACTTAAGCTTTTTCCATGCTTCCAATAATTCACGTGGTTGATCCGGAAAATAGTAGTTTGTATCCAGAATAGTAATAATATCAAGTTCATTTTCTTTAAAAAAAGGCACATCACAGATTTTATCTGATAGCGCAACATTGAAATTAAGTGATCTGGTATATTCAACCGCCTCAGGAAAAATATCCATCCCAAAACCCACATAGCCTGAATCCCTTGCCTGAACAAGAAAACCGCCGAATGAACATCCTACATCCAATATATTTGCAGGGGGAGGAAAATATCTTTTAATTAATTCAAGAATTGACCTATACATTAATGATTTGTATTCTACCAGTTCAAGACCTGTTCTCAGGTTCCCGTATGCTGTATGTTGTTGAATATGTTTTATTTTCTGGATTTTTTGATACATATTAGGATTAAAATAGCTCTTACAGGAAAGACAACGCCTGTAAATAATCCCCCCAATGCCTGTTTGTGTTATAGAAACTTCTGTAGAAATAGATTCAAAACTTCCACAGGCTGGACAAACTATCTTTTCATCAAACATAAAAAATGAATCTAAAAGAATTACAAAAGCAAAATTTAAGCATAAAAATATAAATATATAGAAAGCTAATACATCATAACCGCTGATAAAAGTCGCTATAGTTCTTTATAGCTGAAAAATTTTCTAAAAAGAAAGAATGGCAAGACTTACGCAATTCTTCATTGTTTACACAAAACAAAACTGCTTTTGAAAATTCTTCCTGAGAAAATGAAACTGGAAGTAAGCAACCTGTTTCTCTTGTTACAATTTCTTTTGTACCTCCTGCATCTGTAGCTATCAGCGGTATTCCAGCGCTTATTGCCATCATTAAAGTTACCGGTAATCCTTCTGACAGACTTAAGTTTATAAATGCATCAAACTCATTATGCGTTAAAATTTCCATAATTTCTGACATAAATTTATATCCTGTCAAATTAACTGTCAGATTAAATGTTTTCTCAGTGTTAACCAATTCTTTTAATATTTTCATTTCAATTCCATCCCCAATATGTATCCAACTTACTTTCAATTGTGGATTTTCCTCACAAAACAGGTTGATTGATTTAAAAATTAAGGAAGTTCTTTTAAGAGGTATTACATTTGAACATGAAATTAGTGATATATCTACCTTTTTACTTTCTTTATCTTTAATATTATTAATAAGTGGTATAATTCCAAGTCTTCCAAGGTCAATTTTTAGTGAGAAACAAGGAAGCTCTTCTCTTAAATAATTAACACCATCCATTGAAACTGCAAATAACCTGTCAAGGCAATTAAGCATTTTTTCTCTGAATGGAATGAATATTCCTCTGTTTTCAGCATAAAGATCATATCTATGAGCTCTTGAATAAAATTTACATGTCTTAAAATGATCACAATTATTTTTTGCCAAAGCAAATCCCAAAACAGTATAATTGAACCAAAAACTATAAAGAATTGAACCAGAAGGAAACATTTCCTTGTTTGAAATCAAAAATGACTTAATTAACAATCCTCCATATAGGTATTTAAAAGAATTATAAAAATTATCCCAACTTCTAAAGGTTTTTTTATTACAGAAAATTAAATTAAAAAATAATGGATCTGTTAACATTTTTAAAAAAATAATTATCTTTTTGAAAAATGTAATATTACTTAACTTTTTATTTATATTAACATTAGCAGGTATTTCAATATAATTAGAAGAGGAATATAAAGGTACTAGAGTAAGTTCTATGTCAAGCTTTGCAGCAATTTGAATTTCAGGTTCGATAAATGTTTCTCCCACCAAAGTAAAAGGGAATGAGTGAGTAAATAAGAAAATTTTTTTCATTTTTTATTTTGTAATATTTTTGGCTTATTCTTATTAGTATAAGAAATTTAAATTTAAAAATCCGTCTTTACAAAAATACTTATTGATTATCGCTAATAACCTTAATATCAAATACATCCAATATCCATTTCTTTATGTAATAATTTTTTAGAATTTTAATATCATAATCTTCATATGCGCTTTCTAAAAATATATTTGGAATTACTGGTTTATTTGGATCTATTAAAAGTATATTATGTTGATTATAAAAATCGTAATCAATAATACTTTTATTTGTAGTCACAATTTTAGATTTTGCTCCTAGTGCTTCAAAAACTCTCGTTGAAAGTCCTCTCTGGTTAATGTGTGCAATGTCCAAAATAGCTCTTGAATTTTTAATCACTGATATCATTTCAGAATATTTCAATTTCTTAAATTTGAAAACATTTCTTTTTCTCCAAATTGATTTATTTAGTAAAAATGTAATCGGATTTATATAAAGATATATATAAAAAGATATATTCGGATTTAGTTCTTTTATAAGCTCCAAAATCTTAAGTCTGTCCGGAGTATAAGAACCAATAAAAAAAAGATCATAGGAAAAACTATAATTAGATGATAATGTATTCTCCTTTAGTACATCGCTGAAGAAAAAAGGTCTGAAAATTAATCCATACTTTTTGCAATCGCTTAAATCATAACTTAATATCCTATTGAAATATTTAAAAGTATCAATGAGATTAGGATAAAAATTTATATCATCCCAGATATATTGAATAAACATAGATTCAGGGTATTTTTTTCTTAATCTTTCTAAATATTCCAATGGAACTAAATCAGCTCTTAAAATAAGTACATAATCATATTTTTCATAAATTCGGTTAATAATTTTCTTAAAGTGTTTTTCCCTAATTGTTTCATATATGCTTAAGTTAAACATGAAACATATTTTGCTTAGTTTAGACTTAGGTCTGGTAAAGAAAAGATCAACAAATGCTCCCATAGATTTTATAACCTTCTGTATTAGAACAGAGTAATTGAAAAATTCAGGAGCTATGATTAATATTTTCTTTGAAGTTAACATAGTTTAATAAGCAATCATTTCAGGAACTGCGCTTATAAGATTAATATAATTTAAAATAGCAAGGCCAATAATCCCTAAAAGAACTAGTTTCTTTGGAAGATTTGAGTTTTCATATAATAAGGTAACGATTGCAAATTCAAAGAAAAAAAACATATATGACAGCCGATTCCCTGCTGTTATAAAATGAGTTGCTGAAATAAGCAAAACTCCAGCTATATATATATTCAAGAAACTATTATATAATTCCTTTTTAGTAATAATTTTTGAGCGAAGTGCAATAAAAACCAATGCCAATAGCCAGTATTTGATCATAGTTTTACTGTAAATCCCGCTAATATCAAAATTTGCGTGAATCTGAGTATATGTCAACAATTTATCGGAAGAAAAAAATTTTAGATAAGCTTCAAAGATGTCTGCAATCAGGTGTTGTATATTTATCAATGGTAAAATTATTGATATTAAAATTATTACCAAGTAAACTATTGAGTTGAATTGTATAAATAAAAATAAAGGTAAAATATAAAATATTATCATCGCCTGATGAAAAAATACTGATATAGTAACCAGTAAAAAATACACCAAATATCCTTTGAACGATTTATTATATATAAGATAAGTTATTGCAACATAACATAAACATAATCCCATTCCTGCTCTGATAGTAATGCCAAAATTATATATACCCATAAAAGGGAAAAAAACAAGAAAAGCAAGATGTATATCATTAAAAATCTTTTTAGAACAATAAAACCAAATACTAAATAAAATGATTTGATATATTAATAAAAAACCGTTGAAGTTCAACCCAACAAAATTGCACAATTTGCACATAAGAGTGAAAAGATATTCCATATAACCACTTTCTCCATTAGAATTATAATAGTTCAAATAAGCCGATGTATCTGGCACGGAAGTTTCTCTGAATGAAAAAATTAGAATCAGCCAAATATATACAACAAAAAGGAATAACTTTTTAACATCCTGTTTAAATCCACTCGAATGGTTAACAATATTAGCAAAAACCAAAGATGACAGAGCTGCAATCAACACAATTGATAATGAGTATTAAAGTTTTAACATTTATAATATTTTATTTTTCTTACATAAATAATATGAATAAAACAAAACAAATGTTTCAACCACTATTATGGTAATAGCCAGTTGAAATAAACTTATCTGCTTAAAACTAAACAACAATAATATAATTGTTAAATATAATAATAAAGAGAAAGCCCGCATACGTGTATAGTCAATAAATTTGCCAAAAGGTATTAAGAGTAATTCTGCAAAAAATAATCCAAGACAAATTGGCAATAATGATACAGACAGGAGCCTTAAAAGATTTTCGGCTTCCGGATTAATTGTTCCACTGAAAAAATTAATTATGGGCCTGGAAAGTATAAATACAACTAAATAAATAACTATTATAAAAATAAAAACATACCTCATGGCTTTTTTTAGGAAACGAATATCTCTATCATGTGAAACCCTTGGGAAAAGTGTTTGGCCTATCATTACTACAGGTATTTTAAGCAAATAGGTAATTTTATCAGCAATATCATAAATTGCTAGTTCTTGCATGCCAAGATAAGACCCTGAGATAAGTTTATTTGCATTTACGTATATCTGAGTAGATATATTAGAAATGAACATTGGAAAGTTTTCTTTAACGCTTAATTTTAAATTATTTATCGTTTGAAAAATAAATTTATGTTTATGTTTATAAAAAACTATCCATAAACCTATTAATGCTCCTAATAAATATCCCGACCCAAGTAAAAGAGGTACGAAAATAAAGTCACCAGGATTAATTACTAAAAAAAAAATTAATATAGCTGAAAATATCCTTGTGAAAATATTTATTAGAGAAATATATTTCATTTTTTCAATACCTTGAAAATACCATATCGGGAAAAGTGCATCACTTAAACATGCAAGCATTGAAAAAAGAAAAAGTCGTGGTTGACTTTTAAATATAGGGATGGTTAAAAGCAAGAATACTAAAATCACCATTGACAAAACAAAAAATATAATTTTGAGTGTTAAAACAGTTGAAATAATTTCAGAAACCGTTCTAGAATTATTTCTATTTATCGAAATATCCCTTGTAGCTGTCACGGTAAAGCCAAAATTAACCAGTATTGAAAAATATGTCGCAACTGTTTGTGCAAATATAACCATGCCATAATACTCTTTCCCAAGTACCCTAAATAAATAAGGAGTAATTACAAGAAAGATAAGTAAATTTGAAACTTGAAGTATACTTAAAAAAGAAAAATTCTCAAGTAAGATTTTATATTGCCATATTTTTAGTTTAAGTTCTTTTATCACATTTTATACCATTTTCCGACAAATAAATTATTTTTATAAATCACTCCAAATATGAAACCTGTATTTTCTTCCTTTTACACTCTCAACAACCCATTCACTCCCCTATTAACAAACGAAGGCATCATCTTTATTATTCCAACAATTATCAACAAAAAGTATGAATACAAAGGGAACTTTAGTTTTTTGTTTATTTTAAATCTTGTTCTGATAAAACCAGATCCATATTTGAAGCCGGAGCGTCGGTTATAAAAGTTCTTATCTTTTCGGAACAGAAAAAGGTATTCCGGTAAATTCGAAAATTTCAAGCCGCAGGCTATCGCATTACCCCATAACACATTATCCTCCATAAGTAATGTATCCTCCGGATAAAAACCTGCCCTATCTATCAAGTCTCTTCGATACATTACAGAAGGATGCGCAAACGGCGCCCTTGTATAATATCTTTTTACCAGCTTCTCATGCTCCACCGGTAGCCTTTTCAATGACAAAACTTTACCGTCTTCATTTATCTCTTTATACCAGCACCCAACACAAGCAATATCCTTGTGTTCAAGCAGGAATGCCCGCTGCTTCTCGAACCTTTCCGGCAACGAGACGTCATCCCCATCCATCCTTGCAATAAACTTAACTTCCGGTCGCTCGAGAACTATCTCAAGCAAATAGTTCAGAGCAAAGGCAAGCCCCCTGTTCGATTCAAGCCGGTGTAACTTCACCCTGGAATCCTTTAATGATGAAATATACGAGTCAATGTCGTCAGAAACAGGCCCGTCGAATGCAATATAATAATCGAAATTTCTAAAGGACTGATTTAAAATACTTTCCACTGACTCTTTTACAAACGCAAACCTGTCGGCATAATAGAGTGACATTATAACGGCAAGATCAAACATAATAAAAGTTAAAAGGAGAAAGGCGAAAGGAAAAAGGAAAAAGTCAAAAAATAAAAAAGGAAGATAAAAGCTATAATTATACGTGGTTGGCGCGGATGCTCTATATGAAGAAGATTATCAATCTTTAAAAAGCTTAAAAGTCTTAATATTATAGACTTGCATGTCTTTTTAGTCAATAGAAATATCATTTGAGGAGAAAATTTTGCTTCCCTGGCAATATGGGAAAATATTTTTATTTTCTCCTTCATCATCGCATTGTTCTTATAATGTGAATGATAGCTCGAATCTGAATGAAGCCTGAAAATATTCAGCGGCTCCGGAATATATTTTATTTCCGAGATAAGAAATATTTTGAGATATAACAGCCAGTCACCGCAGAATTTCATCGAAGAATCAGCTCCTCCAGCTTCGAGGAACTTAGTTCTCCGAAACAAGACACTGCTGACGTTAACAATCGGATTCTCCGAAAAAAAACTCAGCGATCTTGAATTTCCTCTGTTATTGATATTATTGAAATACGCTTCAAGCTTGTCGTTCGAATATGCCTTATTCCTTTCAGAAGCAAGGTATTCTATTCCCTTTTGCTCATTGATTATTTTAGAATCAGTAAATACCATCCCTGCATTCTGAAACCGGTCAAGAACACCTGCTGTTTTTTCGAGAAAATCAGGAGCAGCCGAATCATCAGATTCCGCAATCCAGATGAACTCTCCACTTGCCATATTTACTCCTTTGTTCCATTGAGAAAAAGGGCTTCCACTGTTCGAATCATTAAAGCAATACCTGATACAGGGATATTTTACACTATATTCTTCAATAATACTCCGGCTTCCGTCGGTTGAGCAGTCATCGAGCAAAATAAGTTCGAAATCTCTGAATGTCTGGCACAGAATACTTTCAATCCTCTCTCTCAAATACTTCGAATGATTATAGACAGGTGTTATTACCGAAGTTTTCATCAAATTTTTTTATTCCTGCTTTTCCAGAACCACTTTTTCAGAGTCATTCCGAAGATAAAGACTATATAGAAAAAATAAGAAAAGTTCTGTCGTATAATTTTACCACGTTCTTTTTGGAACTCGTAATCCATTAATTTTGAAGATACTCCTCTCTCAGAAAATATTGCAACCAGCAATTCTATGTACTTAAATCTGAATTCTTTATCACTTCTGAGGATGAGGTTCAAATGATAATCAGCCATAAAAGGATACCGGTCAGAAAACATATACTTTTTAAAGACTGAAGCCGGATAAAAAATTGCCTGCTGGCATATATTTCTGAAAAGCATTTCAGTTCTACTGAACTTTCCATTATAAATCCTGTTCAGAACCGGGAAATATGCATTACCATAATAGACAGTATTCCCCGGTTTTAATTTTCCTGTTAGGTTCTTCCAGCTATTAACAATAACGTCATCTGCTCCTGTGAAATACAGAAAATCACCAGAAGCCGATTTAGCTCCTTTGTTCATAGCATCGTATATACCGCTATCCTTTTCAATAATTAAATTATCAATTTTACTGTCATACTTTCTCAGAATCTCAATTGTGCCGTCGGTTGATTCACCGTCAACAACTATAAGCTCTATACTCGGATAATCGAGAGTAATAATACTCTGCAAACAGAGTTCAATTGTCCTTACACTATTAAGGCTAATCAAAATGATGCTTATGAGTGGATAAGTATCTCTGTTATTTTCCTCACACGTAAGTATATTCATCGAGCTAATTCAATCGAATACGATGCAGAAATCTGTTCTTCAAGATTCTAAATGAGGTGACCAGATGAAACCATATCTTCTTAAAATGGTATCTCAATTCATTTTGAGCCAGATTATCCTCATTATATATATGAAAATAAGGAGTTAGTGTTCCGCCAAAGCCTCTTATATGCGATTCGATGCGTTCAATATCGGAGCCGCCGAAATTGAAATAACCGACTTTATCGTGAAAGTATTTTATTGCATCCCATAAAACCAGTGTATGACCTCCCATATTCCTTAGCTCCGGTTCGCTTCCGCTCAGAAGGTAATAAGCCGATTTTTTATTGAATGCGGCATAAAGCGCTGCATGAACTTTTTCATTATCCTTTGCAATAAAAATCATACGATTGCCATTTTTCACGATTGCATCATCAAGAGTCTTAAGGTCAGTATATGGAATGTTGAAATTAATGCCCTGGCGCTGGTATGATAGTGTTACAAATTTGTATAAAAGGCTGAAATCGCCAGATTCTACGGTTTCAACATTATTTGTCACAGCACGTTTTATTGTTCGTTTTCTCAAGCTATCGAGATTATTCCAGAGGTCCGGAACCGTTTTACCTTCGAAATTCAACAAATAGGTGTACCGTGTTGTCTGTCTGAAACCACTCCATTTGTATGGCAGCCAGTCGGTGAAATTATGATGCATACATGTCTGGACAAATTGGTCGCGCTGAATGTTTCGGAGCAATGCAGAAAGCCACTTTCTCTGAACCGATGTTTGTTTTTGTTCCGACTGAAATTTTCTATCGCAATAAAGAACACCCAATGTACGGGTCAGAGGAGGCATATTGATTTTATGCTGTGAGTCATAAGTTAGAGGCATTCCTGCCACTATTTTTTCGCCCTCCTCTACTACGAGAATTTTGAAATTTGATTTTGTAATGGCATCCAGCCACCATGAATAGCAGAAGATGTCACCCTGAGGCGAGCTGTCAACAAAATCATTCCAGAGATTATACTGTGATGTCTCAAGAACTTCTACTTTCAAGCCGTGATTTATTTATTCTTAGCGACAGAAAGGATCGTTTCAGCTTTCTGATATAAAAAGCTGTGAAAAAGTCTTTGCCGAACAATTCATAAGTCAAAAAATCGGCATAAACTGAAATCCTGAATGGAAATCGCTTCATCAGTCCGAATATAATTTCCCTGCCTTTCTTCTTCAGTGCAAGCCTATAAGATAAATCTGCAATATGTCTGAAATGGACGAGATATAGGTGTGGAAATCTGTTCAGTAAATCCATGTTACGGCATAATATCTTTTCACGCATTTCCAGACGAATCCGGTTATTGATATCATCAGTCAATTGAGGATTATTGTGAACATGTATCTTTACCAGCGCCCTGGATATTGTTCTAAAATCATAATTTCTGACAAGTCGGAAGAGGAAATCAGCATCCTGTCCTATAGAAATTGATTCGTCGTAAGTTCCAATGGTCTCGATGCATTCACGTTTTACACATAAGCCATAACCATTCCCAATGGTTGTGGCTGCAACCAGTCCTGCTTCTTTATTCTTAAAGACCGAAGGCCATATTTTTGAAAACATTTCAGTATCTCCGGAATTTTTGTCATTTACAATCGAAACCCCGGTCCAGATAAATCCCGTATTTTCATTCTTATCCGATTGCACAAATTCTTCGAAAACCGTTTCAAGGAATGAAGGCATATATTCATCGTCATCATCGAGGAACAGCATGTAATTTCCATTTGAAAGCCTTATTCCCGAGTTATAGCCTCCTGCCGCTCCCTTTGGCTCAGAATGTTGATGAAAAATAATTTTTCTGTCATTAAAACTATCAACGATCTTTCTGGTTTCCCCATCGTTTGCATCATCAACTATTATATGCTCATAATCGTCGAAAGTCTGACGTCTGACGCTGTCAATAGCCCGTTTTAAGAGTTCAGGTCTTTTAAAGGTCGGAGTAATAATTGAAAAAACCGGTTGAGTGTTTTCCGGCATATTCTTAATATTATTTTTGCCACCTAAATCTCCCCTGCTTTATTTGCACCCTAAATCCCCCAAATGGGGGACTTTTCACAGTAGTACTTAATTTTCGCTCCTCCCCATTTGGGGAGGTCGGGAGGGGCTAATAAAGAGGCAGCGGGGGGCAAGACTACATTTTCCCCCTCAGTCCCAGTGTTCAGGGTGCAACAATAGAATAACTTTTTTACCTGGTTTTATAGTGTCGAGATTAACCATTTTCATATTCCATCTCTTGCCATTCTTCATGTCACTGTCGGCAAAAAAATAATCACAGGTAAAAGATTCTGCAAAATAGTCAAGATTATAGCTCGAACAACTGTCTTTTTCTATTTGTACTACTTTATCGGTCTTTGGAACAAACTCGTAGTTATAAAACATTCCTCCATTAAATGGCACTTCCTTCCAGAAATATGCATTGCTATAATGATAAACATAGCAATATTCAGAGCCATGAGAGCTTGTACCCCATACAGTTATATTATTACTTCGCATCCAATCAAGTTCATTTCTGAGAAAATCGCGGGGCGACAAACCGAAAACCACCTGTAATGTAACCAGATCATTATGAAAACCAACTTCATGTCCGAACTTATCCTGAAGAGCTTTCAAATAATGAATTAAATTATCATTCCTTTTAAAAAAATTCTCTCTTGTCTCACCATAATACTTTGCAGTATGGAGAATGAAATAAGTTGACTTAATGCCCAATTTATTTTCAAAATATGCAAATTTTATTGCCGCTTTAATATTATAATCAACATCGTGCCGGAGAGAAATAATAACTTTATCATCCGAATTACTTTTTTGAAAATCCTTTTGTTGCACGAGAAGAAATCTATCCGAAGAAACCAGGTATTTCAAAAAATTATAATATTCTGCATAATTGAAAACAGGATCATCCATGACTACTTTCATATCTACAGACAGGTTGTCAGATATTTTAATTTTTCTTGTATTATCTATATATGTTTCTTCCGGTTTTTCACAACCTGAAAAGAAAATTATCAATACTGGAAATACAAACAGGCAGTCGGTGGCGTTTTTAAAGTTTCCGGATAAAAATGAATCTACAAACATATCATCAGATTCATAATAAGATAAAACTATATAAGTAAAATAAGCACTTATGTTTAAAATGGAAAACTTATACAGTGTGCCCAAGTTTTATCATTTCATGCTTCCTTTTATATCCCGATACAATTTCTTCCATTCTTTCCATCAATTCCTTTTCATTCAATTTATAAAGAGAGCTTAACATTCTTTCTATTTTGGGAATTAATTCATCATAATTATTTTCTTCAATTCGGGCTATCTGAATTTTCGGATTATGGGTCGGAAGCAATGTCTCTCCATCCGAAAAACGTTCCTCATAGAGTTTTTCACCAGGTCTCAGGCCGATGAATTTGATTTTAATATCTACATCGGGTTCGAGACCCGATAAGTGGATAAGGTTTTTAGCGATATCCAAAATTTTTATCGGCTCTCCCATATCGAAGACATAAATCTGACCGTCATCCCCCATAAAACCGGCTTCGAGTACTAACTGACAGGCTTCCGGTATAGTCATAAAATAACGGGTTACTTCAGGATGAGTTATTGTAACAGGGCCTCCTTCAGCGATTTGTTTATTAAAAATAGGTATGACTGAGCCGTTAGAACCAAGCACATTGCCAAATCTTGTTGTTACAAACTTAGTCTTTATTTCCGGTTTCTTCGAATAAGCATTTACAAGCAACTCGCACATTTTTTTTGTGGCTCCCATAACATTCGTTGGATTGACAGCCTTATCAGTAGAGACCATCACAAATTTCTCAATCTTGTATTTAACCGAAAGATCGGCCATATTCTTCGTCCCGCCGACATTAACTCTTATAGCTTCACGGGGATGAAGCTCCATTATCGGAACATGTTTATATGCTGCTGCATGAAAAACGATCTGAGGACGATACTTATCGAAAATATGTTCCATCACTTCCTTTCTTGTAACATCCCCGATAATTACTTTGTAATTACATTCCGGATTCAGGTTTTTTAGTTCTTCCTGCAGAAAGAATGAAGGTGTTTCTGCCTGGTCAACAAGAAGAAGCATATTCGGTCGAAAACTAATAAGCTGTCTTGAAATTTCCGAACCTATTGAACCTGCCGCTCCTGTCACAAGAACATTCTTATTTCTCAATCCTTCCTCTATCCGGCTCAGATTAAGGGCTATGGGTTCTCTTCCAATCAAATCTTCGAGGTTCACTTTTTTAAGGTTCTTAACCTCAAGCTGGCCATTCAGCCATGTATCGAACGACGGAGTATCGAGAATTTCACAGCCAAACCCGAACACGGATTCAATCACTTCCTTCTTTTTTGAAGGAGCAATCTTATTTATAGCTATAATGAACGTATCAATATGTTCGATCTCGAAGAATTCTTTTGTCAGCACCTGTCTTGGCCAAACCGGGTATCCCTCAATATTCTTTCCCTGTTTTTTCCTGTCATCGTCTATGAAACCTTTAAGACGAAATTTACTTTTTGGATCACTTTCAATCAATCTTTTTACAGCAATTCCCATATCGCCTGATCCATAAATAATTGCATTTCGCTTTGGTAAAGTTGAAGAGGTGGCAAATTCATAAAACATTTTAACCATTACCCTGAAAGAAAACAATAATACCATAACAAATCCAAAATGGATAATGAGTATTGAAAGGGGTATATTGAAAACAGAATTCAATTCATATTTTCTTGCAAAAATTGTCAAAGCAGAAAGGCAAATCAGTGCTGTCGCAGAAGTAAAAATTATCTTATATGTGTCATTTATTGTTGTATGTCTTATCATGCCTGAATACAAGCGAAATACGATCATAAAAAGAAGATATACGGAGAGAGCAATGAAACCCTGAATAATTGCCAGATGGACATCAAAAGAATTGACTAAAAAATTGTACCTTAAAATATATGCTATCATGAATGAAGCCCAGACAATAGAAATATCAATGACCAGGACCATCCATCGAGGCAAAGAATATTTCCAGAATACTTTATATAACTTTCTTTTTAAAGAATTAAACATTATATGAGAAAATGTTAATTAAATAAGTAAAATTATGAATAAAATAATAAAGTGCTGTTAATAAAGAAAAAAAGAAATTAAAGTTAATTAATTTACTAAATATCATATTATATTCTACCATTAAATGGTAGCTATTTCAATAATTCTAAATCGGAAATGACCATTTCTGTTATCATTTCATCAAGAGAAACTTCAGGATTCCATCCTAATAATGTTTTTGCTTTAGATGCGTCACAGACTAAAATATCTACTTCGGCAGGTCTGAAGTATCTTGGATCTACTTCAATAATTACTTTCCCGGGTTTTATCTTAAGCTTTTTATCTTCTACTTTTGAAACAACACCTTTTTCGCTTAAGCCTTTGCCGGTAAACTCGATATCAATTCCAAGTACTTTGAAAGCTTTCCTGGCAAATTCTCTGACAGTTGTAATTGTTCCTGTGCCAATTACAAAATCCTCAGGTTTAGAATATTGCAATATCATGTACATTGCTCTGACATAATCCATGGCATGGCCCCAGTCTCTTTGAGCCGATAAATTACCCAGATAGAGTTTATCCTGCCTTCCATTTGCAATTCTGGTGGCAGCCATTGTTATTTTTCTCGTAACAAATGTTTCACCTCTTAAAGGTGATTCATGATTAAAAAGTATTCCATTGGATGCGAACATTCCATAAGCTTCCCTGTAATTTACCATAATCCAGTAAGCAAATACTTTTGACACGCCATAAGGGCTTCTTGGATAAAAGGGAGTTTTTTCATTTTGAGGAATCTCTTGTGCCAGTCCAAAAACCTCACTTGTTGATGCCTGATAGATTTTGACTTTGTCTTTTAATCCCAGCATCCTGACAGCTTCCAGTAATCTCAAAGCACCCAAACCATCAGTATTTGCAGTATATTCAGGAATTTCAAAGCTTACCTGAACATGACTCATTGCTCCCAGATTATAGATTTCATCAGGCTGAACTTCCTGAATGATCCTGATCAAACTCGATGAATCGGTCATATCACCATAATGCAGGAAAAAATTTATATTTTCATTGTGAGGATCCTGATATAAATGGTCAATCCTTGAAGTATTTATTAATGAAGATCTTCTCTTAATTCCATGAACTATATAATCTTTCGACAGAAGATATTCTGCCAGATAAGCACCATCCTGTCCTGTTATTCCTGTTATCAATGCTACTTTTTTACTCATCAGGATATAAATTACCAGTCGTTAAATATCAATAAATTATAATAGTTGTTTCTTAAATATATCCTCTATTTGCTCCTGTTATTTGCCCCCTAAGTCCTTGCCTGTTTATTTGCCCCCCTAAATCCTCACAAATGGGGGGACTTATTTTTCTAGTACGTGCTGCTCCTCCCCATTTGGGGAGGCCGGGAGAGGCAATATAAGGAGGCATGGAGGTATAGTTTTAAATTATTTCCATTATTTTTTTGATTGTTAAATTATATTAGCATCATAATATAATTACATGTTTCTATTTATAGTACCAAGATACCATTCATATAACATTTTGATTCCCTGATCTATGTTAACAGAATGTTTCCATCCCAAGCTTCTGATTAAACTGACGTCGGATAATTTTCTGAAAGTTCCATCCGGTTTTGAATTGTCAAATCCTATTTTACCCTTAAACCCTGTCACCGACGCGATTAGACGTGCAAGTTCAGAAATAGAAATATCTTTTCCTGTGCCGATATTGATATGCGTATTCCTGGCTTCTTTCCTTTCTTTTATCAGATCTCCGAAAGTTATTTTTTCCATCAGAAAAATACATACATCTGCCAGGTCATCAGCCCATAGAAACTCTCTCAATGGTTTCCCTGTACCCCATATATTGACAGATACATTTCCATTCGAACCTGAAATTCCATAATGATTCAAGATATCAAGAAAAGAGGCAGAACTGATAGAATTATTATAAAATTTCAACGGCCTTGTCTCGAAATCTTTGCTAATCATGCTTAAATCTCCTTCTTCAAGAAGTTTAGCCAGATGTATTTTTCTCAGCAAAGCTGGCAGTACATGAGCTGTATCGAGATCGAAGTTGTCATTGAATCCATAAAGGTTTGAAGGCATTACACAGATAAAATCTGTATTATATTGAATATTGTAACTTTCACACATTTTAAGTCCGGCTATTTTTGCCACCGCATAGGGTTCATTGGTATATTCAAGTGGACCGCTTAACAGATACTCTTCCTTTACAGGTGTTTTACAGTCACGCGGATAAACGCATGTGCTCCCAAGAAAAAGCAACTTTTTAACCCCTGTAATATATGAACTATGAATGACATTAGATTCTATCATCAGGTTATCATAAATAAAATCAGCTCTGTATCTGTTATTTGCATCAATCCCGCCCACCCTGGCTGCTGCGAGGAATACATATTCAGGTTTTGTATCTTCAAAAAATGTCTGTACAGCGGCCTGGTTTCTAATGTCCAAATCTTTATGCAAAATTGTTATAAGATTTTTATAACCTTTCCTCTGTAATGCTTTAAGAATTGCAGAGCCGGCCAGTCCGGTGTGTCCTGCAACATATATTCTTGAGTTATAGTCCATTTAGTCTATCCCAATTTTATCCCTGACGCTTTCGGTCAGGGTTTCGTCTGCCAACCGGCGGACTAAACTTTCTCCTTTTGTCTTTTGTCTTTTGTCTTTCCTTTTTTCACACTCCCGCCCCGTCAGTCACATTAGGAAATCATTAAATGACTGACTATAAGGCCTTTTTATTATTTCCAGCATCCGGTATTGCAATATCTCTCTTAACCTGATGCCTGTTATTTATTTCCCGGTTTAATTATTTCCCGGTTTAATATATTTTATTATCCCTTAATTAGTTACAAAATTCCAGCCGGTTATTTATTAGTATTTAACGCCGCACTTATTATATTATTATTTCCAATCATTCTCACTTTTCGACTTTCTTTTTCCCAATTTAGCATCTGTCAATATCCTGCATCCCTTATATACATACAAAAACCAATTAAGAATAAATCTTTTCTCCTGTCATCCAATATTCAAACGCGTAAAATAAAACCCTCTCTCCCTTAATACCCAATGACCGGTTTCAGTTGTTCATTTACCAATAAAATGCGACTGGAAACCGGAAGCGAAAATACAACTTAAAATTAAATTTTGAAATAAAAAACACCTCAAATTATTAACATGCGGTCAATAAAAAGTCTATATAATATTGAATATCATATCGTCTGCCATTAAAGAATTGTTTTGAACAAAATAGAAAACATAAATTTTTATGATACTATTCCCTGAATTTTAAAAAATTTTTTAACCGCTAATATGGCAAAGACGGAGCAAAGGACGTAAAGAAGAGGGGTTTTTATTATCTGTTGTTCACGAACCATTCGACCGTTTTTTCAAGTCCCTCGAAAACATCGGTCATCGGCGAATAACCTATCAGTTCTTCGGCCTTTTTTATCGAGGCAAGGGAATGCTTTATATCTCCTGGCCTTTCGGGTCCATAAAGTGGCTCTATTCCCAAAATATCTTTATCATATCTTCCAAGACACTCTCTTATTATTTCGAATATTCTGGTAAGCGAAGTGCTTTCGCCGCATGCAATATTATATACCTGATTAAAAGCCTCTTCTTTCTCAACAATAGCCGCAAGATGATTGGCCTTAATGACATTGTCAATAAATGTAAAATCCCTCGATATAGTGCCGTCGCCGTTTATAACTGGCCGCTCGTGCTGCATAAGCTGAAGAATAAACTTAGGAATAACCGCAGCGTATGCACCTTCGGGATCCTGTCTGGGACCAAATACGTTGAAATATCTCAAACCAATAACTTTAATCCCATATATCGTCGAAAACACTTCTGCAAACAATTCATCTGATAGTTTTGTCACTCCGTAAGGAGACAAAGGCTTTCCAATTTTATCCTCGACCTTTGGAAGGACAGTGTTATTACCATAAACCGATGAGCTTGAGGCATAAATAAATCTTTCAACTCCGGCTTCTTTTGCCGTAAAAATCATCTTCACGAACCCGCCAGTATTAACATCGGTCGAGCTTATCGGATCGGCAATGGAACGCGGAACTGAACCAAGTGCCGCCTGGTGAAACACAATATCTGTTCCTTTTACAGCCTCCCTGCATATCGAAACATCCCTTATATCTCCTTCTATAAGTATGAACTCAGGGTTATCAAGAAATTTTTCTATATTCCTTCTCTTGCCTGTTGAAAAATTATCGAGACAAACGACATAGTTACCTTCTTCAAGCAATGATTCGATCAGATTTGATCCAATAAAGCCCGCACCTCCTGTCACAAGCACCCTTCTGCCCCTTAATCTACTATCTATATCCATATAAAAATAACATCTTCAGTTTCAGATGTTAAATAAATATGTTTTCTGAGAGAAAAACAAATTATAATTATTGAGCTTTAATGCTGGATATTTCCTGAGGAAAAAGAGAAATGTTAAAATTGAGGCTTTTCCAGCAAATTGAAATGAATTATTCAAACATCATAAGCACTTCCTTAAGGATGAATTCCGCAGTCTTGCCGTCGCCGTAGAATGCCGGGTATTCCAGATCGAGAGATTTGTTCAGATAGAAATTAAAGGCAGCAGTAATCAGAGCAGGATCTGCATCGGCAAGCATTGCAGTCCCGTTTTTAATAAGTTCCACCCATTCAGTTTCTTTTCTGAGTACGATACAAGGTTTTTTAAAGAAATGCGATTCTTTCTGCACTCCACCTGAATCAGTAATTATCATCCTTGAAGTCATTTCAAGAAAAGTCATTTCGAGGAAAGAGACAGGTGGAATAATTCTGATATACTTGCTTTTGTTAAGTTTGTTCAGAAGTTCCTCGAGGTTATTTTTAAGCGACAAGCTTGTTCTTGGATGAAGTGGCATGACAAAAACCAATTTCGACTCTTCGGCAAGGTTTAACAAAGTTGTCAGTATGGTATTAAGCCTGAGAATATCGTCAGTGTTTATATCGCGATGTATTGTAACAAGCACAAACTCATTGCGTCCTATTTTGAGTTTGTCGAGCAAATGGGCTTTTTTCTTTTCTGCAAGAGATGAAAAGAAAAGGGTGTTGTCATACATTATATCGCCTGTAAGATAGATTTTCGGATTATTAATATTATAAGGAGGGCTGTTTTCGGGTCTAAATCCTTCTGCAATAAGGTTCTTGAAGGCTTCGTTAGTGGGCGCAAAAAGCAATGTTGATGAGATATCGCTAACTATTCTGTTTATCTCTTCAGGCATAGATTTATTGAATGATCTGAGACCTGCCTCTACATGAACAACTGGAAAATGTTGTTTAACGGCTGCCAGTGCGCCTGCAAGCGTCGAATTAGTATCACCATATAACATCAGGCAATCGGGGTTTTCCGAAAGTAACACTTCTTCAATTCCGGTAAGCATAAGTCCGGTTTGTTTCCCGTGGCGTGCCGAACCCACTCCAAGATTATAATGTGGTTTTGGAATCTCAAGCTCATCAAAAAAAACCTGCGAAAGTTCACGGTCATAGTGCTGCCCGGTATGAACTATCAACTCATTTATCTTTGAGGAAAACTTACTTCTGATTGCCCTGCTTATTGCAGATGCCTTGATTATTTGAGGCCTGGCACCAACGAGATTGATTATATTGATCTTTGCCATCTGAGAGTAACAATTAAATTCTTCAAAGGTATGATATTTTAAAAACCTCAGAGGTTTATAACATGTTGCAATTGACTATTTTGCATAATTAACTGCTCTTGTTTCTCTTATAACGGTTATTTTTATCTGGCCAGGGTATGTCATGTCCGATTGTATCTTACGTGCAATTTCCATTGAGAGTTTTTCAGCATCCTGGTCGGTGGTTTTGTCTGCACCAACGATAACGCGTAATTCGCGGCCTGCCTGTATTGCGTAAGTTTTCGTAACACCCGGATACTGAAGTGCCAGGTCTTCGAGTTCTTTAAGTCGTTTGATATATGATTCGACCACTTCTCGTCTTGCTCCAGGCCTTGCGCCTGATATAGCATCACAAACCTGGACTATTGGTGCAATAAGAGTTGTCATTTCTATTTCGTCGTGATGAGCGCCTATAGCGTTTACTATTTCAGGTTTTTCCTTGTATTTCTCGGCAAGTCTCATTCCGAGAATTGCATGCGGCAGTTCCGGTTCATCGTCAGGCACTTTTCCAATATCGTGCAGTAAGCCGGCTCTTCTTGCAAGTTTTGGATTAAGGCCAAGTTCCGCAGCCATTATTGAACTCAGGTTGGCAACTTCCCGCGAATGCATAAGCAGGTTCTGACCGTACGATGACCGGTATTTCATTTTACCAATAAGCCTTATAAGTTCGGGATGCAGCCCGTGAATTCCAAGGTCTATGGCTGTCCTTTTACCCACTTCAAGGATTTCATCTTCAACTTGTTTACGTGTTTTTTCAACAATTTCTTCGATTCTTGCCGGATGAATACGTCCGTCGGTTACAAGCTGATGTAGTGCAAGCCTTGCAATTTCGCGACGCACAGGGTCGAAACCTGACAGGACTATAGCTTCGGGTGTGTCGTCAACAATTATTTCCACTCCTGTTGCAGCTTCGAGCGCCCGTATATTACGTCCTTCTCTTCCAATTATCCTGCCTTTCATTTCATCCGAATCGATATGAAACACCGTTACCGCATTTTCAATGGCCTGCTCAGTAGCAACCCTTTGTATAGTTTGAACAATAATACGTTTTGCTTCCTTATTGGCAGTCATCTTAGCCTCATCAATGATTTCGTTGATGTACGACATTGACTCTGCTTTTGCTTCCTCTTTAAGAGATTCGATGAGCTGATTTTTAGCTTCCGCTGCTGAAAGGCCAGAGATGAGTTCTAATTGTTCAACCTGCTGCCGGTGTAGTTTTTCAAGCTCTTCAGATTTTTTTTCAAGGAGCTCTATTTGTGTATTTAGATTGTCGCGTATTGCCTCTACCTCATTTTTCTTGCGTTGCACTTCTTCCATCTTCTGGCCAAGAGAGAGTTCTTTCTGCTTAATTCTGTTTTCAGCCTGTGCTATGCGATTGTTCTTTTCATTAATAACTTTCTCGTGTTCAGATTTTAATTGAAGAAAGCGTTCCTTGGCCTGAAGTATCTTTTCTTTCTTGATCACTTCGGCTTCAGCCTCAGCTTCGGAAATTATTCTTTCCTTCCTCTTTTTGAGGAGAGACTGCCATAACATATATGAAATGCCAAATCCTGCTACAAGAGCAATCGAGGCAATTATAATCGTTATACTGTTAAAACTATTTGATGCAATTAAATTCATTTCTTTTTACATATTAATTATTGTTACAACACAAATAAAAACCCGCAAAGTTTCTTAAGATTGAATAAAACCCCATTACTTCATGGCTGAGGTTGCCAATTTATCTCAGACTTCCACTGTTCCGCCGCAAGGCGGAATCCCGTTGATACGGAATGAGGCCTGTCTTTAATAAACTGAGCTTTACCTCAAAGTTTTAGAATGTTGAGTTTCATCACCTTACTAAGAAACTATGCGGGCACTTAGTTTTTGTCTATTTTAAAGAACGTCATCACTCTTTTTCCCGAGAACTGAATCAATCTTACCTGTCAGTTCACTCAGGGCAGCGGGGAGATAATCATTACTTAATTTTTCCTCTTCGTCTATCAGCTTTATCACAAATTGCAGGGCGGTCATCGCTAAAAAATCCTGTATGTCTTTATCAGAATACTTTTGTTTATACAACAGGACTTTTTCATTAATCATTTTTGCCGCCCGCCTGATTTTCTCCTCATCTTCCCTTTCTACTTTTAATGGATAATATCTGTCGGCCACATTAACCCTGATATACAGCTTTTCATCATCCATTACTATATTTTATCTTTCTAAAAGAGCAATACATTTGTCAATTTCCCGCACTAGTTCCGTTATCTTCTTCTTTGCTTCCTGCCTCATTTCTCCTTCACCAAGCAAAACTCCTGTCAGTTTCAACCTTTCGTATTTTTTTTCAAGTTCTTTTATTTCAACTTCATGCTCCTGAAGTAATCTTTCATATTCTTTATTCAGGGTTTTAAGTTTTTTGTTTTCTTGTTCAAGGTTAATATAACGTTGAATTAGTTCATTTATTCTACTGTTAAGATTTTTCAACTCTTCATAACCCTGAACAGACATACAAAAAACTTTGTTACAAAATTACTATTTTTTAATGACATTTTCAAAATATTAACATAATAAGTTTGCAAAAGTTCAAATAAAAAATAGTTTTGCAAGCTTTAAAAATTAATAAACCGGTGAAAAAAATATCTATTCTTTTAATTGTTTTATTGTGCGCAACAGGTAGCGAATTTATAATTGGGCAGGAAATATTCGGTCCTCCTGTTAATATTCCTCTTTTTCTTTCGTCGGGTTTTGCTGAATTGAGGCCGGATCATTTTCATTCAGGAATAGATATTAAAACTCAAGGTGTTACAGGTAAAAATGTTCTTGCCAGTGCTGATGGATATGTATACCTTATTTCTGTTTCACCTTCAGGGTTTGGGAAATCAATATATCTACGACATCCTTCCGGATTTTCGACAGTATATGCGCATCTTGAATCATTTTCTCCGGAAATAGAAGATTACGTCAAAAGGCATCAGTATAATAGAAAAAGTTATTCTATAACCATTTATCCTCCGAAAGAAAGGTTTCAATTCAAAAAAGGCGATTTAATTGGATTCTCAGGAAATACTGGTAGTTCATCAGGCCCTCATCTGCATTTTGAGATAAGAAAAACTGCCGGTGAAAAACCTGTCAATCCTTTACAATTCGGATTCAAAATCGAAGACAACCTTAAACCAAGAATCGAAAGGCTTGTTGTTTATCCGGCAAACAAATCTTCTCTAATAAACGGCCATAACAAAAAAATTTTCATCAATGCTTCAGGAAGAAACGGAAATTACAAACTGGTCGAAAACGATGAGTTAACAATAAGCGGTACTGCAGGATTCGGAATAATTTGCAGGGATTTTATGAATAACACGCCCAACAGATTCGATATAACTTCAATCGAGCTCTTCATTGATTCTATTCCATGGTTCCGTTATGACATGAGTGAATTCAGTTTCGACCAGACAAGGTATATCAATGCTCATATTGATTATGAAGCTCTTATGAAAAATAATACCTGGATTCACAGAGTATTTGTTCTCCCAAATGACAAGCTGGACAGATATAGCGGTTATATGAATAACGGACTTTACGACTTTGATACAGAAAGCATCCATAACATTATGATAGTAGTTAAAGACGGAAGCGGCAACACCTCAACATTAAGCTTCAAAGTAAAATCTGCTTCACCACCAATTGATGCTCGGATTAATGAAATCGCTCTTACAGATACTGCAGGTCAGATTAATAATGAAAAAGATAAAATTATTACTCCGATGCCATTCTGGAAAAACAATTTGTTCGAATCGGATAGCATTAAAATTACTATACCTGAAGGAGCTTTATATGACTCGCTTTATTTCAGATATACGAAAGAAAGAGGTAATAACCTTCTCTATTCGTCCATTCACAAGGTTCACGACAGGTTTACACCATTACATAAAGCTATCACTATCTCAATTATGCCCGATTCCGTGCCAAAAGCAGGTGCATCGAAGCTCGTAGTTGTTAATGTAGATGATAACGGACGAATAAAGAGTGCCGGAGGAAAATACTCCGGAGGATTTATCACAGCCTCTGTTCTGAATTTCGGTAGTTATGCCGTAGCTGCCGATACCACGCCTCCTTTAATTATTCCGAACGGATTGACTCAAAATGCTAACCTGTCGGCCCTGAAAGAAATAAGAATTAAGATTACCGACAATCTTTCAGGAATAAAAAATTATACGGGTCTTATAGATGGAAAATGGGCACTATTCGAATATGACGCCAAAAACGACCTTATTTTCTACAAATTCGACAGCGACAGAATCACAAAGAATACAAATCACACTCTTGAACTTACTGTTACAGACAACAGAGATAATATTGCTGTTCTACGGAGAGACTTTTTCTGGTAAAAGAAAAATACTGTCAGAGTGTTAAAATTTATTAGTGTTGAAAATTTTAATAAAGTGAATGAGGATATATTCCCTGTTCAACCATTTTAAGTATATTTTCAACAACATAAGGTTTGTCCTCACGATAAGTAACACCAAACCATTGTTCATTACTCATCAGGACTTGTATTTTTATCTGGCCGCTTTTTACAAACCGGTCAATCGAAGTAGGTATATCAAGCTCTGCTTTTGGATCCATGCCATGCTTGCTAATAAAATTTCTGAACTCTTCCGCCAGGAATTTATAGCATGTAGGCTTAAAACCCCAGAGATTCATTGAAACAATTTCGTCACCTGTAAAATATATTTTATCGCACTCTTTTCCCGGTGCCACAGCTCCGTTTGTCGTTTTTTCTATCTGACGCATTTCGACAATATTTAAAAGCCGGCCGGTACTATCAACACTACATATTCCTCTGTTTACATGTCCATGATCGGACAATGTATTTCCCAACCTGAAACCTATAATACAATAACAATAAGGATCTTTATTGTTTACGAGAAAATCATAAAGTATTTTGAAAGATTCGGGGCCATAGAAATCATCGGAGTTAATCACTCCGAAAGGTTCCTTGATTATTGGTTCTGTTACAAGAATTGCATGGCTGGTACCCCATGGTTTCTTTCTATCGGGCGATACTACGACTCCTTCCGGGAGGTCGTCCAGATCCTGAAAAACATAATCAACGTCAATTTTATCTTTAAGTCTTTCCACAAAACGTTCTCTTATCTGCTTCTCAATATCCCTGCGGATAACAAAAACTATCTTACCGAATCCAGCTCTTATCGCATCGTAAATCGAGTAGTCAATTATTGTTTCGCCTGATGGACCGACTACATCGAGTTGTTTATCGCCTCCGTAACGTGTTCCCATTCCTGCTGCAAGAACTAATAATGTAGGTTTCATAGTATAAAAAATTTATTTTACATACATGATTTAATTACTATTTTATTGAATATCTATCTATTATAATACATATTCAATTAAATAAACTGCTTTATAAATATATAATGTAATTTAATATACAATAATAATGAAAAAAAAATATGCTGGCCATTTAAGTTAATTTTAATTTGACCTATTAAGAGGAGAAATTAAAAGATTTTTAAATCGGGAATATTGTAATTTAATTTTAATTAATAAATTTGCGCACCGTTTTACTATGAATTAAATACTCTGAGCAATGGATTTAATGAAAGTTGTTGATGAGAAACTCTCGATTGAGAATAAGCATCCCGAGTTTTCTGCTGGTGATACAATCACTGTTCATTATAAAATAATTGAAGGCAATAAAGAAAGGGTTCAGCAATTCCGCGGTGTTGTAATTCAGAAAAAGGGTCATAATCACACTGCAACTTTCACTGTAAGAAAAATGTCTGGTAATGTAGGTGTAGAGAGGATATTCCCTCTTGCCTCTCCTTTTATTGAAAAAATTGAAGTTAATAAACGTGGTAAGGTAAGAAGAGCCAGAATATTTTATTTCCGGAACCTTAAAGGCAAAAAAGCACGCATTAAAGAGAAAAAGGTATAGTTTGATTATAGATTTTTTTCTGTTATTTTTTGTTTATCATTTCCTCTTTCTTAGCTTTTGCTTCCTCGAGTAGTTTGATTGCTTGTTTATCGGCTTCCTGACGTAGGCGATCCCCTTCTTTTTCTGCTTCTTTAATAAGAGCATCTGCTGCTTTTTGGGCTGCGGCGCGTGCAACAGCACCCTTCGTTTCTGCAGCTTTAATCATATCGGCTGCTTTAGCTTCAGCTTCCTCTTTAAGCTTTATTGCTGCCTTATCTGCTTCATCTCTAAGCTGCCGGCCTTTCTCCTCCGCCTCCTTAATAAGCTTGTTGCCCATTTCTTCGGCTTCCTGGGAAAGTTTTTCCTTTCCTTTATCAACTGCATTATCAATTGTCTGTTTTACAGTTTCTTTAGCAGTTTCTTTTATAGTACCTGTTTTACCTTCGGCACCGGAACCGAAATCAGGCGTCACTTCTGGTTTATCAACTGTTCCACGTATTCTTACATTTACTTTAATAACATCGGCAGGCTTGAAAACAACCCCAAAAGAGGATGCCTGTGCCGAAAGATTATTAATAAGATTATTCACCGAACTACCGAGTTCAGAGCTCGGAATTTCAGTCTTTACCAGGTAATTTAGTGTCTGATCGAGTCCATGATCCCCTGAAATATTCATTTTAATATTTCCCATTTTAATATCGAATGGGCTAATATATACTCTTCCGTCCCTGATATTAAAGCTTATATTAAGGTCTTTAAAAGTATTTGAATACTTATCTCCCAGATTCAATAGCTCTTTTAATTTATCGAATGCTGCTGCTTCAATTACCCTGACTTCTTTCGACTGAAGTTTGCCATACCCATTAATAGTCTGTATTACAGGCATCATGTTACTTCCAAGAAGGCTTTCATATTTCAACTGGATGCTTACTCTTCCTTCAAGACCTTTTGCCACCTGCGCTAATTTTTGCATAGCTACAAAAGTGTTGAACGATTCTTTAATATCAACATTTTCAATTTCAAAATCAGCTTTTAAGGTTGGTTTCAGTGTATCACGAGTATCGTAATCGGCATTCATTCTTATCGAACCTCCAAGCATTTCCATGCCTGTTTCACGTAGTGATAATATACCGTCGCGAATTATAACATGACCTTTGAAATTTTTTGCGTCGATTTTATCATAAATCAGGTTATTAATTATTGCATTAAAATCAAAGTCTATATTTTTTGGGACAACAATTAAAGCAAGGGCTGTAGTATCTTCAACTACAGCCGTAGTATCGGCCGGTAATGAACTTAGAATTGAAGAAATATCTATTTTTTTTGATGAAAGTGTAAGTTTCCCTTTTATAGTTTCATTCCGGAAGAGATATGGAAGGTAATTTTCAATATTCCCGTTTAAAAATAAATCGCTTGTTCCGGCAACAAGAATATCGACTTTTTCCATAGAGGTATATGCAGGAGAAAAGCGGAACATAGCTTCATTGATGTTAATCTGGGGGATTCCGGTCATTGATACAAACATTTTTTGGATTCCAAGAGTACCATTGGCTGTGAAGCTTTCGTATTGTTTTTTCTCAATCATGGAAAGTCGTCCACCTATATTCAATGCCGTTTCAATTAAACCTGAAAGTTTCAGGTCCTGGAGAGGCAAGGCTTTTGAAAGGGCATCAAGACTGATTTTTCCGTTAACTGTCCCCTTGAAATCAGGGTCGCTTATGGGTGTTTTCAGGAAAAAAGTCATATCGAACGGGTTACCTGCCAGTTCGAAGTGGAAATTATTAAGATTTACGGTAGTCAGGTCAAGATTTTTACCGTTGACAAGTGCATCGATATTAATATTTATTGCACTTATTTTCTCAGGAAGAGCAGGATAACTTAGGACACCGTCATTTATTTTCAGATTCAGGCTTATATCCGGTAGTGTACTATCGGCGTCGGAGTATATACCTTTTGCGGAGCCTGAAAGAGCAAAACTGCCTGTTGCCCTAAGGTCCTCATAACCTGTCATATACACTGCCGGAATGAGGGAAAGAAGCGTCTTGAACGAAGTTCGATTTGTTGCAAAAGTAACATCTGTCAAAATATCCTTTCCTGGCATAGCAACTGTGCCGGCAAAATTCAGTTGAAAATCATTTATAGCAAAAGAATTTTCTTTAAATGTAAATTTCATGCTATCGAGATTGGCAAGTAAATTAATCTTTGTATCAATAACAGCTTTGTTCAGGTATTTCACCCCGTCCAGATTCAGAGTTGTTTCAGCTATATGCAGGGACATTTTGATGTCAGTCTCGCTTAAGCTCATGTTACCTGTAAGAATGTAATTCAAATCGTTCAGAATAGCAGCTAATTTCAGGTTTTCATCAGTGTATTTTATATTACTGTTTCTTATTTCAAGCTTCCTTAACAGGATTTTTATATTACTTGTTCCAGCTTCTTCCTGTGGTTGTGCCTGTGGCTGCGGTTTAGGGGTTTCAACTATTTCTGTTGTATCTGCAGAAGGTTTTATTATATTCCAATTGACGCTCCCATCTTTTAAAGATATTGCATTTACAATTGCTTTATCGAGAACAACCGATTTGATTTCGTATCCTGATTTACTAAAAAGACTTGGAAGATTGAATACAAGTCGCAATGAGCTGAATCCGGCAAGAGTATCACCTTCGAACTTATCAATTCCGGAAACATATACATCTTTAAGCGAAAAAGTAAGGTTTGGGAAATTGCTAAAGAATCCGAGACTGTAATCGGCAAATGCTACTTTCGCATTAATCGACTCATTTATAATGGATTCCACTCCTGTTTTAATTTTATCCTTAAAAAGCACAGGTATTGTAAAAAGAAGAATAAGAATGAGGAGAATCAGTCCTGAAACAATTTTAAGCAGAAGTTTTGCCGTCTTTTTCATGGAAATTACTTTAAAAAGTTTATAATTAAAATCTTATATCTTAAAATAATTGGCCTTATTTCACTACTAAAATAAGCCAATATTAACAAAAATAAAAATTTGTTATATTTGCTTTCCTAAAATAAAATGGTCCCGTAGCTTAATTGAATAGAGCATCTGACTACGGATCAGAAGGTTGGGGGTTTGAGTCCCTCCGGGATCACGGAAAAGCAGCCATCTGGCTGCTTTTAAAGTATATAGGATAAAGAAAATGTAATGGATAAAATTAGCCAATTTCTTTCTGTTCTTTCTTTTGTTTCGGTAAGAATGATACGCAAAGAGCGCCGGCAAGGGCAATACATATCAATACCATAAATCCAAGGGAGTAGCTTCTGGTAGCTTCGTTATAAAGTGCGCCAACCATCATCGGTGCAAGAGATTCGGCTATGCCGTCGGCAACAAGCACAATACCCATTACCCTGCCAAGGACTTTTACTCCAAATAAATCTCCGGCCATAAGAGGAATAATCATATAATCTCCGCCCAGACCGATTCCAAAAATAACGGCAAACAAGTATATTCTTCCTGTAAATTCCGGCAGTAATAGCAGAGGTATTGCACAAGACACTATCATGTAAACCAGAATCATAACATACTTTCTGGGAAATATATCAGCAAGCCATCCAATAAGTAATCTTCCTGCAATACTTGAGAGAAGCACAAGAGAAACAACATTGGCAGCCTGTTCCTGAGTAAACTGCAGGTCGCGCAGGTACAGTTTTAGATGCTGGTTTGTTCCTCCAACTGCTGCTATCGAGCACATACTTCCTATCGCAAGTAGATAGAAATAAGGATTATTCAATATTTGTTTCATCGGGACGTCTGCTTGTTCCTTTTTTTTCTCAACAGCCGGTTCCTTTTTTTCTTTAATAAAAAAAGCAAATGGAAAAGCCATAAGTATAATAAGTACGCCAAGTGTCACAAGGGCAAAGTGCCATCCAATGTTTTTAATTAACAATGCCGAAAGCTGGGGCACAATAACTCCTCCTGTTCCAATACCTATATATGCAATACCCATTGCCTTGCCTCTGTTTTTACCAAACCATTTGGATATGAGAACCTGGCATGGAAGAGGCCCACCGAAAATATATCCAAGTGCGTTAAGGAAATAGAAAAAATAAAACATCCATAATGAATTCATCATGCCAAGGCCTATCAGAGCAGTTCCAGCCATGAGTATTCCTGCAAGCATCACTCTGCGAGGTCCGTATCTGTCAATTATCCATCCGGCAATAAATCCAAAAAGCGGAGCAACAAGCAATTTGCTTATTGCATTTCCTGACGTGACAGTAACTCTCGACCATCCAAATTCATTTATCCATAAATCATAGAAAAACGGCAGTCCGTATAGAGCAAATCCCACAATAGCCATCATTGCAAGAAATGCTGTTAGAACAATGTATGGCTGTGAACTTATCCCGGAAGAATCTTTGAATTTAGCCATATAATTTTTTAATAATAAGTTGTAATAAAATAAATTATTATCGTTGTATACTCACAAAAATATAAATCTTTGTAAACAAAACAGGTTTACTGGAAAATCTTTCCACAGTATAAAATTTGTTTTTTGATAATTTTGAAACTCAAATGAATAAAAAAAAATGGAAGAGAAAATAAAAGAGATTTTTAAAGCTGAAGCTTCAGCTATTCTGAATATACCCGTAAATGATTCGTACGAAAAAGCGATTGATCTGATACATAAGCATGTACATATTAAAAAGGGTAAGCTGGTCACAAGTGGAATGGGAAAGGCTGGTCAGATAGCTCATGATATAGCCACAACATTTAGTTCGACAGGGACTCCGGCGGTTTTTCTACATCCAAGCGAAGCTCAGCATGGCGACCTGGGGGTTTTACAGGAGAATGATATATTGCTGGCAATTTCAAATTCAGGTAAAACAAGGGAAATAATTGAACTTGCAGATCTTAAAGACAATTTATATCCTGCAATTCCTATTGTTGTAATTACGGGTCACCCCGACAGTCCTCTTGCCCATAAAGCTGATTGTGTAATTTATACCGGAAATCCTGAAGAAGTTTGCATATTAGGTCTGACGCCAACGAGTTCAACAACTGTAATGACAGTTATTGGAGATGCACTTGTAGTACTGATGATGGAAAAAATTGGTTTCACTGCTGAGGAATATGCCAAAAGACATCATGGAGGCTATCTTGGCGCAAAGTCAAGAGAACTATCAATGAAAAAAAAATAAAAAATCTTAAATTATTTAAAGCAAAATTTATTCAGTTTATTAATTCGAGCACTCCGTCAAGAATATAGGTTGGCATATAAGGAAATTGGTCGGCCATTACACGGTCGGTAATTCCTGAAAGTACAAGTAAAGTATCTATTTCCGATTCTATTCCTGCGATGATATCAGTATCCATTCTGTCGCCGATAATTATTGTGTCTTCATGGTTTTGCCCGAGCTTTTTAAGAGCTATCCTCATCATTAGCGGATTCGGTTTTCCGACATAGTATGCAGATCTTCCTGTTGCCAGCTCGACCGGTGCCAAAAGGGACCTGCAGGCAGGTACGATACCGTCTTCGGCAGGACCTGTTACATCAGGATTTGTACCTATGAGTTTTGCCCCTTTAAGGACAAGATTTACAGCCTGTTCGATCTTTTCATAATTGTAACTTCGGGTCTCCCCTATTACAACATAATCGGGATTGACATTGTTCATCGAGTAACCGGCATTATACATAGCATTTATCAGTCCTGTTTCACCAATAATGAAAGCCGAACCACCAGGTTTCTGTCCGGAAAGAAAATTGGCAGTAGCAAGTGCACTCGTATAGAACACACTCTCGTCAACGTCGATGCCAAGCCGCTGCATCTTCTCTTTAAGCTCTTTAGGCGTTCTTTCACTTGAATTAGTAAGAAACAGATACTTTTTCCCTTCTCTTTTAAGCCATGCAACGAATTCAGGCACACCTGGTAATAATTTATTGCCATGATATAACACCCCATCCATATCTGAAATAAAAGCCCGTTTCTTTTTAATCATTTCAATTATTTCTTTTTTATCCATTTTATCCATTTTGATATTTTGTTTTTTATCCATATTTAATATTTTGTTTTTATAATTAAATTTTCACAATATTTTTTAATTGTTTTGACCGAACTATTAACAATAATTAAGAATTATTAAATCATCATTTTTTTATAACAATATAAATCTCACAAAAATAAACAAATAACCTGTAGTTTTATAAAAATGATTTGGATGAATTAATTTTCCCTCATTTTTCATTTGTTGAAATAACAAAAAAGATTAGTTTTGGGAAAACTCAAATTTTAAAAAAATGACAAGCGAACCAACATCTTCGACGATAAGCCGTAAAGATTACATCTTTTCCATAACTGTAATCGGGCTTCTTTTTTTTATTTTCGGGTTTGTAACCTGGCTTAACAGCATACTTATAGTCTTTTTACGGACAGCTTGCGAACTGAATGATTTCCAGGCATATTTTGTAGCCACAGCTTTTTACATTTCATATTTTGTAATGGCTCTACCTATGACACCTGTTCTGAAAAAGACAGGTTTCAAGAACGGAATGTCAGTTGGACTATGGATAATGGCTGCGGGATGTTTGTTTTTTATCCCTGCTGCCATTACACGTACATTCGGTTTATTTCTTACCGGCCTCTTTATTATGGGTACCGGACTTACACTTTTACAGACAGCATCAAATCCTTATATAACAATAATTGGTCCACGTGAAAGTGCGGCAAAAAGAATAAGTATAATGGGTATTGCCAACAAATTTGCCGGAGCTATTGCACCTATAATACTTGCAAGTATTATATTAAAAGATGCCGATGAACTCGAGATACAGCTTGCCCAGGCAACAGATGCGGTCACAAGAACAGGCATCCTTAATGAAATGGCCAGCAGGGTGATAGTACCTTATATTGTAATGGCAGCTGTTCTTTTACTGTTAGGACTTGCAATCAAACTTGTACACATGCCTGAAGTTGATACTGAGGCTGAAGATGAATTTGTAGGTGAAGAAGGAGTCAGACCGAGCATCTGGAAATATCCGCATCTTATTCTTGGTGTTATCACGCTTTTCTTCTATGTTGGAGTTGAAGTCATTGCAGGCGATACAATCATTCGCTACGGTCAGTCGCTCGGAATAAATATGGAGTCGGCAAAATATTATACTTCCCTTACAATGACCGGGATGATAATCGGATATTTACTGGGAATTATTTTTATACCAAAATATATTTCCCAGTCAAATGCTCTAAAAATATGTGGCCTGCTTGGAATTGTGTTTTCTCTCGGAGCCATCTTTACTCCGGCTCATATAAAATTTGTAATGCCTTTTATAGACATAACAACATTTAAACCATTACAACTTGTTATACCTGTAACTGTTCTTTTCGTTGCACTTCTGGGCCTTGCAAATTCGCTCGTATGGCCTGCTATATGGCCTTTAGCTCTTGCCGGCCTCGGTAAGTACACCAAAATTGCATCCGCAATGCTTATAATGGCAATAGCCGGAGGCGCTATTATCCCGCTCGTTTATGGCAAACTGGCTGTCACTTTCAACACTCAGACAGCTTACTGGATATGTGTTCCCTCATACCTGATAATAGCTTATTATGCATTCATCGGACATAAAATCGGACTTAAATCCTGACAACTTCCTGAAGAATATTTTAAGAAAATTCCGTGCCGAAGGAACTTTCCTCGAAGGAAAAGTATATGGAAACGGACATATCCACGATACATTTCTTATAAAGACAGTTGAACCTGACACTGATGATTATATTCTTCAACGTATTAATAGTAATGTATTCAAAGACGTACCACGGATGCAAGAGAATATTGAGCGTGTCACGGCTCATATGCGACAAAAAATTCAAGCTATTCCAGGTTCAGATGTTAAACGAGAAACTGTTACTTTGATTCATACAGTTGAAGGGAAAAGCTGGACTATTGATTCAGAAGGTAAATACTGGAGAGCTTTCCTGTTTATCCCAAGGAATATATCGTACGATATTGTTGACTCGCCTGATAAAGCATTCGAGGGAGGGAGAATTGTCGGCAAGTTTCAGGCAATGCTTTCGGATCTTCCAGAACCACCATTGCACGAGACCATCCCTGATTTTCATAATGCCGAAAAACGCCTCGAAACTTTTTTTATAAAGGTTTCAGAAGACCCTGCAGAAAGAGCGAAACTAATTACCAGTGAGCGCAAATTCGTCGAGGAAAGGGCCAAGAAAATGAAAACTATTCATAACCTTGGAAAAGAAGGGAAAATACCACTACGAATTACACATAACGATACGAAATTCAATAATATATTATTCGACGAACAAACCGGAAAGGCATTATGCATTATAGACCTCGACACCGTAATGCCTGGATATGTCCATTATGACTTTGGCGATGCAATAAGGACTGCGGCCAATACAGCGACAGAAGATGAAAAGGAGCTATCAAAAGTAAATCTGGATATTAATCTTTTCAGGGCATATTCAGCGGGCTATCTGTCTGAAATAAAATATGTTCTCAATGAAACTGAACTTGAATATCTTGCTTTTGCACCATTGGTTATAACTTTTATACAGGGAGTACGTTTCCTCACCGACTATATTGATGGTGATAAATACTATAAAATACATCATAAAGAACATAATCTGCAACGAACAAGGGCTCAGTTTCAGCTGGTAAGAAGTATGGAGAGACAATACGACGAAATGAGAAAGATTATTAAGGAACTCGCCGGGAGAAAGGGAGATGGAGAGAGGATTTGGTGATTGACTGATTGACTGATTGGGTGATTGACTGATTGACTGATTGGGGGATTGACTGATTGACTGATTGACTGAAAAGATGAGAAAATGGGAAAATAATGAAATTGAAATTTTAAATAGCCTGAATAGTCCGCAGAAAATTCAGGATTTTCTCGATTCTATTGAATATAATCCTGAATATGAATGCAAGTCTCCAAGATGGGTAATAAGAAGAAGAAAGGCTCATTGTTTTGAAGGTGCTATTTTTGCAGCCTCAGCTCTCAGGTTTATCGGGTTTAAACCTCTTCTTGTGGATATGAAATCATATAACGATGACGATCATGTAATCGCAGTTTATAAAATAGGCAAACACTGGGGAGCTGTAGCAAAATCCAATTTTACACTTCTTAGATTTCGTGAACCAGTTTATCGCTCAATCAGAGAACTTATTATGTCGTATTTTGATTTTTATTATAATACCAAAGGTGAAAAGACACTACGATCCTATTCACTTCCTTTAAATCTGTCAGCATACGATAGCAGAAACTGGGAAACAACGGATGAAGATCTTGAATATATAGGTGAAAAAATTGAAAAACTTCACCACTTTGAAGTTGTAACACCTGAAATGATAGCCAGACTGAATCATGTCAGTGAACCGGTATTTAGAGCAGGTCTGCTGGGATCGAATGAAGCAGGGCTGTTTAAGCCAAGGTGAAAAAGGCGGAAGGCAATAGGCAATAGGGAGATGGAGAGAGGGGACGAGAATGGGAGAAAGCTGGAGCGACAGCGAAACGTAATGACTTAAAATGCAAAATCCATGGAAGAAATTAGAAGACAAATTAAAGAATCCATAGCTGTAAAGCAGTCAATTCTTGATAATGAGGAGATTATTAAAACAATAGATAAAACTGCTCAAATTTGCGTAAATGCATTGAAAAAAGGCAATAAGATACTTTTTGCAGGCAACGGAGGCAGCGCTGCTGATGCTCAACATCTTACGGCAGAACTGGTTTGCAGGTTCGGATTCGACCGGCCTCCTTTAGCAGCAGTAGCATTAACTACCAATACTTCAGTACTAACCTCTGTCTCTAATGATTACGATTTTAATGTAATTTTTTCAAGGCAAATAGAAGCTATTGGTAGCAATGGAGATGTTCTTGTTGTGTTATCAACTTCAGGCTCTTCACCGAATATAATAGAGGGAATATCATCTGCAAAACAAAAAGGGATATTTGTTATAGGATTAACAGGAATGCCTGGTGGCAAAATGGCTTCAATGTGTGATTTAATAATAAAAGTGCCTTCTTCTGAAACTCCCAGAATACAGGAATGTCACATATTGATCGGACATATTATATGTAATCAAATTGAAATGTCAATTTTTAAAAATGAACAAAAATAATATTTTATAAACATTCGATAATTATCTTATCTTTATTGATTATTAATCAACATAATATAATTATAAATAAATTTCCGTTCGAAAACTATTTTGCAAATCTATGGAGTTTAATTATTTTTACGGCTGTTAAAATATCGGAATTTAAGATTAATAGAATTAATCCGGTATTATTATTAAATCTTTCCGATTATGGATGTTTCAGGAAAAAGTTTCAAAGCCTTCCTCGAAAGGCAGGAAGCGCTTAAAAAGCAATACAGTCCGTCACTGGCTGAAAAGCAACATTCAAAAGGTAAACTAACTGCATGGGAAAGAATAAACCTGCTTTTTGACAAAGGCACTTTTGAAGAAATAGATGCTTATGTTGTACCGGCTGTTCAGAATGTTGAATTTGGGAAAATTGAAAAAATTTATGGCGACGGGGTTATCGTAGGTCATGGCAAGATTAACGGTAGACTCGTATTCGCTTATGCTCAGGACTTTACGATAATGGGAGGTTCGCTGGGCCTGGTGCATTCAAAAAAGATTGCAAAAATACAGGAAATGGCCTTGAAAATGGGTGCACCTGTGATCGGACTACTCGACTCGGGCGGCGCAAGGATACAGGAAGGCGTTGCAAGTCTTGCCGGCTATGCCTCAATTTTTAACAATTGTATTCAATCGTCAGGTATTATTCCACAAATTGCCGTTGTAATGGGACCTTGCGCAGGTGGTGCAGTTTACTCACCTGCCCTCATGGATTTTGTTTTCATGGTGAATCAGACAAGTTTTATGTTCGTCACCGGGCCAAATGTTGTAAAAGAAGTATTAAACGAAGACGTTACTTTTGATGCTCTCGGGGGTGCGGAAGTTCATGCAAAGATAAGCGGCGTCGCCCACATGATTTATGATGATGAAGAGAACACAATACTTGCGTTGAAAAAATTCCTTGCATATCTCCCATCTAATAATGTCGAAAATCCACCTACGGTTGCGGAAGACACAACAACACCTGATGTTAATCCGAAGCTAAGAGATATTGTGCCGGACGATCCCAACAAGGCTTATGACGTCAGAGATGTTATAAATCTTGTTGTAGATAAAAATACTTTTTTTGAGACTGCCGAGCTTTTCGCACAGAGTATTGTGACAGGTTTTGCACGTCTCAAAGGCAAGACTATTGGCATTGTTGCCAACCAGCCAAAAGTACTTGCAGGCGTACTCGATATAGATTCATCCGTAAAGGCTGCAAGGTTTATACGATTCTGTGATGCATTTAACATCCCTATTCTTACATTCGAAGATGTGCCGGGCTTCCTTCCCGGAGTTGACCAGGAACATGCCGGAATAATAAGACATGGAGCAAAAATGCTCTATGCTTATAGCGAAGCTACTGTCCCTAAAATTACTGTAATATTAAGAAAAGCTTATGGAGGAGCTTTCATCGTTATGAACAGCAAAAATATGGGCGGCGATTTTAGTTTTGCATGGCCTACCGCAGAAATTGCAGTTATGGGACCCGACGGTGCAGTGGCAATACTTTATAAGAAAGAACTTGCCGAAGCAGAAAACCCTGCCGAACTAAAGAAAGAACTTGTAAAAAAATATAGAGATAAAGTGGCTAATCCTTTTATAGCCGATGAACTTGGATATATAGATGAAGTTATTGATCCAGCCGTTACAAGACAAAAAGTAGTGTCAGCATTTGAAGCTCTGAAAAATAAATGGGTAAAAGTGCCGTCGAAAAAACATGGGAATATACCGCTGTAAAAGGAAAAAGGAAAAAGGAAAAAGGAAAAAGGTAAAAGGTAAAAGGTAAAAGGGAGAAAAGGAGAAGTGTAGAAAGTTGTAAAATAGAAGTTTTTAGTTAAAATAAATATTAACTTAAATAACAATAATGGGAATTAAAAGAATACTTATTGCAAACAGAGGTGAAATAGCTGTGAGGATAATGAAAACGGCGCGCCGGATGGGAATAGAAACTGTTGCAATAAAAACAGCAGTAGAACCTTCTGCACTTTATCTTTCTTACGCCAATTTTGTTTATGACAATACGGACGATGATTCGGAAATTCCTGTATTCCTTAATATTGATAGAATAATTGAAATTGCCTTAAAAACCGGAGCAGACGCTCTCCATCCAGGGTACGGATTTCTTGCCGAAAATGCCTATTTTGCCCAGAAATGTCTCGACAATAATATTGAATTTATAGGACCTTCGCCTGATTCTATTTATAAAATAGGAAATAAAACTATTGCAAGAAAAATAGCCCTGGCAAATAATATTCCAATGGCAACAGGAAGCCAGGGAAATATAGCAAATGAAGAAGAGGCGGTAAAAATTGCAGAAAAAATAGGATATCCTGTTATTATTAAGGCTGCATCAGGCGGAGGAGGAAGAGGTATGAGAATTGTGAGAAAACCGGAAGACATCGAAAAAATGTTCATAATAGCAAGTAAAGAAGCTGAAAAAGCATTTAATGATCCCTCCGTTTTTATAGAAAAATATATTGAAAATCCTAAACATATTGAATTTCAAATTATTGGCGACAAAAAAGGAAATATCATCCATCTTGGAGAAAGGGAATGTTCAATCCAAAGAAAGCATCAGAAACTTCTTGAAGAAGCCCCATCCTGCGCACTCGATGAAAAACTGAGAGAAGAAATGGGTAACGTTGCAGTAAAACTTGTAAAGGCTGCAGGCTATTATTCTGCAGGGACAGTTGAATTTCTGCTCGATTCCGACAAAAATTACTATTTCATGGAAATGAACACCAGAATCCAGGTTGAACATCCGGTTACTGAAGAAATAACTGGTATAGATCTTATCGAACAACAAATAAGGGTAGCAAACGGTGAAGAGTTGCAGCTCAAACAAGAAGATATAAAAATAAATGGATGGGCGATTGAATGCAGAATTAATGCTGAAGACGTTCAGGCAGGTTTTGCACCCAATCCCGGGAAAATTGAAAAAATATATTTCCCTGACGATGATTATGTAAGAGTAGATACAGGCGTTATTGCCGGATCAGTTATTGTACCAAACTACGATTCCATGATTGCCAAACTTATTGTCAAAGGCAAGGACCGAAAGGAAGCTATTAAACACTGCAAACTGGCTCTCGATAAAGTTTGGATTAAAGGAACAAAAACCACTCTGCCTTTTTTCAGGATGTTGGTAAGGCATCCTAAATTTACAGGTGGCACGTTCACAACATCTTTTATAGAAAAAGAACTTACTCAATATTTTTATAACAGCGAATACGAGGAAATGCTTGCTGCATGGTTTGCAACAAAACTCTTTATAGAAGAAAACCTGAGCGAAAACAGTATAAATCTCAATTTCAATGAAAGTCGTGAAATTGATCCCTGGCTGTTAAATAAAAGAATCAGTCAAATTTAATAATAGACTATGGTAAATGATAACTCGAAAATTAAAAAGCTTTATGCTATTGCTTCAAGCAACAGGAAATATATTTTTACTCTCCCCCTTAAGAATATTATAAAGATTGGAAAACGAAATTATGAAGTAAAGCTTAAGCACGACGAAAAGTTTGGAACATATATTCTATTTAAAAACAGAAAATATCCTGTTGAAATAATTCGTTCGAGGCAAAATAAGTACGAGATTCTTTTTAATGATATTAGTTATGTATTTACCATCGAAACTCCTTTCAGTTACAAGAGGATGAAAGTGCTCAACAAACAGAAAGGCAAGAAGGAAAAAGAAATTATAAAAGCTCCGATGCCTGGCAAAATTGTGGACGTACTTGCAAGAGAAGGCAGTCAGGTACTTGTGGGGGAACCTATCATCATTCTGGAAGCCATGAAGATGCAGAATGAAATACAATCGCCGGTAAACGGAATAGCATTAAAAATCAATGCAAAGCCAGGCACTATTGTAAATAAGGATGATGTCCTTGTTGAAATTAAGGTCGAGGCTTAATTATATAAAATTGTTGGGCTGTCGACATTTTTATTAAGGCCCTTTAAACTCTATTTTTCAGGTACTTCTTTTAAAACTTCACAAAGGTATTCAAAGAATTTCGCAACCGAAGGAATATGTACTCTTTCTTCGGGGGAATGAGGATTTTTGATTGTCGGGCCCAGTGATATCATATCGAGCTCAGGATAAATTCCCCCTATAATTCCACATTCAAGTCCGGCATGTACGGCATTTACATCAGGTTCATGTCCATATTTTCGCTCATATACATTTTTCATTATCTTCAATATTGGTGAGTTGATATTGGGTTTCCATCCCGGATACGAACCTTCGAGTTCAACTTCTGCATCAATAAGATGAAAAACAGCCGCAATTTTCCATGCAGTTGCCTCTTTTGCCGAATCAACAGAGCTGCGGGTGAGGTTGTAAGCCTCGAATTTACTGTTTTTACAGCGGACAATTGCAAGATTATTGGATGTTTCAACCAGTCCCTTCATAGATTGGCTCATTCTTTGAACGCCATGTGGACAGGCAAATACCGCTCTAATAATACGATATTGATCCTCCCTGTTCATTACTTTTGGAGGAACTTCGGTTTTTTCACAATAAAATACCAGATCGGGTTCGGTCTCGGCAAATTCCGATTTATAAATTGTTTCATGTCGTTTTACAAAAGATTCAAATTCGTTCTCTTTGCTTTCAGGCACAAGGACAACAGCATAGGCCTCCCGTGGAATTGCATTGCGTAGGTCTCCACCTGCAGCACTTGCAATTCTTATTCCGAAATTTGCTTCAGCCTGCATAAGAAACCTGAACAGGAGTTTAATTGAATTTGCTCTTCCTGCTGCTATATCAACTCCGGAATGTCCTCCCTTTAGCCCTTTTATAACTATCATATAAGGAGTAAAACCGTCGGGCGCTGATTCCTCGTTATAATACCTTTTTGCATTCACATTTACCCCACCGGCGCAACCAACACAAAGTTCCCCTTCAGTTTCGGAATCAAGATTTAAAAGAATCTCTCCTTTTAAAAGCCCGGGTTCTAATTCGTTTGCACCTGTCATTCCTGTTTCTTCATCTATTGTAAAAAGGGCTTCCAATGGACCATGTGGAATATCGGAAGAAGCCAGTATAGCAAGCGTCGAAGCGACCCCTATACCGTTGTCGGCTCCAAGAGTAGTGCCATTTGCTTTTACCCATTCTCCGTCAATAATAGTTTCAATCGGATCTCTGGTGAAATCATGAACTTTATCATTGTTTTTCTGTGGAACCATGTCGAGATGGGTTTGAAGAATAACGCATTTTTTGTTTTCCATCCCTGAAGTTGCAGGTTTACGTATAATAACATTCCCAACACGGTCAACAATTGTTTCCAGATTATTATCCCTTCCGAACTTAACAACATATTCAATCAGTTTCTTTTCATTTTTCGAAGGATGAGGAATTTTTGTAATCTCATGGAAATAATTCCACACTTTTGAAGGCTGCAATTTTGTAATATCATTCATATCATTAATAGATTAGTTTATATCGATTTATAAAAGTGATTAAATGTAAGAAAAATGTTTAACAAAAATTAAAAATAACTCTTCCGATTTTAATGATTGCTTTTTTAAATGAAAATTTAACAATTTCTATGCAAGGCTATTAAAGCCAAATTTAGAGAAATATATCTGTCGGAAAAATTGATTGTCTCTTTTACTTTTATTTCTTTTATATATTTGCGAGCGTTTTGACAAAGTGTAATACCATTTTGTTAATGAGATAACAATTAATTTTTATATGACATTTTTATATATCTTAATTGCTCTTATTCTGGTTTTTGATTTCATAAATGGTTTCCACGACTCTGCCAACTCTATTGCAACAGTTGTATCCACTAAAGTTCTCTCTCCTTTTTCAGCGGTAGTTTTTGCCGCTTTTTTTAATTTTATAGCCTTCACGGTGTTTCCTCTTAAAGTTGCCACTACAATAGGTAAAGGTGTAATCAATCCCGACGTAGTGAACCTTACAGTTATAGCATCATCTGTTATTGCTGCAATTATCTGGAATTTAATTACATGGCGGCTTGGTTTGCCTTCGAGTTCATCCCATACTCTTGTTGGCGGTCTTGTGGGTTCAGCCATAGTATGTTCAGGAGTTAGCTCCGTAATATTCTCAGGAGTGTTGAAGATAATTATATTTATTTTCGTTGCTCCACTTCTTGGAATGTTGATTTCTTTCATTATATCAGCAATAGTAATCAATCTGGTAAAAAAACATACACCTTTTGGTGTTGACAAGCATTTCAGAAGACTTCAGCTACTTTCGGCTGCAGCCTTCAGCTTAGGGCATGGAGGAAACGATGCCCAAAAATCTATGGGAATAATCTGGGTCTCACTAATTGTAAGCGGTCTTGCATCGAAGAATGATGAAATTGCATTGTGGATCGTGCTGTCATGTCATACGGCAATTTCGCTCGGCACACTTACTGGTGGCTGGAGGATAGTGAAAACTATGGGACAAAGGATAACAAAGCTTAAACCATTTGAAGGTTTCTGTGCCGAAACTGCCGGTGCGCTGACATTATTTGCAGCCACTCATTTTGGCATTCCTGTAAGCACAACGCATACAATTACAGGCTCAATTATCGGTGTCGGCGCAAGGAAAGGCGCTTCGGCAGTGAAATGGGGTGTCACAAGAAATATATTCTGGGCATGGATTTTGACAATACCTGTTTCAGCTCTACTTGGCGGAGGTATATATTACCTCCTGACATGGATTATATAATTTTTTAACTAAAATCAACTTGTATGAAATTAAACAATATTTTTAAATTGTTCGTTCCAAAAGATCATGCATTTTTCCCGCTTTTCGATTCTGCTTCTGAAAACCTGGTCAAGGCAGCAGAAGCTCTAAAAAAAATGATGAATGTTACAGAATTAAAAGAACTTGAAAAATATAATAAAGAGATAAAGGATATCGAGCTCATAGGAGACGATATAACAGTTAACATCTATAATCAGCTTAATAGTTCATTTATTACCCCATTTGACCGTGAAGACATTCAAGAGCTTGCCTCGCATATGGATGATGTACTGGATTCGATAAATAGTATCGGCCGCAGTATATTACTTTATAAACCAAAAAAAATTATTTCTGTATATTCCGATTTAGCCGGATTTATTCACAAGGCATCGATTGAAATTGACAAAGCGGTACACTTGTTGAGTAATGCAGGCGCAAACAGGGAAAACATAATGCGATGCTGCAATAACATAAAAGATATAGAGCATGCTGCGGATGAATTATTTTTTGATGGTGCCCTTAAATTGTTCGAAAAAGAAGAAGATCCTAAAGAATTACTCAAGAACAGTAAAATCCTCGAAATGCTCGAGAGATGCGTTGATGAAGAAGAAGATGTGACCGACACTCTGAAAGCTATACTAATCAAGATGGCATAAACCTTATACTTTAATTGTTGTTTATTGTTGTTTATTCTTTTTATTTCTATTTCTTAATATTTGGCAATTCAAGGCCGTAACCTTTACGTTTGTCTTCTGCTTTCAACAAAAATCCAAGAACAAGAGCAAGCACTCCGAAAAGGGTAAAAATTATCATTGGAATTGTATAGTCATAACTCGATATTTCAACGCCTTCAATAAGATGTTTTCCAGTAATACAATATTTATCGAGCACCCAGCCAATAAGCGCAGGAACACCCATTAAGCCCCAATTCTGCACCCAGAAAATAAGCGCATAAGCAGTGCCAAGTTGTTTTTCGGGAATGATTTTTGGGACTGAAGGCCACATGGCTGAAGGAACAAGTGAAAATGCAATTCCTAAAACAATCATAAGGAATATAGCAACAGGTACCTGGTTAAGAGCAGGTATAGAAAATAAAGCATGAACGAAAATAAGAAGTGCTGCTCCGATTATCATAATCGTAGCACCTTTCCCTTTCCTGTCGTAAATATTTCCAAAAAATGGAGTAAGTATAATTGTACCGAACGGGAGAAGCATTGGAATGAGCCCTGCAACTTTCTCATTTAAACCGAACTTATTTACCATTAAATCGGTTGCGTACTTTAAAAACGGAAAAACAGCAGAATAAAATAATACACATAATATTGCAATATACCACCAGCCTTTATTCTTTAATATATATAAGATATCCTTTACTTTAAATGTTTCCTCTGCCGGCTTTTCACTAATCGAGGTTTCGGCTTCAATTTCCTGATCGAGCTTTTTATCTTCTATAGTATAAAGAAAAAAAGCTATCATTCCAATGCACAATAAAATTAGCCCAATAAGTACAGGTTTCGATACTCCTTTAAGAGCGACAGCCAATGGAGCAGATGTTGCAATGGCCAGACCAGTACCAATTCTTGCAGTTGCCATTTCAAGCCCCATGGCAAGAGCCATTTCTTTCCCCTTAAACCATTTAACTATTATCCTCGATACTGTAATACCTGCAACCTCAACACCAACTCCGAAAGTTGCATAACCCAACCCTGCAATTATTACCTGAAGTTTTATCCCGAACAAACTATGACCATCGAGGCTATGAGTGGATATTGCCCAATATTTAATAGCTGTACCAATTACCATTATTACAGTGGCGAGCTTTCCGGTAAATCTAACTCCTTTTTTGTCGAGGATTATTCCTCCAAAAATAAGCATTAACAAAAACACATTAAACCATCCATAAGCACTTGTAAAAATGCCGTATTCGGAACTACTCCACGATAATTCTTTTTCGAGAAGCGGTTTAAGCGATGCCATTACATCGGTAAGATAATACCCGCAAAGCATTGTGAATGAAATAACAGCAAGCGCAATCCATCTGGCTGTTTTGGAATCACGAAGGGTTCTTCTTATTTCTTCCATATTTTAACTCACTTTTTTAATTTGAGGCATTAAAAGTATCAATTATTTATTATCTGACTATGTTAGTAACTTTTTTTCGCAACATTTCGGCAAAATTTTTGTTAAAAACAAAAAGGGTAAATTATAATTAAATTAATAGAGATATTTTATTTTTACTTATTTTGTTCGACAGAATGAAAAGAAAACTGGGAAATATAATGAGCAGAAAAACTATTTTGTCAATAATACTGGCAGGAACAATAATAATTGCTTACGGGCAGGACAAACCGGTTAAATGGTATTCGATTCAGGAAGCCGAGAAATTGGTCAAAGCCAGTCCACGTCCCATAGTAATTGATACTTTCACTGATTGGTGTGGCTGGTGCAAAAAACTTGACCAGGAAACTTTTTCAAATCCTGTCATTGCAGAAATTCTAAATACGAAATTTTATCCTGTAAAGTTTAACGCCGAAGGTAAAGAGCCTGTAACTTTCCTTGGAATGAATTTTATCAATGACGGTAAAGCGGGAAAAACACATCAGCTTGCAGTTGCTCTTTTAAGAGGTCAGCTCTCCTATCCTAATCTTGTTTTTTTTAACGAAAAGCTTCAGCTTCTGACAAATGTTCCAGGGTACAGGGATGCAAAAGAGATGGAATCTTTGCTTTCATTCTTTGCTGAAAAAGCCTATGAGAAAATGAGTTTCCAGGATTATAGCAAAAGTTTCAAAGGGAAAATACAATAAGCATTAACAATATTTATTTACCTATTATATAATTTGCAGGAAGCTGCATTGTCTGTCCGAGTTGGTATACCAGTCTTCTTGTTTCAAAAAGAGTCTCGTTGCCATATTTTATTCTTATCAGAGCCACTTCCGGAGTTCTGTAATATAGTTTATCTGATATGACCGATGCAATTCCCTCTTCCTTTGATAAGGGCCTGGGCACATAAGTTATATCCTTAATTTTCCCTGCAGGCTCAAGTTCTATAACTACTGGCAAGCCGGATTTTGAAGATATATTTGAAGGGCCGCCCGATGTTGAAAATCTGAAAATCTCAACTGGTTTTTTTATATTTTCGTTATCAGGAATAAAAGTATAATGCATAACTCTGGTCTCAGAAGCAGATTTACCTGCAAATAGAGCCAGATATTCCCTTTCCATCCTGTTTATCTCATCTATTGCAGCATTGCTTTGGGGATATACATTTGCTTCTCCTGTAAGTATCATATTTTTCCCCTCCCTGAGTTCAAGAAGAGTTTTTGCGGCTCTTTCAGCAAGTTGTTCCTGGGTAAGCTGTTGCTTGCGTTCAATTAGATAAGGAATTCTTATAAACATTGTATCGAGTTTTACCATGCGGTAAGCTGTATCACTTCGGCTTGTAAAATATTCATCGGAACCCAGATCAGTATATGAAAGATTTTTATCAACCATGCCTGAAGAAGAAATTACTCTTTGTTCGGCATCATATTTTGCCGGGTTAAGATCGAGAATCAAACCTGCTCGTTTAAGAGCGAGAGCATTGCTCTGAACAATTGTTTTGCTTCCAATTACATAATATTCTGATGGATCTATTTCTTCCGATGTTTCAAGTGTAATGGATTTAATTTTCCATGATTCCTTCTCCGTTGAAATAACATTTTTAAGGCCAAGCATTTCTTCTGCAAACCTTGCGTAAGGACCGGGTTTATCAATTGTTTTCTCGAATTCTGCTGTAATGCGAAAAATTGTCATGGGTAGTGCGTAAACAAGACTTCCATCGTAAACTGTTAATTTATCACCCAAAGGTGTAATTATAGTTTCTGGTTCGGTTAAGATTTTTTTCGGATAGCAAGATACAACTGCTATTATCAGAACCGGCACACATGCTAATTTTTTTATTTGCTTTAACATAAATACATTTTTAATTAAATTTACTTCAGTTCAAGTATTCTTAAAAGCTTCCCCTCTTATTCTGCAATATGCTTCACCAAGATTATCTGCTATATCGCTTGCTATAATAGATTCCATGCCTCTTTTACCAGCAGCTATGTCACCAGCCAGACCATGTATATAAACGCCGACTAATGCAGCATCGGCCGGCCGATAACTTTGTGCAAGCAAAGATAAAATAATTCCCGTAAGAACATCCCCGCTTCCGGCAGTAGCCATTCCAGGATTACCCGTACTATTAAAAAATACTCTTCCGTCGGGCAATGATATTGAAGTATAAGCACCTTTTAGTATAACGATACAATTATGTTTTTTCGAGAAAGAAACCTGACACATAAGCCTTGAATAACCATCATCGGTTTTTCCGGCGAGTCTTTCGAATTCTTTTGGATGTGGAGTTATTATAGCATCAGGAGGAATCTTTTCATGCCATTCTTTATTAGCCGCAATAATATTTAAAGCATCGGCATCGAGTACAAGCGGTTTTTTACACTCACATATTAATTTATAAATCGTCGATGCAGTATCCTGCTCTTTACCAATTCCGGGGCCTGCTCCCACTGCCGTAAACTCATTGAAATTCTCGACAGAAGTGATAATTTCAGAATTTTTATCACACTGTATCATTGCTTCTGGAAGAGATGAAATAACCGAAGTAACAGATTTCGAAGGAACATGGCAGGTTATTAAGCCTATGCCGGCTCTGAGGGCAGCTTTTGCCGATAAAATTGCAGCACCTGTTTTAACAGATGAACCTGCTATCATCAAACCATGACCATAGATTCCTTTATGGTCGAACTTCTTTCTTTTCTTAAGTAACCCCCTGATAAGTGATTCTTCCATAAAACAATATGGTGTAGAAGTATCGCTTATAATATCGGGATGTAAGCCTATATCAAGAATATACCATTCGCCGGTATATATATAATTCTCAGCAAACATAAATGCCAGCTTTGGAAACTGGAAACTAAGTGTATAATCTGCCCTGACAATTGCCTCTTTGTTATTCATACTATTGTCTTCTGTAAAAAGTCCGGATGGGACATCTACAGAAATTTTTATACAATTCGACTCATTAATGCGTGTTATAACTTCTGCGGCAAGCCCCTCCGCTGGTCGGCTAAGACCGGTGCCGAATATTGCATCAATAATAATTGCATCTCCTTCAAAAACAGGAAACTCATTAGAGTTATTAACCACATACAATCTGGCTTTCCCAGTTTGTTCCAATCTCTCCATGTTGATTTTCCAATCGGGCGAAACATTTTTAGAAAAAGCAATATAAAAAACTTCCGTCTCGTAACCTGATAATGCAAGCATTCGTGCCAGGGCAAGTCCGTCACCTCCATTATTGCCAGGCCCTGCAACCACTACAATTTTGTGAGATCTTCCGAATCGGCTTACTATCCATGAAAAAATTTTACCTGCGGCACGCTCCATCAAATCTACGGAACTTATAGGCTCATTCTCAATCGTAAACTTATCTATCTCTTTTATCTGTTGTCCAGTAAAAATTTTCATTTTCTTAATTCAAATAATTATATAAACGCAATAATTATAAAACTCTTTTCTCACACAAGTTACAAAAAACATTTTTAAGAACTAATATCATCTGAAATATTTGATGCTTATTAAGGAAGTCTTTATTCTTGTGCTATAATTTACAGACTTCTATAGTGTTGTTTTACAAATGGAATCTACAAACAAATTACGTCTGGCTCTAGTTTAATATAATATACGTTATAACCCTTAGCATTGAAAATATTTACATTGAACACAAATAATTTTATGTTTTGATATCTTATGATTTTATTACGGCATTTTAAATCTTATATAGGATCGATATCAAAAAATTTTCCATCAGAAAAATAAATGAGCTAAACAAAATATTTGTTTAAAATAAAATTGAATTAAAAATTTACATATATAAATTGAAATAACTTATTTATTTTTAATTTTATATTATAATTTATAAATTATTGTTTTTAAAAATTACTTATTTACTATAACACTGTTTATTAATTAATTATATATTATGAAAAGAAGAAAATTTATTTCGAATACTTTATCTGCTGCTGCCGGAACTATTATTCTGCCAACAATAGTTCCTTCCTCGGTTATAGGAAAAAATCCTCCCAGTGACATGATAAACATTGGGCAGATAGGTTTTGGCAGAATAGCTATGACGCATGACCTTGCCGAAACTCTTAAATATGATGTCGCTCGTGTTGTTGCAGTTGCTGATTTTGATTCTAAAAGATTAGCAAAGGGCAAACAATTCATTGAGGACTTTTATGCTAAAAAGACCGGGAAGACAGGATATGTTAATGTAAAAACCTATGGTGATTATAAAGAAATAATTGCCGATAAAAGTATTGATGCTGTGATTATTTCCACGCCCGATCATTGGCATGCGCAGCCTGCCATTGAAGCAGCACTTGCCGGTAAAGATATATATCTTCAGAAACCGACATCTCTGACAATAAAGGAAGGGCAACAGCTTGTTGATGTAATTAAACGTAAAAAGGTAATTCTTCAGGTAGGCACTCAGCAAAGGTCTATGCCCCAGTTCAGGAGGGCTGCTGAGCTTGTCCGCAATGGAAGGATCGGCAGGCTTCATACGGTAAAGATAGGTCTTCCTGGTGATCCCCCAGGTCCAGAGGCTCCGGAGATGCCGATACCTCCAAACCTTAACTACGACGGATGGCTTGGTTCGACACCTTATGTTTATTATACTGAAATGCGGGTGCATCCTCAGAATAGTATTACAGACAGGCCAGGCTGGTTGAGATGCGAACAGTTTGGCGCCGGGATGATAACTGGTTGGGGACAGCATCATTTCGATTCAGCCGCATGGGGAATGGATACAGAGCTGACCGGACCTATCTCTATAGAAGCTGTTGCTGAATTTCCGAAATTCGGACTCTGGGATGTGCATGGCGATTTTATGGCAAAAGCCGAGTATAAGAACGGAGTCACAATGTATACCAGCGGCGGATATCCAAATGGTATAAGGTATGAAGGTACTGAAGGATGGATATTTGTTACAAGAGGCGCTTATGTCGCTTCACCTTCCGACCCTGTTGACCAAAATAAAAATGTCAAAGCACTCAATGCAAGCGACCCGAAAATTCTCAATTCAGTTATCGGGCCGAATGAAATTCATCTCTATGAAAGTAATGAACAGCATGGCAACTGGCTCGATTGTATAAAATCTAGAAGAGAACCAATTTCTCCGGTCGAAATTGGTCACAGAGCTTGTACAGTTTGCCTTATTACACACATAGCAATGAAGCTTGAAAGAAAACTAAGATGGGATCCTGATAAAGAGATGTTTATTAATGACGATGAAGCAAATAAAATGCTTTCACGCCCTCAACGCAAACCTTACGGGACTGATTATATAAAAATTTAATAATCTGTATGAAAAAAATTATTATCACGGCCCTGGCTATCGCCGGGGCAATTATTTTTGAAATACCTGTTGATGCGGCTAAAATTACGGCTGTTAAAGTCGGCTCTAAAATCAATGTTACTATTGACGGTAAATTTTTTACGAGCTATATTTTTTCTGATGATGAGAAATATCCTTTCTTCTTCCCAGTCAACGGGCCTGTTTCTGGAGGATCTGTAACTTCAATGAGAAATGCAGAATATCCTCATCATAGTTCTCTCTTTTTCGGCTGCGACCTTGTTAACGGAGGTAACTGGTGGCAGGAAGGACTTGAAAGAGGGAGGATAGTATCTGTGAATGCCGAAATAGTAAAACAGGGAGGCGACACTGTAATCATTACCGACGAATGTATATGGAGTCGTCCCGGTGCTGTTTCACCTATAAAAGATTTACGCAAATTTATTATAACGGCACCTTCTCCGGATTTGTATCAGATTGACGTTGAAATTGTTATGGAAATGCTTACCGATGTTAGAATCCTGAAAACCAATCACTCGCTTTTTAGTGTCAGGACTTCACCTGATATCTCTGTAAGGAACGGAGGAACTATGATAAATGCCGAAGGATTAAGAAGTGAAAAAGAAACATTCGGCAAGAGGTCGGCATGGCTCGATTTTTATGGGAAACGTGGAACATCCATAGAAGGCATTGCCGTTTTACAGCATCCGTCAAATCCGTGGTATCCTGCTCCATGGTTTACAAGGGATTACGGGTTCATGTCGCCGACGCCCATGTACTGGCCTGAGAATGACAGGGATATTTTCATGAAAAAAGGCACAGTTCTAAACCTGCGTTATCTGGTTCTGATTCATTCAGGAGATTATCAACAGGCAAATATCAAAGCGATATTCGAACAATACAGCAAACGATAAGTATACAGAGTCAGAAATAAAAGCATCATAAGAAACGACTGAATTTTTCAGTCGTTTCTTATTTTAATTCTATCAATTCAGCTCGATTATTTTTTTCAAAATACCAGCTTCACTCCTTTCGATACCCTGCATAGGAGAACAACTCCCAACTGATATTAGGAACTTCCCGGGTTTTATTACTCTTTTGTATTCCTCATCAACAAAAGAAAAATCTTCGGGAGCAAGTTTAAAGACAACAGTTTTGCTTTCTCCGGCCTTTAAGTCTATTCTTTTGAATCCTTTGAGTGTCCGCAGAGGCACCGGAACCTTTGCGGAAAGATTTGAAACATATAACTGAACAACCTCTTCTCCATCCTTTTTACCTGTGTTTCTGACATTTACGGAAACCTCGACTGTTTCGCCTGTTTTGATTGTCTTTTTAATCTTCATTTTACTATAATTGAATGTGGTATAGCTTAAACCATATCCGAATGGATAAAGCGGTTCGCCTGTGAAATACCTGTAAGTCCGGTTTTTCATATTATAATCTTCAAAAGGCGGAAGGTCTTTTACCGACTTATAGAAAGTTACAGGCAGCCTTCCTGCAGGATTATAATCTCCAAATATCACGTCTGCTATAGCCTGGCCGCCTGCCTGGCCCGGGTACCAGGCTTCGATTATTGCAGGAATATTTTCCTTTTCCCAGTTTATGGCAATAGCGCTGCCATTTAGTAATACCAGTATTACCGGCTTGCCAAGAGCATGAACTTTTTTTATGAGTTCCTGCTGGATATCAGGCAGATCGATACGTGTTCTGTCGCCTCCGCTGAAACCTTCCGCATTAACACGCATCTCTTCACCTTCGAGACGCGGAGTAATACCCATGCACATAATAACTACATCGGCTGTTTTTGCAATGTTTAGAGCTTCAGATATCATCTCGTCCGATGGTTTCTGATCAGGCATCCCCTCCACCCAGTTACAGCCTCGCGCATATAGTACTTCCGAAGAACCTGAAACTTTTTCCTTGATTCCTCTTAAAGGAGTAACAGGGTCAGAGGGTGTTCCGTTATAGTTTCCAAGTAAAACAAATGTTTCGTCTGAATTTGGTCCGATAACCGCTATCTTTCCGATATCTTTTCTCAACGGCAGCATGTTGCCTTCGTTCTTAAGAAGCACAATAGATTTGCAGGCCGTTAAGCGAGCAAGGTCTTTATGTTCCTGACAATCATTCACGCTATAAGGTATACTTGAATAGGGTACCATTTCGGGCGGATCGAACATACCGAGTTTCATTCGTGCCGTAAAGAGTCTTTTAACCGACACATCAATTTCCTGTTCTGTTATCAATTCTTTTTCCACAGCTTCTTTGAGGCTTCTGTAAACCGATGCACATTCAAGGTCAGTACCTGATTTTACAGCCAGGGCAGCAGCTTCAGCAGGTGTTCCCACTATCTTATGACCTCTGTAAATATCGCTAATAGCCCCGCAATCGGAAACAATATATCCTTCGAAGCCCCATTCATCCCTTATTATGCCGTTCAGCAGGTAATTACTGCCACAACATGCCTCTCCGTTATACCTATTATATGCACACATCACAGAATAGACTTTCCCCTCTTTAATACTCATTTCAAAATGAGGAAGATAAGTCTCAAGCAAATCTCTTTTATCGGTAACTGCATCGAATGTATGGCGTTCAGGTTCCGGACCGCTATGCACAACATAGTGTTTGACTGTTGAGATTGTTTTGAAATATTTCGGATTATCGCCCTGAAGTCCTTTGATGAACTGTACTGCAAGTTTACCGGTCAGATATGGATCCTCACCATAAGTTTCCTGACCTCTTCCCCATCGAGGATCTCTGAAAATATTAATGTTTGGCGTCCAGAAAGTAAGACCCTGATATCTTTCTCTCGAATTGTTTCTTACAAACTCATGATGTTTAGCCCGGGCCTCATCTGAAATTGCTGTTGAAACACGCAGGAAAAGTCCTTCGTCCCATGTTGCTGCAAGTCCTATTGCCTGAGGAAAAACGGTTGCAAGCCCTGCACGTCCCACTCCATGGAGGCATTCGTTCCACCAGTCATATTTCGGTATTCCAAGCCTTTCAATGGCCGGAGCAGCATTCATCATCTGACTTATCTTTTCTTCAAGAGTCATTCGTTTTACAAGGTCATTGACTCTCTCTTCAACAGAAAGAGAGGGATTTAAAAAGGGATATTGAAAACCTGACTGCGCAGAAGCAATAGCAGTATAGAATTCATATTTTATCTGCCATTCGAATGTCTCGCCGGGCTTAACTGAAATTTTGATAAATGGCTCAGGACAGACAGTGGTTGGCGACGACCAGTATGCTAACCTGACTAAAGGTCTGTTGCAGGTAACTCTCATTCCTGCACGTGAATTATGATTTTCTATTCTTATATCATAATCGGCTGGAGTGTTCCCATAACCTTTCAGGTCGGTACAATAAACCCTTTCATCAGGTGCCTGGTTCTTCAAGTATATAAGTTTGTTTCCCTGTATCGCAACTACTCCTTCAAAACCCTTATCCGAACACTCCGGATTAAAAGTAAATGTTATGATGTATCCAGGCCCAACAGGCTGTTTATCAATTACAGGAAAGTTATGATTATAAACTGTTGTTTCCAAAGGTAATTTTCCGGTATTTGTTAAAGAATGTGAAATTATCATCTCAGGTTTACCTGATACAAGGGAAATCTGTTTCTCATATTGATAGGAATATTCTTTGTCTTCAAGAATATGTGTAAATATTACACTTCTTTCATCGTTACTTATTTGCCATTTTCCAGCATTTTTCACCGGATAAAGTCTGAAGTTCGAATAAGGTTTTTCATCCGGTTTTTCAAGCATCCCAACTCCTATTTTCAAAAAGGTTTCACCAGGTTTAGCTTTATCGAATCCGATTTGTCCGAATTCCTCAACCGGGCCAAGTACCGCATCGTGTGTTTCAGGATTATAATTTTCGAACCACTGTCCGAAAAAAGTATGTCCGTTATACTCAAGACTGGCTACAATGCCCGAGCGGTCGAATCTTGTACCTCTGTAGTATCCTTTTTCAATATCAGGGAGATACAAAATTGCATCAATAATGCCGTTAGTAATTTTGACATTAGGAACATCTATCTGGGCTGTTAAAGTTAAAAAGCTCATAATTAAAGTAGTTGTTAACACCAATTTTTTCATATCTGATTTTGTTTTAGTCGTCTGTAGATACAGTTATTATCATCACACAAATTACAAGTATAAGAATTAAACTTTACTTTTTTGCCTATTCCGATTATTCCGCTTACCGACTTAAGCGGAACCATTAATGCCGAGTTTGTCAGAGTAATGCCGCAAAAATTGTCCGGAATAAGGCTGAACAGTTTATGTTGTTCCGAAACATCCCAACCGCAATATCCCGGACTATAACGATTCGTTATAAGCATTCCTTCAGCCGTCATCATTATTTTCAGTTTTTCCTGCATAAGGTCGGCTGCATCTTCAACAATCTCGCTTCCTGCCATATCAAAAATATAACCTTCCAGTAAATTCCTTTCTTCAATGAGTTTTTTTGATCTCTCACTTATTTTGGAACCCGCTGTACAGGCAAAAACGGCAACCGATTCCGATTTTGAAAGCTGTGAAATAATAATTTTCCCGGGATGAAAATCAACACCTTCGATGCTCATTACTCCCGACTCCTTATTTATTTCGATATTGGAACAGATAACGAATTCGGCTTTTACATCGGATAGTCCGGATGCTTCGGAAAGCACTTTATCAATTATTTTTAAAAGAAACTCAGGACTATCTCCACTTTCGCGGTCGAGAAGTTTTGCAATCCTGGAAGGATTGACTTTGAGTTCATTATAGCCAAACCTGAAGGTGTAACTTTTCTTCATAATTGAATTCAACCGGTAATGCCGGATTCCTTAATTATTCTTTCCACCACATCCTCATATCCCATTGTTGTTAGATGTATTCCATTCACTCCCTGCATCTTTCTGACGTCAGTTATCAACTCAAGTGCAATGGTGATTCCTTCCTCCTGAGCCGAATTTCCGGCTTTTTCCATTCGCCTCAAGATTTTATCGGGCACGATAACACCGGGTATTTCATTATTAAGATGATTTGCCATTTTAAGGCTTCTCAGGGGAGCTATACCTATTATTATATAAACTTTATTAAGAATATCGCGTTTATAGAGTTGTTCGAGCCATCGTTCGACACCATCGCTATCAAAAACAAGATTCGTTTGGAGAAACTGCGCTCCGGCATTAAGTTTCTTATGCTCCCTTAGAGCCTGATATTCAGGTTTTGAAGCAAAAGGCGAAGCTGCGGCACCTAAAAAATAATCTGGTTTTTGTTTTATTTCACGTCCATCGAGGTATTTTCCTTCATCTCTCATTTTTCTAAGAAGCCATAGCATCTGTACGGAATCCATGTCTACAATCTCCATACTTCCTGCAGGAGGCGGACCAATAACCGGATTATCGCCTGTTATGCATAATATATTTCTTATACCCAATGCATTAGCACCAATAGCTTTCGCCTGGAGGCTATAACGGTTATTGTCGCGCGCCGGAATCTGAAGAACAGGTTCAGTTCCAAGTTCCGAAGCCACTTTACAGCAAATGATACTTGCCATCCTGGGGATTGACGAAGAGTTGTCAGTAAAATTTATCGCCGATACATAAGGTCTTACCGTTTCGATGCTTTTTCTTAACCGGTCTGTTCCGGCAGATTGAGGCGGAATAATTTCAGTTGTGAAAACGAACTCGCCCTTCTTAAGTCTTTCTTCGAGAATACTTGCAGGTTTATTATTCAAAGGAGGATGATAAAAGGAATCGCCGTTCCACCATTCAGGCTGACGTACAGGGCGAAACACATTTTCCCATGCTGCACTACGGTGTTCTTTATCCCTATAAAAAAGGCTGCGGAAAAAATGTTTGCTGCCGACAATTTTTACCTGCTTAACAACATCGCCCCACGTTTGTGTTCCGGCCTTAAGCCAGTCGAGTGGAGGTAAAACTTCCATCAATCTCTCCTGCCTTTTCATTTTCCACGACCTTTCAAAAATTTTATACCATATACAAGGCCTTGTTTTATCAACATAGCATCTCTCGGGTGTCGAGCCTCCACAAGGTCCATTTCTAAGTCCTTTGGGGCATTCCATAGGACAGATAAATGCGGTTTCTTGCAGAAGGCAATTGCCGCACATTCGACATCCGAACATAAATCCTTTCACGACTCTTTCGGTTGAGGCGAGCAACCTGCGCGAGAATTTTTCCTTTTTAAATGGATAAAATGGCGGTTGCCATCTCCGTCCGGGTGTAAATAACGACATATCTTGTATTAATCATTTTTACTTAAAGATTCGGGCTGCCTCAATATATCTCATGGCATAATCATCCCTATCCAGAATAAGATCAATAGCTCGAATAATTGCAATTATTTTCTCCGGATTGGCAATCGGGCATGTAAGTCCCGCATTAATCGCCAGAGCAGCAAATGCAGAATTAAGATATTCTCTTCCAGGCAAGCCGAAAGAAATATTGCTCAACCCAAGAGTAATATTATGTTTCAGTTTATCGCGGACCAGTTTTATGGTTTCGAGAGTAATTATGCATGCACGCGGGTCAGCGCTAACAGCCATAGCTAAAGGATCAATAATAATATCTTCTTCAGGTATTCCGATATTAACAGCCCGGTTAAGGATTTTTTCAGCAATAGCCAATCTCTTTCCTGGTTCATAAGTTATGCCGTTTTCATCCATCACAAGGCCTATAATTGCCGCTCCATACTCTTTTGCGATGGGTAGCATAACAGAAAGTGATTTTTCCTCTCCGTTTACCGAGTTGATAAGACATTTACCCTTTGAAACTTTCAATGCGGCTTCAATTGCATTTGGATTTGGGGAATCGAGGCAAAGAGGTATATCGAAATTATCTTCAATGATTTTTACTGTTTCGGGAAGAAGTTTTTCGTCATCAACTCCAGGGTAACCCACATTTACATCGAGGATATCCGCAAAAGCATCTATCTGGTCTTTAGCCAGTTCCAGAACATAATCAAATTTTTCTTCCTGTAGTGATACGATTAACTTTTTTCGTCGTGTAGGATTAATGCATTCGCCTATTAAAGTAACAGGACCTTCAGTATTTATGGTAACCTCTTTGGTTTTCCCTTTGAGAATCGTAATCATGCCGATACTCTCGATATATGTGTATTCAAATAATTAACGGCACCCTGAGGGTCGGGTGAATAAAAATCGGCTCCAATTTTACGGCAAAAATCCATCGTTACAGGAGCGCCTCCTACAAGTATAATACGGTCAGGTTCTTTCTCCTTGATTTCAGCAACAATTTTTCTCATATTCTCCATTGTTGTAGTAAGAAGGGCTGATAATCCGACGACAGCATCCGGATGTTCTTCAATAGCTTTCTGAAATTTATCCGCACTCACATCCACTCCTAAATCAATTACTTCCCATCCGGCTCCTTCAATCATCATTGCAACGAGGTTTTTCCCTATATCATGAAGGTCGCCCGTAACAGTGCCTATAATAAAAGTGCCTTTTCGTTTTGTTTCTCCCGACAGGAAAAAAGGCTTCAGGTGCTCCATGGCGCTGCTCATCGCTTTTGCCGACATAAGCATTTGAGGAACAAATATTTCCTGACGACTGAATTTATTCCCCACATTAGTCATTGCCGGTATAAGAGCATCTTCTAATATAGAGGTTGGGCTTATTCCCGATTCGATGGCCTTCCTTGCCAGCTCATCTGCACCATCCTGGTCTTTCATACCTGGTGGATAAGGAGAAGATTTGTTGATTTTGCCAACCTCAACACAATATAATAGTCTCTCAAGTAAATCGTTCATATAATCCTGAAGATTGGAAAGTAAAACAATTGTCCAATATAATAAAGTTCCTTTAAACCATCAAAAATCAAATGTCAGAGAATAATATATTAACAGCAGATTATTATACTTTTGCCAATATTTCGGGTTTTAATGTTTTGTCCTTATTGTCCAGCTTGCCGTAATTCCCATTAATTCAGCATTACTTGTATGTGCTTTCATAAAAACACCTGCAATCAGATTATTATTTATTTTATAAACAAGCTCATATTTCTGGTATACACTTTGCCTTGCCTTATAAGGCGCATAAACATAAAATCCGAGATATTGTGTGAAAACAACTTTACCCATATGAAAGTCCTGGCCTGCAGTTACAGCAAATCTTTTATGGTCAATTCCTGTTTCCTCTCTTCTTATTACTTCTTTGATAGCATTATCTGCAATCAATTCGACTCCTGTATTCAATGAATAAAATGGTCTTAATTTTTTAACTGCCCTTACATAAATGCCCCATGAAATAGTTCCTTTTTCAGGAAATATTTCAGTTGCGTCAACAACTTTATAAGATGAAATTGCGCCGATTAAAAAGTATATTCCCGGTTCTTCGATTTTATTGTCAGCAATATATTTCTTTTTTATTAGAGGCAAAGGATTTTTATAATATTCGAGTCCTGCAGATAAAGTCGGGAAATTCATTCCATAATTAGGTTGTTTAATGCCGCCGTTTGAAATATGATTGTAGAATCCCGAGAGAGTTAAATATAAAGAAGGTGAAATTTTGAATTTAAATCGTGTACTTACATATAATGGGAAGCTTATGCGCGTTGAGAAAAACAGGTTTTGAGGATTATCATTTTTATTATAAAATTTTGTATGATATGACAATCCCACTCCTCCTCTCACTGAAAAAATATATCGTTTACCAAAAGCCAGAATAGGTTCGGCAAATCCTGTAAAGATAAATGATCCGCCAAGAATTTCCGGGTTGTTGAAACTAAAATAGCCGGTTTGAAATCCTGAAGTCCAGTAAGTATTAAAAATCTTCCAGCTATTATATGATGTATGGAGTTGCCCTAAATCAAAAAGAAAACCATAGGGGTTAGTGCCTGAAATTGGTTTAACAATTTTTGTGTGAGGAATAATATAACCATAATGAGCATTAAAACCATAAAAGGGGAAATTCAGACTATCGGTCTGAGAATAGCAAACAGTAGTATTTAAAATCAGTATTCCTTTTAATATATTATGTTTCATTGTTTTGTAATAGTGAGGAGCACGAATAAAAAGGAGCACTAATAAATACTTATCTAACAAAGTTTTTATATCAATTTCAGTCTTATATTTCTAAGGGCGGCAGTTGAATACCACGAAGCTATGCCGAAAGGTTTTGAAAGATCTACTTCGGGTCTTAGTGAAAGTCTTTTGTTCCCGATTGTAAAATCAACTACCTTTTCATTATCAATCCATGCTTCGATTTTTTCTTCGGTTACTTTTACTTTTATATTATACCACCTGTTATTATCAAAGCTCATAAATCGGGTTGTCTCGTTTTCAGAAGCATCCTTACCATCAATGCAGCTCAGGCCTACAACAGTTCCTCCCCATCCTCCGACAATGAGCGTGCAATATTCTTTTCCGACGGGGAATGTCATTCCGCAGAAGAAATCATTTCCTGTAATACGCATTGCTTCAAGTGAAACCTCATAATTTATTTCAGGGAATTTCTTTTTGTAAGTGATTCCAGTGCAGCCTTCTCCCATTCCGAGAATAATCTCACCACCTGAAACTTCAACAGTACCCTGTGTGCCAAAATTTGTTATTTCCCAACCGTTAAGTGTTCTCCCGTCAAAAATATAAGTAGTATCCAGAACAGGAATATTTTCTTTATCAATCTGTTTCTTTTCTGACTTCTTTCCGGTACATGCAGTTGCAACTAATAATACTATAATGATTTTATATAATGCTCTCATTATAAATATATTAATTCATCAATCAGCTTATTTCAGAAATATCTCAATAACAGGTATTACTACAGGTGGTTTAAGAACCGGAAGTTGTAATGCAATGTCGTTAGTACCTTGAATGATGCTATATCTTATTTCAGAAGCATCGTGCAGAAATTGAATATATTTTACTTTATCTGCTATTCCGGCGATATTGATTCTGTTAAGCGGGTAAACCAGCAAATGGACATATAAGCTCTTTGTTGACGGGTTATATGTCAGAACGGTATTGGCAGGAGTTATAAATTCGGCAGATGCTTCTGTGCAATAATATATTGAGCGACTATTGAATTTCATCCAGTCGCCCATTGCTTTAAGTCTCTCTTGAGCCCTATAGTCGAAAGTGCCTCTTCCTGTAGGGCCTACATTCAGAAGAAGATTTCCACCTTTGCTAACTGACTCTATGAGGAGTTCAATAAGTTGTTCAGGGCTTTTCCATGTATATTCATCACGGTAATAGCCCCATGAGCCGGAAAAAGTCTGGCATGTTTCCCATGGAATTTTCTTGCCGTTATATTCCGGCCACTTTTCAACCTTAACCTGTTCCGGAGTTGTAAAATCCCAGCCTCCTTCCACATCGCGCAAGTCGAGACGGTCGTCGACAATTATGCCTGGCTGTAACGACCTTGCAAGCTTAAGTAGTCCTTCGGAATCCCAGTCATCTCTTCCTTTTCCGTTCTTTCCAGGAAAAGAGAAGTCGAACCATATAATGCTTATTTCTCCGTAGTTTGTAAGCAATTCTCTCACCTGGTTTTTCATGTATTCACGATATTTATTCATATCTTTTCCTTTGTTCAGACGTTCATAATCCGCATCTGAATCGGGACGTAATGGATGATTTTTATCTATCGTATAATCAGGATGGTGCCAGTCGAGAAGTGAGTAATAAAATCCGACTTTCAGTCCTTCTGCTCTGAAAGCCTCAACAAATTCCTTTATTATATCTCTTCCGAAAGGAGTATTAGTACATTTATAATCAGTGTATTTTGAATCCCACATGCAGAATCCCTCATGATGTTTTGCGGTCAGAACAACATATTTCATACCCGCTTCTTTTGCCATTTTTGCCCATTCACGTGGATTATATAGATCCGGATTGAAATGATCAAAATATTTCTGATACTGTTCATTTGTCATTCTTTCTCTGTTCTTGACCCATTCATGACGGGCTGGCAGAGCATAAAGACCCCAGTGTATAAACATACCGAAACGTGCATCGGTCCACCATTTCATACGCTGTGCTTTTTGCGCCTCTGTCTCTTTTGGCAACTGCGCGAAAGAAAATTGAGGCATGAGTAATAAAAAAATTAAGATACCGATTGTCAGAGATTTTGTTTTCATAGAATATGTTTTTATTTAGTATAATGTAAATATAGTAATTTTTCTTTGTGCTCTCAGTAAATTTTCTATGTTTATCAGAGAAACACACATTAGATAGGGGCAGCGGATTAATCCTTTTTATTTCCTGTATATTTCTCTATGAATGCTTTCATCTTCTCAAAATGAGAGCCTTCCCAGTAAATCTGGCCACAGCCCTGGCATTGCAAAAAAATATCAAAATATTTTCGTGTTCCCGGTAAAAGTTTATCTTCTATTTCAGACTTTGGAACATATTGAAGAACAGAGTTACAACCCATGCAACGGGTGAATGGTTTAACCATATTCTTTAAATCAAGTCTTTCCATAACTTCCATAAATTGTGATTCCGGATGTTGCGATCTTATCCAGTATCCATGAGTTACTTTCTTATTCTTAAGCAGTCCTCTGTCGCGTGTGAGAATTATTCTTCTTTGTGAAACAGAGATGTTTATTATTTCATTGTCGTCATAATCCTTTTCATATAATGAATCGAATCCGCATAATCTGAGGTACCTTGCTGTTTTTCCAAGATGCACGTCGAGAATGAATTTGGGGTCTCTAAGGGGTTTCTCCCGAAGATGGGTCATGCCGGTAATATCAAAACTCTCAAAAACCGGATAAACTGATATTTTGTCTTCATTCCTGATTTTATATGAAAAATCTACTGGATTACCGTTTACGAGAATCATGTCAATTTCGACATGCGGGACGCCAATAGCCTCTATAGCATCTTTTACCGACTGGTTGCCGCTGAAAGAATAAGGGAAGCTGATGCGTTTCTTATCTGATGGAAGAAAATCGTTAAGTTCCTCATAAAATCTGAACCATGCGTTTTTCATAACAGGTTTTTTCATATTCTGCTGATCAATATCTCCTCAAGATCGTTGTTTTGAAGTGCAACAGGATTATTTTTAATCTCAGTTTTGGAACAGATTTTTTTTACGTCCTCTGCTTTAACTCCGAATTTACCAAGCAACGGCATATTTAGTTTTCCGGTGAGCTCATGAAGAAATGCAATAAATCCGTCAATATAATAATCTCTGCTTTTATTTTCCTCCTCAAGGAACAATCTTCCGAGTGTTTCATATTTTTCGAGTGCCAAATTATTGAGACTATCCCTTCTTAGAATCCTTACATTAACTTCATTAGCTTTTGCCATAAGTGTACCGCAAATAATTCCATGAGGAATTCTGTACATAGCCCCTATTGCTGACGCAAAGCCATGCACAGCTCCGAGTCCGGCACTTGTAAGACATATTCCGGAAGTAAGAGCGGCGAATGACATTCCGCTTCGTGCCTCAATATTATCTGCATTTTGGTATGCTATAATAAGAGAAGATTTAACGGCTTTGATACCCTCTAATGCCAGAACATCGGTATAAATAGATGCTTTGTTTGAGAGAAAAGCCTCTACAAGCTGGGTAAAACAATCCATTCCGCTCCATGCTGTAACCTCCTCCGGACATGAAATTGTAAGTTGAGGATCAACTATGGCCACGTCGGGGACAAAATTATCATGCCTTAGTGACTTTTTAAATCCATTTTCTCCAACTTCGGAGATCACAGCATTATTAGTTGCCTCGCTTCCTGTGCCTGCCGTAGTAGGAACAGCGATAAAGGGAACTTTTATGCCGGGATGTTTTTTCCGTCCTATTCCTTCAAGATATTCCTTTAACGGCTCTTTTAAAGGCAGCATGGCAGAAATTGCTTTCCCGGTATCAATTACACTTCCGCCACCGACCGATATAACAATATCAATTCTGGCATCTTTCAGAGAATTAACAGTATCATCCACAGTAGCAGGAGATGGTTCGCCTGATACCATAACATGATGAATTTCAAAATCCCTGCTTTTAAATTCTGAAAATAGTGCTTCGCCAACCTGCGACTTAATAAATGATTTGCTTCCGGTAACAATCAGAGCCGAGTTACCGTATCTTTTTGCAATATCAATAAGCATATTAATCTTGCCTGCGCCAAAATATATTAGCGGCAGGCGTGCAAAAATAAAAGGAGTTACCATTTTGTTCTGTCAGCTGGTTGAAGGATATTATATTTTACTCCCTTTCTTGGTTCGGCCATCATATTTTCTACAGCAACCCGCCAGTTTCGATAATGAGAAGTCTCTTTATGAGCTGCAGCCGACTGTTCAGATTCATACGCTTCATATATCATAAACCTGGATGGGTCATCGGCTTGTTGAAGGAAATCGAACCGTAGATTACCTGGTTCTTTCACTGATTCAAGATGATTGGCAGTTGTGGCTTTTATAAACTCCTCAATCATATCAGGCTTTACATGAACATAAACACAAGTTACTATCATAATAAAAAGTTTTTTTGTAAAGTTAAACGAAGAAATAATAAGTTCATCATTTCTTCATTTTTATTCAATAATTTCGCAATGTGATAGTTGAGACGAAAAAATAGTTGAGTAGAAAAAATGAAAACAAAAAAGAAAATAATTATGGCACTGTCAGCATTTTTAATTGGTATTTCTACAACGAACTCTTATTCACAGATAAAGCCGGCAGTGAACTTTGATTCAACTCAGATACAGGAAAAATTAAAAACAAACCAGGGAGAGGAAGAGTCTGGACAGAAACAGAATCAGGAAAAGCAAAGCATCGAACAACAAGCTAAAAGTAAAGAAGGGAATGTTAAGCAGGTAAGAAATGCACGTCCTGACATGACAAAAGCAAGAGGGGCACGCCCTCCTGAAATTATCAGGCCAAATGCTGCTCCTCCTAAGGGGATGGGCAAACCAGGCGGTGCAATGCCCCGTAGAGGCAGATGATAATAATTTTTAATCATGTAATAATTTCATTATGAAGTTAAAATTTCATCTAAAAGAGGTTAAAATTATAATACTAATTTTCTTATTATTTCCGTCCCTGATTAAGGCTCAGAATACATCTCAGACATCTGAAATAAATCCTGATTCAACAAAATCCATTACTAAGAAGGCTGTGCATTCTTTATTTGCAGGAGCAGGTTATGGAAGCAACATGATTTACCTAGGTTCTACAATTTCACTGGATAAACCCTTTGAATATGCATCAATTACCTACGGATTGAATAATACATTTTACCTCAGTGGTTCAGCAACTCACATTGCAGACATTAATCCGTTTGCAGCAATATATACAATTTCTGCCGCCTACAATCACACGTTCAATTCATGGTTCGATCTGGGAGCAGGAATATCAAGGTATGAAGTTCCCTTTACTCTCGAGGATACCTTATTCAGTAGTTTCATGTATGGTGAAGCAGACTTCGGAATAGACTGGAGAATCCTTTACACTAAACTATGCGTTGGCGGTATATTGGCTGAAGAGGATAATATGTATTTCCAGATTAAGAATTCAAGATATTTTCAGACTCCAGAATTTACCCGAAAGAAATTATATGTTTCGTTTGATCCATATATAAATCTTCTTTTCGGCACTCTTACAAAGTCGGAGACAACAACTGGAACTGTTGTAAATATTAGTCCGCCTTTCAGGAAGCAAGGAAATTCCGGTACTCACTCAACCACAACAACAAAATACACAAATGTTTTCGGAATAATGGAACTTGACATGGGTATTCCTATAACACTAAATTCAACAAATTTGACTATTGAGGCCGAACCGGGATATATTTATCCTGTTTATGAAGATGCTGTTTATCCGGGTACTAAGGGGTTTATTTTCATGTTCAGCGCATTTGTCAGAATATTTTAAATTTTGGACATGAACGTGTTGATTGTTGAAGATGAAAAAAGTCTGGCGCGGGAAATTGCTTCCTTTCTTGAGAAAGAAAATTTCCTTTGCGAACTGGCTTTTACAGGTATGGAAGCTTCAGAAAAAATAGCCGTTAACCTTTATGACTTTGTACTTCTCGATCTTGGACTTCCCGATTATGACGGGCTTGATCTTATCAAAGAAGCGAAAAAACTTGAGAGTGAGGCTTCATTCATAATTATAACAGCCCGCGGCGCCGTTGAGGATAAAGTCAGAGGGCTCAATCTGGGCGCTGACGATTATATTGCCAAACCATTCTCTCTGCTGGAACTTCTTTCAAGGATAAATGCCGTTGCAAGAAGAAAATTCAATATCGGAACAAATGATATCAATATAGGAAAATTTCTTTTGCAGGTACAACCCCGGAAACTTTTCTGTGAAGGGAAAGAAGTTGATCTGACCAGAAAAGAATTCGATCTTCTTCAGTACCTCGTGCTTAATCATGATAAGGTACTGACACGGCAGCAACTTTATGAACACATCTGGGGAAATACACTTGATGATCAATATGATAGCAATTTCATTGACGTCCATATAAAAAATCTCAGAAAGAAGCTTAATTTTTATTCAGCTACACCATGGTTAGAAACCGTACGAGGAGTGGGCTACAGAGTAATAATGGAAAATAAAAATTCCACATCGCAAAAATGTTAAGATTAAAAGTAAAACTTGCCCTTTTTAACCTCTTCTCCAAACTGGCGGTGACTGCTATATTTATCATTTTTATGCCATATCTGATTGGCAGAATAAATCTCAGACAAATTGATAATGATCTGATTAAGAAAAGAGAAGAGGTTATTTCAATAATTTCTGAAATAGGCATCGAACCTTTCATCGAGGCTGATTCAACTGATACGTTCGGAAATTACAATATACTTAAAGAAGAATTTATAAGCATTGAACCGAATTTAACCGGTGATGAAATTAATCAGATTGATGTATCAAAAAGATTGATTGATGATGATATTATCGAATATAGAGTCTTAAGCTACTCTCTCGTGATTAACGGAAAATCATATATTCTCGAGGTAGGAAAAAGTCTGGAAAGTATTTCTCAAACAAATAAAAACATAAGGAACGTTATGCTGATATTTCTTTTTTTCATTATTACCGTCACTTTTCTCACCGACTTTCAATATACCAGAAGATTATTGCGCCCTCTTGATTTTATTATAAACAAGATTAAGACTATAGCCACTCCTTCAACATACGACAGGACGAAAATAAAAACCTCCACAACTGATTTTGTAAGGCTCGATGAAACATTGACCGAACTTATGGATCGTATCGAAAAACTTTTTGCCAAAGAAAAAGAAATTGCCGTAAATATTTCACATGAATTAATGACACCTCTCTCTGTGCTCAGAAGCAAGCTTGAAAATATTATGTTAACAGAAAATCTTGAACCTGAAATTGAAGTTAAAATAGAAGAATGCCTTAAAACACTCTATAGACTTCAAAGTCTTATTAATTCGCTTCTTCTTATTGAAAGGATAGAAAGCCGGCAATATCTTCGTAATGATACATTTCAGTTAAGAGATGTTCTTCATGAAATAATCGAAGAACTATCTCCAATAGCAACGGATGCCGGAATAAATATTAATCACCAGCTCCCTGAGCCACTTGAAATACATAATGCAAACAGGTCGCTTATATTCTCAATGTTTTACAATGTAATTAACAATGCCATAAAAAATACCGGAAAAGGAGGAGTTATTAATGTAGAAAGTATTCCAGACAAGAATACTTTTACTGTTTGTATTTCCGATACCGGCAAGGGAATGACGGAAGAGCAAATGAAAAATCTTTTCACACGCTTCAAAAACGGAACAAAAAACAGAGACAATAGTACAGGCATTGGTCTTGCAATAACAAAAACCATAGCCGATTTTCATGATATTTTAATAAGAGTTGAATCACAGCCCGGTAAAGGCACAAAATTTTATTTTATTTTCTCCAAAAATTCATAATTTCTTCATCTTCATCTTCTTAGTTTTACACCATGATAAATTTTAAAACTTAAAATAGAAAGCTATGAAAAAGTTATTATTTCTTACAGGGATTGCACTTATGATAAGTGCAGCATTGATGGCACAAGCCGGAACAGGCACACAGTCTGAAAACAAAAATCAGGCTCAGACTCAGGTTCAGAACCAGACTCAGGTTAATAACCAGCCACAGGTTCAGACACAACAAAGGGAAAGATTACAGGATCAGACTGGTAACCAGGACCGGACCAGAAGAAGAGATCGTATTCAGGACCCCTCAACACATGGTCAGACAGTAAGCCAGACTGCAAAAACAACAGAATCAGGGCCCGGTAAGGGAGAAATTGTAAGCGAACAGGCCAGAAACCAGGGAGAAGCACAACAGCTTCAAAATCAAAATAAAACTTCTGTCAAAAATCAAAAAGGGGCTGCAAATAAAAATGCAAAAGGCAATACAAACCGTAATACAATGAAAGTACAAAAAAGTACAGGTTCAGGACGAAAATAGAAATTAATTATTTTTATAAATAAATTAAAAAATACCCTGGTCATTCAGGGTATTTTTGTTTGATATTTATCATCTAGTTAATCTATACCGGTTAAAAATATTTAATGATTAAAGGTTGGAGCGATTTTTATTTAGTTTTTTTAACATTACTTTTAATAAATATTCCGGATTATAATAATAATTTTAAAAAATTTAAGAAACTCTAAAAACTTCTAACTATGAAAAAGAAAAATACAGAAAAAAAAGATCTCAAGTCGGGCAGAATAACAAGGCGGACTTTTCTTGGCACAACAGCCGCTGCCGCTGCCGGATTTACAATAATCCCGCGTCATGTACTTGGAGGTAAAGGTTATACAGCTCCGAGTGATATTGTAAATGTTGCTGGAATTGGGGTAGGAAGTCAGGGCGGCGGAGACATCCAGCAGCTTTGCACGCCTGATGTTCCCATAGTAAGGCCTCAGAGAAACTCTAATGGAACTCCACTTACTAAGGAGCAGATTGCTGCTGCCGAAGCAAGAAGAGCTGAAATGATGAAAAAAATGAAGGCTGAAGGCGGCCGTCCCGGAGGATTTGATCCAAATGCACCGGTGCAGACAGGGGCTGCAGGAAGCAAAGTTATCAAACTGGCAAATATTTATGCCTTATGTGATGTAGATTCGGAATATGCAGGCTATATCTTCAAAGGATATCCAAAAGCGAAAATTTATTCCGACTGGCGTGAAATGCTTGAAAAGGAAAAATCAATAGACGCTGTGCTCATAGGTACTCCCGACCATAACCACGCTCCCATTGCCGCCGCATTTATGCGTGAAAAGAAACATGTATATATTGAAAAACCGATGGCAAAAACAATATTCGAATGCCGCAAATTAGCTGAACTGGCCAAAGAAACAGGTGTTGTTACGCAGATGGGTAACCAGGGTCATGCTACTGAAGGCACCCGAAGAACTGTTGAGCTGATTCAGTCGGGAGTGATAGGAAACGTAAAAGAAGTATGGCTTTCGACAAATCGTCCTCTGGGCTTCTGGCCTCAGGGTGATATACAAAGGCCTGCCGGAATGACTCCTCCCAAAAACCTAAATTATGATGTGTGGCTTGGACCAGCACCCTACAAACCTTATCATCCCGATACGCTTCATTTTTACTGGAGAGGCCTCTGGGATTACGGTACAGGTGCTATGGGAGATATGGGAGCACATATCTTCGATGCACCTATCTGGGCACTGAATCTTGGCATGCCGACAAAAATTCAAGTCCAGGCAACAAGTTCGCCATATAATGATGAGTATCTGCCTCTTTGTGAACTTGTAACTTATGAATTCCCGGCACGCGGAAATATGCCTCCGGTTAAAGTTTACTGGTGTGACGGAGGTCTGAGACCACCACGGCCTAAAGAACTCGAACCTGGCCGACCGATGAGAGACGCAACCTATTATGGTGAGAAAGGTATTATCACTCATGGAAGCCACGGTGCTATGCCCGAATTTATACCGGCTAACCCCGACTTCAAAGGACCGGATCCCTGGCTGCCAAGAACAGGAAATATATTCGAGGACTGGATTGACGCTATTAAAAACGGTAAAAAATCATGTAATGACTTTTCAATTTCAGCCAAAGTGACAGAACTCATGCTGCTGACAAATATTGCAGTAAAACATCAAAGAGATAATGTAATCCTTGATTACGATGCCGCAAATATGAAAATAACCAACCTGCCTGCTGCAAATAACTTATTCCATTACGAATATCGCAGTGGCTGGAAACTCTGATAGTGATAAAACATATTGGGAAACAGGGGAAAATGTAAATTTTACACTTATAAAAGTTTCATTTGTTCTTAACACCAGGGATTTAAATTTATTATTTCACGACCTCTATTTCTTTCTTCTCTCTGAAGAAGAATATGAAACATATCAGTACTGCAGTGGCAATATATGCTGGAACAAGCCATATATTCGACCACTGGTAAACTGAATCCGTGGAATAATATGTTGTGATGAAACCTGAGAACCATGTTCCTATAAACATGCCGAGGCCATAAGTGACAAATGTGAAAAGTCCCTGTGCGGCATTTTTGATCCTTTCGTTCGATTTTTTCTCAGTGTACATATAACCTGTTACAAAGAAAAAGTCATAACAAACACCGTGAAGTATTATTCCTGTATAAAGCATCCACAGATTCGAACCTGTATTACCAAAAGCAAAACATAAATATCGTAGTAACCAGGCTGCCATACCTATCAGGAGCATATTCTTCACTCCTATTCTGTTGAAAAGGAAAGGAATTGCGAGGATGAAAAGAGCCTCGGAAATCTGGCCTAAAACCATTTTTCCGGCAGCATTTGTCATTCCAGCCTGATTCAGATACAGATTGGCAAATCCAAAATAAAATGATAATGGTATACAAACGAATATAGCCGAAATAAAGAATATCAAATATGATTTGTCCTTAAACAAAATAAATGCATCTATGCCCAATAAGGATTTTGCAGATGAAGGAGTTGTTGCGAGAGGAGGAGTATTAGGAAGGAAGAAACTATATATTCCAAGCGCTATTGATACTATTGCTGCCATTATAAAAGTACCGGGTGTTTCTTCTATACCGAGAAAGGATATCATTAAACCCGATATAATCCATCCGATTGTTCCGAATACTCTTATAACCGGAAATTGTTTACCAGGATCAATCATTTGTCTGAAAGCCACACTGTTCGAAAGAGCTATCGTAGGCATATAGGCTAGTGAGTATAATAGTATTACCCAGTAAAATGGTGTATTGGAAGTCATTCTGGAGGCTATGAACAAAAGTACGCCACCGATAATATGAAGGATACCCATTATCTTCTGAGCAGCAAAATATCGGTCGGCAATCATACCAACAAAAAAAGGCGAAATCATAGTTGCTATTGCAAGAGCATTATAAGCAGCTCCTATCTGTATCCCGGTTGCACCTAAATTTTTCGTCATAAAGGTACTCATGGTAACATACCATGCGCCCCAGACAAAATACTGAAGAAACATCATGAGGCTCAGTACAATACTGTTTTTAAGTTTCATAAGCTTTATTTTTATTGGTTCTCAGAAAAGTCATAAATATTAATCCATAGATAATTTATTAATTTGAAATTTGCAATAAACATTGCCAAAAAAATTATTTACCTCAGTTAATCATATCATTAAATCGAATCCAAAGAGAAAATTCGTATTAGATTCTTTAATATTCGAGATTAAATTATCAATATATTTGATTGGCAAAAAGGAAAATTCTCAAACCATTATTTATGAAAAAATTTTTAAATGTACTTGGAAAGCTACTTCTTGTAGCAATAATCGTTCTGATTATAAGCATATATTCCAACCTTAAGGACAGAAACAGACATTACAGGGCCGATATAAAAATTATAAGCAATGAGGAATTACCTCTCCATGCAGGATTTGCAGCCGTCAAAATTACACCCGATGTGCCTGACAGATGGACAGATGCCGACAACGATGCTACTTATAACCCCAAAAAAGGTGACACTTTCTCCGATTTAAACGGCAATGGCAAGTTCGACCCTGTATGGATTGCCGGATTTCATAACTCAAGGGCAGCAAACGGAGTTCATGATGATCTATGGGCACGGACATTTGTAATTGACGACAGTAAAACACGACTGGCAATTGTAGTGCTTGATGCTATAGGATTTATGAATAATGAAGTAATAGATGTCAGAAAAAAACTTGGACCTGAAACCGGGATAAATTATTTAATAATCACATCGACTCATTCACATGAAGCTCCCGACCTGCTGGGCCTCTGGGGAAAAACAAATTTCAGAAGCGGGGTTGATAAGAAATACGTTGAATTTGTAAAACAGCAGATTCTGGAATCAGTTAAAAATGCCGTTATGAATTTACGACAAGTGCGTTTTGAAGTCGCAGAAGACCCCGATGGAGCTGCACATTTAATTGCTGATACACGTTTACCTTATGTTTTCGATTCAGGTCTCCGAATTATCAGAGCAGTGGACATAGAAACAGGAAAAACAAACGGAACTCTTGTTTCATGGGGAAATCATCCTGAAACTTTATGGAGTAAAAATCTTATGATTTCATCCGATTTCCCACATTACGTAAGGGAGTTTGTGGAAAACGGCATTTACAGGAACGACAGTCTGAAAGTCACAGGAACCGGAGGAATTTGTCTGTATGTCAATGGTGCAATCGGAGGACTGATGACCACTAATCCGGATATTACGGTCAGGGATCCTGTAACAGGAAATGAATTCAGTAATCCTTCATTCGAAAAGGCAGAAGCAGAAGGTAAACAGATCGCGATGCTTGTTTTGAAAGCAATGCAAAAACCGTCGGTTACTATTGAAAAAGCAGGTATTTCAATAATATCGAAGTCGGTTATACTGCCTGTTCACAATCGTCTTTTCAGACTGGCTGCTGCATTGGGAATTTTAGACAGAGGCACGACCGGATGGATGAAGATGCGTTCTGAGATTGCCGTATTCAATATCGGACCTTTATCGTTTGTTGGACTTCCGGGTGAAGTTTATCCGGAAATTGTCAATGGCGGAATTGAAGCGCCCGAAGGACAGGATTATAATATTAAACCTGTAGAATTGCCTCCGGTAAGGCAGATGATGCCGGGTCAAATCAGGTTTGTTTTCGGGCTTGCAAATGATGAAATAGGATATATTATTCCAAAAAGTCAATGGGATGTAAAGGAACCGTTTGCATACGGGAAAAATAAGCCTCAGTATGGAGAAACAAATTCACTTGGACCTGAGACCGCTCCGCTAATTCATTCAGCAGTAAAAGAGATGATTCAGGAACTGAATAATTAAGATTATGTGTTTTATTGCCTGCCTTTATGGCCTTACACAATGGATATAGTGAAACGCGTGAATGATTTCTGCCAGATAAAGATGATTTAATTCTTTGAAAGGTGTTTATAAATTTTAACTGGTGACGGAAGTTGAAAAAAGGATGATTAACTATGCATCGGTGTGGAAGACAAATTATTCAAGAAACAAAATTTTTGTTTTTTAGCATAAATTCATTATATTTATAAGATAATAATGCCTTGTCTGCTTATGCGTTTCAGTTTAAAACTTGAAGTAGAAAATGGTAATGTAGCATTGCCCCTCAACTACCAGTATGAGTTGTCGTCGTGGATCTTTCATACCATCCATAATTCCGACAATGACTTTGCACGCTGGCTTCATGAAACCGGTTACTGTAACCGGAACAGAAAGTTCAAGCTTTTCACGTTTTCCCGGCTGAAACCCGAAAAATACCGGATATCAGGAGACAGGATGATCATAGATTCCAGGAATACGGAATTGATTGTAAGTTTTTATGTATCGGAGGCGGTAGAGCATTTTATCGCCGGTGTTTTCAAAAATCAACATTTGAAACTGGGCGACAGGATAAGCTCGGCTGATTTCTATGTACGGCAAATTGAAAAACTTCCGGACATTTCATTTTCATCCTGCATGAAATTCCGGGCGATATCGCCTTTAATAGTAAGTCATAATACCGGAGTGGAAGAATATGCCCGGTATTTATCGCCTGAAGATGATGCATACCCCGAACTCTTATACAATAATCTGATAAGCAAATATGTGGCGACGGCAGAATTTCACACTGAAGATTGCAACAAAGGTGCGGTATTATCAGAACAGGAATTTGGATTTTCGCTTCTTGGGGGCATCAGGCAAAAGCTCATACGGATAAAAGCGGGGAAATCCGATGAAACTTTTCTGAAAGGTTTTGAATTTGAGTTCAAACTAACTGCACCGGTTGAGCTGATGCGTATAGGTTATTACTCCGGCTTCGGCGAGAAAAACAGTTTGGGGTTCGGGTGCGTGGAGGTGGTGGAAACCTGACAGGTTTTGGAACGATTAAAAGAAAAAGGCGATGAAACAGGTGATTAAAACAGTGGATTATGAATGGCTTAGCTGCCCAAAAGGCGACCCGTTTGCAAACACTTGTGGATTGAAATTATCCAGTTGATTAATTTTAATTGAATTAATACAAACATAGATAAATGAGGATATATCTTAAAGTTCATACAGAAAATCAAATTATTCCTTTTGATCATCAATCTTTACTGGTCGGTGTGATTCATAAATGGTTAGGATGGAACAATGAACACGGTAAAATATCACTATATAGTTTTTCTAGATTAGAAGGTGCTAAAATGGTTCAAGGGGGGCTCAAATTTGAGAAAGGAACTTCATTCTTTGTTAGCTCTTATGAAGTAGATTTAATAAAAAAAATGATTGGCAGAATCCGGTCAGATCCTACTATGTTTCATGGCATGGAGGTATCAGAAATAATACTTCAGGAAAATCCTGATTTATCAAATCGGGAAATGTTCTATGTCGCAAGTCCAATTCTTATAAAAAGAAGAACGGGAGAAAAAATAGATCATATAATTTTTAATGATCCACGTGCGAGTAATTGCCTTAAAGAAACGCTTAAAACCAAAATGAGTAAAGTTGGAATGACTGATGAATCCTTGGAAATACGGTTCGATAAGTCATCTGCAAATGCGAAAACAAAAATGATTACTTATAACGGTATTGAAAATAGAGCCAACTGGTGTCCGGTGATTATTAAAGGTAAGCCTGAAACTAAACTTTTTGCATGGAATGTGGGTTTAGGAAATTCTACGGGAATAGGCTTTGGTGCTATTAAATGAATAGACTTAAAAATTTTTGTTATGCTATACGTAGTAAAATATTCTGGTCCATTCGGTTTTATGTAAATTTCAGTTCAATTATATACCACTATTTCAGTTAAAGAGTAACACACTTTACAAATTTATTTAAAAAAGTTTATAATTGTTTTAGTTTTGTGAAAGAAGTAGGCCTCCTTTTTTCCCAAAAC
>JAGNKY010000024.1 GCA_017999895.1 Bacteroidales bacterium
ACAGTAAATCCGCTCAATACCATAACACTTACTTCGGCACCTGGAACTGATAATCAGACAGTATGTATCGGTACGCCGATAACTAATATTACATACAGTACAACAGGAGCGACGGGAGCTACGGTAACCGGACTTCCGACAGGAGTTACGGGTATCTGGGCAGCAGGGGTAGTAACTATCAGTGGTTCACCTACTGTGAGTGGTACGTTCAATTACACAGTTGAACTTACAGGTGGATGTGGATATGTACCGGCAAATGGAACTATCACTGTTACTCCGAATAACACTATAACACTTACCTCAGCATCAGGAACGGACAACCAGACTGTATGTATTAACACAGCAATTACAAATATTACGTATTCTACTACCGGGGCTACAGGAGCTACGGTAAGCGGACTTCCGGCAGGAGTTACAGGTAGCTGGGTATCGGATGTAGTAACTATCAGTGGTAGTCCGACTATAGCTGGCACGTTTAATTACACAGTTACACTTACGGGAGGATGTGGTACTGCAACGAAGACAGGAGTTATAAAGGTAAATCCGCTCAATACCATAACACTTACTTCGGCGCCAGGAACTGATAATCAGACAGTATGTATCGGTACGCCGATAACTAGTATTACATACAGTACAACAGGAGCGACGGGAGCTACATTCGATGATTTGCCTGCCGGGGTTACTGGTGTCTGGGCAGCAGGAGTAGTCACGATCAGTGGTTCACCTACTGCGAGTGGGATGTTCAATTATACTGTAACACTTACGGGTGGATGTGGATATGTATCTAAAAATGGTACTATCACTGTTACTCCGAATAACACTATAACACTTACCTCAGCATCAGGTACAGACAATCAGACTGTATGCATCAATACTGCGATAACTAATATAACTTATACTACGACAGGAGCTACGGGAGCTTCATTCAGTAATTTGCCTGCAGGAGTTACCGGTAGCTGGGCATCGGATGTAGTAACTATCAGTGGCAGTCCGACGATAGCCGGTACGTTCAATTACACGGTTACACTTACAGGTGGATGTGGTAATATAACAGCCACAGGAGTTATAAAGGTAGATCCGCTCAATATCATAACACTTACTTCGGCGCCAGGAACAGATAATCAGACAGTATGTATCGGTACGCCGATAACTAATATTACATACAGTACGACAGGAGCGACAGGTGCTACATTCGGTAATTTACCTGCGGGGGTTACTGGTAGCTGGGCATCGGATGTAGTAGTCATCAGTGGCAGTCCGACGATAGCCGGTACGTTCAATTACACAGTTACACTTACAGGTGGATGTGGTACAGTAACAGCGACAGGAGCCATAACAGTAAATCCGCTCAATACCATAACACTTACTTCGGCGCCAGGAACAGATAATCAGACAGTGTGTATCGGTACGCCGATAACTAATATTACATACAGTACAACAGGAGCGACAGGTGCTACATTCGGTAATTTACCTGCGGGGGTTACCGGTAGCTGGGCATCGGATGTAGTAACTATCAGTGGTACTCCGACTATAGCCGGTACGTTCAATTACACTGTTACACTTACAGGTGGATGTGGTACGGCAGAAGCAACAGGGACGATTTCTGTTACGCCGGATAACACGATAACACTTACTTCTGTAGCAGGTACAGACAATCAGACGGTCTGTATCAGTACGCCAATAACTAATATTACGTATTCTACGACCGGGGCTACGGGGGCTACAGTAACCGGACTTCCGACAGGAGTTACGGGTAGCTGGGCATCGGATGTAGTAACAATAAGTGGCATACCGACTGAATCTGGAATGTTCGATTATAAAGTTGAACTTGAAGGCGGTTGTGGTTTGATATCTTCAACAGGCTCCATTACTGTGAACGCTCTTCCTGTCCTTGTAGTGACAGACCCATCACCTGTATGTTCACCGGCTACAGTTGACATTACTGACCCGGCTGTTATTGCTGGTTCGGATCCCGGACTTTCAATTTCTTACTGGACAGATTTAGCAGCTACTATTCCTTATCTAACGCCAATTACTGCAACTAATGGCACCTACTATATCAAGGGAACTGATGATATTACAGGTTGCTATGATATTAAACCTGTTAACGTAGTTGTTAATACCTCTCCTTCAGGAACAGCCTCTGCGACCGATGTGACGTGTCAGGGAGGCAGTGACGGTGCTGTTGACCTGACTGTCAACACTGGCACTCCACCATTCTCGTTCCTGTGGAGCAATGGAGAAACAAGTGAAGATCTGTCGGGTGTATCGGCAGGTACATACAGTGTGATTATAACTGATGCAAATGACTGTACAGGACTTGTTTCCGCTACAGTTGCAGATGGAATAGGTTCACCGCTCAATGTTACAGTTTCGGTTGTAAATGTTTTATGTTATGGCGACTTAACAGGAGCTCTGGATATAACTGTAACCGGTGGCACCGCTCCATATTCATTCCTCTGGAGTAACGGCGAAATATCCGAAGATATTTCTGGTGTACCAGCAGGTGAATACACCGTTACTGTAACAGATGCTTCAGGATGTATAGCCGTTGCGACTGAAACAGTTTCACAACCTGACGCTCCGATAAATATTGATATGGTTGTTTCCAATGTCAGATGTTTTGGAGAAGCCAACGGTTCTATTGATATAACTGTTACAAACGGCACCCCTCCATATACTTTCCTCTGGAACAATGGAGAAGTTATAGAAGATATTACCGGTTTGTCAGAAGGAACCTATACTGTAACAGTGACCGATGTCAACGGTTGTACTGCTATTGCAACGGAGACAGTAAATGAACCGGCAGAATCCCTGTCTGCCGATGCAGTTGTGACAAATGTATTATGTTATGGTGAATCAACTGGTGCAATTGATATTACGGTATCTGGCGGCACTTCACCTTATAGTTTTCTATGGAGTAATGGGGCAATTACTGAGGATTTGAACAATGTGCCTGTCGGAAATTATACTGTAACTATTACTGATGCAAACGGTTGCACTTATATATCTGGAGGTGATATAACTGGACCGGAGTCGGGTATGACGGTTTCCGTGTATGTGACAAATGTTCTTTGTAATGGGGCAAACACCGGAGCAATTGACCTGACGGTTTCAGGAGGCATTCTTCCATATACGTTCCTGTGGAGTAACGGTGAGACTACCGAAGATATCTCATCTGTTTCTGCAGGCCAATATTCGGTTACAATTACCGATTTAACCGGATGTAGGATTATTCAGAATGCTCAGATAACCGAACCGGAAAAGCTTTCGATTGTTCCAACTGTTATTGATGCATCCTGTCCGGATACTGGTGACGGTTCAATCACACTGACCATTACAGGCGGTGTGCCACCATATACTGTACTCTGGTCTGATGGCATTACCGGTACGACAAGAACAACTGGCTACGGTATCTATACCGTGATTGTAACGGATATCAATGCATGTGCTGCAGAGCTTGATATTGAAGTTAATTTCACCGGAACCAACTGCCTCGAGATTCCAGAAGTAATTACTCCCAATGGTGACGGGAAGAACGATACATGGATAATACGTAATATAGAGATGTATCCAAATGCAGAAGTACTCGTCTATAACAGATGGGGTAAACTGATATTCAAAACCAAAAATCCTGCTGCTAATCCATGGGACGGCAGATATAAGGGGAAACTCGTTCCTGTTGATTCATACCATTATATACTTTACCTGAACGACGGATCGAAACCCAGAAAAGGCGTCATCACAGTTATTAGATAATTATAAATATAACTATCAGAATATTTTGATATGAGACTCATAAAATTCATTATTCTTTCGGTACTGACAGGATTGTTAACAGGGTCATTACAAGCCCAGCAAGTTCCAATGTACAGCCAGTATGTAATGAACGGTTTTTTGATAAATCCTTCACTTGCCGGGCGCGACGGATATTCCACAGTTAATCTCACCATCAGAGAGCAGTGGGTTGGACTTGGAAATTCCCCGGCCACGTATGCCGCAAGTTTTCAAACAAGGATTTTAAAGGATAGTTATATATCAAGGTCAACTTCGGTAAGGCGAAAAGCTATGCGGCCAACCAAGGGAGGTAATGTAGGTCTGGGTGGTTATGTATTCAACGACAGAAACGGGATTATAAGCAGAACGGGAATATTAGGAGCTTATGCTTATCATCTTCAACTGGGTCGGACCGGAAGTTATCCCAATATACTATCGTTCGGCCTTGCTGCTACATTTTATCAGTATGCAATAGACCTTAACGGAAACCTTATTCTCCATGATGTTGACGATGAATTTCTCAATAACTACGACAGAGTCTTGTACATCCCTGATTTTAACTTTGGAACAACCTATACTACAGAAAGTTATTATATTGGCTTTGCAATGAGCTCATTATCGAGAGGATCAATTTTATTCGGCAACAGCAGTGACAATAAACGATCGGAACTCGGTCATTATTTTCTGACAGGCGGGGCAAAGATACGATTCCCTGGTGCACCTGACTGGGAATTGCAGCCATCTGCTCTGATTAAATCGTCGGACATGCTTTTTAAATCCTTCCAGATGGATATTACTGCAAGAATGTTTTATAAAAACGACTATTGGGCCGGATTGTCTTACAGAACAGGCGATGCAATTATTTTATTGTTAGGGCTTAAATACGATAAATTCTATTTTGCTTATGCATTTGATTTTGCCCTTACAGAGGTAAGAAAACATACTTTGGGCTCTCACGAATTAACACTTGCGGTCAAGTTTGGTGAAAGCGCCAGAAGATACAGGTGGCTCAATGCATATTAGGAAACTATTTGATTTCACAAACGGGGCAGGTATAAATACATGCCTCATATTTTTTATATTATTATTAACTATAACCTTATTCGGATTCATTCGTCCCTTGATTGAGGGAAATAAAATTCGCATTATGTTTTACAATACCGAAAATCTTTTTGATATCTATAACGATCCTGAAACTGATGATGATGAGTTTCTACCAGAGGGAATCAGAAGGTGGAATTCGGCACGATACATACAGAAATTGAATTTAATCTATAAAGTTGTCGTTGCTGCCGGAGAAGGTGAGCTACCAGCTATTATCGGTTTGTGTGAGGTGGAGAACAGACGTGTTATAGAAGATCTTTTGCGATTGACTCCATTGAACTTAGACAATAATTACAGGATATTACATGAAGATTCGAACGATCCTAGAGGGATTGACGTATGCCTGATATATAGAGATGATATTATCCAATTGCTTAAATACAGCTATTATTTTCCTGATTACCTCAGGGAATCTGGATTCAAAACCCGTTCAGTTCTATATTCGGAATGGATATGGAGAAGTGATACAGTTCATCTTTTTCTGAATCACTGGCCATCGAGAAGAGGAGGAGTACTTGCTACTGAAAAATCCAGAATAGCTTTTGCAGAAATGCTTAAATATCTGGGCGACTCAATATCCAACTCGTCAGGGGACTGTTCAAAAATCATTTTTGCCGGTGATTTCAATTGCAATCCATCCGGCAATGAAATGAAAATATTAACTAGTGGGGAGTCAAAAAGTTATATAAACATTTCCGGTTATCTTGCTGAGAAAAAAGAGGGTACTTACCGCTATAACGGCATCTGGCAAATGTTTGACCAGATAGTTGTTTCTAATTCTCTATTATCGTGTAAAAAAGGAATATATACAAACAGGGAGAATATAAAAATAATCAAACCAGAGCTTCTCCTATCGAAAGATAATAAATATCCAGGGAATAAGCCATTTTCAACATACAATGGTTATAGATATCAGGGCGGTTTCAGTGATCACCTGCCCGTAATTCTTGATCTTTTTTACGCTGATAATCAATAGGTTTTAATCCCATCTCAGTACCTTTTTTAAGCATTAATTCTCTTGCCGCTTCATAGGTATTAGGGATTATTCCGTCAAGAATTGCTTCCCTTATGTAATTTTTTATAATACCAACATTTTTGCCGGGCCTAATGCCGAAAGTGCTAATTATTTCATCACCGTTTATTGGAGGCTTAAAATTACGCAATGCATCTTTCTCTTCTATTTCAATAAGTTTTTTTCTTACAAGCTTGAAATTTTCAAGGTGTTTCGATTTTTTTTCTTCGTTTTTCGAAGTTATGTCGGCTTCACATAACATTAGAAGGTCATCAATATCGTCTCCGGCTTCAAAAAGAAGTCGCCTCACTGCCGAGTCTGTCACAGTTTCCTGCGAAAGGGCAATAGGCCTGAGATGAAGATAAATAATTTTTTGTACATACTTCATATTTTCATTGAGCGGCAGTTTCAACCTTCTGAATATACCGGGAATCATCTTTGCCCCTAAAAATTCATGATTATGAAACGACCAGCCTGTTTCGCTTGAGTATCTTTTGGTTTCGGGTTTGGCAATATCATGCAGAAGCGCAGCCCACCTCAGCCATAAATTATCAGTTTTAACACATATATTATCAAGAACTTTTAAGGAATGAAAAAAATTATCCTTGTGGCCTTTCCCTTCTTTCTTTTCAACACCTTTCAGCTTCGCAAGTTCGGGAAATACAATTTCAAGAAGCCCTGACTTGTCCATTAATATAAATCCTGAAGAAGGCTTGCTACACGCCATTATCTTGTTTATTTCAGCAGTTATCCTTTCTGACGAAACTATCTTTATCCTTTCTCTGTTCTTTTTTATTGAGTCGAAAGTATTTTCTTCGATGTCAAATCCGAGCTGCGTGGCAAATCTTATAGCTCTCATCATTCTTAGCGGATCGTCACTGAATGTTCTGTCAGGATCGAGAGGCGTTCTTATAATCTTGTTTTTTAAATCTTCCAGTCCTCCAAAAGGATCAATAAGTGTTCCCCATGATGCCTTATTTAGACTTACAGCCAGCGCATTAATAGTAAAATCTCGCCTTTTTTGATCATCCTCGATAGTGCCGTTTTCAACTATAGGCTTGCGTGAATCTGTTGAATATGATTCTTTCCGGGCCCCTACAAATTCGACATTATAATCGCCGAAACGAAACATTGCTGTCCCGAAATTCCTGTAAATAGTTACTTTTATATTTCTGTCAATTTTTTTTGCTGTTTTCCTTGCAATGTCAATCCCGCTACCCTTTACAACAATATCAATATCTTTTTCCGGATTATCTCTGCCAAGAAGATGATCCCGTACATAACCTCCAATTAAATAACCTTCAATATTTTCCGAGTCAAGTACCTCCGAAATTGTTTGAAATATTTTATCATATAAACAAATGTGCATATTTATATATGACAATTTTTTGTATTTTTGCAAAGTTACTATTTCCGATTAATTTCAGATTTAAATATGAAATAATGAATAATTTGGTATAATAATTGACACTTATTTAACAAATTACTATCACTTGTGTTTTATTAAAAAATATTTGTATGGTTCAAAATTTGACAAAAGAGACGTTTCTTGAAAAGGTTTTCAATTATGAAACTAATAAAGAGTGGAAGTTCGAAGGTGATAAACCTTGTGTTATTGATTTTTATGCCGATTGGTGCGCTCCTTGCAGGATGGTTGCCCCTATTATGGAAGAGTTATCGAGGGATTATGAAGGAAAGATAGATTTCTATAAAGTTGATACTGAAGCCGAAGATGAACTGGCTGCCGTTTTTGGCATCAGAAGTATTCCTACTTTGCTTTTTGTTCCAAAAGACCGACAGCCGAAAATAGTTCTTGGAGCTTTGCCTAAAGAAACTTTTGAAAAAGCATTCAAAGAAATTCTTAATGTTGAAAAATAAAATATTAAAAATAAGCTCAAAAGTGAAACTTTTTATGTGCTTATTACGTTTAAGTATATAGAAACAGCAGACCTTTCAATAAGGTGGTTTTTTTCATAGGATTTAGGTTAGGGTTAGGGTAACCCGCAGAGTCAATTTCTGCGGGTTACTTTTTTATGATAGTTCCTTAAATATTCCGTTTATCTCCTCCTCGGCACTCCTTAGTTTTTTCTGGCATTGTCTGATGAGCTCAGCAGCTCTCCTTACTTCCTTCGAAAGTCTGTCAACATCCAGATCGCCACTTTCGATATTTCGGAGAATTGTTTCTATCTCCTTTACAGCTTCATTGAATGATAATTCTTTTTTTGCCATGTTATATAAACAATTTGTTAATTTTTTATTTGGATATTTTATTACGCTTTGTTTAAGAAACTAAGTTTTGAACTTATACTTCCTTTTATTTTCTATTATGCTTTTAATCTTCCCATCGTACAGGATAGTATCTATTATCTTTCCCTTTTCCAGGTCTTCAACACTTTTTATTATCATTCCGTTGCTCACAGTTATAGTATATCCTCGTTTCAGAACATTGATCGGGCTGATGATATTCAGAGAATTCGAAAGTGAAGTTAATACGGAATTTGCAGTTTTTAAGCAATTGTAAGATGACATCTTTAATATTTCTTCAGCACGAGAAATCCTTGTCTCTTTATTTCTAACATAATCTTTTGTAATATTCTGAAGTGATTTTGTATAATTTATAAAAATTAACTCTTTTCTGTGCAGATTTTCCTTACCGGTATTAATAAGATCGAGTATCAAAGACGATAATCTTTCTTTTTCTGATGATATTATCATATTTGCATTTGGTATCATTCTCATCATCATTGAGTTAAGTTTTTCTTTATTCTCCGAAATTGCCGATTTTACAATTTCCGATATTTCAGATGCCAGGTCTGACAGAAGTTTTTCTGCTGAAACCATCCTTTCAATAATAAAGTCGGCGACTGCTGTAGGAGTCTTCAAGGAATGGAATGCCACGATATCTGTAACGGATAAATCTTTCTCATGTCCAATGCCTGTAATAACCGGAAGAGGAAACTGTGTTATATGATAAGCAATATTATAGTTGTCGAACCAGCTCAGGTCGGTTTGGCTTCCACCGCCTCTTATTATGACAACTATATCGAATCTGTCAATATTTTCTGAAATTTTATCAAGTGCGGAAATGACACTTTCTTCCGTTTCGGTTCCTTGCATTGTTGCTTCAAAAAGTTCAGTTTGGAATGTATATCCATAAATGTTACATGTAAGATGTTTAATGAAGTCGGTATATCCTGCTGCTCCTTTTGACGATATAATTGCTATACGTTTTGGGGCAAGCGGTAATTCCAGTTCTTTATTCATTGATATAACACCTTCTTCTTCTAGCCTTAAAAGAATCTGGCGACGTTTAAGAGCCATTTCACCAATGGTGAATGCCGGATCAATGTCATTTATTATCAGACTTAATCCGTAAACTTCGTGATATTCAATTTTTGCCCTTACCAGAATTTTAAGTCCGGCTTTTAATGTTTCGCCTGTTGCGCTTTCAAAAAATGGTTTGATAAATCTGTATCTGGTATTCCAGATAATAGCCCTTATCCTTGCCCTAAGGTTAATATCGTCAGGATGTTTTTCAACTAATTCGAGGTAGCAATGTCCTGAGAAATTCTCCTTTACTTCCGATATTTCTGCATAGACCCAGTAAAAACCCGGCATTTTTTCATAAAGAGAATCTCTTATAATTAACTGTAATTCCGTTAACGACAGCTTTTCATTCATTGCCCGACAGTTTCTATTTATTTCTGTGTATTTTTGCCTTATCTACTTCTTCGCCGGTTGCTGGCAGAAAGCATAGTTAATAAAAAACACACCTTAATTTACCATAGTGTTCCTGTTTTTTCAGGATCATTTAATTTTTTTCCTTCTATTTCAAGTGAGTCGAGATAAGCGTTTTCTTTCAGATAAATTTCCGGATTGGCAGCCATTCCGGCAATATATTTTATCTCATTTTTAAGTGTGCCGTCAGGGTTGTATACATACCATATACCTTCTCTTCTGTCATTTTTATAAAAGCCCTTAAAATGTATCTTACCATCTTTATACCTTATCTCGAAAGGACCTTCTAATATACCTTTCACATAATTGGCCTTTAGTAAAATCTCTCCGTTAGGGTAATATTGTATCCATTCTCCATGCCGGATATTATTATTATACCAAAATTCTTCAGCTACTGTTTTATCGGGGTAATATCTCACTGATAAACCCTCTCTTAAATTATTACGGTAATTTTCCTCCAGAACAAGATATCCCTTAATTGTTGAAGAATAAAATGACCATTTACCCTCTTTTTTTCTATTTATGTATTTACCTGTTGAAGCAATGTATCCATTATTGTGGAAGAATATTACGTCGGCTTCATCTCCGTCTTTTGAATAAAAAAGTATTGCCTGAAGAGTGTCGTTTTCATAATATCTTTTAAATGTACCTGCTGGTTGATTATCTATGAAATATCCTTCATATTGTGTGCTTCCGTCAGGATATTTTTTTATCCAGTATCCCTGTTTATTGCCGTTTGTATCAGTACGATTTATTGTATCGGGCGATTGAGCTATTATAGACAGAGGCAATAAAAAATCTATAATTATGATTATTATTTTTTGTTTCATTATTCTGAATTGCTGGTGCTATAAAATTAAAAAAAAATCCCGCATACTGGATGCGGGATTAAATGCTTTTCGGGATTTTATTAATTTACCTCCTCGAAATCTACATCAGTTACTTCATCAGTGCCTGATTTGCCACCTTTACCATACGATTCTTGCGAATCGGTATGTGCTTCTGCATGAGCCTGACCCGAAGCCTGAGAAGCTCTGTACATCTCTTCCGAAGCGCTCTGCCATACATTGTTAAGATCTGCCATTGCAGTATCTATTGCATAGACATCTTGTGATTTATGCGCATCTTTGAGCTTTGATAAAGCCTGTTCGATTGCACTTCGTTTATCAGGACTGAGTTTATCGCCGAATTCCTTCAAATTCTTTTCAGTCTGGAAGATAAGACTATCGGCAGCATTGATTTTATCCACTTTTTCCCGTGCTTTTCTGTCAGCTTCCTCATTTGCTTTTGCCTCATCTTTCATTCTTTTTATTTCTTGTTCAGTGAGGCCGGAAGATGCTTCTATTCTTATCTTCTGTTCTTTTCCTGTAGCCCTGTCTTTAGCCGTCACATGAAGGATTCCGTTGGCATCTATATCGAACGTTACTTCAATCTGCGGCACCCCTCTTGGAGCGGGTGGAATGCCATCGAGATGGAACCTGCCTATTGTTTTGTTATCTGCAGCCATCGGGCGTTCACCCTGCAGCACGTGAATTTCTACAGAGGTCTGATTATCGGCAGCTGTTGTAAACACCTCCGTTTTTCTTGTTGGTATAGTAGTATTTGCTTCTATGAGTTTTGTCATTACGCCACCCAGGGTTTCAATACCAAGCGATAGTGGTGTAACATCAAGAAGAAGCACATCCTTTACTTCACCTGCCAGAATTCCTCCCTGTATTGCTGCACCAATAGCCACAGCTTCGTCAGGATTTACACCCTTTGACGGTGTTCTGCCGAAGAATTTTTCGACTAACTGCTGAACTGCCGGAATACGTGTTGAACCACCAACAAGAATTACTTCGTCAATATCAGATGTTTTAAGGCCGGCAGATTGAAGTGCTTTTTCACATGGCGGAATAAGAGATTGAAACAATTTATCACATAATTTTTCAAACTGTGCTCTTGTGAGCGTTTTGACAAGATGTTTTGGAATTCCGTCAACCGGCATTATATAAGGAAGATTAATTTCAGTTGTGGTGGAACTTGAAAGTTCTATTTTTGCTTTTTCAGCAGCCTCTTTTAACCTTTGCAAGGCCATGGGATCTTTTTTCAGATCAACACCATTTTCTTTTTGGAATTCATTTGCAAGCCAGTCAATTATTAGCTGGTCAATATCATCGCCTCCAAGATGTGTATCACCATTGGTTGATTTAACTTCAAAAACTCCGTCTCCAAGTTCAAGGATCGAAATATCGAATGTGCCGCCCCCAAAATCGAAAACAGCGATTTTCATATCCCTTGCCTTTTTGTCAAGTCCGTATGCAAGTGCCGATGCAGTAGGCTCATTTATTATCCTTCTAACCTTCAGCCCTGCAATTTCACCTGCCTCTTTTGTGGCTTGTCTTTGTGAATCACTGAAGTATGCAGGAACAGTAATCACTGCATCAGTAACTTCATAACCCAGATAATCTTCTGCCGTTTTTTTCATCTTTTGGAGAATCATGGCAGATATTTCCTGCGGAGTATATAGTCTATCGTCAATTTTAATACGCGGAGTATTGTTTTCACCTCTTACAACTGTAAAGGTTACTCTTTCTACTTCCTTTTGAACCTTATCGTAAGTTTCACCCATAAGACGTTTTATAGAATAAACTGTTCTCTTTGGGTTTATGATCGCCTGACGTTTTGCCGGATCGCCGACTTTTCTCTCACCGTTTTCCATGAAAGCCACTATGGAAGGAGTAGTTCTCTTACCTTCACTGTTAGGTATTACAACAGGTTCGTTTCCTTCCATTACAGCGACACATGAATTTGTCGTCCCGAGATCTATGCCTATTATTTTATTCATACTATTCAGAATTTTAATTGATTTCTACTTTTATAATTTTACATTATGATTTATCAATCATTATGCCAATAATATAAAATGGTATTTATATGACAAAAAGACAGATTTGGATTATTATTCGCTTTTGTGACGCAGTCAGTCAGTCAGAGTTAATACATTTTAATTAAATTAAAGATGCATTTTTATCTGATATTACAATATGAATTAAAAACAATGCGAGTAAAAATGAATAACTTTGGTATTTGAAAATAATTTATAATCGGTATGCCTATAAAGCAAATAGTTAAACGTGTCACAACACACGTACTCTTTGAAATGAAACTCAGAGGGGAAAAAATAGCCATGCTTACGGCTTATGATTACTCTTTGGCAAAGATACTCGACGAGGCAGAGATCGATGTTATTCTTGTAGGCGATTCGGCGTCAAATGTTATGGCAGGATATGAAACCACTATTCCAATTACGCTTGATAACATGATTTATCATGCTGCATCGGTAGTTAGAGGTGTTAAAAGGGCACTTGTAGTTGTAGATTTACCTTTCGGAACGTATCAGGGTAATTCGCGTGAAGCACTGGCTTCTTCAATAAGAATAATGAAAGAAACAGGCGCTCATGCTGTAAAACTTGAAGGTGGATCTGAGATAGCTGAATCGGTAGAAAGAATATTATCGGCAGGAATACCAGTTATGGGGCACCTTGGGCTTACTCCACAATCAATCCATAAGTTCGGTACATTTGTTGTCCGTGCAAAAGAAGAGGAGGAAGCGAGAAAACTTGTCGAGGATGCGAAACTGCTCGAAAAAATAGGTATCTTCTCTATTGTACTTGAAAAAATTCCGGCACAACTTGCAGGTGAAGTAACTTCCAGCCTGAAAATACCTGTTATAGGTATAGGAGCGGGTCCCAAAACCGACGGTCAGGTATTGGTTCTGCACGACATGCTTGGTATTACCAAGGAATTCTCACCAAGATTTCTGAGAAGGTATCTTAATCTGCACGATAAAATAAAAGATGCAGTAAGAGAATATATTAATGATATCAAGACACTGAATTTTCCTAATGAAAAAGAACAATATTGAAAATTTCATCTGGATTATTATTAATTATTTAGGCATTTTTAGGAATTGACTGGAATATCTGATGAGAATATCAATAGTTTGCCTTTTGCAACGCTAATAATTGTGCTTTCAATTAGTTAAAACCATATTAAATATAGTTAAGAAAAAGTTAAAACTTGAAACTTTAAGGCTTAATGATATAATTTTGTAATATGAAAAACAGAATTTTCATAGGTCTTGTCCTGATGATGGTTTTATCGGTTGCAGGAATTACCTACGTTCAGATTACGTGGATGCGTAATGCAATAAGAACAACTAATGAAAATTTTAATAATGCTGTCTTCCTGAGTCTTAATAATGCAGCAGGAGAAATTGAGACATACCAGAGAATGAACGCTTTTAACAAAAACATTTTGAATTTTCCTTTTACAGTTCAAAAAGATACGTCTTCATTGATAACCGGATATTTAAGTTTTGGAAGTTTTTTTTCTGCCAGCGACCAGAATGTAAGTTTCAATTTCAGCTCAACTTCAACAAACCAACAAAAGTTTTCTCTGAAAAGTGAATTAAAAAATGATTCATTAAATAAGAACAACTATTTTGAGTCTGATTCGATAGTTTTTGTAATTTCAAGCAAAGCGCCTGGGGAAGTTAAAATTCTTAAGAAAAAAGATCTGAATAAAAGTTATGATAATTTGATTGTTATGACTCAGTTAGACTTTCTACAATGGATAAGTAAAAGATCAAACGAGCTTCGTAATATGAGCGACAGATTGATAAGAGAGATATTTGAACTGGAAGTCAATTTTTACCCCGAACAGGACTTAATAAGAGATATTCTTAATCAGGTTTTTCCTTATTATGGAATAAATACACCTTATGAATTTTCTATAATCGAAAATGACGAACCCGTGCTGGTTTCTTCAGAAAAAATAAAGAAAAACGATTTTCTGAAAAGCATTTATAAAGTCAAACTTTTCGATGATAATATAATACGTCCGGAAATCATGCTTTCGGTAGTATTTCCTAATAGAACTAATTATCTGCTTGGTTCTATCTCGTGGATGTTAATAGGTTCGTCCCTCTTTTCACTCTTTATACTTTCAACATTTGCATTAAGCATTTATTTTATTCTCAGACAGAAAAAGATATCTGATGTTAAATCGGATTTCATAAATAACATGACCCATGAGTTTAAAACTCCAATTGCTACTATTTCCCTGGCGGCCGATACAATTATGAATCCAAAGGTTATACATGACGATAAGAGTGTCAGTCATTTTGTCGGTATGATTAAAAAAGAAAATGAGAGAATGAACAAACAGGTCGAGACAATATTACAGATTGCATCACTGGAAAAGAAAGAGATTGATTTTAAATTCGATAATGTTTCTGTGCATCAGATTATAGAAAAAGCTATCGATACTATTGAACTTTTTGCACATCAAAAGAACGGGGTTATTAGCACAGATCTTTCAGCTTCACCCGATATAGTTTACGGTGATGCGGAGCATCTTACAAACCTTGTACATAACTTGCTGGATAATGCATTGAAATATTCTCCTGACAAACCTGATATTAAAATAATTACACAAAATGCAGACGGAGGTTTAATACTTATTGTCGAAGATAAGGGAATAGGAATGTCGAAGAGTGTACAGTCGAAAATATTCGAGCGCTTTTACAGACAGGCTTCAGGTGATGTCCATGATGTAAAAGGATTTGGGCTCGGGCTTAATTATGTGAAAGCAATATTGGATGCTCATAAAGGAAAAGTTAATATTGAGAGTGAGCCGGGGAAAGGAAGCCGTTTTACAGTATTTCTGCCTTTTAAGTTTGAAAATGGAAAATAATGACTAATTCAAACACCAGGATTTTCCTTGTTGAGGATGACCTTAGCTTCGGTTCCGTACTAAAGTCTTACCTTGAACTGAATGACTATAGTGTTGAATGGATTGACGATGGCAAAGCCGCTATGGATGCTTTCAGAAACGGTGACTTCGACCTCTGTCTGCTCGATATAATGCTCCCTCATGTGGATGGATTCACTATCGCAAGCGAAATCAGAAAGATTAATTCGGGCATCCCGATAGTCTTTCTTACCGCTAAAAAACTTAAAGAGGACGTGCTTAAAGGTTATGGAGTTGGCGGTGACGATTACATAACAAAACCCTTTGATACCGATATATTACTTGCAAAAATCAAAGCTATAGTTGCAAGACGCGATTCAGGAGAAAAATCGAAGGATACTTATGAAATCGGAAAATTTTCATTTAATTCCAAACTGCGAATTCTCACCTCTGGAGAAAAAGAAATAAAATTATCTCCTAAAGAGGCACAGCTTCTTGAATTACTTGCAAATAATCCTAATTCACTAATTCCAAGAGAAATGGCTTTGAAAAAAATATGGGGCTATGACGATTACTTTACAGCACGAAGTATGGATGTCTATATTACAAAACTAAGGAAATATCTGTCGGATGATCCAAACCTTGTTATAAAAAATATTCATGGCGCCGGCTTCCAGTTGATTATTAAAGAGATTCAGGTCTGATATTTTATATTGAAGTAAAATATAAAGAAAGCCGAAGTGTTAAAACAATAACTTGATTAAAATAAAAAGAAAGAATGAGGCATGGATTTATAATTTCACTATTTATTTTTTTATTAATATTTCTTTTTTCATGCAGGGCATCACGTGTAACTGTTTCTAATTCACCAACAAAGCCATCTTCTGAAAGCGAATATATTGAAATCTATAAGGATTTAGCTATAAGCGAGATGAGAAGAACAGGCATTCCCGCAAGTATAACGCTTGCTCAGGGAATGATCGAATCAGGAAATGGACAAAGCAGACTTGCTCTTGAGGGCAACAATCACTTCGGCATTAAATGTCATAACGGCTGGACAGGCCCTACAATCAGGCATCATGACGACAGAAGGAATGAATGCTTCAGGAAATACCGAAGCCCCGAAGAATCGTATCGCGATCATTCTGATTTTTTGAAGGCCACACCACGTTATAGCTTTTTATTCAATCTTGATCCCACCGATTACAAAGCATGGGCCAGAGGATTGAAGGAAGCAGGGTATGCAACTGATCCAGGTTACGACAAAAGATTGATAAGAAAAATCGAGGAGTATTCTCTTTATGAGTATGACCGGCAGGCATTATCGGACGTTTCCGGAAGAAATGAAAATAAAATTATAAACGACAAAACAGCCGAAACAATAAAGTTACAAAAAAATACAATTTCTGCAAAGAATAATTCTTATGTCTTTAGAGAAAGATCGTCGGACAGGGTGATGGAAAATAATAGAATAAAGTATATTGTTGTTAATGAGAATGATACACGACAGAGTATCGAGAAAGAATTGAATCTATTAAAATGGGAATTGAGTAAATATAATGAACTTCCACCTGATTTTACTCCTCAGCCAGGGCAGATACTTTATATACAACCGAAGCGTGACAAGGCGGAAGTCGGGAAAGAATATCACATTGTAAAAGAAGGAGAGACCATGTATTCTATTTCACAGATATATGGAATTAAGTTGAAAAAGCTGTACTACATGAACAGGATGGATGAAGGTACTGAGCCTGTTGTCGGGCAAAAGCTCTGGTTACGTAAACTTATGACGGTTTATTAGAAACGATTCTGTATTCCGAAACATTAAAGCCTCGAAGAAATTCTGAAGCGCTCATTTTTTTTCTTCCTTCAAGTTGAAGATTTATTATATTAAGCAGCCCCTTTCCACATGCAATTTTAAAACTATCTTTATTATTCGAGATAATATCACCCGGCTTTAAAGTGTGTTCTTCGTTTTCAGGTATGCTTTCATAAATTTTAAGCATCATGGAATTCTCGTCTTTTTTAATGAAAGTCCTTGCACAAGGAACAGGAGAGAGTCCGCGCACAAGATTATTTATCGTTTGGCTGCTTTCATTCCAGTTGATAATACAATCGTCAGGAAATATTTTGGGTGCTGGTTTGGGTTTTTCTCCTTCCTTAAGAAAATATGACTGAGGAACAGGAGTAATTGTGTTATTGATAAGCCCTTCGAGTGTTTTAATAACCAGTAGTGCTCCTTTTTTCATAAGTCTTTCCTGGAGATCACCTGCATTTTCGTGCGGCAATATCGGGACTTCTTCCCGTAACAAAATATTACCCGAGTCGATGTCGCCATTTATCAGGAAAGTAGTAAGTCCGGTTACTGTTTCTCCGTTTATGATAGCGCGATTTATTGGAGCTGCTCCTCTATAATGTGGTAAAAGGGAGGCGTGAAGGTTGATTGCTCCCATTGGAGGGATTTTCCAGATAGTCTCCGGAATTTTTCGGAAAGCAACAACGAGTATAACATCAGGGTTCAGATTCTTAACTTCTTCTACAAAATTCGGTTCTTCAAGATTCTCAGGTTGTAATACAGGTAATAAGCTTAGTGTTGCAAATTCCTTCACAGGGGAGGGGGTTAATTTTTTCCCTCTTCCTGCCGGTTTGTCAGGTGTTGTGACAACTCCGACAACGTTGAATCCGTTCATTAGCAGAGCACCGAGTGTTGCCACGGCGAACTTCGGCGTTCCCATGAACAGAATTCGAGGGTTATTCATTCCGGATTATTTATTTATACCATGTTTATAACATGATATATTATGTCCCATTTTTGTGGCTTTGGTTTTTAGATAAAATTCATTATAGGGATTAGGTGGTATTACAAGAGGTATTGTTTCTACAATCGTTATTCCATATCCCTCGAGCCCTGCTCTTTTGACAGGATTATTTGAAATAAGCCTTATTTTTCCGAGGCCCAGCTCTCTCATTATACTAGCGCCTACTCCGTAATCTCTCTCATCTTCTTTGAAACCCAGCGTAAGGTTTGCCTGAACAGTATCGAGGCCATTTTCCTGAAGTTTATATGTTTTGATTTTATTTACGAGTCCGATGCCTCTTCCTTCCTGGTTCAGGTAAATAATTACACCCTTTCCTTCCTTTTCGACCATTTCCATCGCTTTATCGAGCTGTTGACCGCAGTCGCACCTCAATGAATGAAACACATCACCGGTAAAACATGAAGAATGTAATCTGACAAGAACCGGTTCATCTTTCGACCATGAGCCTTTCACGAGTGCAGCATGTTCGAGTCCGTTACTTATTTGTCTGAACGGGATAAACTCAAATTCTCCTTTTGTAGTCGGTAATTTAACTCTCTCACCTTTTTCTATAATGGATTCCCTTTGAAGACGATAAGTGATAAGGTCGCGGATAGCAATGATTTTTATTCCGAATTTTTTACTCATTTCCATAAGTTCGGGGAGACGGGCCATGGTGCCGTCATCATTCATAATTTCAACGAGTGCACCTCCCTCTTTCAACCCTGCTAACCTTGTAAGGTCAACTACCGCCTCCGTATGTCCAGCCCTTCTCAATACGCCCTTTGACCTAGCTTTAAGCGGAAAAATATGTCCCGGACGTCCTAGGTCGGAGGGTTTTGTTTTCGGATCTACCAAAGCTTTGATTGTTAGTGCCCTGTCTTTTGCAGATACACCTGTAGTTGTTTCTTCACTGATCAAGTCAACCGACACTGTAAATTGTGTTTCATGTAGTGAAGTATTAATTCCAACCATCAGGTCAAGGTCGAGCTCGTCGCATCTTTCTTCAGTTAAAGCAGTACATATAAGTCCACGTCCATATTTTGCCATGAAATTAACTATCTCTGGTGTAATGAGTTCGGCGGCACAAATAAAATCTCCCTCATTTTCTCTATCCTCATCATCAACCACAATAAGAAGTTTCCCTTCTTTTATATCTTCAATTGCTTCTTCAATGCTGTTAAATTTGAATTCTTCCATTTCATTTATTTTTTATTTTTATCGAGGACTGTTTCTATTTGGCAGAAAAATAATTCAAAAAGCCTGCAATAAATTAAATATCCACTTTTCGGAACCCAATAGAAAGTCCGAAATCAATAAGCAAATATTTATGCTTCTTTTAAAAAAAGCGAATGCAAAATTAGAAAAATTAACTGGAATATCGTCCAGAATTGTACATAAAAATAAATTATCGTCGAATAAATATTTTTGAGAAAATTTAATTCAAAAATTGAAGTAAACTATCACTGTTTTAGATTAAAAGAAACAGTCATTTTTCATTTACACAGGCATAAGTTTTACTGTTCCTCAGATATATCCTGATATTTTCCATTGAAAACAAACCTAAATATCTTGTTTTTAATTTTTTTAAAGAAAATAGAATATGTTTCAACATCAAATATTGAAGAATCGGTCGAAGCTTTCCATGTTAGAAATAAGCCGATAGGGAAGAGGAGCATGAATGCTGCCCACATACCGGTAAATATATCTATATGATTTTCCCTTGCCAGTTTTTCGAATGAAATGGAAATAATGTAATAAACAACGAAGAAAAGTACTGATATGACCGCAGGGGTTCCAAGCCCGCCTTTACGGATAATTGCACCAAGAGGTGCACCTATTAGAAGAAATACGATACAAGCAAGCGATAAAGTAAATTTCTTATGATATTCTATCTGGTAGTTTCTCAAAATTTTTATATCGTTATGAATGAATTCTTTTTTCTGAGTTACATAGTTTGAACTGAATCTTGCATATTCAATTGCACGGGAAACCACATCTTTCTTCAAATCCTGACTCAGAGTATCAAAAATGGCCCAGGGTTTAAAAACAGGAAGATTTTTGTCTGATGATGGATTGTTAACAGTTACACCTGGTACATAGAAATTTCGTTGTGAATAAAGTTGTGAAGTATTGAATTCAATTAAATAGGAATTAATTTTCATTTCATTCATATTACGCAGAGAATCAATAATATAAGATAGTGTTGAAATGTTTTTTGTAGCAGAACTAAATTTAAAAAGGTCTTCGCTGCTTCGCTCGAGCTCAAATCCGCTAAGGCTTATTATCATGGTCTGTTCTTTAAAATGGTCTTTACGGAAAGGATATTTATTCTGACTTACCGAGGGATTATCCTCTGTCATTTCGTTATACGAATAACCGTTATAGAGAGTGAAAATAAGGCCCGATTCATCGGGTGTTATCTTCATAAAGCCCGAATCGGCATAAGTTACCGATACATTACCTTTTTTATTACGATGATCATATATAAGTATTTTGTAAAGTTTGTTTGTTGCCGGGTCTTTGCCTGTAACTTTGATACTAAATCCGTCAATTTCGTTATTGAATGTGCCTGCCTGAATATTAAGTTCCGGGCGTTTGCGCCTTATATCATATAATAGTGTTCTTGCTTTACGATAAGAGTAAGGTTGTATATTATTGGAAAAGAAAAATGAGACTATCGAAAGAATGCTCACAATAATTATTACAGGTACTACTATTCTGCGAAGAGGTATTCCGGATGATTTCAGAGCTGTTAGTTCATTAAATTCTCCCATGTTTCCAAATGTCATAAGGGAAGCAAGCAGTATGGCTAATGGTAGAGCCATTGGCACAAATGTAAGGGAGAAGTGGTAAAGAAGTTCGACCATAATTTTCAATCCCAATCCCTTACCTATAAGGTCATCAATATACATAAATAAGAACTGGAGCAGGAGAATAAAAAGAACAATGAAAAAAGTAAGAAGCAGCGGACCAATAAATGATTTTGCCACAAATATGTCGAGTTTTTTCATTGTTCTAAATAAATGCATTGCAAAATTACGGATTTTTTGTAATAAGGTTTACAGAAGTTCAACAGCTGAACTACTAACTCGAGTTATTATTACTGAAGAGATTGGATAAATTAATTACAAAGAAACTGCTGAACTTATTGAAACCTGCAGAATTATATCCGTAATACTTACAAAATTAATCAAAGAAAGAAATAGAAGTTAATCTACTTTTGACCCTTGAACGTTTATTAGATTCCAAGAATATGTTTCAGATCGGCTATTTGTGTGTCCCAGAGATGAATTGCATCTTCTATTTCATCCGGCTCGGCAAAATCGGTAATTATTAGTGCCAATTCACCTGTTAGTTCCTGCACAATTATTCTGAACTCTAAATAATTTGATCCTTCTTCTTCACGTTCAGGTAACTCGAATCGTACAAGTTTATTTTCCTTCAATGCTGCGAGACGGGCTTTTGACTCGGATTTACTCCATCTGAAAGTAAAGACGTCACCTTCAACTATTACATCGTCGGCAAACCATTCAGCAAGGCCCTCCGGAGTACTTAAACGTTGAAATAATACTCTTGGCGAACAATTGAGAGTATATTCGAGGTCAAATTTTTCCCTCATTTTTTAAAACTTTTGTAACATGCAATTTAAAAAAAAATAATAAAACAAAAAATCCGGATTGTAATTTTATGGTTTAGTGGTTATATTTGAATCCTTAAAAATTTTATTTTCTACGCTATGCGCAAAATGCTATATACAATTGGCAAATAGGGCGATATAGCGCAGGTAATTGGCCTCATACGCCTCCTTGGCCCTCCGGCGGATACGGCGGCTAAAAGGCGAGATAGCTCAGTTGGTCAGAGCGTCCCGAGCATAAATCGGGAAGGTTGGGGGTTCATTAAAATAAGGGTTATGGCGAGATAGCTCAGTTGGTCAGAGCGCATGATTCATAATCATGAGGTCGGGGGTTCAATCCCCCCTCTCGCTACAAAAGAAAACAAGACGATAGTTACGATACATTGTATCCTGAGGAACTCTGAGTATTAAACTATTCGATTTATGATCATTAGGCTATAATTCTCCAATTTATTTTATATTAAGTTTTACATACTTTCTAAAACTTCAGTCTATTTATGACTTGTTTAAATGACTTTGCTATAATTTCTTCATTTGGGATTTCGTTAAAAGCAAGTTTTGTTAATTCTCTTGCATAAACAACCTTAATACTTTTCCAGAAATTATCAAAATCTGTTATTAATGGAGATTGAATAATAGGTTTCTGCCTCCAGCCATTAGGTTCATTAAATACAGTTCTATCGTGTTTGAATAATTCTGTAATGTCCCGAATAAAATCTTCTGAACCCAGATAAGATTTACATTCTGTATCAATCAGCAAATAGTAAATATCATAGAAATGACGGACTTTCTCAGAAATACTAACAATTGGGTTTTCTGAAAACGAAAACCTTATTAAGGAAACAATTTTCTCAATAAGTGTTCGTCTTTTATCCAGAATATTGATGTTGAATGCCTGTAAATCGTATTTTTCTATCAAATCCTGTCCGGCTGAAGACTCAAGAAACTCGCTGATCAGGAATTTGATTTTAAGGTTTACATAAGGATTTGTATTAGCAAATGAGTTGATTTCAATAATGAGTTTATTTGATAAACCTTGATATAATCTGGCATCATCTGAAACAGGATAAGTGAATACTGATTTCCTGAATTGTGATCCTTTGCTGGTGACTCCATGAGTATATACTTCAGTTAAATCTACCGATATTGTTTTTTCAACACTGCGGATTAAAGTTTTTAACCGATTACCTGTCATTCCTGATTCATTGATAACGGCTATATCAATATCTTCTGAAAAGCGGTCAATGAGTTTGTAACCTTTCGAAAGGGATGTACCTCCTTTAAATACTACTTCACCTGAATATTTGCTGTGGGCTAAATGTTTCAATACACGTGTTATCCAATAATCTTTCTCAATAAATACTTCCCTGATGCCAAAATAATCTGCCGTTTCTTTAACTAGCAAATTGAAGTCACTTTTGAATTCGTGTAAATTTACAGGATTTGCCATTTGCCTTTGTTTTTAAGAATATTTTCTGAAATATTTAAGCTGAATTTAGTTGTGCCCCGCAGTGATTTATATAGGGGTTCCACAAAGTCTTCGCCTTTCATGGATTCTAAAATTGCACCAGTTAATGCCCTGGTTGAAGGATTATATTTAATTGCCAGTTTCACTAAATATTCCTGCTCCGCATCTGATAAGTTTTGAATAATGTTTCTAAGTCTCTCACAGGATTTGTTGATATCAGCATCAGGAATTCTTTTGATAAATCGGATGGAATCGAGAATCTGCAATAAGTATATATTTTCCCTTGTTATTTTATTTTTCTGGCGAATGAACCGGATGGTATATTTCCCCCTTTTTTTAGCCTTCTTGTCTGTGTTTGTTCCAATCTGGATAATATTGGATATCTGGGTTGTTAAACCAAGTTTATTAAATGCATTGATGCCCGATAAATAGCCGGTGATTTTCCTGTTCTCTTCCAATAAATCTTTCACAACCTGGTATTCATCCGGTTTAAGAGGGCCAGTAATACCTTCTTTGGGTTTATAGTATCTTCCTTTTGAAAGCCTGACTATTTTACCGGATTCTGTTAACCGGCCCAACACTTTCTTCAAAGCATTAATCTTTTCTACAGGTACATCAAAATCGTCATAGGTGAAGACATAACCTGTTTTAAAACGGTCTATTTTATTTAAAGCTATATCAGATAGATTCATTTAAAATAATGTTTCTGCAAATATAAAAAAATGTCACGTTAATACCGGTAAAAACGTGACAAAATTATTTCAATTCCACTATGGTACGATTATAAGTATTAAAAAAGAAATGAGTTGGTAGTCCTGGATATGTATTTCAATTCCACTATGGTACGATTATAAGAGTGACTAATCAAATTCAGGATATATGTCTTAACATATTTCAATTCCACTGTGGTACGATTATAAGAGGTGCTCGAGCTTTGATTAAAAAATGGTTTGAAACTATTTCAATTCCACTGTGGTACGATTATAAGTATGTAAAAGCCTCTAAAACATTAAATACAGCATCAATTTCAATTCCACTGTGGTACGATTATAAGTTTTCATTCGTTTTTCTCGTTCTTTTACAATATCTCGATTTCAATTCCACTATGGTACGATTATAAGAACTAAGTTTTCCTATTTTTTCATCAGTCCAAAATTCATTTCAATTCCACTATGGTACGATTATAAGCGTGGAGTAAAAACGCATATCCTTGTACCGGAAATAAATTTCAATTCCACTATGGTACGATTATAAGCCGTTTATTATTTTTGATAGAATTATTGATAATCAGATAATAATTTATTTCAAAGTTATAAAATTTATTATTTAATTGTTGTCAATGTGTAATAATATAAATTCAGCAGGGGGGCGACAACATTTTAAAATGCTCTGATACACTTACTTAATTCATGATAAATTATAATATAATTTTAAAAATTATCAAATAACGACTCCCGACAACTATCCGCCGTTTTCTGTTGATTAAATAATATTGGCCAGTATGATTCTTAATTGTCTGGCAATCTTTTTATCAAAAATCAGGTTTTCAATTCCTCATCTTTACCAAAATACTTTTAAACCAGTATTATATCCATGTTCTGAACATCGAGACACCAGGTGTGTTTATAACTATTGTCATCCAGTGCCATTGCAATGCCTTCAAGCAGTTGGCAGTTGAGTTTTAATTTTTTTCATTTGCCGGAGCTTTTAAATTTTCCCCTGCGTCTCTGCATATCATCCAGTTTGTTCATAACCTGTTCCAGTAAATCTCGGGCAGTTTCAACTTC
>JAGNKY010000025.1 GCA_017999895.1 Bacteroidales bacterium
TTACCATATTTTTTGCTATTGCTATCAAGGAATTTACACTTTTTTCAAGTCTATTACTTAAGTAATATAATTTCATATAAAGTTAGCAAATATATTAATAATTTATTAACCCTAAAGGTTAATAATAATTAAATTTTCCCCATATAAATATATACCATGTAATAAAGATCAACCCAGACATTGACGACTAAGTGTAAATTTCAGTTCAATTTTAGGCCACTTTTTTAAATAAAAAAGAGTAACATACTTTACAAATGTATGTAAAAAAGGTTTACCTTTTCTTTTTTTGATTAGCTGTCCGTTCTGAATAAAGTATAACTTTCCTTTGCACCGGAGTTATTTTAAAGGATAATGATTCCGGAATAATTTGGCTTAAAAATTACGGAGAAATTTCTTATGAAAATAAAACCTGGCGTTCAGGTTTTATGACGAGAAAAGACTGTGATTGAATGAATGAAAATATTTAATAATAAATCATTCACATTTAGATGATTCGATGGTGTTTTCCTGTAATTGCCCGCCCAATGCTGTCAGATTGAGGGTTGGTAAGTTTATAGGATTAATGCCGGATAATGTGGTAATCTCATATAGTTTCCTTTGTCTTTGGATTTATGACATAGATTTCCAGATTAATTCTGGCGTCCGGCCTTCATGCGAGGTACTACGTCAATTTGTTACGTAGTGAACTGCAGTTCGGTCAGGGTCTTGTAAAGGCCGTTTTCGTTTGCTATCAGTTCGGCATGTGTACCCTGTTCAACTATCCTCCCGTCATTCAGTACTATAATCAAATCGGCATTGCGCACTGTTGAAAGCCTGTGGGCTATAACCAGAGAAGTACGTCCTTCCATAAGTTTATCAAGAGCTTCCTGAACAAGTCTTTCTGATTCGGAATCGAGAGAAGAGGTGGCCTCATCGAGTATAAGTATCTTTGGGTTTTTCAATAGAGCTCGGGCTATTGCAATACGCTGGCGCTGACCTCCTGAAAGTTGAACCCCCCTTTCACCAACAATAGTGTCGAGTTTATCGGGGAATGACTGAATAAAGTCCCATGCATTGGCTTTGATAGCAGCATCTATTATTTCTTTATCTGAGGCGCCAGGTCTTCCGTATGCAATATTTTCGCGGATAGTTCCTCCAAAAAGGAAAACATCCTGCATTACAACAGCCATTTGTGCACGAATTGCGGTAACAGGGAAAATGCTGCTATCGCGGTTATCGAAAAGTATCCTGCCTGAAGTTGGTTCGTAAAACTTAAGCAGGAGAGATGCTATAGTTGACTTGCCTGCACCACTGGGACCGACAATAGCCACCTGTTGACCGGCATCGATGTCAAAACTGACATCCCTGAGAACAACTACTTCCTCACGTGAAGGGTACCGGAACTCGACATTATCGAAAGTTATCCGACCGTTTAGTAAAAAAGAGGGATTAGGTTTATAATTTTCAGCTATCTCCTCTGTAGGTTCATCGAGCAGAAGGAGCAAGTTCTCCGATGCGCCGATAGTTTTCTGAAGTCGTGTATAAACACTGGCCATACCGGCAATATTGCCTCCGACGAAACCCGAATATATTACGAAGGAAAAGAGCTGTCCGGCTTCCATCTGGCCGGATGCTATCATCGAGGCTCCGCGCCATATAACAGCTGCAAGGGAAATAAAGAAACCAAGAACGATGAATGAAACTGCAGCCTGATATTTTCCGCCTTTGATGCCGGCCTTTGCGACCTGTTCTGTTTTTTCTCTGTATCGGTTACTTTCGAATGCTTCGTTCGTAAATGCTTTCACATTCTGAATGCCCTGCAATGTCTCTTCGACGATTGTATTCGATTCTGCTACATAAGCCTGCGCCTTTTTTGAATAGCGCCGTATGGCTTTCCCCGAGAAAAATGCCAGAAGAGAAATGGCAGGCACAATGGCGAGAGTGAAAAGCGTCAGCCTGTATGAACTGACAGTCATAAGAGTTATTGCACCGATAATAAGAAGTATCTGTGAAATAAAATCGGCGAGAGTGTATGTGAGTGTATCCTGCAATAACGAAATATCAGATGAGATGCGGCTGTTAAGCTCACCTACACGACGTTCAGAAAAGAATGACATAGGAAGCTTGATCAGATGATTATAAATATGCTGTCGGATTGAAGCCAGAGTCTTTTCAGTTACCTCTACAAAAATTCTTGTCCGGAAATATGAAAATAAAGCCTGGGCAACCAGTACTGCCAGCAGTATAATCCCCGTAGAGGTTATCTCACGAAGAGGCCTGCCTTTATTACCAAGATCCACCATGTCGCCGAGAAGCTTCGGGAACATCAGATTTGCTGCGGTGGAGAACAGCAGACATATAATACCGAGTACAAATTTCCATTTGTAAGGCTTCAGAAACCTGTATAACTTAACTAACTCCCTTAGTCCCGAACCGTTTTTATTCTTATTCTTTTTCTTTAAGGTCATGTAAAATCATGCCTTTAAATAGAATTGCAAAGATACAAGAAAAAAGTTCATTATTTTTTAAAATTTATCTCCCTATAATAAAATCTTACCTAATTGAATAGGTATATATTAAAACAATTCGAGCTGGTCATCTTCTTTCTTCTTTCTTGTTTTTATCTGAGCAACTTCTGTTTCTATCAGTTCTTTTTCAATCTCGTCAAGAAAATGGCTTCGTTTCTGGATAAATTCCTTGCCCATCAATTAGTCTTTGTTCGGCACTTGGTTCTCTTCGCAGCCTGTGATGAACACGCAACTGAATTCCAGACCCTTTGAGGCATGGAGCGTCATAAGGTTTACAGCTTCCGTTTTTGGCCTCAATGTGTCAATCCCGGTACCAAGCAAAATATGTTGAATGAACCCATCTTCATCACCTTCATATTGTTCAGCCATGTCCAGGTATAAAGAAAATTTTAAAAATCTTGTTATTCTACATTGTAATGAAATTCAATTTTTGTTTTTTTAACAATTCTTTAAAGTTTCCTTAAAAGAAACATTCAATGCAACTGATAAATTTGCAACGACTTTTAATATTTTATGATTTGTTTTTTAAAATGAATCTTTAAATTTGGAGCCCTGATTTGCAGTTAAGTATAACAAAAAATGGAGGATTTAAACTTATGAAACGGTTTTCTTTTCTTTCCATAGTCTTATTTATGGCTTTATTTAACGTAACTTTTGCATCGGAGCAAGATAGTGTACAACTTTATACTCCCCATACAAAAGTTCTGGCTACACCAGGGGAATCGCTCGATTACACAATCACTGTAATAAACAACAGTAGTGAAATTAAAAATATAGATTTATCTCTGGCCGGTTTGCCTACAAGCTGGACATATACTCTTAAATCCGGCACATGGAATATAAAGCAGATATCTGTCCTCCCAAAAGACAAGCAGCTTGTTTCCCTGAGGATAGAAGTGCCTCTGAAAGTAAATAAAGGCACTTACCGGTTCAACTTTGTCGGTGGAAAATACTGTACTCTGCCTATGGAAATAACTGTTACCGAGCAGGGTATTTTCAAAACAGAATTTACGACCGAACAGAATAACATGCAGGGAAATTCAAATTCAACTTTTACTTTTAATGCCATTCTGCGTAATCGTACGGCTGAAAAGCAGCTTTATGTTTTTAATGCTTATGCGCCACGCGGATGGAATGTAACATTCAGGTCGAATTATCAGGCAGTCACTTCGGTTAATGTTGAACCAAATACAAATCAGTCAATTACAATTGAAATAAAACCTCCCGAAAAAATTGAAGCAGGGAAATACACTATTCCAGTGTCAGCTTCAACAGGAAACACATCGGCGAATCTTGACCTTGAAGTAGTAATCACAGGAACTTATGGCATGGAGATTACTACAACAACAGGGTTGGTTAGCACAAAAGCAACGGCTGGCAAGGAGAAGCGTATCGATCTGGTTGTAAACAATACAGGCACTGCTGAACTTACAGGTATTAAACTTAGCTATTCGGGTCCTGTTAACTGGAGCATGGATTTTGATCCGAAAAGTATTGATAAACTTACAGCCGGACAGTCGGCAAATATTGTGGCAAAGCTAAAAGTTGACAAAAAGGCCATTCCTGGTGATTATATGATAAATATTGAAGCAACAACACCTGAGGCGGCTTCAAGAATTTCTTATAGAGTAACAGTAGAGACGCCTTTGGTATGGGGCTGGATTGGAATATTGATAATATTAGCGGCAATAGGAATTGTTTATTATCTTTTCCGGAAGTACGGAAGGAGGTAAACCGTGGGTGAAAATATTATTGAATTGGTTAACCTGACCAAAAAGTATGGCGATTTTACTGCAGTTGACTCTCTTAACCTTTCGATTAAGAAAGGAGAGGTTTTTGGGCTTCTCGGGCCAAACGGAGCAGGTAAGTCAACTACCATACTTATGTTGCTTGGACTTACAGAACCTACTTCAGGTTCCGTAAAAGTGTGTGGTATTGATCCTGTCACAAAACCTATTGAGGTTAAAAAGAGGGTAGGTTACCTTCCTGAGGATGTAGGGTTTTACTCTCAAATGACCGGATGGGAAAATCTTATGTTTACGGCAAGACTCAACTCGCTTACAGGAAGTGAATCGGCCAGAAAAGTGGATTCATTACTTGAGAGAGTAGGATTACAAAATGCAAGAAATAAAAAAACAGGAGAATATTCTCGTGGAATGCTTCAGCGTCTCGGACTTGCTGAAGTTCTTATAAAGAACCCTGAGGTTATCATTTTAGATGAGCCTACTCTTGGTATCGATCCTGCTGGCATGGTTGAACTTCTGCAATTGATTGTAAGGCTTAGCAGGGAAGGCGGGATAACAGTGCTTTTTTCATCGCACTACCTTCACCAGGTTCAGGAGGTTTGCGACAGGGTTGGGATTTTTGTGGGAGGAAAACTAATAGCCGAAGGAAATCTTCAGGAACTCTCTCAAAAGCTTTTTACAGGAAGTCCTTATGTCATAGAAGTAGGTTTATTTTATGACAATATAAATTATGAAAATAAAAAACCTGAAGAATGGCTATTTGAAACCCTTAAAAAAATCGAAGGAGTAATTAAAGTCAAACCTGGTCGTAATGGCTTTGACATTGAGTGTATGAGAGATGCAACACCTGAAATTGCACGGGCTATCGTTGAATCCGGAGCCGGATTACATTATTTGAATAAGAAAGAATACGGTCTGGATGAAATTTATTATCGTTATTTTGAAGGAGGAAAAAATCATGAATAATCAGGAAGGAGCAGCTTGTTCATCGGTTGGAATGTCGGCAGAAAAGTCGGGGAAGCTCTTTTCACATTTTAAAGGCCCTGCTTTTTATAAGCCTGACAACAGGGTTATTCATCCGTTTAATGTAATTGTACAGAAGGAGATATCTGATCAGGTAAGAAGCTGGCGCTTCGTTATTCTTGTGATAATCATCTCTCTTACATGCCTTGGTTCAATGTACACAGCACTTTCAAACATAAAAGATGCAATCAAGCCGAATGACCCTGAAGGTACTTTTCTTTTCCTGAAAATATTTACGGTATCCGACGGGATTATGCCTTCATTTGTTGTATTCATCGGATTTCTTGGCCCACTGCTTGGTATCAGTCTGGGTTTCGATACTATCAATTCCGAGCAGAATAACAGGACTCTCAGCAGGATATTATCACAACCAATCCATAGGGATTATTTACTAAATGCAAAATTTGTGGCTGCTCTGACAGTCATAAGCGTTATGTTTTTTGCGTTAGGTTTCCTTGTTATGGGATTCGGACTTATAACAATAGGTATTCCTCCTACACCCGATGAGTTTTTACGTATTATTTTCTTTATTATAATAAGTATAGTTTATGTAGCTTTCTGGCTAAATCTTTCGATATTTTTTTCTGTAATATTTCGTCAGCCTGCGACATCAGCTCTTTCAGGAATCGCTATATGGCTTTTTTTCTCTGTTTTCTATAGTATGATAGTTGACCTTATAATGAAAGGTATGGTTCCACAAGGCCTTGCCACGGAAAATCAGGTTATCAATTTCGAAATGATGAGGCTGAATTTATTAAGGCTTTCACCCAGTGAGCTTTTTAGTGATGCCACAACAACACTTTTAATGCCAGGAGTGAGAAGTCTTGGGCCATTATCGATGATACAACTTATCGGTACCATACCCGGGCCTCTTCCGCTAGGTCAGAGTCTACTTCTGGTTTGGCCACAGATAACAGGTCTTATTGCGGGAACAATAATATGTTTCATCCTTTCATACGTATTCTTCATGCGGAAGGAAATAAGATCAAGATAAGTGCGTTTTGCCTAATTTATAAAGCATAAAGATATTTAGCTTCAGAAGTTTTTGATCATTTTGTTTAAACCGGCTCAACGTGAATGGTAACATTAAGGTTTTTGAAATTTTTCTTGAGATTCTCTTCGATCATATCGCAATAATTATGCGAGTTTTCAACCGATTCCTCTTTCGGTATTAAAACATGAAGGTCGACAAAAAGATAATTACCTGCGGCCCTTGTTCTTAATTCATGATAATGAACACCAAGGTTATCAAGTATTTTTTTTAGTTCGGCGATATCCTTTTCGGGCCATGATACATCAAGAAGCGGGCTGAAAGCTTTTTTCAGAAGCTGAAACGATTCCCACAGGATTAACAGGGCGACTGCAATAGCGGTAACGGAATCAATCCATTTTATATCGGTAATGATAATTAATCCAAGTCCGGCTGCAACACCAAGTGAGGTATAAACGTCTGTTTTCAGGTGCAGAGCATCGGCTTCGAGAGCAATAGAACCAGTATTCCTTGCCGTTCTGTAAAGTTGCCATGAAACAAAAGTGTTGACAAGGCCGGAAACAACCATCACCAAAAGGCCAACCCATATCATTTCAAGTTCGGGAGAGCCACTTGTTATTCTTTGGATAGCTTCATAAATAATCCATCCAGCTGCAATGAATATGAGAATAGCTTCAATAACTCCTGATATATTTTCCACTTTGCCATGACCGTAAGGATGACGGAAATCAGGTGGATTATCTGACACACGGACGGAAAAGAAAGCAATTATTGCAGCAATAAGGTCCATAGATGAATGGATTGCTTCAGATATAATACTTACCGAGCCGCTCAGTAATCCGGCAATTAGTTTCATAGTAATAAGAAAAGTGTTCGATGCTACCGAAAGCCTGGCTACTTTTACTTTTATTGCTTTATTACTAGGTACTTGTTGCTCCATTTGTATATTGTGTCAGAATGTTGAAGTCAATAATTTGTTAAAAAATAAAGTTATGGAAATAATCAGACTTCGACTATTTTATATTTCCTTGTTCCAAGTCCTATTTTTTCAGCATGTTCGAGGCCGATTTCCCATCTGGTATTTGGATTTGCCAATAAGAATTTGTTTTGATTTTCAAGGCTTTTTTCGTCTGCTTTTTCGGCGATTATGCTTCCCTTCAATGCCGGTGCGGCATTTACCATGTCCACGCAGGCCTGGTCGAGGGCAACCGGGTCAAATGAAGCTGCAATTCCAATGTCGGGTACTATGGGGTAGTCGTTAAAGTCACAGCAGTCGCACAATGGTGACACATCCATAATAAAACTTACGTGGAATGACGGCTTGTCTTTAACGACTGCAAAAGCATATTCGGCGATTCTTCTTGTTACAATTTCCGAGGCATTTTGCCAAACCACTCTTGCAGCATCATACTGGCAGACTGCTATGCATTGTCCACAGCCTGTGCATATTTGATAATCTATGTGGGCAATTTTATCTTTTCCGACCTTTATTGCTCCATAATTACAGAATTTTTCGCATATTTTGCAGCCGGTACAGTTTTTCTCATAGATCTCAGGCGATGAGCCGGAATGGAGGAATAGTTTTCCGCCAACTGAAGCACAACCCATTCCCAGATTTTTTAAAGTGCCTCCGAAGCCTGTAAGTTCGTGACCTTTGAAGTGGCTCATAGTTATTATGATATCGGCGTCGGCAATAGCTGAACCAATTTTTGCCGAAGCACAATACTCGAGGTCAAGTTTAATCTCTCTGTATTCGATTCCCTTAAGTCCGTCGGCAATTATTACAGGGCAATCTGTTGTGAGTGGATTATACCCGTTTTCGAAAGCTGCAGTCAGATGGTCAGGAGCATTTGATCTTCTGCCGAAATATAGTGTATTGCAATCTGTAAGGAAAGGAATAGCATCATTCTTCCTGAGTAGTTTCACAAGCTGACGGGCGAAGTTTGGACGCAAATATGCAAGGTTTCCGGGTTCACCGAAATGAATTTTTATTGCAGTAAATTTACGGTTGAAATCAATTGATTCTATGCCGGCCCTTCTTATGAGAATTTCGAATTTCTTAAGAAGATTTAAGGAAGGTTTTGTCCTTAGATTTGTAAAATATACGGTTGATTGATTCATATTTTTAATCAAACTGAAAGTATTCCTGCAAGGGTTAGTAAATCACGGTTTACGTCTTTATGAAGTTTTATTGCTTTGCTGAAAGGAATAAGAACGATTTCGTCGTTCTGCAGTCCAACCATAACACTTTTCTGGTCGTCGAGGAGAGCCTCGACTGCTGCTGATCCGAGGCGACTTGCATTTACCCTGTCAATTGCAGAAGGGGAGCCGCCACGTTGCAGATGTCCGAGTACGGTAACCCTTATATCGACACCCGGGAATTCTTTACTAAATTTTTCGGCCATAGCAATAGCTCCTCCTTCCTCATCTCCTTCAGCAACAATAATAATATTGCTTGCTTTTTTTCTTCTTTTTCCTTCGAAGAGGATTTTTTTTAGATTTCGAGCTTCTCCCTTAACTTCGGGGATGATTATTGCTTCGGCACCAGTAGCGATGCCACTGTAAAGAGCGATGAAACCAGCTTCAGCGCCCATCACTTCAATAAAGAAAATTCTGTCATGAGCACTTGCAGTATCTCTTATTTTATCGACAGCCTGTACAACCGTATTTAGTGCTGTGTCATAACCTATAGTATAATCAGTGCCATAAATATCGTTGTCGATAGTACCAGGAACGCCAACAAAAGGTATATCATACTCCTCATTAAAAACTCTAGCGCCTGCGAATGATCCATCACCGCCTATTACCACTAAACCACCAATCTGTTCGGATTTAAGGTTGTTATATGCTTTTTTCCTACCTTCAACTGTTTTGAACTCTTCGCACCTTGCTGTTTTTAAAATTGTACCGCCTCTCTGAATTATATCGCTTACACTGCTTGAAATTAAAGGTAAGAAATCAGATTTTATCATTCCAGCATAACCCTGACGGATTCCGACAACTTCAAGATCGTGGTAGATTGCAGTTCTTACAACTGCCCTTATAGCGGCATTCATTCCTGGGGCATCTCCTCCCGATGTGAGTACCCCTATTTTTTTGATTTTTCCCATTTTAGAAAGATATTCAGCCGGCAAAGGTAATTCTTTTCATTATTTTATTTAATGGTAAAGATTAAAAATTAAATAAATTAATTTTATCTTTTATACTATGGATGAGCCATTCAGGAGTAGAAGTGGCTCCACATATACCTGCTGATTTTTTGCCATCAAACCACTCTTTCCTGATTTCATCGGGTGATGAAATGAAATATGATTCAGGATTATTCTTTTTACATATCTCGAATAAAACTTTTCCATTTGAACTTTCTTTGCCGCTCACGAAAATAATAATATCATGACTGCTTGCAAAATTTTTCAGCGCAGGCTGGAGATTTCTGACTTGCCGGCATATTGTATGATGGACAAAAAGATTGTTGTCGGGATCAGTTATGCCGTTTTCTTTAATTTTCTCCTTAATTCTCATAGCCAGACGATTATAGTCGGCATAGTTCATCGTTGTCTGTGAAAAGAGATGTATCTCTCTGGTGTAATCAATTTTATCAAGATTTATTGTGCCGTCGGTAAGAGTAGCTTTATTACCTGTCTGACCCATTAATCCAAGAACCTCAGCATGACCGGGTTTGCCGAATATAATCAGCTCTCCGCCTTTCCCCTCTAATTTTGTCCAGGTATTCCTGATTTTCTCCTGAAGTTTCTTAACTATAGGGCATGTGGCATCAATTAAAGTAATATTATTTTCTACAGCAACTTTGTAAGTTTCCGGTGGCTCTCCATGAGCACGTATAAGAACTCTGCAGTTCTTAAGTTGTCTGAACTGCTCATAATTTATGGTTTGAAGTCCAAGCTTATGAAGCCTGTCAACCTCAAGATCGTTATGTACAATTTGGCCGAGCGAGTACAGTTTTTCTCCAGAAAATAAAGCATCTTCAGCCATCTTGACAGCATTACGAACGCCAAAACAAAAACCCGAGTTATTGTCAATATCTATTTTCACTTAATTTTCTCCTTATTATTTGGCGAACCCATTTCATTTGTTCTTCAAGAGTCATATTAGTATTATCCAGTATTATTGCGTCTTCGGCCTTGCGAAGTGGACTTATCGCCCTGTTTTCATCCAGTAAATCTCTTTCAATGATATTTTTTTTAATTTCATCATAATCGACCGATTCACCTTTTGCCCGCAATTCATCAAACCTTCTTTGTGCCCTGACATCAACCGATGCTGTCATAAATATTTTAATATCGGCATCAGGAAATACAACCGTTGCAATGTCACGACCGTCCATAACTATTCCTTTAGACGCACCAATTTGCCTTTGCAATTCCATTAGCCTTTTCCGAACTTCAGGTATCTGACTTATCAGACTCACATATTTCGAAACTTCAATACTTCTGATTTCCTGTTCAACGTTTTCCGAGTTGAGCCAGGTTTCATATTCACCCTTTTCACTGTTGTAAACAAAGTTAATATTAATATTTTTCAATGCATTTTTTACTCCATCTATATCAATTTCATTGTTTTTTATAAGTCCTTTTCTCATGCAGAAAAGTGTTACAGCTCTATACATTGCACCGCTATCAATGTAGATATAATTAAGCTCCTTTGCAATTGCTTTTGCAAATGTGCTTTTCCCGGCTGAAGAATACCCGTCAATAGCAATAATCAGTTTATCTTCCATTATTTTTAACAGATAAAAAAAATTTATGCAAAATTCTAAATCCAAAACAATAACCATATTTCCCTTATTACTTCATCATTCCTTATTCGATATTCGATATTCATCTGCCATAGATTAACGATTTTTTCTCAGGAACAATCCAGGTTTTATAACCAGTGTAAAATAATTTGATGCTCCAGCCAGGTGGAAGGCAGCTCTTCCGAATTCGAAATTAAGGTATGTTGTATTTATGCCGAAGCCCCATGATAATCCGGTTGTTGAGATATTTGACTCGACTTCAAGTTCCTTGCGGCGCTGGTAATTATAACCTGCTGAAAAATAAAAATTTTTGTGAGGTATCAGTTCAACTCCTGCAATAAAATGTCTTAGAAGATTTTCAGCAAATTCAGATTTATTCTCCGGTTCTTTAGACGAATAATCGTGAGTCAGGTCAAATTTCTCAAGATGTCTAAGGGTTATTGAGAATCTTAAAGGAGCGTGTTTCAGATGATGAGAGAGTCCTGCCTGAATTTCAAAAGGCAAATCTTCTTTTTCTTCTCCTGTATAAGTTGTAATCTGAAATCCGGCATTTCTTATCACTACTCCGGCTGACGTCAGTTTATTTATAGAATGCCATGATGCACCAATGTCGAAAGCTATACCAAAAGAAGTATATTTTTCAAGATGCGATAGTATAGGGCTGAATGATATTCCTGCAGAAAAAAGCGTATTTATCTCTTTTGACCATATTAAAGAGAGGGCATACTCAGCAGCAGTAAAACTTCCCGTAATATTTCCCGACTCGTCCGACTCTTTAAAAGTACCATAATTAAGATATGTAATTCCTGCAGCAAAGTTCCCTGCTCTGGGAAATGATATCGAATACATTGTCATTCCGTAATTAATTCCTGTTAAATAATTTACATAATTCAGGGTCAAGTTTTTGTTCATTTCCGCAGAAAGCAGGGAAGGATTGTTTGCCACGAGATTAAGATCACCATTTCGGAGCGAAACGTTGGTTCCACCTATAGAAGCAACAAGGGCGGAACGTGTAAGATTAAGAAATTCATATACATTATCACCTCCAGTCTGGGGGAAAACAGTCAAAGGGAAAAATGCAAACAGAAAAGCTATATTTAATATCCTCGATGCCACAAAGTAAATATAATATTTAACGGAATAAAATGAAGTTTAATTATTTATAAAACCATAAAATCAGCCAGATTTGTTTGTTAATATCATTGTTTCCTCATTTTTCTTATTATGCTTGTCGATCTGTGTTAGAGAGATGCCGCAAATAATAATGATCATTCCGACAATATTTTGAAGAGTTAAAGTGTTTCCCAGAAGAAAATATGAAAAAACTGCAGTTAATACAGGGGTGAAGTTTGAGAAGGGATTTACTTTTACTACCCCTATCTGTTTTACCGACCAGGCAAATAATACGAAAGCACAGCATGAAGCGAAGATGGCAAGTTCGAGAATAGGGACAAATGATTTTAAGGTGTGTGGAGTGGAGAAAAAATTTTTCATGTCGGTAAAAAGAAATATAGGGGAAAATAGTATTATGCCTATAATATTTTGAATATTTACAACGAATACCGGGTTGTATTTTCCAACAAGTCGCTCGAGCAAAATGTTATATCCGGTAGCAGAGAATACTGCCAGGCCCAGGAACAACAAACCTTTAATATTAAAGGTGAGGGCTCCGCCAGTATCGACTACAAAAACCACTATTCCTGCAAATGAGAGGATTATTCCGGCATAGTTTATAATTCGCAGACGTTGTTTGAAAAAAATCCATACAGCAATGGCAACAAAAACCGGGATAGTTGAAATTATTACCGAGCCCGTGGTGGAAGTAACATAGGTAAGTCCATTACTTTCACCGATGAAGTAAAGGAATGGCTCAAATATTGAAAGAATAAGGAAAAGTTTTCGATCTTCTCTTTTTATTGGAACGAATTCATGTCTGATTAAAAGAAATATTGTAAGGATGACAGCTGCAAATAAAAGTCTTAGAAATATTATTGTAAACGGCTTGAAATTTTCATTGGCCATTTTGAACCAGATATAGGAAAAAGACCAGAAAATCATGGTAAGAAAAATAGCGCCATATATTTTTAAATATTTCATTTTAGTTTTAACTTTTCTTCGAAAATGAAGGAGTGTGAATTTATAGTATATTTTTCATATTTACGACTTTCCCATTTTTGGCAGTGAATCATTAATTATTATATTTGCCGCTTCTTATGGAATTAATTTTAGTATCCGTTAATATTTAATTATGAAAATTCTTGTTTGTATTAGTAATGTGCCCGACACTACCACAAAGGTGAAATTTACTGCAGATAATAAAAATCTCGACACAACCGGTATTCAATGGGTTATCAATCCATGGGATGAGCTTTCACTAACAAGAGCTCTCGAGTTGAAAGATAATCCTGAAAGTGGCGTGAAAGTAGTAACTGTTGTTCATGTCGGATTGTCGTCTTCCGAACCGACAATACGAAAAGCTCTTGCCATTGGAGCTGACGATGCAGTCAGGATTAATGCCGAACCTTTCGATGCTTTTTACGTTGCCGCAAACATTGCGGAAGTTGTAAAAAAAGAACAGTTTGACATTATCATGTGTGGAATTGAATCAAGCGATTATAACGAATCGCTTGTTGGTGGAATGATAGCTGAGTTTCTTGCAATACCTTCAGTTTCGGCAGTCTCATCACTTAATATCGAAGGAGGTAAGCCACTGATTGTTCGCGAAATAGATGGTGGCAAGGAAACACTTTCAGTACCCATTCCATTTGTCGCTATAGTTCAGAAAGGCATTGCTAAAGAGCCGAGAATTGCTTCAATGAGAGGCATAATGACAGCAAGAACAAAACAAATAAGGGTTTATGAACCTGTACCGGTAGAGCCTCTTACAAGAGTTATTGCTTATGAAAAACCAGCCCCAAGGGCAGCATGTAAATTTATCAGTCCCGATAATCCCGGCGAACTGATTACTCTTTTACAAAATGAGGCAAAAGTTATTTAAGTAAAAAATAAACATTTAAAATATGTCAGTACTTGTATTTACCGAAAACTGGGACGGCAAGTTTAAAAAACTCTCTTTTGAACTTGTTTCTTATGCCCGAAGTGTGGCAGATATGTTAAATACGGAAGTAATAGCTCTTTCCATAGGCCAGGTAGAGGATGATGAACTTATGAAACTTGGCGGCTACGGGGCGACGAGAATTATAGATGTCAACAATGAACTTTTAAAAAGCTTTGACAATCAGATATATACATCAATAATAGCAGATGTCGCTATAAAGAATGATCCGAATGTTATTGTCATGTCGCATAATAACACAGGGAAAGCTGTTGCGCCGCGTTTATCTGTTAAACTGAAAGCAGGGGTCGGGGCTTGCGTAAGTGGTTTGCCCCTGTCGACCGATCCTTTTGTAGTAAAAAAGAGAGCATTTTCAGGTAATGCATGGGCACATACCGTTATAAATACCGGAATTAAAATACTTACCTTACTTCAGAATTCTTATGGAATTAAGGAGACAGAGAATAAAGCTTTTATTGAAAGAATAGACTGGAACATTGAGCCGGATATGATAAAAACAAATATTATTGATACCCAGAAGCAGACAGGGAAGGTACTTCTTACCGATGCCGAAATTGTTGTTTCGGGTGGCCGCGGAATGAAATCGCCCGATAACTGGGGCCCGATAATCGAGCTTGCCGAGTTACTCGGAGGCGCAACTGCCTGCTCACGTCCGGTTTCAGATGAAGGATGGAGACCGCATGAAGAGCATACTGGACAAACAGGTAAAATCATTTCTCCTAACCTTTATATAGCTGCCGGTATATCTGGTGCAACACAACATCTTGCTGGTGTCAGTTCATCAAAATATATCGTCGCTATCAATATTGACAAGGATGCACCTATCTTCGAAGTTGCACAATACGGGATAGTAGGCGACGCATTGAAAGTACTGCCGAAACTTGTTGAAAAAGTAAAGGAGATTAAGAATTAAATTTTGCCGCAAAGACACTAAGTCACGAAGATTCAAATGGAAAAACTACTATTACTTGAAGAAGAAAACAGCAAAAACTTTAATTATCAAGAATTTATAATTAAATGACTAAACAGATAGTTTTTGGAATAGCGCTCCTGGTTACATTCGCAGTATTTTTTTATACGATAAGTCGGATTATAAGTTTCTTTAAGCTTACTAAACCTGCACCACCTATCAGGAACTTTGGTAAAAGGTTTTGTCTGATGATGAAGGTGGCATTTGGCCAGTCAAAGATTTTCAGGAGGCCAGTCATAGGTTTCTTTCATTCACTTGTCTTCTGGGGTTTCTGCATTATTATTTTTGGAAGTATAGAAATGGTTTTTGATGGCCTTACCGGAAGAGAAAAATTTTTTAAATTCCTTGGGCCGGTACATGATGTAATAATGGCACTTGGAGATATTTTTGCTTTGCTGGTTCTTATCTCGGTTGTGATTTTTCTGATTCGACGTCTTTTTATGAATATAAAGCGTTTTACTGGAATAGAGATGAAGAAAAAGTCACATATCGATGCTACAATTTCGCTTTCTCTGATTCTTTTCCTGATGATTTCACTTATTGCAATGAATACCGGATATGTTAATTATACGGCACTTGAGGGAATAAATCAATATGGCGTTTATCCTGTAAGTGAAATTATTGCAGGATTTATGCATGGATGGGCTCCTGAGTCATTTTATAGGCTTTATCAAATATCGTGGTGGTTTCACATACTTACTATTTTCTTTTTTGCTAATTATTTGCCATACTCAAAGCATTTCCATGTTTTTATGGCTATACCCAACGTATTTCTTTCGCGTCTCGAGCCACTAGGGAAAATTTACAATATGGAAAATGTGACCAGAGAAGTACGTCTTATGATGAATCCTGAAACCGCTTATTCGTCGGCACCTGCAGAAGCCCCTCCCGAAAGATTTGGTGTAAAAGATGTGGAAGATGTAACATGGAAGAACTATTTTGAATCGCTTTCCTGTACTGAATGCGGCAGATGTACATCAGTTTGTCCTGCAAATATTACAGGGAAAAAACTATCACCGCGTAAAATAATGATGAATCTGAGGGCAAGAATGAAGGAGAAAGGTCCGTTAATGATTAAATATGGAAAGGATTACAATGATAATAAATCGCTTGTGAGGGATTATATTACCGAAGAGGAATTGTGGGCATGCACAACTTGTAATGCATGTGCACAGGAATGCCCCGTAAATATCAATCAGCCTTCATTGATAATAGATATGCGTAGATATCTAGTAATGGAAGAAGGTTCTGCTCCGGGAGAATTGAAGGCCATGTTCAGCAATATCGAAAATAATGGAGCTCCATGGCAATATTCGGTGGAAGACCGGCTTAACTGGGCAAAAGGACTTGAGATCAATATAAATTGATATCAGAACGGACATTTAAAATCGGAGATTAAATATTTTATGCAGACCATAAAAATTGAAATACCAGTGATGTCCGAACTCCATGCAAGAGGGGAACGACCTGAATATCTTTTATGGATAGGCTGTGCAGGAGCTTTCGACGACAGATATAAAAAAGTGACCCGGGCATTCGTGAAAATTCTTGAATATCTGAGAGTCAGTTATGCTGTTCTTGGCACAGAAGAGACATGTACCGGCGATCCTGCCAGAAGAGCAGGAAATGAAATGCTTTTCCAGATGCAGGCTCTGCAGGTAATTGATACTCTATCAAAATATGACGTAAAAAAAATCATTACAATATGCCCTCATTGTTACAACACTTTCAAAAATGAGTACCCTGACCTCGGCGGATGTTATGAAGTTATTAACTATCTCCAGCTACTGAATAAATTTATTGATGAAGGAACATTAAAAATTAATCCTGAAACATTTAGAAAAGTCGTTGTTACCTACCATGATCCTTGTTATCTTGGAAGAGCAAATAATATTTACGATGAACCAAGAGCGATATTGAAAAAGATTACTGATTCATTTACTGAGATGGATAGAAATAAAAGTTTTGCCCTTTGTTGCGGCGGAGGAGGAGCACAGATGTTCAAGGAAGCTGAAAAAGGAGATAAAGAGATATTCATTGAACGCACCGAGGAAGCCTTAAGAACAGGCGCAGAAGTAATTGCCACTGCATGTCCTTTTTGTATGACAATGATTACCGATGGCCTGAAATATACCAATAGCGAGGATAAAATGAAGAACCTCGATATTGCTGAGATGATTGCACAATCGTTAGGATTATAATTATAAACCTGCTTTAAATGGAAAACAAAAAACTTTTAAAAAGCGGCGAATTTCTTGTGAGTGAAACTGAAGCACAAAATGTTTTCATTCCTGAAGAGTTCGATGAGGAACAACTAATGATAGCTAAAACCTGTCGGGATTTCCTTGCTGCGGAGGTCTATCCGAACTTAAAACAGCTTGAAACCGGCGACAGAGAATTAATGAAAAGCATACTGAAAAAAGCCGGAGCACTCGGACTGATGGGTATTGCCGTTCCAGAAGAGTATGGAGGTTTCGGCCAGTCGTTTGTAACACAAATGCTTGTAGCGGAAACCATGGGAGCAGGATATTCATTCTCTGTTGCTTATATGGCCCATTGTGGTATAGGAACAATGCCAATTGTGTATTACGGAAATGAGTATCAGAGGCAGAAATATGTTCCTAAGTTAGCCACGGGTGAGTATATAGGTGCTTACTGTCTTACAGAGCCTGGAGCCGGAAGCGATGCTAATTCCGGAAAAACAAATGCCCGTATGAGCGAAGACGGGAAATATTATATCCTTAACGGTCAGAAAATGTGGATAACCAATGCAGGATTCGCGGATACTCTGATAGTGTTTGCAAAAGTAGAAAATGATAGAGTTCTGAGCTCTTTTATCGTGGAATCGAAGTTTCCAGGTGTGGTTATCGGCCCTGATGAACATAAAATGGGCATAAAAGGTTCATCAACAGCCCAGATTTTTTTTAATGATGTGAAGGTACCTGCTGAGAATATGCTTGGAAAGAGGGGAGAAGGATTCAGAATTGCTCTATCTATATTACACATGGGACGCATTAAGCTGGGAGCAAATGTATTGGGCGCCGCTAAGAAGTCAATTAACGATTCAGTAAAATATGCAAACGAAAGGAAACAATTCGGGTTGTTTATTTCCTCCTTCGGTGCTATTAAATATAAACTTGCCGAACAGGTAATCAGGCTTTTTGCGGTGGAATCGGCAGTTTATAGAGTCAGCAATGATATTGATGATATGATAGGAATCCTTAAAGCTGAAGGAGGGGATAAAGGAAGAGCAACAATAGATGCAATAAGCCATTATGCAGTAGAAGCTGCAATGCTTAAAGTGGCAGGCTCCGAGATGCTCGACTATGTAGTTGATGAGGCAGTTCAAATCCACGGCGGTATGGGTTATTCGGCCGAAATGGATGTGGAAAGAGGTTATCGCGACTCACGTATTAACAGGATATTCGAAGGAACAAACGAGATAAATCGTCTGCTTGTGGCCGATACTGCTATGAAACGCGCAATGAAAGGAGAATACGACCTGTTCGGCGAGGCAAAAAAAATTTTTGATAACCCGGATAAAGCTGTTGAAATGCCTGCACCAGGCGAGGATTATTTCACAAATATAAAACGTGTTATTCGGAATCTTAAGAAGGCCGCTCTTCTCTGCATCCACGGTGCAGTCAATAAATTCGAGAAAAACCTTGTGAACGAGCAGGAAGTACTTAATAATATATCCGATATCATGATGGATATTTATGTTTCGGAATCACTGGCGCTAAGAGTAGAGAAACTTGAGAATATCAGTGGATATAAACCTGTGTATAGAGACATTCTTGACGTTTATCTCAGGGATTCAGCTTACCGGATAAGAAAGTCATCTTACGATGCTATCAGTTCTTTTTCGGAATTACCTGCTGCACAGGTTTTGCTTAATTCTATAGATAAAATGACAGAGGCAGGCTTCGTGAACGTTAAAGAAGCAAGAAGGCACATTGCAGATAAGCTTATAGAAGATAATGAATATAAATTCTGACGGAATTTATTTAAATAAATTGATATTAAAATATATGAAATTAAATAGGAGGTGTAATGATTAAAAACAGGTTCATAGTTGTTATTTTTCTGGTTGTTTCGGTGCTTTGCCAGACATGCTCAGTTGTGCCTATTACAGGCAGGAGGCAAATCATCCTTCTTCCGGAGTCAGAAATGATATCAATGGGCTTGACCAGTTATCAGGAATTTCTCAAAGAGAATCCTCCATCAACCGATGTAAAGAATGCAGAGATTGTGAAAAAAGTCGGAAATGATCTTGTTTCGGCTGTTCAGAGATATTTTGCCGAGAATAATATGCAGGATAGGCTTGAAGGTTATCAGTGGGAATTTAACCTTGTCGACAATAATGAAGCTAATGCATGGTGCATGCCGGGAGGCAAAGTAGTGGTTTATAAGGGTATTTTGCCTTACACTATAGATGAAAATGGGCTGGCTGTTGTAATAAGCCATGAAATTGCACATGCAGTCGCACGTCATGGAAATGAGAGAATGAGTCAGCAATTACTTACTCAGCTTGGAGGGATAGCGCTCAGTGAAGCATTGAAGCAAAAACCACAGGAAACACAGAATATATTTCTTTCGGTTTATGGTCTGGGTTCCCAGGTCGGTCTTATTCTCCCTTACTCACGTAAGCATGAGTTTGAAGCCGATAGGCTTGGTCTTATTTTTATGGCTATGGCTGGATATGATCCGAAAACTGCAGTAACATTCTGGGAAAGGATGGCATCGGCAGGAGGAGCAAAACCGCCTGAATTTCTTAGCACGCACCCGTCGGATGAGAAGCGCATAAGTGGCATCAAATCTGTGCTGCCCGAAGCAGAGAAATATTATAAAAAATAAATATTTCCATCAGGGGTTATCTTAACCGCAGTATTTATAATAGTTGCGTCAACTATATTTTAAGGAAGCAACAAATATTTAAGGATATTGATCAGACTACCAAAAATAAATTAAAAGATTTTCTCCAGGCAAATCAGGAAGATTCACCTGATGTGTTATTTGCAGTTTCAGAGTTATCTTCAATATTTTGTATTTTCAAAAGTTTAAAAAGGAGAATTTTTATTATTAACAAATTAGGGAAAGAATATTCTCTTTAAATAATTTAAATCATGAAAAAATATTTTTTACTTATATGTACAGGAATAGTGATATGTTGCAATGTAGCCTGTATAACTCCAACACGTTTAAGATGCGAATATCTTGAAAATCCCCAGGCGGTTGATGTTCTTAACCCGCGTCTTTCATGGGTTAACATTGCTAAAGATGGCGAACGCGGACAAACTCAAACTGCGTGGGAAATAAGAGTGGCAGGAACAAAAGAAAAACTTTTAAGTGACAAGGCTGATTTATGGAATAGTGGGAAAGTATTTTCCAATCAGTCTTTTAATGTTTTATACTCCGGTAAACAATTAAGCTCAAGGCAAAATTGCTGGTGGCAGGTAAGGACATGGGATAAAAACGGAAAAGTATCGGAGTGGAGTCAGCCGGCTTTCTGGTGTATGGGTATCCTTAACGACAATGAATGGAAAGCAAAATGGATAGGAGCCCCCTGGCAGGGTGAGGAACCCTTGCCTGATCCTCCTGCAGCTTTTGGAGGAAAGGCACAGCAGGAACGCCTCTGGCCACCTCCGGCTCCTATGCTCAGAAAAGAATTCACAGTGAATAAACAAGTCGTCGAATCCAGGGCTTATGTTACCGGACTCGGATACTTCGAATTTTACGTAAATGGCGAAAAAGTCAGTAATGATGTGCTGGTACCTAACCAGACAAACTATGGAAAGAGACCCGGCTTGATGAGCAATGCTATTGCGATTGAAGATAATTTCAGAGAATACCGGGTGATGTACTTGTGCTATGATATAACAAACCTCCTGAAGCAAGGTGATAACGCAATGGGAGCTCTTCTTGGGAATGGATTTTATAATGCCCCCAGCCGATGGACAGAGTCGTACGGGACGCCAAGATTTATTTGTCAGGTATATATTAAATACACCGATGGCACTGAAGATGTGTTGTTAAGTGATGAAAGCTGGAAAGCAGCAAAAAGTCCGATCGTAATGGATCTGATTTATGACGGCGAGCAATATGATGCACGAATGGAACAACCGGGATGGCATAAGTCCGGCTTTGATGATTCGGGATGGGAACAGGCAGCCCTTAAGAAAACACCCGAAGGGAAGATGAAAGCCCATATGGCCGAGACCGATCATGTTATGGAACGTCTTGAACCGGTTGCTATCTGGAAGATTGAAGAAGGACATTATATGGTTGATTTCGGAGAGGAGATTTCCGGATGGCTGCATATATCAGGTGTTACCGGCAAACCCGGACATAAGATCGATATACGGTATGTGGAAAATGACAGTGTCACCAGCGGGAGCGGCATCAATTCCTATATACTCAGGGGTGATGGCCTCGAATCGTATTCGGCACGCTTCACATGGTTCGTCTTCAGATACGTGGAACTTACCAACTGGCCGGGCGAGCTGAAAGCCGATCAGCTCAAAGCCGAAGCGGTTTATACAGATGTTCAAACAACAGGAAAATTCGAGACTTCCAATCCCTTGTTTAATAAAATCAACCGGATATGGTGGCGTAGCCAGACCGATAATATGCATGGTGGCATCGCAAGCGACTGTCCCCACAGGGAGCGTTCGCCTTATACTGGAGACGGACAGGTGGCATGCGTTACAGTGATGCACAACTTCGATGCAAAAGCATTTTATAATAAATGGATACAGGATATTCTCGGAGCACAGAATCCCGAAACAGGTTATGTCCCGAACGGTGCGCCATGGCAGCCTGGTTGCGGGGGCGGCCCTGCCTGGGGTGCAGCTATGAACATAATGCCGTGGGAGTTTTATTTGCACTATGGAGATATCGACATGCTTAAAAACAACTATATAGGTATGAAAGAATATATTCGCTATATGCTTACATGGACTGATAATGAAGGCATAATGTTCTCACAACGGACAGGAAATAATGGTAAACCACTGCAATGGTTCAATCTTGGTGACTGGTCACCGGCATTCGAGCTTCCACCAGATAATATGGTACATACATTTTATCTGTGGCGATGTGCCGACTTTACTTCGAAAACTGCAAAAGCTCTGTGTTTAGTAAATGAGTCCGGCGAATATGCGACACTTGCAGAAAGGACAAAACAAGCCTTTCAGAAGAGATTCTACGATAAAGAAAAAGGCACGTACGGTCCTTTTGGAGGAAATATTTTTGCTCTGTTAATGGGCGTTCCGGCCGAGCAGGAACTGCGTGTGATAGCTGCCCTAAAAGAAGATATTGCAGCCAGAGACGGCCATCTTGATACTGGTATTTTCGGCACACAGTTCTTCTTTGAAGTTCTTGCCGATTACGGCATGCAAAATCTGGCTTATGAGGCTATGAACAAAACCACAGAGCCCTCTTACGGAAGATGGATTAAACAGGGTGCCACAACGACATGGGAGTATTGGTCGGGCAGAGGCTCACATAACCATCCTATGTTTGGAGGAGGTCTTGTGTGGTTTTACCGTAAACTGGCAGGTATGAATACAGATCCGAATCAGCCAGGTTATAAGAACATTGTTTTCAAACCACAACCGGTTTCCGATATCACCTATGTATCATATTATAATTTGACACCTTATGGCGAAGGCGGAATACGGTGGGAAAAGGAAAACGATCGGTTTGTGATGAAGATAACCGTACCGGTTGGCAGTACCGCTACAGTATATGTTCCTGCAAAGAGCAGAGATGATGTAAGAGAAGGTGGTAAAAAGATAAGAGGCAGTTCGAAATATATTACTTTTCTGCGAATAGAAGATCAATATGCTGTATATAAGGTTAAATCAGGCACTTATCAATTTGAGTCTTTACAAAAAGGAGTTTTTAGCAATTAAAATGCTATAATAATATTTTTACAGTGGGTATATTTTTATTTTAATATCAATCTGAATGTTATTACCTGCCAATCGGGGAGTATCGAAGGCCTGGATATTACAAGGGCGTCGTCCAGTTGTTCCCATTTGAGTTTTTCATTGCCTCCGAGTAATTTTACGGATTTGACCTTCCTGTCGTTGACTGGTGAATTTTTACCAAGTGATGATATTTTTATGTCGCCCGAAGGTTTATCCATGCAGAATACATAGAGAGTATCTCCTTTTGTGGTAAACCGGATATCTTCCGGCAGGTATGGTCTTACATCTCTGACGCCGCCGAATGTTCCCTTTTCCTGTTTACTGATTGATGGTCCTTCGCCATATATCTTCCATGGCCGGCTACAATATATACCCTCGCCATTGACCGCTGTCCATGCTGCAATTTCTTCGAGGATAACCAGTACATCAGGTTCCAGGTCTCCTTCTGGTGTCTGAACTACATTCAGCAGCAGGTTTCCGTTTTTACTTACAATATCCACCAGCATCTGGATGACTTCTGTCCCTGTCATATATTTCTGTCCGGTTCGGTAATACCAGTCGCCTATTGAAGTATCGGTTTGCCAAGGATCGGTGCTTATAGTATCCATTGCGCCGCGTTCGATATCCCTTACCCATCTGCCTTCGGAAGCAAGATGTTTGCATGTATATACTGCTTCAAGTCTGCCTCCATTTTTTTCGATATCCTGATTATAAAAATGTGCAAGCATTATTCTTCCCACTTCGCCGAAAGGAAGTTCGCCGTCGGTATAGAGAAGGTCGGGTTTATACAGATCGATAAGTTCCGTAATACTTTCGAGCCAGTTCTGCTGGTTTTCTGGGTCTTTGGTGTACCATCCAGTGTCGTCAGGAGCAGCTTTCTTGTGGTATAGATCCTGATATTCAGGATTTGCGCCATCATAGGGCACACCTTTCAGGGGGCCTGTCTTATCGGCGCCATGGCTTGGCTGAAACCATGTATAACTGGCTCCCAGATGTTCGGAGACGCCGAAACGCAGACCCTCTTTTTTTGCCGCCTGTTGCCATAATCCCACCACGTCTTTCATCGGACCCATTTTGACAGAGTTCCATCTGTGTATTTTTGAATCCCACAGAAAGAAATTATCGTGGTGAGAAGCCATACTTACAAAGTATTTAGCTCCTACTTTTTTATATAGGGCCATTAGTTTTTCAGGTTCCCATTTCTCGGCTTTCCACAAAGGGATAATATCCTTATATCCGAATTTGGAAGGGTGGCCATAGTGTTCTACATGGTAGAGGTATTCACGGCTTGGCTTGCCTGTAGGTTTATTGGTCCTCCTGTCCACAATATCCGATTCGTACATTTTTCTGGCATACCAGTCGCCCTGACGGGGCACAGCCTGGGGCCCCCAGTGAGACCAGATACCGAATTTCGCATCCCTGAACCATTCAGGGTATTTGTATTGTCTGAATGATTCGATGTCGGAAGTAAAGGAAGCTTTCATCTCGGTCCGAGCTTCGACTGCAGGCCTGTTTTTACAGGAAATCGTCATGAATGAAAAGATTAGCACTGTTATGACAGGACATGTCAGTTTTTTGATTTTCATAGTCTTTAATGTTTATTCTTTTGACTGTTAAGGTAAGTAAAAATTATTGGTCTACCCCCCTATAAAACTAGACTAAAAGTACATGGTCTACCCCCCTATAAAACTAGACTAAAAGTACAAATTTAAATTGTACTTTTAT
>JAGNKY010000012.1 GCA_017999895.1 Bacteroidales bacterium
GTTTTGGGAAAAAAGGAGGCCTACTTCTTTCACAAAACTAAAACAATTATAAACTTTTTTAAATAAATTTGTAAAGTGTGTTACTCTTTAACTGAAATAGTGGTATATAATTGAACTGAAATTTACACCTCATAGCGTTTTCATGTCCCGGTTTTGCTGCACGCAACCGGATAGCATTTATAAACGGAAGCGCCTGTGCTTTTTTCCCAGGCTGCATAATAAGTGCTTCTGCGGCAATAAGGTACATCTCTGCAAGCCGTATTTCGGTATAATCGCGTGTCGTATTGCTTGCAGCAATGGAGTTCCTGTATTTATCGTAAAACTTATTCATCGAAATAAACATCTGAAGGCTTCCATATGAGTTTTCGCCCATAAAAATGTCATTTACATCATAAATCTTATATATCTTTGATGCTCTATAGGTGCCTGAAACAGCATAAGGCAAAACTCTTACCGCTGTATCTCCTATTTGCATTCCTGCAGGCAGAGTTTTGGGATTATTTGCCAACCATGTGTCAAGGAATTGTGCTTCATATCTCGAATCATGTACGCGTATTTCGTTGAGCATGTCGATAAAATGCCTATTGGGCATATAACGGGGATATGGCCGGCTGTAAATGAGTGAGCGTGTCATCCCTGGGTGAAGATCATAGCGTGGAGTATGCCCCAGATTCATTCCTCCATCACTCGGGTCATTCAACCGTTCGTTTCTGCTGTACTGAATAGGGAAAATAACCTCTTTGTTTTCTTCGTTATCCCTATCCCAGAGCAACTCGCAGGTAGTCTCCAAAGCATAATCGTAATCGTTGATCACTTTTTTTGCATAGGTTTCAGCCTTATCATAATTTTTAAGATAAAGATGAATCCTTGCCAGCAATGCTTGTGCGCAGGCTTTATTTGCCCTTCCGTAATCGCTCTGACTTACAGGCAAATAGGATTCGGCAGTCTCAAGATCTGATATGATTTGATTATAAACCTGTTGTACTGGTGTACGTGTAGCAGTTGTGACAACAGAAGTAACTTCTTCAGTTACAAGTGGTATATCGCCAAATTGCATCACCAGTTTCTCATAAAACCATGCACGTAAAAACAGGGCTTCTCCAAGCTTGGCCTTTACCTGAGCTTCTGTCATTCCACTGATATCCTTGTTACCTCGGGAAATTGCAGTATTGCAAATTCCTATCCCTATATACATACCCGACCAGAAATTGTATAACGTAGCATGCCTAGACGACAAGGATGGAAGGTATGTATTAAATTCAGATTGAGCTCCGTCAGATCCGTTTGTCCAGAGATCCGTGCCATACTCAAATATTGCCCATGTGCCAAAATTTACCACAGTACGTGTATAGGTATAACAAGAGTTGATCAATTGTCCGTAACCCTCCGCAGTATTGTAAAACACATCGGCCACAGGTTCTCTTATAGCTTCCTCTTCTAGTACCTTGGTGCATCCCTGGAACAGGTATGAAACACTCATACCTACTATTATTAAAGTTATTAGTATCTTTTTCATAATAATTGATTCAATAAGGTTAGAAAGTAAGTGTGACACCCAGAACGATTGTTCTTGTGGCATGCCATGTAGGAACTGTAGTGCCTGAAAAATCGGCCTTCATATGGAATTTGCTCAGCTCCGATTTGGTCCAGTAAAATGGATTTTGAGCTAGAGTATATACCCTAGCTTTTGTGACCTTCAGCTTGTTGATAAATTGCTGAGGCAGTGAATAGCCAAGATTTATCTGCGAAATATATATCTGGCTTGCATCGCGGTAGGTAAGTGTGCTTCCGTAAAGGCCACTGCCTTCGTATAGCTGATTAGGCCGTGGGTAAGCGTTTGTCGGATTTTCAGGTGTCCAGTAATCAAAAATGATTTTGTTATACCGCTTCTTTGCATATGGGGCAAAAAGTTCAACCGATGTCATACCACCCCAGCGTACATATGCTGTGAATCCGAAATCCCAGTTTCTGAAGGTAAAGTTATTGCTTAAGTTTGCAATGAAATCAGGTTCGTTATCTCCCAATATAACACGGTCTGCATCGTTGTGCTTACCATCACCATTCTGATCTTTGATCTTAATATAACCAGGATATTCACCGTATGAAAGCGCTTCTTCCGCTTCATCCAGCTGCCATATGCCGATTTTTTCAAAGTCGTAATAAACATCTAACGGATAACCGATAAACCATCCACTTCCGGGGTCATCTTCCTTACCTTTGTACAATTCCACTATCCGAGTTCTATTTGTCATAAATGAGAAATCTGATGTCCATAAGAACCCCCCCCTGCTCGTATTTTTTATTGTATGATTTACTGTATGAAGGGAAATCTCCAATCCTTTGTTATTGGTTTTCCCCACGTTGTCCAGAACCTGATCGAACCCTGTATGGATCGGCAGTTTTCTGTACATAAGCAGGTCAAAAGTATTGGTATTATAAATGTCTATGTTTCCTGATATCCTTCCCTTTAACATCCCGAAATCCAAACCCAAGTTGGTAACTGCTGTACTTTCCCATTTAAGTTCCTTATTGGCCAAGTTTGCCGGCTTGTAACCAAAAGCATTATTATTGCTCCATGCATATGTTGTCCTACTAAGTGAACCCTGTACCTGATATGGTTTAATGCCCTGGTTCCCCGTAACACCATAGCTTAAGCGTAATTTTAATTCCGATAGCCAGTTCTTTGTACTTGCCATAAATCCTTCTTCAATGATCCTCCAAGCTGCTGAAGCGGAAGGAAAATATCCCCATTTTTTCCCAGGAGCAAATTGTGATGCGCCATCGACACGAATTGATGCACTCAGCAAGTACCGGCTCTTATATCCGTAATTAACACGGCCCACGTATGAAAGCAAACCCCATTCTGATAAATCTGAACCAACATTGGTAATCGTATTAGCACTTCCAAGGTTATAATAAAGTGCAGTTTCGTAGGGTAAATCTAACACATTAATTGAGCTTGTTTCATTACTGTATGTCTGTATTCCATGTACAGCTGTGATAGTCAGACTGTGGGCATCGTTGAAAGTTTTATTGTATGTGAGGATACTTTCATAGATCACAAAAGTACTGTTGCCATCATTTTTATAAGCTGATGGGGCACCTCCGTGACGGACAAGCGATTTATACCCTGCAAATTCCTGACTTTTGTTAAATCTTAAAGTAGTACCAAAGCTTATCCTGTAAGTCAGTGAAGGAAAGATCTTAAAATCGGCATAAGCATTAATCAATGCGTTCCAGTTGTTTTCTCTGAATCTATAACAATCCCAGATATAATCAGTAAACGGATTATACTCCAGGGCGTCGCTCATCAGCACCCATTCATCTTCGCCTTCCGGTGTTTTCAGTCGGCCTAATGGTGTGGCATTTACCGCACGTTGATAGGCTCCACCCCAGTTGGCCTCGCGGGCAGTCTTCCTTGTTTGTTGGGTTTTTCCAGTCTGTAAAGAGATTCCTGAGGTTACTTTCCGACTCAAGTTAACGTCGATATTGGTAGACAATGTAATCCTCGTAAATATATCGTCAGGCACTATACCCTCCTGTTCAAAATAGTTACCCGAGAAGTTATATTTAACATGATCTGTACCACCATTAACGCTTAACTGATGCTTTTGCTGAAAACCATTCTGAGTAAGTAACTCTAGGTAGTCAATTCCAGGACCTCCAGATCGAATAGTTTCAAGCTCGATTGGGTCGAATATCTTAGCATCCCATTCTGGATCAGGAGTGGCCTGGTCGGGATATCCTCCCATAGTACGATAAGCTTCTCTTGCCCACTGGGCATACTGCTGTGCGTTTGCTAACGGTATTCGTCCGAACTTTAACTCCGGACCGGCGTAACTGTCCCATATAAATGTGGGTTTATTGATCTGCCCGCGCTTGGTAGTTATTATTATTACACCGTTTGCACCACGAGATCCATAAATTGCTGTTGATGAAGCATCCTTTAGGACGTCGACAGACTGAACGTCATAAGGGCTGATATCATTCAGGTCGCCGTAAAACGGTATCCCATCCACGATCAGCAAAGGGTCATTTGAAGCTTGGAATGAACGCTTGCCACGCATGAGCATTTTACTTTCTGCACCAGGCTGGGAACTAGTCATCCTGATATCCAAGCCGGCGATTGATCCTGCTAATGCTTGCTCGAGTCGCGCTGCCGGCCGGCTTGAAATAACATCTTTCGATACGGATGCGACAGAACCCGAAACATCTCTCCTTTTCTGCGTACCATATCCAATAACCACAACCTCATCCAGACTTTCCACAGCTAAATTTAAAGTAATTTCAATCGTTATTTTCCCTGCAACAGGCATTTTTTGAGATTCGTATCCTACAAACGATATATTAAGCGATGCACTTTCGTTTGGTATCTCTATAGAGAATTTACCATCTGTATCGGTTAAGGTACCGATAGAGGTACCTTCAACCTGTACAGTAGCACCTGCAAGTGGATTACCATTTTCATCTCTTACAACACCAGTTACTCTCCTCTGCTGTTGCTGCTGCAATATATCTTCAAGTTTCGAGGATTCTACAACCGGTGTCAGTACAATCTGACGATCGCTTACAATGAATTTAACATCCTTTGGGAAAAGCTCACTCAGAATGTCCTTTATGGGTTCATCTTTTGCTTTTATGCTTACTTTTCTCTCGACATCAATAAGTTTCTGATTGAACAGGAAGTAATATTCGCTCAGATCTTCAATTTTGTTCAGAACACTCTCAACAGTGGCATCCTGCATGTTAATTGAGATCCTTGTATTCTGCGAATAACCGGGAGAAGCAATTATGCTTATCATCCCTGCAAAAAACAGAAAGAAAGTTATTCTCATAGTCAGGAGTAATTTGTGCCATTTAATATTTGGTTTATAAAAACCATAGTACTTAAAAACTTTTTTCATAATTTTGTAATGTTAGGTTTAATACTCTGAATGTAAATTTTAAAAAACATTCTACTGACCCCTAACATGAGGAAAGGTGTTGCAGCACTTTTCCTCTTTTCATTGTTCAAAGGGTCAAAATCGTAATAATTCATGGTGCAGCCATAGTTCTTCTTTTTAAGGTTAATAATCAGTATTTTTAATTATATTATTTTGCTGGATAAACAATCACTTTCTTCTTCGGAAATGAGCCGTCAGGCAATGGAATCCTTTCAACTTCAGTATAGTTTATTGGAGCGCTTAGCTTAAGCAGCTTCAGAATTTCCTCCAACGATTCTTCCTCAAAAGTGGCTCGATACCGGTAGTAATTCAACTCTTCGCCCTGTAACTCAATATCAACATTGAAAATCATACTTAATTTCTTCAGGACATCGGGAAGAGGATCATTGCGAAAAATCAGCTTCCCGTCTTTCCATGATATATACCTGTAAGTGTCTGTCTTTGAAATTGTTTTTGTCCCTGTTTCATTGTTATAAACCAGATGCTGCTCGGGTTTCAACTCCGATATCAACTGAGAACCTGCCTCATTACCCATTTTGCTTACAGTTACTTTACCACTGACCAGTGTTACTTCGCTTAAAGGGTCAAAACCATAATCCTCGACATTGAACTTCGTGCCAGTAGCTTTTACGGACAATGACGGAGTATTAACAATAAAAGGTCTGGATACATCACTCTTAACCTCGAAGTAAGCTTCACCTTTCAAAAAAACCTGACGCGTCTTCTCACTGAATTGTATCGGATATCTCAAGCTGCTGCCAGAATTAAGATAAACAACGGTGGAATCTGAAAGTAACAGTGAAGAACGCGTTCCAAAAGCAGTAAATATTTCATTATAAACTGTTTCATTTACCGAACTCTTTTTATGTGAATTCATACTAATTAACAGCAATAAACCCACTGCAAGCGGAAGAACTATAACAGCAGCAATCTTTTGCCAGTAATACCATATAATCTTTTTCGAAGGCACTTTCATTATCCTTGCCTGAACTTTTTTCAGCGCGTCTTCCGTGTTTATTTTATCTATTCCTGGATTTTTTTCTGATGCTTCCCATATATTCCGTACCTGTTCAAAAAAACGCTTATTTTCTTCTGAAATGTCAATCCACTCTTTTAACCGGGAAGCTTCCTGAGAATCTGCATTACCTGCCAGATTCCTTGCGATTAATTGCAGAATGTCATCCTGGTCTATTATTCCTATAGTATTCATCATATTATTGTAAAGACGATTCAAAAAAAGAAAACCACAATCAAAACAAGTAAAAAATAATCCGTTAATCTCAATCAATTAGATAATGTGCATTTGATTTTCTATTAAAAGAGTTACAAAGCTTAAGATTACCGGAAAAAACTCTTTTAAATATTTTCTTAGCAATTCCAGCGCTTTTCCTATTCGAACCTCAATCGTTCTAACAGAAACACCCTGAATTTCAGCTATCTCATTATATTTCAACCCTTTGTATCTGTTCATCCGGAAAGCATCCGAAATCGGTTCCGGCAGATTTCCAAGCGCTTTCTCAATCTGTTCCTGAAGCTCCGAATGAAGTATATAGTTTTCAGTATCATACTCGAAATATGATTGACTATCCATCATATAATCATTGTAAGCCTGCCTGACTTTCACATGCCGGTGCCAGTCAATGCATTTATTCTGTGTAAGTTTGAGCAGGTAAGATTTCAATGATATATCTATTGTCAAAGACTCACGCTCTTCCCATAGCCTGACAAAAATATCCTGTATAATCTCTTCCGATTTATCTGTGTCGCGTGTAAACCTTGTAGCAAATCGGACCAGATCTTTATAATAAGCATAAAAGACAGACGAAAAAGCAGAATAATCACCTGTTTTAAGCTTCGAGATAAGTACCTTTTCAACCAGTGAAGAATGATTTTTCATCTTAATTCTTACTGTTGTTAATCAAAGTTAACAAATCTTCATGATAAGTGGAGCATAAATTCACTTCATTTTTAGGGGTTAAATGCAGATTATCCTTCATCTTACATGGGGTATTCTTAATTAAACAATATAAACGAAGTGAAATGCCAATTAACTATCAGCATTTCACCTCTTTACTAACCCTAACCTAACCCTCCTGTTAACCTTGAACCTTGAATATATCCGGCTGTGACTTGTCCTGAATTTTTAAAATAAAGGAATGAACCGGAATTTGCTATTTATTTTCATAACAAAGACGTTTCAGAAAACAAAAACCACATTAAGAATTAATATGGTATATTTTCCTGTCTGGATTTTTACCTTGTTAATGAAATCTTACTCTGTTTTTGCGATCGTGATAAACCCTGTAGGATTATGTTTTTTATCTTATTTGGATTTGTGCAATCATATATTAAACCGGAATTTGCACTCCACACAAAGCCAGAAAAAGCAGTTTTCTTTTTTATGAACCTCAGGTCAGCAAATTTAAAGAGATAAAAATATTTAATAATGATTCACAACTGAGGGCACTGTGTAATACGGATTTATTCTTCACGAAATATCCGTGCAAACCCGTGCAATATGTGGTGAAAAGGTTTTTACTCGATTTTTATGCTGGTTCACATACTAAAAATTCCATACTGTTAAATCAATCAATAAAAAAGCAGGAAAACAATTACTTCTTCTATAGTTAAAGTTTAAAGAGATTCTACATTCGAATCTGGCATTTAATTTGATACCTTTCAAAGGAAAATTTGTCAGAGTGCCAATTTGACAATGTTTAATTTGCAAGTTTTTATAATTAGATTATTGTGTCATAAAATATTTAAAATGTATAAAATACTTAAAAGAATATTATTGGATTATTAATTTAAACAAGTTATGATCGAATCAGGCAAAAATTTGAAAAACTTATTATTAAAGGTTTGTTTCCTGGTGGGATTATGGGGCATGATAATAATGGATATAAACGCTCAGTATTTTGGCCAGAATAAACCATCTTATAAGGTTTTCAACTATGAAGTTTATCGGACACCCCATTTTGATATTTATCATTATCTCAAAAACGACTCGGTACTGAATATGATGGCCGGTCGGGCAGAGGCATGGTATCGTCATCACCAGTCTCTGTTTCTTGATACAATCAAAGAATATAATCCGCTCTTTATTTATGAGAACCATGCTGAATTTCAGCAGACGACCGTTATTTCAGGGATGATTAGTGAGAGCACGGGAGGTGTAACGGAGGCCTTAAAGAGAAGAATCGTTATGCCGCTTTTCCCATCGTTTCCTCAAACCGACCATGTATTAGGCCACGAGATGGTTCATGCTTTTCAATTTAACATGCTTACAACAGCCGATTCTTTGAAACTTTCTAATATCAGCAATTTACCTCTATGGCTGGTGGAGGGAATGGCCGAATATTTCTCTCTTGGAAGTATCGATCCAAATACCGCCATGTGGATGAGAGATGCAGTTCTTTCAAATGATATTCCGACAATAAAGGATTTGACAAAAGGAACAAAATATTTTCCATATAGATATGGCCAGGCAGTCATGGCAATGATCGGGAAAACATGGGGTGATTCATCAATTGTTAAGCTTTTCAGGCAAACGGCTATTCATGGATATGAAAAGGCTTTCCTCGATGTTCTTGGTGTTGACGACAAGTCATTTTCAACACTCTGGAGAATAGCTCTCATAAACAATTATAAATCAGTATTAACCGATACAACCGACCCAATTACAGGTAAAAAATTAATATTCAGCAAAAATGCAGGCGATATGAATCTTTCACCTTCAATAAGCCCTGACGGCAAATATGTTGTATTTCTTTCCGAAAGGGATGTTTACGACTTTGACCTTTTCCTTGCAGATGCCGCCACAGGAAAAATAATCAAAAAACTATCCAACCGGATACATAAGGATGAAATTGATGCCCTCAGTTATCTCGAATCTTCGGGAACATGTTCACCTGACGGTTCTGATTTTGCCTTTGTCGTTTTTTCCGAAGGCAAAAACAAGCTGATAATATTCAACATGAAAAAGTTAAAAGTCATAAAAGAAGTTGAATTGCCTGGTTTACCATCAATTACAAATCCTTCATGGTCGCCCGACGGAAAATATATTGCATTAACTGGCATGAAAGATGGAGTATCGGATATTTACCTTTACGAGACAGATAGTGAAAGAGTTATCAGACTTACAACCGACAGTTATTCGAATATGCAGCCTTCGTGGTCGCCCGACGGAAAATATATAGCTTATGTAACAGACAAACCTCTCCCAGGTCAAATATTCAAATTCCAACACGATTTTTATAACATAGGTATTGTAAACACCGAAAATCCATCTGATGACAGACTTTTAGAGATGTTTACAGGGGCAAGGAATATGAATCCTGTGTTTTCTTCCGATGGAAAGAGTCTCTACTTTCTTTCCGACAGGGATGGATTCCGAAACCTTTATAGGTACAGTTTTGAAAATGACAATATAATGCAGATGACAAATTATATGCGAGGCATAACAGGAATTACAGTCAATGCGCCTGCCATTTCAGTCGCATTATCAACAGGGGATATTGTATATTCATATTATGCCAATCGATGTTATACTATATACAGTGCGCGTCCAGATGAGTTTAAAGAGATTCCTGTCGAAAAAAATAGAATCGATTACACTGCAGGCACAATTCCTCCAATGATTTATGCGGCGCAGAATCTGGTGGATAGCTCTCTATTTTCTCCTTATGATTATTTTTCCGATATTAAGAAAGACGAATATAAAACTATACCCTATCGTCCAAAATTCAAACTCGATTATATCACAAATGGCTCTATAGGAGTATCAACGGGAGGTCCTATAGGAACAGGTATGGAGGGAAGTATAAGTGCAATATTTAGTGATATGTCTGGTGACAATCAGTTGTTTACTTCGTTATCACTTAATGGCGAAATATATGATTTTGGAGGAGAGGTGGCTTACCTGAACCAGAAAAAAAAGCTCAAATGGGGAGCGTCACTTTCGCATATACCAAACTATTATGGTTTTCTCACTTCAGGTATTGACACGTTGACAACGAAGAAAGGCGAAGCTTTTCTTGTGAATACTATTGATCTTAATTATCTGAGGATGTTCGAGGATAAATTAGGTCTTTATGGATATTATCCTTTATCACAAACGAGAAGATTTGAGGCCTCAGCAGAATTATCGAGATACTATTACAGATTTGACCAGTACAAAACATATTATGACATGTTTGGCGTTCCCATTGGTTCGGGACGTGAGAAGCTGGATGCACCGGAAGGTTTCGGCCTTCAAACTGCAAGTGTGGCATTTGTAACCGACAACAGCCTTATGGGAGTTAACGGACCTATAAGAGGTACAAGATACAGAATAGAAGGAGGAAAATACTTTGGAACACTTGATTTTTACAATGTATTGCTCGATTACAGAAAATATTTCTTTATAAGGCCATTGACCCTTGCATTCCGCTCTTTAAATACCGGAAGACTTGGCTCAGGCTCAGAAAGCGAAATGATTACGCCGCTTTATATAGGATATCCATGGCTGGTAAGAGGTTATGAGAGAACCGACCAATACTGGAGTGACACTCAGCTCAGCGGGAAAGGTATAAGTCTTGAGAATTTTTTTGGAAGTAAAATGTTTATAGCTAATGTTGAACTAAGGCTACCGGTAAGCGGGCCAAAGAACATATCTCTCATTAAATCGGGAATGTTTTTTACTGACTTAAGCCTTTTTTTTGACGGCGGACTGGCTATGAACAAAGATTCGAAACTTGGCAGCGACTGGTATAATCCTGCACCTGGTGAACGAGTTCCGATAGTTAGCTATGGTGCATCATTAAGATTTAATCTTTCGGGTTATCTGGTTATTGAACCGTATTACGCAGTTCCTGTCAACAAAAGAGCAGGACTTTTCAATGGTAATTTCGGAATTAATTTCACTCCGGCATGGTAATAGTAATTTTTCCGATATTTCTTAATATATGTAAGTCCCTTTACATTTAACCTGCATTATTCATGCAGAAGATAAAAGATAAAATTAAAAAGATAAATGTCAGGCAATTGCTAACCTTTTTCAATCTTTTTCAGTAAGGTTGATTTTTATGATAGTTTTTCTTAATGTCCTGAACCTTTTGTCTTTTGTCTTTTGTCTTATCTGAAGTATATGAATTAATCAGATCAAATCTGCTCCCTAAATCCCCCTCTGCTTTTATTTGCCCCCTAAGTCCGCCAGCTGGCGGACTTATTTCTGTTGCACCTTGCTGCTCCTCACCATTTGGGGAGGTCGGGAGGGGCTTCAACGAAAATACTCTCTATAGCTTCTTTGAATTTGCTATCATTTTTTCAAAGAGTGTCTTCTGCTCTTTCATAGCTGCAATACGGTCGGGTGGTTCGGTACGCGCTTCAAGTAATAACCATCCATTATAATTAATACCTGTTAACAGATCAAATAATTGCTGATAAGGGTAACTTTCGTCATTTAGTTCTCTTATATGGACAGTATCGCCTAACCATTTTTTAACAGAATTGAAATTAGCTTCGAGACCTGGTGGTAATAAGTCCTGTTCGTTGCAGTTCCAGCACATTACGACATTCTTTTCGGTTACTTGTTCAAAAATAGCCTTCATGTTTGGTATTTCCTGAGTATAGGTTCCATGGACTTCCACTCTTACAAGCTGATTATAATCCTGTGCAAATTTCCCGCATTCATTCAATGAAGCTGCAATCTGGGCGATTGTTTTTTCCTTAGGTATTTCAGGCGGCAGATAATTTGGTTTCACTTTAATCCCTGTGGCACCAATATCGTAACAGAGCTTAATATATTCTTTTGTTTGCTCTATATTATAGCGAAGTTGTTTTGGGTCGGGGCTATGGTATTCAAAATTTGAGCCATAACCCAGACATTTTACGCGGCTATCAGCGAATCGTTTTTTCACTTCTGCGCGTTGGGCTGGTGTAAGATTAGTCTCAACCTTATGGGCATGCTGTGTACGAAGTTCCACACCATAATAGCCTGTCTTTTCAAGATTTGCTATAAGTGTAGGCAGGTCCCAATCGCGGCCCCACTGGTAAGTTACAAACCCAAGCCTCATTCCAGTGTCTGCTGCTAAAGTCCATTCCGGCAAGTTCCGGAGAAATGCAAGTGAAATTCCTGCTCCGAAGCTTCTCTGAATAAACTGCCGTCGTGAAAGTTCGGTTTTCATATTAGAAATTTAAACTTCTTTAGGAACTACATAAGGTTCGCGATAGTTTCTTGTAAGCATCTGATCGGCTGCTTTATCTTTCACGAATTTCTCCTTTACCCCGTCGAAAATAAGGTCGCGTCCGAGACGATAGGAAATATTTGCAAGGGCAGGAAGTACCGATGACATATAGCCTTCGTATATATCGCAATGGAGAACCTCGTTTTTACCTTCTCTTATTGCATCGATAAAGTTACCGTAGTGGCCTCCGCCTCCTGGAGGAGCCATAAAATCGGTAGGTCTTTCACCTATATCTGAACCTGCAAAAGGTTTTGTTTCGCGGCGTCTGAAAGCTTTCCACTCACTTCCGTTTATTTCGAGATATCCTTCTGTTCCATAAAAAATATTACCTATTCTTATATCCAATTCTCCTTCTGCATTTGTATATCTGCCCCTTGTTTCAAATTCGAGTACTTTGCCGTCTTTATATTTGAATAAAGCCGACTGGGTATTAGGAGTTTCCTGTGAACATTCTTTTGGATCTATACCAAAAAGGCCTCCGGTCGAATAGATATGCACCGGATGTTCATTTTTGTTAAGACCCCAGCGGGCGATGTCGAACTGATGAGGACCCTGATTAGCAGTGTCGCCGCCACCTGTAGCCCAATGCCAGTGCCAGTTATAGTGCACTTTCTTTTCATTATATGGTTGCCACTGACAAGGCCCAAGCCACATATCGTAATGCAATGATGCAGGAGGTTCGCTGTCTTTAGCAATTCCAAATGAATCGCGAGGTTTATAGCAAAGGCCTTTTGCCATAAAAACGTCGCCTATTCCGCCATCGTGCAAAAACTTGATAGCCTGCATCACATTTGGTATAGAACGATTCTGAAATCCAGTTTGTACCCTTACATTGTATTTGCGTGCTGCTTCTACCATTTTCCTGCCTTCCCATACACAATGGGTTGAGGGCTTTTCAACGTAAACATGTTTACCTGCCTGGCAAGCCCATATAGTCCCAAGTGCATGCCAGAAATTAGGGGTAGCAAAAGAAACTGCATCAATCTCTTTATCATCGAACACTCTGCGCATATCCCATTCAGTCTTAGGATTTTCACCTGTACGTGATACAATTGTTTTGATGCGTTCTTCCCATGTTGCTTCATCCACGTCGCAAATAGTTTTCAATCTTACATTCTTACTATCTTTCATTCCCAGAAAACTATTTATATGGGTTCCTCCCTGTCCGCGAATACCAATTACAGCAACAGTGATACGATCATTGGCTCCGACGATAGAATTATAGGAACTACGGCTAAAACCTAATCCTCCTATGGCTATGCCGGCTGTCCCCAGTACACTCTTTTTAATAAAATCCCTCCGTTTTGTCATTTTGAAATTGTTTTTGGTTAGTAATATAATTTAAAATATTTGATAACTAAATTACATATATTTTTTCAGAAATAATACTATTGAATGAATTCTAACCATGTTTTTGCCATTAGTCGGGCACCGGCTATTGAAGGATGAACTCCGTCGCCAGTCCAATATGAACCAGGTGCTCGTTTTTGTGCTTCATTGTACACTTTCTGAAATGGTACAAAAACAGCATTGTATTTATAAGCTAACTCCTTTGCCGTTCTCTGGTAGTCATAAAACTCTGGATACCATTTTTCATCTACAGCTTTTACACCCGGAACAGCGAATGGTTCGCATATTATCAGCTTAACATCAGGTAGGGCTTTTTTAGTTCTCAGGATAAGCTCATCATAGTCGCCTTTGTATTTTTCGATAGTTCCGTTATAGTTTCCGTTAAGTGTATGCCAGATATCATTAACTCCTATTAGAATGCTCAGAACCGATGGCTTTATCTCGAGGCAATCTTTGTCCCATCTTTCAGCAAGCTGAAAGACTTTATTACCCGAAATTCCCCTGTTATAGATTTTCAAGTCGAGTTGAGCATATTTCTCGAGCAAATCAGCTCCTGCCATAAAGACATAACCTGAACCAAGTGATGAAGGATTATTAAAACCTTCATTTTGCTTGTTTCTTCCAGCATCGGTTATTGAATCCCCCTGAAAAAGTATAACATCGCCTTTTTTTAAAGGCACTTTTTTAGGCTTGACCTCCGCCATAGAGGCTGACAAAATTTCCGGGATGCAGGCCGCCATAAAGCTTCCTGCTGTCGCTTTTTTTATAAAATTGCGTCTGCTGTTCATAATAATAAATTATATTATTACACTTCATCTTTTAATATACCAATCGGTTTTTTCAAACCATTACAATAAAACAGAAATAATACTAGAGCTGCTAGTGAAGTCAGACAGCCGACAGGGTAAGCCACAGAACCTGGAAGTGCAAAACCCTCGGGTGCAAAGAGTATATAAGTTACTGAAACGGCTGTCATAAATACTGCAGGGATAAGAGTGATCCAGTAAAGTTTATTCTCCCTTACAAGATATATTGTTTCAGCCCAAAGGACTATCATAGCAAGAGTCTGATTCGACCATGCAAAATATCGCCATATAACGCTGAAATCAAATCTTGTAATAAGAAAACCAATAGCAAATAATGGCAAGCTTATCAGAAGCCGATTTTTAATCGGGCCTTGTTTGATTTTAAGAAAATCGGCAACTATGAGTCTCGCTCCTCGGAAAGCTGTATCGCCTGATGTAATCGGCGCAACCACAACGCCTAAAAGAGCAATAACGCCACCAAATGTTCCGAGAAGAGAATATGAAACCTGATTTACAAGTATGGCCGCATTTCCTTTATTTACAGTCATCACATCATTTAGCTCATTAATCCCTCCCCAGAAGCTCATTCCGATAGTTGCCCATATCATTGCAACAATAGCTTCTGCGATCATTGCGCCGTAAAAGACTCTCCTTCCAAGTTTTTCATTTTTAATGCACCGGGCCATTAATGGTGACTGTGTAGAATGAAATCCTGAAATAGCACCGCATGCAATGGTTATGAACATCATCGGAAACACCGGAAATTTATCAGAGTTTACATGAAAATTGTGCAGGTTTGCAGGAGTTAGTTCGGGGATATGATAACCTTTTACGAAAAGTGCTGTAATCAATACCACTGCCATAAAAACTAATACAAATCCAAAAAATGGATAAATCTTTCCGATTATTTTATCAATTGGAAGTAGAGTTGCAAATATATAGTAAGCGAACACAACCCAGACCCAGAAAGTCATGGAAAAAAAGTCGGGTGTCATTCCGGCAAGTATTTCCGAAGGGCCCATAATAAACACTGCTCCAACGAGAACCATTAGAATAACCGTAAAAACGCGCATGAACTGTTTAACGCCGTTTCCAAGATATATTCCTACAATTTCAGTGATACTTAGTCCGTTATGATATACCGAAAGCATTCCTGAAAGGTAATCGTGGACAGCACCGGCGAAAACTGAACCAAAAATAATCCATAAATAAGCAACGGGCCCCCACATCGCACCGGTAATAGCACCAAATATAGGACCAAGTCCGGCAATATTAAGAAATTGTATAAGAAAAGCTTTACTCCACGGCATAGGTATGTAATCCACACCATCGTTAATTTTATATGCAGGTGTTGTCCGTGATGAATCAGCTCCGAAAATTTTTTCAATAAACTTTGAATAACAAAAATATCCTAGAAGAAGAATAACAATGCCGCAAATAAATGTAATCATTTGATAAGTTTATTTTTAGTAAGACATTGAAATTGCTTAGAATAAATAATCATAACTGTATTTATGATTAACTTGAAATCAGAGAAATATTTTATAAATTAAGTTTATACCATTTAACAGCATTTTGATAATATATTTTGTCAACAACTTTACGTGGGAGTTTAAGCCCCGCGAATTTGCCCCTGAATTTATCAGATGTCATTTCGAAGCTTGTAGTGAAATATCTCCAATCGTCGGTCCAGGTTTTATGTATTCTCTCTTTAACAGCCCTGGGATCACTGCTCCCATTGTAACCAATATCAGTTCCATATAAAAGCCTGTCCTGATATTTTATACAGAAGTCACGAACTTTTTTTCTATCGGTAAGGGACTGATATTGCAAATGACATATTCGTGCCGACATATCAACAGCCATATTTGGATATTTATCAAGCCGTTTTGCAAGTGAGTCGACATTCCATTCAAGGCTCCCGAGATGGCATCCTATAAACGTCAGATCGGGATTTTTTTCGAGAAAATGATCGCGTGCGTTAATCTGGTCTTCATACGACGGATAATCGGGATGGAGGTACATGTGATATTGAGGATTCCGGGCAAAATAGCTACTGTCGCTCGAAACTGTCATCTTATCGAGTGGCAGCCAGCAGTTTCTTGGTTCACCCAGATGGCCTGTAATCGGAAGATTTTTTGATTTAATAAAATTCACAACCGGGTCGAGGCCAGGATCATCAACCATTATGAACTTTCCGGTTCTGTCGCGAAGAGTCATCCCAATATTTTTCCAAATTTTTACCGTCACGGCTCCTTCAGAGATATCCCTGTCGAGTTGTGCAATAATTTTACGGCTCCATTCTTCTGTTCCCCATCCGGCAGTATCGAAATAAAATGAAACACCGAAAAAGACTTTCCCAGGATGTTTCCTGAAACTGTTCACTGCATAATTTAATTGCTTTCTGAGGTCTGCAGAATCGGAATGGTCAACATTCAATGTCAAAAGAATAAAATTGTCTGCTTCGGCTTGTTCCTCAAAAACACCATCATCGCTGTCAATATGAACATGGGCATCAACCTTCGGAACATTTGCAAAATCATCTTCAAAATAAAAATTTGTTTTACACCCTGTTATAATAATCGCAGCAAATAAAATTATAAAGAATAATCTTTTCATAATTAGAAATCTTATTCAGGAAATAAAAATAATAATTTGCATTAAAAATATAACATTTCTTAATTTTACAAGAATCGTACGTAATTGATAATTTATATATCATTTAATTAACAAAACCTTTTAGCCTGCCATCGAAATCTTTTCTGTTTTCTGGCAGTATAGGCCACTTTACGGGTTTATTGTCTCTTGCCGACCTGTATATAGCTGTAAAAATTTCGACCGTCACCCTTCCATCTTCACCGGTAACAAGTGGTTCTTTATTGTTAAGTATGGCACGCAAAAAATCCTCTATTTGGCGTTCGTGATAGTATTCCATTGGGTTTGGCAGGGAAAGAAAAAATTCACTGTCTTCCTTAACCATTTCTCCGAGCATATTTTCTTCTCCCGGGATAGTCCAGATATCGTTCACGGGTGGTTCGAGAATACTTGACATTCCAGCCACAAACATTGCTCCGCCGTCGGTCTGAACGCCTGCAGAAGCACCATTTTTACCGTGGACATGAACCTTTCCGTATATCCCGGGCTTCTGGGAATTCGAGACAACGATATTGCCCAGAGCACCGTCCTTAAATTTTATTATTGCAAGAGCAGTATCTTCAACTTCAATATATGGGTGATTTAAATTCGACCAGATACCGAACAGCTCCACAGGCTCACCCATAAACCATTGAAGAAGATCAAGTTGATGAGGAGCTTGATTAACGAGCACTCCCCCTCCTTCGCCCAGCCATGAGCCTCTCCATGGATCGCTTCTGTAATAATTTTCATCTCTCCATCCAAGCATGGTTACCGTACCCAGAACAGGTTTGCCCAGTTTGCCGGAATCAATAGCATTCTTAACTCTCTGGACTGGATGATACCATCGGCGCTGTGAAACCACACCTATTTGTTTATTACATTTTTTTGCCGTTGCGAGCATTGCATCACAGTCATCAATAGATGAAGCCATAGGTTTTTCAATCAGGACATGTGCACCTGCTTCCATTGCTTCTATAGCGGGCCTTTTATGATAAGGATGCGGAGTGCATATCACAGCCACATCTATTTTCTCATTAATAACCATTTCACTTACATCTGTATATCCCTTTGCACCATAGCGTGAAGCGAAATCATCAGCTTTTTCCTTTTTGGAACTGCAAACAGCCGTGAAATGTGATTCAGGAAGTCGCCATAGTGCGGCAGCATGTAATGGAGTAACCTTGCCTACACCTATAACTGCTGTTTTAAGTTTTTCTTTCATATCAACAGGCTTTTATTTATGGTTTCAAAACAACTTTCAGTAATTGTGGTTCCCTGTTATATAACTTTTTGAACCATTCGGCCCCTTCCGACAGTGGAGCTTCGGCTGAAAGAAGTGATTCAACATTTACTTCTCCTCTTGCCATCATGTCGAGCACTGATGAGTACTCGCCGCATAGTGCACAGCTTCCCTGAATCCTGACCTGCCGGGTAACTACTGACTGTAAAGGAATTTTTACAACCGGAGAGATATTTCCAACGAGTACAACTGTACCGCCTTTCCTGGCCGAATCAATTGATATACTTACTGTTTCCTGAATACCTGCAGCTTCATAAACTATATCAGCACCTCTTCCTGAAGTCATTTCCATTATCTTTTCCATGACGTTTTCCGAACGAGGATTGATGATAAAATCAGCTCCAAGATTTTTAGCTTTTTCAAGTTTGAAATCATCAATATCTATTGCGAAAATATTACCGCATCCTCGCGACCTTGCAATCTGAATAATAAAAAGGCCTATTATTCCTGTGCCTGCAACAACAACGCTATCATCCCAGTTGAGGCATGCCAGGTTAACGGCATGTGCAGCAACAGCAGCAGGTTCGACCATAGCTGCCTGAGTGAAAGATACATTCTCAGGTATTCTGTAAAGGATATGCTGAGGAATATTAACAAATTCAGCAAAAGCTCCATGCCGCCTGTATTCATTAGTAGCAACACCCAGTACCATTCTGTTATCGCTCAGGTTGTACAAGCCTTTGAGTGTGTACCAGTCGTCGAGCGGATAAATCGTCGAATCGAAAGTTACTCTGTCTCCTTCATTCCACTTTGTTACTGCCTGACCTTTACCGACAATTACGCCTGCGGCCTCGTGTCCCATTATCAACGGCGGGATTCTTCGACCTGTACTGCCATCTATTCCGTGTACGTCGCTTCCACAGATACCGGCAGCATGAACCTTAACAAGTACTTCGTCGCGTCCTGGTTCAGGATCAGGCCAGTCGCGATATACAAGCTTATTATATTCCTCGAGAACAAGTGCTTTCATTTCCAATCAATATCATTTAAAACACCGAAAAATACTGATTTTAAAGTTTCTTATTTTGATTTCATAATTAATTTTATGAATGAACAGAAAAACATTATTAAGACATTTAATGAAACGCCGATTTAGGCGGATCTTCAAGCGCGGATTATATCAAACTAATCGGCGTTAATCCGCGGTAATCAATCTGCGTCAATACGCGTGCTATAAAAATAAAATATTGTTTTTATTAAAAATAAAGTGGCCCGATAAAAACCGAACCACCTTAATATATTTCATGTTTTAAATTATGTAATACTCTATTGAGGCATTACCACATATTCGGCATTATTAAGAAATTCGAGGCTCTTCTGGCAGCTTGTGAACTCGTCATAATTATATCTTTCAACTTCCACTATTCCGTATTTCATACCGGAAATGGCTGAAGCTGCCCATATTTTAGCAAAATCCATTTTCCCGCTTGCTCCTACTTCTGCTTCATCTTTGATATGCCATAATTCAAAACGGCCGGGATATTTATTAAAATATTCCACAGGGTCGGCCCCTCCTTCAACGCACCAGTAAAGATCTATCTCGAAAAAGACTTTTGACGGGTCGGTATTCTGCAACATATAATCGTAAAGTACTATCGTACTGTCGAATACTGTTTTGAACTCCATGCTATGGTTGTGATATCCAAACTTTAAACCGGCTTTACTGCATTTTTCACCTACAGCATTAAAATAATCACAATATTTTTTTATTCCATCGAGACTTTCATAAGCTTCGCGACCCATTGAGGGTTGAACAATATATTTGGCTCCAACAGCGACATGAGCGGCAATACAGGTATCCCACCATGCCATTGTACTCTCCACATTTTTTGAATCAGGTGCTGGCTGGCCTGTATGAGAACTCAGAACATAAATTCCATTTTTTTCACAAATAGACTTAAACTCTTCAGGGGACAGGCCATAGAATTTTCCGTTCGCATAGCCTGCAGGTTCTACAAATTTATATCCCATTTGCGCTATTTTCTTGATAGCTCCAGGCACGTCTCTGTTAATTGAATCGCGTATCGAGTATAACTGCAATCCAATATTTTTACCTTCTGGCTTTTTAGTACAAGAATTAAATGTCAATGCCGCAGTTAAGCTGAAAACCGACAGCAACAATAAAGCAAAAACGTTTTTTGTTTTCATTTTAACAGGTTTAATGATTAGTTAGCAATAGTATGAAATCCTATAAAATTATAAAGTTAATAAAAAATCGTCATAAAAATAATAATTCGTAACAATTTATTAACTCTTATTTCACAATGTCAATTGTAAAGGTAAGACTGTTAAGACCCTCACCTGAAATTTTTACATTTGCCTTTCCAGGAATATCTGAAGATTGAAGATAAATCAGCAATTTACCATGAAAGGCATTTTGCATATTATCCTTATAATCTTCTGTGTTTCGGGGGTTTGCATCTTCCATACCGAGGAGCTTAAGAGGTCCTGTAATTTCACAAGTTATTTTGTTTGAAGCATCATAAACCGGATTTCCTTTGTTGTCGGTTATGGTGATATATATTCTCGAAATATCTGTTCTGTTTGCTTTAATAGTCATAGCATCGCACAAAGCCTTTATCTTTTCAGGTTTTCCGTATGTATAGAGAGTGCATGTTGAAGTAATTAACCCTTTATTTTTTGCTACTGCCTTCAGTTCCCCCGGTTCGAATGGCACATCCCATGAGATTGTCCTGTTTGTAAAATCTGCCAGCTTCTTTACGCCGAGCGATTTATCATTCAGATAAAGTTCTACCTCTTCGCAGTTCGTAAATGCATTTACACTAATTATCTGACCTTCTTTGTAATTCCATAGCGGTTCCACTCTTTTATGTGCCCACAGGTTTTCAGGTTCAGTATAAGTGTTCCTGTCTGTTGTTCCCAACCATACCATAGGTTTGTTACTCCATAAGCTCTGCCTGAAAAAGAACTCAGGCTTTTTATTACCTGCAAGGTCAATTAGTCCCGAAGTGCTATGCCGTGAAGGGTACTGGCCTGCTTCTCCAAGATATTCAATTCCTGTCCATAAAAATTGTCCGGCAACATAATCGTTCTGCTCGACAGCTTTCCAGGCTTCGAGGCTCATTCCGTTTTCACTGCCATAAAGTGGCCTGGCAGGGTATTTCTTATGATCGCTTTCATATCTGAATTCCTGATAGTTATAGCCTACAACATCAAGGGCATCGGTATAGCCTACTTCGTTCGATATCAGTGCAGATGCAAGCCCCGCTGTGACAGGCCGGGTTTTATCAAATTTCTTAATGGTCGAAGCAAGCTCTGATGCAATTTCGCCAAGACGCTCCGCACGATGGAGCCTCTCATCAAATTTTGCCCATGTTTGAGGATTTGCCTCAGTATTAAGTATCGGATGAGTATACGGGTCGTTCGGATAATCAATTTCATTTCCGATACTCCACATGATAACTGATGGGTGGTTACGGTCACGCAGAACAAAATCTGTAAGGTCTTTTATAGCCCACTCTTTAAAATATTCCGCATAACCGTCTTTACCTGGAACCCCTTTGTTCCAGCCTTCTATCCATTTCTTTTTAGGTAGCTCCCATTCGTCGAATGCTTCATCTATTACTAAAAAACCGATACTATCACAAATATTTAGAAAATCAGGTGAATAAGGATTATGACTTGTTCTTATAGCATTAGAACCCATTTCCTTAAGTAGAAGCAAACGTCGTTCGATCTCGCTCTTCGGTACGGCTGAACCAAGTGCTCCAGCGTCGTGATGAAGACAGACGCCTTTTAGCTTCATATTTATACCATTGATACTGAATCCTTTATCAGGATCAAAATTAAAATATCTTATTCCTGCCTTGGTAACAATCTTATCACTAAATCTCCTGCCTTTAACCGTTGTGACAAGTGTATAAAGATGAGGATTATCGATACTCCATAGTATAGGTCGCTGAACAACAAGCTTTTGTACTGTTATCGTTTCACTGGTCGGCAAGAGAATTACCGGTGATGAAACCTCAGTAATAATCTCATTTCCGTCATATAACACAGTGGTTAATTCAATCTCACCTTTTTTATCTTTTTCATTAATTACTCTTACCTGCAGATCTATCTCGGCTTCGTCATTATCAATTACTCTGGTTGTATAGTTTACACCCCACAATCCTATATGTATCTCCGGAGTAAAAATGAGTTTAACATTCCGATAAATTCCGGAGCCGGTATACCAGCGCGAATCGGCATATTTACTATGGTCTACCTTAACAGATATAATATTCGTTTTGCCGTATTTAAGAAAAGGAGTTATATTATATTGAAAGGATATATATCCATTAGGCCTTTTCCCGAGATAGTTGCCGTTAATCCATATTTCACTGTTATTATAAATTCCTTCGAACATTACAAATACGTTCCCTTTTTTCCACGAACGTGGTATATCAAAAGTCTTCCGGTACCATCCAATTCCTCCAGGAAGATATCCGGTGCAACTCGCCCATTTTGGGCTGAATGGGCCTTCAATGCTCCAATCGTGAGGAATATCGAGCGTCCTCCATCCCGAGTCATCAAATTCAGGAGTTTGTGCATCCGGAAAATCACCCTTGATAAATTTCCAGCCAAAATTGAAATTAATTTCTTCACGATTAATATTTTGTGCATTAAGTGAAATAGTCGTTAACGCAAAGACTACAATCATGCTAAAACCAATACTTAAATAAATTTTTTTCATTTTTACTTCAGATATTATTATGATTAAAAGATTAAAATTAAATATTACCAGCGAATTCGTACAATTTAAATTGTAATTCTTTATTATTTTTATTAATCAATGATATTGTTAAAGAATGTTAAGTACTCAAAAGAAAAGAGAAACAGTTATAGGAAATAATTTTAAAAATTATCTTTGAAAGAAAATTAATAATTAATGTAGAATAAAAACGATAAACTTTAAACGAAACAACCTAAAATAACTTTTATATGAGCAGACCAGTTACACTTTTTACCGGACAATGGGCCGATATTAAACTCGAAGAACTTTGCAAGAAAGCGAAGGAATTCGGATACGAAGGCCTGGAACTCGCATGCTGGGGCGACCATTTTGAAGTCAACAAAGCCGATGCTGCATACTGTAAAGCAAAGAAAGATTTGCTTGCAAAATACGGATTGAAACTATATGCTATTTCGAACCATCTAGTCGGACAGGCAGTATGTGACCGCATTGATCAGAGGCATAAAAGTATCTTACCCGATTATATCTGGAGCGACGGTTATCCTGAAAGAATAAATCAGAGAGCTGCACAGGAAATGATGAAAACTGCTGAAGCTGCTGCCCGTCTTGGAGTTGAAGTAGTTAACGGTTTCACTGGAAGTCCGATATGGCATCTGTTATACTCATTTCCTGCAGTCTCACCATCGATGATTGATGATGGCTATAATGAATTTGCCTCAAAATGGATACCTATTCTTGACAGATTCAAACAGCTTGGAATAAAATTTGCACTCGAAGCTCACCCTACGGAAGTTGCTTTCGATATAGCATCAGCTCAGCGAACCCTTAATGCAATTAATAATCATCCGGCTTTCGGTTTCAACTTCGATCCTTCACATTTCGGATATCAAGGCGTTGATTATGTAAAATTTATTTATACGTTTGCCGACAGGATTTTCCACGTACACATGAAAGATGTTTACTGGTCAGATATACCTACTGATGCAGGAGTATTCGGAGGCCACACTGAATTTGGAGCCAAAGGAAGATACTGGGATTTCAGAAGTCTTGGAAGAGGTAAAATCAAATTCGAAGAAATTATAAGAGCTCTTAATAGAATAGGATATAACGGACCATTATCGGTTGAATGGGAGGATAGCGGCATGGATCGTGAGTTTGGTGCAAAAGAAGCAGCCGCTTTCGTAAAGAAAATAGATTTTCCACCCTCTGAGATGGCATTTGATGCTGCATTTGAAAAAAGATAATTTCTCAAAATATCCCGAAATGATTTCGCTTTTGGTTTTGCCTGGATAATGTTACCTAATTATAAAACAAATTATATAACTGTTTTAATGTTATTAATCGTTCGGGAAGTAAAAAGTTATTCAGCAAATAATAACTAAAAAGCATTTGTCATGAAGAAAATAAAACTTGGGATGATTGGTGGCGGTATAGGAGCATTTATTGGAGATGCCCATCGTCGTGCCGCCCGTATATCAAACGATTTCGAACTTATCGGAGGAGTTTTTGATGCCGACTATGAGAGGGCCAAAGAGTTTGCAGTAAAAGAAGGCATAGCCTCCGACAGATGTTACGAAAACGTTGATGTTATGATCAAGAGCGAGAAGGCAAGACCTGAGGGGGAAAGAATAGAGGCTGTTTCAATAGTAACGCCAAACTACCTTCATTTTCCCTTTGCAAGGTTGCTTCTTAAAAACGGATTTCATGTAATGTGTGAAAAACCAATGACGATGACCGTTGAGGAAGCTATTGAGTTGGAAAGGCTTGTGAAGGAAACCGGACTTACTTTTGCACTTACTCATACATATACCGGCTATCCTATGGTGAGGCAGATGCGTGAAATGATTAAATCGGGTGCTTTAGGCAATATACAGAGAGTTGATGCTCAGTATTATCAAGGATGGGTGAATTCTATTATTCACGGTTCAGAAAGCCGGATTACTGGTGTATGGAGATTTGACCCAGAGCAATCGGGCGTAAGTAGTTGTATGGGTGATATTGGTGTTCATGCATTTAACCTTATCGAATATACTACAGGGCTCGAGATAAAACAGGTACTTTCTGACTTAAATTCTATTAAGGAAGACTTTAAACTCGATCTTGACGGCACGGTACTTCTGCGATTCGGAAATCCAAAACTTAAAGGGGTAATTAGATCGTGTCAGGTAGCAACAGGAGAAGAAAATAACCTGACTATTGCCGTTTATGGTTCAAAAGCGAGTCTTAAATGGGGACAGGAGAACCCTAACTACTTATTTCTTCTGAGCGACACAGAGCCTGTGAAAGTGCTTAAACCGGCTCATGGATATAATAGCGAATTCGCCGAAAAAAGCCATACAATGCCTTGCGGACATCCTGAAGGGATTTATGAAGCAATAGCCAATATTTACAAGGGCATGGCAAAATCAATAAGAGGAGAAAAATTTATCCCGGGAGAGTTTCCAACTGTTTACGACGGCGTTCGGGGAATGAAATTTATTCATGCAGTAGTAAACTCAAATAAAAAGGGTAATGTATGGACTGTTCTTTAAAGAATTTAATTTTCAAAATAATTTAACATTTAATTTTAAATTGAATAAAATGACGACAAACAGTAAAAATGGGAAAAGTTTATCCAGACGCAAGTTTCTGGGGACTACAGCTGTTGCAGCTTCATCTGTCTTTTTCGTTCCCTCATTATTCGGGCGTGAAGGATATACTGCACAACAGAAAATTTCAAAACCAAATTCAAAATTCGGAGGCGTTCAAATAGGTGCTATAACCTATAGCTGGCGCGATATGCCTGGCGGTGTCGAGAACATAATCAAATATTGTCAGGAAGCCGGTGTAAGTTCAATTGAGCTAATGAGCAATGACCTTGAGATGTATCTCGGTGCACCTCAGAATCCTTTTATGAGACAACCCGGGCAACAGCCTGCTGCTCCTCCAAACCCTCCTGCTCCTCCGGCAAATATGCCTGCAGGTGCTCCACCGGCAGGAGGACAAAGGCCTCAACGTACCCCTGAACAGGAAGCCGCTATTACAAAGTATAATCAGGAGCTTAAAGCCTGGAGAACATCGTTGCCAATGTCTAAGGTGGAACAGGCTAAGAAGCTATTCAACAACGCAGGCATTAGCGTGCATATAGTCAAATTCTCACCTGCACGCTGGTCGGACGAAGAGATTGATTATGCCTTCAGAGTTGCAAAAGCTATGGGCGCAAAAGGTGTTACGGAGGAGATCGGCGAGGAAGCAGTGAAAAAATTGGCTCCGTTTGCCGAAAAAAACAAATCGTATGCAATCTTCCACAATCACATGCAGTTTGCAACACCCGGCTTTACATACGACAACTTCCTTAATGTATCACCTGCCGTAATGATGAATTTCGATGCCGGACATTTCTTCGGCTCAACAGGAATTCATCCTAATGAAATTATAAAGAAATATCACGACAGGATCGCAAGTATTCACATTAAGGATAAAACCGGGCCAAAAAGCAATCCACCTAACACCAATACCGAATGGGGAAAAGGCGAAACACCTATTGCAGATGTGCTCCTCCTTCTGAAAAAAGAAAAATGGCCCATTAATGTCGATATTGAACTTGAATATCCAATACCTCAGGGTTCAGACTCAGTAAAAGAAGTAAAAAAGTGTATTGAATTCTGCAGAAAAATTCTCGCTTAAAAGAAAGCGTACTGCCTTTTGAATAATATCCCTGTGCCGGAAAAGCAAGATAGCTAACCGGCACAGGTTTTTTTTTCAGCTAATAAGAATATAATAGAATCTTGCTATTTCTTCTTTGTAAGTGAAATAACAATTCCACCGACAATAATTACCGCAGCAACTATAATAATAATTCTGCTTGCCGATCCTCCTTTATTACCATTACTTTCGGAAGTTTCGTCTTCAACCGCATAATAGTAAGTCGGCTTTATTATCGTATCCATATTAACAGAGTCTTTTTTCGGCTGCGGTTCTTGTTGTGCTCTTAAAAAAGATGCACTGCCAAATATAAGGATAGATACAAATACTAATTTCAATAATGTTCTTTTCATAATTATTTCCTTGTTTTTCCTATTTATTAAATTAGTTATACATATATTATTTAATCCTGCTTACAATTTCATCATATTTTCGCGCCATATCAGGATTTGAGGTTCGGTAAGAATCAGCCAGTGCCATAAGTGCCGGCTTATATACAGGATTAATTTCCAGACATTGTCTTAATATTTTTCTTGCCCGCTCTACGTCCTTTCTGCTAATTACTTCAGCCAGTTTCACGTAAGCCTCGAAGTATTTCCGATTAAAATTAATTAGCTTTTCAAAATATCCCTCAGCTTTATCATATTCACTTCTGGAAACTGAAATAATTCCTGCATACATCAATGCCGGTTCAAAGAACGGATTAATTTTCAAGCATTCATTAAGCACTGAATCAGCTTTAAGTGAATCTCTCAATCTGTTAAGCGCAACTGCAAAATTATAAAAAATCATTTCATCACAATGATTTTCTAAAATCGCCTTCTGGAAAAGTTTTACTGCATCATCGCATCTATTCTCCTGTAAAGCCCTAAATGCATTATAATCAGCTTTCGATTGTCTTTCAATTACCGTACACACTGGAGCCTCTCCGGCATAAACTACTTTAAGAGCACCGGTAGGAGGCCATAATCCTTCTTTTAACCTGAAAGGCAATATATATCTGTTAGTTGAAATATAATAATCCCAGTTGTAAGTACTTCTTTCTTCATTTCTTATATATATATTTTTAACAAACGGCTGATTACGGAAATACCATTCAGCCGAAAAATTCGAAGCAACTACTATGCTGTCTTTAATTCCTTTACTTTCAAGATATTCAGTCAGCCATTCCGAAGCTTCGCGTTGTCCTATAAAATAATAATCTATTTCATAATTTCCATTTGCTCCTTTAACACCGCCAACAAGCTGATTAAAATATAAATATGCATACCTGTAATTAGCGGCCAGAAATTTTACAACATGAAATGAAGGAACAAAGAGTAAGAACACACAAAACCATTTAAGGTAGTTTTTAATATTTAATTTGAATATTGTAGAAATACCGACAGCCGAAAGAATTACAATTCCCGGATACAAAAACATAAATTGCCTCCACCCGCTGTAAATATTTGGTCTGGAGAATATAGTATAGAAAAGGGGAAAAATAATACTGAAAACAAGAATGAAATATGCCAGAAAATTTCCTTTTCGAAAAATCTTTGGTGAAAAGATTATAAACAAAAGTAAACCGGCAGTAATAGCAACAGGTATTGTAATCAATATATATTTGGGCATGTAGTACCATGGCATATAATCGGTCCACTCCACTCTGCCTTCAAATATTTCCCTGAAAGTGAGTGGAAATCTGCTCATAAAAAGATGGGCTTTGACAGGATTGATCACAGGGTTCTGTAATCCATAAGGCCATAAAACAACACTTAGAAACCATCCTGCAGCTGAAATTATTGTAACAAGAAAAAATTTTCCAGCTAATGCATTGATGCTTTCCCCTTTACCATTAATATATTTTATAAGTTCATCTATGAAAAAGAAAAAGAAAAGATAACAAATAAGAATCATACCACTTGCTCTTATACTCATACAAAAAGCTATACTAAGAGCAAGCAATACACCACTTACAACTGGAATTTTCTTTTCAGACGATAAAAACTTTATGATAAAAAATACGCCTGATACATAGCCGAGTGCAAAGGGGATATCCTTAAGGTTATTCTGAGAATGGCCAAGAAATGTGGAAGATATTCCAAACAGCAGAATTACTATTATCCCTGCTTCATACCCTGAAAGCTTAACCGCAAAAAATACAGTTATAATAATTGTGAGCCACCCGGCCATTGTGGCCATAATATGACGGAAACCGTAAATATCTTCCACACCTAACAGCTTAATAAGAAAAGTTGTAATATTGTCGTATGACTGTCCGTAATATTTAAGGTGAGTGCCGGGAGTATGGAGACATGATCTGTCCTGACCATGTGTTACAAAATAGTTATAAACCGATACCGACTGGTTGTAATGAAGCACTTCGTCACAACTGACGCCTGCCTGTTTGCTTCCATAGAGCATAGCAACAAGAAGGGCAAAAGAAAGAACCGATAGAACAAGCTTATACCGTATTGTACTCATCATGCATCGAATGTACCTCCATAAAAATTCTTTACGAAATACAGCGGCCTGTTTTGTGATTCCTTATAGCTTCGGTAAACGTATTCTCCAATTATTCCCAGGAAAATAAGTTGAACCGAACCGAGGAAATATATACTAAGAAGTGTTGATGACCATCCCGGCACAGCCAGATGTGCAGCTTGTGCCACGAGTATATATATACCAGCAACCATAAAGACCACTACGCCTATTATTCCAAGAAAATAGCATACCTGTAGTGGAAATTTCGAGAATGAGAAAATTGCATCACCTGCCAGTATTAAAAGTTTTTTCATACTCATTTTAGACTTGCCGGTAAATCGTTCATCCCTAACGTAATCTACAAATCCCTGTTTGAAACCAACATAAGAACGTATTCCCGGCAAATAACGCATATTTTCTCCGAATGAAATTATAGCATTTACTGCGCACCGCCTCATCATTGAAAAATTACCAGCATTCGCAATATTATTTAATCCGGCAATTTTCTTAAAAAGAAAATGAAATATGGACATAAAAATCTTTCTCTGCAGATTTTCTTTTCTGGCTTTTTTCCGGCCATTTATTACATCATATCCTTCCGAATAGATTTTTTTGTACATCTCGGGCAGCATTTCAGGGGGATCTTGAAGGTCGCCGTCCATCATTGCCACAATGTCACCGGATGCATGTTCGAGGCCAGCAGTATAGGCTATTTGATGGCCAAAGTTTCTCGATAAAGAAAGGATTTTAATTCGAGGGTTTTTATTCCGGAACGAAAGAAGCAAATCAAGACTTTTGTCGGAACTACCGTCGTCAACGAATATTATCTCATAATTATCTATAAATGATTCAATTGCAGAGACTGTTCTTCTTATGAGCTCTTCCAGAACATCTTCCTCATTATATATTGGAATAACTACAGATAACATACAGCAAAATAAAATTAGTCTCTATGCACTTTGTGCCTTTTCTATTATGCTATTTGATATTTAATTAGTTAAGATAAGCGACACGAAGTTGACACGTAGTGGCATAGAGAAGTGATAATTATTTAATTCCCAGTCGCTCAAGCGCAAAACTAACTTCATCTTTTAATTCAGGCACTGATTGCAGATTTCTAATAGCAGGAATACAATAATCGGTTCCCATCCAGCTGAGCTCACGCAAAACAAGTTTCTTTGCCTCAACTGTAGCCGAACTGTTATTAAGAACTCCGGTCATCAATTTCTCTATTTCAAGGAGTTTTTCCTTATCGCCTGCCGCCCGTCTGATATATTCCTGAAGACCAGTATAGCATTTTGTGCTTTTCCCTATATCATAATTCACAAGGCCGGCAATATTCTCCTCAAGAGAAAGATATTTATAATCTTTTCTAATAGAAACGCCTGCAGCACTTGGGAAATCGGGAGGGATACTCTGTGTTACATTCCCTGATGCAGCCCATTCAGTGCCCCGTTGGAAAGTAGTAATAAAACCTGCACATTTCAAGGCAGGGCTTTCTTCTCCTTCCGGATACCCGAGTGTAGTATGAAACACTCTTCCTTTTCCGTAATTAATCGTCATCATAACAGGTTCGTGCCTTCCCGTTCCATTTCCGGAAGTGTCACAGAAAGCTGTGGCCAGAACCTCGAGATTCTTCGCCGGTCCCCTCATTCTTGCATAAAGAAGATCGCTGCCATGCATCCATCTTACTGGTAAACCTTTCATTACAGGATGCTCCATATTACGTGTTCTTACCTCAAATTCTCTGGTTTTGCCGTACCATCCAGCCTGGCCTGGTGTAGAATCGATAACCATCCGGCCATCCTTGAAATAAATGTATGGCCCGTTTATTTCCGATCTCCCTCCCCATCCGGTCAAACCGCATATTTCTTCATACTCTTTCCAGCCGGGAAACGCTGATGAGGCTGAATGATACACAACTACTCCACCACCGTCAGAGACGTAATTAACAAAAGCCTTTTTTGTATCTTCTGACCATGAATCACCGGAATAATTAAGTACCACTACATTATATTTGCCAAAAGAAGGCTTAAAACTCTTCATATCACCTCCTTTTTCCGGTGATATTGCTATATCGACTCTGAAAAGTCCGGTTTGTTCAAGAATCTGTTTAATGACCGGGGTGCTAACTTTCCAGTTGGTCGTATTTTGTCCGGTTACAATTAGAGCTCTATATTGCATACTTTTTTGACATGCTATGGATATTAACATTACCATGCATGCCATTATTGCGAAAATTTTTGTTTTTTTCATTGATGTGTGTTTTAAACTGTCGGTAATGTCCATGGTTTTCTAAATGGTCGGCTCATTAAACGACTTGCCGCCTGATTGTTAATTATTTCTTCTTTTTCTGGGTCCCATTTTATTTTTTGTCCGGTTGTCATTGCAATTTCTCCGAGCAAAGCTACAGATATTGCCCGGTAAGCAGGTTCAATCGGGCAAATAGTCTCTTTGCGTGAGCGAACGCAATCTATGAAATTCTGGTAATGATTAGTACTTTTATAAAGATGTAACTCATCATCTTTTATCTTTTCTTCAAGTATTTTCGGGTTAGAAGCACTAATTTTGTTTCCGCGGTCTACATGTATCCATCCGAGGTCGCCATACCAGCATGTACCCATGCCCTTTGGAAGCCGTGAAGCATTGGCCACTCTCATTTCCATTCCATCAGCATATTTGCATAATATATCATATTCAACAGGAGCGTTGTATATTCCCTCAACCGGGTAAACTCCTTTTCCCTCTATTTCAACCGGGCCTGTGTGCTCCAGACCTGCTCCCCAGTTTGCAATATCAACGTGATGTCCGGCCCAGTCGGTGAGTTGTCCACCGGAATAATCGAGTATCCATCTCCAATTCCAGTGACATACGCCGCGATATGGTACCCTCAGAGCAGGGCCGAGCCACATGTCCCAGTTTAGTTCTTTCGGAACTTCCTGTACTGGTGGAGTTCCTATCCCTCTTTCACCGTCGGGAAGCCCCACTTCAATATATTTTATCTTTCCTATTCTTCCATTTGCAACCAGTTCAGCCCCACGATGGAAATTCTCCTGCGACCTCTGCCAGCTTCCAGTCTGCCAGATAATTCCATTTTTCTTAACTGCACTAACAATAACCTTTCCTTCGTTTATTGTACGGCATATTGGTTTTTCGCCATATACATCCCATTTTTTCATGGCAGCTTCTGTATAGATAACACCATGCCAATGATCGGGAAGAGCAATGAGTACTGCGTCAAGATTTTCCTTATCAAAGAACTCCCTGAAATCGCCATAAATCCTGCAGTCCCTGCTTCTATTAACTTTATCAACCGTTTCCTTTGCTGCTGCAAGTCGTGAAGCATCAACATCACATAGAGCTACAAAACGCGTCTGATATTTTAGTCTCATAAAGTCTCTCATATCGCTCATGCCCTGTGAACCGGTTCCGATAACACCCATAACTATACGGTCGGAAGGAGGTATTTGGCCTCCACGACCTAAAGATGAAGCCGGCATAATGTAAGGAATAACAAAAGTTCCGGCTATAGCAGAAGCAGATTTTTTTAAAAAATCCCTTCTTGATGTTTTCGTTTTCATTTTATACTTTTTTAATTATCAACAGATCAAATTTCATATTTGAACAGGCAATCCGGGAATAGGGACTTCAAATTTCATATCAACCGGCCCGAATTCTATTTTTGAGGGGCCCAGGTTCATGTCTGATTTAAGTATTTCATCCCATGTGATCATTCTGCCGGTATATGCAGCAGTTCTTCCCATTATTGCAGTCAGTGTAGAGATTGCAGTTTGTTCCGCTTCGTTAACGTAATTACCAGTACGTATAGCCCATACCAGATGCATGTGTTCCTGTACATAGGCAGGTATTTTCAATGAATTTGTTGGATTATTATTTTCATCTCTGGGATATTCAAATTTCCATTTAATATTTCCATCCAGATCCCAGATAATATTCTGACAGTTAGTATATCCTTCGGTTCCAACGACTATCTCACCGGTGCCGTTTGCACAACCGTCTATTTGTCTGCACATGCTATGGGAACTCAGACCGTTTCCGTAATTAAAATCAATACTGAAAAAATCATACTGGTCGCCTGTAACACGTCGGTGTCTTCCTCCGTAACCAATTGCACTTTCAGGATGTTTTCCCGTGAACCAGTTTACCACATCAATATTATGTACATGGGTATCAAGTATATGATCGCCTGAAAGCCAGCAAAAATTATTCCAGTTACGTATCATATATTCCATGTCGTTCCATCCAGGCTCTCTTAGTCGGAACCATACATGATCCTGGTTCCAGTAAGCTTTTGCGGATGTAATACGTCCGATAGCACCGGCGGCCACCTGTTTGTATGTTTCGATATAATCTTCCTGATGGCGTCTTTGTGTACCCGTAACCACATTGATACCTATTGCTTCGGCTTTTTTCGCTGTCGTAAGTATTGACCGTATTCCTGTAGAATCCACTGCAACAGGTTTTTCCATGAAGACATGTTTGGTTCTGGTCACTGCTTCAAGGAAATGTTCGGGTCGGAATTTAGGAGGTGTAGCAAGTAGTACGACGTCAATCTCGTCGATAGCCATGAGTTTCTTATATGCATCGAATCCCACGAAACAATTTTCGGCGGGAATAGGCAATCCGAAAGAAGCAAAGCGTTCTCTGCATGCATCAATTTTGTCCTGAAATACATCGGCCAGTGCAATAATTTCAAGGTCTGGACCTGCACTGATAAAATTGATTGCAGCGCCTGTACCGCGGCCTCCAGCCCCTACAAGGCCTGCTCTGAGTTTTTTGCCCGGAGGTGCTCCATTTAGTATAGGGGGCAGTCCAGCGGGTTCTGCTATCTTTTTTCTTCCGCATCCGGTCATTATTGCGCCTGCACCAGCCAGGCCAATACTTGCCGCAGCAGCTTTTTTGATGAATTTTCTTCTATCAAAATTTTTCATAAGTTTCTATTTCTTTGATAACACCAAGCTATCGGGTTCACATACCACTCTAAATCCCACATCGATACAATCGGAATACCACCAGATGCTCTTAGGCATTTGCGGGTCAGTCATTAACCATATATCGGTTTTTGTAAAGTCACGCGCAGCGCTTCTCACATCCTTTGCGTCACTCTTGAACGAACCTCCTCTTATCACTCTCTCTTTTCCCTCCAAAGGGCCCCGTGGATTTATTGAAACAGTATCATTTTTATAAGCATCGGCAGAATAATAGTCAGAGCAGAACTCTGCAACGTTTCCCGACATATTTTTTATTCCAAACGGATTGGGCTTGACTGCCGAAGGCTCAGCCGTTCTGTAATTGCTATTTTCCTTATATATAACGTATGAAGCAATTACGGCAGTATCAGGCTTGAATATCTTTTTCACAAATCCTTCTGAAGAAAACTTTTTTGGATTGCCTTCGAAGAAATATGGAGTTGAAGAGCCGCCTCTACATGCATATTCCCATTCTGCTTCTGTTGGCAGACGGTAATATTTACCTGTTTTTTGCGAAAGCCATTTGCAGTAAACATTCGCGGCATACCAGGTCATGGTTATTGCCGGACGTGAGCCTTTGCCCCAGCCCTGGTCGGGAGCTCCCCATGGAGGGGTTGGCCCGGTGACAGCATCAACTTTTTTTGTCGTGACTATCTGTCCTTCGGTTCTCCCCTGAGAAGAAGTGGCCTGGAAAAAGGCAAGATATTCATCCCATGTCACCTCTACTTCACCTATCCAGAAAGGAGATACTGTAACTTCCCTTACCGGGCCTTCATCATCTTCGCGCAGAGGTTCATCGTCAGGGCTTCCCATATTATATTTACCGCCGGGAACCGCTATCATATTAAACGAAACTTCTGTTCCGGGGATATGCTCGGTGAAATTTTCAAATTTTTCTACTTTGGCCGGCTCAGTGTAAACAATCGCAGTTTCAGTTTTAATGACTCCAAAGGTTGTGTCTTTCGCATGTTTAATGTTTTTATCAAAATGGCCTACATCAATATGACAGTTAATGCACTGCAAAGATTCCTTGTTTAAGGTATAAAACAGATGTGCATTGCCTCCGTCTTCGGATAATGTTACAGGAAACAGGTTAGTATGACATTCAAGACATGATTCTTCATAAACAATTTTCTTTGCATTTTCTGGAAGTTTTTTTGCCTCCCAGTTAAAATCGGCACTATCCTTAAACCAGTATCCATAAATATCCTTTATTCCATGCTTAACCTTGGTTAAAAGATATCCCTTGCCTTTTGGGGCAAGATGACATTCAATACAATGTGTCTTTACGCCCGAACTATTGTTGTAATGAGTCGAGAGTTTCCACGATTGTTCAGCATGGGGGTGAACATGGCATGACATACAATATTCATCGGTCGAAGTATAAGAAATTGCCTTATCTCCAAGTATTATTAATATTATGCAAGCAATAACTCCTGCAAAAAAAATCCAGACAAATGACTTCTTTTTTTTTGATTGTCTGGTTATTTTGATTTTATTCATTATATACTATTCCAGTCGTTTTTATAAAATTGAGCTAATTTTTATCTGGTATTTTCAATGAACTATTTCTTTTTTAAAATAATCTATCGTCATTTTGAGTCCTTCCTGTAGAGTAACTTCAGGGCTCCAGTTAAGGACAGCTTTCGCTAGTGATATATCGGGTTGTCGTTGTCGGGGATCATCTTCCGGAAGAGGACAGAATTTTATCTTTGACTTTGAACCTGTCATTTTTATGATTATCTGTGCCAGGTCAATTATTTTTATTTCAGCAGGGTTTCCTATATTTACCGGTCCCGTAAAAGATTCGGGTGATTCCATAGTTAAAAGCAATCCTCTTATCAAATCATCAAAATATTGAAAACTTCTTGTCTGGGAACCATCACCAAAAATTGTAATTTCATTCCCTTTCAGGGCCTGAACGATAAAGTTTGAAATCACTCTTCCGTCGTCGGCCCTCATCTTTGGCCCATAAGTATTGAATATTCTGACAATTTTGATATTAACTTTTTCCTGTCGGTGGTAGTTCATAAAGATAGTTTCTGCACATCTTTTCGCCTCATTGTAGCATGAGCGGGCTCCAAGCATGTTTACATAACCTCTGTATCCTTCATGCTGTGGATGAATCTGAGGATCACCATAGATTTCGCTTGTTGATGCCTGTAGAATCTTTGCACCTGTTTTTATCGCAAGTTCAAGAGTATTTATTGCACCAAGTACTATTGTTTTAATAGTCTTTATACCGTCTTTTTGATAAAATATGGGTGAAGCAGGACAGGCAAGATTATATATTTCATCGCAACTGATATGTATTTTTTCTGTTACATCCTGCTCAATAACTCTGAAATATCTGTTATTTCTTAGATGTCGGATATTTTTTTCCCTCCCGCTAAAAAAATTATCGAGACATATAACGTAGTGCCCCGATTCAAGAAGTTTTTCACAAAGGTGTGACCCAATAAAACCGGCCCCGCCTGTGACCAGAATTTTTTTCATTAAATAAACTTATTAAAAAGAATTCCCACAAATATAATTTTTTATCATTATTATCCCATAGATAATTACAATTTTACACAAGTTTTGGAGAATAATATTAAAGGAAATAGTGAACTGCCTGAAACAAGTATATAAATGCTATTTTTACTGTAATGATGATATTGTTTTCCAGACATCATCCGGATTCTTCAAGGCGTTATCGGGCATCTTCCCGTTCTTTCCGAATACCAGAAGTTTATCATATTTTTCGATAGTCACCTTCGATTCATCAATTTTGCCGCTCTTATCTTTAACAGCATTTATGTTAAGTCCGAGATGCTTTGCCATAAAATCGTACATTGCAATCCGTTTCGAATAGCCATAATCGTGCTTTTCATTTGCAAGGTGCACATTCTCGACATTATCCTGCTTTCCATATAAGGAATATATTTTCCGGAGATATGGAAACTCTATTTCAGGCACATGTTTTGTCCAGTCGTCGCCGTCGGAAATAACCAGCATCGGGCGGGGTGATGCCATCGCAGCAATTTCGGCATTATAGGTTAAAAGTTCCGTGCATGATTGTAGCGGCATTCCACTTTCGCACGGACAGCCTCCATAATAGTATGAAGAAACCATAACAACAGGCACACTTACTTTTATCCTGTCGTCGAGGGCAGTTGCAAGCATTGCCTGTGTTGCTCCTCCCGAGGCGCCTGTGATCCCAATTCTTGTGCCATCCACAAAAGGCAAAGTAGTAAAATAATCTATCGCCCGTATAGAATTAAGAGTTTGCATTGTATGTGCCAGCCCTGTTCTGTGTAGTTCGCTCGCAAACTGTAGTCTCGATTCACCCCATGCAAACATGTCGTAACTAAATACTATGGCACCCATCCTTGCAAGAGTGGCGCAACGGTATTGCATATCGGGCCGATAACGGCCATACAGATTTGTATCGGGGTTTGAAAAATGTCCGTAAGGGCATAAAATAAGGGGAAACGGACCTTTACCTTTTGAAGGTTTATAAACAGAGCCGCACAGATAAACCCCCGGAATTGTTTCAATTGCAATGTTTTCCACGCTATAGCCTTCATATTTTCTTGCAGGTGTGACAATGGGATTGAAAGCCGTTTTCCGTGGAAAAGGATTTAGTTTCAACTGTGTGAGAAAACATTCACGCAGCTGAGCTTTTCTCGATTCCCAGATTTCGGGCGTAGTACAATAGGCAAGAAGTTGTTCAAGATGTTTCCTACCTTCTTCCACCGGACGCTGATAATAATTAAATTTGCTTATCTGGTAAGTATTCTCACCGGTTTTTTCATATACCAGATCAAGTGGGTAAAGAATATTAGTAAGGGTCGGCTCAATATCTACCCGGTAACGCCATGTAGGATAGTTTACAAACATATCTTTTACAAGGCTTTCACTATACTGTAGTTTTATATGGTATCGGCTTTCGATATCAATTAAAACTTCTTTCAAAGGTTTCTTATAAACCTCTTCCGGCAGTTGTGATCTGACAAAAGTGGCCGAAAACACTAATAAAAAGAGAAGAAATAGTTTTTTCATTATATTAATTTTTTATATCTCTCTAAAGGCTCTCTGTAGAGCTTTGTGTCTGGTGGTGCAAAAAAAAAAACTCAAAAAACAGTGAGAAACCGCAAAGATATACAGAGATGCTTTAATAATTATTCAATTTTTCATAATATGAAACAGGAATGTAAGATAACAAATTATTTACAATTGTATAAAATAGGGTTTACCTGATTATCTTTCATTTCATACGGTAGTTCATATACTTTTCTCCCATTATCATTAGTGAAATAGAGGTGTGATTCCGACAGTTTATCGGCATCCCCATCTGCCCAGAAAGAGTAGAAATCATTATTTGCATTCAAAGGACGTCTGGCATAGGAGTGATTACGTATACTTTTATTTGTAATCATACGTACTCTCTTCCATGTAATGCCTTCATTGTTACTTTCCCATAATGCCATTTCACCTCCGGTTCCATATTTCTGAGGGCCAGGTTCGGTAGGCCCGATTATCTTCCATTTATTATTTTCAGTATACAAGGAACCCATATCATAGTTATGTGTTGATTCGCAGACTTTACTGAAGTTCCATCTGTTATCTTTCCAGTGAATAATAAACCATTCTCTCGGGTCTCCGGCGGGCCCAGGCCTGTAATCCCGGCCTATAACGGCAAGGATAACCGGGTTCCCTTTGCTATCAAAGTTCAGATCGTTTATATATACGAGTCTTTTTTCAGATTCATAATCCTTTACAAGTGCTTCACAATGAACGTCTGTAAGTGGTGGCTTTAATATTCTCCCGTCGATTGTCTTCCATGTTTTTCCCATATCTTCAGTTTGCACGCAATAAAGATTTGTCCTTTTGTCAACGTCGCCTCCAGGATGATACATAAAAGCAGAAACGAGTTTATCACCGTACATATTTGTAACCTGATAATGACCGCCCATTCCGGCAAGTTTATTATCGGGCGACCAGTTTATTCCGTCAGGGCTTGTTGCCCAGTAGAGTTCGCGTCCGTTTGTATATTTTGTGAAAAGAAATATAAATCCTTTGCCTTTCACCCACCATGGTTGAGGATAGGTTAGTTCGCCTTCTTTAATTTTTTCAAAAGAGTCTATATTATAAGGGTTAATGCTTTTATAAATAAAACCCGGCCTATTTCGAGCCCTTCCGCTGATAAAGACCCAGAGATAGCCATTTTCATCTATTGAGATTGAAGCATTATCGTGAGGATCATTAACGCCTTGCTTGTCATAAACTATTACAGGTCGTGGAATTATTTTTTGCAAATGGTCGTAATATGAAATCATTATTAACAAATGCCGTTCGTAGGCGTTTGTAGTTCCGCCCCATGTAAAGAATGTTTTTCTGGCCTCAGGCGAATATATTGCGATTGGAATATGATTGGCGGTATATGTACCGAGCCCGCCTGAATATTTATCACCGTATTCGGAATACTGGCCAAGAGTAAACCAAATACCTTTATAACCTTCGGCGCGAGCATTCTTACTTTGAGATAAAACTGCAGAGTTTAATATAAAACTTATTGAAATAATAGCTACAGCTATTTTTACTATTATTTTCATTTTCATAGTTTTACAAAGAAAGAACACCGCTGACTTAAGACAGCGGTGCTCTTTCTTTTCATAATTAATGATCAACCATACTACAAATCAATCCTACAATTCTACTGATAATGTGCGGGATTCTCATCCTGCCATTCGTTAATACCGTCGCGTATTCGGTTACGGAATTTTAATGTGTCGGTGCAATGATATGTCCAGCCGTTTCCTGGGTTTAGATATTTATACTTCAGAAATATCTTACGCTCCTGTAGTAATTTTGCATTGTTGAATAAGCTTTCACCGTCAGGCTGAATTAAATAAGTAGCATTTTTAACACTATCTACATAAACCCTATTCCCTTTAAGGATTAGTTTCATCTGGGATTTAGATGCTGTCTGATCAAGATATCCATTACATCTTAAAGTTGTCGGTCCTGATGTTGTCAATACCCATATTTTCGCCTCTGCTGTCGGTATAACAGTTTTATATGTATAGATTGAATCAGGCAGCCCTGGTCTTTCAATCCTCGCCTGTCCACCATGCCAGTAATTACCGAAAAGCATATTTTCAAATTTCAGACCTACTATATTATACCGTTTGCTTTCGAGTATTGTATCGGCGTCTGCTTTTTCAATATAGAATGGTAATGCATAAGTTGCGTACAATGTATTAATCGAATCATTCAAAAAATTAACTGAATCGGCCTTTACAACAATCGAACCCATGTGCTGTCCTGCCTTTATTATTATTGTATTTGCATTGCTCAATGTATAGTAATTTGAAGGAAGTAACTGTAGCGATGCAATAGGTGTTGTTGCCTCTTTGATGAAAGTCAGAGATGAGCCTTTCATTTGGGCAAGTACAGCAGGCGTAATCAAAGCCGGATCTATATTGAAAGTAACTTCACGGTCTATATTGTTTTTTCTCACTCCGCCCAGAGCGGCACCAACTTCTATTTTCATACCCTCTCCCACCACAAAGGTTCGAACATCAATCTGGTAAGGAAAATATATGCCGGTATAAATGTAATCATGTATATAATCTTCGTAGCATGATACAGCGGCTACTGAGAGAATTATGAATGCCAGTAATTTTTTCATATCTGTTTCTTTTAAAATTTTTAGTTCCAGGAAGGCCAGCCTTCGTTCTGTTCAAGTTTGCTCATACGCAATATTTCATTATATGGAATTGGGTTATATGGTGATGGGAAAGTACGTTCGTCAGCCACATAACTATAGTCGTAAGTAAATGAAAGGTCAGCATTTTGGGTTATTGTAACTCCATGTACCGGCTTATTGATTACAGATTGCCAATTAGCATCTGTTGTCCACCTGCGAAGGTCATAAAATCTCACTCCTTCGAAGCACATTGTTATTCTTCTTTCATTTTTTATCAATTCGTCAAAGGCATCTGCGCCTTCAGAGGCAACCTGAGCAAGATATGCATCGGGGGCGCCTGGTACAGCAGGGCAAAGCCCATTAGCATTATCATAAGTCTTCCTTGCACGCAGATATTGAATAGCTGTACGTGCCGACATTCCATATCGTGATGCATCGAGAGGACCGACTACTTTATTTGCAGCCTCGGCGAAAGTAAGAAGCATTTGCTCCCAGCGTATAAGATATCTGTAATGAGGCTGACGGTTTATTGAAGCATCCGACCAGTTTAGACCTGCAAAAATGAATTTCTTGATATGGTAATTTGTAAGGCTGTTTGTCGGCTTAACGCCGTAGGCGTCCTTACCCGGGCCGTTTGGCCCGCTGTTCCAGTTTTCGAAAATGTACATAATGTTTGAAGGAGAAACATTGTTATTTCTGTAAACTGGCCGATTATTATAAAAAATAACACTATAGAATCTTGGATCACGGTTCACATAAGGATTTGCCGGGTTATACCCGCTTGCAGGGTCAGTTATTGGTCGTCCGTTAGCCATTGGAAAAGCATCTACAAGTTCCTGTGTGGCACCTATCAGACCGTTACCCTGAAAACCTCCGGGGTAAAGCATGCGTTCAATATCATCATTTGAAGAATTATAACGGGTTATTGCAATTGCCTCCGGGGCGTTCGGATTTGTCCATTGAACGGAATTCAAAGGTCTGAAGCTGGAAGAGGAAGAAGTCTGGTCAACCGTAAGTTTAAAGTTAACTGCTTTATATGAATTTACTGCAGCGCTATCGTATCTTGTAATGTCGTTCGAAGGGTTAAACCTCGGACTTGCCCATGTAAGATAAACTATACCTTTGAGTGCATACATTGATATTCCGTCAAAACGACCCCAATATTTGCCTCCAGCATAAACCCTGTCAGCGGCATTAGGAACAAGAAAATCCCTGTGTGCAATCGGCAGATACTTTATTGCCGAGTCGCAGTCACTAATAATCTGCTGAACACATTCGTCATAAGTATTACGGGGAACATTAATTATATCGGTTGCACCATAAACTTCAGTAATAATTGGGAAACCAAGCATCTCTCCCGATTGAAAGCCTTTACCTCCAAATTTCTGCAAGAGATCCCATTCAAACCATGCTCGAAGTGCGAATGCCTCACCCTGAAGCCTGTTTCTTACAAGTGTGTTCCAATAAATATTCAAAATAAATTTAGTGTTATAACCTTTCCTGTCTTTAAGGAAAAGATTGCAATTCCTAATAGCTCTATAATCCCTGTCCCAGTATGTAGCAAACGGATCTTGTGAATTTGTCATTGTATTGTTTGCATATCTTCTCATAACGTGAGTACTGTTTGTAATTACGCCGTCGTCTGTTATAGCATCCATGTAAATGTCTTCATTGCCTGTGTAGTTCCTTACGTTTGAGTTTACCTGGTCGTAGCAGTAACCTATAAGACCCTGAACAAGGCTCTGGTAATCCCACAACATTTCAGTGTCGTAGTTGCCCTGGGGATAAGGTTCGAGGTAATTCACGCATGAACCAAGCAAGGCAGCGGTTACCATCATCAATATAGTATTCTTTATCTTTATCTTCATAGTTTTTAGGTATTTAGAAATTAAACTTCACACCTCCGGAGATTGTCCTGAACAGGGGATAATTTGTAACACCTGAGTTAATAGATTCCGGATCGACATCTTTCACTTTAGAAATTGTAAGGAGGTTGGCGCCTCTCAGATAAATACGTAAACCACGTCCCCCCATAAACGTTAATGATTTTGGTGGCACAATATATGCAAGCTCCACATTTTGAATCTTGAAGTAACCTCCCTTAACCAGCCAGAAATCTGATGTAATAAAATTGTTATTAACTTTGTAATAAGTAAGTCGTGGATATTTACCCCCTATATTATCTTTTACAAAGTTTGAATAATTATTATCACCCCATCCGTTCCAGTAGTAAACATTTGTAAGGGCCAGATCGTAGAAAGCTCTGCCTGCTCCGGTAATCCAAAATTCAATATTTCCAAATCTTACCGTTGCATCTATACCATAATACATTCTGGGTGATGAATGTCCAACCATTGACTGGTCGTTATCATCCACAAAACCGTCATTATTCAGATCTGCATATTTAAGATCGCCGGCTTTTAATTTAGCATCAAATAATTGCGGAATAAGTTTTGTTTCGGCATCGGTTGTAAATTTACCCAGATATGTCAAGCCAAAGATTGCATCCGATGGTTTACCTGTTCTTTTCTGGTATTCATATCTGTAATTCGGTTCATCATATTTAAGCCTTTTCTCCATTCCGGTTGTTATATTACCACCGATAGTAAATGTTACTTTTCCTATTTTTTGTGTGAAATTAAGATCGGTTAGCAAATAATTACCCTGGGTTTTTGTGTAATTATACCACGGTCTCGCGCCCTGAAGTCCTACCACATAAGGGAGCACATTTGAAACCTGAACTATAACTCCATCGTCAATATAATGTTGGTAAGTCATTTCCAGAGAGAGGCTCTTATTAAATAATAGTGCATCGAAGCCTGCATTGAATTCTTTAAAGACTTCCCATCCGAGGTCGGGATTTCCTATTCTTTGCGGACTGGTTCTTGGTACATTTGCATCGGTTGTGCTTCCAAACCATTGATTGCTTGAGTATGCACCGAAAGCCGAACCTGATGTATTTACACTTAACCTGTCAATATAATAGAAAGGAGATATGAAAGTTTCTACTCCAAGCTGACCATACTGTGTTCTAAGTTTCAGAAAGTCAATAAAGTTAATGTTCGACATAAAATTTTCCTCAGAAATGACCCAGCTTAATCCGGCTGATGGAAATAGGCGATATCTGTTTTCTTTAGCAAACCGGTCGCTTCCTGCATAGGTAAGAACCAGTTCGGCAGAGTATCTATCTTTCAAAGAATACATCGAATGCCAGATGATATTAGCCTGCCGTTCAGGTTCCTCGACACCGTTTTTAAATGTCTTCCCACCGTAGAATACAAGGTTTGACTCAATCAGATGATCTCCAAATCTGTTGTTATATTCCAGTTTTTCATAAAAACCATATCTCTGGTAATAATAGTCCATGAGCTTCGACTCGCTTGTTTGATTTGCCGAAGTATGTGAAGATGATTTTGAAAGCAATATTGTATCTTTTCCTGTATAAGGGCTTATGGAAGGTGACACAAGATATGCATCATAGTCTTCGACTTGACCTGACCGCACAACATTGTAAATATTAAATCCGAAGAATGTTTTTGATTTCAAGCCCGGAACAAACTTTCCGATGTCAAAATCGAGTGAGATACTCGAAGCGCCAAGACGTCCGACGTCCTTATAATAGCCCTGGCTTACCAGGTTTCCAATTGGGTTATTGGTATAGTTTGAAGAAATGCCATACCAAGGTATACCTGTTTCTTCGTCATAATGAGCATAAACTGGAAAAGCAACAGGAGGAACAGTGATAATATCACTTAGAACACTGGGCATTTCAAGGAGGCTCAATACCGGGTTAGTGTTTGAGTCTTCCGATGTGAAATCAGGGTCGTATCCATAATTAGGTGAACGCCTGATTGAAATATTGCCGTAAAAACTGAGGCTTGTGGAAAATAAGTCATTAATTTTCACATCAACATTTTGTCGGGTACTTATCAAGTTATAATCCGCTTTAGCGCCAATTTTATATATATCTCCCTCATTGTTGTAACCTATAAAAGAATAATACTGCACTATATCGTTTCCTCCAGAGGCCGATATATTTGCCCGCATGAAAGGTGTGTTATTTTTTAACATCATCTCTCGAAAGTTAACGCTTGGGTATTTTTTGTCGTAAGGATCATTTTTTGCATAAGCGGAAATAGCTTCTTCGGTATAATTAGGAGTAAGACCGTCATTGATTCGGGCCTGGTTATTAAGTCTTGCATAATCCGCGCCTCCAACCCAGCCTGGCATACGGTCGACAGTATTTAAACCTCTTTCTATATTTACATCGAGAATTCTCTCATTGGCATATCCACGTTTAGTTGTGATGAAGAGAAATCCGTTCTTGGCAGCAACTGGGCCGAACATTGCAGAGGCAAGTGTGCCTTTATTAACGGTAATAGACTCAATTTCCGATGCATTAAGGGCCACTTCTGAAAGGTCGGTATAAATTCCGTCAACAATTGCTATGGGTATGTTTGAAAATTTACTTGTTGCACCAAACGAACCAAGTTTTTCCTGAGCATTTGGTCCAGGCCAACCATAAAGTTCTCTTACATCCATTCCTGAAGTAAGCCCTGTTAATGAGGCTCTTATGTCGTTTGAAGGATATTTTTCAAGACTTGAAGCCTGGATTATAGTTTCCGGCCCCGTTATCTGTCGTTTATAGAGATTGGTAAAAGGAAGAGCTACCATATCGGCACTCGTCATAAAAAGTTTTGACCTGACAAGTGTTACTGTATTATTCTGCAACAGGTTTGTAACAATCGAAACATTTTTTTCAAATGCAGGAGAAGTAATTGTAACTACATTTTCAGGATGAGCCCTGAATGTAACAGAGCCGTTAGAATCAGTTTCTGTATAAATTACTCCTTCACCAACAACCACTCTGGCACCGGGCACAGGGTTTCCTGAGTCGTCAACAACCTTAATCGTAATATCAATAGTCTGCCTTACTCTTCTTTCTCTCTGTGCCTGTCCATAAGTATTTGATATTGCAAGCACAAGAATAAGGAAAAAACTTGCAAATCTGAATTTTTGAAATATATTATACAATTGCATAGCCGTAAGTATTAATAATTATTTTACCAGACTTCATTAGGTTCGAATTTTCTCATTTTGAAATTATCCACTATATTGAAAGGCAGATAATACATAGCCGGTTTCCATGAAGGTTGCCGATCGGCTCCCAGAGGCATACGTGTATATTTGAAACCTGTAGGGTATTGCGCTGACATAGTTACTTTTTCTATATCCATCCCGATAAGTGTGCTGGAATAGCATTGCGGAGCATCTTTCCAGCGTCGTATATCAAAGTAATAATGTCCTTCCCAGCTAAGTTCCACATTTCGTTCATTTTTAATCCTGTCCCTGAAAATCTCTTTAGATACCGTATATTGTGGCAGGACATTAACCTGGCCAACTCTATTTCTTACTACATTGATTGCCTCCACCGCATTTAAGTCGGCCCCCGGAACACCTATTTCAGTAGGTCCGTAAGCTTCGTTCGAAGCTTCTGCATAATTCAGATAAAGTTCAGCAAGTCTGATAAGTGGATCTGTATGCAAAACATTAACTTTATTCCTCTCACTGTTATTGGCCCAGTTTTTACGAAGGTAATAACCGGTTTTAGTTATTCCAAGAAAACTCTGGTCGAGTAGTTCTGAATATGTATTTCCCTGTCTCCATATCTGTGCTTTACCGGCTGTCCAGCCTATACAGGGCGACTGATTTGTAATCACATCGAGTGCAAGACGAGGATCTCTGTTAGTATATGGATCTTGTTCGTTATAATGACCTGCAGCTATTGCAGCATCTCTATCGGCCTGTGTATTAAGTGCCTCCCCGAAACTTGTTTCATATTTATCAACAAAATTCTGAGTTGGGCATACACCCGACCATGATGATTTGCTCGCACCGAACACGCCGTTGTATAATCCTGCAAAATCGCCGCTGTTCCATGCTCGAGAACCTGTGTAATAGGCCCATATCTGTTCATTGGAATACTGGACTCCATAAAAGTTTCTGAAACGGTCGGCAATCGGTAGAAGTTCATATTTATTGGCAAGAGCCAATTGAATTGCTTCCCACGATGCAGCAGCGGCAGCCTCCCATGCAGCTTGTCCAGCAACATTATTCAAGGGGCTTGCTGCATATAAGAGAACCCTCGATTTTAGGGCTTTAGCTGCTACACCATTTGGAGCCCTCTGGTCAGGGTCGGCAAGGTGACCTGGAAGGCCCGGGCCCGGATCACGACGAACCTTACCTGCTCTTTCAAAGAAAAAATAAGCCGAATCAAGATCTTTTGCAATCTGCATACAGGTTTCATAATTTGAAAGCCTTGGTATGTCCCATTCATCATCAGCACCAATAACATAAGTTAAATAAGGCATCCTCCCCCATATTTTAAAGAAAGTGAAATGACAATAAGCTCTTATAAAATGCATCTGACCACGCAAGTCATCTTTGTCCTGCTGAGTAGCATCCTGTAAAAGATCTAGCTTTCTGAGAGCTATATTGCATATCCTTATATCCATGAACATTGATTTAAGAATAGGACGCCGGTTGCCGTCATTTATAAACTTATCAACAAAGCCAATAACAGAACCTGCCTTGAAATTATGACCTTCCATGTAACGTCCCTGGTCGGCTGCGTCGGTTATTCCTTCCCATGTATATTTCTGATCCCAGTAATCAAAATAAAGTGGATGTGCATTTTTGATGTTGAAATCACGCCAGTTGTTATTGTACAGCGACTGTCCTTCATAAACAGCATTGAAAAACAACTTGAAATTTGTTATTTTTGACCATATATCGCTTTCCTTAATTCCTTCTTCAGGTGCTTTGTCGAGGTATTCCTCACAAGAAGTCTGAAAAATAAGACCCACACTAAGAAGTGCCAGTATATATAAGTACTTTTTCATATTTATTAATCAGTTTAAAGTCAGAAATTAAGTTTAACTCCCAATCGTACCGAAGCTATAATTGGATAAAATCCCTGTTGGAAATTTGTGGCTTCAGGGTCGCCTTCAGGTAGTTTAGTCAGTGTAAAAAGGTTATTCCCTGTCACATAAACCACAAAGTTTGAGATACCAAGGCTATTCTTAAGTGCACCAGGTCTAATCGTATAACTTAAATACACATCTTTCAGACGAAGGTAATTTGCTTTCCTGAAGAACCTGTTTTCGATCATTATCTGGTAACCTCTGTCGGCTTCGCCGCCACCCCAGAACAATATTGGCGAACTTGAACTACCTGCATAGTGTAATGTAGAGTGGTTAGCATCCTGGTTTACAGGTGTCCAGTAATCAAGTTGAGATTTATGGACACGCCAGTCACCTTTTATAAACTCAACTTCATAAAGCTGGTTATACTGCACATATTTTCCATAATTACCTGAGAAGAGGAAATTGAAATCGAAGTTTTTCCATGTGAACCCGCTTCCTAATGAATAAACTATCGGAGGATATGTCAATCCCTTTATCGGATATTTATCGCCCGCCGGAGTGACAGCTCCGTCGGCATCAAAGTCGAGAAATTTATAATCCCCTACTCTCAACAGGTTTAATGCTATAGGTGATACATTATTATGAATATCATCAATAGTTGTATAATATCCTGTACCTGTAAGCTGGACGCCATTTATTTCAGTACCTTCAACACCTGCTTCAGCGAACATCATTGAAGTAAGAGGTTTACCTTCTTGCTTTCTATGTTCGGGTGCATAAGGTTCATCATCCTTGAATAATACTCTGTTTTCGTTTGCAGAAAACATACCTCTTATAAAATATGTAAAATTGGGATTGACTGTTTTTCTAAATTCGAGTTCGGCCTCGATTCCATGTTTTTTCATTTTTCCAAGATTTAATTCCTTGAAGCTGTTACCTACAAGGAATGTGACACTCTTGGGAGTAAGAAGCATTTTATCGCGGTATTCATCAAACAAATCAACATTAAGAGTGATCAAATTTTTAAAAAGTCCGATTTCAATGCCAAGATCTCTTTTATGAGCTCTTTCCCATTGTGCCCGCGTATTGGCTCCGAGGTCCTCACGGATATAACCTCTTGCATCCTTATAATATGAGCTTGTATATAGCCATCTGCTTCTTGCATAGTCGCTTCCTACATAGCCGTCGGAGTACCGTAATTTTAGTCTGTTTACCCAGGGAACTGCTGCTTTGAAAAAGTTTTCTTCGGATACAACCCATCCAATAGCAATTGACGGGAAGGTACCGAATCTGTTAGCAGGAGCGAATCTCTCAGAACCAGTATAGCCTATATTAAATTCGAACAAGTATTTTCTGTCAAAGTCGTAAGTTGCTCTTCCAACCCATGCTTCATTATAATAAGGGAAGTCTGTCTCCTGATTTTTTTCCTGTCTGTTAAAAAGTCCGAGACCCGATATACTATGCTTTCCGAAAGTCCTGGCATAATTAACTGATGCCTCATAATACAGGTCTCTGTAGTAGCCGCTATTAAGGCCGCCCACGTTGATGTCGTACGGTCCGAGTTTGTAGTATTCATTACCTTCACCCGCTCTGTACCATGGGTTAATCAATCTTCCCGTCGAAGGATTAAACTGCCCCGATTGGGGAATCAAGTCATAATAAAGCTGGTATTCCGGAAAAGTATATGAAAGTGTAAGTTGTCTGTTGTTATAATATGTACTCAAAGCGACTTTACCATTTACGGAAAGCCCTTCTGTTATCCATCCCAGATCCTGTTTAAACAATAAATCTGTAAACAAACGTGAGCCAAGGTCTCTGTTGAAGCTTCCCTGTGTAAGATTTGTATATGGATTGCCTGTATATTCACCAAAAGCCTGTGCCCTCCTCCAGTTTTTATCCTCAGGATAATCCGGATCAGGAACCATTTCAAGTGCCCATTCAGGGAAGTAAGCCGGGAATCTTGACGGTCCTGTTGAATAAAGGTTACGCCATGAAGCATTGGACGGAGTATTTTTTGTATTCAGAGAACCGCCTGCATTAAGTGAGATAGTTGTTGTTTTAGTGATACTGAAATCAACATTTATCCTGTAATTAAACAACTGATTCCAAAACCTCGAGTCCATATAACCCTCTTTCAGACCAATGAAGAATGAACTCTCATGTTGGAATCCAAGATTGAGAAAGTACTTGGCAAACTCAGTGCCACCTGAGATGTTTAGGCTTGCAACGGCTGTTGGTGAAAATGGATGCGTGCATTCGTCGAACCAGTTAACATTCGGGAATCTCAGAGAATTAAGAGGAGTTGAAGGATTCTTATATTCCTGTAATTGCCATTCCGGAATAAGTTGCGAGAAATATGTTCCTCCTTCATTCATTAAAGCCACATTATACATTGACATGGTTGTATACGAATCAATATGTTCAGGAATTCTTGTTGCCCTCAATAAACCATAAGATAGAGAAAGATCCATTTTTGGTTTACCAAGCGTGCCGCGTTTTGTAGTTACAAGAATAACGCCATTAGCTCCTTTTGCGCCGAACACAGCTGTTGCAGATGCATCTTTTAGAACGGAAATTGTATTGATTTCATTTGGGTCGAGTTGGGAAAAGTCGCGTTCAACACCATCAACAAGAACCAGAGGTGCCGAACCATTCCAGCTTGAAACGCCGCGTACATATATTTCAGCTGCATTGTTCCCAGGTTCTCCTCTTTGTTGTATTGTAAGTACACCAGAAAGTTTCCCTGCAATTGCATTGGTAATAGTTGCCGCACCTGCTTGCATGAGAGTGGCATTACTTACCTGAGTTATTGCTCCCACGACACTCTCTTTTTTCTGAACGCCATAACCGACCACCACGACTTCTTCAATTCTTTGCTCTTCTGTTTGCATCCTGACTGAAACATTTGAACCTGCAGTCACGCTCATTTCCTGAGTTGAATAACCAACGAAAGAAAACTGAAGTACAGCTTCACGTGCCGGCAATACTATCGTAAATTTACCGTTCTCATCGGTTAACCTGCCGGTTGAGGTTCCTTTTACCAGTACTGTCACACCTGCCATGGGCTCACCAGTCGAGGCATCTGTGACCGTCCCGGTCACGGTAAATTGTTGTTGTTCTTCAAAGCCGACCGTGATAAAATTCTCATTTGAGATATCGCCGGCTGATACATTCAAATTACCAGTAGTAAACAAAGTCACTACACAGGTAAAAAATAAAACACACAATTTTGTCATAATTATTGGTTTTAGCTGGTAATTGCCGATAAAGGCAATCTCTGATTTTTTTTATTCATCTTAGATTGATTAATAATAATGGATTCATTTGCAGGAAATTAAATATCCTGACATTCATGTTGCATCTTTCATAAATCGTTTTAATTAATTGTTTAAATAATTTTTTTAGGTAGTCGCTTGAAAATATAGCTTTTATGTAATTCTCTTGAAATATTTCGTGTACGTTAACGTACTTTGAAATAAAAAACAGACTGTATGCTTCCTTTTGTAAGCATAAGCAGTCTGTTAAAAATTCCTTTCCGCTTCTTTATTTATATAAGAACGGCTTCATAGGTTCGGTCAGGGTTATCTGTTCAAAGAGAATATCCTTCGTTCCTGCTGTATTAATCTTTACTGATCAGGTTTGAAAGAAATTCCTTTACAATATTAATAAAAATATTTTAACAAACAATAATTTTTTTTAATTTTTTTTAAACTTTTTATAAATATTTGATTTACTTTAATTAATGGGTCTTATTTAAATTTATCTTACTTTAAAATATATGAGTATACGACAAAAAACCTTATAAATATGCAAAAACATTCTTTCCAAGTAAAAACTGTTAAAATAATTATCAGGGTTAGGTAAACCGGTCGGCTATGTTCAACAAGATTGAAAAAATAATTTTTTAAGCTGTAAGACATATTATATATTATAAGGTATAATTTGATCTATTTTCTTAATTTTATTAAAACATTTTTATCATTTAATAATATTTTATAAAAAATTTTATTAAATCCTTTGATTTTAAAAAATCATAATTATCTTTGCTTTTCAATTGTGATAAAAATGAAGAATTATTTATTACCTGTTATTTCCCTTATTATCATCCTTCTTCTTAATGGCCGAAGATGACCCGGAAATAATTTGTAATAAATTTTGATATTCAGAACTTTCCGGGTCTAATCCGGAAAGTTCTTTTTTTATATAAAAAGGTTATGAAAATAAAACTCAGAAGTTCTGTCTCCACACAGGGAAGGAATATGGCCGGAGCAAGAAGCCTCTGGCGGGCAAATGGAATGAAGGAAGAACAATTTGGAAAACCCATATTTGCCGTTGTTAATTCTTTCTCTCAATTAGCTCCAGGTCATGTGCATCTGCAGAAAGCCGGTGAAATAATAAGAAATCATATCCGAAATCAGGGCTTTTTCGCTGCAGAATTCAATACCATTGCAATTGACGACGGAATTGCAATGGGCCATAATGGGATGCTCTACTCGCTCCCATCCCGTGAACTAATCGCTGACAGTATCGAATATATGATAAATGCTCACATGGTCGATGCCATGATATGCATCACTAACTGTGACAAAATCACACCCGGTATGCTTATGGCTGCAATGAGGCTAAATATCCCCACTGTGATTGTATCGGGAGGCCCGATGGAAGCAGGTTCGCATAACAATACATATATAGATCTTATAGATGCAATGGTTGCTGCTGCCGATGACAATGTAAGCGACATGGAACTTCTTCAGATTGAAAAATCTGCCTGTCCTACCTGCGGCTCATGCTCAGGGATGTTTACTGCAAACTCCATGAACTGCCTCTCTGAAGCAATCGGTCTTGCTCTCCCTGGGAACGGAACAGTGCTCGCTACTCATAAAAACAGACACTTGCTTTTTGAAAAAGCCGCTGATACAATCGTAAAAAATACAGTAAAATATTATTACGATGGAGACGAATCGGTATTACCACGTTCAATAGCAACAAAAGAAGCGTTTATGAACGCTATGGCTCTCGATATTGCAATGGGCGGGTCAACAAACACGGTATTGCACCTTCTCGCAATAGCTCGCGAAGCAGAAGTTGATTTTACCATGAACGACATTGACGCACTTTCGCGCAAAATACCAAATATCTGTAAAGTGGCTCCCAGTTCAAAATACCATGTGCAGGATGTAAACCGTGCAGGTGGAATTCTTTCGATAATGGGAGAACTTGAAAAAAATAACCTTATAAACTCTGCAGTGAAAAGAGTTGATTACCCTTCTCTGCATGATGCAATATCTGAATGGGACATTTTGAGTGAAAAAGTGATTCCGCTGGCAATTCAGTTTTATAAAAGTGCTCCTTCAACAGAAAAAAGTTCGGAAGGCGGTTTCAGTAATTCAATCTATAAAGAATTGGATACAGATCGTCATTCCGGTTGCATCAGAGACATAAGTCACGCGTACACCAGCGATGGAGGCCTTGCAGTTTTGTATGGAAATATTGCATCAAAAGGCTGCATTGTAAAAACAGCCGGAGTGGATCAGTCTCTTTTTACATTCAGAGGCCCGGCAATAATTTTTGATTCGCAGGAAGAAGCAGTCTCTGGCATACTTGGAGGGAAAGTTAAACCAGGCGATGTTGTGGTAATAAGATTCGAAGGGCCAAAAGGAGGACCCGGAATGCAGGAAATGCTTTACCCTACTTCATACCTCAAATCAAAAGGCCTTGGTACAAAATGTGCGTTGATAACCGACGGACGTTTTTCAGGAGGAACAGCAGGATTATCAATAGGTCATATTTCTCCCGAAGCCGCTTCCGGCGGCGAAATCGCTCTTCTGCATCAAGGAGATATTATCGAAATCAATATCCCTGAAAGAACAATAAATGTCTTACTCGATAATACCGAAATCGAAAGACGACGAAAACAAGAAGAAGAGAAAGGGGTCGAAGCATGGAAACCGGTTTCGAGAGAAAGAAATATACCTGCTTCGCTAAGAGCTTATGCAGCACATGTATCCTCAGCCGATATGGGAGCGGTAAGGATAATATAAGGAAAAAGGAAAAAGGAAAAAGGAAAAAGTCATAACTATAAAAAAGAAACCAGAAAAAAAAACATTTTATGTCTGACAGTGAAAAAAAATCTTTCGATGGGAACGTGCCCGAACAAATTACAGGAGCGGAAGCAGTTCTAAGAAGCTTAATAGCTGAAGGCATTAATACTATCTTTGGCTATCCGGGCGGTGCAATTATACCGATATATGACCACCTGCTTAATTTTCAGGACAAAATAAGACATATACTTGCACGTCACGAGCAGGGAGCAGCGCATGCTGCACAAGCTTACGCAATGGTAACAGGGAAACCGGGTGTTTGCTTCACAACTTCGGGGCCTGGAGCTACGAACCTTGTAACAGGAATTGCAAATGCTTTCCTCGATTCTGTGCCGGTTATTTTCATCACAGCACAAGTCGTTTCAGGCCTTATCGGTACCGATGCGTTTCAGGAAACAGATATAATCGGTATTTCAATGCCAATAACCAAATGGAATTGCCAGGTAAAAAGAGCCGAGGATATTCCGTCAGCAATAGCCAGAGCATTCTATATAGCAACTACTGGCAGACCTGGACCTGTTTTACTCGACATTACAAAAGATGCCCAGACTGAAAAAATGAATTTCAGTTACAAAAAATGTACTTACATTCGAAGCTACCACCCACACAAGCCTTTGAAAACAAAAGAAATTGAATCGGCTGCAATACTTATAAACCATGCCGAAAGACCATTGATTATGGCAGGACATGGAATACTCATCTCTAAAGCTGAAAGAGAGCTAAAAGAGTTTGCCGAAAAAACAGGTATTCCTGTTGCCGTAACACTTCTCGGCCTTTCATGCTTCCCTACTAATCATAAACTCTATGTCGGGCTGCTCGGGATGCATGGAAATGTAGGCCCAAATAAGCTCACTAACGAGGCAGATTTGATAATAGCTATAGGCATGCGATTCGACGACCGTGTTACCGGCGATTTGATGAGATATGCACAACAAGCAAAAATAATCCATATCGAAATTGACGAAGCCGAAATAAACAAAAACGTTAATGTAGATATTGAAATAAACAATGATGCCGCCGAAGTTCTGAGATATCTTATCCCTATCGTAAATCAAAATTCACATGAGCGATGGCTAAGAGAATTCAGAGTATGCGACAAAATAGAGTATGACACGGTGATAAAGCCGGAAATTAAACCTAAATCAGGTCCCATTAAAATGGGAGAAGTAGTAAATGCTATTTCAGAACTCACACAGGGAAGTTCAATAATTGTTACAGATGTGGGACAAAACCAGATGTCGGTAGCTCGTTATTACAAATTCACAGAACCAAATACATTTGTTACATCCGGGGGGATGGGAACAATGGGTTTCGGACTGCCCGCTTCAATAGGAGCAAAGATTGGAAGACCCGAGAAACAGGTAATTGCTTTCCTTGGTGACGGCGGATTCCAGATGACAATACAGGAACTTGGCACTATATTACATTATAAAATACCGGTCAAACTAATAATTCTCAATAATTTTTTCCTGGGTATGGTAAGACAGTGGCAAGATATGTTCTTCAACAAAAGATATGCATCAACCGAACTTGTAAACCCCGATTTTGTTAAAGTTGCCGAAGGATACAATATTCCGGGAAAACGAGTATCAACAAGAGAAGAACTTATACCGGCAATAAATACAATGCTAAATAGCGAAAGCGCTTATCTGCTCGAAGTAATGGTAGAAAAAGAAGGTACCGTTATGCCAATGGTGGAACCTGGCGCTTCAGTATCGGAAGTAAAAATTAAAAAATAATGAAAAAAGAATTCACACTTTCAATTTTTACAGAGAATCGAATAGGAATTCTCAACCAGATAACGATCATTATGACGCGCAGGCAGATTAATATCGAGAGTGTTACCTCTTCAGAATCTGCAGTAAAAGGAATTCAACTTATAACCCTTGTAGTCAGAACAACAGACGATATGATAAGAAAAGTCGCACGACAAATAGAAAAAATAATTGATGTAGTAAAAGTCTTCGTTCATAACCCTGAAGAAATAGTCTATCAGGAAATTGCTCTTTTCAAGGTATCGACAAAATCTCTTCTTACAGGAGACATAATTGACCACCTTGTCAGATCGCATAATATTAGATTTCTTGATATTACTTCCGAGTACATGGTCATTGAAAAAACCGGACATAAAAATGAAATAATTCGACTTCTTAACGAACTCGAACCTTTCGGTATCCTGCAATATGCCAGATCGGGCAGGGTAGCAATCACTAAACAGGTAAAAGAGTTAGATGCTTACCTTAAAGAAATGGATGAAATACTTCATAATGAAAATGAAAAAGAAGAATTTGAAATGATTAAATGACTGATAAAGAATCTCCGGCATTCAATTTCCCATGTTAAAATAAACTTTTTTAATCTATCGGGGTGTTTTGAATCAGACCGGGTAATGTAAAACCAATAAAACTAATAAATATGGCAAAAATTGATTTCGGTGGTGTTATCGAAGATGTGGTTACAAGAGAAGAGTTTCCTCTCTCGAAAGCACGTAAAGTGCTTAAAAATGAACTTATTGCAGTAATTGGTTATGGCGTTCAAGGCCCTGCACAAGCCCTTAATATGAAAGATAACGGCTTAAATGTAATCGTAGGTCAGGCGCCTGAATTCAAAAATGACTGGGACAGAGCAGTCTCCGACGGATTTGTTCCTGGAAAAACTCTTTTCCCTATCACCGAAGCTGCTTCCAGAGGAACAATTATCATGTACCTCGTTTCCGATGCGGCACAGAGATTACTCTGGCCCGAACTGAAAAATTGCCTCAAAAGGGGCGATGCTCTTTATTTCTCACATGGCTTTTCAATAACTTACAAGGAGCAGACTGGAGTTATACCTCCTCCTGATATTGATGTTATTCTTGTCGCTCCTAAAGGCTCAGGAACAAGCGTGCGTCGCAATTTCCTGGCCGGAACAGGAATAAACTCGAGCTACTCTGTTTATCAGGACTATACGGGAAGAGCTACCGATAGAGTGCTGGCCCTCGGAATTGCAGTAGGCTCGGGTTACCTTTTCCCAACAACTTTCGAAAAAGAAGTATATAGTGACCTTACAGGAGAACGAGGAGTGCTTATGGGAGCACTTGCAGGAATTATGGATGCACAATATCAGATCCTAAGAGATAATGGTCACTCTCCTTCAGAAGCATTCAACGAAACAGTGGAAGAACTTACACAAAGTCTAATCCGACTTGTTGATGAAAAAGGCATGGATTATATGTATGCAAACTGCAGTGCAACTGCACAGCGTGGCGCTCTCGACTGGAGACCAAGATTCAGGGATGCCGTCTTGCCTGTATTCAAAGAGCTGTATGAAAGTGTGAAAACAGGCAAAGAAACGGAAAGAGTTATACAGGCACTGAGCAATCCTAATTATAAAGACCTTCTCGATGCCGAACTGAGAGAACTACGGGATTCCGAAATGTGGAGAGCAGGAGCTGCAGTAAGGAAATTAAGACCCGGTAATAAATAAATATAAAAGATAATGGAAGAGAAAATAATTATTTTCGACACCACACTGCGCGATGGTGAACAAGTTCCTGGTTGCCAGCTCAACACCATAGAAAAAATTCAGGTGGCAAAAGCTCTTGAAGAACTTGGAGTTGACGTTATCGAAGCCGGCTTCCCTGTTTCAAGCCCGGGTGATTTTAACTCCGTGGTCGAAATATCAAAATCAATATCGGAACCAATTATCTGTGCACTTACCAGAGCAGTGAAAAAAGACATAGAGGTGGCTGCCGAAGCCCTTCAGTATGCAAAACGCAAAAGAATTCATACTGGAATCGGCGTCTCTCCTTATCATATCGAATACAAACTTAAAACAACACCCGATGAAATAATCAAAAGAGCATCAGATGCTGTCAGATATGCACGGAAATTTGTTGATGACGTCGAATTCTATGCTGAAGATGCAGGAAGAACTGATAACGAATACCTTGCGAAGGTGATCGAGGCAGTAATAGATGCAGGTGCCACTGTAGTAAATATACCGGATACTACAGGATATTGCCTCCCTGTTGAATACGGGGAAAAAATCAAATACCTGAAGGACAATGTACCAAACATAGATAAGGCCATCATTTCCACACACTGCCATAACGACCTCGGAATGGCAACTGCAAATACAATCATGGGAATTCTGAACGGGGCACGCCAGGCCGAGGTTACAATAAACGGCGTGGGCGAAAGAGCAGGCAACACCTCCCTCGAAGAGGTCGTAATGACGTTGAAAAGCCACAAAAATCTAAAATTTGTAACCGGCATCAACACACAGCTCATATACAAAACCAGCCGTCTCGTCTCAACATTGATGAATATGCCTGTCCAGCCAAACAAAGCAATTGTCGGCCGTAATGCATTCGCCCATTCCTCAGGTATCCACCAGGACGGCGTACTGAAGAAAAGAGAAAACTACGAAATTATCAACCCTGTTGAGGTCGGCGTAAGAGAATCATCTATCATCCTCTCCGCACGCAGCGGACGAGCAGCTCTTAACCACAGACTCGAACTTCTTGGATACAAATTCAACAAGGAAGAGCTTGACGATATATACTACCGCTTCCTTAAACTCGCCGACAAGAAAAAAATTATAAACGATGATGACATTAAGATACTTACCGGAGAGGTGACTCAGGGTGAAAAACCTCTGCGACTCGAGCTCCTGCAAGTGTCATGTGGCAAATCATTAATACCTGTTGCTACAGTCGGACTCTGGATAAACGGAGAAATTCACACAGCCACTGCAACAGGTAATGGCCCTATAGACGCCGCATTTACTGCTGTACGACAACTTATTAATAAAACGGTACATCTCGAAGAATTCCTTATTCAGGCTATTACAAGGGGTAGTGATGATATCGGAAAGGTACATATACAGGTTGAACATCAAGGGAAAATATATTACGGATTCTCTGCTAATACTGACATCATTACAGCCTCGGTTGAAGCTTTAATTGACGCAATAGCTAAAATTAAGTAAACCATTTTCAATTATGAGTTCAAAAACTCTTTTTGATAAAATATGGGATGCCCACGTCGTCTATTCAATCGAAGGAGGACCCGACGTCCTCTATATCGATATGCATTACATTCACGAAGTGACTAGCCCTCAAGCCTTTAACGGACTCAGAAATAGAGGCATAAAAGTATTCCGACCTGAAAGAACCCTTGCAACTGCCGATCATAATATCCCTACAAAAGATCAGCACCTGCCAATACGAGATGAAATTTCAAGAAACCAGGTCGAAACTCTCGAGAAAAACTGCAGGGAGTTCGGAATAAAGTTTTTCGGAATGCAACATCCTAATAATGGAATCGTCCATGTTATTGGTCCAGAACTTGGTTTTACACGACCTGGTATGACGATTGTATGCGGCGACAGCCATACCTCAACTCACGGTGCCTTCGGTTCGATTGCTTTCGGAATCGGCACTTCCGAGGTGGAAATGGTACTTGCTTCCCAATGCATACTCCAAAATCGACCACGGGTGATGAGAATAAGTGTAAATGGTACACTTCCACATGCAACCACTGCCAAAGATATAATAATGTTTATCATCTCGCGCCTTTCTTCCGGCGGAGCTACAGGCTATTTTATAGAATATGCCGGACAGGCTATCGAAAGCCTCAGTATGGAAGGTAGAATGACCGTGTGTAATATGAGTATTGAAATGGGAGCCCGCGGGGGCCTTATTGCACCCGATAACAAAACAATCGATTACGTTAAGAAAAGCTCCAAAATCTCAGGTATTGAAATCACGGAAAATGAAATAAGAAACTGGGAAAATCTTAAATCGGACAATGGAGCCAGTTTTGACAGGGAAGTGGAATTCGACGCAGGCGAAATAAAACCTATGATAACATTCGGAACAAATCCGGGTATGGCAATAGCTGTTGATGATGTCATTCCTGAACCTTCCGAAAATAAAAAAGAAGCAACATCATTTATGAAAGCTCTTGAATATATGGGCTTCAAACCAGGCATGAAACTCGAGGGACATAAAATAGATTATGTTTTCCTCGGTAGTTGTACAAATGGACGCATTGAGGACTTCAGAGCATTTGCTTCGGTTATCAAAGGAAGAAAAAAATCTCCCGATGTGACTGCATTGATAGTCCCGGGCTCAAAAAGAGTTGAAGCTCAAATTTTTGAAGAAGGCCTTGATAAAATATACAGAGAAGCCGGTTTTGAAATACGACAGCCCGGATGCTCATCATGTCTCGCAATGAACGATGATAAAATACCTGCAGGAAAATATTCTGTTTCAACTTCAAACAGAAATTTTGAGGGCAGGCAGGGTCCCGGCGCCAGAACAATACTTGCAAGCCCTCTTACTGCCGCCGCATGCGCTATAACCGGTGAAATAACCGATCCACGAAATTTTTTATAACAATTTTTAATCAGAAAACAATGCCAGGAGTAAAATTTACAACACTCGAATCAACATGCGTGCCTCTTCCGGTTGAAAACATCGATACAGATCAGATAATTCCTGCAAGATATCTGAGCGCTACATCCAGAGAAGGTTTCGGGGAAAAGCTATTCTATGACTGGCGCTACGACAAGGATGGGAAACCAGTAACGAGCTTCGTTCTTAATAACCCTCTTTATTCAGGTTCTATTCTTGTGGCAGGAAGGAACTTCGGGTGCGGCTCAAGTCGTGAACATGCCGTATGGGCATTATACGACTACGGCTTCAGAGTAGTAATATCGAGTTTTTTTGCCGACATCTTCAAAAACAATGCCCTCAACAACGGACTTCTGCCAATTGTCATTCCAGACGAAGATCTCGAAAATCTCTTTATGCTCATCCAGAAAGATCCCGGCATGAAAGTAAAAATCACTCTTGAACATCAACTCCTCGAGATACCAAAAATCGGAAAGGCAATCAGGTTCGACATAAATCCTTATAAAAAAGAGTGCCTGCTTAAGGGACTCGACGATATTGACTATCTGCTTGGATTAAAAGATAAAATTGAAGAGTTTGAAAGAAACCGATTACGAAAATGAAAATAGAAATCATGGATACCACTCTGCGCGATGGGGAGCAAATGCAGGGGGTATCTTATACTCCGTTTGAAAAGCTTCATATTGCCTCTCTCCTTCTAAAGGATCTGAGGGTTGATCGCATCGAAATTGCATCGGCACGTGTCTCAAAGGGCGAATTCGAAGCTGCCTGTAAAATTGCAGAATGGGCAGCACAAAACGATATGTTACAGAAAGTGGAAGTGCTCGGCTTTGTTGACGGCGATATTTCACTCAAATGGATAAAAAAAGCCGGATTAAAGGTGGTAAACCTCCTCTCTAAAGGCTCATTGAGACATCTCAAAGAGCAACTCCGCAAGACTCCTGAACAGCATGTCGACGAAATTAGACAGGTTATTAAAATAGCCGGCGAAATGGGTATATCAGTTAATATTTATTTCGAAGACTGGTCAAACGGAATGATACACTCACCCGACTATGTCCATTTTATGATGGAGTCGCTCAAAAATGAAAATGTGCTCCGATTCATGCTCCCCGACACCCTTGGGATACTAAACCCTGACCAGACTTACGAGTTTTGTTCGATAATGATAAAAAGATATCCCGGCCTCCATTTTGATTTCCACCCGCACAACGACTATGATCTTGCAGTTGCAAATGTCTTTTCTGCCCTTAAAGCTGGCGTAAAAGGTGTACATACTACTGTGAACGGCCTCGGCGAACGCGCCGGTAATGCTCCTCTTTCAAGCGTCGTTGCAGTTATTAAAGACCAGCTTGGATTTGAAACAAATATTGATGAAGCAGCTATCACAAAAGTGAGCCGGGTAGTCGAATCATACAGCGGAATAAGAATTCCTGAGAATAAACCTGTAATCGGTGAAAACGTATTCACGCAAACTTCCGGTATTCATGCCGACGGCGACAGCAAGGCAAATCTCTATTTTAATAACCTCCTGCCAGAACGCTTCGGAAGAAAAAGAAAATACGCTCTCGGAAAGCTCTCAGGTAAAGCAACTATACGAAAGAACCTCGAAGAATTCGGACTAAACCTTCCTCCCGAATCAATCGAACGTGTTACACGACGAGTTATAGAACTTGGCGACAAAAAAGAAATTGTAACAACTGAAGACCTTCCTTTTATCATTTCAGATGTGCTCGGCGATGATAAAATAAATAATTACAAAGTAAGAATAATAAACTATTCACTTGCAACTTCACAAGGCATAAGGCCCGTGGCAGGCGTATTTATTGAAATTGAGGGACAGCCTTATGAAGAAACGTCTCTCGGCGACGGCCAGTACGATGCTTTCATGAAAGCCTTACGAAAAATATATGAACGGATAGGAAAAGAGTTGCCCATACTTACCGATTATAAAGTTTCAATACCTCCCGGCGGCAGAACCGATGCCCTGGTCGAAACAGTTATTTCATGGAATTACAGAGGGATGGAATTCAGAACAAAAGGACTCGATGCCGATCAGGTTGCATCTGCAATAAAAGCCACGGAAAAAATGCTTAACATTATCGAAAACCCAGAATCAAATAAAAAATTCATGTCTTCTTTTTCCGACAAAAAATAATAATAAGGAAAAAATCAATTTCTTAAATAATAAATTATCAATAAAAATAAATTCATGAATAAATCATATAATATCGCTGTAATACCTGGCGACGGCACAGGCCCTGAAGTTGTCAGAGAAGGGAAAAAAGTGATTGATACTGCCGCTTTAAAGTTCGATTTTAAACTTAATTACCATGAATACGATTTCGGAGGCAATCGCTACTTGAAGACAGGAGAATTACTGCCTGATTCGGCTATAGAGGAACTAAAAACATACGACGCAATCCTTCTTGGTGCAATTGGTCATCCCGACGTTAAACCAGGTCTTCTCGAAAAGGGAATATTACTCAGACTTAGATTCGAACTCGACCAGTACATTAACCTTCGTCCGGTAAAACTCTATCCAGGTGTTAATACCCCATTGAAGGACAAAGGACCCGAGCATATTAATTACGTTGTTGTAAGAGAAAATAGTGGCGACGTATATACCGGTGCCGGTGGCATTATGATGAAAGGTACTCCTGCTGAAGTTGCAGTACAGAATATGATTTACACCCGAATGCAGGTTGATCGTTGCCTCAAATATGCATTTGAATATACCTTAAAAAGGAATAAGAAGAAAACCCTTGCGCTTTGCGGTAAAACTAATGTCCTTACTTATGTTTTCGACCTGTGGGAAAGAGCTTTTCATGAAATGGGAAATGCAAAATATCCCGATATAAAACGGGAATATTATCATGTTGACGCAACATGTATGTGGATGATAAAAAATCCCGAATGGTTCGATGTTATAGTAACCAGCAATATGTTCGGAGATATAATAACCGACCTTGGTGCTATCACACAGGGAGGCATGGGTATTGCAGCCGGAGGTAACATTAACCCCGAAGGCGTCTCAATGTTTGAACCTATAGGCGGCTCGGCTCCAAAATATGCAGGCAAAAATGTGATAAACCCTCTGGCTGCCATTGCAAGTGGCGCTATGATGCTCGAACATCTCGGAGAGGAAAAAGCTGCAACCGCAATAGAAAATGCAATAATGTATGTGACAGCAAACAAAATAAAAGATCTGGGCGCAGGCAAAATGGGCTATTCTACAACCGAAGTCGGAGATATGGTGGCTGAGAGAGTACAATTGGAATAACAATTTATTAAGGAAAATGGTTTTACGCCACATTATAAAATTTATTCATTTAATTATCCTTACACCTGCAGTTATATTTCCCTTATCCGGACAGGAAATCTCCAAACAAACCGGAGAACTTGCAAGATTTACGGTATCTGAAGCAAAACAGGCAGTGGCGGTCGACAAAAGCTGTTTTTACGTCATCAATAACAGTACCATCACAAAACACGACAAAAAGAGCGGGCTACTGACAACTAAATGGGATGGATCGGAAGAAGGAATTTCCCATCTTAACAGCGGTGTGGTGATAAGAGGACGATTATACTGCGCTTCTTCAAATTATCCTGCTTCACCTATGGCAAGCTCAATAGAAATCTTCGATGCAAAAACTCTCAAACATTTAGGTAACCATAGTTTCGGCATCTATGCAGGATCTGCAACATGGATAGATAAATACGACGGATGCTGGTATGTCGGTTTCGCACACTATACGGGCACAGGCTCAAGTGAGGGCAAAGATACGCGCTGGACATCTGTCATTAAATTCAATAAAAAATGGCAACAAATTGAAGCATGGATATTTCCTGATAATATAATCGAACTCTTTAAACCAAAAAGTAATTCGGGTGCCGCATGGGGATTTGATGGCAGATTATACTGTACCGGACACGACCGTCCGGAAATATACGTCATGGAAATCCCAAACACGGGTTTTACTCTTAAACATGTAAAAACTCTTACTGTGCCAGTATATGGACAGGGAATTGCCTTCGACCGATCAGTGAAAAATAAGAAGATAATTTATGGCATAGACAGAATTAATAACCAGGTGATTTCTTTTGAAATTAAGTGAGGTTTTTTAAACCTAATTAGTTTTAAACAAGTTTTTTCCACGCTTTTTCCAGCGTATAAGGGTTTCCCTTTTATTAATCCATTTCAAAAACGAAACAATTATTTTTATATATTTGTATCATGGCTTAATTTTTGCTTAAAAGTATTTTATTTTTTAATCGTAACATTTTTCAAACGGAGTTCTTAAAAATAATTTAAGGTTTATAGTAAACATCCGGTTGAATAAGTAGATTAAAAATAGACGATTATGGAAACTTCTATTAGCAAAAAAAATTTAAAGATAATTCTGAAGTTGGCTTCGAAATTCTCTGATAAAAACTTAGTCCGAATTATTAATCTGGCTGAAAAAACTCTTTCTGACGATAAACTGACAAGTGCTCAAATTGAAGGAATTAAGAAACTTATTCAGGAAAGACACCCTTCTGTTGAACTAATGAGAAAAATCCTTAAAGACCTTTCCAAAAACAGTAAAGATAAATTGATTGAAAATTTCTTTTTTAATGCCGTAATATATGGCCGGCAAAAGCAAAAAGAATTGAAAAGTAAATTAGGATTCAGACCTCCCTGGTTTATGGTTATCAGCCCTACCGCAAGATGCAACCTGAACTGCAATGGCTGTTATGCAGGTAGTTATGTAAAAGATGAAGGTCTCTCTTTTGAAATTGTGGACAGAGTATTAACCGAAGCAAAAGAACTTAGTATCTATTTTGTTACTATTTCGGGCGGAGAACCATACATGTGGCCTCATTTGTTGAAAATATTCGAAAAACATAATGACATGTATTTTCAGACCTATACAAATGGCACCTTGTTAGATAAGGAAATGGTGGAAAAATTAGCAAAATTAGGAAATGTTGCACCAGCTATATCAATTGAAGGTCTTGAAAAAGAAACAGATGAAAGAAGAGGGAAAGGTACATTCAATAAGGTGATGCGGGCAATGGATAATCTGAAAAATGCCGGAGTTCTGTTTGGATTTTCTGCCACACCTACAAAATACACCACTAAAACCTTAATGTCCGATGAATTTATTGATTTAATGATTGAAAAAGGGTGCTCTTTCGGCTGGTTTTTCCAGTATGTACCTATTGGCAAAAAGCCGGACGTAAGCTTAATGTCAACTCCAGAGCAGAGAAATAAGCTCAGGGACAGAATACATGAGATCAGACGAACCAAACCTATCTTCATCGGCGACTTCTGGAACGACGCTCCATTTGTGGGTGGTTGTATTTCTGGCGCAAGGCCTGGAGGATATTTCCATATTAATTGTCATGGAGATATCGAACCTTGCGTATTCCTGCAATTTTCAACAGACAATATTAAAGACAAAAAATTAATCGATGTCATTCAGTCATCATTCTTTAAGGCTTTACAAGAAGCACAGCCATATTGCAAAAATAAAAACCTTCTTGCACCATGCGCATTAATTGACCATCCTGAGGTTCTAAGAGATATCGTTAAGAGATATAACGCTAAACCATCATATAACGGAAGCGACGAGGTTATTACTAATCCGGAAATATGCAAATTCCTCGACAAATATTCCAGAGAATTCATAAATTTAACCGATCCTGTGTGGGAAAAGGAATATGATCCTTCTAAACATAAACACTGGAAGGAATTCGCTTAGACTTTTGTGGAATTTTTAAATAATCGAACATAATTGACCAACTTTAAGATATAGGGCTTTAGAATGAAAATAGATATTATCGAGGAAAATGGAATCAAAATTGCAATATTGAGATCTTCAGATGTTGTGCTACGTGAAACACAGGATGTTCTGGATTTAATGGCGAATGCAATATATATGGACTCCAAAAAGATTATTATAGAAAAGGATCAGATAATACCCGAGTTCTTTGACCTTAAGACTGGAATAGCCGGCGAAATACTACAGAAATTCTCTAACTATGATGTTCAACTTGCTATCATCGGTGACTTTTCGAAATACCCGAGCAAGAGTTTTAGAGATTTTATATTCGAGAGTAATAAATATGGTCGAATCAATTTCGTAAACACATTCGAAGAAGCTAAAGAAAAACTAAGCAGATAATTGCATTGAATTCAGGCCGGATCGAACCCCATATATTGTTTGCTATACTGCAGGTACAGGTAAAAGGTAATAGGGGAAATATCGGGGAATTGGGTGATTGGATGATGGGGGATTGAATTCCAGGGAAATAAGAGAATCACATATTAATAGCACGCGGATTACGCGGATTTTACGGATTTACGCTGATCCGTGAATATCCGTCGAATCCGTGTCATCGGTGTTCTGTCTGGAAATAATTCAATTCACCACTCGGAGCACGGGTCAACACGGATTTCCCCGTGCCAATCCGTGGCCTCCGTGGTAAAAAAATAAACACCCTTAACTGTAACACTTTGCCAGTATTTCCCCTCCCATTTTGAAGGTTGACGAAGCAAAATACAATTCATTAAAAATTTGTGGTGAAATGTTGAACAGATTCGACTAAAATTAAATGTTTGTTTATCTTTGTATTAATAGCAAATGGATAATAAAATTAAATACTGGATCGATTTGTCAGATTATGATCTGGAGACGGCAGAATCTATGCTTCAAAGCAAACGTTTTATATATGTGGGTTTTATGTGCCATCAGGCTATTGAAAAAGCCTTCAAAGCATATTATGTGAAACTCAAATCAGATACAGCTCCTTACACTCATAATTTGTCTTACCTCGCAAAACAAGGCGATTTTTATGAGTTGTTACCGGAAAGTTACATAGAATTCATTGACCAGATAGAACCATTGAATATTGAGGCACGTTATCCATCGCATAAAGAAAGATTATTGAAAAGTCTTACGGATTCAAAATGTGCTGAAATCATCCAGAAAACTAAAGAAATACAAAAATGGATAAAAGAGAAGCTATAAATAAAGTCAAAGCCTACAGACAATTATTGAAAGATCATTTACGCTTTGAGGATATGTACCTCTTTGGTTCGTATGCAAAGGACAATTACCATGAAGATAGTGATATTGACGTTGCTATAGTCGTGGATCATATTGAAGATGATTATTTTTCAATAGCACCCCTTTTGTGGAAACTAAGAAGACAAATTGACGATAGAATCGAACCTGTTTTAATCGAAAAAGACTTTGACGATGCCGGTTTCCTTTGCGAAATTCAAAAACATGGCATTAAAATTACCTGACAGAATATTTAGTTTAGTATTTTGTAAGCGGCAAGATTAATTGTACGCATTATGCGGCTCATATTTTATAATTTGCACCTTAACTGGGTGATTGGATTCCAGGGACATAAAAGACTTACGTACTTATCAATGGCACGTGGATTACGCGGATTTTACGGATTTACGCTGATCTGTGAAAATCCGTTGCATCTGTGTCATCAGTGTTCTATCTGGAAATAATTCAATTCACCACGGGGAGCACGGGACAACACGGATTCCCCCCGTGCAAATCCGTGGGCTCAGTGGTGAAAAAGCAACATTTTAACCGTAAGTTTCGCAAAAACCTGGAAATTTTTCTGATTGCGCAAAAGCTGAAAAAAATTTATTACATAATTTTCGATGATCTTTGTTGAATCTACAATAAGAACAGTAGAATTAGTATCTTAGCTGAAATTTTGATCAAAATGATTGATAAGAAAATAATATTGACTGACTTGAAACGGAAGTTAGAGGAGTTATATCCTGATTCAGTCAGGGATGTTGTTTTATTTGGATCGCAAGCAAATAACAAAGCTAATGAATATTTAGATTATGATGTATTAATTATCCTAAATAGGAGTTATAATAAAAATGATGAAAACAGGATATTGGATATATGTTATGATATTGATTTAAAATATGATATTATAATTGATGCTCATTTAATTTCAATTCAGGAGCTTAAAACAAAAAGAGGTAAACAGCCAATATTTGTCAATGCTCTTAAAAATGGTATTTACGCATGAGTATTGACAATCAGGATAGATTAGATTTAATAAAATATAGATTAGCTGAGGCAAAAGATACCAAGCTGATGTGGAACTTCTTATTTCTCATGGCAGGTATAGGGCTGCAATCAATAGAATATATTATTCAATGTTTTATTCTCTCCTGGCATTAGGACTAAAATATGAATTTGAAACATCTAAACATGCTCAATTAATTGGCTGATTTAATAAGAACTTCATTCAAGAAGGATTAATTGAACCGAAATATGGAAAGATAATCAATAAGGCGTTCAATAGACGGACCAAATGTGATTATGATTCATTTATTGAGTTCGATTTAGAAACTGTTGAAGAGATGTATAAGGAAATGTTAGATTTTAATCGTGCGATTGAGAGTTTTATAAATCAAAATAAATAATGCCTGTGTCCAATACATAGGATTTTCTGGTATTCTGCAAGACCCAGCCCCAATTACTCTGCGTTGAATTACATTAGCCGAATACTATTTTTTACCCACGATTTGATTGGATGATGTGGGGATTGGATGATTGGATGATTGGGTGATTGGATTTCAGGGACATAAGAGATTCATATATTTATTAATAGCACGCGGATTTTTACGGATTTACGCTGATCTGTGAATATTCGTTGCATCTGTGTCATCGGTGTTCTATCTGGAAATAATTCAATTCACCACGGGGAACACGGGTTAACACAGATTCTCTCCGGGCAAATCCGTGAATTCCGTGGTGAAAGAAAAAAAGTTAGATGCACCTTGTTGTTCAATATTTTTGGAAATTCATTGACCTGCCCATCTTTATAAACCCGATATCTTTATAAGTTATTTAGCCCGTCAGGGCTTATAATTCCATAGCCGGAGCATTATTGAATTTTTCTACATTTGTCCGTAGGACATTAACCATTTTTTGAGCTCCGCAGAAGCGAGCCGTTTGTAGTAGCGATTGGATGATTGGATGATTGGATGATTGGATGATTGGATGATTGAATGATTGAATTTCGGGAACATAAGAGATTCATATATTTATTAATAGCACACGGATTACACGGATTTTACGGATTTGCGCTGATCCGTGAATATCCGTCGAATCCGTGTCATCTGTGTTCTATCTGGAAATAATTCAAAAATTATTTGAAAAATTTGATTAACTTTGGATAAAATTAAATAAAATGATTATCGAGAGAACTAAAAAGGAAGTGATTATCAGGCTGCAACCGACAATTGATACTGATGAGTTGCAGGAATTGGCTAATTACTTTCGATATAAGGAGTTAACTTCTAAATATAAAACTCCTCAGGCTGTTGTTGACCAACTCTCATCAGAGATTAACAAAAAATGGTATAAAGCTAATCGTGACAGACTCATGAAATGAGAATTGTCGTTGACACCAACATCATTTTCAGCGCTATCCTTAATTCTCAAAGTTGGATTGGTCAAATAATTCTCTGTTCCGATAAAAAATAAAATTTTACAGCCCTGCATACCTTAAGACTGAGATTCGGAATAATATTCAAAAAATAAAAAAGTATTCAAATCTTTCTGATTATGAAATAGATGAATTAATAAGTATCCTTTATACAAGAATTATTTTCATATCAGAAGAATTCATGCCCAAAGAAATACTCATTAAAGCCGATGAGTTGACGAAAGATGTGGACAATGACGATATTATGTTTGTAGCACTCGCATTGCATTTGAAATCTAAACTGTGGACCGGTGATAAAATATTAATGAATACCTTGAGACAAAAAGGATTCAAAAGATTTATTACAACAAAAGAATTAAGAGAAAGACAAAAAAATAGATAACTGCTTAAAAAATTATACTTCATACTTTAGACATCTGCAGTTTATGAAACACCGGCCGGACTGAATCCTCTAAACCATAATTAGTTGGCAAAAAAGATACGGGTAAAAGGCTGAAGGAAATTGACAATGGATTATGGGTGATTGGATGATTGGATGATTGAATGATTGAATTTCGGGAACATAAGAGATTCATATATTTTCAATGGCACGTGGATTTTACGTATTTACGCTGATCAGTGAAAATCCGTCGAATCTGTGTCATCGGTGTTCTATCTGGAAATAATTCAATTCACCACGGGTAACACGGGTTAACACAGATTCTCTCCGGGCAAATCCGTGAATTCCGTGGTGAAAGAAAAAAAGTTAGATGCACCTTGTTGTTCAATATTTTTGGAAATTTATTGACCTGCCCATCTTTATAAACCCGATATCTTTATAAGTTATTTAGCCCGTCAGGGCTTATAATTCCATAGCCGAAGTATTATTGAATTTTTCTACATTTGTCCGTAGGACATTAACCATTTTCTTTGAGTTCCGCAGAAGCGAGCAGTTTGTAGTAGTGATTGGATGATTGAATGATTAGATGATTGGGTGATTGGATTCCAGGGACATAAGCGCTTCATATATTTTTAATGGCACGCGGATTACGCGGATTTTACGGATTTGCGCTGATCCGTGAATATCTGTCTAATCTGTGTCATCGGCGTTCTGTCTGGAAATAATTCAATTCACCACGGGTAACACGGGTTAACACGGATTCTCCCCGTGCCAATCCGTGCGCTCCGTGGTAAAAAACAACATTTTAACCATAAGTTTCACAAAACCCCGGTAATTTTCCTTGATTGCACAAAAGCCGAAAAGAATTTATTGCATAATTTTCGATGTTACAATCCTTATTACTGCAATAAATTTTGTTTTTTAATCAAAACTTTTTATTTTCGTCAACGTATAAAAGTCTGATTATAACAGAAGTGAAAAGTAATACAATAATAATGGGGACTTTTTATGGACGTATTAATAGTTACCAGCAAGCCTAAAAGTGATACTGCAAATGATAACCAATATTATGATTAAGACAAAAAAAGAAAAATACCAACACTCATATTTTACATAAATTAAAATTATTATGGCCGATTTAGTTCAATTATCTCATCCTGGCAAACAAATAAATTTAGCGGGTCAGAATCCAATGCATTACGTTGGATTTAATAGACTATATGGTTTGAGACTTTGGAACACAGAAGATACGCATTATCGCAAATTTCTTAAAATTCGGGGTAAATATATTTGTAAGGATATTACAAATCCTCCAAAAGAAGATGAAATTTATTTTTGGGGTGAATGGGAACCTTTTTCAATATATAAACGATTAAATTCTGTTAAAAACAATCCGAATTTTCCTAATTCAATTCATTTTCCGATAATGAGTAAACCACCAAAGAGTGGTCAAAATACGGATCCTTATGTGTTCGGTGAACATTTCCATTATTCTAATTGTAGGCAAGAACCGAGATTAAGAAACCTGGCAAATAATTCAATTATTCTTTTTGGAACAGAATATTATAATGGAGTGAATAAAAATAATCCTCATTTTGCATTAGATACCGTTTTTATTATTGGAAAGTCAATAAATGCTTCAAAATATAATAAAAACAATTATTCTAACTTATTTCACAGAGTCACTATAGAAAAATTAAAGGATTATAAAAATTCTTCTTATTGCTTATATAGTGGGAAAATGTATCATGATATTAAAGATAGTAATAATGAAATTTTTAGTTTTTTCCCTTGTAAACTTAGCAATTCATCTCCATTTGAACGAGTTAGAATTTATGGTAATGACTTAAATTATTTAAATCTTGTAGTAGGCAATGGACAAACAGCTAGCATTCGAAAACAAAATATAAATGTTCAAGATGAATGGCAAAGAATTGTAAATATCGTACTTAAGCAAGAATTTTGTTTAGGAATCTTCGCTGAAGAACCACATGAATAAGTTATTGAATACAAGAATTTGAAAATGATAAAAATGGTAATAAAGGCCAGCTGGTAACACATGGTATAGTGCATGCGGGTTTCAGAGGTTTTCGAAGGTTTGTGACTCGTAAAAAAGGTCGGTGTAAACTGATAAGTCTTCGCTTCGTAATCCCGCACGACACCATACCATAAAAAGTTATAGGCCATTTTTAAATGAAATATAAATTAACATGAAGGACAAATACAAGAGCTTTTCGCAATTAAAAAATAGTTGCCCTAAATCTTATAAGATTGAATACGACGTAAGGAATACTTCGTTCTTGATATTTACACCTCATGGTGGCGGTATCGAACCAGGAACCACAGAAATATGCAAATGGTTCAATAATAACTCATACTCATACTATTCTTTCACTGGAATTGGAACCAATTGCAAAGAACTTCATATTACTTCAACCCTGTTTGACGAACCAAAGCTTGGGAAAATACTATCCAAACATAAATATGCAATTTCATTTCACGGAATGACAGATAATATGAAACAAAAATATGAAGCGGACATTTTTTTAGGCGGCTTGGACATAGCATTGATAAATTCACTCGAGGAAAAATTAACGACCCAAAGTTTTGCTGTGAAAACATTTAAGGATTATCAAACTTCTCTTTTAGCGGCAATGGATCCCAATAACGTGACAAATAAATGCGGAAGTAAACAAGGTGTTCAAATTGAACTGTCCGAAAGTATTAGAGAATCTTTCTTTAAAGGAAACTATAGGCTCAAAAAAGGGCGAAGTGAGACAACAGCAATATTTGAAAAATTCTGTAGTATAATAAAGGAAATAATCGAAATAAGAGTGAAAAAAAACGGCCTATAATAAATAGCCTAAGTGTTCTGCAAGACCCAAAGATGGGTCTGCGTTGAACTACATTAGTCGAATACTATTTTTTATCGGCGGTTTGAATGGATGATTGAATGATTGGACGATTGGATGATGGGGTGATTGGGTGATTGGATTCCAGGATCATAAGCGCTTCATATATTTTTAATGGCATGCGGATTACGCGGATTTTACGGATTTACACTGATCCGTGAATATCAGTCGCATCCGTGTCATCCGTGTTCTATCCGGAAATAATTCAATTCACCACTGGGAGCACGGGTCAACACGGATTTCTCCGTGACAATCCGTGCGCTCCGTGGTAAAAAAACAAAATTATAACCGCGGGTTTCGCAAAGCCCCGGTAATTTCACTGATTGCACAAAAGCCGAAAAGAATTTATTGCATAATTCTCTATGGTACAATCCTTATGGTCTAACCCCCTATAAAACTAGACTAAAAGTACAAATTTAAATTGTATTTTTATGTTGATGGTAAAAAGAATGCACAAATGCGATTGGACTTGGTGGCAACATTTTTCGTGACAAGTGGGGAACTCCAGATGTTGTTGGTATAAGAGAATCCAAACGAAGTGATATTGTTCCTTTCCCAACTGAAATTATATCTGCTGAAATAAAAATTGATTCAAACGGTCTTATAACAGCATTCGGCCAGGCATGCGCGTATAAAATATTTTCACATAAATCTTATATAGTAGTCCCAAACGATTCATTAACAGAAGATATTACACGCCTTGATACCCTTTGTAGACAGTTTGGTATTGGGCTTATTCTGTTCGACAATAAAAATGTTGAAGATCCAAATTTTGAAATTAGAGCAAGAGCAATAAAACATGAACCTGATATGTTTTTTGTAAATAAAAATTTAAAATTAATTGAGGATAAATTATTTAAGTAATGAAAAGTTCAAAAGCCTTTTGCATAACCTTATGACCGCCAGAATAAGGGTAAACCAGATGGAAACCGTGGCATGAATTCACCTGGTGGTGAAAAATATCCGGTTCAAAACCGACTATGAATAACCTTTACGAACTTCAAAATGTGCGATTTTCTTACCAGAATAAAATTTATTTTGCATTGTACTTAAAATTATTTTACTTTTGTCGCAATAAATTATGAAAACATACAGGACATACTTTCATCATCATTTCCTTACCACTCAGGCGAGGTAGTGATGCTGTAGTATGCGGCAAAAGATATCATTACCCGTCTGAGTAAACAGACGGGTTTTTTTGTGCCGCTAAGAAACCCTGTGATAATAAATAAAAATTATGAAAGAGCTTAAAATAGCAATCCAGAAAAGCGGCAGGCTTAGCGAAAATTCGAAGCGGCTTCTCCAAGAGTGCGGTATAAAATTTTCGAACGGCACTGGCATCCTCAAAACAAAGGCAATCAATTTCCCGGTCGAAATACTTTTCCTCCGCGACGACGACATACCTCAGTACGTCGAACAGGGTGTGGCCGACGCCGGTATTGTCGGTGAAAACATGGTCTCAGAAAAAGGAAGAGATATCAGGATCATCGAGAAACTCGGATTCGCCCGATGCCGCCTCAGCCTCGCCATACCCAAAGACGAAGACTATCCTGGCCTCCATTTTTTCAACGGAAAAAAAATTGCCACAAGTTACCCGAGATTACTTTCCGACTTCCTGAAAAAGAACAATTTGAAATCTGAAATAGAAGAAATAAGCGGAAGCGTGGAGATAGCACCCGGAATAGGCCTTGCCGACGCCGTTTGCGATATAGTGAGCTCGGGAAGCACCTTGCTTACAAACGGCCTGAAAGAGGTTGCCACTATTATGGACAGCCAGGCAATACTTGTTGCTAACAAAAACCTCGATGAGAAAAAACTGAATATCCTGAATAAGCTGGTCTTCAGAATAAATGCCGTTAAGAATGCCAAAGAGAATAAATATATCCTTCTTAATGCGCCTGAGGATGCTGTTGAACGGATTGCCGGAATCCTTCCCGGAATGAAAAGCCCCACAATCCTTCCTCTGATGGAAAAAGGCTGGGTGAGCCTGCATTCCGTCGTTCGAGAGGATGATTTCTGGGAAAGAATAGATATGCTCAGGGAAGCCGGCGCCGAAGGCATCCTTGTTATACCAATAGAAAAAATGATAAAATGATGAGAAAATATTTCTTTCCTCCTGAGGAGAGCTGGATATCTCTCTGCGAGAGACCCCTTGTGGAAACAGAGGAATTACACGACACTGTTGTAAGCATCATCGAAAACGTCTGCCTGAAAGGCGACGAAGCCCTCCTGCAGTATTGCGATAAATACGACGGCGTGCGGCCGGCATCGCTCAAAGTAACCGAAAAAGAAATTCAGGATGCATCCGCTTCTGTGCCTCAGTCACTCAAAGATGCTATCAACATTGCACGGAAAAATATCGAGAAATTTCATCTGGCCCTTATCGGCAGCGACCAGTCGGTTGTAATCCCCACCGGAATAAAATGCTGGAGCAAGAGCGTACCGATCGAAAAAGTGGGACTGTACATCCCCGGCGGCACGGCGCCTCTTTTCTCCACAGTGCTGATGCTGGGTATTCCTGCAAAACTTGCAGGCTGCAGGGATATAATCCTCTGCACGCCTCCCGACAAAAATGGAACGATTAACCCTGTAATTCTTTACACTGCAGAAGTGCTCGGTTTGAGAAACATTTTCAAGGTCGGTGGAGCGCAGGCCGTTGCAGCAATGGCGTTCGGCACACAGACTATCCCAAAAGTGTATAAGATATTCGGCCCTGGCAATAGGTATGTCACAAAAGCCAAGGAGCTGGTACAGCGATTCGGCGTTGCTATAGATATGCCGGCAGGCCCGAGCGAGGTGCTCGTTATCGCCGGAAAAGAGGCAAAACCTGAATTTGTTGCCTGCGACCTTCTGTCACAGACCGAACATGGCCCCGATAGCCAGGCTGTTCTCCTTACCGACAGTAAGGAACTGATAGATAAGGTGGAAGCTGAAATAGAAAAACAACTCGGCCTTCTCCCAAGAAAAGAGCTGATACGCAAATCCCTTAGCCACAGCCTTGCGGTTCTCCTGCCTTCACTGGATGACTGCATAGCATTCAGCAACCTCTATGCACCCGAACATCTTGTTATCAACAGTCCCGACTGCCGAACTCTTGCAGAAAAGGTTACTTCAGCCGGTTCAGTATTCCTCGGAGAATACAGTTGCCAGAGCGCCGGAGATTATGCCATCGGGCCAAATCACACCCTCCCGACAAACGGGTTTGCACATAGCTACAGCGGACTTACTGCAGCAGACTTCATGAAACAAATCTTCTTCCAGGAAGTGTCGAAAGAAGGGCTTACATATCTCGCTCCCTCGATTATCGAGATGGCTGAAGCAGAAAACCTGAAAGCTCACAGTAATGCAATAAAGACAAGATTATTATAAGTTTTATGTCCAATATCGAAAAACTTGTAAGAGAAAACATCCGAAAGCTCACCCCCTACTCATCTGCAAGGGATGAATACAAGGGTAAGACAGGAGTTTTCCTCGATGCCAATGAGAATCCCTGGGGAACCCTCAACCGCTACCCCGATCCTTACCAGCAGAAGCTGAAGGAGCTTATATCGAAACAGAAAGGCATTGAAAGGGAATATATCTTCATTGGAAACGGGAGCGACGAGATCATAGATCTTACCCTGAGGATATTCGGCAATCCTGGCATTGATAAAGTTATGACCTTCCCTCCCACCTACGGCATGTATGAGGTTTCGGCCGCCATTAACGACCTCGAAGTCATAAAAGTGCCTCTTGATGAGGATTTCCAGATAGACATAAACGCTGCAGAGAAATATTTCGGCGACGAAAAGCTGAAAGTCATATTCATCTGCTCTCCCAATAACCCGACAGGCAACTGCATGAATCCCGAAAGCATAGAATATATACTCGGCAGGTTCGAAGGTATTCTCCTTCTCGATGAAGCCTATTCCGATTTCAGTCGTAAGCCTTCATTCCTGAAGAAAATAAAGAACTACCCGAACCTGATAGTGATGCAGACCTTCAGTAAAGCGCTCGGCCTGGCGGCCGCAAGAATTGGAATAGCATTTGCCGACCCCCGGATAATAGGTTATTTCAACAAGGTAAAACCACCGTATAATGTAAGCACTATTAACCAGAAAGCCGCTCTCGATAAGCTAACCGAAAACAACGATTATAGAAATCAGGTGCTTGAGCTGATAAGCGAAAGAGAAAGAGTCGCAGAGGAAATAAAAAAACTGCCTGTCACGGTAAAAGTATTCCCTTCCGATGCAAATTTTCTTCTGGTGAAGGTGACAAATGCAAACCAGATATATAACAAACTGATTAACAACGATATAATCGTAAGGAACAGAACTTCGGCAGTGGAAAACTGCCTGAGGATAACAATCGGAACTCCGTATGAAAACAACCTTCTCCTCGAAGCACTTAAAAGTATTGATGTATGAAGTACTTATAATTAAAACACGAAAAGGATGAAAATAATTTAAAACTATACTCCATGTCTCCTCAGATTGCCCCTCCCGGCCTCCTCTGTTTGGCCTACACACATAGTATACAGGTATCTACACACATGGTATACAATATAAAAAGGTAAATTTATGGGAAAAAGTTATGCCTTTCGAAACACAAACTATCATGGGTCAAAGAACTGTAAATATTAATTGAAAAGTATACCACATTCTCGTTGAAAAGTATACCACTTATAATGTTAAACCAGTTGCTTTGGGAAATAAAAAGCAACACAAAAACATATGATAAGTATGAATACAAAAC
>JAGNKY010000013.1 GCA_017999895.1 Bacteroidales bacterium
TCTTTCTGCTACAAGTACTTCAGGACTTACAGTGAGTTTTTCGAGTAATAATCCTTCTGTTGCTTCAGTTACAGGAAACATAGTCTCAATTACAGGTGCAGGGACTGCAATAATTACCGCTTCACAGCCCGGGAACAGTAATTGGAATCCCGCGCCTGATGTACAGCAAACTCTTACTGTGAACAAGGCTGACCAGACAATAACCTTCGGGCCTCTGCCGGTCAAAACCTATGGCGACGATCCCTTTAATCTCTCAGCATCGAGCAGTTCAGGCCTCCCTGTAACTTTTACAGGCGATAATCCATCAGTTGCAATAGTCCAAAACATTACAGTAACCATAACCGGAGCTGGAACAGTAACAATAACTGCATCACAACCGGGAAACTCTAACTATAATCCTGCTCCCGATGTGCAGCAAATTCTTACTGTAAAAAAGAGAACTCTTGTTTTCAAAGCCAATGACGAAACAAGAGAGTATAACACTACCAATCCTGATTTCTCCTATACAGTTACAGGTTTTGTGAACGGAGAAACGATCGAAGTTCTTGATGTCCTTCCAGAGATAACTACCATAGCAACACAATTATCGCCTGCCGGAACTTACCCGATAAATATCTCGGGTGGAAGCGATAATAACTATGATTATACTTATATCAACGGAACGCTTACTATAACTAAAATCTCTCAGGTTATTGCTTTTACAAGGATTCCTGCCACATTACTGGTCGGCGATACCGCACAATTGAGAGCAAGCTCAACGGCCGGACTTGAAGTATTTTTCGAGAGCACCGATAACAACATTGCAACCGTTTCAGAAAATGTTCTTACAGGAGTATCAAGTGGCAGAGTACAGATAAGAGCTTTCAACGAAGGCAATCAGAATTACCTTGGCTCAGAAGCATTTGCTTATGTGGAAATAATTTCCACACATCGCGACATTATGTACCTCTTCACCCCTAATGGAGATGGATTTAACGATTACTGGGAACTGCCCGATCTTGCTTCATGGGGAAAATGTGAAGTTAAAGTTTACAACAGATGGGGTAAACTTGTTTATTCCAACCCCGATTATAACAACCTCTGGGACGGCACATCAAACGGGAATCAGCTCCCTGAGGGTGCGTATTATTTTATTATTAAAACTGAAAATGCAGGGACTATAAAAGGAACGGTTAATATTGTACGTTGAGGTACACGACTTAAGCACAGAGGTCTCTCGATTCTCGTGACTCCGTTTTCTGTGCTCTGAGCAAAAAATAAAATACCAATGAAAAGAACAGTCATAATAATAATATTAAGCGGCATAATAGGTGTAACAGGTAAAGTCTTTTCGCAGCAGTCACCTTTATCCGAAAACTACTATATGGATTGCTACTCCATCATGCCATCGTATGCCGGGCAGTTTAAGCCAAAATACCTCGTAACCGACTACCGGAGCGACTGGAGTGGAATAAGTGGGGGGCCAAAAACTCTCAGGATTACTTACAACGATCGTTTGCCTGTTATGAACGGTGCCGGCGTGGGAGGCAAGTTGATTTACGATAAGGCCGGAATTTTCAGGCATCTTTATATAAGCGGGTCATATTCCTACAAAGTAAGTGTTGCTGATGGTCACAATCTTCTATTTGGACTTTCAGCAGGATTATATCATAATACGATCAACCTTACCGAATATTATAACGATCCAAATTATACAATCGATCCATCCCTGATAAGCTACGACGTGAAATCAAAGATTAAATTCATGAGCGATTTCTCGGTGCTTTATACATGGCAAAACCTTGAGGCTGGCTTTCTTTTCTCCAACATCAGCTTCGGCGATGCAAGTTATAAAGAGGTGCCATTAAAATATAATCCTTTATCCAATTTTCAGTTCCATGCTATTTATCATTATGATTTTGATGAGAACTGGTCTGTTTCCCCATTGCTGATTGTAAGAGGAGGAAAATATGTAAAAAGTCAGTTAGAGATTGCCACACAGGTAGTTTATATGAATAGATTCAGAGGCTCTGTTGTATTCCGCGATCCAACTGTTGTCGGCGCCGGACTTGGAATAAATATTTTAAAAGGGCTCGATATCGCATACAATTTCAATCTTGCATTCGATGTTGCACCCGGAGCATTTAACAATCATGAATTTGCAATAGGCGTTAATCTTCTGGAATACATAGGCACGAAAAAACAATAATTGACATTTCTCCCCTTCATTTTTCACTATATTCCGATTTGCCCGTTTTCTTTAAAAAGGCTGCCGGTATATCTACTATAATATTTTGTTCAATCCTGTCAATCCGTACAATAACACGTTTTTTCGAGCCAATCTTAATAAGCTCACCCTTAAGCCCACACAGCGCTCCGGTTACCACTTCAACCATATCCCCTTTTTCGAAATTTTCCGTTGTAACCTCAACATCCGCATCGCTGTTGACAAGCAGCCTCAGATTATCAATCTGATACTGCGGTATCGAAACCGGCTTACCTTCAAAAGTCACAATCTTCACAACTCCCGGACTTTTATAAACAGCCGGAAAAAACTTAGGCGTTGTCTTTACAAAAATATATGATGAAAGGAGCGGTTTCTCTACAATCTTTTTCCTGTCGCTCCAGTATCTGAGTGTTTTCTGAAGAGGAAGGAAAGTCTCTATGCCTGTTTCGGAAAGTCGCTTATATACCTGTTTTTCTGCCCTCGATTTTGTATAAACGGCATACCACTTTTTCGATAGTTCCCGTGTATTGCCTTTATTCATAGGATTGCAGTTATCTGACACAATCATTTTGATCAATATTTAACATTATACAAAAATAATAATTGACTCCTATTTTGTAATGAATCCAATATTTTTCACCGGCAACATAAATAAGTCTATTTTGAGGCTCACCGCCAACTATCTTTATAACATACAATAATTAATAATATATTTGTTCACTGCACGCATGAGATATGTCAGACAGAAAGATATACAATATATTACTGATATTTTTAGTCAATTTATGCGTCAATATTACACTTCTGCCGCAAGAGGTGCCTCATCCGGTAAACAACAGGGGAGTATATGAGTTTCTTGACGAGTTGGCCGGCTTAAATATCATTTCACTCAACTCTGCAGTAAAACCATTTTCCCGTCTTACAATCGCACAGCTCCTGCAGGAAGCTGATAATAATAGAGGAAGCCTTAATATACGGCAAAAGCAAGAACTCGACTTTTATCTGCTCGATTTCGGTAAAGAACTTAATAATTACAAAACCGGAAAAAAACGATTTGATATATTTTATTATAAGGATTCGCTCTTTTCAATAACAGTGAACCCTGTGGCAGGAAGTGAGATTTTTTATAACAGCTCAGGTACCGCAACTTACTGGCAAAACGGTATTACAGCCAGTGCCTATATATCAAAATGGGGCTTCTACGCTTCCCTGAGAGATAATCATGAAAAACCGCTTCTCGGACTGCCGGAATACCTTACACAGCGTGAAGGCGGACATATCAAGAATTCAACCGACTGGAGCGACATGCAGGGCGGAGTGACGTATTCATGGAAATGGGGGAATATAGGGCTTGTCAAAGATAAATTTACATGGGGAAACAACTATCACGGTGCTAATATTTTCGGAGGCAACAACCCTTCTTACATTCATCTGCGGCTTCATCTGAAGCCTGTAAGATGGTTCGATTTCAATTACTTCCACGGCTGGCTAAACTCAATGGTCATAGACAGCAGCAGGTCTTACTATGTAACAAACAGCTATGGAACCGATTACCGCGAGGTCTATCATAAAAAATTCATTGCTGCAAATCTTTTTACCATTACACCGCTGAAATACCTGAATATCTCAGCGGGAAACAGTATAATCTATACCGACCTTGGTTTATTCCCTGCATACCTTGTCCCTGTGTTTTTTTACAAGTCGGTTGATCACTCAGTCAATTCAGGAATAGACAATATGAATTCCCAGATGTTTTTCGATATCAGCTCAAGAGAGATAAAACATTTTCATCTTTACGCAACTCTTTTTGTTGATGAGCTATCGGTAAAACGAATATTTAAAAAGAATGAATGGAATTTTATAAGCTGGAAAGGCGGAATGAGGTTAACAGACCTTCCTGTAAATAACCTGTTTTTCACCGTTGAATTTACATACAATTACCCGCTTACTTTCAGACATTATGTGCCGACACTCACATTCGAGTCGAACAATTATAACCTGGGGCATTATCTAAAAGACAATTCACGTGAATGGTTCATTAGCATTCAATACAAACCTATAAGGGGATTAAGCACTGAATTCTGGTTTATTGATGCAGTGAGAGGCCCTGATTATACAGAAGCTGGTGGCAGCAGAACAGGCAATCCACCGCTGGCATCAATCGAATGGCATAACAGAAATATCGGACTTAAAGCAGATTATCAGATAATAAATGACCTTTATATATGGCTTGCTATTTCGTCAGGCAATATATCAGGAGATGAAAGATGGTCTCCTGATTTTTTCGAAGGCAAAAAGAATACTTTAAATGCTGGATTCACATGGGGATTCTGAACACATTTTTTTCTGCAACTTTATAATATAAAAACGTGTCTTATTGATTGCATGAATAATTCTTTTATTTTTGAATTGCGATAAATCCATTGAAACTCCGATGAAGCGGAAGAATCTCAGAATCATTACAATTTTCGCGGAGATACTAATTCTTGTAATATCTTTTCTTTTAGTCGTATTGACAAAACCATCAGGTTTCAAAGAATATATCCCCTCTCATTCACTATTCTTTTTAAGCCTTGCAACAATATGGATAATCGTTTCTTTTGTCAACGGAAAGATCAATAAAGGTAAGATTACAAGCTTCACTGGGCTGTTCGCCAGAGTTATTTCCAGCAACATCATATCAATATCCATAACTGCTTTGATATTTTATGTTTTCCGCGATTACGCATATTCGAGAACAGTCGTTCTGGGCACTGCAATTGTTGCCACATTGCTCGAACTGATGGCAGGCATCCTTTTCGTAGCTTATAAGAGAGCTTCTGTCCAGGATTATGAGGAATACGAAAAATATAAAAAACTTAAGAAACCGAGTGAATATGAACTCGTTAAAAAAGCCAACGGTAAAAATGGAAGAACTGCGGATAGTGTAATGGCCAATCCTGAAATAGTGAAAGCTATAGAAAAAGAATGTGGCTTAGAAATGGCCCGGGCAATAGCCGAAACAGCCGGAGGTAAACTTAACGGAAGAACAGCCGTTCTGTCAACAACTACTACATTCAATATAGTCAGTCTGCCGGAGAAAACTTATAATTACCTAATCAACTTACACAAAATAAACGATATTAAAGAACTTGATAATTTCATAGATGCCGTTAATGGAAAGCTTGAATATGGTGGTTATTTTTTCTGCTGTGTGGAAACAAAAGACCAGAGAAAGAAAAAATTTCTTAAAAAGTTTCCTCCAGGCTTAAACTATATATTATATTTCTTCGATTTCTTTTTCAAAAGAGTATTGCCAAAGTTCAAAATTACTCGTCCCGTCTATTATACTCTCTCAGGAGGAAAAAATTTCGTTATTTCAAGGGCAGAGGCTCTCGGGCGGCTTTCGAGAGGGGGCTTCAGCATAAATTCCGAATCATTCCTCGGCGACAAACTGTGCATAGAAGCAATGAAAGAAAGAAATCCTTTGCCGAGAAACGGGAATATCTATGGTCCTCTTATTGCCCTTCCAAGGGTCGGCAAAAACGGCGAGATAATAAAAATCTATAAACTAAGGACAATGCATCCATATTCTGAATACATACAGGATTATGTCTATAAACTTTATGATTTAGAGGAAGGTGGCAAGTTCAAAAATGACTTCAGGGTGACGACATGGGGTGCTTTCTGCAGAAAAGTGTTTATTGATGAATTGCCTATGTTCATCAATCTTTTCAAGGGACACGTTAAACTTGTTGGCGTGAGGCCTCTTAGCAAACAATATTTCAATCTTTATAATAAAGAAATACAGGAGAGAAGAATTAAATACAAACCCGGACTTATCCCTCCTTTTTATGCCGATATACCTTCCGATCTCGAGGAGATACAGGCCTCAGAAATGAAGTATCTGGATGAGTACGATAAAAATCCATTTTTTACAGATTTTAAATATTTCTTTAAGTCGGTTTGGAATATAATGTTTAGAAACGCCAGAAGTAATTAAGTCTTTAAATCTTTTCTTAAATAACAATATCTTTTGCCTTTAAATAAATAGATATTTTTTCTTGTTTTTCTTAATATAAAAAATAAGTATCTTTGCCCGGTAATTAAAATCATAAAGCCATGGCTGAAAAGACAAGATATTCAGACGAGGAACTCGAGGAGTTCAGGCAGATCATCCTCGAAAAATTAGAAAAAGCCAGGAAAGATTATGAAATACTCAAATCGAGTATCACACACGAAGAGAGTAACGACACAATGGACACTTCTCCAACTTTCAAAGTGCTGGAAGAGGGAGCCACAACACTTTCTAAAGAGGAAGCCGGACGACTGGCGCAACGCCAGCTGCAATTCATACAACACCTTCAGGCAGCACTGATAAGAATCGAGAATAAAACCTACGGTATCTGCCGCGAAACGGGAAAACTAATCTCAAAAGAAAGATTGCGTGCGGTGCCGCACGCTACACTGAGTATAGAGGCAAAAACAAAACAGAAACAATAAACAACTACTCACCTGACTTAGCCACTTCTACCTTTACCGTCACATCATCAATATCAATCTCCCTTACATTGCTGCTCTGAAGTGATGGTACAAGTGAAATATCTTTTGCCAGTGTCTGCGAGCCTATGTATGACGAATGCCTTTTAACGGCTTCCCTTACAAAATCATTATCTTCAATAAACACCTTTATCTTGTCGGTGACATCGAAGCCGCTCTCCTTGCGCAGGTTCTGAATCCGGTTCACAAATTCCCTTGCTATGCCTTCGTACTTAAGCTCATCGGTAACGGTTATATCCAGCGCCACGGTCAGTTTGCCGTCGGTGGCGACCTGCCAGCCAGGAATATCTTCCGAAATTATCTCGACATCGTCAAGGGTCAGCTCAACCGGTGTGCCGTTAATGTTTAAACTCTTTCTGCCGGTTGCTTCGAAAGATATAATGTCTTCCTGACTCATATCGGCAAGGGCAGATGTTATTTCTTTCAAAAGCTTTCCATAGCGTGGTCCAAGAACCTTAAAGTTGGGCTTAATCTTTTTTCTTACAATGCCCGAAGTGCCGTCAATATATTCTACTTCCTTAACATTGACTTCTGCAAGCACAAGATTGCGGACCGACTCGAACCTTTCCACAAACGCTTCATCGGTCACAGGTAGCATTATCTTTGCCAGAGGCTGACGGACTTTTATATTCACTTTCCTCCTAATCCCAAGGACCATAGAAGATATTTTCTGGGCTATATCCATTCTCTCCTCGAGCTCTTTGTCTATAAGCTTTTCGTCATAATCAGGGAAGAGTGTCAGATGCACCGAGTCCTCTGCATGACGGCCGGTCACACTGTTAAGATCGATGAACAGGCGGTCCATATAAAATGGTGCTACTGGTGCAGCAAGTTTACTAACTGTTTCGAGGCATGTGTATAAGGTCTGATAAGCCGCCAGCTTATCTTTATTTTGTTCGCCGCCCCAGAACCGTTTACGGTTAAGCCTGACATACCAGTTGCTTAGATTTTCTGTCACAAAATCCTGTATTGCTCTTGCGGCACGTGTAAGATCATAATCATCGTAACAGTTTCTTACCTCCTTAACAAGGGAATTGAGAAGTGAAATTATCCATCTGTCTATTTCCTGCCTTTCACTTACCGGAACATCGGCTTTGCTGTAATCAAATCCGTCAATATTTGCATAAAGAGCAAAAAATGCATAAGTATTGTAAAGAGTTCCGAAAAATTTCCTTATGACCTCATCTATGCCTGCGACATCGAATTTAAGATTATCCCATGGCTGGGAGTTGGTAAGCATGTACCATCTTAACGGATCGGCGCCGTACTTTTCTATGGTTTGGAACGGATCAACAGCATTTCCGAGCCGTTTGGACATCTTATTCCCGTTTTTATCCAGCACAAGTCCGTTGGATATGATATTTTTAAATGCCACCGATTCAGATATCATTGTTGCAATGGCATGAAGGGTGAAGAACCAACCCCTTGTTTGATCCACACCTTCTGCTATGAAATCGGCGGGGAACATCTCGCTGAAATTTTCCTTGTTTTCAAAAGGATAGTGAACCTGAGCGTAAGGCATAGATCCGGAGTCGAACCAGACGTCAATAAGGTCGGGTTCGCGGAACATTTCTTTGCCGCTATCGCTCACCAGAATTATCTCGTCAACAAATGGACGGTGGAGATCGAACGTACAGTAATTCTCCTTTGAAAAATCATTTTCTTTGAAATTCCCGAGCGGGTTTTTATTCATGAAACCGGCTTTTATTGATTTTTCTATCTCGTACTTAAGTTCAGCCACCGAACCAATACATTTCTCTTCCTGGCGGTCTTTTGTCATCCATATCGGAAGAGGTGTTCCCCAGAAACGTGAACGGGAAAGGTTCCAGTCAACAAGATTCTCGAGCCATTTACCAAAGCGTCCGCTGCCTGTCGAGGGCGGTTTCCAGTTGATAGTATTATTCAATTCTATCATCTTTTCGCGATAAGCTGTGGTGCGTATGAACCACGCATCAAGTGGATAATAAAGTATGGGCTTATCGGTACGCCAGCAGTGAGGATAGCTGTGAACCTGCTTTTCGATCCTGAATACTTTTCCCTGCTGTTTAAGCATAACGACAATATCCACATCAAGGGTTTCCTCGCTACCGTTAAGTGCAGGGTCATATTCGTTTTTCACCGGTCTGCCTTCAAAACCTTTATAGCTTTGAACGTTTACTCTTTCTTTAACGAAAGCTTCGTCCATATCTGCGACAGGCACAAGATATCCCCGCCGGTTAACCAATGGTCCCATTGTGCCGTCTTTCATCTTTACCATTAATGGCGGGATACCTTTTTCCTTACTTAACCTGTAGTCGTCGGCGCCGAAAGTAGGCGCTATATGAACTATTCCGGTACCTTCCTCCGTAGTGACAAAATCGCCGGTAACGACCCTGAAAGCACCTTCATCGGGAGTTACCCAGTCAATAAGTTGTTCGTATGTAATATTTTCAAGTTTACTTCCAGGGAATTCGGCAAGTATTTTATAGGGCACTTTTTTATCGCCCGGTTTATATTCCGGCAATTGCTCAGAGGCTTCAGTTCCGGGAAACATCGAACCTAGCAGGTCGCGTGCCAGTATAACTGTAAGCGGTTTACCCGAGTAAGGATTAAATGTTCGAACCAGAACGTAGATAATCTGTTCGCCCACTGCAAGTGCCGTATTCGAGGGAAGCGTCCATGGAGTAGTCGTCCATGCCATTATATAAATATCGGGAGTGTCAACACCTTTATAAAGAAACTCTGATTTTTCATTCCTGTGAATTTTGAAAAGGGCTGTGCACGTTGTATCTTTTACATCTTTGTAACAGCCTGGAAGATTGAGTTCGTGAGAGCTTAGACCTGTTCCCGCTGCAGGTGAATAAGGTTGAATTGTGTATCCTTCATATAGGCTTCCTTTCTCGTAAAGCTGTTTTAAAAGCCACCATAGAGTTTCGATATATCTGTTGTCGTATGTAATATATGGATCGTCCATATCAATCCAGTATCCTATCTTGCGGGTGAGCTCTTCCCATAGACCCGTATATTTCATTACATCTTTCTTGCAGGCATTGTTATAATCGGCTATAGAGATGTTAACCCCTATATCCTCCTTTGTGATGCCAAGGGCTTTCTCAACCCCCAATTCTACCGGCAGTCCATGAGTATCCCATCCGGCTTTTCGTTTCACCTCATAACCACATTGAGTTTTATAACGACAAACCACATCTTTAATGGTTCTCGACATTACATGATGTATCCCGGGCATGCCGTTGGCAGACGGAGGCCCCTCATAAAATATAAATTTTCCTTTACCGTTTCTCTGCCTTATACTTCTTTTGAAAGTGTTATTTTTATCCCAAATCGTAAGGATTTCCCTGTTCACCTGGGCTAAGTCAAGTCCCTTATATTCAGGAAATTTTTTATTCATCAAATCAGAGAGTTAATATTTAAAAAATTGCACAAAGATAGTAAAAAGGCTAAATGATGCAATGATGAAAAAGCTTAAAAGAATAACATAACATTAAGTTAATCAGTTAAAGTCAAAAAGTTGAATCACTTCTAAAATTCATGTTGCATTATATTACTTTTGTACAATAAGTTCCGGGGGAATTATGAAACAAGGGTTTCTTATTTTGATTTTTTTTCTTACAATATTTTATAATATTGATGCTCAGTTGCCCGATTCAATAAAATACCGGAGTGTTGATCCGGAAGATTTTCTCACACTCCTCAGATTAAGGGAAAATGTTTTAGTGATTGATGTTAGTCTGCCGCGGGAATTCAGAAGAGAAAGGATTGAAGGAGCCATTAATATTCCGCTTGCTAAAATCGAGAAAAGATGCAGGAAATATTTATCAGATAGTCGAGTGATTCTTCTTTATTGTACCAACGGGTTCAGATCTGAACAGGCCGCTATAAAACTCTATGACATGGGTTTTAGAGAGATATATTGTCTCAGGGGAGGCCTTTGGGCATGGAAGAAAAGAGGAATAACAACGGTGAAATAATCCATCATCAATTTCCTTTAAGTTGCTGTTTTACAATTTTAGCAATATATTTTCCAAGGATATCGAATTCGATATTTACAATTGTACCGGGTTTTATCTGATGGAAGTTAGTCACTTCCCAGGTATAAGGGATTATAGCCGTCTGGAATGATTTCGGCTGTGAGTTGACTACGGTCAGACTAACACCATTAACAGCCACAGACCCTTTTTCAACTGTAATGTAATCATCTTTTAGCGGTTCATATTCGAATGTGTAATACCAGCTTCCCTCCGATTCTTTTACCTCAGTGCAAACTGCAGTCTGGTCAATATGCCCTTGCACTATATGACCGTCGAACCTGCCATCTGCTTTTACACTACGTTCGAGGTTTACTTTATCTCCCGGTTTCAGAAGACCGAGATTTGTTTTTTCGAGCGTTTCTTTTATTGCCGTGACGGTGTAGGTTTCCTTATCCTTCCTTACAACAGTAAGACATACGCCATTATGTGAAATGCTCTGGTCAATCTTAAGCTCGTCAACGAATGAACACTTCATCGTTATATGAAGGTTATCCTTTTCCCTTTCCAGTTTCACAACCGGTGCAGCCTCTTCAATTATTCCTGAAAACATATCATTTTATTTTAATTCTTATGCAAATGCAAACTTAATGAAAAAATTCTCCTTATCCTCTATTTAAGTGATTATAGGTATAAAAACCTTATCGTTAATCAGGCTTACCATTTACGTTCCAGACAATCTTTTTTCCGAATCCCAGCCTGTTATCTGTCATCTTAATATATGTCAAATCCACTGCCCAAAGGCAGGTATCCATCAACACGGCTGCAGGAAAACGATGTAAATAAGCACCTCGAGCCTTTTCGAGCCTTTCACCTTTCAGTTCCGATACAATTCCCTGAAACTGGATTCCTCTTACTTTTCCGATCACCCATGTCTCGAGCACTACTGTACCGGCAACAAGAGGATTTTTTCTAAACTCCTGTCCATGACGGGTATCAGAGTCGGTTGTGAAAACCAGCGCATTTTCATCTTCAAGATATACATAGAAGCAATTTGCACACCACGGTTCTGAGAGAACCGCAGTGGCAATAGTCAGAACATGATGTTTTCCAAAGAAACGGATTATCCTTTTGTCAATCATTTCCCATCCATGTGAATCCTGGAACATCGAACTCTGCCAGTTTAATTATTCTGGACACCACATTATCAATCAGGTCATCAATGCTCTGAGGCTTGCTGTAAAATGATGGAGAAGCAGGAAATATTATAGCTCCCGCCATGGCAAGAGTCTCCATGTTACGGATATGAATCAGGTTATAAGGAGCTTCTCTCGGAACAAGAATTAGTTTTCTCCTTTCTTTCAGAATCACGTCTGCGGATCTTATAATAAGGTTATCCGAAGTTCCGTTTGCTATTCTGCCAATAGTTCCCATGGAGGCAGGACAAATTATCATAGTGTCGTATAAAGACGAACCTGAGGCGAATGGGGCTTGAAAAGAACTGTTTTCATACTCCTTCGCAGGAATATTGAAAGCAGGTTTCATGCCAATTTCATATTGCCAGATTTCCTTAGCAGTATCAGATAATATTACAGCTATCTCATCCGGAGGGGATTCTACCGCCATAATTTTTTCAAGAAGTCGCAATGCATATATCGAACCGCTTGCACCGGTTATGGCGAGGATGATTTTTCTGGTCGACTTTGTCATTAAATGATATTTTAAAAAATTAAATATATTAAAATATGCAATATCTCTCCTTCTCTCACTCTCCTATTCCCCCATTCTCCCAATAAGTCTTTCCTTCAGCATTACCACTCCTGTCGAGGCTTTTTCCTTTATCACTTCTACTTTCCTTCCGGGTGGCAAGAAAACATCATGAGGGTCAATCAGGAATATTTTTGCATCAGAAGGCACATAATCAATAAGTCCGGCAGCAGGGTAAACATTAAGAGAGGTGCCGATAATTACAAAGATATCGGCTTTTGAAGCAATTTCTACGGCTTTACTCATCATAGGAACCTCCTCGCCAAACCATACAACATGAGGACGGAGCTGGCTACCCTTTTCACATTTATCGCCAGGATTAATTTCGTTATATCCGATATCATAAATCAGAGACGGATCAACCGAGCTTCTGGCCTTGGTTAATTCGCCATGTAAATGAATCACATTTGAACTTCCAGCTCTTTCATGCAGGTTGTCAATATTCTGGGTAATTATATAGACATCGAAGAACTTTTCAAGCTCTGCAAGTCCACGGTGACCGGCATTAGGCTGTGTAGTCGCAAGCTGCCGCCGACGTTCGTTATAAAATTGAAGCATCAGATCCCTGTTTTTATGCCATCCTTCTATAGATGCTACTTCCATCACATCATATTCTTCCCATAACCCGCCGGCATCTCGAAAAGTTTTGATGCCGCTTTCTGCACTCATACCTGCGCCTGTAAGAACCACAAGTTTATCTTTTGATTCCATTTCAATTAAAATTTTTGGTTTTTAAAAACCTGAGCAGAGAGACAAACTCAAAGATCACCTCTATAGCTCTCTATGACAACCCTCCGGTATTTAGTTTTATCAACTTTCAAAATTAAAATTTATTTATTGGTTCTAAAATATTATCATTTCATGTACATTTGAATTATGATTGACCATCTCACAATACAAAAAATCCTTGATTCGGCACAGATAGTCGAGGTTATTCAGGAATTTGTTTCACTGAAGCGCCGTGGAGTCAATTTTATAGGTTTATGTCCTTTCCATAACGAAAAAACTCCTTCATTTACCGTTTCACCCTCGAAAGGTATTTTCAAGTGCTTCGGTTGCGGTAAAGGCGGGAATGTTGTCAACTTCATAATGGAACATGAGCATCTCAGTTACCCTGAAGCGCTTAAATATCTGGCAAAGAAATATGATATCGAGATTGAAGAGAGCCAGTCTTCTGAAGAAGATATCGAAAAAAAGAATGAACGCGACAGCATGCTGGTTCTTACAACTTACGCCGGCCGTCAGTTCCATGAAAATCTCTTCAATTCTGATGAAGGTATTACGGTTGGTCTGTCTTATTTCAAAGAGCGCGGATTCAGGCAGGCCACTCTAAAGAAATTTGAAATTGGATACAGCTTTGCACAACATGATGCGTTCTCAAAAAAAGCTATTTCCGACGGATATGATGAAGAATATCTGATAAAGACAGGACTATCGGTCAGACGTGATGAAAAGCTTTTTGACAGATTCAATGGAAGGGTTATTTTCCCAATACATTCATTGGCCGGACAGATACTGGGTTTCGGTGGAAGGATACTTAAAACGGATCCTAAAGCAGCAAAGTATATCAATTCGCCAGAATCGGATATATATCATAAAAGCAGAATCGTTTATGGAATTTTTCAGGCCCGTAAGGCTATAACAAAAGAAGATAAATGTTACCTCGTTGAAGGTTACACCGACGTTTTATCGCTTCATGAAGCAGGTATTGAAAATGTGGTGGCTTCAAGCGGTACCTCTCTCACACAGGAACAGGTAAGGCTAATAAAACGGTTTACCAGAAACATAACAATAATTTACGACGGTGACGAAGCAGGTATAAAAGCCTCTTTACGAGGTATCGACATTGTGCTCGAGGAAGGTATGAACGTAAAAATTGTTCTCCTGCCTGAAGGAGAAGATCCGGACTCGTATTCAAAAAAGATAAGCAACGAAGAGTTCCTCCAATTCATCAGGGATCATGAAACAGATTTCATTCGGTTCAAGACAAAGCTCCTGCTTGCCGATGCAAAAAATGATCCGGTTAAAAGGGCCGGGCTTCTACATGATATAGTAAGCTCGATTGCAGTTATACCTGAAATAATTATTCGTACCGTTTATATAAAAGAATGTAGCACACTGATGGAAATTCCGGAAACAGTAATTTATAATGAAGTAAATAAATTACGTCGTCAGAAATCATTTCAGGAGCGTAACAGATATCCTGCACCTGAAGATATTCCGATACCTGTTGCTTTTCCTGCCAGACAATCGCAGCAGTTCCAGACTGCCGATTCATTCCCCTCCGAAAGAGAGATTGCACGACTCCTGCTTAAATATGGAAGTGAAGTTTACAAAAGAATAATTAATAAAAACGACGGCACTGAAACAATCATCACCGTAGCTGATTATATAGTAAAAGAAATTATGATCGATAATCTCGAATTCGAAAATCCTGTTTTTGCCGGCATATTCAGTGATTATAAATTTCATGTTGACCAGGGACTTTTCCCTGGCGATCAGCATTTCGTAAAGCATCCTGATCCTGGAATATCAATGGCCTCGGCCGACCTTCTGGCCGATACTTATGAAATAAGCCAGATATGGAAACAAAAACAGGCTTACGTCGAAACCGAGACCGATAAACTTAAAGAAATTGTTGAAGACGCTGTTCTGAAATTCAAAGCCGATAAAATCAAATCGGTGTGTAGAGCAATCCTTAAACAGATTGATCAGGCCTCAAAAGATGGGGATATGGAGAAAGTGATGATTTTGCAGAAAAAATATGACATACTCAGTAAAACTCTTTCACTTATAAGTAAAAAAATGGGTAATAGAATTATATTATAATAATTTACTGAAAGTTATCTTCTTCTTAAATCAGGATTAAATGAAAATAATGCTAAAATCTAAAACAAATCTTCTGCTATTTATGATTTTATTGTCGGGATGCGTTCATGAAAAGCCAACAAGCAAACAACCTGCAGATACGTTTACAACATACCACGCTGATTCTCTTTACAGTGAATCATCAATTACACGGAAAGAGATCTTTTATGGCCTTGTCACTCCAACGGAAGTATCGGCCATATTCAACAGGCTTGGCATTCCATATCATAAAGAAATAATCAATCCGGTTTCAAACCACGAACTTTACACAAGCCATTCGAAATGCGCTATGAACCTCGGCGTTTATGGAGTTGATTTCGGATATTTAAAAATGTTCGGCATCGGCCAGGATATGATTGAATATATACTTGTAATCAAAGATTTGAGCAACAAACTGGGGATTCCAGAAAATTTGCTGATCGGACCTGTAAAGAAGATAGAAACTAATCTGGATAATCCCGACAGTGTTATGGTTCTTTTGAACAAATCATATACAGACATAGAAAACTATCTACGGCGTGAAGGACGAGAAAGTACTGCAGGCCTTATGCTGATGGGGGGATGGATTGAAGCTCTTTACATTACAACACAGCTTTTATTCAATCCTGAAAATCCCGACAAAGAAGTGGTCGAAAAAATTGCTAATCAAAAATATACTCTTAATACCCTTATAAGTTTTATGCGTAACTTCTACGATGACCCCGTAGTGGTTTATTATACTAAAAAACTTATTTACCTCAGAAGAATGTATGACACCTTCGACATTTATTACAAAAAAGGCGACCTGGAAATTGACACCAGCCGAAAAATTCTACTGACTTCAGGAAGCCGGATTACAATTTCTCTCGAAACGCTAGAAAAAATAAGAGATTATACTGCAAAACTGCGTACTGAAATAGTAACTCCTTAGAATATACATACATAAATGCCAGTAAAATCTTTAAGTAATAACAAAATACTTGTAATAATCAATCCAAAGGCCGGTCGGAAAAGAATTATTAATGTTGCCAGAAAAATTGATCGTTACAAAAACGTTATGGATTATGCAGTTTTCAAAGATTTAACTGATTTCAGAAACTTTATCAGGGAAAATATTGAAAAATATGAAATTTTTGTTGCAGCTGGCGGCGACGGTACTGTAAACACCGTTGCTTCCGAAATTGCAGGCTCAGGAAAAATTCTCGCAGTGCTTCCGGTTGGCTCCGGAAACGGATTCGCAAGAGAAATGGGCTTTAGAAAAAATATAAAAATATTACTGCGCGATATCAGTAAACATAATTCATTCAAAACCGATATTATCTTTCTTAATAACAGACCTTGTATTAATGTAGCAGGACTTGGTATCGACAGCTTTGTTGCTCATGTTTTCCACGACTCTGAAAAACGAGGATTCTGGAGTTATATCCTCGCTTGCTTTAAAGTTGTCGTTTCACTTAAGCCTATACGAATTACAATAAATATTGAAAATAATATTATTGAAGAAAATGTTTTTATGCTCTCGGTAACTAATACAAGGCAGTTTGGAAACCATGCCATTATTGTTCCCCGCGCCGTTCCAGATGACGGTAAATTTAATATTGTCATCGTAAGGCCTTTCCCTAAAATTATGTTGCCTTTTTTCGCTATAAAATTATTGAGCGGCACTTTGAAGGAATCTAAATATATCCGTTATTACGAAACCGATCAGCCTGTTACTATCCTCTCTTCAGAACCCAAATTTCATATAGATGGAGAAGCTGTGCTGATATACGATGAAATTAATGTTACAATAAAACCTAAAATGCTTGACGTTCTAGTTACAGCCAGGAATAAATGGGTAAAGAAAAATATATTATGAGAAATCGAAACCTGAAATATATGCAGGGCATTCATAAAAGGGATCTTTTTCTTTTTCCTGAAAGTTTCCGAAGCGTATATACATCAATACCGGTTTTGCATTTAGCATACGATTGAGAGCACCCATTTTAACTTCAGACCTGAGTTTATCATAAAGTTCACTTCTGTCATCAAGCCAGGCAAGTCCCGTATTGAATCCTTCTGTTGCACATGCTGACTCAAAGAGTTTTGACAGCATTTTCTCTTTACCTTTTTTACAATAAATCGCATCAAAAACCAGAAACCTGAATTCCCCCGGCTTAAACAATCTCCGAAAATAAGGAAGATGTGGCAGAATTTTCATAATAACCCAACCCCATATTCCAGGAATATTATGAATTTTATATACTGAGGGAATTGCACATACACCTCCGATTATTTCTCCATTTTCTTTCAGAACATAATATTTGTTATTATAAAAAGCATAATCGGTAGTGAACAGAGAATAATTTCGGTAATATTCATTCAATAGTTCAGTCATCAAAGATCTTTCTTCATTTGTAAGAAGAGAAACTTCAGGATGAAATAAAGGTGAAAAACGGCTGAAAGCAACTGTGAGAAATGATCTCACATGTTCATACCCGGCCTGATGTACCAGGTTTTTCGATCTTTCGTTCATACTTCCAATAAATGCATACATAATATACCGCTCTCCTTCATGGAAATCTTTAATATCAAATAACTCCGGTTTGTTTAAAATTTCAAGAACCTTATGTTTGAAGGAATCTTCTTTCCTTGCTTCTGCCTGCTGTCTTTTCTCTCCTGGGGATAGCAGGTTCGTTTGATAAAAGGATTGAAATGTAAGATATCTGAAATAAAAAGAAGAGACACGTAAAGCACCCTGACCTGTGATTCTAAAACACGTCCCGACTGTTCCAGCGAACTGGCCTTTTTTATAAAGTGAAATGAATCTTATCCTTTCTTTATACGCATTTATTCTTTCCTCTACATTCTGAATAGTATATCTCATCTCTCTTTCTGAACCTATAATAGTATGATTAAGAAGATAAATTATATCTTCGTTTGCGTAATCGGAAATCCTTATTTCAAGGTCATTATATCGTAAAATTGCCTTTTCGAACATTATTTCATCTCTTTAAAAACTCTTCAATGACTGCCCTATATATAATTAACTTTATTCTTTTACCTTCATTTTCATAAAGACTTTAAATTTAACATTAGGAAATAAAACCATATTCAATTGTATCTCTTTTGAAAATAAAAAATCAAACCAGAAATATTGTTATGCATCAATAAAAATATTATCCGCGTTAAGCTGCGGGTTTTAAAAATGCAATTTACAAATATCAGATGATATTATAAAAATCCCGTAAAAAGTAGTCATTTAAATTACAAAAGGAAGAAGAGCCTGAGCAATAAAAATATCTTCAGGATTTGTTATCTTTATATTTTCTCTATTCCCTTCCACAATATGAATTTTCTCTCCTGTTTTTTCAAGTACTGTCGCATCATCAAGAAAAGAGGGATCATAGTTCTGTTTATAAGCATTTTTTATAAGTCCTGCATCGAAGACCTGTGGTGTTTGCACCTGTTTCACATAATTTCTATTTACAGGTTCAGTTTTATCGTCTTTCACAAGTCGAACAGAATCGTTCACACTTATTACCGGAATTGCATTTCCGTATAATGCTGCAGCCTCAAAGCAACGACTGATAGTTTCTATGCTTACAAGCGGCCTTACACCGTCGTGAATAGCTACAAGTCCATTTTCGCTGACAAACTCCAGTCCATGCCTGACTGAAATAAACCTGTGACTTCCGCCTTTTACCAGTGTATGAGGTATATCGAATGAATATTTTTTCTGAAGATCGTACCAATATCTTAGCTGGTTTTCCGGGAGGACTGTAATTATCTCTATTGAACTATTAAACTTTCTGAATCTTTCAATTGTGCGCATCAATACCGGTTTCCCGGCAAGTTCGAGAAACTGTTTGGGGATATCCGTTCCCATCCGCTTCCCTGTTCCTCCGGCTACTATAACAACATACAAATTCATGTCTGAATTCATTGAAAAATTCTTTTCAATTTGTTAAAGGAATATTCTAAGCAGACTAATAATTTATTCACAATTTAATTTTGAATAATATCAGAAAATGTACATTATGAAAGTAGCACAAAGGCAAATAAGGTTTACTACTGTAAAGAAATAATTATATTGTTCCCTTTTTTTGCGGAACTGTTCCATTTTTCTTGCAAGGATACCGATCGTTGGAGCAAAAAGCACAATCAGAAAAGCAAAAAACTCAACGCCATAGAAGACCTTATCGAGGCCTCCCTTTACAAATGCCGATAAATAAACAATTATCAGCAAAAAGAGCAAATAAAGAAGATAACTTACTTTTAACATCAATGTAGAAACGGGTCGGCGTTTATGAAGGATATGTGGTTTAAGATAGGCATAAGCCAGTGAGAAAATCAGAATAATAAATACCGCACCGAGGATATAGTTAAGTACATCAGGAAAATTAGCCATTATATTTGATTTTGGAATTCAGTCATTTTCGAGTTCCGACCATACGAGTGAACTTGCTCCAAGTACAGCAGCATTTTTTGCTTCAATCTGTGAAGGAAGCAGTTTCACCTTGCCTCTATAAATATGGAGAAGATTTTCTTCCATATATTTTTTTGCCGGTCCAAAAATAAACTCCTTTGCCAATGCCAGACCGCCAAAAAGGAATATTGCTTCAGGGCCGGTATGTGCAACAAGGTCGGCAAGTTTTATTCCAAGGATTTTTCCGGTATATTCAAAAGCCCTTTTTGCGAGAGGGTCGCCGTTTACTGCTGCTTCATAAATTATTTTTGAATCGAGTTCTTCGAAACTCATTTTTCTAAGCACACTGGGTTCGAGGCTGTCGGCCATTACTTTCAGTAGCGTTCTTTTAAGTCCGGTTGCGGAAACATACGTTTCGAGACATCCTTTTTTACCGCAGCCGCATTCCCGTTCCGAGAAACCGGGTTTAACCGTTGTATGCCCGAGTTCACCTGCAAATCCGTCATTACCGTAAATCAGTTTCCCGTTAGCAACAAAACCGCTTCCAAGGCCTGTACCAAGCGTTAAAACTACAAAATCCTTCATTCCTTTTGCACCACCATAAATCATTTCACCTATTGCCGCAGCATTAGCATCATTTGTTATAATGACCGGAAGAGTAGTATATTTTTTAAAAAGTGCTACAAGAGGAGTAATGCCTTTCCACGGTAACCCTGCAGGATATTCTATTGTTCCCCTGTAAATATTACCCATTGGGGCGCCCATTCCGAATCCGGTAAGTTCGGCATCATATCCGGTTTTTCCGGTTAGAGACATTATATTATTATAAACGGTTTCAACGAATTTTTCGGCTAGGGGGTAATCAGTAGTTTTCAAACAACCTTCCGCAAGTACTTTACCGTCCCTGTCAACAAGTCCGAAAATAGTATTTGTACCTCCAATATCAATACCCGCTGCGACCTTAATGACCGACATCCGGAATAAAAAATTTATGATTTAACGTTAATAAAGAACTAAATAACTATAAATATTAATAGAAAAGAACAAATTTATGAAGTATGTTCGGTAATCATAATAATTTTCAAGTAAGTTCATTCCATGCAAGAGCAGCCGCACCGAGCACTGCAGCGTTACTTTCCTTTATACCTGACGGGAGTACCTCAAATGTGCCTTTAAAGGTGGGCATTATATATTTATCAACATATTTCCTTACAGGAACGAACAACAAGTCGCCAGCATTGGCAAGTCCTCCGAAAAGGAAGATAGCCTGAGGGCTTGAGAAAACAACTGCGTTGGCAATACCATGAGCAAGTTTTTCTGCAGTGAAGTCAAAAGCCTTCAATGCAATAGGGTCGTTTTTGGCCGCAGCTTCCGATACCATTTTAGCTGTTAACTGTGATGGAGCAATGTTTCGTAATGAGCTCTCTTCCCTCATCTCAGTCATAAGATATAATGTTGTACGCACCAGACCTGTAGCAGAAGCATAAGTTTCAAGACATCCGTTACAGCCGCAACCACATGCTCTTCCACCTGGTACAATAATTATATGTCCAAGCTCGCCGGCGAATCCTGTATGCCCGTAAACAAGCTGTCCGTTAATTACAATGCCGCTTCCAAGGCCGGTTCCGAGTGTGAGCACAATAAAATCCTTCATACCTTTTGCAGCACCAAATATCATTTCACCTACTGCAGCAGCATTAGCATCGTTTGTAAGAGCAACAGGCAGCGAAGTACCTGATTTAATCATTTCAGAGAGAGGAATAATACCTTTCCAGATGAGATTAGTTGCCCGTTCAACGGTACCTTTATAGTAATTCCCGTTTGGAGCTCCTATCCCCACCCCTTTTATCATGACGTTCCCTGCTTGCTTCTGCAATTCAAAAATTGCTTTTTCGATTGCACTTACAAAATCCTGCACATCAGTATATGATGCGGTTAAAAGATTTTTTTCAGCAGGAATGTTTCCATCCCTGTCAACCAGACCAATTACAGTATTGGTTCCTCCTATGTCAATACCTGCAACAACTTCTTTCATAATATGGATTTGATTAAATTAATATAGCTTTAAAATAATTTGAATAGAATTTTTTCTATTTCGGACAAAAATAAAATTATTTCCGGAACTTAATCATCTTTACCGCATTGTTTTTTTCTTTTTAAGATTTTCACTTTTAACCCACATAGTTCCGACATCCCAGTCTTGTTCGATTATCCAGTTAATTTTAACATCTATTTCATCCAGATAATATGAAACCGGTTCAGGCTGGATTTTCAGGTCATAATTTCCAGTAGTCCATTTATTATCACCATTCAGGTCATAAATAGCTTTAAGCCGGTACTTACCTCTTTCAAGTAGAGGGAAATCAACGGTTCCATTTCCTGAAAGTTTTCTTTCATCGATCAATTTTTCATCATTATCGAGAAGCTTTATAACCATTTTACATGGAACATTCTTAACATGCACTATAAGTTGCCCAAATTCGTTTGTCGGCCTCACAGAAAAAACATATCCTGAAGAATCCGAAACGTCACCATACATAGTTCTGAATGCTCCACGGTCAGCGATAAGCATGTATCTGACGCCATCCTTTAACTTTGCTTCAAGATAATACCTCAGGGAAGATATGCTGTCGGTGTAGAGTAAAAAAGGAATTGGGCTCCTTTTTTCTTCCTGAAGCTGATAAAGCTTTATCTTTGATGTATCGGGGTTTGCGAACGGCAACGGAGAAGTAAATATTATTTTCTGGTTGGGTTTTATTATCCCGCCTGTAATATTTACAGCAGGCTTATAGACCCTGGGTTTCTCTTTTCCTCTTGTTGCCTGCTTCTGCATAAAATACCTCATTATAATAGTATCAGTACGGCTTATAACCTTGCCGCTCGAGTCAGTAAACGGATACTTAATGATTGTTTTAATTTCGGGTTGCGACCAGATGAGGCTATCGAGCAACCAAACCGTCATGGTGTCCCTTTCTTTATTTCTTTCAACTAAATAACTATTCTGTTCAAAGCCTTCCAGGTCAAAACTAAATGAATCGGGCGGTAGAGAGAGTGCATAAGTAAGCTGATATGGCATATTCCGAGATGAAGATGAGAGGTAGTACCTGTTTATAGAAGCTTTGAAAAGAAATAATCTGTTGTCGATTCTCCTCTGGATTTTCTTTATTGCAGTATCTCTTTGCTGCACATTTAACAAACTGTCTTCCAGTTTGCTTATGTAATTATTTATTGGATTAATATTAAGAATTGAATCCGAAAATGCAAACATCTCATCTTGTAAATCATATTTTTTATTGTTATTGTTATCAACAAGCCCATAAAGTTTGTACATGCCGGTTTTTATATTGTCTATTCTGAAATAACCTTCAGGGTCAGCAATAATTACATAATCCGGGAGGTTTTTTCGTGGAGCAGTATCGGCAAGACAGCTATGAAGCATTACAAGCACATTTTCAGCAGGATTAAGGTCTTCAGCCTGCAAAACATTTCCGATTATTGAAAGCGAATCGAGTTTACTCCCTGTTGAAAAAACAAACTGATAGTTCACAAGAGGATTACCCTCGTTCAAATCTTTTATTGCATCCTGAAAATATAACGTATATGTTGTGCTGTCTTTCAAATTTTCGCGAAATTCTATTTTAATTGTTTTCCCTTTCACCGTTATGTTTGGTTTTTGTTCCATTGGAGGTGAAATCATAAATTTCTCATTCAATTTATCAAGTACTATATATTCATTGAAAGTAATTGTAATAGTGTTGCCTTTAAATAATACAGCACCTGAAGGAGGAATGCTTTTAATAATCACCGGAGGCTCGGTGTCCTTAGGTCCGCCACTTGGAGAAACAATTTTTGCGCAGGAAGCAGTAAAAATTATAACGGACACAATAAGAATCGTCTTCGTTTTAAGCCTTCTAATCATTAACTGAATTGTAATCTGTTACAAACATACATCATTTTTATAGATGATGACGTTGGTTACACTTCCATTATACAATATGAATTAACTGAATATATTGACAAGCTCTAAATAAATAATTCCTACCTTTGGACGCATTAAAAATAAATTTTATGTTCTGGCAAATTATCGTCTGGAATCCTAACCCTGAAATATTCAGAATCGGTTCATTCGCAATAAGGTGGTATGGCCTTCTTTTTGCTTCGGCATTTCTTTTTGGGTATATCATAATGAAAAAGATTTTTGCCAATGAAGGTAAAAGTGATATTGTTCTCGACCGCCTGACAGTATATATTGTTATTGGCACAGTTGTCGGTGCAAGGCTTGGACATTGTTTATTCTATGAGCCTTCCTATTATCTCAGCCATCCGGTTGAAATATTTAAAATATGGCATGGCGGACTTGCAAGTCATGGTGGAGCAATAGGTATCCTTTTAGCATTATGGCTTTTTGATCGGAAAGAAAAATTAGGATACGTTTGGACTCTCGACAGATTGGCAATAGTCGCTGCACTGGGTGGATCTCTTATAAGGATTGGTAATCTGATGAACTCTGAAATATATGGAGTCGAAACAAACCTGCCATGGGGCTTTGTTTTTCTGCGAAATAACGAAACAGTTCCAAAACATCCAACGCAATTGTATGAAGCATTTGCATATCTGATTATTTTCTTTTTACTCTACAGGATGTACTGGAAAAAAAAGGGAAATGTTTACCAGGGCCTTCTGATAAGTATATTTCTGATACTTGTTTTCACAGCAAGATTTTTGATTGAATTTATAAAAGAACCTCAGGTTCAGTTTGAAGCGTCAATGCCACTGAATATGGGCCAGCTTCTCAGTATTCCATTCATTATTGCCGGTATTGTCGGGCTTATATTAAGTTTGAAAACTAAAAAGACCGGGCTTGCAAAAAAAAGAAAATAACTTCTACGGATTTCTTAAAATTCCATGGAATAGAATATTCATCAATGCATTTACACGATGTTCGATATCAACTTCCCTTTTTTCCCAGAAAAGCGGAACCTCAAGTCCTTTAAGTGCTGTCTGCACTGCCATTGCAGTGTACTCACTTTCATCTACTTTGAAAACATTCTTTTTTTTACCATCATATATTATAAGTCGTAAAATAGCAAGCTCTTCCAGGTCATATTTCGACCTTATTTTTTCAATGAATTCGAAATGGTCGAGGTTTTTATCGAAAATCGCATTGTAATAATTAGAGAGTTTTTCGAACGTTTTCATCCGGACATTTATGTATTTTTCCATTTTCACGATCGGCGAATCAACTGATTTTATAGCCTTAGTAAGCTCATTTCTAAGCATATTGGCTTCATATCTTACAACTGCTTCAAATATCTCTTCTTTACTGTTAAAGTAGTAATAAATTGAACTTTTACCAATTTTTAAAGCCCTGGCTATCTCTTCCATTGTTGTCTTATGGAAACCAAAACGTCCAAATATATGTCGTGAAGTAATAACTATTTTTTTTCTATATTCTTCTTTATTAACCATATACGACGACAATCTATATTACGAACAACTACCATACAAATATAAAACTTTAATACAGGCATATCTTATTTTTAGAATATTCAGGTTTAATATTCTAATTGCTTCATAAAATCCGCATTAGTGAGAAAGTTATAACCACTCTTAAAATAAAATTTAATCAATATTTTTTACATTTGCAGATTAATTTTTCCCCTGAGCGTTAAAAGGGAATTACATGAAGATTAACGGCAAAAATTACCGAAGTATCTGGATAGATGATAATAAACCTGATGCAGTAAATATAATAGATCAGACAAAACTTCCGTTTTCATTTGAAATCAAAGTATTAAAGTCGGTTGAAGATGTTTATGAGGCAATTTCCGACATGTCAGTGAGGGGTGCTCCGGCCATAGGTGCTGCAGGAGCATGGGGTATGTATCTTTCGACTCTTGAAATTACCCGCCATACACAAATAAGTGACCATCTTCACAATGCTGCAGGATATCTTTCATCATGCCGGCCAACAGCCGTAAACCTTTCCTGGGCTGTCGCGCGGATGCTGAACGCTCTTTCCGGATTGGAATCAAAAGAAAAACTGATCGCAACAGCTTTCAAAACTGCATCTGAAATAACAGAAAACATTATAGACAACTGCAAAAACATAGGTAATCACGGCCTTGAAATATTGCGACAGATAAGTATTTCAAAGAATGGAGCTCCTGTTTATATTTTAACGCATTGTAATGCCGGATGGCTTGCATGTGTTGACTATGGAACTGCAACAGCCCCAATTTATTTTGCCAGAGACGAAGGAATTCAGGTGCATGTATGGGTTGATGAAACACGCCCAAGAAATCAGGGCGCACGACTAACCTGTTTTGAGCTTGAGCATGAAAGTGTACCTCATACACTTATAACCGATAATGCGGGAGGCTACCTGATGCAGAAAAAAATGGTTGATCTGGTTATTACAGGAAGCGACAGAGTGACAGGTCGCGGCGATACTGCAAATAAAACAGGGACATACTTAAAAGCACTTGCTGCAAAGGATAATAATGTTCCTTTTTATGTAGCTCTTCCCTCCTCTTCCTTTGACCTGAATATTTCCGACGGACTCAAAGAAATTCAGATTGAGGAAAGAGACCCTGAAGAGGTGACTGTGATGGAAGGCTTTGCAGATGGAAAAATTTCAAAATTCAGAATATGCGGCAATAATACTGTAGCTTTAAATCATGCTTTTGATATCACACCTGCAAGGCTGATTACAGCATTTATTACTGAAAAAGGAATTGTCAAACCTGATGAAAAGAGCATTTTAAAAATGTTCAAATTAAACCATAAATAAATGGAAGGAGTAGTAAAATTTAATTGCTACTGGACCCAGTCTGGACCTGTGATTTCCGACGAACAGTATGAGATAATCAATTACTGGAGGAAAGTTCTTTTTAATATGAATCTTATAGGTGCTTATGAGAATGGTGTGGGTTATGGGAATATAAGCATGCGTTCAGGGCAGGGCAACCAGTTTATTATCACAGGTTCGTCAACGGGCGAAATACCTGAACTCGAACCCGGCCATTATGTCAAGGTTGTATCATTCAATATTGATGATAATGCTGTGCAGTGCATAGGCCCTTTGAAAGCATCTTCTGAATCGCTTACCCATGCTGCAATCTACATGTCGGATCCCGGAACAAATGCAGTGGTGCATATCCATTCAATCGATATGTGGAATAATCTCATCCATAAAGCGCCAACTACAAACCCCGGAATGGATTACGGTACAACGGAACTCGCAAAAAATATCTTAAAAATACTTAAAGAACCGGAAGTACTGGATAAAAAAATTATTGTCATGGCAGGCGACCGCGCAGGAATTCTTACTTTCGGACACGATATGGACGAAGCAGTAAATATTCTAATGCAACATCTTAAAAAATAATCATGGCAAAAATAGGAATAATAGGCGGTTCAGGCCTGGAAAAACTCGACATACTTAAAAATCCCTGCGAAGTTGACGGCAGAAACTGTTACGGGTCACCAAGTTCTCCGCTTATATGCGGCAATCTTGAAGGTGTTGATATCGTTATTTTATCACGACACGGGAAAGAACATACAATACCTCCATCAAAAATAAATAACAGGGCAAACATTTTCTCCCTGAAGGCAGCAGGTTGTACTCACATTATAACTACCACGGCATGTGGAAGCCTCAGAGAAAATATAATGCGAGGCGACCTTGTAATCCCCGACCAGTTTATTGATTTCACCCGACACAGGGAAATAACATTTTATGAAGAGTTCGAACCCGGCAACATGAAACATACACCGATGGCCGATCCTTTTAATGAACAACTTCGCACAACTATTATTGCAACGGCAAAAAAAATGAACCTGAGGATACATGAAAACGGAACCCTCATTACAATCGAAGGCCCCAGGTTCTCAACAAGAGCCGAATCGCGGATGTTCCGCACCTGGGGCGCAGATATAATTAATATGTCCGTATCGCCTGAGGTAATCCTCGCAAACGAGCTCGACATACCTTATGCAACTATTGCTATGAGTACCGATTATGATTCATGGAAGATGGATGAAAAACCTGTGACATGGGAAGAAGTTCTCGACGTGTTCGAAAGAAATGTACATAATGTCGTAAATCTTCTGCTCAAGGTTATACCTTTAATTTGAGTTTTGTGGTAATCTTTGGATAATTGACCGTAATTTTTTAATATTGCAATCCGATTTTATATCGCTCATATAGAACTCGGCTCTGAATTAGAATCTTTCTGGGGCCCATAGCTCAGACGGTTAGAGCACCTGACTCATAATCAGGGGGTCGCTGGTTCGATCCCAGCTGGGCCCACTTAACAATAAGTTCTGGTTCGTTTCCATCCTTAAATGTAAAAATGGCTCGTTTATACGGGCTGTACCACTAACCTCGAAGAAAGAATTAAACAACACAATTCAAGCAAGGTTATTTCTACAAGTAACCTCCCCCCCCCTGTAGAATAGAGTCCAACGATTTAAGCAGCTAATACAATATTTTAAAACTGAACAAGAACTTTGAATATATTTTTTTGATCACGTGACCATTCTTTCATGGCAATCGGTGCTTCTTCAGGTTTAACGATTTTTGAGATCAAAAGATTCTCATTTAAATTACCACTTTTTAAATATTTGATTACGGATTCGAAATCGATAGGGTTTGCATTTCTGGAGCCTATTATATCCAATTCCTTTTGGACCCATAATCTGGTTGGTAAATTTACTTCTTCGTTAGTATACCCAATACAAACCATGCGGCCTCCAAAAGCAACTTCTTCAATTGCTGTCTGATAAGTTGCCGGACTGCCCGCAGCTTCGATAACTACATCGGGACCATTCCCGATGGTTATTTTTTCCAGCTTTTCATGCAGATTTTCTTTTTTAGAATTGATTGTATATCCTGCTCCAAGTATTTTGGCCGTTTCGAGTTTATAATCATCAATATCTACTGCTATGACTGTTGCCCCCCTCCGACTTGCACGGATTATCGCTCCACTTCCTATCATACCACACCCTAAAACCATAACCATGTCAGCGTCAGTCACTTTACCATTATCCACTGCATGAAATCCCACTGTTAACGGCTCAACCAAAGCTAATAAACAATCAGACAACTGATTTTCAATCAATGCCTTCTGCCAGGGAATCACTAGATACTCGACCATAGCACCGTCACGTTGTACGCCCAATGTTTGGTTGTATCGGCATGCATTAAATTTTCCACGCTTACATGACGAACATTGTCCGCAATTAGTATATGGTATTACCGTAATTTTATCACCAATTTTGTATGTATGCGGAACATTATTACCTATATGACTAATAATTCCTGAAATTTCATGACCAGGAATTACTGGATATTTTACCAGAGAATTTTTCCCTAAAAAAGTATTTAAATCAGAGCCACAAAAACCGACATATTTCAATTTTACAAGAATATCATCATCACCATACCGGGGTATGCTTTGTTCCAGTATTTTCATTTCTCCGGGTTTGAGTATTTTAATTGCTTTCATTTTATACTAATTTAATTTCTTTATCTGTCATTAAATATTATTCATTGGCATTTCAAGCCGATAAATCCGAATCGCATTCTTGCTAAAAATTTGTTCCTGTTCTGAAACAGACAAATCGGATAACTCTTCTATTACCAGCTTTATCCAATCATCGTAATTAATGGCAACAAGGCATACCGGCCAATCGGAGCCAAACATCAAGCGTGAAGGACCAAATGCTTCAAGCACAGCCTCAAAATATGGATGAAGCTGACTGATAGTCCATTTTTTATAATCAGCCTCAGTTACCATACCGCTAATCTTACAATAAACATTCTCACGTTTGGCCAGTTCTACGAGATTTTGTTGCCAGGTTTTTATCTCGTTGAATTTAATTCTTGGTTTTGCAATATGATCTAAAACAAATTGCTGAGCAGGATGCCGGTCAACAAAGCGAATAGTATTAGGTAATTGGTAATCAAATATTAAAATGTCATATACCAGGTCATATTGTCTTAATAAGTTAATGCCATTATTAAAACTGTCTCCCAGAATAAAATCAGGGTCAGGCTCATCCTGGATCACGTGCCTTAAACCTTTCAGCCAGCAATTGTCTGCGTATTTCTCAAGCAATTGCCCGAAATTCTTTTCACCTAAAGGTAACCAGCCAATTACTCCTTTAATAAAATCATTCTCTGATGCAAGATGTAACAGCCAATCGGTTTCAGCTATAGTTTGACGAGCCTGCACTGAAATTACCCCACCTACATTTGTATTGACTAAAATTCTTCGTAAATCATCTGGCAGAAAATTTCGTTGAATAACCTTCATATTCTGATCAATCCATCCGAACTCCTCCGGATTATATCTCCAAAAATGATGATGTGTATCAATAATCATGGCTAAATTTCTTAAAGATAAGGATAATCGGGATTTATTATCTTCTTATCTTTTAAAGCCTGCCAGAATTTTTTTGGAATTTCTTTTTCCAGGGCCAGATGATTTTCTGAGATTCTATCTGGATTACTTGTATTAAGTGCTATAGCACAAATCTGAGGTGGTGACAGAGCAAATTGTATGCAGGCGTCCGCCGGCCGAATATGAAATCTTTCACAAACTGAGAAAAACTTTTCACGCCAGACAAATAGATGTTGGTCCGCTGGATTATTGGGGTCGGCTTTCCGGTAATCAAAGTATTCACCACCTGTCAGGAATCCGGCATTAAAGACAGCCGAATTAATAATCCCAACGCCATTATTATCCAATTGTTCCATGAAATCGATTATTTCTTTCGGATGATGATAAATGGTGAACTTATTGGCAAACATTACCCAATCAAATTTTACCCTCTGATAAAGCTCTTTAATAACCATCCAATCTTTTGAACCAATACCAACAGCCTTTACTTCCCCCTTTTCTTTTAACTCAAACAGAGCCTGATAAGCTTCCAATATATCATTAAGACGTTTATCACGGTCTTTTTCGTCTTTAGCCACATTAAGATATTCATCAGGATCATGTACTGAAACCATTGCCGGCTTATATTTTCCGCCAAGCAATTTGCACCCTTGCTCCCAACATTCCAGAATTCCCATATAACTGATCTTTTGGATTGCGTTGTACTTCAAATTCGCCCAAATTCCAGGTTCAAATGTCGGTTCATTAGTTTCAAGAGGAATCCGATACCATCCAAGCTTATTACTGATGGTGACCCGCTCAGGTTGAATATTCAGCTTTCCCAATCCTTTGCCAATCATTTCCAAAGCCAGCCCTGCGCCGTATTTTCCTGCTGAATCTATCATCACGTTTCCACTGGTGACTTTAAACCATTCCCGAATAAGGGTAATTTTTTCCTTTTCAGAAAGTTCCCGATACAGGTTCCCCAAATAGCTTGTACCATATATAATTGGTGGACAAACCAGACCCGTTTCCCCCAACAACCCTGTTTTTTTCATTTTTGTTCTATTTTTTTTACCTGACCCTCTATGGCGGGATAAACTTCCTTTTGGTCTAACTCAAATATCCTTTCCATCAATTGCCATTTTTCACCTGCCGAAGCATTTGAATTCGTTCTCTGAAATCGGGAAACATAAGCCTCCCATTCCGCCTGAAGTGGCTTCTGTGCCAGTTCAGCCATGGCTTTTTCGTGATCAAAATCTGCCACCGTGTCCATGATCATAAAAAGCCGGTTCCCATGAATATAAATTTCCATGTCAAGAATTCCGACTTCCTTCATTCCCTGTGTGATCTGAGGCCACGCCGCACCAGGCGCATGAACCCGTTTGTAAGCTTCAATCAAATCCGGGTCATCTTCCAGCAAAAGTGTTTTGCAATATCTTTTAAATACCATTTTGTTTTGCTTATATATCCATTAAACCCAAAAATTTCTTCCTGAGCAAAGACAATGCAGCCGAAGAAAACCTTTTCTGATGGAGCTTTTCATTTATTTGGATGCACTTGACAAGTATTCAGTGTGTCAATGAACTGCTTAGTAGCACAAAAAGAAGTTATAAATATAAAAAATCTGGAACCTCAATTCCAATAGTTAAACTTAAAAAGTTATATTTACATAACAAAATTCTAAGCATATGACCTTTCCCCACATTTTGTATATGTTATTGCTTCCGGTTACATTTTTTTCCTGCATTTCCCAGGAGCAATCTTTGGTAAAAAAGTCTTTTACAAATGATTCATTAATAATTGAGTCTATCTTCCCGTTTCAGCAGCAGCATTGCCATGCCTCAACAATTGTTGAGTTGCCGAACCACGACCTGCTTGTCGCATGGTTCCAGGGCAGCGGCGAGAGAACATCCGACGACGTGGCAATAAAAGGTGCAAGATACAACCATAAAACCGGGAAGTGGTCTGACCCTTTCATTATGGCCGACGTTGAAGGGTTCCCCGATATAAACCCCGTGCTTTTCATAGATAACAAGTCGCGCCTGTGGCTGGTATGGTACACGGTTATGGCTTATCAATGGGAATCGTCCCTCATAAAATACCGTATAAGCACCGATTATATGAATACAACCGGCCCCCCTGTGTGGTCGTGGCAGGATGTGCTTCATATAAAAGCTGACGGTTCGACACCTGAAGGAATAAACTCACAAGACACTTTTGTAAACACCCTTATAAGGAAATTTAACGATTACCATGAATATCTTGTTTCTGCCGGTTATATCTCAAGCAATGGTAAAGGTTACATAACAGAAGAACAATTTAACTCTGCTGTTCAAAGATGCCTCGATATAGCCAGAGGCGTTTCATTTAAAGCCTCAGGAATTGATATAAATGAGAAAGGAGAAAAGGTTATGACCACGCTTGGCTATCCACTTATGCGCAGAATAGGATGGCAGACAAGAAACAAACCGCTTATTACAGATAACCGTATTCTCCTGCCTCTCTATTCCGACGGCTTCAGTTTCTCTTTGATAGCTATGTCGGATAACAACGGCGATTCATGGTTCTTCAGCGAACCCATTGTCGGCGGAGGTTCGATACAGCCAGCTCTTGCTCTTTGCCGCGACGGTTCGATAAAGGCTTTTATGAGGGATAATGGACCGCCCCCGAAACGTATTATGACAAGCTCTTCCTACGATTCAGGCAAAACATGGAGTACGGTTAAGGATACGGATATCCCTAATCCTGGCTCCGCAGCCGACGTTGTAGTACTGAAAAGCGGTAACTGGGTAATTGTTTCAAACGATCTGGAAACAGGCCGTTACAGGCTCACCGTAAAACTATCAACCGACGAAGGAAAAACATGGCCCTACAGTAAAAACATAGTCAATGGAGAACCGGGCAGCCAGACAAGAGCCCACTACCCTGCAATTATCCAGGGAGCCGATGGATTGATTCACGTTTCTTTCACAAATCAGATACCTGCCGAAGAAGGCAGGTCAAATATAAAGAATATTGCACATGCCGTCTTTACTGAAAAATGGTTGATGAAATAATTTTTTGGTATTTAACCAGAACTTTCCCCTGTGAAAGCAACAGCACTAACCTAAATGCTTTATTTCATCAAAGGATTTGCTGCTCTTTTGAAAAATTCGTCCTGCAATTTCTCAACCGAGTTGTCAGTTTTAAGAAACTTTACAAGTTCAGCCAGTTGAACGGCATCTTGCTCAATCAGTAACTCTCCCAGTCTTTTATTGGGTTCTGCGACATCCGATGCATAATGGTTCGGGTAATTTGCATACCACCATATCCCGGTATACCCATATTTCATCTGTTTCAGACGCGCCTGATTGAGTCCGCTTTCATTCTTTATCGCATCCGTATCTACAAGGTCGGGGCGAATAAAGTACATCATAGATGTTTCCTCCTCGCCTGCATGCCCGTCAACTTTAGCTTTCTTCAGCGCCTTTATCTCCTTTCCAAGTTCCGGATCCGTTCCCGGCTGGAAAAGCACTACTGTGTAACCTTTTCTTTCTGCAAGCTGCGACTGACAGAAATATTGAAGAAAAGCGGAATTTCCACCATGACCGTTAAGAAGAATGATTTTCTTCAATCCGTTTCTCGAAAGCTCCCCACAAGTTTCTTCGAGCATTTTCCATATCAATTCGTTACTATAGGCAATTGTCCCTGGCTGATGCTTTGCTTCAAAAATCTGGCCCACAAAATAAGGAGGAAAAACCACGGCATATTCTTTCTTTGCAGCTGTAAAAGCTACTTCTCTTGCTTCAAACAAATCGGTACCAAGAGGCAGATGAGGACCATGTTTTTCAATTATGCCGAGCGGGATAATACATACTCCTCCAGCCTTTTCAACCGCAGTTGCAAACTTTGATGAAGTAATCTCTTCCATCTTAAAAGGAAGAACATTTGTTGTTGCCTGCTGGCTAAATACAGCAGAATAACTGATAATTAAAATGGTAAATAAATAAATTTTTTTCATTTTTTAAGATTTTGTTAATATGTATTATTGAATATTTGCAAGTTGGAAAGGAAAAATTTCAATTTTTTGCCATACCCCTTCATATATGTAAGGCTCCTCTTTAAGTATTTCATCAAGTCGATCCCTGGAGGATACGTCGTAAACAATCATCGAACCAACCATTTTCCTTTCATTATTTAATATGGCTCCCCCGAAAAGGAACTCACCGCTTTTCTTATATTTTGATATATTATCGAGATGAAGTGGACGAACTCTCGCCCTCAAATTTTCGGCACCAGGATTTGTACCGTCGTTAGCAATAAGTAAAAACTGCATATCTTTGGTTTTTGATTCAGCCGTGATTTAATTCTTCTGCCAAAATAATAATAAATGTTTATCTTTATTCTCTTTCTCTCTAATATAAGAATGGTAAAATGAAAAAGGATAAATACAACACTGGCATCGCCCTCAGCGGTGGAGGAGCAAGAGGCTTTGCACATGTAGGTGTTTTGAAAGCACTCAATGAAGAAGGAATTTTTCCCGATATAGTTTCCGGAACAAGTGCAGGTGCAATTGTCGGAGCTCTTTATTCCGACGGATATAAACCGGATGAAATGATGACCATACTCAGTTCACGGCACTGGTTTAGCTATATAAGACCATCAGTAAGCAAAACCGGATTGCTAAGTATATCCGGTATCGAGAAAATTCTGGAGGAACATCTGAGAGCTAAGACATTCGAAGAACTTAAAATCAAACTATTTGTAACCGCCACTGATTTCAATAACGGACAAACCGTTTATTTTTCAAAAGGTGAACTTATTACAAAAGTCATTGCATCGGCAAGTATTCCGGTTATATTTAAGCCTGTAATAATTGACGATATCACTTACGTTGACGGTGGAGTACTCGACAACTTGCCTGTGTATCCTCTCGAAAACAAGTGCAGAGTAATTTTAGGTTCCTATGTAAATCCCACAGGTTACGAAAAAAATTTCAATAATCTGATTAAGATGGCGGAGAGGACATTTATTGTAAACTTATCAAAAGAAGTACTGAATAAAGCTTCAAAATTCGACCTGCTGGTTGCTCCGCCGGAACTCAGGGACTTCCCTGTTCTTGACCCCGAAAAATCTGAAGAAGCTTTCAAAATAGGCTACGAAACAACTAAAGAATTACTCGCTCAAGAGGAAATCAGAAATAAAATTCTTTTTAAGAAATAGGATAAGAAAATTATCTATTCATAAAGAACAACACAAACTTATTTAATATAGGAGTATAATAATTTTATTTCCTCTTCCCAAAGTGATTCTATTGGTGTTTCGAGTATTAACGGCATATCGTCAAATCTTTTATCATTCATAATTAGTCTGAAAACATCCTCCCCAAGCAATCCCTTGCCCAGGTTCTCATGTCTGTCAATACGTGAAGCAAAACCTTTTTTAGAGTCATTAATATGCATCCCTTTTAAATAGTTCATACCTATTATTTCATCAAACAATCGGAATGTTTCATTAAAGCCTTCTCTGGTTTTTATGTTATACCCAGCTGCATAAGCATGGCAAGTATCAAAACATACGCCAACTCTCGATTTGTCATCAACATAGTCAATAATAAAACGTAATTGTTCGAATGAATAACCGAGATTTGTTCCCTGTCCTGCAGTATTTTCAATAACTGCTGTAACCGTTTTTGTTTTATCGAGTGTTAAATTTATTGATTCGGCAATTATTTTCAGGCATTCTTCCTCGCCAATCATATTCAAATGACTTCCAGGATGAAAATTGAGCCGGTCGAGTCCAAGTAATTCGCATCTTCTGAATTCATCGAGAAATGAATTTCTTGACTTTTCAAGTCCTTCTTTTTCCGGATTTCCCAGATTAATCAAGTAACTATCGTGAGGCATTATTTGAAACGGTTTGAAATCAAATTTCTCACAGTTATCACGGAACATATCTATTGTCTCTTTTGTTAAGGGCGGAGCAAACCATTGTCTTTGATTTTTAGTAAAAAGAGCGAATGCTTTTGCGAATATCTCTCCTGCATTTATGGGTGCATTCTGAACACCGCCTTTTGTGCTTACATGGGCTCCGACATATTTCATATTAACTTTTTAATTTTAAGATAATTCTCATTGTTCAAAAATAACTTGAGCCGTCCCAGCAATGAGTACATAGTTTTTCCCTGGGGAGTCCTATCGCTTTTACAAGGTCGTCAAGCCGTTGATATTTAAGTGAGTCAAGGCCCAGATTCATGTTTATACATTCAATCATTTTTCTGTATTTTTCAGAATCAGGATTTAAATATTCATCTATGTCTTTTTCATCACCACCTATTTGGCGTATAGCATTTCTTCCGGCCAGTTCATAAACTGATCTTGATTGAGAAAAATTAAGGAAAATACAAGGATACAATAAAGGAGGACATGCAATACGCATGTGTACTTCGGTTGCACCCGACATTCGAAGTTGGGAAGCACAATCTTTCAGTTGAGTCCCTCTTACAATACTGTCGTCGAGAAAAAGAATTCTTTTCCCTTTAATAATTTCGGAATTCGGGATGAGCTTCATCTTTGCAACGAGATCTCTCTTCGTTTGATCCTGTGGTAAAAAACTTCTCGGCCATGTAGGAGTATATTTCGAGTAAGCTCTTTTATATGGTATTTTACTTTCGTTGCTGTAACCGACGGCATGTCCTATTCCTGAATCCGGTATTCCGCAAACAAAATCGGCTTCGGTATTATCCCTTCTTGCAAGTGCAGCGCCACACTTATATCGGCAATCTTCCACATTAATATTTTCATAGAACGAAGGTGGATAACCGAAATAAACCCAGAGAAAAGCACATATTTGCATCTTATCACCAGGTTTCCGTAATTGGGTGATTCCATCTTTATTAATAAGAACTATCTCTGAAGGACCGAGAAAATAATCAATTTCATAACCTGTATTTGCAAATGAACTTGTTTCAGTTGCAACAGAGTATGACCCATCTTTTTTACCTATTACTATAGGAGTTCGCCCAAGCTTGTCACGAGCCGCTATTATTCCATCAGTTTTAAGAACGAGAAGAGAACATGAACCTTTTACCTTTTCGAATACATTTTCTATCCCTGAAACAAAATCATCCTTCTCACATATAAGGTTTGCCACTATCTCTGTAGGATTAACATTTCCTTCAAAATTTTCAGTAAAATGTGTTTTTTTATTGAGAAAATATTTTTCCAGTTCTAAAATATTTACAAGCCTTGCTACAGTAACTATTGCAAAAGGGCCGAGATGCGAATTGAAAACAATTGGTTGAGGATCAGTATCACTTATAATGCCAATACCCATATTGCTCACAATATCTTTGATTTCGGATTCGAATTTATTCCTGAAATAACTATTTTCTATACTGTGTATTGAACGCCAGAAACCCTTTTCAGATATATTGAAAACCATCCCTGCACGTTTTGTACCAAGATGAGAATGATAATCAGTACCGTAAAATACATCCTCAACACAATTCTGACCGGAAACAGCTCCAAAAAAACCACTCATTTCTTATTAAATTTTATTAATATATTAATTATCACACAATAAAATAGAACATTATAAACAATTAATCACTTCAAAATATAAATGTAAAAGTATATTGTTTATTTTTACCATTCATTAAATCATTTATTTTTACTTAATTTTTATTTATGAATCAAGAAAAAAGCAACAATGATTCTGCAGCAAAAGCTTCTATTTTTCTGATTTTTTCTGCAGTTATTCTGGCAATTGTGCTGGCAATTTTTATTTTCAGCTATTTCTCCCAGAAGAAAAAAATGGTAGAAATGGAAATCGTACTTACCCAGGAAAAAGATAGTCTGGCCAATGAACTCAGAAAAATGATGTATGGCTATGATACGCTCAAGACAGATAATGATACTCTTAATGCACAACTTGCAAAGGAAAGAGAAAAAATTAAACGCTTACTTGAAATAAACGCGTCGAATGCCCAGCTTATTAAAAAATACCGGTCAGAAATAACAACGTTACGAGAAATAATGAAGAGTTACATTGTACAGATCGATTCACTCAATACGCGTAATAAGATTCTCATTGCTGAAAACCTGGATATAAAACAGAAAATGAATCAGGTTGAAAAAACAAAAAATGAACTCGAAAAAGTAAAAGAAGAACTTTCATCAAAAGTGGAAATTGCTTCGGTTATAAAAGCAAAAGATATAGTTGCTGTTGCACTCAATAAAAATCGAAAGGAAACAACAAGGATAGACCGAATGGATAAACTCCGTGTTTGCTTTACTTTGAGAGAGAATCCAATAGCAACCGCTGGTAAGAAAACAGTTTACCTCAGGGTAATACGGCCCGACCAGCTTGTAATTGTGATAAGCCCTGATAATTTATTCGATTATGGTTCAACTAAAATGGTATTTACCGAAAGCCGTGATGTGGACTATATGAACCAGGACATAGATATGTGCATTTTCGTTGACAATACAGGTGATTTTATACCTGGCAACTATACTGCCGAACTATACCTCGAAGGAAATTTAATAGGGACAACGAGTTTTATGCTTACGAAAAGATAAATTGTCACTCTGTTCGGGAATTATTCCGTCACCATAAATTCACTTATAATATTATCAGAAATCATTTTGCCCGGGTTGGTAAGAATCAACTTATCACCCTGTCGTTGCATTAAACCATAATCTATGAATTTTCCTGAAATATTTATGATGTAATCATAACCTTCTTTCCCGAAATTCTGTTCAACAAACTCCGTATCGATCCCCCATATAGTTCTTAAAGATGTCATTATATATTCATTAAACCTTTTTCTATTATCAAGTTGTTCCTTATAATAAAATATTTTATTTTTCCTGATAGAATTAATATATTTATTAACATCGCTAATGTTCCATTGTCTCGATATTTGATTAAAAGAATGCGCCGAAGGCCCCAGCCCTAAATAACTTACTTGCCTCCAGTAATTACTGTTATGCCGTGAAAACCATCCTTCTTTACCGAAATTCGATATCTCATATTGAATGAAACCTGCTTTTTCAGTTTTTTCAACAAGAATGTTGAATTGATCATTACTTTCCTCTTCATCAATTTCCATCAATAACCCCTTCTTTTTCCTTTTCCCGAATTCTGTGCCGGGTTCAATTGTTAAATGATATGCAGAAATATGTTTTATATCGTATCCTGTTGTAAGATCTAGGTTTCTGGACCATTCTTCAGAACTATATCCAGGTATACCATAAATCAAATCAACTGAAATATTAATAAATCCTGCTTTAAAAGAATCTCTGATTGCTATCTCCGATTGACTGCTATTATGCCGCCTGTTAAGCATTTTAAGTATATTATCATTCCATGATTGAATTCCATAACTCAGACGGTTGAATCCTGTTTTTTTCAAACCGACCAGATAATTATAATTTATATCATCAGGATTAAGTTCAATTGTGATTTCACAATCATTTTCAATTCTATAATTATCATATAACGTGACGATAATTCTTTCGAGCTCTCTTATATTCAATACCGAAGGTGTACCGCCTCCAAAATAAATAGTGGAAACAGTTTCACCCGAAAGATAGTCTTTTCTCCGCACTGCTTCCTTTAGCAATGCATTTATAAAATCCTCGTGGCTGCCAGGGTCTTTTATACTGTAAAAGTCACAATAGTGGCAAATACTTTTACAATAAGGAATATGAACGTAAATGCCTGCCATGGTTATTATCTCTTCAATCAGTCAATCAGTCAATCAATCAGTCAATCAGTCAATCAGTCAATCCAAAACTTTTAATATTCTCAATCCGGGTGTTATTGAGGATTAAACTTAAATATTAATTGTCAGTTTATTGTAAATATTATTTTTGCAATTGTGAAAATAATCAGAAAAAATATATTATCTATTATCGTGGCTATCATAATAGCTTTTGTAAGCTTTATGAGCCCTGGCGATATAAATAAAATTAATATTTTAAAGTTACATAATGTAGATAAATTAGTTCATACTATTATGTATTTTGCTCTCGCATTCACTCTTTGTTATGAAAACAGGAATCAATTACTGAAAGCTAAAAATTATATATATATCAGCATAATTCCAATAATATTCGGACTTATTATTGAAATACTTCAGCCTATTGTTACCAGAGGAAGGACTACGCAACCAACCGACGAATTATTCAATCTGGCCGGTACAATTGTTGCTGTAATTTTCTGGTATATTATAAAACACAGGAAGAATGCTTCAAAATATAATTTTCTTTGATTTGCTTTCAGCTATAACAAGCTGGTAAATTGAGGTATTTTGGAAAAGCTTTATTATACTTTTTCTGATTTTCTCGTAATCTTCATGTATAGGACATAAATTACCTTCCGATTCACATTTCCTATTATGAATTATGCACGTTTCAAAAAAATTACAACCGTCAATAATTTCAATGATATCATAAAGCGAAACTGAAGAAGGATCTTTGATAAAAGAGTAGCCTCCATGAGGACCTTTTGAAGAAATCAATATCTTATTCTTTACAAACTGCTGAAATATTTTTGCAAGAAAAGGGGTTGGCAACTTCAGGTCATCAGATATTTGCTTTATTCTGATATTTTTACTTTCTTCCGATTTACTAGCAAGGTAAGAAAGAGCTCTGATTCCATACTTACAAGTATTCGATAGCATTTTAATGAGGTTTTAGTGGAATCTTTTTAATTCTTCGCAAATGACGGCCACCTTCAAAATTGGTTGTCAAAAATGTTTTAATAATAACAATTGCCTCAGGTTCAGAAATAAATCTTCCTGGAAGCGCGCAAATATTCGCGTCATTATGAGCTCGCGCAAGACGGCTTATCTCTTCGTTCCAGCATAAGGCACTTCTAATCCCCTGATGTTTATTAACTGTCATGTTAACTCCATTACCGGTTGCACAAATAGTAATTCCAAATCCAACATCACCAGCCGAAACTGCGTCCGCAAGAGGATGAGCAAAATCAGGATAATCTGAACTTTCTTCAGTAAAACTCCCGAAGTCCTTAAATTCATATCCATTTTCCTTCAGAAATTTAATAATCTTACCTTTCAGATAAAAACCTGCATGATCACATGCAATACCTATTTTTTTATTATCCACAATAATTAAATCAATGATATTTTAATGAATAATTGTAAAGGTAAATACCATAATTAAATAAATCAAAATAAATAAATTTCTCTTCAAAAATTACAGGAACACCATTTTAGTAATAACTGTTTTATTAATTGTTAATAAATTAAAAATTTTGTTATTTTCTTTTTCTTCTAATATAATCTTAAAACTTATCAAAACTTAATAATGGATAATTAACTTTTATTGAACAATAAAAGCCTTAACTTTGTTTTATTAATCCTTATAATATTTTTAATTAACAATTGTTAATTTGTTATTTAAAAAACTGATTTTTATAATAAATATATATTTTCAATTGTTTAAAAGATGTTTTTAAAAAGATAATAATAAAAATTAAAATATATATAAATTAATATTAACAATCTTAACAGGATATAATATTCAATATTACTTAAAAATTAAAAAATAAATAGTATATATTTATGTATTAACAATTGTTATTAAGTATATGTTTAAGTTTTTAAAATATAATGAAGGATGTGAATTATATTGAAGAGATTAATAAATTAAGAAAAGAAAAGAATGCAATAATACTTGCACATTATTATCAAACCGGCGATATACAGGACATTGCCGATTTTGTTGGCGACAGTCTTGCGCTTGCTCAAAAAGCAGAAAAAAATAAAGCAGCGATAATTGTAATTGCAGGTGTTAAATTTATGGCAGAAACGGTTAAAATAATAGCTCCTGAAAAAAAAGTAATAATTCCGGATCTGGAAGCAGGATGCTCCTTAGCTGATTCATGTAAACCTGAAGACTTTGAAAAATTTATAAAAAAATATCCTGGAAGTACAATAATATCTTATATAAATACTACTGCTGAAATAAAGGCAATGTCAGATATAATATGCACTTCTTCAAATGCAGTGAAGATTATTGAGTCTCTTCCGGAAAATGAGAAAATTATTTTTGCACCTGACCGAAATATGGGTAACTATATCGAAAAAAAAACTGGTCGAAATTTAATTATATGGGACGGAGCCTGCCATGTACATGAAAAATTCTCGCTCGATGAAATATTGAGGCTTAAACAAAAATACCCTAATGCAAAGGTAATCGTTCATCCTGAGTGTGAACTACCTGTAAGGACTATTGCAGACTTTATAGGATCAACCTCGGCATTAATAGAGTTCGCTTCATGCGATAATAGTAAATCATATATAGTTGCTACTGAAGCTGGAGTTTTACATCAGATGATAAAACTTAATCCACATAAACAATTTATACCGGTCACTATTGAAAATTCTTCGAAAAAATTGAATGAATGTAATTATATGAAGCTTATAACGATCGAAAAAATTTATGAGAGTTTGATGAATGAAAGATACGAAATAATGATTGATGAAGAAATTATTAATAGGGCTTCACAATCTGTAATGAAAATGATAGAGATATCAAAAAAACTTGGTTTGTAAAGCATGAGAAAGATTTTTATTTTTATCGTACTGACTTGCTTTTCTGTAAATTTATTTTCACAGTCAGTGGAAAACCTGCCTGATGGTTATCATATTTTCAGATATCCAAATGGAAGTAAGTCGAGCGAAGGAATGATAAGAAACGGTAAGCCTGATGGATATTGGAAGAGTTACTATGTAACAGGAATTGTAAAATCGGAAGGTAAAAGAACAAATTTCATGCTCGATAGTGTATGGATATTTTACGATCAGACTGGAGATACACTAGAAAAAATAAATTATCTGTATGGTAAAAAAAATGGATATTATTATAAGTATAAAAAAGACCCAGCTTATGGCATTTATGTCTATTCGAAGGAACTTTATGCAGGTGATAAAAGGGAAGGAAAAGCATATATTTATTTCCCTGATGGAAAAATAAAGCAAACAATTAATTATAGAAACGGTAAAAAGGAAGGACTTTCAAAAGAATTTAATCAAAATGGGGAAGTAGTTGCAATATTTGAATATAGTAATGATTTTTTGGTTAACAGGGAAAAAATTAATAGTAAGGACGAAAAAGGTTTGAGGCAAGGTACATGGAAAGAATTTTATCCGTCAGGTGCTATAAAATCTGAATGTTATTATAAAAATGATCTTTTACATGGTTATTATAAGGAATATGATGAAAAAGGGAATTTAATACTTACAATGCTTTATGATGAAGGTAAAATAGTAAAATCAAATATTAATGACGAGAAAGATATTGAAATTGTTAATAGATATGATGAATCAGGGAAACTCATCTACAGCGGACCATATAGAAATAAAGTTCCTGTGGGAACACATAGGGAATATAAAAATGGGGAAATTGTAAATGCTAAAATCTATAATGATAACGGTATCCTTGTTTCTGAAGGAATAGTAGATGAAGCAGGCAATAGAAACGGAAACTGGAAAGATTTTTATACTGACGGAAAAATAAAGGCTGAAGGTCAATATTCGGAAAACAGAAAATCAGGGTTATGGAAATATTACAATCAAAATGGAAATATCGAACAAACAGGTTATTACGCTAATGATAAGCCAAATGGGCTTTGGACATGGTATTATGAAGACGGTAGCTTACTAAGAGAAGAGGAATATTTTCAGGGTCAAAGAGACGGAATGTATACTGAATATTCAAGAACGGGTGAAATTATTGCAAGCGGACAATATTCTGACGGAGAAAGAAACGGCGAATGGACCTTCAATTGGGGCGAAAGTAAAGAAGAAGGGAAGTTCATTATGGGATTAAGAGATGGAACATGGAAATCCTATTACCCTGACGGTAAATTAAAATATAAAGGAAATTATGTTCAGGGAAATGCTGACGGACTTCATATATATTATTATGATAATGGAAATATAAAAGAGGAAAGATATTATAAGATGGGTATTAGGCAAAAAATATGGAGAAAATATAATGAAGACGGTACCTTGTTCCTTACAATAACATATAAAAACGATGTAGAAGTAAGCATAAATGGAATAAAAATTAAACTTCCTGAAAGTGATGTCAAATTGATTAAGTAAATGAGTATTTAATGGATAAATTAAATTTTAGAACAGAGAATCTGACTTTACATGACAGGGAATTTGAAAGGAAGGTGAGGCCAGTCACTTTCGATGATTTTAAGGGACAAAACCAAATTATAGATAATCTAAAAATATTCATAAAAGCTGCACTGCTAAGAAAAGAGTCTCTTGATCATGTATTGTTACATGGCCCCCCCGGCCTTGGTAAAACAACTCTAGCTACTATAATTGCTAATGAAATGGGTGGTAAACTGAAGGCAACTTCCGGGTCTGTAATTGATAAGCCTGGCGATTTAGCAGGAATTCTTACTTCTTTGCAGGATGGAGATGTTATTTTTATTGATGAAATTCATAGGCTAAGTCCGATTGTTGAAGAATATTTATATTCTGCAATGGAAGATTTCAAAATAGACATAATAATTGACAAAGGACCAAGCGCAAGGTCAATTCAACTTTCACTTAATAAATTTACACTTGTTGGTGCTACAACAAGGTCAGGATTACTGACTAATCCATTGCGAGAACGCTTTGGAATAAAATTCCATTTTGAATATTATGAAAATAATATTCTTTCATGTATTGTTAAAAGATCGGCATCAATCCTGAACGTAAAAATTAATGATGATGCAGCTGATGAAATTGCAGGAAGAAGCAGAGGAACACCAAGAATAGCAAATGCAATTTTGCGACGAATAAGAGATTTTGCCCAGATAAGCGGATCAGGCATTATTGATCTGGAGATTACCAAAAAGGGATTAAAAGCTCTTAATATTGATAGTGATGGACTTGATGAGATGGATAATAAAATTCTTTCAGTAATTATTCAAAAATTTAATGGAGGGCCTGTTGGCCTGAACACTATTGCAACAGCAGTGGGAGAAGATAGCGGTACTATAGAAGAAGTGTATGAACCTTTTCTTATAAAAGAAGGATATTTAAAACGTACTCCAAGAGGAAGGGAAGCTACCGAAAGAGCTTTAAGACATACAAGAATGATAAATGGTATACAAGAGGAAAATAGTTTATTTTAAAACCTTTTTCGAAAAAATTGATTTTACTAATTCGTAAATAAACTTTTATGAGGAACGTAATAAGCTAAAACATTAAATATTAATAATATAATATATATGAATTAAAAGCTTAAGTAAATTATTTAAAAGTATTTTTCATCGTTAAACTAACGATAAGATAATTAATTAATTAATTAATAAAATAAAGTTTAAAGATTATTGCGAAATTGTTCAAGGAATTGGAAATCATTCTCGAAGTAAAGACGAAGATCATTTATTTGGTATTTAAGCATTGAAAGTCGTTCGATTCCCATACCAAAGGCAAAACCCGTATATTTCATGCTGTCAATGCCACATAAATCAAGTACATTTGGATGAACCATCCCGCAGCCAAGTATTTCAAGCCAACCAGTATATTTACAAACATTACAGCCTTTGCCGCCACATATTTTACAGCTTACATCCATCTCGCCGGAAGGCTCTGTAAAAGGGAAATAAGATGGCCTTAATCGTATATGAGTATCTTTTCCAAACATTTCGACAGCAAAGTATAAAAGAGTTTGTTTAAGATCTGCAAATGATACGTTTTTGTCAATATATAAACCTTCTACTTGATGGAAAATACAGTGAGCCCTTGCTGAAATTGCTTCATTACGAAAGACTCTTCCTGGAGAAATAGTCCTGATAGGAGGAATTGATGATTCCATTACTCGAACCTGTACTGAGGATGTATGTGTTCTAAGTAAGATATCATCAGGATTTGAATTATATTCTGAAAGCCGCGAGATATAAAATGTATCCTGCATATCTCTTGCAGGATGTTCTGGTGCAAAATTAAGCTTTGTAAATACATGATCATCATCCTCAATTTCTGGACCTTCGGAAACTGTAAACCCTATACGGCTAAATATGTCGATGATTTCATTACGTACGATTGAAACGGGATGCCTGGTACCATATTGTAAAGGATAAGCAGGCATTGTAACATCTTCTTTAATTATTTTTTCTTCTTTAAGGCCGGAAAGGTTTTTCAAAAACGAATATTTTTCCTGTGCAACTTGCTTTAGAGTATTAAGCAACCTGCCAATTTCTTTCTTTTTTTCCGGAGGCACATTTTTAAATTCATCAAAAAGTAATGAAATAATTCCTTTTCGGCTTAAATATTTAATGCGGAAAGTTTCAGGATCTATTCCCGAGTCTTTTGTAATAGAAGTAATCTCGTCAATTAATTTATTAATCTTATCAAGCATAATGAAAAGTTATTTTTTTAAAACATCTGCTTTAATAATTCGTACATCTAAAAGCGGTTTATTAAAGTTATCAGTTGGAACAGATGCAATTTTATCAACTATTTCAATACCTTCAATAACCTCACCAAATACCGTGTATGTTCCATCCAAACGTGGAACTCCGCCAAGAGTTTTGTATATCTGACGTTGATCCTGTGGAATAGTATATGGTGAAGTTGTAGAAAGAATATCAAACATCCGGATAGTTGCTAATTCATGAATCTGATCATCTGAAAAATTAAGATTTGAAGAATGAATACTGTCAGAGATATGACGTATTAGTTTAATAAATAAAGCCTGGTTTAAAGATTTATTTATTATTTCTTCTGCTGCATCGAGTTCTGAATCGGTTTGAATCGTTCCCTGAACAATGTAAAATTGAGTTCCTGACGATTTCATCTCGGGATTAATATCATTGCCTGTACGTGCTGCAGCAACAGCTCCTTTTTTATGGAATAGACATGGAACAAATTCTGCAGGAATAGTATAGCTCGATAATGAATCTTGATATTTTTCAAGAGCTGGAACTCTTGTTGAAAAATCTCCAGCCTGTATCATAAAATTTTTAATAATACGATGAAATAATATACCATTATAATAATTTGATTCGACTAACTTTAAAAAGTTGTCCCTGTGTAATGGAGTGGAATCGTAAAGTTTAATTTTTATGTCTCCTAAATTAGTGTTTAACAGAACGATTTTATCACTGTTAGTTTTTTCCTGACAGGAAGAGGCAAAAAGAAAAATTGGTATAAGTAAGAATAAAAATAATTTGTGAATATCCATAAAAAAGGTATTTACAGTAATAAATTTACTTATGTTAACGGCAAAGATATTTAACTTTGGCCGACAAAAAAGAATTTTGCAAAAAATAAAATATTAAACTAACAAAGTAATATTAAAGTATATAAAGTAAGTGAATGAAATTAAGCAACTTGCTGGTCAAACTGTAATATATGGGCTTGGAACAATTGTACCTAGATTTCTCAATTATGGTATCTTAACTTTTGTTTATACAAGAATATTTGAAAAAGAGGAATATGGTATAATTACCGAATTGTATGCCTGGATGGTTTTATTCCAAATTATTCTGACATATGGAATGGAGACCGGATTCTTCAGGTTTTCACAAAAGAGAAATAATTATGAACAGGTTTATAGTACTAGTCTTATAAGTCTTTTAATAAGCTCCTCTTTATTTTTAATATTAACAAATATTTTTATAGATCCATTTTCGAGGTTATTAAGGTATGAAAACAACCCTGACTATATAAGGATGTTTTCTGCTATACTTGCAATTGATGCAATCAATTCAATACCCTTTGCTCGTTTACGTCGAGAAAATAAGGCAATGATTTTCAGTATTATTAAAATATTAAATGTTGTAATAACGGTAGTCGCGGTATTATTTCTTTTACTTATTGCACCAGGAGTTTACGAAAACAGTAATGGCATTTTTAGAAAAATATATAATCCAGCTTATGGAGTGGGATATGTGTTTCTTTCTAATCTTATTGGAAGTATTGCCACTTTATTGATGCTGTTGCCCTATATGTTCAAAATTAAACTTGTTTTTAATGATAAATTATGGAAACAAATGATTATTTACTCAATGCCTCTTATGATAGCAGGTTTGGGTGGTTCAATTAATGACGCAATAGACAAAGTCCTGTTACGTAGAATTATAGGTGGAGAACAGGGTTTATATATGGTTGGAGAATATGGTGCTGGTTATAAAGTTGGTGTCCTAATGGCATTATTCGTACAAATGTTCAGGTTTGCCGCTGAACCCTTTTTCTTCGAGAGAGCAGATAAAAAGGACGCAAAAAAAACATACGCCAGCGTAATGAAATATTTTATCCTGGTTATGCTTATTATTTTTCTTGGATTGAACTTATATAAATCAGGCATTCAATATATAATTGGGAAAGAATATAGAAATTCTTTAGTGGTTGTTCCTATGATCAGTATGGCATATCTTCTTTATGGTATTTATCTTAATCATAGTATATGGTTCAAGATAAACAATATGACTAAATTTGGTGTATATATTACTTTTGCTGGCGCTGCTGTTACTGTTTTAATAAATGTTTTGTTTATTCCGTTTTATGGTTATATGGCATCTGCATGGGCACACGTTGCATCTTATTTAACAATGATTGTGATTTCATTTATACTTGCAAAAAAATATTACTATGTTAATTATGGATTATGGAAATTGTGGCCATATTTTACAATTGCAATCGCAATGGTTATATTTTCAATGAAATTCCATTATAATAATATTTTTAACGAGTTAATTATAAATACATGTCTTATAGCAGGCTTTATCATTTATGCACAATATAAGGATAAAATATTTTATGTTTTTGTTAAAAAGAATTGGAATGAAGGTTAAAGTTGTGAATAAATCAGGAAATAAGTTACCGGAGTATTCAACGCCAAGATCTGCTGGTATGGATTTAAGAGCTATGTTGGATAATAATATAACATTAAGACCTTTAGAAAGGGCGGTTGTTCCTACAGGGTTATATATTGAACTGCCAAAAGGTTATGAAGCCCAGATAAGACCACGGAGTGGCCTGGCTGCTGAAAAAGGAATTACTGTTTTAAATTCTCCCGGTACTATTGATTGTGACTATAGAGGTGAAATAAAAGTAATTTTGATAAATCTTTCTAACGAAGAATTTATTTTGAAAAAAGGAGAAAGAATTGCACAAATAATTATTGCAAAGTATAAAAAAATTAAATGGCTCGAATCAGAAAATATTAGCACAACAAAGAGAGGGAATGGAGGGTTTGGACATACTGGAAAGGAATGAATTAATTATGAAAAAGTATTTATGTATATTATTTGTTTCTTGTGTATTAATTGTTTCATGCAGTCCAAAATTATTGAAAAGTACTTCTAAGATTAGGGTTAATTATAATAATTCAGCTGAATATGATTTTTTATATGCGGAGGGCTTACGATTAAAGCTACTTGGAGGACTGAATGAAGCAATTAATTGTTTCGAAAAATGTTTAAAATATAAGCCTCAAAGTGATGCAGTTTATTTCCAGCTTGCTGAAATAATGATAGCAAAAGGAAATATTGAATATGCAAAAGAATTAATTTTAAAGGCTGAAAAAATAAATGATAAAAATTTATGGTATAATTTGATGCTATGCGATATATATCAAAAATTAAGTAATTATGATAGTGCAATTTATTTTATAGAAAAATCGTTAAAAATATCTCCGGGAAATAATGAAATACAAATGAAGGCGGCAGAATTATATTCTATTACAAATAATTTTAAGAAAGCCGCTGAAATATTTAAACAAATAGAACAAAGGTACGGTGTGAATGAAAAAACAGGAATTATTTTAATAGAAAATTATATTAAAGCGGAAGACTATGATAGTGCTAAGAATACATTATTAAAATTGATAAAGTTATACCCAGAAAAAATATTTTACAAAAGTATGCTTGCAGATGTTTATTATAAAACAGGAGAAAAAGAAAAAGCATTTGAGTTATATAATAGCATTATTGAGATTGAGAATAATGATGCAAAGACATTACAATTAATAATTGGTTTTTTAGCTGACGAAAAAGAATATAGTAAATTATTTAATGTTATTGATGAAATAATAATAAGAAATGATATTACGATTGATGATAAAATAGATTGTTTTAAAAAAATTTTAGAGAAAAAGCAGTTAATAGATGATGAATTCGATAAACTTGAAGAAAAATTAATAAAACTTGAAAATGAAGTACCTGAAAACAAAGATATTAATATGCTTCGGGTTGAGCTATATGAAAAAAAAGGTATTGAGAGTAAGTTGGAAAATAGGCTGATAGAAATCATAAATAAAGATTATGGGAACTATGAAGCATGGGAAAAACTTTTATTATTTTATGCTAGTAAAAATCAGTGGGATAAATTATTCGTTTATGCGGCTGAATGTTCAAGAGAATTTAATTTATCCTATATGGCAAAAATATTATATGCAAATGCTGCAATGGAAAAGGGTGAGTATACGATAGCGCTGCAGGAAATAGGTAAAGCAAAAATTCTTGCTGGAAATATAACCGAAGCTATTGTACAGGCTCTGATAATAGAAGCTGAAATTTATTACAGAATTAAAGATTATGAAAAATGTTTTAAGACATTTGAAGATATATTAAATAAAGACCCTGATAACATAATTGCTTTAAATAATTATGCATATTTCCTTGCTGAAGACAATAGAAATCTTGACAAAGCTTTGAAAATGGCAGAAAAGGTAATTTCAAGAGAACCTGAAAATGCTACTTATCTTGATACTTATGCATGGGTACTTTTTAAAATGGGCAAAGTGAGAAAATCCATAGAAGTAATAGAAAAAATTTTGTCAAACAAGGATAATAATGATGCTGAATATTTCGAACATTATGGTTTTATGCTAAAAGGTGTAAATAGATGTAAGGATGCAATTGAAGTATGGAGAAAAGCTATTGAAATTGATAAAAGTAAAACATATCTTGAGGAGGAGATAAAAAATTGTTCGGGAAAAAAGAAATAGTTATTGTAATTCTCTCTTTTCTTGTTTCTGGTTGTGCTACATCACTTAAGAGTTTGAATAATAATGAAATTTATTCAAATCCTGAAGTAATTATTGATGAAACATTAAGAAGCAATCTGGGAGAATATGGTTTTTTCATACAAAAGGGGAAATTAGATATTAAAAATGAAAATGAAAGAACTAGACTTATTTTTACAGTTAAGCATTTGCCACCAGATAATTACCTGATATCATTAAGAAGTGTTACTGGAATTGAGGCAATGCGAGTTAAACTTTCAAAAGATACTATAGTTGTTAATGATAGAATAAACAGAGAAATACTTTATGGAAAGGGTGAAGCTTTTGAAAAAATTGCCGGAGTACCTGTTGATTTATTAGGGATAGCTTTTGGAGATTTAAGCGGAGTTAACATTAAATTAGTAGAAAACAGCGAAATAAGAAACAATAATATAATTGTTTATAGCAATTTGAGAAATATAAGTATTATTTCTACAATAAATTGCAATCTGAGAAAAGTAAAGGAAGCAATCGTATTTACGAATCCAAAGGAAAATGAATTAGTTATAAAGTATTCTGATTTTAAACGAGGAAATATTATCATACCAAGAACAATTGATATAAAAAATGGGAAAGGAGATATTAGAATATTGATAAAGATTAAAAAAATTATAGTGCCATGGCATGGAGAAATAGAATTCATACCTGGGAATGGATATATGATGAGAAGTTTATGACAAAATACTTAAAGTTAGTATTTTTTATTTTAATACTGGATATTCCGGTTTATGGGCAGACGAAAAAGGAATTAGAAGAACAAAGAAGGAAAACTCAGGAAGAAATTAACTATATAGATAATTTGTTAAAAGAAACAGAAAGAAAAAGAGGAATAAACATTAATGATTTAAAAATATTAAATAATAAAATTAAACTTTATGAAGATATAATTGAAGGATTAGAAAAGGAAATTGAATTAGTAAATGAAAGAGTTGAAATTAACAGACTTGCTATTTATTTGATGGAAAAAGACCTGGAAATATTAAAGAAGGAATACGAAAAGGCAATTTTAAATGCATATAAAGTTTCCAAGGGACAAAATTATATGATGTTTATTTTATCGGCAAGAGATTTTAATCAAGGTTATAAAAGAATTAAATATCTGCAAGAAGTAAACCAATACCGACGAAATATTGCTGATCAAATTCTTGAGCTTAAAAAAGAAATAGAAAAGATAGAAAATAAATTAAATGAAGACATGATAGTTGTGTCAAATTTAAAAAGTAATCAGGAAAAACAAAAAAATGCTTTGCTGAATGAGCAAGAAAAAAAGCAAGTTATGATTAATAGCCTTTCAAGTAAGGAAAGACAATTAAAGAAGGAGCTTGACAATAAAAAGAAAATTGCTCAAAGAATTGAAAATGAAATTGCTCGTATAATCGATGAAGAAAGAAGAAAAAATATTGAGGGCGCATTAACACCCGAAATGAAGCTAATAAGTGATAATTTTGCATCGAACAAAGGTCGCTTACCATGGCCCGTAGAGAAAGGAGTTATTACTGGAAATTTCGGATTACAAAAACATAAAGAACTTGCGTTTGTAACAGAAAATAATCCAGGAATAGAAATAACAAGTTTGGGAAAAGTAAAAGTACGAAGTGTCTTTAAAGGAGAAGTTGTAAGGGTGTTGCCAATAAGCGGAGCAAATATGTCAATAATTATAAAGCATGGAAATTATTTTACTGTTTATCAAAACCTGGTAAACGTTATAGTTAAAACAGGAGACATAGTGGAAACAAAGCAAATACTTGGAGAAGTTTATTGTGATGAGGGGAAAGATAATAAATCAATATTGAAGTTTATGATATTTAAAGAAAAGGAAAAATTAAACCCAGAAGAATGGATTGCAAAAAGTCAGTAAAGAATGAAACAATTATGATAACCTTAATGTATAAGGTAAAATTAAAGAATAAAATATGATAAAAGAATTAAGCATAAAATCGGAAATTAATAATCTTAGAAAAGTAGAGAAGATTATTGATGAAATTAGTGCTAAAGCTGGAATAAATAAAACAAATTACGGTAAGATATTGGTTTCTACTATGGAAGCAGTTAATAATGCAGTTGCTCACGGTAATAAATATGATAAAGAAAAAGAAGTAAAAATTACAATTGATTATAGACGACAAAATTTAAAAGTAACTGTTGAGGATGAAGGCAAAGGATTTAATTATAGTAATCTTCCCGATCCAACTGCGCCAGAAAACATCGAAAAGTTGACTGGAAGAGGTGTTTTTTTAATGAGAAAACTAGCTGATGATGTAACCTTTAATGAATCAGGGAATAAGGTTACTCTTATATTTAAAAATATTAATGATTGAGCATTTTAATTCATTACCCATATAAAAAATATAAAATTAAGAACTGGTCAAAAGTTAAGATACTCATTGAAGATATCATTAATGAATATGGGAAAAAACCAGGTAATATAAATTTTATTTTTATTGATAATTCAGAAATTATAAATCTAAATTATCAATATTTGAAGCATAATTATGCAACAGACGTTTTATGTTTCATTCTGTCCGATAATATAGTTTTAAGCGGAGATATATATATTGGAATTGACACCATTAAAGATAATTCCAAGAAATATAAAGTAACTTTGGCTAATGAACTAATGAGGGTTATTATTCATGGTACTTTACATTTGTGTGGCTTTGAAGATTCAAATGAAGAACAAAGAGACATAATGAAAAATATAGAGGATAGTTGGCTTATTAAGGCTGTAAAGAATTATGGAATTCAATTATGATGTAGTTGTAGTAGGTGGAGGACATGCAGGATGTGAAGCTGCTCACATTGCAGCAAAAATGGGGGCAAAAACCGTTTTAATAACGATAGACATAACAAAATTAGCTCAAATGTCATGCAATCCTGCTATGGGTGGAGTTGCAAAAGGTCAAATTATTAGGGAAATTGATGCACTTGGAGGACTTAGTGGAATTATAACTGACAAAAGCATGATACAATTCAGGATGCTAAACCGATCTAAAGGACCAGCTATGTGGAGCCCAAGAGCGCAATGCGACCGTCAGCTCTTCTCAAAGGAGTGGAGAAAAATGCTGGAAAATACAGAAAATCTGTATATGTGGCAGGAAGAAGTTAAAAGACTTATTATAGAAAATAATAAAGTATCAGGAGTAGAAACTGCTTTTGGTAACAGATTTAATGCTAAAGCAGTAATATTAACAAATGGAACTTTTTTAAATGGCTTATTACATGTTGGTTTTAAAACTTATAAAGGAGGAAGGATTGGTGAACTTGCTGCCGAGGGATTAAGTGATCAGTTAAAAGAAGAAAACATTATTGTGGGAAGATTAAAAACAGGAACTAGTGCACGGCTAGATGGAAGATCCGTAAACTTTAAGAAGATGACAGAACAGAAGGGAGACGGTGAGGGGAGATGCTTTTCATATTTACATAATTTTATAAGGATTGAAAATGAAAAAAGTTGTTTTATAACGTTTACAAATGAAGAAGCTCATAATGAATTGAGAAAAGGACTTAAATTCAGTCCATTATTTACAGGAAAAATAAAAGGAAGAGGGCCAAGATATTGCCCTAGTATAGAGGATAAAATTGTTACATTTAAAAATAAAAAATCACATCAATTATTCATTGAACCTGAAGGAAGGGATACAGTTGAATATTATGTAAACGGGTTTGCAAGTAGTTTACCACTCGAAGCTCAGTTAAATGCATTAAGAAAAATTAACGGACTTGAAGATGTAAATATTTATAGGCCTGGATATGCAATTGAATATGACTTTTTTCAACCAACACAATTAAAGCATTCATTAGAAAGCAAAATAATAAAAGGATTGTTTTTTGCTGGGCAGGTTAATGGAACTACTGGATATGAAGAAGCAGCAGCTCAAGGAATTATGGCGGGAATAAATGCAGTTTTAAAAATTAATAATAATGAGACATTTGTACTTGGAAGAGATGAAGCCTATATTGGTGTGTTAATTGACGATTTAGTTATTAAAGGAGTTGATGAACCATATAGGATGTTTACATCAAGAGCTGAGTATAGGATACTTTTAAGACAGGATAATGCGGATGAAAGACTTTCAAGAAAGGGTGAAAAGATTGGTACGGTAAGCAAGGAAAGAATTCAAAGGCTTGAAGAAAAAGAAGAGATGATTAAGGAAATAATTGATTTTTTAAAAAAGGAAAATATTGCTCCTGATGAGATAAACAAATTACTTGAAGAAAATGACACTGCAAAAATACATAGTAAAGTAAAAGCATATAATATAGTACTTCGGCCACAAATTTCACTTTCTAATTTTCTGAGTAAATACGAGAAAGCAAAGAAATTAAAAGTATTTAAATCTGAGCGATTTAACGAAATTGTTGAATCGGCTGAAATTGATATTAAATATAAGGGTTATATAGAAAGAGAAAAAATTGTAGCAGATAAAATTAATAGGCTAGAAGAATTGAAACTACCTCAGGATATTGATTACACCGAGTTACTTTCAATATCTACAGAAGGTAGACAAAAACTGAACAGAATTAAACCGTTAACAATTGGTCAGGCAAGTAGAATAAGCGGAGTATCACCGTCAGATATCCATGTACTTCTTATGTATATGGGAAGATAAATGTTTCACGTGGAACATTTGAAAATAAAATCTTGTAATCTTACACTTAATTCAATAATTTAATTGCTATTATTTGAATTAAAATATTTAATTTTAGAATAGTTTGGATTATATAAAGCATGAACAAAAAAGAGTTAGAAGGAAATATAATTGATATTCACAATAGACATATTTATCCGGCCCTTCTAATAATAGAAGGAAAAAGAATAAAGGAAGTAAATAGGATAGATAAACAAGAAAATGTTTATATATTACCCGGACTTATAGATTCTCATATCCATATTGAAAGTTCTATGACCCCACCGTCTTCTTTTGCATCTGCTGTTGTTCCACATGGAACAACAGGCGTTGTGGCAGATCCTCATGAAATAGCAAATGTACTTGGCCTGAAAGGAGTAAAGTTTATGATAGAGGAATCGGAAAAAGTTCCATTGAAATTTTGGTTTGGAGCACCTTCATGTGTCCCGGCTACTAATTTCGAAACTTCAGGCGCAATAATAGGTTCCACAGAAATAGAAGAATTACTAAAAATGGAAACAATAACACATCTTGCTGAAATGATGAATTTCCCTGGAGTAATATATAAGGATAAGGAGGTTTGTAACAAAATTGAAATTGCAAAGAAATATGGTAAACCTGTTGACGGTCACGCTCCGGCTCTTTCTGGTGAAAACTTAAAAAAATATATTTCTGCTGGTATATCAACCGACCATGAATGTACTACTATAGAAGAGGCTAAGGAAAAAATCTCTCTTGGCATGAAAATAATGATCAGAGAGGGAACCGCAGCAAGAAACCTCAATGCTTTAAAAGGTTTAATAAAATCGAATCCGGATATGGTCATGCTATGCACTGATGACCTTCACCCTGAAATCCTCGTAAAAAATCATTTGAATAAAATTATAGCTGAACTGATAAAAGAAGGATTTAATATGTTCGATGTTATTAGAAGCTGTACTATTAATCCGACGCAACATTATAAATTAAATACAGGGTTATTAAGGTCTGGAGATGCAGCCGATCTAATTGTTGTTGATAATCCTGCAGAAATGAATGTACTTGAAACATGGATAAATGGCGACAAAGTCTTCGATCATGGTAAAATATTGTTTCAATATGCTCAACCTGTTCATTTAAATCATTTTAACAGTTCTTTAATAAATGCCAGCCAGATTAAGATTGTACCGAATGGAAAAAGGTTAAGAGTTATTGAAGCTTTTGACGGAGATCTTTTTACAAAGGAAACAATAGTTGACTCTGCTGATTCCAACATTATATCGTCCGATACGAAAAATGACATTTTAAAGATTGTGGTGAAGGATAGATATAATGATTCACAACCTGCTGTAGGATTAATTAAGGGATTCGGACTTACAAAAGGTGCCTTCGCCAGCTCTGTAGCTCACGATAGTCATAATATAATCTGTGTTGGTGTTGACGATAAAGATATTGTTAACGCAGTTAACCAGATTGTTAAACTCAAGGGAGGGCTGGCTATTGCGTGTGATGACAAAATCAGCTTTTTGCCTCTCCCTGTAGCAGGAATAATGTCGGACAAACCGGTATCGGAGGTGGCAACTATTTATGAAAACCTTTCCAATGAAGTTAAAATGCTTGGTTGCAAAATGAACGCACCTTTTATGACTCTCTCATTTATGGCTTTACTGGTAATTCCCGAACTTAAACTAAGCGATCGCGGACTTTTCAACGGAAGAAAATTTAATTTCATTCCGCTGTCTTTTTAACAGTCAAGGATTAAATCGGTTGCAAATTTCTATTCCTATATTTGTTAATAATAGAATGTCGTTAGAATAGAATGACGCTTAAACATGAATTGATATTACCAAATTTACCTGATAATCCCGGGATATATCAGTTTATAGATTCATTTGGGAAAATAATTTACGTGGGTAAAGCAAGAAACTTGAAAAAACGAGTAAGTTCCTATTTTACAAAAAAGCAGTCAGGCAAAACGAGAGTTATGCTTCAAAATGCAGCCGAATTACGTTATATTATAACAGATAACGAATCAGATGCTCTTTTACTTGAAAATAATTTAATTAAAAAATATCAGCCCAGATATAATATTCTTCTTAAAGATGATAAAACCTTTCCATGGATTTGCATAAAAAATGAACCTTTTCCAAGAGTTTTTTTAACCAGAAAGCAAGTCAGAGATGGCTCGGATTATTTCGGACCTTATACTTCAGTAGCAATGGTAAAAACAATCCTTGAGCTTGTTCGCCGGTTATATCCTTTAAGAACTTGTAATTATAACCTAACGCAGGAGAATATTAATGCTGGAAAATTCAAAATATGTCTCGAATATCATTTGGGTAACTGCAGTGCACCTTGCATTGGTAAACAAACAAAAGAAGAATATAACAAGAATATTTCCCAAACAAAGGATATATTGAAGGGAAATATTTCGTCGGTGATAGAGTACCTTCAAGGCTTAATGAATTTATATTCGAAAGAACTTCGATTTGAAGAAGCCCAAAAGGTCAAAGAAAAGATAGAAATTCTTTCGAAATACAGAAGTAAATCGGCAATAGTAAGTTCAACAATTCGTAATGTCGATGTTTTCGGCTATTCAGAAGAAAATGGAAAGGCATATATCAGTTATCTTAGGGTTTCAAATGGGGCTGTGATTCAAACTTATACTCTTGAAATTGTAAATCGGCTGAATGAGACAAAAGATAATATTCTTGGCATGGGAATAACTGAAATCCGACTTAAAACCGGAAGCGAGTCAAAAGAAATTATAGTTCCGTTTTTACCTGACATTCTTATGAAAGATATTAAATATACAGTTCCGGAAATTGGCGATAAACATAAGCTTCTTGAACTGGCACAAAAAAATGCAAAGTTTTATTGCATGGAGCAGTTAAAAAGGAAAGAGGGAAGAGAAGAAGAAAATAGAACAGAAAGAAATCTTGAAAAAGTTAAAAAAGATCTTTATATGACTGAACTGCCCATGCATATTGAATGTTTTGACAACTCCAATATTATGGGTAAAAATCCCGTAGCTGCATGTGTTGTTTTCAGAAACGGGAGGCCGTCAAAAAAAGAATACAGACATTACAATATTAAAACAGTTAAAGGCCCGGATGATTATTCTTCTATGGAGGAGGTGATATACAGACGATACCACAGATTGACTGAAGAAAATCAGGAATTACCACAACTTGTTATAATTGACGGAGGAAAGGGTCAGTTGAATTCAGCACTAAAAAGCATTGAAAAGCTTAATTTAAAGAATAAAATGACAGTAATCGGAATAGCCAAGAAACTGGAAGAGATATATTTTCCAGGCGATAGCATCCCTTATTATCTTGATAAAGATTCTTATACGCTCAAACTTATACGTCAAATTAGAAACGAAGCTCATCGCTTTGGCATTACTTTTCACAGGGAGAAACGTTCAGCAGATATGGTCAGATCTTCGCTCGACGATATAAAGGGAATAGGCCCTAAGACCAGGGAATTACTTCTTAATAATTTTAATTCAATTGATGAAATCAAATCGTCAAGCTATGAGAAGCTTAAAGATATAGTAGGTCATTCCAAAGCAAAGCTTTTGACCGAATACTTTAATAAATACTGAAATTGTTTTCGGATAAAAAATTACTGTAAATTTTATTATGAATTTTATATCTCAGACATTTAATATTATTCCAAGGGCATTCTCAAGTTTTGATTTCAACTCAAGTGGCTCTTTAAGATGAATTGCCGTCATGCCAATATTTTCAGCCGAGTTAGCATTGATGCTCATATCATCAATGAATAAACAATCCCCGGGTTTAAGAAAGTATTTTTGGAGAAACAATCTGTAAATCCTTTCATCCGGCTTTGATGCTTGAAGCCTGGCAGATATTTCTCCTCCATCAAAATAATTGAAGAAATCATAACTATTACAAACCTCATCGAATATATCATCGGGGAAGTTGGAAAGGTAATAAAGCTTGTAGCCTCTTTTTTTAAGTTCTGGCAGAAGTTTTATATTCGGTATGATGGGAGTTATTATTTTTGTTCTTAAATCAAATACGGCTTTTATTTCGCTCCCTGAAAGAGATGATTTCTTTGCTATTTTATTGATTGCCTCGTTAAGTGTAATATCGCCATTATCTAACTGACGCCATTCAGGACCGTTAAAAATATAATTAACGATTAGGCTTTTAAGAGGGTCATTATAACCGGCATTTTCAAGAAATTCGGCAGGCTTCCAGTTAATCAGAACATTACCAAGATCAAAGATGATATTTTTAATCATGGATTTTTCATTGATGAAGGTTGACCTGTAGCTTCAATGACATGCCACCAGAGTTCGCCGTTAATATCGATCTTTTTTCTTTGTGATGTTGCGAGTTCTATAGGTATAAGCGTGAAAAGATCGTTCCAGTAACCCACAACAAAATCTGTTTTGCCGGCCATAGCAGCATGAACCGAATTTTGGGCCAAAAGATTACAGAACTTACTGTCGTTTGGATTTGCCGGAGCACTTCTTATGATATAGCTTGGATCAATATAACGTATTGAGAATGGAAACCGCTTTTCTGTAAATTCCTCTGAAATTTTTTCTTTCAAGTAAACACCAATATCTTTATGCTTTATATTACCTGAAGCATCTGTAACTTGTTCCGACTTATCGAACAGATCCTGACCGGCCCCTTCGGCTACGACCACCACCGCGTGATGTCTGTCTTCGAGTCTTTTCCTTAGAATCCGCAGAAAACCACGCTGGCCATATAGATCGAAAGGCGCTTCAGGTATCAGTACAAAATTAACTTCTTGTATTGCCAGGGCTGCATGTGCTGCAATAAATCCGGAATCGCGCCCCATGAGTTTAACTAGAGCTATTCCGTTATAGGCTCCAGCAGCTTCATTATGAGCATTTTTAATAATATCATTTGCAATTGAAAAGGCTGTCTCAAATCCAAATGACTTTTCAATAAAGCTTATATCATTGTCAATAGTTTTAGGGATTACTGCAACAGATATTTTGAGATTTCTTTTTGAAATTTCTTCATATATGGCATGCGCACCCTTTAATGTACCGTCGCCTCCAATGCAAAACAGAATATTTATATTCAATATCTCGAGAGTATCAACCATATCCACAACATCCTGATGACCTCTTGAGGAACCGAGGAAACTTCCGCCGCTTAAATGTATGTAACTTACAACTTGAGGAGTGAGATCAACGACAGGATGATTATATTTTGCAACAAGACCTTCAAATCCATATTTTATGCCGAGTATTCTGGTGACGCCATAACGGTAATATAACTCATAAACAAGGCTCCGAATAACATTGTTAAGACCCGGACATAAACCACCGCAGGTTACTATTCCAACTTTTGTTTTAGCAGGTTCGAAAAAAATATTTTCCCTTGGACCAGCTTTTTCAAAAGAAAGAGGCTGTTCGCCATTTTTCATACATTTGTTGAAATTATCAAGGGAGACATCATATAATATTCGTTCGCTTTCCTCAACAAACTTATAAAGAAGACTGTAATTCCGTGCAGCCTGACATAGTGGTGATTTAACATTGGTTTTACCCAGATTTTTTACAAGAAAATCTTCATGAGTCATGAGACCTGGTTTTAATAATTTATATTATAAGGGTTAATATATGGCTTAATGTCATGTAATTAGAATTGCCGGAAATTTTAAAACTAAGCAAAATATGACCCGAAAATATTAAGGAATTCATCATTTCTTACTTTTTTATCTGTTAGTGATTATTTTTCAAAATCTCAGGCAAGTAAATTAAAAGTAGCCATGTGTTGAAAGTACAAACAAACTCTGTATTGTTAACGTATGAAATGACAAATAATTACATAATATATTGAAAGCAATAAAACTAATTGGAAGTAATAATTTTCAATATACTCCTTTAACTTTAGTCTGTATAGAATATAACCCTGTACTTGCAGTAATAAAAAGTGTTTTTCTGTTTTTCCCGCCAAAACAAACATTTGCAGTCCATTTCTCCGGAACCGGAATATTGACAATTTGTTTTCCCGTTTTATCGAAAACAGTTACACCATTTCCGGTAAGATAAATATTTCCCTTGTTATCAATTGTCATTCCATCGGAACCCATATTGCAAAAGAGCTTTTTATCGGTAACACTGCCGTCTGGATTTATTTTATAACACCAGGTTTTCCTGTCGCCGATATCAGCTACGTAAAGAGTTTTTCCATCGGGTGTTCCGACAATTCCATTTGGTTGTAATAGATCGTCAATCACACGTATTAATGTTTTGTGGTCAGGCGAAAGATAATACACACACTGTTTATCCTGCGGTCGTTGTGTATGGTCCCACCATGAGCGCAGGTAAAACGGATCTGTGAAATAAACTTTGCCGTCGTTAGATATCCACAGGTCATTTGGGCCATTAAAAGGTGCATCGTTATATTTGTTTACGACAACTTCTATCTTCTTGTCGGGAGTTATCTTCCACAGTTCATTTTTCTCGTCAGCACAAGCCCACAGGTTTCCATCCTTATCGAAAAAGAGTCCGTTTGATCTTCCAGCAGGTTGCATAAATGTAATTAATTCGCCTTTTAAAGTCCATATCATTATTCTATCATTAGGTTGATCGGTAAAATAAACGTTTCCATGTTTGTCAGCAGCAGGGCCTTCGGTAAAGGCAAAATTGCCTGCAAGTTTTATTACCTCAGCTCCTTGCGGAATGATCTGACTACTGCTTGTAGTCTGGCAAAAAGAAGTTTCAATTGCAGAAAAAACAAGAACTGTTAAAAGAGTAAATAAATGTCGTTTCATAATCGAATAATTGTTTTTTTCATTCTGTTTATATAATCGTCAATTTGTTCCGGTTTTTCGAAACCTACAATTATCATATCTACAGTTCTAAGGCTTAGAACATATTTTAGAGATTCATTAATTTTTTCGGAGTCGTCTTTGAAACTTCCGTTTCCGATTAGTTTCATTCCTATAACACCTTTTCCTGAATCATGAAGTTTTTTAATAAAAGTTACTACGTCGGAAGGCTCACGGCTGTCCATACTTTCTCCATAAGGATTTATCCTTACATGAACCGTATCAACCCATTGACTTTCCGAAGCAGTTTTCATAGCGTTGAGGGAATGGATAGAAACACCATGAGCACGAATAATATTTTTTGCTTTGAGCTTTTCAAGTCCGTCTAAAAATCTTTTCTGTTCATCGTTCCATGAGCCGGACGTCATGCAATGAAGTTGGACCAGATCGATATAATCGGTGTTTAATTCTTTTCTAAATCTGTCAATTACTATTTCTGCGTCGGGTCGTTCAGGTTCAGGAATGCCGCCCCTGGTAACCCACATTTTTGTACCAATTACATACGATTCGCGAGGATATGATTTAAGTGCGTCTCTGACGTAAGTATGGGTACCGTAACTATCGGCACAATCGAAGTAGCGTATTCCTTTCTCATAAGCATATCTAATTACTGATTCGGCTACTCCAGCACGTGTTATACTCGATGTACGGTTATAACCGTTGAAGCCTGTACCCATTCCGAGAAGAGTAGTTTTTATTCCTGTTTTACCTAGTGTAACGATTTTAAAAGGATCGACACCGGCATCAGAAATATCAACTGTAGCTGAAGCAATAGCCTTTTTGCCTATTATAAGGCTTCCGGCACCTGCAGCAGCTACAGTAACGAATTTCCTTCTTGTTAACCTGGCTTTTTTCATAATTGCTGTTAGTTTAAATTAGATATAAACATACATAAAAAATCAAAAACCATAAGTTGAAAAATAAGTAATTATTATTTGTTGCATATAATTGATCCGATTATCTTGATGTTTCTTTAAGTACCATAATTTTAAGGTTTGATGGGTGATCAGTCTCATGATAAATTCTCTGGACTGCTTTCTGGAAATCCTCTTCACCACATTTGTAGATATTTACAAATTTCTGCGGATTTCTGTCAACAAGTGGAAACCATGAATTTTGGATTTGTATCATTATTTTATGACCCTTTTTGAAAGTGTGAGCGACATCGGGTAGTTCATATTTTACTTCTTCAATTTTGTATGGAGTAAATGGTATGGGTTTTTCAAAACTTTCTCTATATCGTCCTCTGAAGATCTCACCTCTCACGAGCATCTGGTATCCGCCAAGCGGAACTTTAGTAATCATGTCTTCCGGATTAGGAGTATCAGGTGGAAGCACGTCAATAAGTTTTATAACATAATCAGCGTCAGTGCCTGATGTAGAAACGAAAATATCGGCTTCGAGGGGCCCGGTTACCGTTATGTCTTCTGTAAGTATATCTGTCTGATAAACCATAACATCAGGCCTTCTTGATGCAAATCGCTGGTCATCGGTCATGTATTCTATAGTTCTATAAGTGTGCACACCTTCAGTATATGGAACGGGCTTCATGGGGTCTGAAATATATTCGTCGAAGCCTCCTGAAACAGTGGGGGGAGTGAACGAGATTCTACCGTCAGGCATAAGATAGAGATTTTTTTCCTCAACATTTTTTGGTGGCCAGGTTTCGAATTCGTTCCATTTATTCGAACCTGTTATAAAGATAGTAGCTTCGGCAAATTTCCCATCACCCTTTCCATACAGAAAATAATCGAAGAACTCTTTTTCGAGATTATGATATTTTTCATTAGCATCAATTCCCCAGTAAATATTTCCAAGGTTTTCTGCCTTTCCGAATGCCCACTGGCTGTGATACCATGGGCCCATTACGAAGATATTCGTAAGTGATTCAGGATTTTGATTTTCAAAAGCTTTATAAGTATGAATGGTGCCGTAAAGGTCCTCTGCATCGAACCAGCCTCCAACCGTCATGATGGCCGGCATGGTATTTTTAAGAAACTGACGTGGGTCTCTCGCTTTCCAAAAATCGTCATAGTCTGGATGAGCGAAAGCATCATTCCAGAATTTCACACTATCGCCGAAATATTTTGGAGAAATATTCCTGATTGGGCCAACTGATAAGAAGAACTCATAGTTATCAGGGATAGGCCACTGGAATGAAGGGAATCCTTTCCTTGAAGGTGCTCTGTGCTGATGTCCATTACTATAAAAGAAGCTGAAGCAGTCGAGCAGGAAAAAAGCACCGTTATGATGAAAATCGTCGCCGATGAACCATGCAGTTACAGGTGCCTGAGGTGAAATTGCCTTAACAGCAGGATGAGAGTTAATAGCTCCCATTGTTGAGTAAAACCCCGGGTAGGATATTCCAAATATACCGACACGCCCGTTGTTCCCCGGAACATTTTTAACTAACCAGTCAACCGTATCCCATGTATCGGTTGTTTCATCAATGTCTTTTTTACTCTTTTTTTCAGGTATTACTGGCCTGATATCTTCGAACACGCCTTCACTCATATATTTTCCTCTGACATCCTGAAATACCATAATATAATTATCTTCTGTATATCTTGAATAGAGCTGAAAGTAAATATTGAATGAAGTAGGTCCTTGAGGCTCAATATTATATGGAGTACGATTTAAAAGGATAGGATGAGTAATGGATTTATCTTTTGGCGTATATATTGACGTGAAAAGTCTTATACCATCGCGCATAGTAATATAAACTTCTTTTTTGTCATATTTATCTTTTAATGCAACACGACCTATGGGCGAAGAAGCAGGAGGCTTTCTTGTCAGGATAAGAGGAATTTGCTCTTCTGACTGTGTGAATATTCCTTGAATTGCTGAGAAATCAGGTAAAACTTTGCCGATAAATGTAAATGCTGAGCCTTCATGTGAAAATGAGAAATCGGGATAAACAAATACGGTTGTTGTCGAAGGAATGCTAAAGGTAGCCTGATTAGGACTATCCCATGTGGATGTATATCCATCTTTTGTGGATTTTACATGAAGTGAAATAGGAAGTGAACGATCCTTTACTTTTAGTTGTCCATGCCAGTCACCTTCTATGCTCTGGCTAAATGCAGAAGGAATATAAGATGATATAAGGAGGATCAAAATGAAGATACGGATAAAGTGTATTGGTGTTTTCATTTTATGCATTAATTAAGTTTTCAAAGAGATATATAATAATGGTTAATTGTAATAAGCAGATTTTTGTATCAAAATCAATTATCACGTGAAGTAGTGTAAAGGACAAAATTTTTAAGTGATGTTTTTATTTCCGATTCAGGATACGAATCGAGTATTGCCAGAGCTTTATCCTTATACTGATTCATCTTTAGTGCTGAGTATTCGATTCCTCCGTTATCTCTAACAAATTTAATTACCTCTTCAATTTCCGATTTGGTTTTTTTCTTTTTTCTCACAATATATAAAATGTGAGTTCTTTTAGCCAATGGTGATTTTTCAAGAGCATAAATAAGCGGAAGAGTTATTTTTCTCTCCTTAATATCATTGCCTTTTATTTTACCAGTGAGGTTGTTTCCTTCATAGTCGAGTATGTCGTCTTTTATCTGGAAGGCAATTCCTATGTTTTCGCCCATCTCTTTCATTATTTGTATAACTTCTGCATCATTTGTTACAGAAGCAGTACCACAAGCTGTACATGCAGAAATAAGTGCTGCCGTTTTGGATTGAATTATTTTTAGATAATCTGTTTCATTGATATTTAATTTGTGTGCTTTCTGAAGCTGAAGAAGTTCACCTTCGCTCATTGATTTCACAGCTTCAGATACAATTTCAAGCATGTCATAACGATTTTTTTCAAGGCTTACAAGTAAACCGGTTGCAAGCATGTAATCGCCCGTGAGTACAGCTATTTTTGAGTTCCATAGGGCATTGACAGACAAAACACCTCTTCTCTGGCTGGCATCGTCAACAACGTCATCATGGACAAGTGAAGCAGTATGCAAAAGTTCTATCAAGGTCGCCGCAACGCATGTTGATTCATTAACTTCACCATTTAGACGTGCCGAAAGAAAAACTAAAAGAGGCCTCATTTGTTTCCCTTTTCGCCTGAAAATATAATTGAGAATTATTTTAAGCAGTGGCACATCGCTCTTAAATGTCTTGTTAAAAAATGACTCGAATTCAGCCATTTCTTTTTCGATTGGCTTTCTTATTTCTGCAAGAGTTGACATTTGATGCAGTGTTTGTTTTTCAAACATATAAAAAATTTCAATGCATAATAAAAGCAAACGTCATAAGATTTGCCATTAAATACTTGCAAATCGGTAAAATATTTAATATACTTATATATTTATATATTTTTGTTTAAAATTTCGTAGAATGGAAAATTTGGGATTAACAGCGGAAAATCTTGAAAGGGCATCGGAGATGCTTAAAGCAATAGCTCATCCTGTAAGAATATCAATTATTGAATGCCTTGAAAAGGAAGGAAGACTATCAGTTTCTCAAATACATAGTTTGCTTGGAATTGGACAGGCAACTGCTTCGCATCATCTTGGTATAATGAGAGACAAAGGGATATTATCGGCAAAGAGGGAGGGGAAAAATATATATTACTCATTGGAAGATGATTCGATTAAATTGTTATTGAATTGTATCAGATGCTGTTGCAAAGAATGATTTTACTTTAGATTTTTGAACATTTTTTTCTGGAATATTATTATTGAAAATACACCACAGGTTATTGCTGCATCGGAAATATTGAATACCGGCCTGAAAAATATAAACGATTCGCCAGGTTTTATAGGTGACCACTCAGGCCATGTTGTATTGATTATAGGGAAATAAAACATATCCACAACTTTTCCTTTAAGGAATGAAGAATACCCTCCTTCTGGCGGAAAGAGAACAGCTAATTTATCGTAAGTGCTTTCACTGAAGATAAGGCCATAAAATGCACTATCAATAAAATTTCCAATAGCACCGGCAAGAATTGCGCTTACAGAAATAATAAGCCCTGTGTGAGCGTTCTTCTTTATTAAGGAGGAAAGGTACCATCCGATACATATTATTGCTGCTATCCTGAAAATACTAAGCAATATTTTGCCTGTATTTCCGCCAATTTCCATACCGAATGCCATACCATTATTTTCTATAAAGTGAAGCATTCCGTATTTTCCAAAAATATGAATTTCCTGGCCCAGAAACATGTGGGTTTTAACCCATATTTTAAGTGTCTGGTCAGCTAGCAAAATAAGAATTATAATTATTAAAGCTATTCTGCCTTTAGGAATATTCTTCATGTCAAACTATAATCAGCGCAAAATTGATAAAAAGAATCGAGAAAATAAAGATTTTCCTAAATTGTCAATAGTTGTTGTTGCATTGCAAGTATAAGTTGATAAAAAATATAAGCGAATTTAATGGGCTTAAATTTTGGCTAAGCTTTTAATTTACATTTATTCAGAACATTGAACATCATTTTTATTACTGTCCCAGCAGTGCCAGTTATTATCTTCGAAATAATCAGAAGTCTGAATTCTTCCATTATGACTGGTAGTGTTCCACTCAATTATTATGTTGACAAATGTTTCACGTGATTCGTCATACAGATGTATTTTATAAGAGGATGTTTTACGGTTATATTCAATATAACTATCTTTTAGAAGATTCCCGTCTTTAATGTAAGTATATTTTACAGATTCAACTTCTGTTACCGTTTTTACCCAGTCAATTTTAAGCATTGGTACCTGTGAATCTTTACTTTCATATAAAATCCACTGACCGCTTTTGCCATCAAGTGATGTTGTGCCGCTAAACCACATAAATTCATCAAAACCGCCTACTCCTGACCGGGATATATACATTTCCCATTTAATATCCTTTGAGGTTATTTGACCGGTAAATCTTGCAATGTAAGTAACAGACAGAACATTTACAGAGTATTTCCACTGCCATTTTTTGTTATCGAGATAAGAAGGCTTGTTTTCAGTTGCTTTTCGCAGTGCTTCGACAGGAACATTAAAATTATCATAAAAAAGCCTGTTCCATACGCCGGCAACCGTTGCTGCCAAGCTCCAGTTATAATTAATTACTGCCTTTGAATTATTTAAAACATCAGGTGTAGTTGCAGACTTTGTATCGTTAGTAAAATTGCTGAAGTCTATTAACATAGTTTCAACAGGAGGAATTATTGGAGGATTGCCTTTTTTCTCACAGCTTTGTAAAAATAAAATTGTCGGGACTAATACAAACAGTAAATAGATAATTTTCTTCATTTCGTTTTAGTTTTATATTTTTATACAAAAATAATAACGCATTGATTCATAAAAAAATTATTGAATAATAAATAAATAATATCTTAATGCATATAGGAGTTGTCATTTTTGTATATAAGCTAAATAATGAACCAGATTGTTAGAATTACGAAGGAGTTTACATTTGAAATGGCTCATGTGCTCGATAGATATGATGGTCCATGCAGCAATATACATGGCCATTCTTACAGGTTATGTGTTACTGTTTCCGGCATACCTGTTAATGATACAAATAGCCCGAAAGAAGGAATGGTTATGGATTTTAAGGATATAAAGAAAATAGTCACGGAAAAAATTCTGAACATTTTTGATCATTCAATTGCTGTAAGCAAAGGATACATAAAGGATAATGACATGCTATTAATGAGTAAAGCCTTAAAAAACATGGTGATGTTGGATTATCAACCCACATGCGAGAATCTGGTTACAGATTTTGCTTCACGACTTAAGAACAGTTTTCCTGAAGGAGTCTCACTTCATAGCCTGCGCCTGTATGAAACTCCAATATCGTTCGCAGAATGGTTTGCTTCTGATAATTAATGTTACAAAGTTATGCCTGAAACAGGAGAAAAAAAATTATTTCTTTTCGATGCGTATGCTTTGATATTCAGATCATATTATGCATTTTTAAAGAATCCAAGAATCACTTCAAAAGGTTTAAATACTTCGGCAATATTTGGGTTTTTACTAACACTTCAGGAAGTTTTGCAAAAAGAAAAACCAACGCATTTAGCAGTTGTATTTGACATGCCTGGTCCTACATTCCGTCAGGAAATATTCCCTGAATATAAAGCCACCAGGGAAGAAATCCCGGAAGATATAAAAAAATCGATACCTTATATCAAAAGGCTTATCGAGGCATTCAATATACCAATTATAGAGTACCCTGGATATGAAGCGGACGATGTAATAGGCACACTTGCACGGAAAGCTGCAGAACGTGGATTCGTGACATATATAATGACACCCGACAAAGATCTTACCCAATTAGTTTCGGATAAAATATTCATGTATAAACCTTCGCGAAACGGGGCTGAGGCTGTTATATGGGGTGTTGATGATGTAAAACGTGAATTTGGAGTGGAAAGACCTGAACAGGTCATAGATATCCTCGGACTTATGGGCGATACTTCGGATAATATTCCAGGGGCACCAGGTATTGGACCAAAAACAGCTATGAAGTTGATTTCGCAATTTGGAAGCGTTGAGGAACTTTTGAAAAATACAGATAAGCTTCAGGGTAAGCTTAAAGAAGTAATAGAAGCGAACAAGGAGCAGATTGAACTCTCAAAAAAACTTGCAACTATAAATGTGGATGCTCCGGTTGAACTTGATGAAGATAAACTTAAGGCCCAACCTGTTGATACTGTAAAATTAAAAGAGTTATTTGAAGAGCTTGAGTTCAAAACTACTGCTTCGAGGATACTTGAATCAGAAGAAGTGAAGAAACAACACTTTGAAGAAGGCAACGAAATAAAGGAAATAGGTGAAACGACAAAAGCCAGGCTTAATATTGAAACTGTACCTCATTCCTATCGACTTGTGCAGGACATCGAAGGGCTTAATAAACTGGTAGCAGAATTAAGAGAACTTAAGGAATTTTGTTTCGATACCGAAACAACAAGTATAAATGCTCTCGATTCAGAACTTGTTGCTATTTCTGTTTGTTGGAAAAAAGGTGAAGGGTATTTGATATACTTTCCTGCATCGTTTGAGCAAACCCTTGTAATGCTAAATATTCTGAAACCTGAATTTGAAAAAGACATATCAAGGAAAATAGGGCAAAACATGAAATTTGATATACAGGTTCTTTCAAACTACGGTCTGGAAGTCAACGGCCCCTATTTCGACACTATGATAGCGCATTATATCCTTGAACCGGATATGAAGCATAACATGGATTTCCTTGCCGAAACTTATCTATCATATACTCCTGTTCCTATTGAAAAACTAATTGGAGAAAAAGGGAAAAACCAAAAAACAATGAGGTCTGTTCCTGTTGAAATAATTGTTGAATATGCTGTTGAGGATGCTGACGTCACGTTGCAGTTAAAAAATGTTTTTGAACCGCGGCTGGAGAAAGAAGGAATGGCAAAACTAGCAAGAGATATAGAAATGCCTCTTATTAAAGTACTTGCCTCGATGGAGAAGACAGGGGTAAAACTGAATGAGGAGAATCTGAAAGCAATTGCTGTGGAATTGAGGGAAGATATTGTAAAACTGGAAAATGAGATTTACATGCTTGCAGGTGCAGAATTTAATATCTCATCGCCAAAACAGTTGGGAGATATTTTATTTTTGAAACTAAAACTTGACGATAACGCACGTTTAACAAAAACAAAACAGTTCGTTACAAATGAAGAATCTCTACAAAAGCTTATAAATAAGCATCCTATAGTAAATAAAGTACTTGAATACAGGAGGCTTAAAAAACTTCTTTCAACTTATGTTGAAACATTACCCGAATTGATCAATCCAAAAACTGGTCGAATACATACCTCATTTAATCAGACTGTTGCAGCAACCGGGCGACTTAGTTCAAACAATCCTAACCTTCAGAATATTCCAGTTCGTAATGAGAGAGGACGAGAAATAAGGAAGGCATTTGTTCCGGAGGACGGCCATTTATTTTTATCAGCCGACTATTCGCAAATAGAATTGAGAATAATGGCACATCTGAGCGGTGATGAAAATATGATTGCCGATTTTCTTTCGGGTCAGGATATTCATGCTGCTACTGCGGCAAAAATATTCCATGTAAGTATAAATGAAGTAACAGAGGAGATGCGAAATAAGGCGAAGACAGCAAATTTTGGGATCATTTACGGTATATCCTCTTTCGGGCTATCGGAGAGATTACTTATTAGCAGGAAAGAAGCAAAGGAACTTATAGAAGATTATTTTAACTCCTATCCCAGAGTAAAGTCATACATGGAAGAAAGTATACGCAGGGCAAGAGAGAACGGATTTGTTACAACAATATTCGGTCGCAGAAGGTATATAAGAGATATTAATTCGAGAAACAAGGTAGTAAGAGGAAATGCTGAGAGAAATGCAATAAATGCTCCAATTCAGGGTACTGCAGCAGACATTATTAAAATTGCAATGGTGAATATTTTTAATCGTCTAAAAAACGACAAGCTCGGGGCAAAAATGATATTACAGGTTCATGATGAACTGATTTTTGAGGTTTTGCCTGAAGAGCTTGAAGTGCTTAAGAATATCGTCGTAAAAGAAATGTCGGGAGCAGCTTCATTAAAAGTTCCTCTCAAGGTTGATATTGGAATAGGAAATAACTGGCTTGAGGCTCATTAAGAATAATAGATTTTTGTTATTTTCGGTAAATGATTCAGTTTGTTTTTCCTTGTAATATTGATTTGTAAAGTGATTTATCGGCAAGTATATTAGCAGCCTTTTTTATCTCCTCATCATATTTAATTGACCATTGAATAGCTCCTTCCTCGTAAAAATATCTTTTTATGATTTCAGCCGTCAATAATTCAGTTATTTCATTTTTGAAATTCATAAGGTCTTTTTTAAGATCGTGAGTTATTTCTTTTTGTAGTAAATTGAATAGTTCTTTATTAGTGTCATAATATTTTTCCCTTTGGGCGTTTTTAACAAGTTCAGAAAATGATTTTTCTGTATATGTCTGATAATTAAATCCTTTGTTATAAAGGAAAGTTATAAAGTCGTTATAATCGTCATCCGTTAATGATATCTGATCAATACTTTTGATATCGGGATGTGACCAGTAATATTTTGTAGCAAAGTCGAAAATATAATTTTTGATATATAGTTCAGATGCTAACAGGCTAAGTGACTCAGGGACAGTTTCAACATCAGGGGTAATTCCGCCGCCGTCTTTAACAGGCCTTCCATTGCGTGTTTTAAAAGTTTTAATAAGAGAATCAGGGATATATCCTACACTTCCGTCCTCGTTTCGATGTGCAAAGTCAATAGCCTGAATGCATCTGCCACTTGGTATATAGTACTTGGCAGTCGTTACTTTAAGGCTTGAATTATAGCTCAGTGGGCGGGTAATCTGTACAAGTCCTTTACCGAAAGAACGCTGGCCAACTATTACACCGCGGTCGAGGTCCTGGATAGCCCCGGCAACTATTTCTGAAGCCGATGCCGACGATTTATTTATCATAACGGTAAGAGGTATTTTTTCATCAACCGCCTTTCCTTTGGTTTTATATACGGCATCAAACTGTTTAACTTTACCTTTTGTGCTTACGACTTCAGTTCCACCGTCTACAAACAGGTTAACAACTTCGACAGCTTCATTCATAATGCCTCCGGGATTGGATCTCAAATCAAGAATTATTCCTTCCGGATTATATTGTTCGAGAGATACTAAAGCTTTTCTAACGTCTTCATTGCAGTTTTGTGTAAAATTGGTAAATCTTATATAACCTGTTTTTGAATCAATCATTCCATAGTATGGGACAGGGGGTAAGGTTATTCGTTCTCTTGTCATGTTGAATTCGGTTTGTATGCCGTTTCTTTCGATAGTAACTTTAACTACGGTGCCAGGGTCACCTTTTAATTTTTCACTTACCTTTTCTACAGGCTGACTTTTCAGTAATTGATCATCAACCTGTAAGATAAGGTCACCTGGTTTTATTCCGGCAACGTCGGCAGGGAAACCTTTATATACTTCAGTAACAATTGCATATTCCCCATTACTTCGAACAACACATCCAATCCCCCCATATTTTCCCGTTGTCATTAAGTCGAGCTCATTAATTTCCGACTCGGAATAATATGTCGTATATGGGTCGAGAGTCTTTAACATTCCGTCAATAGCTGATCTGATAAGCTTTTCAGGGTCGAACTCATCTACATAAAAAGTGTTTAGTTCGCGTACAAGAGAAAAAAAAATGTCAAGGCTTTTCCCAAGTTTAAAATCTCTTGATTCCTGGTTAATTAAAAAGGCTGTACTTATAACTCCAAGTACAATTGCCAGAAGTATTATAGGAATTCTTTTCTTTCTCGTATTTTTATTCATATTATCAAATAATGATTAAATGAAGAGCGAAAATAAGAAGAAATTGTTTCAATATGGAATTTTCGAAGGATATTAAGAGAATTTTAACACTTATTGCAATGATTTTTTGCTGATGCGATAAGCATTTTTATCATCCTGTTAATAGCCTCATATATAACATTATATTCTGCTATTTGTTTATCCTTGTAGATTATTATAAAAGTAATATTGACATTAGCAGATTTCAGATAATTATATAGAATATGTTTTTGTTTACGATATGCTTCTCTTATTCTTCTTTTTATGAGGTTCCTTTCTACAGCGGATTTAAAATTTTTTTTTGAAACACTTATGGCAACTTGTGCCGGGAAAGTCAGTTTTGTTTCGCTAAAACTCCATATAATCTGAAAAGGATGACAATAGAAAGATTTTCCGTTTTCAAAAAGAAAATTTATTGCTTTTTTACTGGTTAGTCTTTCCGGTTTTTTGAATGTTTCAGATAATTCGTTCATTTCCCGGTCAGGAATCAAATAAGTCAGGAATATTGTTCATATTTCAGAATTGACTTTGAAGTCAGCTAAAGTTTACTTGTTGCTATTGTTTTTGTTGAATTCTTTAAGGTATTCATCCAGTGCCATTGTCATTGAAGGAGCTTTCGGGTTGGGTGCTTGTATGTCGAGACGAAGGCCTTCCTGTTCAACAGCCTGCGCAGTAGTAGGGCCAAAAGCAGCAATCTTGATATCTCCCTGAACAAAATCGGGAAAATTCTCACGTAAAGATTTAATACCGGCAGGACTGTAAAAGACAATTATATCGTAATCAAGGTCTTTTATGCTCGAGAAATGATTGCTTATAGTTTTATAAAGAATACCTATAGTATGCTTTATATTGTTCTTTTTAAGCAATTCAGGAATTTCTGCATTGTGAGGCTCGGGAAGAGGTACGAAATAGTTTTCGTCGCGATGTTTTATGATTATGTCTATAAGATCCTGGAATTTTGAATTTCCATGAAATATTTTTCGCTTACGGTAAACAATATATTTTTGAAGGTAAAAGGCTACGTTTTCTGTAATGCAAAAATATTTCATTGTTTCAGGCACAGTAATTCTAAGCTCGTCACATATCCTGAAATAATGGTCAATTGCAGTTTTACAGGTAAAGATGACGGCTGTAAAATCAAGAATATTTATTTTCTGCTGCCTGAAATCCTTTGCAGAAACACCCTCAATTTGAACGAACGGTTTAAAATCAATTTTTAAGTTATATTTTTTTGCCAGCTCATAATACGGTGATTTGGGATTTTGAGGATCTGGCTGTGATACTAAAATCTTCTTTATTTTCAACCCCTTACAGATTTAGTTCGACATCAGGAAATTTTAAACTCCTGTAATAATGCTGAAATATATTTTATAATTACAGCTACAGGTAAAATCTCCAGTGCACAAAGGTATAAAATTAAATAAATAAGTGATGCATGCCTATTTATAAAAATACGAAAAAGACGTGTAAGACGTATAATGACAAGAAGAGCGGCAATAGTAAATCCGGCAACAATAAATGTGCCGGTTGAGAGAATGTTTGTATAAAGGATGAAGATTATCAAAAAAAAGCAAATTAAACCGTAGATTCTATAAAAATTATATACAGTTGAGACATAACTCTCGAATAATTCCCTTTGTTCGCTGATTATTCCGGTGAGTATGCTTATAAAATGTCTTGCCGATATTGCTAAAATTACGGTTGTCAGGCATAACAACCACGTAATGAATCCATTAAGTGACGGGAAATTTATGTTGAAATATTCAAGAGCTATATAACAGAAAAGGCTAATATTTATACATGAGGCCAGATTTATCAATATTGATTGCAACCGGAATATTTTTTCTGTTTCATAGGAATATTTATCAGATGAGTCACGAAAAGTCAGAAATTTTATCATATCTCTGAACACATTTCCAGGTAAGTTACGCAAAAGAATATAAATAAGGAAAGATATCAGGATCAAATAAAGCATCCAATCAGCTTTTATATGAGATGTTTCTCTGCTGATTCCATCTTTCAGATTTGTTTTAAGTTCAGTAAATAGTTGGTTTTTGAATTCGCTGGTTCTGTTAATGAAAGAAAACGGGAAGGGTTCCGGAGATGGCATAAAAGAATAACCGGCAGAATCATGTATGAATAAAAAAGGCAGTAACTCGTCGGATGGTTTATAAATTTTATCTACGGCAGTGCAGGTATCAGCCGCAAAAATACTTTGTTTTGCTGTATCTTGCTGCATTACAATTGCCTGTTTAGTTTACAGCACCAATTTATATAATTTTAATGTCAGAAGTGATCGGATCGGCATCCCATAATATCGGAAAGTATGTTATTGGCAAGCCTGCTGGCGCCTATCCTGAATAACGAAGGATTAAGCCATTCTGAACCGAGAATATATTTTACAATATTATGATAAACTGCTGCATCTTCCGATGTAACAATGCCTCCGGCAGGTTTAAATCCTACTTTAATACCTGTTTCATTGTAGAAAACAGAAATTGCCCTGCACATTACAAAGGCAGCCTCGGGAGTAGCGGAAATGCTGGTTTTCCCGGTTGATGTTTTGATGAAATCTGCACCTGCATCCATAGCAATCATTGATGCATTGAAAATCTGTTCAGCACTTTCCATAAGTCCCGACTCAATAATAATTTTAAGAATTTTGTCACCAACTGTATTTCTTATTTCCCCTATTTCGTCGGCAACTGTTTTAAAGTCGTTGCCGAGAAAAGCCCCGACAGGTATTACGACGTCTATTTCGTCAGCTCCGGCATCAATTGCCATTTTACACTCGGCTACTTTTATATTCCTGAACGTTTGTGAAGTTGGAAAACCGCCGGCAACAGAGACTATTTTTACATTTTTTGCAGTGAGTTTTTCTTTAACCAGACTGATAAAATTTGGGAAAATACAAATTGCAGCTACAGTCGGCACATTAGTATATTTTGCATTAAAACTGTTGACCTTACCTGTTAGGTGCAGAATTGTACTTTTATTATCGGTTGTATTGAGACTTGTAAGATCGATGACTCTAAGTATATCTAATAATGTCTTGCGATCAGGGATTCCCTGAATTGAAGCATATATTTCTTTAAGACCTTTTTTAATTTCTGCCGTAGTAG
>JAGNKY010000014.1 GCA_017999895.1 Bacteroidales bacterium
CCGATAGTGAATTAACCAAAAAGGTGCTACAGCCTAAACTTTTAAAAGCAAATCTCTTTCTTACAGGTTTTATAAGTTCCTCGGCTCAATTACTTTTGATGCGCGAAATGCTTAACATTTCAGGTGGCTACGAGTTAATTACAGGAACCTATCTTGCCTCGTGGCTAATTGATTCAGCAGCAGGTTCTTTTTTTGCAGGGAGATCCAAACCACTTCCCCTGAAAAAACTCCAATGGTTACTGGCAATAAGCCCATTGCTTTCTGTGATTTTGATGATTGTTATAAACAGGTTTTATTTCAACCCGGGAGAGACTCCCTCATTTCTTGCAGGCCTATTGTTTACTCTTGTAGCGCTTTTCCCTGTATGTTTTTGTTCGGGCTTCGCATTCATAAAAATGCTTATGGCTGCAAGGAAAGAGAAACATTTTGACAGCGGAAAATCTTATTCCATCGAGACTCTTGGCGGAATAATTGCCGGAATTGCTGTCACAATATTTACTTCTGGCATTCTTGATACATATCAGATTCTATTTGTAACTATAATACTCTATATTATTTTCATTTTACTGACGGGTTATCAGATTAAAAAAGTAACAGGCTCTATTTTGATTACTGCTGGAGTTTTATTAATGCTTTATACAATATCGTTTCCACCCGATAAGTTTTTCCGTCAGATGTTACTTCCTGGTATCAAAGTGGAAAGTTCAAAAGATACGCCATACGGTAATATAACTATAGGAAGTTACGGGGGAGAGAAATTTACCTGCTATAATCACCGCATTGCCCGATGGAGCTATGATGAAACCGAACGAGAGGAAAATATTCACTATGCAATGCTACAACATGATGCTCCAAAAAAAGTATTACTTGTTTCAGGAGATCCTGTCTCAAATATCATGGAAATAAAAAAATATAAGCCGGAAAAAATTTATTTCGTTGAACGTGATCCTGAACTTATAAAGCTTACCGATAAAGATATATTGCAAAAAAATGAAGAAGTAGAAATTATCAATGACGATGCTTTCAGATTCATTAAGAATTCCAAAGAAAAATTCGATGTAGTGGTAATGGTTATTCCACCGCCTTCAACTCTTCTTTTAAATAGATATTACACAAAAGAATTTTTTGAAGAAATTCATTCTTTACTTGGTGATAAGGGCGTATTTTCATGTTCTCCAGGGCCATCTGAAAATTATTACAACGATCAGTTGGCCATGCTTTACTCAGTCATTTTTAACACTATGGGAAAGGTATTCAAAAATGTTGTACCTATAGCTGGAAATAAACTCTATTTCATTGCTTCCGACAGAGAGATTAGTACTAACATTTGTTCATTAGTTAATAAAAAAGGTATAGAGAATATTTATGTTAATGAAAATTATCTTAATGATGAAATAATTAGCATGAAAACCAGAGAAATCCTGTCGGTTATAAGCCAGCAATCAAAAATCAATACATTAAGTTCTCCGGTTGCATGTTACCATTATCAGACATACACTCTCACAAAAGATCTTGGTAAAATAATCCCTGCAATAATAATTTTAACACTTCTTTTTATTTTTCCCATTTTTACCGTAAGGCCCGGTAATCTTCCTATATATGCGGCCTCAGCTTCACTTGCAGGGTATGAAATCCTGACTCTTATGGCTATACAATCCACTGCGGGCAATATTTATCATATTACCGGTCTGGTTTTTGCAGTAATAATGGGTGGCTTATCGGCAGGGGCTCTGATAAAAATTTCGGCCGAATACAAAACACAATTGAGAATTGTTATGATTTCATTACTTGTTTTTTATTTATCAGCATATTATCTCTTCAATCGAATCCCTTCAATTGATTTTCAGCCTATAATTATTCTGGTATTTCTCACAATGAGTTTTTTACCGTCGCTGATGACAGGCTATCTTTTTAAACTTATTTCGGAAAGAGGTGAAAAAGAATCAATACCTGCAATTGTTTATAGTTCCGACCTTGCCGGCTCAGCTCTTGGATTTATAGTTATCTCCGGAATTGCTTTGCCATTTCTCGGGTCAGAAGTTACATTGCTGATATTGGGGCTTTTAATTTTTATCGGATTAATATTTGCATCATTCGCGCACAGATAGTAATTTTGATTTGTTTATAAACCCTCAAGAATAAAGATGAACCAAAGAAAAATAAATAAAAGAGAGTTCATAAAGAGTTGTTCAATTCTTTCGGCAGGTATAATTAGCCGTCCTTATTTTTCGGGAATACTTCTGGGGAACGAACAAAAAACTACGAATTTAAAACTTGCAATGTTTCAGGAAGAAACTCCCAGAGGAATTATGTGCAGAATTTGCCCAAACGAGTGTGTGCTTAAAGAAGGTGAAATAAGTCAATGTAATAACCGTAAGGTAATTAAGTCGAAATTATACACAATGGCATTTGGGAATCCGTGCTCGGTTAACGTTGATCCAATAGAGAAAAAACCCCTTTATCACTTCCTACCTGGTACAACAGCATTTTCAATAGCGACCGCAGGCTGTAATCTTGCATGTCTTAACTGCCAGAACTGGTCGATTTCACAAACATCTCCTGAAAAAACAAGAAATTATTCACTTCCACCTGAACAAGTAATATCAGAGAGCTTAAAATATAAATGTAAATCAATAGCTTATACATATTCCGAGCCAATAACTTTTTATGAATATTCCTATGAAACTGCAAAGCTTGCCAGGGAAGCAGGCGTCAAAAATATTTTTATATCGAACGGTTATATAAACAGGGAACCTCTTGAAAAAATATGTGATGTCCTTGATGCTGCAAATATTGACCTTAAATCCTTCAATGAGAGCACATATCTGAAACTGACAGGTGGAAAACTTCAGACGGTTCTGGAATCTCTTAAAGTGTACAGAGATAAAGGCGTATGGCTTGAAATAACGAATCTAGTTGTACCTACATGGACAGATAAGCTCGACGAAATACGAAACATGTGCAACTGGTTATTCAAAAACGGATTTTCTGAAATCCCTTTGCATTTCAGCCGATTTTATCCCGCCTATAAACTCGATCAGGTTCCTCCCACACCAGTTGATATTCTTAATCGGGCTGCAAAAATTGCTGCTGAAGAAGGCTTAAAATACGTATATATAGGAAATGTTCCAGGAAATGAATTGTCCGATACCAGGTGCCCGTCATGCAACAACGTTATAATAAAAAGAACAGGATACAGGATTGATTTTGTTAAAATTAATAACGGAAAGTGTTCCTTATGCGGAAACAAAATCGCAGGTATCTGGACATAATTTTTTCTATAATTAATTTATAATCCGAATGAACATAAGTGAAGCAAAAGAGAGGGTTGAATGGCTTCGCCGTGAAATAAATGAACATAATAGAAGATATTATGTTCTAAATCAACCTGTTATTTCTGATTACGAATATGATGCGCTGGTAAAGGAACTTGAAAATCTTGAGAAAATGTTTCCCGAACTTGTTATGGAGGACTCTCCCACCAAGAAAGTCGGAAGTGACATAATGAGGGAATTTGCTCAGTATGAACATAAATATCCTATGCTTTCGCTTAGCAATACATATTCTGAAGAAGAACTGGATGAATTTCACAGAAAAGTTTCGGAAGTTGCTAATGATAATGTTCAATACGTATGTGAACCTAAGTATGACGGAGCATCAATAAGTCTTATATATGAGAATGGGCACCTTTTAAGAGCCCTTACAAGAGGCGATGGTTATGTCGGAGATGATGTAACTCAAAATATAAAAACAATTAAAAGCATCCCGCTTTCGATCAAAAAGAATAATTATCCTGAAGAATTTATTGTAAGAGGTGAAATTCTCATGTCACGTCCGGTATTTAACGAACTGAACAGGGAACGTGCCGCAGAGGGACTTCCACTATTTGCTAATCCCAGAAATGCGGCTGCAGGAACTTTAAAACTTCTTGACCCAAATATTGTTGCCCAAAGAAAACTTGACTGTATTTTATACTATCTTCTTGGAGAGAACCTTCCCTGTGAGACACATTTTGATAATCTTATGAAACTCAAGGAATGGGGATTCATAATTCCTGAAACATTAAAACTATGTGACGGAATCGAGGAAGTAAAATCGTTTATTAAATTCTGGGAAGAAGGCAGGAAATCATTAATTTATGACACAGATGGTGTTGTAGTCAAAGTTAATTCACTCACTCTTCAGAAAAAATTGGGTTCCACAGCCAAGTCGCCTAAATGGGCAATTGCCTATAAATATAAAGCTGAACAAGTTCTGACGCGACTTCTTTCAGTCGATTTTCAGGTAGGGAGAACCGGTATTGTTACGCCTGTTGCAAATCTTGAACCTGTTGTGCTGGGTGGAACAACGGTAAAACGAGCGTCACTGTACAATGCAGATCAGATTGAATTGCTCGATCTACATTATAACGATATGGTTTATGTTGAAAAAGGTGGAGAAATAATTCCTAAAATAGCGGGTGTTGATCGTAGTAAAAGAACCCCTAACAGTAAAAAAGTTGAATTCATTAAAAAGTGCCCTGAGTGCGGCACAGAACTAATGCGGATGGAAAATGAAGCTAATTATTTCTGTCCTAATTATTTACATTGTCCTCCCCAGATTAAGGGCCGCATCGAACATTTTATTTCCCGGAAGGCAATGAATATTGAAGGGCTTGGTGAAGAAACAATTGATCTGCTTTACAATGCAGGACTCGTAAGAAATATCGCTGATCTTTACGAACTAAAAAAAGAACAGCTTGTCAAGCTTGAAAGGATGGGCGATAAATCAGCATCAAATATTATTGCAAGCATAGAAAATTCAAAAAAGACCCCATACCATAAGGTCATTTATGCTCTGGGTATCAGACACGTAGGTGAAACTATAGCTAAAATTCTGGCACAACATTTTAGAGATATTGATTCGCTTATGTCGGCAGAAATGGAGGAACTTACTTCAATAAACGAAATAGGTCCGAAAATTGCTTCCAGCATAATCAATTATTTCAGTGATAAAGAAAACAGGGAGATTATTGAAAGGTTAAAATTATACGGAATAAAATTATCTGCTGAGGAACAAACTTCTACAGAGAAAGAAGGCAGGCTTTCGGGTAAAACGATTGTAATTTCCGGCATTTTTTCTAAGCACAGCAGAGAAGAGTACAAAGAAATGATTGAAAAGCATGGAGGGAAAAATGCATCCTCAGTAACTAAAAACACATCATTTATTCTGGCCGGTGAGAATATGGGTCAATCAAAAAAGGAAAAAGCGGAGGAACTTGGTATTCCTATTATAACTGAGGATGAATTTCTCAAGATGTTTGCATAAGTTTCTTTAATTAGAAGCAGATATTTTAAAAAACTGTTAGGTTTGCAATATGGATTTTTTAAGAAATATACGGCTCAAAAGAGGCAGAAATATTCTCAGACGCAAAATGAAACGTGCAAAGAGAACAAAATTCAGAGGTAATCTGAAAACTGCGCGCACTATGGGAATGGTTTGGGATGCATCCGATGTTTCCAATTTTCATATTTTAAGCCAGTTTCAACAAAAAATGCAGGAAAAAAATATAAATCTCACAATAATAGCATTTTATCCAGGCAAAATTCTTCCAGATAATCTAACTGCAATCAGGTATCTTATATGTCTGAAAAATAATGATTTAAATTTTTTCTATATTCCTGTTTCAAAAGAAGCTGAAAAATTCATTAAAACGCCTTACGATATTCTTATTGATATAAATTTCAACAAAATTTTCCCGCTTGAATATATCGTAATGCTTTCGGAAGCCGGACTAAAAGTCGGATTGTATGATGAAACTAAAAGCGATCCACCTTACGATTTAATGATTGATGCAGTAAAGCCTCTAAATATTAAAGACTACCTGGAAAATTTAATTCAATATCTTGAAATGATTAATACTCAGACAGAATCGGTAAATCAATAAATCATTAAAAATGAAAAAATTCAAAGGAACTGGTGTTGCATTAATTACACCATTTAAAAACGATTTAAGTATTGACTTTGCCACATTAGGTAAAGTAATTAATCATGTAATTAACGGCGGCATTAATTACATTGTTCTTATGGGAACTACTGGAGAATCATCAACTCTTTCGAAAGATGAAAAAAAAGCTTTAATAAGCTTTGCAATCGAAACAATTGACAAAAGGATTCCTCTTGTAGTCGGAATAGGCGGAAACAACACACAGGATGTAATAACGCAGATTAAAAACACGGACCTGAGGAATGTTGATGGTATTCTTTCAGTTGCACCATATTATAATAAACCAACTCAAAGAGGACTTTATGAACATTTCAAGGCAATTGCCACATGCAGCCCTGTTCCGATAATAATGTACAATATACCGGGAAGAACCGGATGTAATATATGCGCGGATACATGTTTGCAACTGGCGCGTGATTTTGAAAATATAATCGGTGTCAAAGAAGCATCTGGCAATATGAGCCAGATAATGAAGATACTGAAGGATAAACCTGATAATTTTCTTGTTATATCAGGGGATGATTTGCTTACTATTCCTATTATAGCCGAAGGCGGAGCAGGAGTAATTTCGGTGATTGCAAACGCTTATCCTGCCGAATGGAGCGAAATGGTTAATTATTGTTTGAAACAAAATTTCAAAGCTGCAAGAGAGATATTTTATCGTTTCATGATTATAATTGAACTTCTTTTTGCCGATGGAAATCCTGCTGGTATAAAAGCAGTAATGAGTATAATGAATTTATGTCAGAATACTTTAAGGCTTCCTCTGATTCCTGTGGGCAAGGAAACATATACAATGATTCGAAAAGTAATGGAAAATATCAAATAGTTATCTGGTGGGAGGAGTTACAGAAGCACCAGCCGATTCAAATTTCCCATGGCAGTGTTTATATTTCTTCCCACTTCCGCATGGACATGGGTCATTACGTCCAACCTTTTTCTCCACCTTTACCGGTTCTGGTTTTCCTGAAGTAGCCTGGTCGCCGCCGACAGTGCTGTATTGCGAAATATCACTTCTCGATTCCCTTAATCTACTTGTATCAACGTGCCTTTGCCGTTCTGCCTCTCTTACCTGTTCGGGATTTTGAAGAGGAATATACCCTTTCATCAAAGTGCTTACTATATCTTTATTGATTTTATCCAGCATTGATTTAAAAAGGTCGTACGATTCAAATTTATAAATCAGTAATGGATCTTTCTGCTCATAAGTAGCATTCTGCACTGACTGTTTAAGGTCGTCCATTTCACGAAGATGTTCTTTCCATGCTTCATCAATAGTTGCAAGCACTATGGTTTTTTCGTATGCCCTGGCTATTTCAAGGCCTTTACTTTCGGCAGCTGCCTTAAGATTAGCAATAACCTGAAATACTCTGGTACCGTCGGTAACCGGAACAACCACATTTTCATACACATGCGACATACGGTTATATACATCTTTAAGAACCGGGTATGCCTGAGAAGAAATTGCTTCAACTTTCCTTTTATATACTTCCAATACCTTTTTATAAACGATATCGGTCAATTCTGCTGACGACATTTTCATAAAGTCATCTTGGGAAACTGGTGAGTCAATCGAAAATGAACGAATAAGTTCAAAATCGAACTCTTCGAAATTGCCAGAACCGTGGTAATATTCTACAATACTTTCAGTAACATCATATATCATATTTGCGATATCTACTGCCAGTCGTTCACCCAGAAGCGCATGTCTTCGTCTTTTATATATGACTTCGCGCTGGGAGTTCATCACATCGTCATATTCAAGAAGACGTTTTCTGATTCCGAAATTATTTTCCTCCACTTTTTTCTGGGCTCTTTCAATTGATCTTGTAATCATTGGATGTTGAATCATTTCACCCTCTTTCAGACCCAATCTGTCCATGATACCTGCAATTCTTTCAGAGCCGAAAAGTCTCATAAGCTCATCTTCAAGAGATACAAAGAACTGTGATGAACCGGGGTCGCCCTGTCTACCAGAACGCCCTCTTAATTGTCGGTCAACTCTTCTTGATTCATGTCTTTCCGATCCTATAATAGCCAGTCCGCCAGCTTTTTTTGTTTCCGGTGTTAATTTTATGTCTGTTCCTCTTCCTGCCATATTGGTGGCTATGGTAATGGTTCCGCTTTTGCCAGCTTCAGCAACAATTTCAGCTTCACGTTGATGTAATTTGGCATTAAGTACGTTGTGTTTAAGGCCTTTCATTTTAAGCATACGGCTGAGAAGTTCCGATATTTCGACCGATGTAGTTCCTATAAGTACAGGTCGCCCCTGCTCATGAAGTCTGGTAATTTCGTCAATAATAGCATTATATTTCTCCCTTTTGGTTTTATAAACGATATCTTCACGGTCCATTCGTATACATGGAACATTTGTAGGAATAACAACTACATCGAGTTTATAGATATCCCAGAATTCTCCGGCTTCGGTTTCAGCCGTACCTGTCATGCCTGCCAGTTTATGGTACATTCTGAAATAGTTTTGTAATGTAATTGTGGCATAAGTCTGGGTAGCAGCCTCTACCTTTACGTTCTCTTTTGCTTCAATAGCCTGATGAAGTCCGTCAGAATATCTTCTACCTTCAAGAATACGACCTGTTTGTTCGTCGACAATTTTTACTTTATTGTCGAGAACAACATATTCAACATCTCTTTCAAATAATGTATAAGCTTTAAGAAGCTGAGTTAATGTATGAACTCTTTCGGATTTGACCGAATAATCCTGAAGAATTTCATCTTTGGCTTTCAGTTTTTCTCTTTCATTAAGATTTGATTTTTCAAGTTCTGCTATCTTCGAACCTACGTCAGGCAGAATAAAGAAGCTTGCATCTTCAACGGAAGTGGAAATAAGGTCTATGCCTTTTTCTGTGAGCTCGATGGTATTTGCTTTTTCATCAATGATGAAATAGAGCTCATCTGTCACTTTAGGCATCTCCTTGTTATTATTCTGCATATAAAAGTTCTCGGTTTTTATAAGCAGCGATTTATTTCCTTCCTCACTAAGGAATTTAATAAGTGCACTGTTTTTTGGAAGTCCTTTATACGCTCTAAGCAGAAGCATACCACCTTTTTCAGTGTCGCCCTCTGCAATGTATTTTTTTGCTTCTGCAAGTATTTGTGTAACAAGTTTTTTCTGCGCATTAACAAGTTTTTCGACTTTCGGTTTAAGTTCCATAAACTGCTGGTTTTCAGCCTGAGCTGTAGGTCCCGAAATAATAAGAGGAGTCCGGGCATCGTCAATAAGTACTGAGTCAACCTCATCAACGATAGCATAATGGTGCTTTCGTTGAACAAGGTCGTCAGCATTTATTGCCATATTGTCCCTCAGATAGTCGAATCCGAATTCATTGTTTGTACCGTATGTAATATCTGCAAGATAAGCATTACGACGTTCGGGTGAATTTGGTTGATGTTTGTCGATACAATCGACAGTAAGCCCGTGAAATTCAAAAATAGGTCCCATCCATTCTGAATCGCGTTTTGAAAGGTAATCATTAACCGTTACAACATGTACTCCTCTACCTGCCATTGCATTAAGGAAAACAGGTAGAGTTGCAACAAGCGTTTTACCCTCTCCGGTAGCCATTTCGGCTATTTTCCCTTTATGAAGAACAACACCACCCATAAGTTGCACGTCGAAATGTACCATATCCCACGTTATCATATTTCCTCCTGCCATCCACTTGTTGCTCCATATAGCTTTATCTCCCTTAATGGTAATAGAGGGTCTTTTTGCAGCAAGATCACGGTCGTATTGTCTTGCTGTAACGATAAGCTCATCGTTTTCTTTAAATCTCCTTGCGGTTTCTTTAACTATTGCAAATGCAAGAGGCAAGTGCTGATCCAGAACACTTTCGAGTTTTTTCTCCAGCTGCTTTTCAAGTTTATCGATTTCATTATACGTCTCTTCTTTGAGATAAACATCCTCTTCGGCTTCGGCTTTACTTTTCAGGAGATTTATTTCATCCTCGTCGGTTTTTATTGCATCCTTGATACTTTTCCGTAATTCTACCGACTTATCCCTTAATTGATCGTTAGTTAGTTCCCGTAATGATTCGTACTCATTATTAATCTTTTCAACATAAGGGATCAATTCATTAATATCCTTTTCATATTTATTTCCCAGAAAAAGTCCGAGAACTTTGTTAATAATGCTCATTATAATAAATTATTATATAGTTTTTTTAATTATTCTGCAAAATTAGGTTTATTTTCTCAATTTAAACCAGTTATTATAAATAATAATATACTGGTTCAGGTAAAATAATGTTTAAATGATATTATATAAAAAGACGAGTAGAATAATATTCAAAAAAAACCGATGGGATTCAGTAGTTCTTCAATTCGGCTAATAAGAGTATTTAGTGAAAAAGGTTTTGAAAGAATATCGTCAGCTCCCAGTGCTTTTGCAAGATTAAGATAATTCCCAGGTCCGGCTTTCCCTCCACCTGAAATTGCAATTATTTTAATACCAGGTTTTATTTCCTTGAGTTTCATTATTACCTTAAGTCCGTCCTCTTCCGGCATTAATATATCGGTTACAACAAGATCCACTACTGATGCTTTGAATTTTAACATAGCTTCTTTACCGTCGGAGGCTACTATGATGGAATACTTGCGACGCAATAATGCTTCTTTCAACATTTCTCTGAATTCAGCTTGATCCTCAACTATCATTATGCCGGCCATATATATTTTATTTTAAGGATATTTGAATCGCTGTAAGTATTTCTCTAAGAGACACAGGGCGAAAAAGCATGTGTTTAATAATTCCGGAATTAAGTAATTTTTCTTTCGACAAATCATAATCACTGTCTACTATCATAATAACAGGTAAATTAATATTTTTTTCACTAATAAATTTTATTAGAATTTCAGAAGTTATTTCTTTCTGATCATCTGAAAAAACTATTAGATTTGTTTTATGTATATCTTCATTACTGAGTTTCAGCAACTCCAATGCATCATGTATTTTTGTAATCAGCAGTCCCGACTTTTTTAATGCTTCTGACATAATGCGCGATTCACTGCAGCTGCCAGCAATAAAAAGAATTTTAAATGCTTCCTTTGCCGGTCTTAAGTTAACAGCGGAATAATCCTCGATAACGGGAATATAAACCGAAAATACCGATCCTTTCCCTTTTGCCGACTTTACTACTATTTCGCCTTCCAGTTCATGAACAATACCGTAAACTACCGACAAACCAAGTCCGGTTCCTTTACCAACCTCATGTGTCGTAAAATAAGGTTCAAATATCCTGCTTATAACTGATTCCTCCATTCCAATTCCTGTATCTTCGATTGTCACCAAAGCATACTTATCTGCTACAATGTTTTTGCCGGATTCTTTTTTCAAAATCTCACCTTCTGCCAAATCAAGGCCGATTGAAAGAGTGCCTCCGTTTCTCTCCATTGCATTAATGGCGTTTGTTATTAGATTCATAAATACTCTGAAGAGTTGTGTCGGATCGGCATAAACCTGCAAACTAATGTTATTAATATTTTTTCTGACGGTTATACCTGGTTTCAATAAAGATAAAGCACATGACGATGCTTCCTCAAGTATTTCCCTGATATCAACAGAAATTTTTTCCTGCTCCACCTGCCTGCTGAAGGTAAGAATCTGACTTGTTAATTCACGAGCTCTTGTTCCGGCTTTCATTATTCTTGTGATCATTTCAGATGCAATATTGTTCTCTCCAACTTCTTCGAGTAGCATCTCAGAATAACCTAAAATCGAACCGAGGATATTATTAAAATCGTGAGCTATGCCTCCGGCAAGTGAACCAACAGTTTCAAGCTTTTTTGCCTGCATCAGCCGGTTTTCGAGCATAATTTCCCTTGAAGAATCTTCAAATGCAAAATCAATAAATACAGGAAAACCTGTATTTTTATCGGATACCATAAAGCCGCTTACCCGGCAAAATATTTGATTGTTATTCATTGTAATTAGAGGAATTCTTCCGAATGTTCTTACCTTTTTATCGCCAAGCTGAATGATATGTATGTCGAAAAGCGATTTTTCAAGATAGAAATCTCTCAAATTCATGCCCTGTAAATTAACGGAACCATAGTTTTCAATTATTTTCGAAAAAGAATTATTATAATGAATTATAGTCCCGTCTGTTTTGCATCGTAATAGTCCTATAGGAATTCCTGTTTCAAGTCTTCGGAATTCTTCCTCCATTTCGTTTACTGCATTCTGCGAAAGTTTTATATTCGTAATATCGGTTGTTTCTGCAACTATATGTTTGACGTCCGGGCTATTGACGGTTAATGGAACAAAAGTAACTTCAAAAAATCTCTTTCCCTGAATAGGAATACTGAAATTTGCTTCGAATTTTATAGTTTGTCCATTAAAACAGAGATTTATGTTATTTTTTATCTCATTCTGAAAAGTTTCTTCACCCCAAATATCGCTAACCGATCTATTAACAACCGATCCATCAGTTAAGTTAAGCATTCTGCAAAATGTTGGATTTACCTTAACATAGCAATAATGCCTGTCAATAACACTGATCATCGATTTTGAACTGTTAAACAGATAGTTAAATAAGTATTTGTCAATATAATCTTCCCCCATTTCAAATTTGACTCCTTAATTAAATAAACGGTTTATTCGTAGTCGAGGTTAAAAGCTTTCCTGATATCCTTCATCAAAGGGTAACGTGAAGAAAGATACTGATATTTCTGTTCATCGGAATAAATAATATTTTCATCATTTGCAGTATCCACAACAATTTCGAGGCTGAAAGTTTCACTGCCAAAATGATTCTCGAGAGTCGACTGCACTTTTTGTTTGTAATTCTGAATGAAAAGGTCTTTCAAAGCAGCATTATCCAGATGAAGGGTTATGACGTTATCATTATGAATCTCGGGTTTGATCGATTTAAACATTCCTGATATTCTGGGTCCTTCTTCTTTTGATTTTTCGCATATACTGTTCCAAATTTTCTGGAATTCCTTTCTACTAAATTTACTTACATTTTCATTCTTATTCCTGACTTCCTGAAAATTTTTCATAATTGATTTATCAGACTCTGAATCTGATTTTTCAGCACTATTGATGATAGCTTTTATTGATACTGACCTACTTGATTCCGAACTATCACTTTCCGGTTCTTTCACTGGCTTTTTAATATCAGAAACTGCCGTCAGAGGATCGACTTTTACTTCCTTATTCTGGTGGCCGGGCATTTTTTTTTCAGGTGCTGGTGATTTTATCTGATTTTTGTCATTAACTAATGCAGTCTGTTCTACTTCATTCAATCGGCAGAGCTTAATTAAGGTAAGTTCGACATGCAGTCTCTGATTTTTGCTTGTTTTATAGCCTGTATCACAAATACTGCCTGCTTCAAGTGCATTATAAATAAAATCTCTTGTGCATCTACGTGACTGATCAACATATTTTTCGCGTATAGATGGTGCAGTATCAAGAAGAGGAATAGTTATTTCATCCTTACTTACAAGCAGATTTCGCAAGTGGTTGTTTAGCCCTGCGATGAAATTATGTCCGTCAAAACCTTTTATAAGGATTTCATTGAATATCAACAATATTTTTGATATATCGCTATTGAGGGCAGCGTCGATTGTTCGAAAATAATATTCATAATCAAGAACATTCAAATTTTCAATTACCATTTCCCATGTAACCTTTTTGCCGCCGAAGCTTACTATCTGGTCAAAAATTGACAAAGCGTCTCTCATTGATCCGTCGGCTTTCTGTGCTATAAGGTGGAGAGCATTATCATCGACAATAACAGATTCATTATTAGCTACATATTTGAGCTTATCAACTATATCTTCAACTCGTATTCGCTGGAAATCAAATATCTGACATCGTGATAAAATTGTTGGAATGATTTTATGCTTTTCAGTTGTGGCAAGAATAAAAATAGCATGTGCGGGTGGTTCCTCGAGGGTTTTAAGAAAGGCATTGAATGCAGAGGATGAAAGCATATGAACTTCGTCAATGATATATACACTGAATTTTCCAATCTGGGGAATTATTCTAACCTGATCAATCAGAGTCCTTATATCTTCAACCTTATTGTTTGAAGCTGCATCGAGTTCATGAATATTAAAAGACCTCGACGAATTGAAAGAAACACACGATTCACATTCATCACATGCTTCCCCGTTTTCTTTAAGATTTGAGCAATTAATTGTTTTTGCAAATATTCTTGCACATGTAGTTTTGCCCACGCCACGGGGACCGCAAAAGAGATATGCATGTGCAATCTGCCTGTTTTTTATAGCATTTTTAAGAGTCCTGACAACTGTGTCCTGACCTACTACCATATCAAAAGTTGATGGTCGATACTTTCTCGCTGAAACTATAAAATTCTCCATTAATCCAAATTTATGTTATATTACAGCATTAAAACAAAGATAGACAAAAAAGAGAGAGATTTTTACTTTTAAAAATATTTTAAGCGTCAATTGAATAAATGTATTATAAATAATAAAAATATTCTTTTTGTAAATTTTAAAATTATTGTAATTTTGCAAGCCAATTAAGATTTAATTATTAATTAAGTATTTATGTTGAATAACTACGAAACCGTTTTCATTGCAACTCCCGTTTTGTCTGAAAATCAGATGAAAGAAGCGGTACAGAAATTTAAAAAAATTATTACCGAAAACTCGGGTGAAATTGTACATGAAGAGAACTGGGGACTAAAAAAACTTGCTTATCCTATAAAAAAGAAATCGACTGGTTTTTATTATTTGATAGAATTTAAAGGGCCTGGTGATATAGTGGATAAACTTGAACTGCAGTACAGGAGGGATGAAAGAATTATAAGGTTTTTAACCTTTAAAATGGACAAGTATGCAGTTGAATATGCAAATAAAAAGAGAAAACAAAAAGAAGCAGAAAGAGTTATGGAGGAATAATATATGGCACAAAATGAGTCAGAAATAAGATACCTCACACCGCCAAGTGTGGAAATCAAAAAGAAGAAGTATTGCAGATTTAAAAAAAACAGGATTAAATATGTTGATTATAAAGATCCTGAATTTTTAAAAAAATTTCTGAATGAACAGGGCAAAATCCTTCCACGTAGAATAACGGGAACTTCATTAAAATTTCAGAGAAGGGTTGCCAGAGCGGTAAAAAGAGCAAGGCATATCTCCCTTCTCCCCTATGTTACTGATCTTTTAAAATAATCGGCTTATTATGGAAATAATACTTTTGCAAGATGTACCAAAGCTTGGGCATAAAGATGAAATTGTAAAGGTTAAAGACGGCTATGGACGTAATTATTTGATACCTAAAGGATTGGCTAAAATGGCTAGCTCTTCAGCCAAAAAAGTTCACTCTGAAAATTTGAAGCAGAAAGCTTTTAAGGATGAAAAAATTAAAAATGAAGCCCTTGCTATGGCTGAAAAGCTTCGCAGTATAAAACTTGTTATAGGTGCAAAAACGAGCAGCACCGGAAAGATATTCGGTTCGGTAAATACTATTCAGATTGCCGAGTCTCTTAAAGAACAAGGGATTGAAATCGACCGTAAAAATATTATTCTTCCTGACGAACAAATAAAAGAAGTCGGTACTTATAAAGCAACAATTAAACTTCATACGGAAGTAAAAGCCGAAATTGAATTTGAGGTAGTCCCTGAATAATTTCAAATAAGAGTGAATATATTAGCTCTGTAAGCAATACATATAACTTCCGCTCTATCTCCGGTAGAATTTATTTTCTAATATCATTAATCAATATTTGATAATAGATTTTAAAATTTTAATATTTACAAAATCAGTAATTCTGATCACGGAAATCCTTTCTCCTTTCATATTTAATATCCGCTAATACAGAGGCTTTTATTTTGATTGTGAAATACCAGCTTTTCATTGTGCCCACCGGAATCCAGTTAAAACTCATATCCCAGCAATGAAGATCCCTGTATATTCCAATTGAAGTTGGGGTAATCTGCATCCGGTCAAAATCAAATCCTGTTGTGTAAGTTAATTTTGTCTTTTTTGTAACGGACACGTCTCCATTTAACGATAAAGTTTGTGAAACATTAGAAGTTGCTACCTGTTTCGAATAATTCAAATTATACGTCAGCCTCATAGTCCATGGCATATCAAATCGGATATAACCATATTCATCGGTTAAAGAAGCAGACTGAGTCGTTCCAGGGAATCCGCTTCCGGATAAATTTTGCTGCATACTACCAGGAGAAGTACCCGAAAAAGCTTGGCTCTGTGTCGCATTCTTTGTTTTTCTGCCGCTAAAAAGCTGACCCACATCAACGTCGAAACTAACATTGAACCCTGTTAATCTCAAAAGCTTACCCGTCTCTTTCAGATAAAATGTCTTTATAGTTCTTCCATAACTGTCAGTTGCATACATAGAAAATGAACTGCCGGCAGAAATATTTAAATTATTTAAAAGAGTTGTATGAAAACCTATTGATATAGGCGACCACCGGCAACTATCAGCAAAAATATTATAATATGTTGATGCACTGAGATTATCAATTAATTTTATTTTATTAGGTTTCTGCGCTGTATCATTCTTACTGTACATTTTTGCTTCGACAATGTTTGTCAAACTGAAATTGAAACCGCCGCTTCTTGATGACAATGAAGGCGTTCCAAAAATATTTCCCTCATAAATTGAATATGTATATATCTTCCCTGTAGTATCCTGATAATGTTTATACATATCAGATGTAAGTCCTTTAATTATAGGAACATAGCTAAATGAGACGGAAGCTTTCAAAACATGGCGGATAGCTTCAACCCTCGATCCGGGTTTAAACTGATAAAGTCCATACAGCTGTGGGCTTATTCCGGTACTTATTGAGGCTTTTAATGACTGACCATAAAAGAAACCATTTAATGTATCAGTAATCAAAACCGGTCTGGTTTTATTTAATTCCGGATCGAAGTAGTCAAGTATAAATCTTTTATCATATTTTTGGGTATATAACACACCAGAATACGAAACCATAGGCGATAATGTAAATGCAGGTATTTTTTTAAATGGTCTTATCTGCATGCTCAGAGGTATTTCATGTTTAAATCCGTTACGCATATTTTTAAAAACCTCATTTGTGAAAAGAAGCGTATCAGCTATGTTATTTATTTGGTTGTCGAGCATTGCAGAATACTGGAACTGTAAGTCTTCATACCATCTTGAGGGGCCTACTCTGTTTTTGTTTTTAAAGGGATAGATTCTCGACATTGAAAACTGTGCTCTTGGCATATTAAGGCTTATTGTTTTATTAGCCATATTCTGGCTATGATTAAGGCTTCCAGAAAAATTGAATGGGGTTCCTTCCCATGTCTTCGAATAGCTTACGCTCGACTGTCGAGTAGTATTGATATGTTCTTCAGGCACATAGCTGTTTTGTCTGTCGAATGAGCTCGAACTCATGCTAACATTTGCAGAAAACCGGGAACCTGGATTGGCTTTCGCATCCTGATTATATGTCCAGTCGATTCTATAATTTCTTGTACGACTATAATCGGAAAGTTCTTTATGGCCTGTGACATTGTTTGCCAGACTCAGAGAAAATCTTCCCGAGTATTTATATCTTTTAAAATAGTTTGAGGCGCTATTAATCATCCAAGTACCATTTGTGTATATAGTGCCGGTAATTGAAAGGTCAATATTGTCGTTGATTGCAAAGTAATAACCTCCGTCGCGCAGAGAGTAGCCAAGCTCAAAAGTCTGTCCTACTTTCGGCACAATAATACCCGATGCAGCTGCATCTTTTTTGTAAAGAGGGAAGTATCCGAATGGTATTACAATTGGAAAAGGGATGCCTTCAAGGACAAGGTATGCAGGGCCGGAAACTATTTTTTTACCTGGTACCACTTTTGCCTTGTTAAATCTGATATAAAAATGTGGTGGATCAGCGTCGCATGTAGAATAAGTACTCTGTCCGATATTAAGGCTACCATCATCAAGTCTTTTTGTTACCTTACTTCGTAAATACCCTTCTTCTTGCTGTGTTAATAAGTTAAAGACTCTCCCCTTGTTTGTTTTGAAATTATATTCAAGGGCTTCCGACTCAAAAGATTCCTCACCCTGCTGAAATACAGGCCTGCCTGTGATATTGCCGGTTGAATCCCGTCTTCCCGAAGCATAAACAATGCCTGTTTCGGTATCGAGAACTATAGAATCGGCCTTAAGTGTAATATCACCGTATGTAACAACTGCTTCTTCTACAAGGTATACTTTTTTATTTATAAGATCGGTTCGCCTATATCCTTTTGCAACGTGAGTAATAGTTTCATCAATAGCGTCGGAAGAAATTTTAAGTGATCCCGGAATAGTATCCATGATAGATTTAGTCGTATTAACCAATAGTGTATCAGGCAAATTCCTTTCTTCCTGAGCTGCCAGAATGTTCCAGATAAACATCATTAATGATACGACAAAAAGTCGTTTTACGTTTAAATAGTACAACTTTAAATTTTATTTTTGCGATACCTTAGATAATGTATAAAATGATGTTGGTGACAAAACTAACACAATTTAATATACCCCCGAAGCACTCCGAAATTAAAAACGGGAAATTAAATCTGCCTATTGTTATTCGCATTGCCTGTTTATTACTTATAATTTTTACACTATTAAACGGTGTTGGCGCAATGGCACAAAAAACAGATAACAGGAAGAACTGGGTAATTGTTATAGATCCTGGACATGGAGGTCGTGATCCAGGTGCATTGGGCTCATTCAGCTATGAAAAAGACATAACTCTTGCCGTTTCCCTTAAGACAGGAGAACTTATAGAACGCAACATCAGTAATGTTAAAGTTATTTATACAAGGAAAACGGATACCTTTGTAGAACTGGCCGACAGAGCAAACATAGCGAATAAGAACAAGGCTGATTTATTTATCTCGATTCATGCAAACTGGCACCGGTTAAGTAGTACTTATGGTGCAGAAACATATATTATGGGTCATCATAAAGATCAGCAAAACCTTGAAGTTGCAATGAAGGAAAATGAAGTCATACTTCTTGAAAAAGATTACTCTACCAGATATGAGGGATTTGATCCGAAATCGCCAGAATCATATATAATTTTTACACTTATGCAATCGGCTTTTTTCGAACAAAGTACTAATTTGGCTTCAAAGATACAGAATCAGTTGAGAGAACAGATTAAAAGATATGACAGAGGGGTTAAACAGGCAGGATTCTGGGTATTATATATGACTACAATGCCCTGTGTACTTATCGAACTTGGATTCATTTCCAACCCATCTGAAGAAAAATACTTAAACTCAAAACAAGGACAGGATGATCTTGCCATGGCTATATTCAATGCCTGTCGCGACTATATAGAAGAAGTTGACAAAAAAAGTGGAATTTCTGCAATTAAATTGGAAAACAAAACAGATTCAATTGCGTTAGTTAAGAATAACGATACAAATGATAATCAGATTTTTTTTACAGTACAAATAGTTTCATCGGTTAAAAAAATCGAATTGAAACCACAAAATTTTAAGAATATTAAGGACGTTAACGAATTGCATATAGACAACAGGTACAGATATACAACAGGAAAATTTACCGATTATGATAAAGCCCTCAGTTATAGAAAAAAGATTGAAAGTTTATATCCCGATGCTTTTATAATAGCAGTTAAAGAAAACAAAATATTACCTTTGCAACAAGCGCTTAAAGAAACAAGGAGAAAATAAAAGATTATTAATGAAAAAAAAGATTTCAAATGAAGCTAAAATTGGAATAATTGCACTTGTAACAATTCTGGCGTTTATATATCTTTTTAACTATCTAAAAGGCAAGGATTTATTCAGTTCCACAGCAAGTTATTATGTAATATACAACGACATAAGTGGACTTACTGAATCTAATCCAGTTGAAATTAGTGGTTTCAAAGCCGGTGTTGTACAATCGATAAACCTAATAAAAGATGGCAGTGGAAGAATGCTTGTTGAGCTCTCCATAGGGAAGGATTTTAAGCTTCCGAAAGGAAGTATTGCCGAAATTACGCCTGCATCTCTTATTGCCGGAATGAAAATAAGAATTCTGTTTGGTAACGGGCCGGATTATTATTCCAACCGAGATACTATTCCAGGAAGGCTGGCTGAATCATTATTTACAATACTCGAAAATGAGTTTCTCCCTGTTAAAGACCAGATAAGCGGATTGATAGATATTCTGGATTCGGTAATGTCGGGTATTAATCAGATAATTACTCCTGATTTTACCAACAATGTAAAGAGTAGTGTATCGAATCTTAACCGTTCTGCTGAAAGCATTGCTGAAGCACTTGATTCAAAGGAAAAAAATCTTAAAAATGTTTTGTCCGACCTTTCCGATTTTTCATCAATGCTCTCTTCCAATTCACAAAAAATCGACACAATTATCGGAAATATTAAAACATTAACCGATACTCTCAATGATTCAGGCATATATCAAACATTTACAGAGCTTAAGTTATCTCTTGAAGAGACGAAATATTTGCTTGAGGGTTTAAATAAAGGCAAAGGTACTGCAGGACAATTATTTAGCAATGATACACTGTATAGAAATCTCACTTCAAGCATCGAAAGCCTTGATCTCCTTTTAAAAGACATACAAAAGAATCCAAAAAAGTACGTTCATTTTTCTGTTTTTGGCAAAAAATAGCTATAATTTTCTAAAAAAATTGTATCTTTAACATTAAATGGTTTTTAACTTATTATATAAAACTGTAGTCAAAAAAGTAAAAGCTTTTTAGTGCTTTTGTCCATTTTTTTACTAATTTCTATAATAAGTTGTGTAACATGGAAAAAGAACCGGCAGAATATTTATCTGCCTGATAATTAGCTTTTTAACTATAAATAAAATATTTTGTTTATAACTTATTGAGGACTAAAACCATGTAATTTTTTTTAAAAATCAAGTGAAAAAAATTTTTTTTTTTAGTTTTTTTTTTGCAAATATTGCTATCTGAAAAAATTGACAAGCCTTAAATACTAACTCAATTAATATGAACAAGTCTCATGCTGAAGTGTGGAATAATTGCCTCAAGATAATTAAGGATATCATTCCATCAGTCAGTTATAAAACATGGTTTGAGCCTATTGTGCCTCTCAAACTTGAAAATAATGTTCTGACACTTCAGGTTCCAAGTCAGTTTTTCTACGAATATCTTGAAGAACAATACATTGATATTCTGAGAAAAACTCTGCGGAGAGAAATCGGGTCAGATGCCAAACTTGAATACAATGTTATAATGGAAAATCCTAGCTTTCCTGACGGTAAACCATATACTATAAAATATCCATCCAGAAATAAAACTGATCTTAAAAATAAACCTGTACAAATACCACTCGAACTTACACAATCATCAATAAAGAATCCGTTTGTCATTCCTGGGATCAGAAAAATACATTTTGATCCTAAGCTTAATCCCGATTACAACTTCAGCAATTTTGTCGAAGGAGAATGTAACAGGCTTGCCCGTTCTGCCGGTTTAGCTATAGGCAACAACCCTGGAGGCACAGCTTTCAATCCCATGATGATATACGGCGACTCAGGCCTCGGAAAAACTCATCTTGCTCAGGCAATTGGAATACTTGTAAAGGAAAAACATCCCGACAAGATCGTACTTTATGTAAATGCAAATAAATTCCAGACACAATTTACGGAATCAATTCGCAACAACAATAAAAATGACTTTTTACATTTTTATCAGATGATAGATGTACTCATTCTCGACGATGTTCAGGAGTTCGCCGGAAAGGAGAAGACACAAGATACATTTTTCCACATTTTCAATCACTTGCATCAGTCAGGAAAACAGCTTATTCTGACATGTGACAAACCACCTGTAGAACTACAGGGAATGGAGCAACGTCTTTTATCGCGGTTCAAATGGGGGTTGCTTGCCGACCTTCAAAGGCCAGACTATGAAACCAGGCTTGCAATACTCAAAAATAAAGCATATAACGACGGTATCGAACTTCCCGATGAAGTATTTGAATATCTTGCCGAAAACATCTCAAATAACATAAGGGAACTGGAGGCAGCATTAATTTCATTATATGCTCAATCAACACTTAACCGCAAAGAAATAACTATTGAACTCGCATGCAAGATGGTTGAAAATCTTGTTAATACATTCCATAAAGAGCTTACAATAGAACATATCCAGAAAGTGGTTTGTGATTACTATAAAATCCCGGTTGAGCTTATTCAGAGTAAAACAAGGAAAAGGGAAATTGTTCAGGCCAGGCAAGTTTCAATGTATTTCTCAAAAAACCTTACCAAAGCCTCTCTGGCCAACATTGGTTATCATATCGGCGGAAAAGATCATGCAACTGTATTACATGCCTGCAAAGCAGTAAATAATATGATTGATACTGATAAAAACTTCAGAAACCAAATTCTTGAAATAGAGAAAAAACTCAAAATATAATAGACAACTTATTAAAATTATTTTTCTTAAATCTTCGACATTATTGCATTAGCAATTCCGAAACCAATTTTCCTGTAACGATAAAATTTTACTTTATATCTATCATATTTTAAACAAGAAAAGTAACCTTATAAAAATTTCTTCGTTTAATAATTAAAGTTTATTTTTAAAACTTAATCAACTCATGTCCGGATTGATGAAAAGTTTTTTTAAAATATTCAGGCCAAGCTTCTTTCTTTTTATGGCTTTTATTATTATAGTTTCCGGCTGTGCTGCATCTAAACAAAATCCCTGGATGGAAAAAAGGAAAAAAGCATCACATGTTAATACTACACAATTAGGAAGAAACAGATATTTTTTCTCCGAAAACTATCAAAAAAAACTTCAAAAAAGCATGAAAAAGAGATAGGCCGATAACTACTGGTCGAATATAACTGTTAAGCCGTCGTAAGCCAGTGTTATTCCATCAGGGAGTTCTTTCGATAATTCACTGTATAATCCCATTTGATGGCTAATATGAGTAAGATATGCCTGAAGTGGTGAAATTTCTTTGATAAAATCTATTGCCTCGCTAAGATTAAAATGAGATATATGTTTTTCTTTTCTTAATGCATTTACAACAAGATATTTTACGCCATAAAGTTTTTCTTTACTTTCTTCAGGTATTCTATTTGCATCGGTTATATAAGCGAAATCTCCAACTCTAAAGCCAAGAATTGGAAGTTCCATATGGAACGCTCTGACAGGCAATATTTCCAGTCCCTTTACCGAAAAGCTTTCAAGTGAAATTTCATTCAGCCTCATTTCAGGTATGCCCGGATACTTATTTTCGGCAAAGACATAAGAATATTCTCTCTTTATTGTTTCCAGTACGCGTTTTTCAGCATATATATCTATAGCATCCTGCATTTTATAATTAAAAGCACGGACATCATCCATTCCGGCAATATGATCCCTGTGTTCATGAGAAAGGATAATCGCATCCAGACGCGTTACTTTTTCTCTTAACATCTGCTGGCGAAAATCGGGTCCGGCATCAAAAACAACAATAATATTTTTTTCTTCAAGAAGAAGAGATGACCTTAGCCTTTTATCCTTTGGATCATCTGACATGCAAACTCTGCAATCGCATGCTATAACTGGCACGCCCTGAGAAGTACCCGTACCAAGAAATGTAATCTTCACTTCATAAAAATTAAATCAACAAACCTAATTCAAAATTGGGAAACAGGCAATATCATTAAAATATTTTAATTATAACATTTAAAATATATCTTTACAGATGCTCATAATCAAATAGTTTTGAAAGGCAAATTATTTTTACTACCTGTTCCTCTCGGTGGATACAATTTCAAGGATGTTATTCCTGAAAATGTCATTAAGACAACTATTGAATTAAGACATTTTATTGTGGAAAATGAGAAGAGTGCCAGAAGGTATCTCAGACTTATTGATAAAGACTTTCCAGTAGATAAATCGGTTTTTATGGTGCTTGACGAACATTCTTCGGAAAAAAATATCTCAGTATTCCTCGATTACACCCTGAAAGGCATTGATACAGGATTGATGAGCGAGGCCGGCGTTCCAGGCATCGCTGACCCCGGTGCAAACCTCGTGAGGCTGGCTCATACAAAGAATATAAAGGTTGTTCCCCTTTCAGGCCCGTCTTCGATTATACTTGCTCTTTCAGCATCGGGACTTAACGGACAGAATTTCACATTTCACGGATATCTTCCGGTTAAAAGAGATGCTCTGGCATTAAAAATACGTGAAATTGAGAAAAAGTCGGCAAAAGGTGAAACTCAGATTTTTATGGAAACCCCTTACAGAAACCAGCGATTGTTAGAATATCTTATTTCAGTTTGTAACCCTGATACAAAACTTTGCATAGCGGCCGATATAACTCTGATTTCAGAGGAAATTACCACACGAACCATTTCAGAATGGAGAAACAAATCGCCACAACTGAAAAACCGCCTTGTTATCTTTCTTTTAAATGCCGGATATTAAAAATTGAAATAATAACCGAATAGAAAATAAAACTTTACTTATTTTCCTGCTGGTCCAACAATCACGGTGTCAATTTCTATATCCCATAGAATAGGTGTATAGCCGGAGATAATAGTATAAGGCATCCCATAGGAATTATACCCATATAATCCACTTGAGCCGTAAGCAAGACTCGACGGAGTAATTAATTTTGCTCTGCCACCATCCTTCATATACCGAACTCCTTCGTCAACGCCGCTAATTACCGAACCTGAACCCACAACAAAAGTAAAAGGATAATCCAGACCTCTATTAGTATCGAATAAAGTTCCCGATAGCAATTTCGCCGTATAGTATATTGATACGGTGTCTCCATTAACAGGTGTTCTTCCTGTTCCTTCAACTATTGAGAGAAAGTACAGGCCGCTCGGTTTAATAGTATAAACCGTGTCCCCAATCGAACTAAGATAATTCTCGATAACCTGTCTTTCTTCTCTTTCATATTTTTTCCCATATTCACAGGAAGTTATTAGAAAAACTACTACAACAAACAAGATAGAAACCTTTTTCATCTTAATCATTTTTATATTACAAAGATAATTTATTAATTTTTTAATTCAATGTTTAATCGGACATTTAAGGCTATTCACCGTTATTTTTATTTATAATTTTTATCTCATAAACCACCGTTGCCCGTGGAGGAATTGATTTGTCGTCGCCATGAAATCCCCAGGCAAGGTGAGGTGGTAGTATGAAAATAGCTTCTCCGCCTCGCCGCAGAAGTTTGAGTCCCTCATTCAAGCCAGGCTCTATGCGTGATTTGCCAATAATGATACTTTTTGGGCCCGTATTATCGGAAGAATAACACATAGTTCCGTCGAGCAAAAAACAATTATATTCCATTAAAATGGTGTCATTATTTTTTAATAATTCACCTTCTCCGGGTTTTTTTATATAATACCATAGACCTGAAGAGGTTTCAACCATCTTTAAGTTTCTTCTCTCAATATAATTCAATATTCTTTCTCTGTCTTTCTGTACCAGATAAGAATTCACAGCAGCCAGATCATCGTCGGCCGGCTTAATTTTATTAACGTCTTTGCCTCCTTTATTATTGCAGGATTCGGTTATTAAAATAAGCAAAATAACGCATAAAAACGAAAAAGTTTTATTTAATAAATCAGTTTTCATTTCCCCGTGCCTTTTTAAGAACATCGAGAAAATAGTTTACAGTATTTTCGAGAGTGTCGTAATAATCTCCACCGGCAGCATTGTAGTGGCCTCCTCCTCCAAAATATTTCTCAGCAAATTCACTTACAGAAAAATTCCCTTTCGAGCGGAAAGAAAGCTTTACAAAACCCTCTTTTTCGATAAATAATGCTGAAAAATCAACCTCTTTAATAGTAAGTGGCAAGTTTACAAAACCTTCAGTATCTCCTTTTCTGTAATTGAACCTGATTAATTCTTTCTTTGTGAGAACGATATAAGCAGTGTGATATTCAGGCAGGGTAATCATTTTTTTAAATATCGTATAACCGAGAAGCCTTATTCTTGACTCTGAAAAATTATTGAAAACCAGATTATATATTCTGTCTTTCTCAAGGCCTAAGTCAAGAAGGTCTGCTATAATTCTGAAAGTTTCTCCGGTAAAGGCTCCATGTTCAAAGTTCCCTGTATCAGTTATTATTCCCACGTATATAGCTTCGATATAACCTTTAATGTTAATTAAGCTGCCATTCATAGCAACAACAAGCTCATGGACTATTTCAGAAGTTGAACAACTGCCGGGATTGGAAATAATGATGTCATAAAATAAACCTGAATTAAGATGATGATCAATTACAATTTTTTTTGCCTTCGAATTTAAAATACTTTTTTCTGCTTCGCCAAGTCTGTTCGACTGATTAAAATCGAACATAATAATCAGGTCGGATTTTTCAATTATACTATTACATTTTTTTCTCTTTCTTATATAGATATTTATCTCTTCCACTCCCTCCATCCATATAAGAAAATCCTGGAGATAATTTGGCGAAATCATATTCACGTTTTTGCCTATCTGTTTCAGATAGTAATACATAGCAAGCATTGAACCTATAGAATCGCCGTCGGGATTTACATGACAAATCAGCAATATATTATTTGCATTATTCAGATAATGCGATAATTCTTTTTTATATTTGTCAGCGTCGAACACACCTTTAATTTTAAAGGGCATAAATATAAGAAATAAAAAATATTGTAACATAAAACCTGAGGAAACTTAAGAACCGACTCAATATGGATAATAATAACATCACACTGGCAATTATTAAGCCTAATGCAGTAAGAACCGGTAAAACGGGTCCGATACTTTCTTTGATTAATGAAGCAGGATTTGAAATTGTTGCGATGAAGATGATAAAAATGTCAAAAAACCATGCAAAGCTTTTTTACTCAGTGCATAAAGAAAAACCTTTCTATGAAAGTCTTGTCGAATTTATGTCGTCGGGCCCTGTTGTAGCTATGGTGCTTAAACATGAGAATGCTGTTGAAGAGTTCAGAAAACTTATTGGAAATACTGATCCGGCAAAAGCCGAGCCCGGGACAATACGCAAAATGTTCGGCATTTCAATACAGATGAATGCAATCCATGGTTCAGATTCAATTGAAAATGCCCGATGGGAAACAAATTTTTTCTTTTCCGAGATTGAAAAATTCTACTGATAATCTATTTATCCGATATTAAAAAATTTAAAGAATAAGTGCAACATTTTCTGATTGCATTTGTTAGATATGATATTTATTACTTTTATTTATAATGGATTCATTATACAGAACTGATTTTTCGAACAAGAAAAACCTCGAGAAATATTCTTCTGCCTTTACACTGTCCGATATGGAAGTATTTGTTTTCCCTGATCTTCTTTATCCGCTTGTTTATGCCAATATTATGTCGCCGGTTATATGGAAATGGAAAGATGATCCATGGTTTGAAAATATTGATGAAAAAAGTTTTATCTACAAGATTAACAGAATAAAGCAATATATTATACAGAACTATATCTTCAATCTTGACCTGGCAACGTGGGGATTGACAACTAAAACAAGGGAAATAGAAAGATTCCGTGACTTTATTGATATAGATTTATTAAGACAATCCAATGCATTATTTGGATATGAGGGTGACAAATATTACTTTGATATAGACATAAGGAAGCATTTTGGGCTCGACAAATACAACTCCGAAATAATACCATACTGGAAAACCGAGACCGTTGAGGCTATGGAAGCATTCAGGTTTAGAAAAGGATTTACGACAGGAGCCGGTGAATGTGTTTCTCTTTCTGCTCTTTACGCGGCAGCAATGTTTATTATAGCAAAAATTCCACTCGATAAAATCTTTCTTATTGCCACACCTCTTCATTCGCAGGATTTCATTATGGAGAAAGAAGGAGTACTGACAAACAATCGGAGAATACTTACGAAAAACATGTGGTTTAACGGGACTTCCTTATCAGCTAAGGCCCGCAGAGCTCTCGAGAATGAAAAAGTGACTATTGTTTCAAACTCATCAGGATATATTCATCTTCTGTACAATGAAGCCACAATTAACAGAGATGATTACAGGAAATTCTCAACAAAGCTCAGAGAATTTTTAAAAGCGGAATTGAATCCTCTTTTATTTACTAACTTTCTGAGGTTCAAATCAAAATATATATCTCTTTTCCAGTTGAGATGTGATCGTCAGAACTCTTCTAAATTCATAAGCCTGGAGAAGATATTTGAATATGAGCATAATAGCAAGTTCAATGCAGTTCCCGACACGCGATGTCTTCTACTTGAAGAAATTGAAGGAGAAGAATTTCATCTGAGTCCGATTCCCGATAAACTGCTTCTGAACGATTTTGAACAGGTTCTTAAAAATAACATTTATGCGCCACTGGATATAATTGAAAAAGAGTTTATCAAAATATCAGGAGAAAAATACTCTGAGATAATAAGTGAGATGATGCACGATATATATAAGTTTTTGAATACAGAACCAAGACTTCCTGATGAAAACAAGAAATATATTAATGTACCATATCCAAAAATTGACACAAATAGATCTCGTGAAGAAATAATCGAAGAAATAAAAAATATGGCAGGTAGTTCAGAGATGTGTCTTCTAACCCTTTATACTTACAGGGCGATGGATATTATTGATTGGCTACCTTTTGTTAAAGCTGCTATAGAAAGAAATCCTGTGTGTCTTGATAATCTTGATAAATTTGAACTGGATTATATTTATAGAATATTATTGCAGATGCCGTCGGAAAGCATATATGACGGGAAGAGGCTTGCTATGCCTGATGAAGTATGGAATTTCGAAAGAGGCGATGGAATTGAAAAAGCATTTTTGCTGGCCGATACAATTATTTTTCGCGATATAAATGCTGAAATAAAGATAATTATTGATAATACGAATGTCGAATTAATTTACTCCGGAAGGACATTTAAGTTCAATTCTAACAAACAATTACAAAAACTAATTGAAATAAGAGGGAATAATTACAAAATCGAATGATTTTTATTTAAGAATTATTTCTTTAATAATCTCGCTTCCGCCTTCTTTGTTAATCTTTTCTCTCAGAGCTTCGCGCATCATCATTAATTCATTCTTTACGACAGAGGATTTTATATAAACAGTAAGCACTCCATCTTTAATTGATACTTTTGAAGTACGAGATGCAATGGCCTTACCTGCAATTTTTTCCCATGAATCAATAATCTCGATTTCTTTAAGCTTACTACCTATTTTCATCTCGCTTATATAATCATTTATTGCTTCGGCAATCGAAATAGTCTTACTTCTTCTCATCGTTTTGAAGTTAATATTTAATTATGAAATTACTAATATTTTGTTGCCTTTTTCAATTCTGAAAAGTCTGTAATCCACATTAAATCGGGAAAGTACATTTCTCATTCTAACTTCGTCGGTATCTGTGATAAAAATCTGGCCAAAGTGATTATTGCCAGCAAGATCTATTATCTTTTCCACTCTTTCAGAGTCGAATTTATCAAAAATATCGTCAAGCAAAAGGATTGGAGCAAACCCGGCCTTCCTTTTCAGATAATCAAATTTTGCAAGTTTAAGGGCTACAAGAAATGATTTTTGCTGTCCTTGAGAGCCAAATATTTTAAGAGGATATCCATTGAGCTCAAAAATCATATCGTCTTTATGAATACCTGTTGTGGTATATTCCAGTATTCTGTCTTTATCTGCAGATTTAAGAAGTAACTCAGCAAAAGAGGCTTCCTGAAGCTGGGAACAATATGTTAATTTCACCTTTTCGTTGCCAGAAGATATGAAAGCATAATATTCGTCAAAAACAGGTATGAGTGCAATTCCAAATTTCTGTCGCTCTGAAAAAATATACTCTCCATACTTTATCAGTTGTGTATCCCATACTTCAAGCATTTCACTGTCAAATTTCCCCATATTATTGAGGTCTTTAAGAAGTTTATTTCTCTGGAGAAGAGCTTTATTGTAATTCATAACAGAATCGAGATAAAGCGAGTTATACTGGCTGATTACTTTATTGAGGAATTTTCTCCTTTCACTGCTACCTCCGGTTATGAGTGCGCTGTCGATAGGCGAAATCATAACCACGGGATAACGGCCAATATGATCAGACAGTTTCTGATATTCTTTCCCATTTCGTTTTAATATTTTCTGCTTATGACGATGAAAAGAACAATGAATGTTATCATAATTATCTTCTGTAAAAAAAGTTCCCTCAATTATAAAAAAATCCTCTGAGTTCCTAATGTTCGAACTGTCTATATTGCTATAAAAACTTTTCGCAAGAGATAGATAATGAATTGAATCGAGTATATTTGTTTTCCCCACTCCGTTATTACCAACAAAACAATTTATCGTCGGAGAAAATTCAAATATCGCTTCATCATAATTCTTAAAATTTATAAGAGAGAGTTTGCTTAGATACATAGAGATAATTAAAATTAAAAATTATTTTACGGATTACCAAAGTTAAAAAGATTTACAGACTGAGGAAAGCACCAATAAGAATAAGATGCATTTGTGTTTTCTTGAAAAATTTCTATCATTTTTTACTAACAGTTAATATATTATGTAATATAAGGTATAATTCAAAATTTCAAATAATTATTTCAAATTATCTATAAAAAAATTACTTTTGCACAATTAAATTTTGAAGAGAATTCAATATGGCAAAAAAGACAAAGGTTGATAATCCGAAGAGTTTGAAAAACGTAGAAAATACGTTAACGCGAACCGAACAATTTCTTGAAGAAAACTATAAACCTATTCTTATCTTTTTAGGAGTACTTGTAATTTTGGTTGGTCTTTTTTATCTTCGAAAAATCTATCTTGGAAATAAGAATTCAGAAGCTCAGTCGCAAATGTATATGGCAGAGAGATGGTTTGAAATGGATTCTCTTAATCTGGCATTATATGGAGATGGTAACTATTTAGGTTTTATAGACATAGCAAACGATTATAAGTCCACAAAAGCCGGCAATATGGCAAAATATGCAGCAGGCATTTGTTTTCTTCATCTCGGAAGATATGAGGAAGCTCTTGAGTATCTGACCAAATATTCACCAAAGGAAAAGATGATAGGATCTCTTGCGATTGGAGCAACAGGAGATGCTTTAGTTGAACTCGAAAGGTTCGATGAAGGAATTGAAAAATATCTCGAAGCTGCTGAAAAAGGAAATAACTCTTTCAGTTCGCCATTGTTTCTCATGAAAGCGGGGCAGATATATGAACTTCAGGAAAAGTATCCGGAGGCTTTAAGTATATACGAAAGAATTAAAAATAAATATCCTGAAAGCACTGAAGGCAGTATGGCAGAAAAATATATTGCAAGAGTTAAGGTTCTAATGCATCAAAATCAGTAAATAGTCAGAAATTAATGGAGCAAATGTGTGAAGTTGTTATAAATAAATTAAAATAGAAATGGCTACATCAAATCTTTCTGAATATGATTCTTCAAATGTGCCCGATGCTGCTATGTTCAAATTTGGTATAGTAGTGTCGGACTGGAACAATGAGATAACGAACTCTCTTCTCGACGGTTGTATCGAAACTCTAAAAAAGCATGGCACTACAGATGATAATATAATAATAAAACATGTACCCGGGAGTTTCGAATTGACGCTTGGTGCTCAGTTAATGGCTGAAAATGAAGATATTGATGCAATTATTTGTTTGGGTTGTGTGGTGCAGGGTGAAACCCCGCACTTTGAATATATATGCCAGGCGGTGAGCCATGGTATCACTCAAATCAATCTTGATTATAACTTGCCTGTTATTTTCGGCGTTCTTACAACTAACAACATTCAGCAGGCAAAAGAGAGGTCGGGTGGAAGTCGTGGAAACAAAGGTGTCGAAGCCGCAGTAGCAGCAATAAAGATGGCCGCATTAAAAATTGATTTTGAAAGTTTATAATCAAGAGAGATTATTCTATATTGATTTGCGTCGTCTTCAATAAATAAATTTGTTTTTGAATAATTCTTATATAAACCTGCCAAAAGTATTCTCACTTCCTGCACAATTGATTAAAGGGACAATTACGGCATTTCTGGCGGTGTTTCGTCATAATGAAATCCGACGACCGGTTGAAAAGCTGTGTAACTACATCTCCAAGCAAAGGCCTGAAATCACTTCTTATTTCACTGTAGTTGTCAACAGTCTTTATCTGATCTTTTGAATCTCCAATCGTCAATTTGCCGCTGAATTCCTTTGCCTGAATATTTCTCAATGAGTAAATAACCGGAGTAATGAACTCCTGCTTGAATTTATCCGCTATTATTTCACAATACATAAGTATCTGGAACCATGCTTCACTCCTTTTCTCATACTCTTCATCAAAGAGTGAAGCGATCGATTTTATATTTGCCTGCACGTTACCGGTCTTATAATCAAGAATCCTCCAAAAGCCCCCGAATCTATCAATCCTGTCAATTTTTCCTCCAAGTTTTATTATTGTTTTATTGTTGTTAATATTCAATTTAAAGAGCATTGAATTTTCTTCTTCAAGTGCTTTTATTGTAAACGGAGCACAATCAGCATCCATCCGTAGAATCATAATGGCATAAGAAACAAGTATGGCTACGGCCACCTGTTCAGTTCCTGAAAGTTCATCATCAGAGGAAGTGTGAAAATTGCCGGCTATAGTCTTTTTTACTACACTTTCAATATTTTCCTTATTAGCGGCCTTTGCCATAATCATCTCCCTGGTGAGTTGTTTTTCTTTATCCTGCATATAAATTTCCTGCATTATCTGGTGTAGAAGAGTGCCGAATAGAGCCGGATCAAAACCGGTAATTATTTTTTCAGGCTCTTTCAGCCCACATACATACATATAATAAAACTTCATCCTGCACGAAAGCCACGTATTTAATGCACTGGGAGAGATCGGTTCTCCGAAAGTACCAAAATAACGTTCTTCAAGTATTTTCTGATGTCGCTCATTTCGTGAAATCACTTCCGACAAAGCCTCTTTCGCTTCGATCCTGTATTCCAAGCTCAAAATTTCAGGCGGCTTTTGATAAAGATATTCCAGTTGCATAAGCAGTCTGCTCATCTCTCCTGTTTTCAGACCTTCAGAATTTGAATTGTAAATAAAAAAAACATTCTCTGCCCTGTGTAAGAGCCTGTAGAAATAATATGAATAAATCGAATCCTGATGACGAATTGTAGGGAGACCGTATGCTTCGCGAAGATTATAAGGAATATATGATGAACCTGCGGCATTGCGAGGTAAAACACCTTCATTAACCGACAGTATGATTATATTCTTGAAATCCAGCGCCCGTGTTTCAAGAAGTCCCATAATCTGAATTCCTGCAAGAGGTTCGCCGCTGAAAGGCACCGTTATGCTCCGTAAAACACGGTCGAAAAGCCTGAACCAAGTTGGTAATGTCATCTCTATTTCAGATGATGAAATAATCCTTTCCAGATTGTTTAATACCTGTAATACTCTGAATATAAACTCATTGTTAAGGCTGAAATATTGTTCCGCTCCTTCCTCTGCCTCACTGACCGTATAGAAATTTTTCAGAATATTCTTAAAATAGTCCGGAAGTTCAGAATGTGAATCAACTTTCCGGAAAATATCGGTCAGCAGACTGTTGCGACAAATTTTGGAAGCATCAATCCATTGTTTTCTTTCCTTGTTTATTTGTTCAAGTATGTCACTGCTCAGGTTATTTTTATCGTTTGATAAGAAGCTATGGAGCAGAATCATAGAAACATCGGAATAGTTGAGAAGGATTTTACCTCCTTCTTTTCTGCTGTTATTCTGCAGTGAAACAAGCATTTTGATAAAACTATAGACTGTGCTGAATTTCAGGGGGTATCCCATTGTAATGTTTACTTCACTGATAAATTCGGGCAGAGATGTTAAAAGTGGAACAAGAAGGTTTTCATCGGCAAGAACAATAGCTGTATGATGAGCTTTTTCACCTGTAACATCATTGAAACTTTCGAGCAATTGAGGTATAAGCTTTACCTGGGCTATATCGGATGTTGTACTTATTATTTTTCTGTTGGCTCTATTTTCAGATTCAGAAATAAGAGTTTTATAGTTCCAATCGGAAGGCATGTTATTTCCAAATTCCCAGATATTTTCTCTAATAAAAAAACCTGCCGAGTGTTTTGAGTTACGTTCTATATACGACTCGTCGTAATCCCAGTAAAATTGAGCTTTGCCGTTCTGCTGTAAGTGTTTCATCAGAATTTTTTCGCATTTATTCAGTGCGTTAAAACCCGTGAAATGATAATTTTCCCATTTAAGTTCGGGTAGCGCGCCGGAAATACATTTCTCTGCAACATCCCTGTAAATCATTCCTTCCCATGCTATTCCTTTCTCTCTTATATTATTTTTGAATTCTTCATAAAGAGAAGGCAACACAGACCAGATTTTCAAAAATTCCCTTTTCTCATCGGTTTCCCGCCCTGCATTGAAATTTGTCCAGAACTCTCTTATAACTTTTATCTGATCCTCACTAAGTCCGCCAAAGTCAGAATCAATTTTTTTCAAATCCGAAATGTTGGTAAATAATTTTGGAGCATCAACAAGATATTTGTCAACATCGTCGAAATCGTTTATGAGCATCTCTCCCCAGAAATAGAATGTATCGAAGTTCTCAGCTTCTAGCAGGAGCTTGCGATATGATTTATAGAGCTCGAATATCAATGTTTCCGGTTCTGCGATTTGAAGCGGAGTAAGCATTTCGAACAATTCGGTTATTGTAAGAATACCTGGCGACCATACCGGCCGGGATGTTAAATCCGACAGATACTTCATAAAATAAAGACCTGCCCTGCGGTTCGGGAATACCATACATTGCTTCCCGAGCCTGTCGCCATACTGGCCAAGCAGATGCTTTGCAATATGTCCGAGAAAAGTTTGCATAAGTGTTTATTTTACACTTATTATTTTGTCTTCATCAACGTACCAGAGGAATGCTTCAGCGTCGGAGTATCCCATTTCCTTAATTAAGCGGCAGTATTGCTGCACCTGTTTTAGGTCTTCTTTTTTTTCACCTCCGAATTTGAAATCCACAATGATGGCTTTGTCACCCGATATTATAACCCTGTCGGGTCTTCTGATGGTACCTCCAGGTGCATGAATATCTGTTTCAGTGATTATTTCAGCTCCGCGTTTGAACCATTCTCTTACCTCAGGTCTTGAAAGTTCAGAATTCATCTTCTCTATAATCATGGAACCTTCATTTTCATTTATTCTTCCGTCAATAACCATTTTCCCGACAGCTCCTGTTATGTCATCCAAAGTTATTACAGAAGCAAGAATATCGTGCATAAGCTTTCCATAATTAAGTTTTAACTGTTGTTTCTCAGCCTCTTTTAAAAACCACTTTTCGCCATGGAGTTTCAGACGAAGTCCTTTTACTGAAGTGTTTACATAATATCTTCCGGTTGTAATTCTATTTTCTTCCTGTTCCTTTTCCAAAACATTGGCCGTTAACTCACCAAAGGAAAAAATTCCCTTGTCAGAATCGAAAAAATCGGACAGGTTTATTACAGGTTTATTATCATTCTGAGAGGGTTTTGTGTCTGTTGTAAATGATCTTTTTATCCAATCAGCGGTTGTTCCGCTTTTCGTTTTATCGGGGCAGAAGCAGTACAAAGCATTTTTTGCCCTCGTAAAAGCAACATATAGAAGGTTAAGGTTATCAATATGAGCATGAAGTGTTTCCTGAACAAAATCATTCTCGAAATATGAGTGAATCAAATCTTTTTTATATTTTACGGATACAACTCCAATGCGGTTGAAGAGCTGGTCTTCAGGCTTTAACCACATTACAGGGTTTTTATTTCCATGTCCCATCGGCCATGATACGAATGGTACTATTACGACAGGGAATTCCAGCCCTTTCGATTTATGAATTGTCATGATCCTTATTGAGTTCTGACTATCAGAAAGAGCGAGGGATTTTCCAATTCCGAAAATATCCCACCATTCGAGGAAGGACGATATATCGGGAAAATAATTTGAAGAATGTTCCAGCACGCAATCCTGTAAGGCATTCAGAAATGCCGTGTTTTCACGGTTTTCTCCAAGTCCGAAAAACTTTATTGTTGTTTCAATTGCATCATACAGAGGAATACCGGAAATTCTTCGCACTATGTTTTCCCAGCCTTCCGGCCATAGTTTTCCGGCTGTATTCTCTAAATCCGAAACGTCAGCTTCAAAAGCATCTTTCCCTGTCGCAAGGCACCATTCTCTGAGCATAATGGCAATATTGAGCCTGTCGTCGGGATTAATAGCCAGCCGCAGAAGTGCAATTATAAAGTTTACTGCCGGAGAAGAATTAAGAAAAAGGGATTCGCCGGAAACCACGCTATAATTATATTTTTTGTTTTTTTCTTCTCCGGCACAATTACGATAATTGATAATTGACTCTATCACTTCAGCACCTTCACTGTTAAATCGGACAAGAATTCCGATGTCGGATGCATTAAAACCTTCATCCTGAAGCCTTTCAATCAGTAAAGGAAGCTTTTTTAGCACTATATCTTTAAATAGTTCTTCATCCTCTTTAATGAATTCAATTCTAACATATCCGCCTTTCTTTTCTTCAGGAACAAGTTGCTGCACGTCGGAATACACTTTTCTTAGATTTAATTCCCCTTGTTGATCACCCAAAGATTCATCAATTGCAGCAGGGATTATAGAAAATAGTGTATTATTGAATGCAACGATGTTTTCTCGACTTCGTCTGTTAGTGAACAGCGATTTTTTTAAGAGCTGTTTCTCTGAGAATTGTTTATCGAGTTCGACACCGAGAATTTTCCAGTCACTGTTCCGCCACCGGTAAATAGATTGTTTGATATCGCCTACGACAAGGTTGTCGTGGCCTCCTGCCAGACTGTTATTAATAAGAGGCAGAAAATTATTCCATTGAATCACGGAAGTATCCTGGAATTCATCAATCATGAAATTTTCATAGATATTTCCTGCTTTCTCATATATAAAAGGAGTTTGATCACCATTGATAAGTTTGAAAAGAAGCTCACCTGCATCGGAAAGTATAAAACGGTTTTCCTGAGTTGTTACCTCATGGACATTTTTAAGTATATCGGACAGAATGCCAATGATATATATGTTTTCAAGGATTAAACCGGCGGTATTTGCTTTGAGGTAATTATTCGAATAATACACGAGCATTTCCAGAAAAAGTTTATCGAAACCGGCATTAAAACCAGCTCTCATCTGTGGAGAAAATCCGTCTTTTTTTGTCCATACCGGAGGATTTTCCAGAACTCGCAATACCGTCGGAGTAGGCGGCTCATAAATTTTATTTATTCCATTTTCAATTTTTTCAATAAAAGTACCGACACCTCCGTTCATGCCTCTATAAAACATGTCGCCAGTCAAATTATGCCGGTTCATAATTTCCCTGCATCTTTTCGCATATTCTTTAAGTTCCGATTCAAATTTCTTTCTGATTTTTTTCAGCTCTTCGACATATTCTGTTAAAAATTTCCTGTCACTAATTTTTTCTCTGTCTTTCTGAGACATCAGGCGGAAACTTTCATTAAATATTTCATCTGCCAGTTTAAGTATATCGGCTTTGAGGTTCCAGCTCTTCCCCTCTTCTATCCTGTCGGCGGCGTATTGAATAATCCATTTCATAAGAGCTTCGTCGTTTGCAGCATCATCCAGAGTTTTGTCCACAGCTGTTTCAAGTATATAATCAGGCTCTATTTCGATAATATATCCATGTGGCAGATTGATTTCTCTTGTAAATGCTCTTATTATTTTCTGGAAAAAGCTGTCAATAGTGCTTACATTAAAAAAAGAATAATCATGCAGAATTGTGTTAATTATCCGGCTGCTCTTTTCCTTGAGTATTTCCTGAGTGAATTCTGTCTCCTTTAGAAGTCGTTCGTCCATTCCGGTAGTTTCACCTTTTGAAAGCAGTAGAAGATGGTCTAGTATCTTGCGTTTCATCTCTGCTGCGGCCTTGTTTGTAAAAGTAACTGCCAGTATCCTCTTATAAGCCGACTCTGATAACAGCGCCTTTATAAGATAATTTACTGTTAGCTCGAAGGTTTTACCGGAGCCTGCAGAAGCGCCATATTTTTTCAGAACACCTGATTCCATACGGTTAAAGTTATCGAATTTCAGAATATCTGATTAATATTATCAAATTTTCTTTCTCTGTAGACTTTATATAATTTAAAAGAAATAATTATATAAAGAGGCGCAATAACTCAATAGAGAACGCCAGGGAAGAGCTTTGCAATTTTAATTATTTTTGCATTCATGAAAAAGAAGGTTATTGTCGGTTTATCAGGCGGCGTTGATTCAAGTGTAGCAGCGTGGGTTCTCAAGGAAAAAGGATACGATGTCGAAGCTTTGTTCATGAGAAACTGGAATGACACGACAGGACTTCTTCAGAGTGAATGTAACTGGGAAGATGATCTTTTCTTTGCTGAGATGGTATCAAGGAAGCTCGGGATACCTTTGCATGTTGTTGACCTGAGCGAGCCATATAGGAAGAAAGTCATTGACCACATGTTTGAAGAATATAAAAAGGGGAGAACACCAAATCCTGATGTCTTGTGCAACCGTGAAATCAAATTCGATTCCTTTGCCGAAGAGGCATGGAATTTAGGAGGCGATTTTATGGCAACAGGGCACTACTGCCGTAAAGATGAGATAAATGTAAACGGTAAAACTATTTACCGGCTTCTGGCCGGAACAGATAAAAATAAAGACCAGAGTTATTTTTTATGTCAGGTCAACCAGGAACAGCTTGCCAGGGCACTCTTTCCGTTAGGGGAAATGACGAAGCCTGAAGTGCGTGAAACGGCCGCAAGACTGAAACTTCCAACTGCTCACAGAAAAGATTCACAGGGAATATGTTTTATAGGCAAAATACATCTTCCGACATTTCTTCAACAGAAACTCAAAGAAAAAGAAGGAATTGTTATCGAAATACCTCGTAATGCAGTGGAGATCAAACGGAATTCAGGATTACCTGATGATAATCGGGAAGAAACAGAACTAAAAAGTTTAACTTCACCTCATCGGTTCGATTCGTCAATGGGTGTGAATATCGGAGTTCATCACGGAGCACATTTTTTTACAATAGGTCAGCGTAAAGGCATTAACATAGGCGGCTACAAGGAACCACTTTTTGTAATAGGAATAGATGTCGAAAAGAATATTCTTTATGTTGGTGAAGGTCGGTCGCATCCTGGATTATACAGGAAAGGTTTATTTATCAGTAAAGATGATATTCACTGGGTAAGACCTGATCTTGCCATGTCGGAAGGTGAGAGCCGTGAATACATGGTACGGATAAGGTATCGCCAACCGTTGCAGAAAGCCAGGTTGTATTCAAGGCACGATGGCATGTATATTATATTCAATAAATTACAAAGAGGTATCACACCGGGTCAGTTTGCCGCATGGTATGATGACGATGAAGTAATCGGTTCAGGAGTAATTGGTTGAAGCTTCGCAAGCCATAGCCGGTCTAAGAACAAATAAGTTTTCAGTTTCATCATAAATTAGTATTAAAGCAATTATTTTTGGTAAAGGAAATCAGAACAGGGACTCCATACCATTTAAAATGAATTTTTCTTTGAAAATAAAAACGATATTCAGGTCACTTAAGTACAGAAATTACCGTCTGTTTTTCTCCGGACAAAGTATTTCACTAATAGGAACATGGATGCAACGTATTGCATTGCCATGGCTTGTATATCAACTAACCGATTCGGTTTTTTTGCTGGGTGTGGTTGGCTTTGCAGGACAGATACCGGCATTTCTTCTTTCTCCGGTAGCCGGTGTTCTTACTGACCGTTTCAAACGGTATAATGTTCTTCTGGTTACACAGATCGCATCATTTTTTCAGGCTCTTGTACTTTCAATTCTTGCAATGACAGGTGTAATTAAAGTCTGGCATATTATTGTATTGAGTATTATCCACGGTTGTATAAATGCATTCGACTCTCCGTCGAGGCATGCATTTGTGATTGAAATGGTTGAGAAGAAGGAAGATATTGGAAATGCGATAGCTTTGAATTCACTTATGGTCAACGGCGCACGTCTTATAGGACCGTCGGTAGCAGGAATTATACTTGCCGTAACAGATGCAAGTATTTGTTTTCTTATTAATGCCATCAGTTATTTATTTGTAGTATTTTCTCTATTTATGATGCATCTGGAGAAGAAGCAAACTATAACAAAGAGAACAAATATTAGAAAAGAGATGAAAGAAGGTCTTGCTTACACCTTTGGATTCAAACCTATTAGAAGTCTAATCCTTCTTCTTGCATTGGTGAATCTCATGGGCGCTTCATATCAGGTCTTGATGCCTGTTTATGCAAAAGATATCTTGCATGGCGGTTCAGATTTCTTCGGATTTCTTATGTCTTCAGCAGGCCTTGGAGCGCTTATAAGTGCCTTATATCTCGCCTCCCGTGAATCAGTTCTGAAACTTGGAAGAATAATTCCCGCATCTGCAGCTCTTTTCGGACTCAGTCTGATTATTTTGTCAGTTGTAAAGACATTTTATCTATCTGTAATAATCATGGTGTTTGTCGGAGCCGGGCTCATGTGCCATTCTGCTGGCACCAATACAATTCTTCAGACAATTACCGATGATAATATGCGGGGCAGGGTAATGAGCTATTATACGATGGCGATTATGGGAACATTACCATTTGGAAATCTTCTCACCGCTGCTCTCGCTAATCTATTAGGGACACCTGCCGCTATATTCATAGGAGGGTTCTCGTCCCTGGCCGGAGCTCTCCTTTTCCTTAAAAAGCTCCCCGAGCTTAGAAAAATTGTTCGCCCTGTATATATCAAAATGGGTATTATTCCAGAAGTGGCGTCAGGTCTTCAAGCCGCATCAGAGCCTGCAACCGAAACAACTGATCTGACTTATCCGCATTCGGAAAAGATATAATACATTACAAATTTTTATAATACGATTAGCATCTTGTTATTTTAGTAAGTTATTTTAGTAAGTTATTTTAGTAAGTTATTTAAATTATATAATTCCACTCATTATGAAAGCAATGATTTTAAAAGCCCTGACAGATATTTCCCTGAACAAAGAGCCTCTTGTGCTGTCAGATATGCCGGAACCTGAACCATCTGATGATGAAGTGTTGATAAAAGTCACTGCATGCGGTGTATGTCACACCGAACTCGATGAAATCGAAGGGAGGACGCCGCCTCCCAGATTACCGGTTATTCCAGGTCATCAGGTAGTAGGCAGAGTTGTTGCTTCGGGGGAAAAAGTAAATAATCGTAAGCCTGGCGACAGAGTAGGCGTGGCATGGATATTCTCATCATGCGGAGAGTGTGATTATTGCCTCAGAGGCCTGGAAAATTTATGCTCTGAGTTCAGAGCTACAGGAAGAGATGCAAATGGAGGTTATGCTGAATATATGACAGTCCCTGCATCTTTTACATTTCTAATCCCCGACAACTTTACCGATGTCCAGGCAGCACCTCTGTTATGTGCCGGAGCAGTAGGTTACAGGTCGGTAAAACTTACAGGACTTAAGAACGGTCAGAACATCGGGCTTACGGGGTTCGGTGCTTCAGGTCATATCGTACTTAAAATTATTAAATATAAATACCCCGATACAGGTGTATTTGTTTTTGCGCGAAACGAAAGCGAACGCTTTTTTGCTTTCGAGCTGGGCACATCATGGGCAGGTGATACGACTGATAAGGCTCCTGAACTCCTCGATTCGATCATTGATACGACCCCTGTGTGGAAGCCCGTGGTCGAAGCTATGAAAAATCTTAAACCGGCCGGCCGACTTGTTATAAACGCAATAAGGAAAGAGGAGGCCGATAAGGATTATTTATTGAATATAGATTATTCCTCCTGTCTCTGGATGGAGAAAGAAATAAAGAGTGTCGCCAATGTTACAAGAAATGATGTGGAGGAGTTTCTTATAATTGCTTCTGAAATTCCTGTTATTCCGGAAGTTCAGGAATACAGGCTCGAAGAGGCCAATATAGCCCTCTCAGAACTGAAAGAAAGAAAGATAAGAGGCGCTAAAGTCCTAGTCATTTAGTTTGAATCTTCAACCTAACCTTGTTTTGGTTAAAGATTTATTCTCTTTTCAGCGGTCGTTTTTTGGTTCACTATTTTCTGATTGTTTCGTACCTTCATTTTCAAGAGCCGATAATATATAGCTAAGGCTTGCTGTTCCATCCATTGTGGGTTCATTAGTGCTGTAATCTCCGATATCATCGTGGTAAACTACATCACCATTATTGAAAATTGTATATTCGTCGGGTTTAAGTAGTCTGATGCCTATCAGGCTATTATAAATCCTGCTGAAAACCGGTCCGTCAACAAGTCCTCCGATGGTGGTCACACCTCTAAAAAGTGTAAAAGCTGAATGAGGAAATTGTGGAAAGTCACCACCTTCAGGCAAGCCGCATATCATTGAAGTTCCCCATGGGTTACACCCTAATAGCCAGTCGCGCAATGCGGCTTCCTGGTATCTGAAGAATGTATCGCCGGTGGCTTTACGATAAAGCATGTGTTGCATAAGAGCTGCACTCACAAAGTTATTCGAGCACCATGTAAAAGGTATTTTCACCTGAAACACATCGTCATTTCTGCGGCTGTTCAGTATATTCAATCCTTTGAGCATAAAATACTGGTACCTGGAGGCATATTTTGTATTCGACAACGCAAGGTTCGCATGTCCTGTATTTATAAAAGGATAGAACTGATAATGCCGTGCTGTGTCTTTTTCAATCCATGGTGATACAGGTTCAATAGAGCCCCAGTAATCGGCCTGCACAAGAAACGTAGAGTCGCCGGTAAGCCTGAAAAGTTCCCATGCGGCAAGTTCAAGATCGTCGGTATAGTTGTCTTCTTCATAGAAATAAGGCGAGAGGTAGCAGGCAGTTTGAGTTGTACCTAAGTCGGTAAGAGCGAACTCAAATGCATCAATAGCTTTCAAAGAAAGTTTTTGCGAAAGAGCGGAGTCAATACTTTTGAATACTTCTGCACCTAAAGCAAATGCCGAAGCAAATTTCCCTGCTGTTGAAGAGACACCTTCGGTTCTGTTCTTAAACCGGCTAAGACCCTGGGGTTTTCCGGTGACAAAATAAACAGGTCTGTATCTTGCTTTGCCGTATGTTGCAGTATCTTCATCCGGCAATCTGAATCCTCTATGATCGCGGTCGTCTGCAATCTGATTATACATTTCCCCGCTATCGGGGTTCATCTTAAGAAGCCATTCAATACCCCATCGTGCTTCATCTAAGATATCAGGGATGCCATTTTTTCCAAATTCACCTCTCTCGTCGTACTCATCGCCATAGACTTCCGGAAATCTGGAATATGCAAACAGCATCTGATAAACAGCATTTGCCGAGGTTGTGACATACTGAAGATAATCGCTTGCATCGTGCCAGCCTCCTTTAGCATCAATTATCTGTCCGGTCTTTGTGGGGTGGTCCACAATGAATCCGTCAAAGACATGGCACGAATCTTTCAGCCAGGGATTATATCCGCATCTTTGCTGACGCATATAACGAAGAATAAAATCGGCAGTACCTTCATAAATGTCGGCCGCTATCCTGAAAACCGGAGATTTTGTGTTTCCGGTTTTTAAATAGTATCTACCATGTTTCTCGAATGAAGAGAAATCGAGACGTGCAGCAGTCTGCATCCCCCAGTGCTCTCCGTTATATAGTCCAGCTTTGCCGGTATATACTATTCTGTTTGTAGCAGCATCGCACAAAGTAAAGTCTGAAATCTTCAACCTATCGGGAGATAAAAAAACAGCAACCTTTACCGATCGAGGCAAATAACCAAGCTGGTTGATTCTAATCCACGATTGTGCATGACTTGTTAGAAAAACAAACGCAAAAAATAAAATATGGAGGTATCTCAATATCATGATAAAAATCTATTGTGTTTCCTTGACTATAAAATATTATATCTCTTATATTTAAGAAATTTAATATCATAAAATTACTAAATATAATGTATTATAATATTAATATAAATGCAATAAATACACGAATGGGAAAAAAGTGCTTTCGTATAAAAAAGACAAAAAATATATTAACATAGCAGGATATGAAGCTGCTTATAAAACTAAAATTCCGTAACTTTAAAGAGTAATGAAATTAATACCCATAACTGCGCAATGCCACTCGGGTTATAAGGCAGATGAATATCCTGAATCATTCATATTTGATGGTAACAAATATGAAATAAAAGAGATAACTGATCGCTGGTATCAGGGTGAACTAAATCCTGAATTTTCACCTGCTGATTATTTCAAAGTCATCACTGTTGAAAGAAAAGAATTCATTCTCAGACATGAAAAGGAAAGCGATAAGTGGTACATCTGTATTAAATAACCTGTTATATGGCATCACGAAATAAAGCACTCCATTTCCGGAAAAGCTTCTGCTCGTGTTCTGTCATCTTCCCAAAACCTGAGATATAAAAATTAATAACAATGTTAGACTTACCCGGTTTTTTGAAAGAAAACTCAAGAGCAAGTCTGTTTTCTTTTTTCAAATCGGCGATATCACTTTCTTTTGAATTTACAGGGGGAATAGTCCTGAAGGATTTCACATCAGCCAGATTAAAAATTGATATTTCTTTCTCTGACTTGCTTTCATCAACAAAAATTACCGTGCCCGATGAGGAATCGAACCCCAGTGCCGATTCATTCCATACATCTGACTCTGTTAATATTATACCATTATTTGAAGCTTCTGCTTCGAGGTCTTTCAACAATTTGTTCCTCTTGTTTTTTCCCGACCGTGACAGAAGTAATACAGGCACAATAAAAAAAGCCAGTATAACTATACCTATTATTAAATTAGCTATATCCATAATAAATTTTTTTTAAAATTATAATGTTGATTAAATGATATTTATAAGAATAATAAAGTCATAAAAATTATAAAACCATATTTAATATTAAAAAGTGTCCTGATTTAGAAATGATTAAGTGTTTGAAATAATTATCCGCTCTGCTTCCGAATAAAGAGTTTGGAATAGACCAGACTTAATTTCTGCAATTAATCAATTAAAAATGCAGGTCAATATAGAATGGTTATAGTAAAGGATTAATTACCAGAAGTAATCAAAAGGGAAGCTTATATCGGGAGGACTGAAAATTTTTACAGTATAGAAAATCAATCTGACGTTTCTGATGCTAATGTCAAGGTCTTTATCTGAAAAGGCAATTTTATGTGTGCTTCTCCAGAGGTTTATTTTCGGAATAAATATTTCTGTTTTTGGTACGTAATTTTTATTACTGCGCTCAGCATTTATATTATTAAGCAGAATAAAGTTACATGTTGCAATAGTATGATTATCAGGAAAATGTTCTTTTTTTTCTGAAAAGTACTCTCTTACTGGCTGGAAATAAACAAGTTCTGTATTAATCAAGGTTATTAATACAAAAACCTGTACTATAAATAGCCGTCCGTTAAAAATCATGCCTCAAAAGTATAGAATAAAATAATATAAGATTTTATCCAAAAAATAAATATGATACAAATATTGCGGTGACTATTCCGGCAAGATCGGCTAAAAGGCTGCATCCCACAGCATGGCGGGTATTTTTAACGCTTACCGCTCCGAAATATACTGCAATGATATAGAATGTCGTATCGGTCGAGCCCTGCATGGTACAGGCGAGCCTGCCGACGAATGAATCGGCACCGTATGTAGTCATGGCATCAACCATTAATCCCCTTGCTCCGCTTCCGCTAAGAGGCTTCATTAAAGCAACCGGAAGAGCTTTGGTGAATTCGGTATCGACCCACATCCAGCTAAAGAATGATGCTATTCCTGAAATCATTAAATCCATAGCTCCTGAAGCCCTGAAAATACCTACAGCTACAAGTATAGCTACAAGAAACGGAATGATTTTGACAGCTATACCAAAGCCTTCTTTAGCCCCTTCGATAAATGCCTCGTAAACATTCGCTTTCCGCAGCATGGCAAGAACGATAAACAGTATAATAATTATTATAAGAATAAAATTAGCTGCAAATGTAGAAACCGAGGTTATCTTTTCCTTTGAAAGAGTGCTGAAATATATTATTATTCCTGCAATTATTGCCGTTATTGCTCCTAGATATGCCAGAACAACCCTGTCGAGCAGGTTTATTTTCTGAACTATTGCTACGCTTATTAGTCCGGTCAATGTAGAAGCAAAAGTTGATATCAGAATAGGAATGAAAACGTCGGCAGGATTTGCTGCTCCGAGCTGAAAACGATAAACGATTATACTAACAGGGATTATGGTAAGTCCAGAAGCATTAAGTACGAGAAACATTATCTGGGCGTCGGAAGCAGTATCTTTTTTGGGGTTTACTTCCTGCATCTCCTTCATTGCCTTGAGTCCGACAGGTGTTGCAGCATTATCGAGGCCCATCATGTTGGCCGCAATGTTCAATACCATCGAACCATAAGCAGGATGGCCGGCAGGCAGACTGGGAAATAGTCTCGAAAAAAGAGGAGAGGTAAGTCTTGAAAGAATGTCAATTACACCTCCTTTTTCTCCAACTTTCATAAGGCCCATCCAGAGGGTTAGAACGCCGGTAAGGCCAAGCGATATTTCGAATCCGGATTTAGCATTCGAGAAAGCCGCATTTACAAGCTCATTGAATATATCTGTACGGCCTTCGAAGATTAGTTGTCCGAGAGCAAAAAGGAAGCCAATAATAAAGAATGCTATCCAGATATAATTTAATGCCATTCTGAAAAATTACTGCCTGTAAAAATATAAATATAAAATAGAATTCTTATTGAAATAACAGGCTCAAACCGAACGAAAATATTATTCTCCTGGTGCTCTGTAAAGTTCTATATTTGAAATAACCGGACAAGCCTTTGATTCTTCAATTCGCAGTTGTATTTTTGACGTTCTGATAACCGGAAATTTCCTTATGATCTTGTATCCTACAGTTGTACCTTCTGTAACTTTGCTCCATTCGTTTCCGGTCCAGGCGAGTACTGAAAATTTTTTAATTCGTTGTCCGAGAGGTATATATTCTTGAATCAGTATTCTGTTTACTTCTGTTTCCCTGCCAAGGTCAATAATCAGTTCAGCATTTGTGACATTATCGTGTGCAGCCCAGTATGTTTCGGTATCTCCATCGTTAATACGGGAAGCTGCAAAATTTCGGCCTCGTGTGTCTGATGCGGTTACCTTTTTCCCTTTTGCCACTTCATTGGAAAATTCGAAGTCGAGCAACTTTTTGAATTCCAGGAGCGAGTTTACGTCATTTTCATGAATAAGGCCGCGATTGTCGGTTGGAACGTTGAGAATAAGGTTACAGTTTCTTCCGATCGAAGTGTAAAATATGTCCAGAAGTTTTTGTGGTGATTTCACCAGAGAATCTTCCCTTGCATGCCAGAACCATCCGGGACGTATCGATACATCGGCTTCTGCCGGCACCCAATAGTTACCGTCCTCATGCCCCTGTCCAAGTATTTCTGCGAAAGGACCGCCCGGATACATTTCATCTTTTTTAAGAAGGCACCAGTTTGTAAGGCTTCCTATGCCTCTCTCATTTCCAACCCATCTTATATCCGGGCCTGCATCGCTGAAAATTACGGCTCCGGGCTGAAGTTCTCTTACTATATTGATAGTATTAGGCCAATCGTAATATGTCCGGTTATCTATTTTTCGTGTTTCTCTTGCTCCTCCGTAATAACCTGTTCCGCCGTTTGCCCCGTCGAACCATACCTCGAATATATCGCCATAATTTGTAAGCAACTCACGTAACTGGTTGCGGTAATATGTTAAATATTCAGGGGTTCCGTAAACGGAACTGTTGCGATCCCATGGAGAAAGATAAATTCCAAGCTTTAATCCATACTCATCACATGCCTGCCGGAGCTCTCTCAACAGGTCACCATTTCCGTTTCGCCAGGGAGAATTCTTTACCGAATGTCCGGTATATTGCGATGGCCACAAGCAGAAGCCGTCGTGATGTTTTGCAGTAATTACGATTCCCTTCATGCCAGCATCCCTGGCTACTTTTGCCCATTGGCGGCAATCGAGCTCGGAGGGATTGAAAAGAGAAGGTGATTCATCGCCATATCCCCACTCCTTATCGGTGAAAGTGTTCATCGAAAAATGAATGAACATATAATAGCCAAGCTCATGCCATTTAATCTGACGCTCTGCAGGCAAAGGAGGGTAAGGTTGTAAAGGGCGATTTGATGTACATTGAATAATAAAAACGGTTAAAAGAATCAAAAAAATAGATTTCATTAATTTCAGATTTTTGATTGTAGATTGCGGATTGCCGATTGCAGAATATTAAATCTGAAATCGGTAATACGAAATTCGAGATTATCAATTCAGTTCTTTTATTCTTATATTCCTGAACCTCACTACAGATCCATGGCCAAGGAATCCAATATGCCCTGATTTATTTTTAAGTCCGGGGTGATCTCTTTTGTCCATAGTCCCCTTTTCTATAGCTTCAGCAATATCGCCGTCAACAATAACGGTTCCATTGAGTGTCACTTTAATTGAAGTTCCCCTGGCATACACTTCCTCATAATTCCATTCTCCGACAGGTTTCAGGTAACCTCTTTTTGCCGGTATGACTCCATAAACTGATCCATGATACTGATAAGGTTCGAGGTTAGCATATACAGGAGCAGAGTCGTCGAGTATCTGGATTTCCATCCCGACATAAGCTGCATCGCCGGTTAGAGGAGTTCTTATACCGAGACCATTGTTAGCGGCAGGAGTTAGCTGGAATTCAAATCTGAAAATAAAATCCGAATATTCTTTTTCAGTATAAAGATTTCCTCCTCCTTTCTCTCCGGGTTTGATTACAATATTTCCATCCTCAACTACGTAAGATACTTTATCTCCTATCCAGCCGTCGAGGTTTTTTCCGTTAAAAAGCGACACAAATCCCTCGGTGCGTTCTTCAGGAGTGAGATTATAAAATTTCTCATTTATTTCCCTGATATAAATATCTCTGAAACCCAGGTCTGTACCGTGAGCCTGCAATTCGATCGGTCCTTTCGGGAAAATAGGAATTGAACGATCCCAGTAATTTTCCATTACTACGTCATCAACTACCAGGATACCGTTCAGCCAAACCGATACTTTTTCGCCTATCATAATAATCCTGAATGTATTCCATTCACCCACAGGGTTATCTGCAACAGTAAGAGGTTTTGACGGATATTTTTGATTATTATACAGACCGCCTGAACCTACCTGTGCGCCAACTTCAACTCTCGATGTATCCCATATCTGTACTTGTGGGCATCCTCTCAGATAAATGCCGCTATCACCTTTCTTAGTAATTCTCCAGTCGACAAGTAATTCAAAGTCGCCATATTCCTTTATAGAACAGAGATTATCTCCCGAGCCGTTAAACCATATACAACCATCTTTCACGCTCCAGTTTTCAAGCATTTTTTTATTTGCTTCAGCCTGTTGTTTTGCAAGCTCGGCTGGAGACATTTTAGCTCTTGTAATCGGATTACCTACAAGGCCCTGCCAGCCAGTAAGATCTCTCCCATTGAACATAGGAACAAATCCTTCATCGGGGGGCATCGAATCGAGGTACTTACGTATTAATTCACGATCATATTCCGCTTCAGGTCCGGTAAGTTTCGTAATTGCTTTCTCGAGAATTTCTCTTACTTTGCTTCCATACATTCCAGTTTTTGAATCGGCTGGAGGCAATGCTATATACATTGCGGCATGGGCTGCTGCGGCACTCGTTTCCGGATCGTCAAGATAAGGAGCAACGAAAAACAGTGCCTGATAAGTCCTAATCTTGCCGATCTCTGTGATTATCCTATTTTTTCTCTCTGCAGAAGTTGCATAAGGCATAATTTTCCTAAAAAGCAATAATTTCTGTTCGTCAGTTACAGGGGCAGATCTTACTATTCTTACGTAGGCATTGAATGCCGGACCTTCAAATGTCTTGTTTCCCGAAGCACATATTTCATAAAGAGCTGAAGCAGCAGAATAATCGTTCCATGAGGTTAGTGCTTTGAAACATATATCTCTTAACTCAGGGGAACCCTTTTCGAACTCGCCAAGAACATATTCAAGTGCTTTCCTGCCGCCGGTGTTAGCCAGAACCGGTATCAATTTCTCCTTATTGGTATTTAGCAAAGGTGATTTAAGTATAACATCAGATCTCATTTCAGGGTCGCTAATTTTGTTGGCGGCGTTTGCAAGAGCAATCTGAAGATCAGCAATATAAACGGGGTTGCTGTTTTGTGATATTAGCTCAATTATTATTTCCTGGTCGGAAGGCGATACGAGTTCAGTTAAAGCTTTATATGCTGCGGTTCTTAAATTTTCTACATCAGAAGAAATATATGGAAGCACAGTCTGAAAATAATCGCTTTGTTTACTCCAGGCAAGTATTTCAATTATTGTTTTCTGAGCTTGAGGAGGCCCTTCTTTAAGGACAGGAAGTAAAAGCGGCAAATCCTTGCTTCCGGTAATAGTCATCAGCGCATTCTTCGCTATCTCCTGGTCATTTTCTTCAGTATGCTTCATCATATATGAAGTTATATCCTTAATAGCTTCCTTACCTTTAAATACAACAATAGCATTCACCGCTTCTTTCCTCACTTCAAAAATTGGATTGTCGAGCGAAGATGTGATAAGAGGCAAAGCCTTTATATTCTTTCTTTCGGCAAGCATAGCTATAATTTCAGGCTTTGAATAATCGGGAGCTTTATTGAAAAATTCCATCCATTTTGATGTAATCTCTTCCCCGGGAAGTTTTGATGCAAGCCTCATTGCAGTATTCCTATAACTTTTGTCGGTATGACGGGCGGCTTCGATAAGATAGGGCATTGCGTCTTTGCCTTTGTATTTCACAATTGTTTCGAGAGCACCTGCTTTAAACTGTATATTAGTTCTCTGATTACAATTCGATATTATAGTATTACATATTTTTGTCATACCCTTAATATCGCCTTTTTCTGCAATTCTATCCGCATAAGCAAGGTATGACGATGTAGCTCCCGAATATTCCCAGCTATATTTCACTTCTTTTGCAGCTTTTTGAAGTATTTTGAGTGCTTCAGGGCTTCCGCTTTGAGACAGGGCTTTTAATGCTGCAGCCCTGACAGGTAATTCTTTCGACTGCGACCATAAGATAAACTGAGGCAATGCAAGATCTGATTTCATCGCGGCCAGTTCGTTCATTGCCTGTGCGGCGCATGGGAAAGTTGTATCTTCAAGAGCTTCAGAAAGGATTCTTTCAGCATTCTCACCGCCTGCAGAAACGATAACTCCTATAGCCGGAGAACAGAGGCTTCCGTCTTTAAGAAGTTCTTTTGCCGCTTCAGCAGAAGCTATGCCGCCCATAGTTTGTAATTGCTTAAGAAAAAAATACTTAACGTTATTGTCTTTTGCCGATTTCACATAGCTGATACATATTTTTTCCCATGCTGCTTTTTCATTATCTTTCCCTTTTCCAGACAGGAAGCGCGAAAAACTTTCGACAGCAAATCTAGGCTGCACATCATCTCCGCTTCCGTGAGGTACAATCTTATTGCAAATAAGCTTCAGCCCGGCATCTCCGAGTGCGAGCATATCGTTCATGAGCTTTTCAGTTGTTGAAGGGTCTTTCGCAGGCATAAGCGCAAGAAGATCCGCAACTTTTGTCTCGAGAGTTCTTAAATCCTGGGCGTAAATAGAAAAAGCCATCGGGATAAGAAGCATTATCAACACACTCTTTTTTATATATCTCATTTCTTTTCTTTTTAAAGATTAAATAGTCCACGGTTGGCGCATAGGCTGATTGATAAGCCTGTTGGCGCCTTCATCATCAATAAATATCTGACGGTCAGGGTCATATTTTAAATTACGTCCTAGTCTTAGTGCAATAACACCGAGGTTGATCAATGTACACGACCTGTGGCCGTTCTCCTCGTTAAGAGCGAATTTTTTTCTTGAGAGAACCGATTCTGTAAAAGTAGTTATTTGTGGTTGAGGATCGGGCAGACTATTAACAAGTTTCTCAAAATCAGGTATGTCCGATTTAAAGCCACGATATATTTTTCCGTAAGGTCCTTCTATATATGCGGCGTCTTTATCGCGGTTTTCTCCGTCGAGAATGATTTTACAACCGTCGGCGTAAGTATATGTAATTCTTCTCCATGAGCCGACAGCGTCCCAATGCTGTTGTGGAGCATCTATTTCGACATATACCGGCGATGTGTTATCTTTTCCAAGTAGGTATTGAACAGGGTCGAGGTAATGCTGTCCCATATCGCCGAGGCCTCCGCCGTCATAATCCCAGTAGCCCCTGAATTTGGAATGAACGCGTTCAGGGTTATATGGTTTCCATGGTGCGGGTCCGAGCCAGAAATCATAATCGAGTTCAGGCGGAACAGGTTCAGGCTTCAGATTATATAAGCCCGACCAGTAGAATTTCCAGTCGAATCCTGTTATTCCGCTTACCGTTACTTTAAGAGGCCAGCCAAGAACACCGCTTTCCACAACCTTTTTGATGGGTTTCACAGTAGTTCCCATACCGTAAAACTGGTCTTTGAACCTGAACCATGTATTCAGCCGGAACATCCTCCCATATTTATTTACAGCTTCAACTACTTTAATACCTTCACCTATTGTACGTGTCATAGGTTTTTCGCACCAGATATCTTTTCCAGCTTCAGCGGCCATTTTCGATATTATTCCATGCCAATGAGGTGGTGTTGCAATATGCACCACGTCAATATCGGGTCGGGCGAGAAGTTCCCTGAAGTCGTGATAAGCCGAGACATTCCCTTTAGCAAGAGCTACAGCCTCTTCAAGGTGTTTTCTGTCAACGTCGCATACAGCGAGAAGCCTTGTGCCCTCATAGTTGAAATGGCCTTTGCCCATGCCTCCTACTCCTATTATTCCCTTTGTAAGCTGATCACTTGGAGGAGTATATCCTTGGCCACCCAGCACTCGGCGTGGAACAATAGTAAAAGCAAGCATTGCAGCACCGGTCTTTTTCAAAAAACTTCGTCTTGTACTTGTAATCTTCATAGAAAAGTGATTTAAAATATATTTAACAGGTTTATCAAGTTACATAAGCGGTAGAGCATGTTGAACGGCTTTCCAGAAATGGTCGTTGAAAAGGTAGGCACTTCCCAGAAGAGCAGCATCTTCTTTAAGCTCAGAGAGTTTAACGTCTCCATTCCATTCTTCTTTTTTGAGCTTTTCAGTAAAAACATTTCCAAATAAGTTAAAGGCATTTGCTATATTGCCTCCTACCACGAGGACTTCTGCACCGAATTTCTTAAGCCATGGCGCAAGGAAAGCTGCAAGGTCGTTGCCGAACTTAATAAACAAATTTTTCACTGCAGGATCTTTTTCTGCCAGTTTGGCCAGTTCTTTAACACCTTCTATCTCTTTACCGCTAAGTTCTTTATAGCTTTTCAAAAACCATCGTGTTGAAAAATAATCATCGGCAATGCTATCACCATAAGGTAAGTGATACACACATCCGATGCGTGGCACGTCAGGGCCATCTACAATAGGAATTCCATCTTCAATGAATGCCGAGCCAAGCCCCGTGCCAATTGTTATGCACATAGATTTATGATAGCCTTTCGCCTTACCTGCCCATGCCTCTCCTACTGCAAAAGCCGAGGCGTCATTTATAAATCTTATTTCAAAAGAATCGGGTGCTCCGATGCTGCTTACAATAGCATCGGCTATATTAAATCCATAAAGTTTTTCATATTTCGATACACCTTTTATATAACTTATGCCATTGACGTAATCGAAAGGGCCAGGCATAGCGAAGCCGATGCCTCTTAAATCATCAAATCCTACATGGCGTATAACGTCTGAAAGGCAATCAGACCATACATTTATTATTTCATAAGCCTGAGCCTGATTATTTACGCGGCGTTCCGAAAGAGTGTTTTTGAGTACCTTACCTGATATAAGGTCAACAGCAGCACTGGTGATATGGCTTCCGCCTATATCAGCGCCTATTGCATATTTTTGCTTCATAGATAATTATAAAATTAAGATTTCAGATTTCCGTCAACCAGAAAACCTGCCTGAAAATATTTAAAATTGTTTACAATTCAAAATAAGGATAAAAAATATAGATGATATGCGTTACAAAGTTTAACACATTAACAGATGAACTAATATTGTAAACGTTTGGTTTAATATTTCTTTCATAATTCCATTTAAAGATAAAAGACAAAAGATCAAACTTTTTAAAACTATCTTACAAAATTATTTATCCATTAAAATCAATTTATTGGCTAATAGTAAATTACAACCTATTAAAAAACATCTGTTAATAAGTTGTTAATAAAAAACTGTTAAAATGATGTCACATTTCAACTGGTTCTGGTATTTAAATAATGTGGAATATAATATAGCATTACCCGGTGCAGTATTATCTAATCCATTGGTAATAATTTGTTTAAATCAAAGTAGAATTATCTTTAAATCAAAAGAAAATGAAAAAAATTAACATTATTTACACAATGGCTATTGCAATAATCTTAATTATTGTAATATATTCATGTCAAAAAGAAGACAACTCTATTGTAAACGAAAGGAAATTGGAATTGGACACCATTTATAATGAATTATTTACATTAGGTGAACAGGTTTGTGAATTAAATAGTTCAATTGATTTTAAAAATTTAGTATATCAAGAAGTTGAAAAAAAGTTTGATGGGGACTATAATGTTTTGATTTCTATTATTGAATCCAAATATTTGAATTCAGATGAACCAGGTAATAAAGGCTTAAACTTAAAAAGCAGCTGTAATATTTTAAAAGAGTGGAAAAAATATCCTCAAATTTATATTCCATTTTATGAAGAGTTGAAAAGTGAAGGGAAACTCAATGTAAAAGCACCTGTTTTTGTTTTTTATACTGATGAAAATGAGAATGGTTTATACGAAGGATATGTTTTAAGTAAGAAAGGGAGGTTATCCAAACTCGATTACTTAATAAGCGAAGAATATGCCAGGAATAATGAAGTATGGGTATTTTCGATAAACGAGAGGGTAGATGAAAATGGAGAGGTAGCTTATAGTTTTGAAGATCCTTGCACTATGATGTTATATTATAAAGAAAGAATAACTGAAAAAAATACTTTAGAGAACGGTACTTTTAAAAGTGCATTGGATTGCACTCCACCAGGCACTCCTTGTAATACAGAAGCCTTACCTCTTTTCCCATATTCTATTAGAGTAAAATGGCAGGATATTCAAGGAGTATCATATTACAAAGTTTATAGGGAAACAAATTATTCAGCTGTTTATAATGAAATTGCAACTATTTATCCAAGCCAGGGCGCCACGTATCTAGACCAGAATAGAACTGTAGGAGTACATTATGATTATCAAATACAAGCTTATAACACAAGTGATTGTTATTCAGCAAGGTCTTTTGGAACCGGAACTTGGGCAAGCTGGAGAACAAATAATTATAATGAAATTCTGAATCAGATATACATCAGCGATGGTTGCTGGAATTGGTGCTGCAGTTGGCCTGAAGGTAAGATTGAATTAATGTATCGCATAGTTAAATATAACAAATCTGATCAACAAGTTGAGTACCCGAAAAACTCATTGCCACAAAAATCAAAAAGTTCTCAGAAAGGGAAATGGTGTACTTACGATAAAGAATTGTTTTGCTGGGATATTACAAAATATGCGTACAACTATTTGTTGTTTTTTTATGAGGATGACGGGGGAAATGATAAGGGAACCACTATTAAACTCTCAGCAAGTTTAAAACCTACAGATAAAATTAATGTAGGTGCAGAAATTTCTTTTACTATTGATGATAAAGATGAAGAATTAGGATGGATTGAAATATATCATTTCGATTCTTATGGTAAAGAATATTCATTGTCACCACGAAAAGGCTCGGCCAGCATTAAATTACGACAATAATTTTGGAGCTTAAAATATTTATTATGAAAACAAAAGTATGCATACTATTAATAATTGCATTAATATTATCATCATGTAGAAAAAAATATGAGTTGGCAACTGTTATTGTTGAATCAGTTGATTATATAACTCACACAAGTGCTATTGTTAATTGCGATGCTATTGATGATGGAGGCGTACTTATTGTAGAGAAAGGTATTTGCTGGAGTCAAAAGGCTCAGGCAACTGTTAATGACAATTTCTCAAACAGAGGCATTCAGGACACCGGGAAATATAAATGCTCATTGTTTAACCTCGAGCCAGGCACAACTTACTTTATTCGTGCTTATGCAAAGAATCTTAAGGGGATATCATATAGTGATGAGAAACAAATTAAAACATTAGTTCCTGAATATCTTATTGATGAAAGAGACAATCAAAAATATCCGATTGTTAAAATAGGAGGGCAATACTGGATGGCTGAAAACTTGAATTATTATACGAAAGAAGGTTCCTGGTATTATAATAATGATAGTATTCAGTTCTCTGAATTTGGCAGATTATATAATTGGTTTAAAGCATGCGAAGTATGTCCCGAGGGATGGCGTTTGCCTGGTAAGGAAGACTGGGAAGAATTATTAAAATATATAAATCATTCAGTAAAGTTTAATGATGCCTGTGAAGACCTAAACGCATACAAATTAAAAATGCCGGGCACAACAATGTGGGAATACGAGCATTATTCAATAACTAATGAAACTGGATTTTCTGCAATTGCAGCAGGCTCATATGACAATAATAACAGTAATTTTTATAATTTAAAATTATATTCTGTTTTTTGGAGCTTTACTGATTTCGATATTAATAGAGCATGGTTTTATAGATTTGAAGCCTATAATAACAATATTTGTTATAATTATGGAGATAAAGGTTCAGGTTTATCTGTTCGTTGCATTAAAATTAAATGAAATGAAAAATCATAAATAATTGTCAAAACTTCTGTCTAATGCATATTGGAAGTCAAATACAGATACAAAATAATATTATCCCATCATCCATCATCAATAATACATCGTCAATTTCTTTAAACCTTCGTAAAGCGACGGGGCAGTTCTCGATCTGAAAATACATCATCCCTTTATGACCGCCAGCGGTGATAATCCGGTTACTATTTCAACCAGGTCGGACTGTTGAGCCATAACAATATCTATATTCTTATATGCGGAAGGCGCCTCCTCAAGGTCGTTACGAGTGCGAATGGAATGAAGAATGTCAAGCTTTTCGAGTCTTCGTATTTCTTCTTCAAGGTTTAGTGTTCTTATTGCCTGGTTTCGTCCCATTACCCGGCCAGCACCATGAGAACAGCTTTCGAAACTTTCGGGATTACCTTTCCCTTTAACGATGAAACTACGTGTGCCCTGCGAACCAGGAATGATTCCAATAAGTCCTTTCGAAGCTTTTGTGGCGCCTTTTCTGTGGATCACAAGTTCTTCGCCAAAATGGTTCTCGATCGCAGCATAGTTATGAGCGATATTTATTATTTCTCCGTATGAAAATTTCGTTCCGAAAATATCAGTAAAAATTTCAATTATTCTCTCCATCATAAGGTACCGGTTGCACATGGCAAAATCAATACAGTATTGCATCTCTTTAAAATAATCATGCCCTATTCTGGAATCGAGAGGTAACCAGGCGAGTTCAGTTTTTACTCCATAATCTTTCCCCATTTCCTTGTTTATACTTATTGCTTTTTTGTTGTAGTAGTCTGCAACCTGTTTGCCAATATTCCTGCTTCCTGAATGTACCATTATCCATATTGCCTTATCGTCGCCTTTCTGAATTTCGATAAAATGATTTCCGCCGCCAAGTGTTCCGACCTGACACAAAGCACTTTCATATTCTCTCGAAACAACCGGCAGTTCGAAAGGGTCGAAACCAAGCTTATCAGGGTCAGGCATTCTGTTGTCGCCCTGTGATTTTTTATGATGTTTAAACCCAAGTGGGATAACTTCTCTTATCATGGTCATTATCTTTTTAAGTTCATTTTTGTTTATTTCTGTAAGAGAGGTTTTTACAGCCGACATTCCGCAGCCGATGTCAACTCCGACAGCATTTGGTATTATTACTTCGCTGGTAGCAAGAACGCCTCCGATAGGCATGCCGAAACCCTCATGACAGTCGGGCATTATAGCAATATGTTTTCTTGCATAAGGATGCATTGCCAGATTTAAAATCTGTTTGTAAGCACCGGGTTCAATATTATCGGTCCATAACTTTACCTCAAGTCCACCTGTTTGAATGCTCTTCACCATAAAAAGACGATTTCCAATACAAAATTAACCATTTTCCGATTGAACTCATATCATCATTAGCATCAGCAACAGGCAAAAATTACTTCGTAAGATTTGTTCATTAATAATAGATATGTCTGATAATAATTACTGAATTAGTGAGATATTTGCATGCGAACCAAAATATTACAAAAGTGCATTAGTTAAGTATAAAAATAAACATAATAAATTAAATATCATTATTTTATGCAAAAGATAACAAGGGAAGATGCTCTTTTCTATCACAGCAGAGGGCGCAGTGGAAAGCTTGAAGTTATTCCCACCAAACCATATAATACACAACTCGACCTTAGTCTGGCTTATACACCGGGTGTTGCCTTCCCATGCCTTGAGATAAAGGAGAATCCGGATGATGTCTATCGTTATACTGCCAAGGGTAATCTGGTAGCAGTAATTTCAAACGGAACAGCTGTTCTTGGTCTTGGAAATATTGGTCCAATGGCGGGCAAGCCTGTTATGGAAGGAAAGGGAATTCTTTTCAAAGTATTTGCCGATATAGACGTTTTCGATATTGAGATAGATGAAAAAAATCCTGAAAAGCTTGCTGAAATATGTGCGAGGATAGCTCCCACTTTTGGAGGTATAAATCTTGAGGACATTAAATCGCCTGAGTGTTTCGAGGTTGAGCGGATGTTGAAAGAAATGGTAGATATACCGGTGTTTCATGATGATCAGCACGGAACGGCCATCATTTCAGGAGCCGGGCTCATAAATGCGCTTGAGATAGCCAATAAGAAAATCGACGAAATTAAACTTGTTGTTAACGGCGCAGGAGCCGGTGCTATTGCATGTACAAAATTCTTCATTTCTCTGGGGGTTAAAAAAGAAAATATCATCATGGCCGATAGTAAAGGAGTTTTAAACAGAAAACGTACAGATCTAAACAAATATAAAATAGAATTTGTAACTGACAGAAATCTCAATACACTTGCCGAAGCCATGAAAGGAGCTGATGTTTTTCTCGGACTCTCTGTTGCAAATGTTGTAACAAGGGAGATGCTGGCTTCTATGGCAGAAAATCCCATAGTCTTTGCAATGGCCAATCCCGATCCTGAGATATCTTATGAAGAAGCAATGGGCACCAGGGATGATTTGATTTTTGCTACAGGCAGGTCGGATTATCCAAATCAAATAAATAATGTGCTTGGCTTCCCATATATTTTCAGAGGAGCGCTTGATGTAATGTCGCCTGTTATCAATGATGATATGAAACTTTCTGCTTCGTATGCCCTATCAAGTCTGGCTAAAGAACCTGTGCCTGACGAAGTTCTTAAAGCATATAATCTTACGGAACTTAGTTTCGGACGGGATTATATCATTCCTAAACCACTTGATTTCAGACTGATATCAACAGTTGCACCGGCAGTAGCTAAAGCTGCTATGGAAACGGGCGTCGCAAAACGTTCTATAACAAATTGGGATAATTATAAAGAAAACCTCGATAAAAGACTTTCGGAACATATTAAACACCTTGCTAAATAAGCCGGTATTACCATTCAATGGTGAACAAGCATCTTTGCAACTTTCCTGTCGTACATTGCTGTAATGAAATCAGCTATATCCTGTATCGAAAAAGAACTGCGATTAAGGATGCCATCGAAAAGATAATCTATAGTTGTAACCTTCTTATCGAGAAAAGCCTGGATAAGATTGAATCTTTTCTCGTCGGTGTCAACAACGTATTCTTCGGCAGTCTCGATGTCCATATTCTTTTTTTTCATAACATTCTCTACTCTCCAGTAGAAAGGAGCAACAAGCCTGATGTGAAGTGCTGTAGGGATATCCTTGGCTATTGCAACACTGGCTCTTCCGACAAATACAATATATCCCTCCTTGCACATTGAAAGGACAACATCCTTGATGGCTTTCTTTACTCTCAAATCACTTACGAAATTTCCCGAAAAAGCCATTATCATTTCCGAAATATCTGAAAGTTCAAGTCCTTTATAGAAATTTTCAATACGGCTTGGGTCGGCGTTAAGCTCGTCGGCAATCTTATAAATGATATCTTTATCCACCCATTTCCATTTTGTAGTTGAATATTTCAGGTTGAGATTATCAACGATATTTGCAGCTACTTCACGGCCATCACACCCTGTCAGCCTCGATATTGTAATTACAGGACCCTCTTGCGTTGTGGGTCTGTTAATGACAGACTCCCTGTAACGCTGGTCGAAATAATCAAAAATCTTTTTCATAGGTTAGATTTATTAAAATTACCCAAAAAATTTCTGTTCCGTAGTCTAATAAATTCAACTACTTTCTCAATATAAACAACTGCTTTCGTGTAATATAGCATTCAACTTTTTTCATAAAAAGCCATAAAAACAATTTTTTTTAATTTAAGAAAAAATATTCATATAATCAAATTTATTTTACTTCAGGAAGTATTTTCGAAATAATAAAAATGGCTCAGTTTTTGTTTTAATTGAAAGCCGAAAATGAAAATTAAAAGAATAAATATCGTCTTATTTATTATTGCATTCGCTCTATTCGGATGCAAAAAAAGCTATATTGTCAGCGAAGGTCAGAAAATTTTCTTCCAGTACGACTATATTAACTTTACGGGTGAATTTCAGCATCATGGCATTATCATAGATAATGAAGGAAATGTGCTGGCATACGATAAGCCGGAAAAATGGAATTTCCCAGGAAAGGATAATATTCTTACACGTGCCGAAGTTGAAGAAAATCTATCATTCTGTGTGCCTACCGGGCGGCAAATCCCAAATAAAGAACTACAGAAATATATTAATTTCATTGATAATATTTCTGCAAGTAAAATCTCGGCTCCCCGATTAAAGAGCTCCACTATGGGCTCTCATATTTATTATTGTTTTCAGTATTCCGAAGTTAACGACACTTATAAAGCAGTGATTATAAAACAAGAAGGGGATATCGAATGTGAAAACCTCAATTTCTATTCGAAAAAGATTGTCGAATGGATGAAGGAAATTCAGGGTATCTCGCGGAAATAAAATAAACAATCCCGAATTAAATAATCTCAATCGGAATATTTTCAGACGTTTTCGTGTTCTGTTCTTCTAATTATTTCATTCTGAAGCTCTTCTCCGAGATTATTGAAATAATCGCTGTATCCGGCCACTCTTACTATAAGATCTCTGTATTTCTCAGGATGTTTTTTTGCATCTTTCAAAGTTTCGGAACCGACAACGTTGAATTGTATGTGATGCCCGTCGAGACTAAAATAGCTTCGGATAAGAGCTGTAAGGTTCGAATAACTATTCTCTTCATTGAAGAAAGAGGGTGAGAATCTCTGATTGAGCAGCGTTCCGCCTGTCCGAAGGTGATCGATCTTTGAAGCAGATTTGATTACGGCTGTAGGTCCTTCGTGATCGGCACCCTGAACGGGTGAAATTCCTTCCGAGACAGGCATGTGCGCATTGCGGCCATCGGGCGTGGCGCCTGTCACACTGCCAAAATAAATATGACAAGTTGTCGGAAGTAAATTAATCCTATGAACACCCCCTCTTGAGTCGGGACGGCCGTTAACCGCATCGTAAAATAATTCAAAGACAGTAACGGTCTGACGGTCGGCATAATCATCATCATTGCCATACTTCGGGGTTTCATAAACAAAATCGTGCTGCATCAGTTCATACCCTTTGAAATCGGATTTCAGGGCTTCTTTGACCTGTTCCCATGTGTATTTGCGATAATCATAAATATTATATTTAACTGAGGTGAGCGCATCGGAAATACTGCCGAGCCCAACCCCTTGTATATAAGTAGTATTATATCTCGCTCCTCCGCTGTTGTAATCTTTTCCCTGAGCAATACAATCTTCCAGAAGCACTGAAAGGAAAGGAGCTGGAAGGTATTCCGAAAAGGTTTTCTCTATAATATTGTTGCCTTTTATTTTGATATCTATAAAATAATTCAACTGCCGGCGGTAAGCATCGACAAGCTCTTCGAAAGAATCGAAGGTTTCAACAATGCCCGTTTTAAGGCCAATCTGTTTACCGGTATGCGGATCGAAACCATTATTAATGGTTATCTCGAGCACTTTCAAAAAATTAAAATATCCTGTAAGCCAGTAACATTCTGTCCCGAATGCTCCAGTTTCCACACAACCCGAGGCACCACCATTCCGTGCATCGAAAATAGTTTTTCTCTGGCTCAGAAGCTCCTGTATTATTGCATCGGTATTGAATACCGACGGCTGTCCAAATCCTGTCTTTATTATGTCGAGAGCTTTATGAACGAATCTGTCGGGCGATTTTTTGCTTACCTGAATCATCGAGCCCGGCTGAATAAGCCTCATCTCTTTTATCACGTCGAGAAGTATGTATGTGACTTCGTTTACTGCATCAGAACCATCCTGTCGGACGCCTCCCAGGTTTATCAGTGTAAAATCGTTGTAAGTATTGCTTTCCTGTGCTGTAACGCCCACTTTCGGAGGTGCCGGATGGTTGTTGAATTTTATCCAGAAACAACAGAGGAGTTCATAAATCTCTTCACGTGTGACATTTCCCGATTTGATATCTTTAAGATAAACAGGCAGGAGATGTTGATCGAGTCGCCCGGGATTGAAAGAATCCCACGGATTAAGCTCTGTTACCACTCCGAGATGTATAAACCAGTAATGCTGAAGCATCTCATGAACAGTTTCAGGTGCATGAGCAGGAACTTTCCGGCAAATAGCGGCCATCTTTAGAAGTTCTTTCTTACTTTCCGGATTTTTCTCTTTTTCTGCAAGCTTCCCGAGTTCATCAGCATGACGGCCTGCATACATAATTATTGCATCACAAACAATATCCATAGCTCTTAGCTCATCCCATTTTGCAAGAGCCTCTCTGTCGTTGTAAAAATCGAGTCCGGCAATGCTTTGTCTTATTTCTTCCTTAAGGTCGAGAAAGCCTGTCCGGAACATCTTGTAGCCAAGTGCAGTGTGGCCAGGAGCACGTTGTTCCTGAAATTCTGTAAAAATACCTGCTTCGAATGCATCGAGCCATTCCGGAGCCATCATGCTCATTATCCTGTCGCGGTTGCTTTTGCCTTTCCAGAATGGAATAATCTCCTTTTCATAAATATCCATTACTTCGTGGCTAACTTTATATGAGACTTTAGGTCTGCTGTTAAGAATCTCGAGGTCTCTCGGGCTGTGGAGGCATATCTCCGGATAAGTGGGAACTGCTTTCGGTTCTGGCCCCCTCTCTCCCACTATCAGTTCTCCCTCATTGATACATATTTTCTTATGCCGCAGTATATACTCAAAAGCCTTTGCCCTTTTAACAGGGGCAGGTAATTCAATTGCCTCGTCACTTTTATAGAATTGTGTGACAAGCTGAGCTCTTTCGGCGGAAATTTTCTCAACCGCACCGAGACTTTGTTCACGAAGTATGATCACTCGTTCAGTCATAATATTTTTAACCTCCTGTTCTTACTTTTATACCCGTTGCCGAAAGGATGTCTGCAATTTCAGCCATTCTGGCCTGAGAAGGCTCACTGAAGACTTCCATGTTGCGGCTAAGGTTCAATCTTTTGTTTTTATCTACTCCTGTCCGGTGATAAGGAAGCAGGTTTATCATTTTGATATTATTCGTTTTAATAGTTGAAATATAATCTCTCAATTCCTGAATATATTCGTCATCGTCATTGATTCCAGGGATAACCGGAATTCTTAGATTGACATCTGTTCCGGATTGAAGAATGATTTCAAGATTTTTCAAAATCAGTTCATTCGTCACGCCTGTATATTTTATATGTTTTTCAGGATCAAGATGTTTAATATCGAAAAGGAAGAGGTTAGTATATGGTATAATGTTTTTTAGATTCTCCGATGGAAAATAGCCGCATGTATCAACCGAAGTATGAAAGTCGTAAGAACGGCATGCCTCAAGAGCCTCTTGAAGGAATGCTGTCTGCATCATAGGTTCTCCACCGGAAAAAGTAACTCCTCCTCCCGATTTATCAATGAATACTCTCTCTCTGTCGAGTATGGCAATAACATCTTCGACACTGTAATAAATACCAACAGTTTTTTTCTTTGAAAATTCTTTTTCACCTATTTTATTTATTTGCACAACTTTTTCGGGTTCAGAACGTAAACCTTCAGGATTATGACACCAGCGGCACGAGAGCGGGCAACCTTTCATAAAGAAAGTCACTCTTATTCCCGGACCGTCGTGAACTGTGTATTTTTTTACGCTGAAGATTAAACCTTTCATTGAATATTTAACATAATTTTAACACTGCCGATGCAACATGATGGCTAACTTTACGTCTTTATAATAGACAAGTTATAGTTCTATTTCCAACCGGCAGATTTCATAATCAGGTTTTAGTTTGACATGAGGGTTAAGGGCGCCGCCAGGCGCCTTCCTCTATTAAAGGTACTGCTCATGTTCTACCGGAATACTTTGCCGAAGTTACCCTGAAGACCTACTGAAAAAAGAAAAGGCTGATATTCAAATTTCACATCTTTAGTTAGTGGAGCCGAAAATCCAACCTTCCCAACAATCTTAATATAGTCCCATCCAATTTTCAATGTCGCTGCAGGTTCAAGCATCAGGCTGGTTGTGCTTTTATCTTCCTGTTTCATATTTACAAGGGCAAGTCTGGACGAAACTCCGAAATCTATGGCTTTTGAAGTCACTCCTACCGTAGGCTGAACAAAATATCTCACAATATCTACCTGTGAGGTGGAAGTCCAAAGGTCGTTTTCATATAAGGCAGATATTTTTCCGAATCCTGCGCCACCGAAGGTTTCAAATTTGAATCTTTCGCCGAAGGCTGTATAATAACCCGCTCCAAACTCAAAGAAGCTATGTTTATGATAGTTCTCGGTGGAATCGCTTGTCGAATTCATGAAGCTTGCATTGGCCATTACTCCAATATGATTTGTTGGCGCCCATGCAATCTGAGGATCAAATCCCGAAGTACCGATATAAACCGCAGCCTGAACTTCGTTTTTGTTAGTCAGCATCGGAGCATTCAGAACATTAGGGACGTATGCAGGTGCGCACGAGTTAATAATAAGTGCTACAAATGCATAAAGCAGAAATAACAATTGGCGGCTTTTCATTATGTAGGATTTTACTTTGATAATTTGTTTCTTTTGTAGGCGCAATTTAAATAAATAAAATAAATCAATCAGAATTTTCCGGCGAAATTTGGTCGAGATAAACCCACTCTAATTCCCATGAACTCACCCCCTTGGTCCCCCTCTCTCCGCCAGTTGGCGGAAAGAGGGGGAAATAAATTTAAAGTCAAGATATTTACCTCTATCCATTTCCCTTGTTTAGCGTAAAAATAATAAAATACATAATTATAAGCCATTTTACTTTATTATAGCGATAAGCGCTATTTATATGATGTTCTGTGCTTTACTCCCCTCTCTAAGAATTAGAGAGGGGCCGGGGGTGAGTTCATGAGACTAAAGGAATAATATCTATTTTATAAAATTTGCTAAATGTCACAAATTCAGGAGAACAACATCAATAGCATAACGTATGCACAAAAGATTATTTTTCCCCGTAGGTGATAAATATTTCTTGCTATAATTCTATTAATGTCCTAAGAACAAATGTAGAAAAATTCAATATTGCTCTATTCTGAACCTCAGTTGTTTGAGTATTTCCAGCACATTTTCGCAACTGTTTTGAAGTTTTACTGTATAAGCCGGAGGTTCACGTCGCACAGGGTAATCATCTCTTAATTTCTCGAAATCTGAAGGCGCTAATCTGAATCTTCTATCGTCTTCCGATATATTATAAGTATGGCACACTGCTTCGCTCACTATTTCCATTTCGCTTTTTCCCTTCGCGTTGATAGCTATCAGAGGGCTGAGTGGTAAAGGAATGTCATCGGGAAACCAGTTTTCAACAGGAAGTTTAAAAAATCCGGTTAGAGCGTTGACCACCATTGCAGTGCCGTTTGCCTTGCCGTCGGCTGAGTAGCCTGCTATATGCGGAGTTGCGATGAAAGCTCTGTTCATTAATTCGATATCAATATCAGGTTCGTGTTCCCACACATCGAACACAGCGCCGGCAAGTTTGGCGGAGTAGAGAGCTTTTTTCAGGGCATCGGTATCAGCCACCTCGCCTCTTGAAGAATTTATGAACCAGGCACCTTTTTTCATTTTTCCGATTGACTTTTCATCTATTATATGGTAAGTTGCATCCTCGCCTTTGAGAGTGAGAGGAACATGCATTGTAATAATGTCGGATTCAGTGATAACGACATCGAAATCCGAAAAGTCATTCTTGCCTTCTCTCCTTTGGCGCGGAGGGTCGTTAAGAAGGACGTTCATGCTCATTGCTCTTGCAAATTTTTCGACCTTTGTTCCCACGTTGCCCACGCCTATTATTCCTATGGTTTTGTCCTTCAGGTTGAATCTGAATTCGGAGGCGATCTTCAAAAGAGCTGCCATCACATATTGCTGAACGGAGAATGAATTACAGCCTGGCGCATTTGTCCATCTGATACCGTTTTTCTCACAGAAGTCCGTGTCTATATGGTCGAAGCCTATTGTGGCCGAACCGATAAATTTTACAGACGTCCCTTCAAGAAGTTCAGGAGTGCACTTAGTACGAGTACGGATAAGCAATGCATCGGCTCCTTTTATAACATCTCTTGTTATTTTGCTTCCCGGAAAATATTCGACGCGGGCATACGGTTCAAGGACGCCTTTGAGAAAAGGTATTTTATTGTCGGCAACGATGTGTAACATTTCACAAAAAAATAAAGTGAAAATTAATTAATTTTTGATTCTCCGGCTATTTTATCTCGATTTATAACAAACAACAAATCATTCATCACTGGAAAATTTCTTTTTATTACCTTAGAAGGGCAATAGATTAGAGTTGTTCTTTCGATATTAATTCTTATTATAAACTGTTATTAATTATTTTATTATTAGTTATTTAGAATATGTCAAAAGAAAATATAAGAACTCTCCCGCTACTCTTTTTGTCAGCTCTCCTTGTTTTTTGTGAGTTTAGCTGCAGTGAGGCAAACAAAAAGAAAATTCAGAACGAAAGAATATTATACAACGGAATTGTCCTGCCTGGGAAATGGCCGCCGCGGTATTCTATCCCTGCACAACCACAAAATATGCCTGTGCCATATCTGGAATCTATTCCTGAAATCATACCAATAAATGTCGGCAGACAGTTACTTATGGATGATTTTTTGATTGAAACAACTAATCTGAAAAGAACGTTCCATTATCCTCAATATTTTAAAGGAAATCCTGTATTGGAAGCAGACAGACCATGGGAATACTCCTTAACAGGTTATCCTTATGCTGCACCGTTCAGCGACGGTGTCTGGTATGATGAGAGAGACAAAAAGTTCAAGATGTGGTATTCTACAGGAGGAGGTGAATACAATAAGCAAGCCGGCAGATTTGCAGCAGTAACGGCTTTTGCTGTTTCGGCGGACGGTGTCAACTGGGAGAAACCGGCACTGGATATTGTACCAGGAACAAATCTGGTGGATACTCTTATAAGAGATTCTAATACCATGTGGCTCGATAAGAATGAACAGGATTCGACAAAACGATATAAACTATTCAATGTCCAGAAAAACTGGCCTGACCTCCAATGGCGTCTTGTCCTCAAATATTCTTCCGACGGGATTCACTGGTCGGAAGGCGAAGCTCATTCGGGAGATATCCATGACCGTACAACGGTATTTTACAATCCTTTCAGAGGAAAATGGATATTCAGCGCCAGGGCGATGACACGTCTGGGCCGGTCGCGTAACTATCTCGAACATTCCGATCCCGAAACCGGAGTAAGTTTGCTTCATCGTGCTTTCGGCTTCATTGACAAATACAATGTATTCTGGTTTGGGCCATGGGAAAATGAATTAAAGCATCCCGATCCGGCTTTTTCCGCTGTTAAGCCTGCAATTTATAATCTGGATGCGATAGCTTATGAGAGTATTCTTCTGGGTTTTTTCTCTGTATGGCAGGGCCCTGAAAATGACATTTGCACGAAGCTGGGAATACAAAAAAGGAATGAGGTTGGAATTGGTTTCAGCAGAGACGGCTTTCACTGGCATCGCCCCGATATGAACAGATTCTTTCCTGTAGATGAAACTGCAGGAGCATGGAACAACGGAAATATCCAATCTGCCGTCGGTGTTCCTTTAATAGTTGGGGATTCTCTTTACTTTTATATGAGCGGAAGAAAAACATGCAAATCATTCTGGGATGCCTGTTCAGGCACAGGTCTGGCAAAACTCAGAAGAGACGGCTTTGCTTCCATGGATGCCGATAGCACTGAAAGGACTTTGCTTACACGAAAATTGACATTCGATGGCCGGTATCTTTTTGTAAATACCGACGCGTCGCAAGGATACCTTTATGCTGAGATTTTGAATGAGGATGGAAAAGTAATAGACGGTTTTTCAAAACAACAATGTAAACCCGTTCGGACAGACGGCACGAAGTTAGCCATCGAATGGCAGGGGAAAAAATCATTGAAAAATTATTCGGAGATTCCTGTCAGAATCAAATTTTACCTTAAAAAAGCATCGTTATATTCTTTCTGGATAAGTAAATATCCCACCGGCGAAAGTGAAGGATTTACAGGAGGAGGCGGGCCAGGATTGCATCCTTCAGGAAAAGATTTACCGGTAAGAGAGAACGAAAAATAATCAATGTTTGCATCAATAATTACAGATAAAAATATTTGATTAACATGAAAGATTCAAGACAGTCGGTCCCAGCCTATTCATGGTTTGTTGTGGCAATGCTATGGGTAGTGGCATTACTGAACTATCTCGACAGGATGCTGATAACCTCGATGCGTGATCCCATTGTTGCCAATTTCTCACTCAATGATGCACAGTTTGGTTTGCTCACCTCTGTCTTTTTATGGTCGTATGGAATTCTAAGTCCCTTCGGCGGTTACTTTGCCGACAGGTACAGCCGTAAAAAAGTAATTGTGTTTAGTATTATTATATGGTCGGCGGTAACATTATGGACCGGGATTGCATCTTCATTTTATGAGTTATTAACAGCCCGTACTTTTATGGGAATCAGTGAAGCATTCTATATACCTGCTGCTCTTGCACTTATTACCGATTATCACAAGTCGCGTACAAGGTCGCTTGCAACCGGACTTCACATGAGTGGTCTGTATGCAGGTCTAGCTCTGGGCGGTGTCGGAGGATATATTGCCGAGTTATGGGGATGGCGCTATGGCTTCCAGATTTTTGGAGTCTTCGGCATCTTATATTCGTTTGTTTTGATATTCTTTCTAAAAGACAGGAAGCCTGAAGATGATGAATCAGATATAAGCTCTAATGAGTCAGTAAAAGAAAGTATAAGCATTAAAGGCTCTTTAAAGGCACTTTTCAAAGAGCGTTCCTTTATAATAATAATGGTCTTTTTTTGTGCTATGGGCATTGTGAACTGGCTGGTTTACAGCTGGCTTCCCACTTTCCTGAAGGAAGATTTCAGCCTTAGCCTTGGTAAAGCCGGAATCTCTGCCACATTTTACATACAGGCAGGGTCGTTTGCAGGTGTATTGCTTGGTGGCGTCCTTGCCGACCGGTGGTCGAGAGTTAATATTAAAGGCAGGCTTTACGTTGTGATAGCCGGCATGACAATCGGCGCTCCGATACTTTTTCTGATGGCTTCTACAAGTATATTTTCTATTGCAATAATTGCAATGATAGTCTTCGGCATTGCAAGAGGATTTAACGATTCCAATATTATGCCTATATTATGTCAGGTTGTTGACAACAAATACATAGCGACAGGTTACGGTTTTCTAAATTTCCTGAGCACTATCGTAAGCGGAGTGATGGTTTATATAGGTGGCGCATTAAAGGATGCGAATATCGGTTTATCGGTAATCTATCAGGCCGCAGCGATAATGATGTTGCTTGCCACATGGTTGCTCTTTACCGTGAAAATAAAGAAGGAAGGTTGACTGGATTGTCATCAGATTAATTATTTTAGTTATATGTA
>JAGNKY010000015.1 GCA_017999895.1 Bacteroidales bacterium
AACCCTGGATATCTAAGATAATCCGTTCTTTTTCCTGGGGCGTCCATTTGTGCATTCTTTTTACCATCAACATAAAAGTACAATTTAAATTTGTACTTTTAGTCTAGTTTTATAGGGGGGTAGACCAGTAACAGGGCTAAAATCGTAAACCAATACCTGTTAAAGAAGACGGAGGTCTTGACTGGAAAAATGTAACAGAGATTTTAATTGTCGCCATAGACGAAGACTATCATTGAAATATTTAAAACCATGTATAAAACAAAAGAAGACATAATAGCAGCACGGGCAACAATTTCTCCACCCGGAGATACTCTGGCTGAAATAATTGAATTAAAAGGAATGTCCCAGACCGAACTGTCTTTAAGGATGGGCCGGCCTTTAAAAACAATCAATGAAATAATCAGGGGTAAAGCTGCCATTACACCTGAAACAGCCATTCAACTTGAACGTGTTCTTGGCACTGAGGCTGACTTCTGGCTTGAAAGAGAAAAGAAATACCGTCTTGAACTTGCCGAAATTGAGGAAGCGGAGAAGATCCTGAACGATTGGGTGTGGATAGATAATTTTCCCATGGCAGCAATGAAAAAACTTAACTGGATCAGTTATGAAAACAATATTTTAAGCAAAGCTGATTCTCTCTTTTCATTTTTCGAAATATCTAACAAAATCACCTTCAATAATTACTATTTTGAGAAAGTATATGAGACAGCCTACAGGGCAAGCAAAAACAGCAACACAGATCCTTATGCCGTAGCCGCATGGCTGAAGCAGGGCGAAAAGCAGGCGGAAAAGATATATACTCCTGAGTATAATTCAAAGATTTTTAAGGAAGCCCTTTCGGAGATCAAAACCCTGATGGCACAACAAACTGAAAACTATTTTAAAAAACTGCAATCATTTTGTAATGATGCTGGGGTTAAAGTAGTTTATACGCCTAAACTTCCTCATATTCATCTTCATGGTTCGACCAGGTGGATAAATGATACACCATTGATCCAGCTTACTAATCTTTATAACCGCAATGATATTTTCTGGTTCACCTTTTTCCACGAGGCGGGACATATTGTTAAGCACGGGAAAAAAGATTTGTTCGTTGAAGGGCTTAAATATCCAGATAGTGAAGCAGAGAAAGAAAAAGAAGCAGATGATTTTGCTGTAAAATATATTTTATCGGAAGAGCAGGAGGCCGAAATAATGCAAAGGATACCGCTCTCAAAAAAGGAAATAGTTGATTTTGCAATGAAATTCAATACTCATCCTGCTATGATAATCGGACGCTTCGCACACAGAAATCCGTCACTTAATAAAACAGGCTGGAGCTTAAAATACTTCAGGAAGGTTGATCTGTCTGAAGCATAAATAATTACTGATTTAGAAAATAAGTATGGCAAAAGAATTTCAGAAACTGGAACTTACATGGATAGGGAAAGATGAAGAACCGGAACCAAAGTTACATAACTCAAAATTAGAAGGGTATCTTTCTTTGCGGATACACTATTAATCACTATATTAGAAAGTTTATTTTCATTGCATGAGTAAAAAGAGCACAAAATCGAGCCCACATTACATTGAACACCGAACAAGACTACGGTCCAGATTGAATAATTATGGTATTGATTCTCTGCAGCCATATGAGGTTATAGAACTTTTCCTGACTTTCGTAATCCCACAGAAGGACGTCAAACCTGCTGCTAAACAGGCAATAGACCAGTTCAAAACAATCAAAGGATTTTTTGACGCAGACGAAAAAGAACTGGCTAAAATCCCATATTTTAAAGACAAGGCATTAACTCTCAGGAAATTCATAAAAGAAGTATCACTGCTTTACCAGAAGGAACAAGCAGAGCAAATCCCCGTTTCTGTCTCTAAAACTGAACTGATAAGCTATTGTAAAACTAAGCTTGGATATAATAAAAATGAGGAATTCTGGCTACTTTCTCTTGACAGTAAAAACTCAGTAATAAGGGAGGATTTAATTTCCAAAGGATTGCAGGATAAAGCAACTGTCTATCCAAGACAGATTATTGAAACAGCAATAAGAAATAGCGCCAGTTCAATCTTACTTCTTCATAACCATACAAACGGAGATCCTCATCCCTCGGAACAGGATAAAAGCATTACAAAAGCAATTGAAATACCGGCCAGGATTTTAAATATTTCAATTTATGATCATCTGATAATATCAAATGATAATTATTTCAGTTTCAGAGAAAACAAGATTATCTAAAGAATGGATTCCTTAGAACAAAAATTTGTCAACACATTTGATCTTGAAGCTGATGAAGAAAAGCAGAAAGCTGTTTTTGAGACCGACGGACCTACTCTCATAATAGCCGGCCCTGGCACCGGCAAAACATATACCCTGGTCTTAAGAACTTTGTATTTAATTCTCTCCGGCAAAGCAAAACCATCGGAAATTATCCTCACCACTTTCACTGAAAAATCCGCCTTTGAACTAAGAGACCGGCTTAGCCTCTTTGCCGGGAAACTGGGCCAGAAAATTAACCTGCATGAATTGCTTACAGGCACTATTCATAGTATCTGTGACCAGTTTAATATTAAGTTCATTAAGAATACACCTTTAAAGAAAAACTACATAGTTCTTGACGAGTTAACATGCTCCCTTTTCATAAACGAATATTTCAACCTTATTATCGAACCATTCAATGATGGCGAAAGATTTTTCAGAAAGTGGAAAGGAAAATGGGACTCTATAGAACGGGTTAAGAGCTTCTTTGATAAAATTACGGAAGAACTTATTGACCCTGATATTCTGATAGCAAACGGAGATGAGTTTTTAACTCAGATCGGGGAAGCATATAAAATATATCGAGACCTTTTAACAGAACATAACCGGGTTGATTTCTCATTTCAGCAAAGAATCTTTTATGACCTGCTTCAGAATTCTTCCATAAGAGACAAAATTGCCTCTAAAATTAAATACCTGCTTATTGATGAATATCAGGACACAAATTACATTCAGGAACAGATAGCTCTGTCACTGGTAAAACCTCACAATAACATTACGTTTGTCGGAGATGAAGACCAGGCCCTGTATCGTTTCCGCGACGCAACTGTAAGAAATATTCTTGAATTTGAAACTCATTTTGAAAATTGCCGGAAAATAAAACTGCTCGAAAATTACCGCTCACATAAAACCATAATAGAACAATATAATGCCTTCATTCGGAATATTGACTGGTCAAACCCGTCCGGAAAAATACAATTCAGATATCCTGATAAGGAAGTAATTCCTGCAAAAACAACTGTTTCGCCTGATTATCCTGCAGTATTTTGCATCTGGGTTGACACTGTGGAACAGGAAGCCGAAAGATTTGCAGATATGGTTGAATATTTACTCAAAAACAAAATCATCTCTGATCCCGCTGATGTTGCACTTCTCATGAGAAGCGTAATGCTGGAGTATAGCGTCCCGTTTATTGAAGCTTTACAAAAAAGAAATATCAAAGCTTTTTGTCCGCGGGCAAGAGCCTATTTCGAAAATGAAGAAATTCAGTTAATCATTGCTTGTTTTGCTTTGATATTCAATTTTATAGGTAACGACCTTGAAAAATATGCCCATAAAGAAATCATTAATGAAGGCATTAAGATATTAGGTAAATATGCCACACAGCCACTGGGAGCATACATCCTAAGAATGAATCAAAAAATTGAAAATCTTGACCCCGGCTCAAGCCTCGATGAAATTCCTTCTGACATTCCTTTTCAGCTTTTTGCATATTCTCCTTTTACAGAATACCTTAAAGATGAAAACTCTGCAAGAAACTTATCACAGTTCACGGCTTTGATCAGCTCATTTATGAATTATTACAGAATACCTGTAATTACCGGAAAAAACAAAGTGCCTGTAAAGTTGTATTTGTTCAATAGTTTTTTCAATTATATTTTCAATGCAGGTCAGAATGAGTTCGAAGATGAGAACAGGAATCTTGTTTCGGTGAATTACCGTGCGCTTGATGTTGAAGAGCTTGGTTCTGTTTATGAAGGTCTGCTTGAGCTCCATCCGGTTATCGAAAACCTCGATGCACCGAATCCAGGGCTGATAAACTTCCTGTTTCACGAGGGTATGGAGCGCAAAACCACAGGCTCTTATTATACAAGGCCCGACCTGGTAAATGAACTGATAAAATCAGCGCTTCTGCCGGTTATTCATGAGAGGCTGAAACAGCATGAAGGCAATGCCAAAGAGCAGGAAAAAGATTTGCTTGATCTCAATGTCTGCGATCCTGCTGCAGGAAGCGATCACAAGGACAGGGGTTCGATTCCCCTTATCTCCACATAAAACAGAGTTAGCGTGAGAGCTGAAAGCCTTGATTGTCGAAAGAACGTCAGGGCAAGAGCGGGCACTCTCATTCTGTTTTCTCACACTCACATTGATCTTCAGGCATTAAATTTTTACTAATGTTAAACCAATGTTTGCCAATAAGTACAATTAATAATACCTTTAATCATTTCTAAAAATGAAAAATTATGCCCAAAATCTTTGATAATATTTCTTTACACCTGAAAACAGGATTATTAGAGACACTGGAAAGCTCCTACAGCGCTGACTTTTGTGTTGGCTATTTCAATCTTCGTGGCTGGAAATTATTAATGAATCATATTGACCATTTTAAAGGTAATGATGGTTGTTGCCGACTACTTATAGGTATGCAAAGTCCTGATGAAAGTCTATTGCGTTTAGCATTAAGCGAAACAAAAAAAGGAATGATGGACAATCCTACCGCATTGGCTTTAAAGAAAGAAATGGCAAAATCATTTACAAGGCAATTGACTTTTGGAATACCAACAAATGAAGATGAAGAAAGTCTCAGAAAATTAAAATTGCAATTATCTGAAAGAAAAGTAAAAGTAAAACTGTTTCTTTCATATCCATTGCATGCAAAACTTTATTTGTGCCATAAAAATGACAAAGATGCACCCCTAATAGGATATGTCGGAAGTAGCAATTTAACAATGGCGGGACTTGTCCAGCAAGGTGAACTTAATGTCAATGTGGTTGAACAGGATGCTGCAGAAAAACTCTATAAATGGTTTGAAGAAAGATGGACAGACCGATGGTGTATTGATATTTCTGAAGAACTAATCCAAATCATTGATGAAAGTTGGGCAGGTGAAAAGAGTATCCCTCCATATCTAATATACTTGAAAATTGCTTACCACCTGTCTCAGGAGGCTCGAAGCGGAATTGGCAATTATATCATTCCTAAGATATTGCAAACAGATCTATTGCCTTTCCAGATGAATGCTGTAAGTATTGCAGCCAGGCATCTTGATAAAAGAGGTGGCGTTCTGATAAGTGATGTAGTTGGATTGGGGAAGACAATGACTGCTACTGCAGTGGCAAAACTTTTTGAAGAAACATTCTTCACTGAAACATTAATAATATGCCCTAAAAATATCGTTGATATGTGGGAGGACTACGTACATACATATCAATTAAGAGCAAAAGTTCACAGCATTTCGAAGATTGACAGGAATTTTCTTGAAAAGACGAGAAGGTACAGAGTAGTTATAATAGATGAAAGCCATAATTTAAGAAACAGAGAAGGCAAACGTTATGCAATTGTTAAAGAATATATTGAAAAGAATGAAAGCAGGGTTATTTTAATAACTGCAACCCCTTACAATAAAAGTTATTTAGATATTTCAAACCAGCTCCGGCTGTTTATCCCTGAAGATAAAGATATTGGAATTTCACCGGAACAATTTTTGCGGGAAGTGGGAAGCCCTATTGAGTTTATTGCTAAATACCAGTATTCACCAAATACTTTATTAGCTTTTGAAAAAAGTAGTTTTTCAGAAGACTGGCAGGAACTGCTCAAACTATACATGGTACGACGCACCAGAACATTTATAAAAGAAAATTATGCAACATACGATCCGGTAAAAAAACAATATTATTTGACCTTTAATGATGGAAGAATAGAATATTTTCCAGATAGAATTCCAAAAAAAATTGAATACTCTTTTGATCCTCATGATAAGGACAATATTTATGTAAAACTCTATGACGATGAAATCGTAAATATTATAAACAACTTGTACCTGGCCCGGTATGGTCTTGGAAATTACATTGATAAAGAAAAAGAAGAAGAGGCAACACCTGAAGAAAAACGAATTATCAATAATTTAAGCCGGGCCGGAAAACGCCTGATGGGGTTTTGCAGGACAAACCTGTACAAAAGACTCGAAAGCTCAGGATTCTCGTTCCTTATCTCTTTGGCCAGGCATGTTTTACGAAATCACATCTTTATTTATGCAATTGAAAACGGTCTCCCAATACCAATTGGCCAGCAGGAAACAATTGAAATGGATGAATTTCTTGAAGAGAATGATAATACCGACAATGTTCAACTTAATCTTATTACTGATGTCAGCGAATACAAAAAGCTTGCGAAAAGATATTACGAAAATTATGTAGCTGAAAAAAATAAATATGACTGGATATCAAGTATACTTTTTAAAGATTCACTTAAAGAATTACTACTAAATGATGCAGATAATATTATTTCAATAATTCAAATTGGAAAAAACTGGAATCCGGACGAAGATAAACAACTTAATTCTCTCGAAAAACTATGCAGTATAGACCATAAAAATGAAAAGATTCTTATATTTACTCAATTCGCAGACACTGCAGTATATCTTTATGAACAACTTCAGAAGAGGGGCATAAAAGAAATTGCATGTGCAACCGGGAATCTTGAAAATCCTACCGAACTTGCACATAGATTTAGCCCCATAAGTAATAAAATCGAAAATGTTAAAGACGAAATTCGTACATTAATTAGTACAGACGTCTTAAGTGAAGGCCAGAATCTGCAGGATGCCCATATAATTGTAAATTACGACTTGCCGTGGGCAATTATCCGGCTGATTCAAAGAGCAGGCCGTGTTGATAGGATCGGACAAACTTCGGATAAAATTTTATGCTATTCATTTTTGCCACAGGACGGACTTGAAAGAATTATCAGACTAAGAAACCGTCTAACACAGAGAATAAGGGAAAACGCCGAAACTGTGGGCGCCGATGAAATATTTTTTGACGGTGATCCTGTAAATATTCAGGACTTATACAATGAAAAAGCAGGTATCCTGGATGATGAAGAAGGAGATGTCGATCTTACTTCCGAGGCTTATGAAATATGGAACCAGGCAATTAAGGCTAATCCTGATTTAAAAAAGAAAGTCACTAAACTTCCTGACGTTGTTTATTCAACTAAACAGAAACAGCAGGAAGATTTCATAAGTAACAGCATAATAACTTATCACAGAAACAGCCGTGGTTTTGAAGTACTTACATGGCTTGACGAAAACGGCAGTATAATTTCTACCAGCCAGTCTAGAATTTTAAAAGTAGCGGAATGTTCACTTGATACTCCTGCAGTTGAAAAGTTACCCAATCATCATGAACTTGTCAAACAATCTGTAATGATTGCTGAAAAAGAAGCAGCAAAATCAGGCGGTCAGCTCGGAAGCAAGTCAAGTGCAAGGTATAAAGCTTATGGTATTCTTACTCGTTATTACGAAAGCGTCAAAAATACTCTTTTTGATATTGATGCACTTAAGAAAACTATTAATGATATTTATCACTATCCTTTGCGTGAAACAGCAAGGGAAATTATTAATCGCCGTATTAAACTTGGTTGTTCAGATGAGGAAATGGCATATTTGTGTATGCAATTACGTGATGAAGGTCGTCTCTGTGTAATAGAACAAAAAGATCAGGATAGTTTTAATACTCCTCAGATAATTTGCTCACTGGGAATAAGAAAATAAGAATCCTATGAATGCAATAAGTAAGCAAGAATTTAAAAGGTATATAGAAAGTTTCGATTTTGTAAATCTTTTTAATCAGTTAGGGTGGACTTATATTGATGAACAATTCCCGGTTAAGCTAAAAGAAGAAACCTATTTGTTTAATTGTGTTGCGGAAAAAAGCGGATTCAGGATTATAGTTTTTAAACCTGCAAATGAAAACTATCTCCCTGATTATGCCACACGCCTGCAACTTGACAGGCAAATCGGGAAATTATTCCGTGAACATCTTATTATTTTCTGCGATAATGCCAATACGATTCAAATATGGCAATTGTCTGTAAAGAGACTTGGCAAACCAACACGTCTTAGCGAAACACGATGGTATAAAGGACAGGAACCTGAATTGTTGTATCAAAAAGCATCAAATTTATTCTTTACTCTTGATGAAGAGGACAAAATTACTATTGCTGATGTCGTAGACAGAGTGAATGAAAACTTCAGCAGGAATGTTGAACAGGTAACCAAAAAGTTCTATGAGAGATTCAGAAAAGAGCATGAAAACTTTCTTCAATTTATTACAGGAATCTCAAATATAACAGATCAGGAATGGTATGCATCTCTGATGCTTAACCGTTTGATGTTCTGCTATTTCATTCAGAAAAAAGGATTTCTTGACAATAATCTGAATTATCTTAAAGACAAGCTCAACCAGTGTCAGAAAAAAACCGGACGGGATAAATTCTATATAAATTTTTATAAAAGCTTTCTTCTTATATTATTCCATAGAGGACTTGGCGCTCCTGAACATACAGAAGAAATCAGGAAAGAATTCGGCACCATACCTTATCTGAACGGAGGTCTTTTCGATGTTCATGAACTTGAAAAAAAATACGCCGATATAGATATTAAGGATGATGCTTTTGAGGCTATATTTAATTTCTTCGATCAGTATAACTGGCATCTCGATACAAGAATTACAGCAACAGGCAGAGATATTAACCCTGATGTAATAGGTTATATTTTTGAAAAATATATTAACGACCGTGCTCAGATGGGGGCTTATTATACAAAGGAAGACATTACAGATTACATAAGTAAGAATTGCATTATACCTTTCCTTTTTGATGAAACAGAACGAAAGTATCCGAAAGCTTTTAAAGAGGATGCATGGATATGGCAGATGCTCAGGGAATCGGGCGATACTTACATATATGATGCGCTTAAAAAAGGTATTGATATCAATATTCTTGATTTCAATACAAATATCAGCATTGACGACCATGACCACCCCCTCTGGTCTGACATGCCTGATGATATTCGTGCCGGTTTCCGCCCTGAAATTCAGGATAAGACAGTATTAGCTGATGATCATCCTCATTTATGGGAAATTAGAAAACCATGGAACCAACAGGCTCCTGAAGCCATTGCATTACCAGCAGAAATTTACCGTGAACTTATTGAACGTCGCAAAAGGTACTGGGAAGTACGAAAAAAAATTGATGCCGGCGAGATAAACAAGATAAATGATTTCATAACATACAATCTGAATATCCGGCAATTCGCACAGGATATAATTGACAACTCAGACGATCCTGATCTGATTAAGCATTTTTACGAGGCCCTTATCAACATTACTATTCTTGACCCCACCTGCGGATCAGGCGCCTTTCTTTTTGCTGCATTGAATATTCTTGAACCACTTTATGAAAGCTGCATAATGCGAATGAGAGCATTCGTTGAAGATGAGGATATTTTAAATGCACATAATAAGAAACACTTTAGCAACAAGTATAAGTATTTCAGAGATGTGCTTTGCATTATTCAGAATCCCCAGCATCCGAATCTCTCATATTTTATTTATAAAAGTATCATTCTCCGAAATCTTTATGGTGTTGATATAATGAAAGAGGCAGTCGAAATTGCTAAACTTCGTCTGTTTCTAAAGCTTGTCGCGACGGTTGATCCTGATTACAATAAACCAAACCTTGGCCTTGAACCCCTGCCTGATATTGACTTCAATATTAGGGCAGGTAATACTTTAATAGGATATGCTTCACAAAAGGAAATTGAAGAATTACAGGGGCTGTTTATCACGCCAAAAATGAAGGAGGATATACTCGAAGAGTGCGATGTTGTTGCCATGGCATTCAGGCGTTTTAAAGAGCTGCAACTGAAAGGTTATGAAAACAAAAAAGAGTTTACAGAAGCAAAAAATGAGCTAAACAAACGATTAAAAAAATTGAGTGGCAACCTGAACAAAATTTTACATAAGCAATATTACGAGGGATTGGATTATAACAAATGGGAGATCACTCATCAACCTTTCCATTGGTTTGCTGAATTCTATGAGATAATTAATAATAATGGTGGGTTTGATGTGGTGATTGGAAATCCACCTTATGTCCAATATTCATCTAATAACTTTGCTTATAAAATTGAAGATACAATTTATGAAACTTACTCTTCTTATAATCTTTATTCATATGTTTTTGAAAGGAGCCAATCGTTAATTAATAATAAAGCATGGAGTGGTATGATTGTTCAAATAAGCTGTTTATCCACTCCAACTATGGAAACAATGCGACAAAGAATGACAAAAAATAGTTCAGTTTTGTTTTTATCTAATTATGCTACTAGACCAGCCTTTTTATTTGAAGGCGTCACAATGAACCTAACTATTATTATCAATCAAAAGAAAAATAATTCTAATCCTTTAATATACTCATCAAAATATCAAAGATGGTTTAATGAAACTCGTAAGTATCTTTTTGAATCAATAACATATACTGAAGTGAAGAATGAAAATATTTATTTTAAATACGCTATACCAAAGTTTTCAAATTTCAATGAGAATGTAATAATCAAAAAAATTTTGCGAACTCATAGTAATATTGGTAAATACTTAGAACAAACACGAAAAAAAACCACACAACAAATGTTCTACAGAACTGCAGGCGGAAGATATTTCAAAATATTTATTGATAGAGACTTTGGCAGTGAGAGTAAAAGCAATAAATCAAAATATTTTAGTAATGAAACAAATGTTTATGAATTTATTACTGTTTTATCTTCTAATACTTGGTGGTGGTGGTATACTTTACATTTTGACATGTATAATTGTAAAGACTACATGTTATTTACTTTTCCATATAAATACCTTAATAATGATTCTTTGATAAATTATGGGTATACTCTTTGTAAAGACCTTTTATCTAAAGCAGAAAATAAAATACAAAGTTATGAAACAACAGGGAAAAGGTCACAATTAATTTTTACTCCATCAAAATCAAAATATATCATAGATAATATAGACCAAATCTTAGCCGAGCATTACGGTTTCACTGAGGAGGAGCTGGATTTTATTATTAATTACGACATAAAATACAGGATGGGGCATGATGCAGAAAATAATGAAGATTAGCAAATATTATTAACATGGAAATAAAGCATCTTAGAATTCTGAATTTCAGAGGAATAAAAGAATTAGACTGGTTTCTTCCGGGGAAATACATTTGTCTCATCGGTCATGGTGATTCATGTAAAACAACTATACTTGATGCTATTGAATATGCTCTTTATCCATCATATACACTCTCATTTGACGATTCTGATTTTTATAATTGCAGTACAGAAAATCCTATTGTAATTTTCGTTTCTGTTTCAGACTGTCCGGCCGATTTTTACGAAGAAACAAAATTCGGAATGTACCTTAGAGGCATAAAAGACAATAAGATTATCGACGAGCCGGAAGAAGGATCAATTCAAATTCTTACAATTAAACTATCAGTAAATAAATCTCTTGAACCTGAATGGATATTATTTACAGATAGGGAAATGGAACGAAAAGAAATTTCCCATAAAATGCGTGAGAAATTGAGTATTTTGCGTGTTGGTAACCAGATCGAGAAACATTTTACTTGGGGCAAAGGATCTGTTCTTAATAAATGGTCTGATAATATAGATCAGGCAAGAGCAATGATTGCCGATGCAGTCAGAAAAGCAAAAGAAGGTTTTGATGAAGACAAGATTCCGGATCTTCAAAGCATAATTGAAAAAATATCAAAAACATCTGAAAAATTTGGAATAAGACCGAAAACCGGATATAAAGCTCAACTTGATACAAAATCTATTTCATTTGGTTATGGAGCAATTTCTATAAACGACGACAAAATACCGGTAAGACAATTTGGTTCAGGTTCAAAAAAACTGCTTGCTTCAGGCCTTCAAGTTGAAAGTACTAACGAAGGAGCTATTTTGCTTTTTGATGAAATTGAAACTGGTTTAGAACCTTATAGACTAAGAAATTTAATAAGGGTTTTAAAGAGAGAATTAGAAAGTAAAGGGCAGATAATAGCAACAACTCATTCATCAGTAGCATTAGTTGAATTTGATGCGGCTAATATTGTTATTGTAAGAAATAATGCCGGAATTATTAACTGCCAAACCTTGCCAACAGATATTCAAAAAGAATTTCAGGGTGTATTCAGAAAAGTACCTGAGGCTTTTTTTGCAAAGAATGTAATTGTTTGTGAAGGAGCAACAGAATATGGATTTTTGCTTGCTTTTGAAGAATATTTGACAGGTATTGGTTATGATAATTTTGGTTATCAGGGAGTTACAATTGTCAATGGACAAGGTGATACTTTAAAGCAAATATGTAAAGGGCTTACTTCACTTGGGTATAATACATGCGTAATTATTGATTCTGATAAAATCAAGAAAGAAGAAATTGAAGCGCTCAGAAAATCTAATATTAAAGTAATCATTTGGAATGACCAGGTTTCTATTGAAGAAAGGATATTTCTCGATGTTCCAAAGGAATTAATTATTGAAACTATCAATTTAGCTTATGGTTTACTATCAGACGAAATTGGAGAAGAACCGGCAAGACAGAGCATAATTGATGTCATAAATTCTAAATTACACACTTCCTACTCAACATTTAATGAAATTGTTGAACATTCTGATATAACCGAATTAAGGAAAGATCTTGGAATAGTTGCAAATGATAAGAAATGGTTTAAAAAAGTCTATAAAGGGAAGTGCCTTGGTTCATTAGTTTTTGGAAGTTTTGATAAAATAAAAAGTACTGACATCTATTCGAAAATGTACGATCTAATAAAATGGATCTATGGATAAAGAAGAAACCACGCCGGAGTTATTGGCTAGACAAGAAAGAGCAGTAGTGGTTGCGCCTGCAGGATGTGGTAAAACTCATATAATTGCCGAATCAATAAAATATACTGAAGGCAGGCAGCTAATTCTTACGCATACCCATGCCGGTGTTCATTCAATACGTAACAAACTTATTAAACTCCAGATTCCTTCAAACAAATACAGGGTTGAAACCATTGCTGGATTTGCTCTAAGGTATGCTTCGTCCTATCCAAAGATATGTGGTTATGATCTGTTCAATGATGATCAGATCGTCATATATGATAATCTGTATTCTGCGGCAGAAAATGTAATAAGAACCATTTTCGGCAGAAAGATTATCAATTCCACTTATTCAGGCCTTTTTGTAGATGAATATCAGGATTGTACAATTGACCAGCATAAACTTATTCTTACACTTTCCGAAATTCTGCCCACACGCATTTTAGGAGATCCGCTTCAGGGGATTTTTGAATTTACAAAAAATCAAGTTAACTGGAATAAGGATATTTTTCAATTTTATATTCAATTACCGGATCTGACTACACCCTGGAGATGGAAAAACAACAATAGCGATCTGGGGGCATGGCTATTCGATATAAGGCATAATATTGAATCAAATGAAAATATATATTTATCAAAATTGCCATCGAATACAAAATGGTTTATCAATGAATGGCGAAATCAGATAAATCAATTGTTTTATAGCAAAGGAGATACTGTAGGAATAATTGATATTGATAATAGAGCTCATAAAATAGCATCATGTTTAAAAGGTAATTATAATTCTATGGAAGAAATGGAAAGGAGAACTTTATTCAAGTTTATTAACAAATTTGAGAAAAGCTCCAGAAAAGAAAAAATATTAGAAATATTTAGCATTGCTTCAAAATGCATTACTAAAATAAAGAATGAATTAAAACCAATAAGGATATGTTTAGAAAGAGATAAAAGGTACAATGGGAAAAATGAAACCTTAAAATCATTTTACTTCTTAATAGATAATTATTTAAGAACTGGAAATAACATTTTAATATTAGAACTTATAAGATTGGTTAGCTCTTTTGAAAATAGTAACATTTACAGAAAAGAACTATGGATGGATATTGAAAAGATATTTTCTTCATCTGTTTTAAACCCAGAAGAAAGTCTTAAAAATATTGCCCGAAAATACCTTGAGACTTATAGTATTATCGGAAGAAAAGTTTATAGAAAAACAATTTCCCGACCACACCTGATTAAAGGTCTTGAGTTTAACCATGCTATTTTATTAGATGCAGATGCGCTGAAGCCTAAAGAATTATATGTTTCTTTAACAAGGGGGAGTAACTACCTGACTATTTTGTCAAAGCAGAGAGTATTAACGCCAAAAAATTAAATCGTCATTAATATAACAAGTAATCAAGTAATAAAGTAATAATAAGATATATGACTGACAATAAATTTACATTTTTATAAATTTTCGCCGATTGAAATTAATTTCAAACTAAATGAGGTATGAACATTATATGTTTAATTACACTGAAAATAAGAATATTGACCTGCCACCATAAATGAATGATAATCTCGCCAAATACTCGCCATTTTGGCGAGATAAGTTATAATAATTCATTAGAATCAAATTATCTCGCCAGATCATGTGTTTTTTGGCGAGATAATTTATAATGATTGAAATGCAAAAAAAATTGCAAAATAAAAAACGGCACGTTATCACAATAAAAAGATTGAAGGATAAGCAACTAAATGGAAATCATTGACAATATAGGTAACATAGAACTACTGAAACTACATAAAACAGCATTTCTTTGCAGCCGCTCAATACCTGCTTCTGTTGTTCTTAAGTGTTACGATTGGGCAATTGAGCAAAGAGAAGCAGGAAATTGTATAATTGGCGGTTTTCACAGCCGGATTGAAAAAGATGTTTTGCATTATCTGTTAAAAGGCACCCAGCCTATTATCATCGCCCTTGCAAGAGGATTGCCAGACAAACCAGCAACTGAATTTATTAAACCATTGAATAAAGGAAGATTACTAATAATCACACCTTTTGAAAAATCAATAAGCCGGGTTACACAACAAACGGCAGAAATAAGAAACAAAATGATGATAGAATTAGCTGACAGTATAGCTATTGGCCATGCAAGTTCAGGTGGTATGATTGAAAGAATCCTGAATTCTTCCGGTAAACCTATAACTAAAATCTATTAATAAATATCTTCAACTTAAAACTTGAAAAGATATTCTGAACAAAATAACAAATAGAATTTTTCAATTTGACTAAAAATATCCGGAATTACTTGAATTAGATCATCTGGCAGAATCAGAAAGAACCAGATCTTTAATGCTTATTTTTTAAGAGGGATATAGAAGATAATCCAAAATTTAATTTCAGATCAAAACTTATTTGGCCGGTAAAAAGTGATAAAATTCAAATGCAAACGTTATTTAAGCATTTAACTACTGAGGAAGTAGAAGTATTTGACGAGCATGGCAGGAAATATAAAAAGAGAGAATTTGAAATACACAGATCTCGAAGATTACATTGGATTCGACCTCATATTGAAGAAATTGTCAAAGAAATTATAAACGTTTTTAGCACAGAAGAGAGAAATAAAGGTAAAACTGTGTTTCGTACCTACATATACAATATTAAAGAAAAGTATGTGATTGTTATGGAGCCACAACGTAGTAAGGCGGATTATTACCTTTTATCGGCATACTATTTACACAAACCTTATGGTGAAAAGGAAATGATAAAAAAACTTAAAAAGAAACTTCCGGACATTTTATAAAACGCAGAAGACGGTACATATCAAGATGTATCGTCCTCCGAAACTCCTTCTTCCTAAGTAAGGAAAGATGAGCATAACAAATATAATAATAAATAGAATAATACCAAATAAATATATAAAAATTAACATTTAATGGAAACGTTTGATTCAACCAAAACAAGTCTTTATGATATCTTGGAAGATATTAATAAGGGGAAAATTCAGCTTCCTGATTTTCAGCGTGGCTGGGTGTGGGACGACAACCGCATAAAAGGCATCATTGCAAGCGTGGCAAAACAGCCTCATTCGCCTCTGAAGAGTTTGATTTAAAGGCCGACTGGTTAAAAATTAAATCGGAATTCAAACCTTATAGAATCCTCGATAAAACAAGCAATATCGATATTATCCAGGCAATAACAATCTATTCAACTTATCAGAAGAGAAAAGAACTTGAGACAAATTTTACCCCTTCCCGCCTGCATACATTACGTACAAGAAATAGTGCCGCTTACAAGGGTGTTTATGCATTATTATTGGAAGATAACACAAAAGACTGGCTCTCCGCCACGAAGATTGATTTCAGTACTTACTTTTCAGAGTCTGTTGATATTCATCATATCTTCCCCGTAGCATGGTGTGAGAAGAAGGAAAACAATATTCCACGGAATGACTATGACTGCATTGTTAATAAAACGCCGCTTTCAGGTAGAACAAACCAGATAGTTAGCGGCGATGCCCCAAGTAAATATCTTGAACGCCTTAAAAAGCACGCAAGGGTTCCAGATGTTGAATTTGATGCCATACTGAAATCTCATGCTCTTAATCCTGATTTCTTGTACGGTGATGATTTCAATGTATTCTTTGCTGACAGGAAGGAGCGGATACTATCGAAAATTGAGGCAGCAATGGGGAAGCCCATTGTCCGGAGTCAGACAGAATCAGAAGAAGGGAAATTTATTGATAATGATATTGAAGAAATTATTGAATAAAGAATATGCAAGTTGAATAATCCGGTCCAAACTGAGCCACCCGTTCCGCATTAAATTGGACCACTTATTCCTCCTCTTTCCGCGTTGGGGAAACCCGGACAAGTCAAATAATTTTGTTAATTTATAATTTCATTCCCTGTTACATATAAAGCAATAGGAATGTAACTACAAAAATACTTTTGTTCCCCGTCAGGGGAACAAAATCATTAGATTAACATACACACAAAAGATTATTATTCCCCGTAGGGGATAAACATTTTTTGCCATAATTTTATTAATGTCCTACGGACAAACGCAGAAAAATTTAATAATAATGTCCCGTCTATGAAACTATAAGCCCTGACGGGCTAATTTTTTCATTTGCTTTTGCTGCTTTTATCTGTAAGAAACTTCCGGACATTTTATAAAACGCAGAAGAGGGTACATATAAAGATGAATCGTCCTCCGAAACTCCTTCTTCCTAAGTAAGAAAAGATGAGCATAACAAATATAATATAGAATAATACCAAATAAATATATGTAGTGTAAATAATTTTATGCAACTGAATATAATTTAGTCAATAGCAGAACCCATGAAAATATGTATTAATTCCACATGACCAGGTTTCAAAGAATAAGAGTCTCAGAATGGTTATAAATCCGAATATTTTATAATTACTTCAACTCGATGTCTTCAGCGTCTAATTCAAAAACCATTTGTCCTCGTTGGTGAAAATATTTCTGCGTGACTTTAATGAAAGTGCTCTGTCTCTTTAATGTTTTTGTACAAATTATGAGTATTTTTTTAAGGTCAGAATCAGAGTGAACATTAAAATGTGCGATTTTTAACGTTTGATCCGGAATATGAATGAACTTTTAAGGTCAAAATCTAAGTAAATATTAAAATATGGATTTTTTAATGTATGATACGAATTATGAATGTATTCTTAAAGTCAAAAGCAAAAGATTTATTAATTCAATTCAGATTTCGGAACTTATAAAAAATCCAAAATTTTGTCCTATTTTCATAAACAAAAGGATTTCAAGGCAGCATTTTAATATTCATTTATTTATGAAAAAAATATTTTGCATTTCATTATTTCTTTCCGCTTCTTTTGTTTTATGCTTTTCTCAAAACGAAAACGACGGATTCTGGCAGAAAAGACTCGAAAAATATTTCGACAGGAAGGCGGCTCCAAACTCCGGTCCTGTTCCTGACTACAGCAATCATAAGTTCTGGGCAGCTTCACCCTTCAGGCACGACACCTCCGACAGCATCCCTGCTTTTCTGACAAACGAAAAAAGAGAAGAGACTGCCGATGTGTTTTTCATTCATCCCACTACTTTTCTTGGAAAACTGGAAGGACCCAGTATAACTACGGCAAGTAAAAAAGAGTTGAGAAAATTACTGAGGAGCCTGCCTGAGCTGCCATGGAATGCCGACCTGAGCGATGAATCCCTGAACCGTAAAACCGATATGAGTCCGATACTTTTTCAGGCATCCGTTTTTAACGGAAGCTGCAGGGTTTTTGCCCCTCGTTACCGGCAGGCAAATATCAAAGCTTTCTTTGTACCAAATTCGGAAAAGGCTCAACAGGCATTTAATCTTGCGTACAGCGATATCAAACAAGCTTTCGAGTATTATCTTTCGCACTACAACAACAACCGGCCTGTAATCATCGCTTCACACAGCCAGGGTAGCCTGCATGCCATACGGCTGCTTCAGGAATTCTTCGACGGAAAACCCTTGCAAAAGCAACTGGTTTGTGCCTATATCATCGGATATCATGTACCGCTGAATGCGTTCAAAACTTTACCAATCGGAGATTCCCCGACAGCTACCGGTTGCTTCGTTACATGGAGGACATTCAAAAAAGGAGAAATCCCGAATTCCATAGCAAAAGAAAAAGGCAACTCCCAATGTGTCAATCCACTGACATGGAAAACCGATTCAGACTGGGCGCCAGATAGCCTGAACTCCGGTGCATTGTTCGATTTTCAAAAGGTGGTACCGCGTTTTACAGGAGCCGGAATTGAACCGAAATCCAGAATATTATGGGTAAAAATCCCTGAAAACGTCAATGATAAGCTTAATAAATTGAAAAACTTTCACGTATTGGACTATAATTTATTCTGGATGAACATAAGAGAAAATGTAAAAGTCAGAACATTTTCCTATTTGAATAATCAAACCCAGCCATGATGAAAAAGTCGGGGTGACTGGACTCGAACCAGCGACCCCTACGTCCCGAACGTAGTGCGCTAGCCAACTGCGCTACACCCCGATATATTTACCAACGTAACTTTTCCCTCATCCTGCCAACGGTCGGCAGACAAAGGTAATATTTTTTCGAAACTTTCAGACCTTCCTATTACTGATATAAAAATACGACCTTATCCATTTTATTCTTATTTTTGATGTTTTATCATCTGAATATTATGACCTCCGATTACCGTATAGTGCCTGTTTACAATGCAAAAGGAATTATTATAATAATTATTCTTGCAATAATTGACATGTATCCAAGCGCTCTTTCTGCATGGGTATATTGCCAGCCACTTTCAGTATCAATAAGTGTAATTTTAACACTTTCTCTCATCGCTTTCTTCTATCTCTCCGGTATAACCATTCCGTTTGAGTTATCTGAAAAAATTAATATGGGCCGCTCGAAATATGAAATAATAAAATATATTTTTGCACAAACTCTTATTTATGTGGTAGTTGGCATGTGTATTGCCAACATCACAAGAGTAAACAAAGACCTTACGGGGTTCAACTCTTCTGTCTGGGCTATATTGTTGGTTATATCTATTTTCCTTATCTGGAACCATTATCCCGATAAAGAAAACAACTTTTTCACTGTGAGCGGCCTGAGGTTTTTTGGACTCCTTATTCTTGTTTTTCTGGTCTTTAAATTCAAATCGGGTAACTACGAAAACAATGGTTCACTTATTGCAGGCTATTGGGAACTTCCCGGACTCTACGGGTGGGGTTTCCTCATCGCATCACTTGCATGGCTTTTACTACGTAACTCTATAACAGGAACATCTATAATATGGCTCTTCTTTATTGCTCTGAATATTATATGCGCACTTGGAATGACCAGTTCCCTCGACCCGACAAGAAAATATCTGGGAATTCTTATAGATGGTTTCATTCCTTCGGCATTCATTGCCGGAGTTATAACCGGAATATTTATCAGAAGAAGCCCTGTTTCTTTCTGGACTAAAATGTCACTAATTATTGCAGCCGCTGGTATAGTTTTAACTGCCACTGGAATTATAATTGGCAAATTCTTCCCTCTCACAGTCACTTTTAATAATAATCCGGCATGGGCTCTCGCAGGAACCGGGATTGCATCACTTTTTTTTATTCTGTTTTTCTATCTGCATGAAGTCAGAAAAATTTCATTTCCTGCCCGCTTGTTCGAATCAGCAGGAACAAATTTCTTTACAGCCTATATAATCATTTTTCTTGTTTATAGTATTATAAACCTGTCAGGCATTGATATCCTGATATATAAAAACTCGTCTCTTGCACTTGTAAAAACCGGCGGGTCGATCATTTTTTCACTGCTTATTACCATACTTGTCACTGCAATGGCAAGAGCTGGTATCAGACTAAAATTATAAAATCAAGGTTTTGATTTTCGTCTGTTATTTTTCAGTGCTCATTGAATAAGGGAATGAATCTTCTTTCGTGCCTCTTTCATAATTGGGTTCCGGCGACATATTGAATTGTAGATTCCCTCCTCTCTGAAGCTCACGGTGAGTTATAAAATTACGATCTAATTTTCTTCCGTTAAGTTTGATACTTTCGACATAGACATTCTTTCTGCTGTTCCCCTGAGCATCAATTACAAATTTCTTTCCATCTTCGAAGGTCAGAGTCACTCTGTCGAATAAAGGTGAACCGAAAACGTACTGGTCGGTCCCGGGCGTAACAGGGTAAAAACCAAGAGCAGAGAAGACATACCACGCAGAGGTCTGACCATTATCCTCATCTCCGCAATAACCGTCGGGAGTATAATTATATAGTTTGTCGAGAACCCGCCTTACATGGAACTGGGTTTTCCATGGTTCACCTGCGTAATTATAAAGATATATCATGTGTTGAATGGGCTGATTACCATGTGCATAATTGCCCATATTCATTATTTGCATCTCACGGATCTCATGAATGACTATGCCATAATATGAATAGTCAAATATTGGCGGGACTTCAAAAACCGAATCGAGCTTTGCAACAAATTGTTCCCGTCCACCCATCAGGTTGATCAGCCCGGCAATATCCTGGAAAACGCTCCATGTATAATGCCAGCTATTCCCTTCTGTGAAGGCATCTCCCCATTTATACGGGCTGAACGGCGTCTGAAATGATCCATCAAGATTACGCCCTCTCATAAGTTTTCTTTCCGGGTCAAAGACATTTTTATAATTCATAGCCCGTTTTGCGAAAAGATCTATCTCTTCCTGGGGTCTGTTGAGTTCTCTGGCAAGCTTCCATATACAAAAATCAGCATAGGCATATTCGAGAGTTCGTGCAGCGCTTTCTCGTATGCCTACATCATACGGTACATAACCGAGATTATTATAGTAATCTGCACCAAGTCTTCCAACGGAAGAAACTGGTCCTACTCCAAGTGTATTTTTAATTATTGCCTCATACAAAACATTTATGTCATACCCCCTTATCCCTTTCAGGTATGAGTCGGCAATCAAAGATGCAGAGTTCGATCCTATCATACAATCGCGATGACCGGGGCTGGCCCATTCGGGTAGCCATCCGCTCTCTTTATATGTATTTACCAGCCCCTCCATGATCCTGCTGTTCAAACTGGGATACATTAATGTTGTGAATGGGAAAAGAGCTCTGAAAGTGTCCCAGAAGCCATTATCGGTGAACATATATCCTGAAAGCACCTGGCCGTTATAAGGGCTGTAATGAACTATATCGTTGTTTTCGTCAAACTCATAAAAACTCCTGGGGAACAAAATCATTCGGTAAAGGCATGAATAGAAAGTCCTCTGCTGATCGTAAGTACCGCCTTCAATCCTGATCCTTTTAAGTTCCCTGTTCCATTTTTCTTTTCCTTCATTCATCACAGTTTCAAAATCCTTTCCTCCTATCTCACGTTTTAGATTAAGCTCGGCCTGCTCAGGACTTATAAATGATGAAGCGACTTTTACGTTTATTACTTCTCCCTCAACAGTTTTAAATCCCAGTACCGCGCCGGTATGCTCTCCTTCATTTTCCAGTTTCCTGACATTCAGTTTTCCGTCTTTCCAGGTATAAGCTGAGCTGAAATCTTTATCGAAAACAGCAACAAAATAGTTATGGAAGTTTTCGGGAACCCCACCGTGATTATTTCTGCAATAGCCGGTAACTTTCCGTTCGGATGGAATGATCTTAACCTTCGAGCCCATATTAAATGCATCTATCAGAATGAAGGAAGAATCGTTTTTAGGAAAAGTAAAACGAAAAATGGCTGCCCTTTCTGTCGGAGTCACTTCCGCAGTAACGTCGTGATCGGCAAGATAAACACTGTAGTAATAAGGTTTGGCCATTTCTGCCTTGTGAGAAAACCATGAAGCTCTCTCATCTTCCTTTATCCGAAGATTGCCGGTAACAGGCATAAGTGAAAAAGCCGCATAGTCGTTTATCCAGGGACTCGGCTGGTGAGTTTGTTTTATCCCCATAATTTTAATGTCATCATAGGTATAGCACCACCCGTTACCCATCTGGCGTGTCTGGGGTGTCCAGAAATTCATTCCCCAGGGAAGAGCGATCGCTGGATAAGTATTCCCATTCGACAGCCTGAACTCCGAATCTGTACCCATCAGCGGACTTACAAGTTCAACAGGATCGAATTCACTCTTAGTTTGAGTTTGAATTTCAGAACATCCTCCCGTTAACAGCAAAATTGCAAAAGAAAAAAGGAACAGATTTACTTTAATTGTTTTTAAGGATAGAATATTAGCCATAATTACTGTTTTATAGAATTTTAAGTTTTATTATTTGTTCGAAAACTTTCTCAGGTGTCAGTTGTGTCATGCATGCAAAATCGCCCCTTTTGCATTTTCCTTTTCCGTACACAGAGCATGGCCGACAATTAAGCACTTCGAAGGGTATTTTAATAGAATACTCTTCCGGCTGACCCCAGGCTCCGAAGCCTGCAAGCGGGTCGGTTCCACCCCATATAGAGATAACACTTGTACCTGCCAGTGATGCCATGTGCATATTTGATGAATCCATTGCAATCATAAAGCTGAGCCTCTCCATTATAGCTATCTGGTCGGAAAGTGTCATTCTTCCACATAAATTTGTAGCTGATCCGACTGCCTTTTCAATCTCCTCAACTTTCCAATACTCGTCTGCTCCACCGAAAAGCCAAAACCATACCTTTTTATTTGCCGAAATCATCTTAAGAAGTGCAATCATATTTTCAACAGGCCACTGTTTAAGTTCATGTTTTGCAAATGGCGCAACTCCTATATGTAATGCTGATTTATCATCAAACTTATCGCCAAATAGAATAGAAACCTTTTTTTCAGATACCCGAGCTGGAAAAAGAACTTTCCCTACAACAGGTTTTATATTGAATCCGGCAGCGGCAAAAACATCACAATACCTTTCTACAGAATGTTTCAACCGAACCTTTTTTCTTCCTGAGATTAATTCCCTTTTTTCACGTCTGCCCTTATCCAGAATAAAAACCGGAACCCCTGTAACCCTGAAAAAGAAATCTATAACTCTTGACCTTATAACATTATGCAAATCTATTATATAATCAAACCTGCCAGTTCTCCGAAGTTGAAAGTATAATTTTATTATTCCCGACAAGCCTTTATAGCCTGATTTCAAATCAGGTGCAAAAAGTTCTGTTTCAGGATCCGATATAAAAAAATCTCTGAAAACAGGCTTTGTAAATACCATAATTTTAACCTCAGGGTATTCCTTTCTAAAAGCATGAAGTACGGGCAATGTTAATACAACATCACCCATAGCTGAAAGTCGTATCACAAGTATCCGTATCAATATTTGTTGTATAATTTTTCCTCAAGCAGCCCAGAGGATGTTTTAAGGTTTATTTCTCGTTTTATCTCCGCCCTTCTGTCATTAGTGAAATATACCGAACGGGCTGTATTAACAAAATCTTCTCCGAAATCTTTTCTTCTCTCTAAATCACGGATATGATTTTCTATATCCCAGAGTTTTGAGTTAATATTATAGAGCTCGGTTACAAGCGGATCGTCCAGACTAAGTATTGATTTTGCAGCCTCAGCAACAACTTCATATTCTTTTCTTATGTTTACAAGCTTATCCTCATCATTAATCTTTTCAAGTTTAATCATTAAAATGGTCAGCCTGTCAATTATTTCACCGTTTGAAACTTCAACTTTCATGTTTAAATCATTTAATAAATATCTGTATATTAACAAAATATACTATTAATGGAAATGATACCGATATTACAGATTTTCATATATCCGTGGTTATCCGTTGCATCAGGGTCATCCGTGTGCTGTTTTTCTTCATTTTACATCACACCTTTTTTATATTCAAATTTAATATTTTTCATTCATTAAAATTTTTTCAATATGGATCGACATCTATTGCGGTCCGAAGCAACGAAGCGCCTTTCAGAGAGAGAATTGAATCTATAGCGTTCTCTATCAATTCTTTAGCTTGAGAAAGTGACTGCTTTTTTTCAATTTTTATAAGAATTACTTTCAAATGCCATTGCTGGATCCTTGAAATAACTGGAAATTCAGGTCCCAGTACATGCATTCCGAAATAATTGCGCAGCAAATCTCCAAGATTGTCTGAAAAATAGTTTAGAAGGTTTTTATCCTTATGCTTTAGAGTGATTTTAACAAGCCTCGAGAAAGGCGGATAATTGAATGCTTTTCTTTCTTCAATCTGTGATTCATAAAATGCTTTATAATCGTTTCTTATCACATATCGTAAAATCTTATGCGATGGGTCGGCTGCCTGAATAATTAATTTGCTTTGTTTATGAATTCGGCAGGCTTTTTCACTTATCTGTACCATCATCTGAAAAGCCCTTTCATTCGCTCTGAAATCTGGATAATTAAGTAAACTATCAACATTTAGAATTCCCACAACAGTCAAATTTTCAAAATCAAGCCATCTTGAAATCATCCGTGTACCAACAAGTATATCTATACGGCCTGCTTCGAAATCTTTTAATATCATGTTGATAGAATCGGTTCTGCGGGTTGTGTCCATGTCCATTCGTGCAACAACAGCCTGGGGGAAAATAATCTTTATCTCATCTTCAATTTTTTCAGTGCCAAAGCCTCTGGTTTCAATCGACGTTGAGCCACAAGACGGACATGTTGCGGGCACATTCGATATGTTTCCGCAGTAGTGGCAAATTATTTTATTTACTCCTTTATGATAAGTAAGGTTGACGGCGCACCTGTTGCACACCGGAATCCAGCCACATTCCCTGCACTCAAGATATGGTGCAAAACCCCTTCTATTTCGAAGTAACATTATCTGTTCTTTTCTTCCGAGTGCTTCTTTAATAGCATCAATCAACTGTGGAGAAAAATGTGAAATCATCAGTTTCTTGCGGTAAGCTTCACGTGTGTTGACAATAATAATCTCCGGCATTCTTTTAACGTCGAAATGTTGCGTAAGTTCAGTTAACTCGTATTTTCCTTTAAGAGCATTATAGTAACTTTCTATCGACGGTGTTGCCGAACCAAGTACTGTAACAGCGCCATAAAGCGAAGCAAGCATAACAGCACAATCTCTTGCATTATAGCGTGGAGCAGGATCATACTGTTTATAGGAAGCCTCATGTTCCTCATCCACTATAATTAGTCCGAGATTACGAAATGGCAGAAATATTGATGATCTCAATCCAAGTATAACCACTCCCCTCTTCTTCGTCTCCTCGCCTATAATTCTTTCCCATATTTTTATTTTTTCTTTCGGACTAATAAATGAATGATATACATCGGTAAATGACCCAAAATATTTTTTCACTCTTTCAATTATCCTGGAAGTAAGTGATATTTCAGGCAAAAGATAAAGAACTTGTTTTCCATTTTCCAGACAATCTTTAATAAGGTGCAGGTAAATTTGCGTCTTGCCGCTTGAAGTTATACCATGTAAAAGAACAACATTCTTTTTTGTAGCTATTTCCTTAATTTTCCTGTAAACAGCCGATTGTGCATCAGAAAGAGGTTCGGGGTCACACTCCGGTCTGGCATCTTTACACTCATCAGCTTCCATTTCAACCTGAAGTAATATACCTTTATTTATCAGTGATGTGAGGGTCGAAGTAAATGCATCTGCCTCTTTAAGAAGGTTCTCCTTCTTAACCGGAATAATTTCCCCTGCATTGTTATAATCAATGATTTTTAAATATGTTTTAAAAAGCTCCTGTTGCCGACGTGCTTTCTTAAGAGATTCAATTATCTTCTCTACCTCCCCGGAAGTGAATTGACGAGCAGCTATTATATATTTTTCTTTACTCTTTCCCGATTTAACTCTTACCGATTCAATAGCTGTTACTGCCTTATTTAAAATGAGCTTATTAACCAGCTTTATAATATTTTGGCCGTCAATATCAGCCGGCAGGTTCTTCAGCCTTACATGTTTCCTTTTTTCAATTATACATAACAGTTTTGACGATACATCGTCGAGTAATTTCAAGTCGGTAAAAGAAGGATCAGGCTCCAGAATAGTTTCGCTTTCAGGGCATAATCCTGCTGGCAGAGCAGCTTTCATAACTTCCCCGGGGCTACACATATAATACTCTGCAATCCATTCCCAGAATTTAAGCTGGACGCCGGTTAAAAGAGGAGCTGAATCGATTATATCTATCAATTCTTTTAAACTTTCTAATAATGGTTTCGTGTCATATATTCTAAGAATAATGCCGGTATAAAGCTTCTTTCTCCCGAAAGGCACAATAGCTCTTGACCCCGGGCATGCTAATTCAACAAGATTTGCCGGAATAAGATAGGTAAAAGTCCGTTTTACAGCAAGCGGTAAAATAACATCGGCATAGAGCTTATTTTGCATAAACATATTTTATTATGCAAATTAGCAATATTATTCGTGAATATTCATTATATTGGTTATTGCATCTTGTTTAATAAATCATTTAAGCCACATTGTATTAAAGGATAACTAAGTAGAAAAATTATTCAATTTTGATTACATTCTTTAAAATTTATTACTTGTGAGAAAAAAGAAAAATGAGGAACTCGGTAGGAAGAGCATAAGTGAGTATAAGAGTGCAAATAAGATACCTGTTATAGTAGTTCTTGATAATGTGAGGAGTCACAATAATGTCGGTTCTATTTTCAGGAGCTGTGATGCTTTTCTTGTGGAGGAAATAATCCTTTGTGGCATAACCGCCACGCCTCCTCACAGGAATATACAGAAGACGGCCCTTGGGGCAACCGAATCGGTAAACTGGAGATATTTTAATTATACCGTGGAAGCTGTGATTTCTTTAAAAAGGGACGGTTGGATAACGGTAGCTATAGAACAAGTAGAAGGTGCTATTGAATTACAGGATTTTGTTGTAGAAAGGGACAAAAAATATGCTCTCATTTTCGGCCATGAAGTTAATGGCGTTTCGCAAGAAGTGATTGATATTTGTGATGCATTCGTCGAGATACCACAGTTTGGAACAAAACACTCACTCAACATTGCAGTGAGCGCAGGTATAGTCTTATGGGAATTCAGCAGGAAGTTTATGAATGAAAAAAAATAAGCTGCCCCTCGTTAGTTCGAAGGGCAGCTTATTTGATTCCGATAACTTTTTTACTGTACTATTGATTTGAATGTATCGTCATTCCAGTATTTAGCAAGCTCAAGGTCTGTCTTTGCATATTCTTTCCATGATGCGTCGAAACCGATAGCTTCGCGAAGGCCGTTCATCGAATAGTTTCTGTCGTCGAGTCTGGCGCCCACTACAGCTTTAAGGTACGAAGGTTTACCGCATTTGCATAGTTCTTTAATGCCATCGAGTGTGATTTTTGCCCTTGCAACATCACCCTTCAGAACCTGGGCAAGAGCCAGATTAAAGGATGGTTCACCCGACAGATAGTTAACTGCAGCATCATATTGTCCTTTTGTGATAGCTATTGCGCCAAGCCCTAATCTGGATTCTGCACTTGCAGCACTCATCGAGTTATAAATTTCTTCTGCTTTTGCTATATCGCCTTTGAGTAGATAGGCAGCAGCCATATTATTCTTCACGACGTCGTTGTTATTATCTATAGCTCTTGCTTTTTCAAGAGCGGCGATAGCTTCATCTGCTTTGCCGAGATTTATATAACAGTAACCTACATTATTATGTGCTCTGATGCATGTCGGAAACTGTGCAGCGGCTGTCTGATAAACTGCAAGTTTCTGGTTCATATCGGTTACAAGAGCACCTGCATGAAGAATTTCTTCAAGTGACAGAGCTTTAGGATCGGACTTGTATTGAGCAAGTATTTCCTCATCGCTCCTGCCGATGAGATCAACATTAACCTTCATTTCCGACCTTCTAAGTCTGGGAAGAACATCGGTTTTCAGCACTTCGAAGGCTTCTGCCATATTTCTTATTTCTCTTTCACGAACTTCAGGATCAGAATACATTGAAAGAACACGAAGTATTAAGTCTTTATCCTTTATATTTGATTTTTCCAGCTCAGCCTTGAAACCTTCCCAGTCTTCGGCAGTCGTTCGCTCGTTAAAGAAATTGGATGCTTTTGCAGCTTCTATTTTCGCAAACTCGCTTCTGATAAATTTGTCGGCTGTGTTTCCTCTCTGACCCGATAGCTTTTCATTAAAATCATACTTTCCATCCGGTGAAGCATAAGAACTTACATCCGTATTCTTAAATTGTCTTTTAGGATCTTCATTCACCTTCTTAATATATTCTTTGAGAAGTTGAATATCCTCGGCCTTAAGTTCTGAACTGCGAAGGTCATACCGGTTTATAATATAGTGAATATCAGCCATCATGCTTTCAGGTATAACCCTCATATATTTATCCGGCATTAATACAGGTTTACCATGTAAATCAACAAGTGTAGAAGTAGCTATTACACCGTCGGCAATCTTTATAGGATCGAAGTTAAGGCTTGTGTTTCCCCTTGTAGCCTTCACTCTTACGAAAAGCTCCGATTTTTTCATCTCCTTTTTATAGGGAATTCTATCGCTATAAGAAAAACTGTCGCCATTATATGAAATAACTTCATTATTTGCCTGAACACTTTCACCCTGTACTTTTACAGCTTTGAAGGCTGTTTCTCCACCGCTGTAAACAAGAACCGGCGTTATTTCCATAATGGTTTTCTTGTCGAAATATTTCGGTGGAAAAGTGCCTTTTATAGTAACATCCACCTGACCGGCATGAGCCTCCAGAACTTTAGGAGTAACTTCGTATTTAACCAGGCTTGCATTCTTTTTCATTTTGTTGAGCCCGCTGCAGCCTGTCATTAACAGGCCTGCAAGAAGAAGGATAAGTAAGTTACCGAATCTTTTCATAATCTTATAGTTTATGTTTAATAAAATAAATAACTTTTACAATTTATTAATAATTACCTCTTTCTGCAAATCTAATAAAAAAAGATAAATAACAAGTTAAATTAAATAAAATTCAACATAAAATTACCTTATTTATTCCAGTACGGTAATCCGAATTGAAAATGGCATTTATAACCTTTATGTAATCTTCTTCATTATCAACGAAATCTATTTGATTAACATCAATTACAAGATATTTGTTTTCAGGATTTCTGTTGAAAAATAAAAAATAATTTTCCTGAATTTTTTGCAGATATTCAAGTGTAATTGACTGTTCATAATTTCTTCCCCGTTTTTTGATATTCTGAAGAAGTCGTTCAGGTTCTATGTGCAGATAAATATAAATATCGGGTTTTGGGAAAATATCAAAAATTTTAAAAAAGAATTGACTATAAAGTTTATACTCCTCATCTGAAAGAGTTGCATTTGAAAAAATAAGTGACTTTGTAAAATAATAGTCGGCAATTGTAAATGGATAATAAAGGTTTTCCGCTGTTATTTCTTCCTTTAGCTGTTTATATCTGGAAGCCAGAAAAGAAAGTTCAAGAGGAAAAGAGTATTTTTCAGGGTTTTCATAGAATTTTGGTAGAAGAGGATTATTTTCAAAACTCTCGAGAATTAGTTTTGCCTTATATTGTTTAGCTATCTTTGTTGCAAGAGCGGTTTTACCTGCTCCTATATTTCCCTCAATGACAATATAACTATATTTTGGGATCATAATGTTCTTAATGTTTCTTTTTAAAGAAAGGGTCGAGCAAAAACAAAAAAGGGAAAATATTTTTCGATTATTGTTTTTTACCTGAGTTTTTGCTATGAGAATGTCTTTCATCATCGTATCCGGGTGGATGAGGAAGAAGGACTTTTCTCGAAAGCCTTAACTTACCTGACTTCTCGTCAATATCGATCAGTTTTACTTCAACTTCCTGTCCCTCTTTCAAAACGTCCTCAACTCTTTCGGTTTTTTTCCAGTCGATTTCTGAAATATGAAGGAGCCCGTCTCTGTTAGGAAGTATCTCGATGAATGCGCCATATTGCATTACTGATTTTACAACGCCTTTGTAAACCTGTCCGATTTCAGGGACAGCCACGATTCTTTTTATTTGTTCGAGAGCGTTGATGATTCCTTCTTTATTTTCTCCAAACACTTCAACTTCGCCGAATCCGTTCTTTTCCTCAACAATTATAGTAGTGTTCGTTTCTCTCTGTATTTCCTGTATTATTTTTCCACCCGGGCCGATTAGAGCTCCTATCATTTCTCTGGGAATAGTAATTTTTTCAATTCTCGGGGCATGAGGTTTAAGTTCGGGCCGAGGTTCCGAAATAGTTTTGTCCATAATATCAAGTATATGTAGTCTGCCTATTCGTGCCTGTTCAAGTGCTTTTGCCAGAATCTCGTATGAAAGCCCCTTAACTTTTATGTCCATCTGAGTGGCAGTAATCCCATCGCGTGTGCCGGCAATCTTAAAATCCATGTCGCCAAGATGATCTTCATCGCCGAGTATATCGGAAAGGATAACATATTTAGAATTGTCATTTTCGGTTATAAGTCCCATAGCAATACCAGAAACTGCCTTTCGGATTTTTATTCCTGCATCCATGAGAGCAAGAGAACCTGCGCATACGGTAGCCATTGAAGAAGAGCCATTCGATTCGAGAATATCGGAAACAATTCTTATTGCATAAGGATTTTCATCTTCAGGCGGAATCATATTTTTTAGAGCCCGGTGAGCAAGGTTTCCATGTCCTATTTCTCTGCGGCTGATGCCCCGTGCCGGTTTTGCCTCTCCTGTAGAAAAGGGAGGAAAGTTATAATGAAGTGTAAATTTTTCCGTTCCCTGAATAAGAGCTTCGTCAATTATCTTTTCATCAAGCTTTGTTCCAAGTGTAACGGTAGTTAGAGATTGTGTTTCGCCTCTTGTAAATAGTGATGAACCGTGTGTTGCCGGAAGAGGGTCAACCTCGCAATAGATAGGCCTGATTTCATCAGGCTTGCGGCCGTCGAGTCTGATATTTTCATCGAGCACAAGTCTGCGGGAGCATTCCTTTTGTACTTCAGCGTAATATTTTCTTACAAGCGTTTCATTAACCTCATCTTCTTCAGTGTATTGTGCAAGAAACTCGGTCAACACCGACTCGAAAGCTTCTGTTCTTTTCCGTTTATCTGCAATAAGGCTTTTAGCGACCTGCTTACATTTTTCATAAGTTTCATCCCACACTTTTTTACGCAGTTCTTCATCATTTTCTTCCTGGCAATATTCTCTTTTTGGAGGGGCTCCGACTTCAGCAGCGAATTCCATCTGGGTTTTACAATGGATTTTTATTGCTTCATGAGCTACTTTGAGGGCTTCTATCATATCGGTTTCGGCAACTTCCTTCATTTCCCCTTCAACCATAAGTATATTGTCGTAAGTAGCGCCTACTATAAGATCCATATCTGCATCCTTAAGCTCTGTTGCGGTAGGGTTGATTACGAATTTGTTGTTTATTCTTGCAACTCTAACCTCTGAAATAGGGCCATTAAACGGTATGTCGGAAAGTGTAAGGGCGGCCGATGCTGCAAGGCCTGCAAGTGCGTCAGGAAGAATTTCTTTGTCGGCAGAGACAAGGTTGATTGTTACAAACGTCTCGGCATGAAAATCGTCCGGGAAGAGTGGCCTCAATGCCCTGTCAACGAGACGTGCAATAAGTACCTCATTATCTGAAGGTTTAGACTCTCTTTTAAGAAATCCGCCAGGTATTCGCCCCGATGAAGCGAATTTTTCCTTATATTCAACAGATAACGGCATAAAATCGTTATTTTCTTTTGCTTCTTTAGCTGCAACAACTGTAGCCAGAAGCATTGTTTTTCCCATTGTAATCAATACTGAGCCGTCTGCCTGCCTGGCATATTTACCGGTCTCCATTACAATTGTCCTTCCATCTCCAAGCTCAATGGTTTTCTGAAATATCTTAAACATGTTAAGTGATTTATTAAAACTACGAATTTACGAAATAATAGCTTCATTTAAGTAAAAATAGCTTCATTTAAGTAAAAAAGGCAACTTGAAATTGCCTTTTTACTATTTGCGTAATTTAAGTGCTTTAATTATTTCGCGATATCTTTCTATATCTTTTTCTCTAAGGTAATCAAGAAGTTTCCTGCGCTTACCGACAAGCTTAATAAGCGCCCGCTGAGTGCTGAAATCTTTCTTATTCTTCTTCAGGTGTTCAGTAAGGGAATTAATACGGTATGAGAAAAGAGCGATCTGCCCTTCGGTTGATCCGGTATCCATCTCCGACGTTCCAAACGACTTGAAGATTTCTTTCTTTTTTTCTGACGTTAAATACATGTTTTTTACTAAAATACTGTTAATCCAAATATATATTGTATCTCCAATTTTGGAACGCAAAAATAAAAATTTTTTATGTAAATTATTAATCAATTTTATTTTTTTAAAAAATATTATTAAATATTTCTTTATTGAAATCTTATATCAAAAATTAAATCTTTATTAAGTCTTCATTAAAAAGACGAAAAAAATATACTTGAGGTTGCGTGAATTAAAATATTTATTTTTCTGTTTATCAATAATTTTCAAATATTTATCAAAATATTCCTCAAATGATTATTTTACTTTATTTTATTTTATAAAAAGTAATTTTTTACATATATTATTAACTAAACTGTACGTTGTAATAAAATATTTTAAACATTATTGTTCAACAAAATTTGGGAACTTAAAAATTGTGATTACATATTTTAAAGTAAATCGGGATTTTTTAGCTCGATAATATCAATTCTTAAAGCATCTATTCCTTTTCAATAGTGTTAACCGGCTGCAGAAAGAATGTATTTATTGCAAATTTTCATGGTTCGAGGATTAACTCATCGTTATCTTTCAATTTTGAGCCTGTGGAAATAAGTTGTAATCCGATGCGGCATTCAAGGCATCGGCGTTTCCGACAGTATTCCTCTCTTAGATGGATAAGCCCCTGCGTGTCGGAAGCAGAAGAGGCGGTTACTCCGGCTTCGCTCCATTCTCTGATAATGCGGTTCTGTTCGGGTTCGATACTTTCGAGAAAATCGAGTGCCCTTTCGCATATTTCATTATTTCCTTTTGCCTTCCCATAAGCAAATAATATCGGAATAACAGCATTTATCATAAAAATATCGGTTGCATTTTCGCCTGTGTTTTTTATAGCTTTTTTGCTCTCCTTCCCGAATACATAATGATTATCCCAATATTTTGATGCAGAAACTGAAAACAGTTTTCTCAGGCTTTCGATATTTTCAGCCTCGATGACTCTCGAGAATAATCCACCTGTTACAGTGAGCATTGCTGCGAGCTGTGAAATACGTACAGTGGGAAAATTAACTGGCCTCAATTTGCTGAACTTCCAAATCCATCCATGTACAGGTTTTATAGAATATTTGGCAGAAAATACTCTGAACTCTCTTGCAAGTTCCCTGAAATATTCATCATTAATAGCTTCTCTGAAAAGTTCTTCTTCGAGCATTCCGGCAGTACCGAACAATAAAGCCTCGACCTGCATACGGTTATCGAGGTGCTTCCTTATTATCTTGAACGGTAGGGCTGAAGCGAGCATTAAGAAGGGATCAGTGTTGACCCTGAATCCAAAATATCTCGAGATGAGCCTGTAGAAAGTCTCTTCCCAATCGTTCCCTGTCTCTTCGAAAATTTTTTTTATCATTCCGCATTTCCCTGCAAGACGCTCGATAAGAAGCGAATTAATCCAGTTGTTCAGGATAAACCCGTTAACCTTTCCTATTTCTTCCTGACATGCAATTGTATATGGATTATTTATCAAACTCATATATTTTTCATATACCCCTATATCGGGTTTGACTTCGACCGTTAATATTTTAGAGCCTGCGGCATTAAAGACATCCCTGTCTTTTTCTCCAACAGCATGAAGAATCAAATTATCGTAAGAATGATCAGTATTATGTCCGTGAGTCACAAAATGAGACGCTTTGGTATGAATCTCCACGTTTCCCGCCCATTCGGTGCCGTCATATTTTATTCTTGCATTGAAAAAATCAGGTCCGGAATCACGATTATAATCTCCCGGATGAACCACTACTATCGGATAGCCTTCAGGAGTTACAAGCGACTTTTTATCATAAAGGCCATATTTCCATACAAAATGAAGAAATTCTTCTTTCATGAAAAGCACATTTTAATGCAGCGATATAATTATAAAGATACAAAATTATTTTTGATTTAGGATGAATTATTGATGATTTATTATGGATTATAGAGGGAAAAATTGAGAAAATTCTAGATTAATCTTTTCTGTATCAAGTGTTTTTCCATCTGCATCTGCATTTCATGGGCTTTAGCCCGTGCGGCTTTATCGAAATTTTCCGAATTATCAGCAAAAATTATTGCACGTGATGAGTTAACAAGCAGTCCGCATGTATTATTCATCCCATATTTCGACACCTCTTCGAGGCTTCCACCCTGAGCTCCAACGCCTGGAATAAGCAGGAAAAATTCGGGCACGAGTTTTCTAACATTCTTCAGCATCTCAGGCTTTGTAGCGCCCACCACATACATTATATTATCGTTATTACCCCATTTCCGGGAAACAGATATTACTCTTTCAAAGAGCTTTATGCCGTCCTCATTATGATATTGAAAGTCATTTGCTCCTTTATTCGATGTAAGGGCAAGTATTACAGCCCATTTCCCAGGCACATTGAGAAAAGGAGTTATTGAATCCTCTCCCATATACGGCGAAAGTGTTACAGCATCGAACGGCATATTTTCGAAAAAAGCTTTTGCATACATACGTGCCGTATTCCCTATATCGCAGCGTTTGGCATCGGCTATAACAAAAATATCAGGGTGATACTCCTTTACATATCTTACTGTTTTGTCGAGCGAAGTCCATCCTTCGGCACCCCTTGCCTCATAGAAAGCAAGGTTTGGTTTATATGCTACTGAATACTCAAAAGTTGCTTCTATAATTTTCCGGTTGAATTCAAAAACCGGGTCATTTGCGGATAAAAGCGAAGAAGGTATTTTTTCATATTCCGAATCGAGTCCCACACACAAATACGATTTCTTGTTCCTGATGTTTTTGAAAAGCTCTGAATGAGTCATGTAAATATTTGAATAAATTTTAGAGGTTGTTCGCCTTTAGCCGTTCGGCATTTTCTGCCATCTGAAGTTTATCAATCACTTCCTGAATATTTCCGTCGAGAACATTCTGCAGATTATAAACTGTATAATTGATACGGTGATCCGTCATTCTTCCTTGTGGAAAATTATATGTCCGAATCTTTGCCGAACGATCGCCGGTTGAAACCATCGTTTTCCTTTTTTTGGAAATGTTATCGAGATATTTTTGATATTCCAGGTTGTAAAGTCTTGTTTTCAGTTCTTTAAGTGCTTTCTCGTAATTTTTTATTTGTGATTTTTCATCCTGGCAGGTCACAACAATACCTGTAGGTATGTGGGTCAACCTTATAGCCGAATAAGTTGTATTCACTGACTGGCCACCTGGACCTGATGAGCAGAAGATATCCTTTCTTATGTCCTCGTTTCTTATTTCCACATCCACGTCATCTGCTTCCGGAAGTACTACGACTGAAGCGGCGGAAGTATGAATTCGTCCCTGAGTTTCCGTCTGAGGAACTCGCTGAACCCTGTGAACTCCCGATTCATATTTCATAATACCGTAAACACCCTCTCCGGTTACCCTTATCACTATTTCCTTGTAGCCACCAGCGGTTCCTTCTGTAAAACTCGTAACTTCTGCTTTCCATCCTTTAATTTCGAAAAACTTGGAATACATCCTGAAAAGATCACCTGCAAAGATACTGGCTTCATCGCCTCCTGTGCCGGCTCTTATTTCCACTATAGCATTCTTACTGTCTTCCGGATCGGCAGGTATTAAAAGTAGCTTTATCTGCTCTTCCATTTCCGGCAGACTGGCATTAAGTTCCTCCAACTCTTGCTTGGCTATTTCCCTCATCTCTTCGTCTTTTTCCGAAGCAAGCATTAATCTTGTATTTTCAATATTTGCAAGGATAAGTTTATACTTTTCATAAGCAGTAACAACTGGCTGAAGGCTCTTATATTCTTTGTTTAGCTGGATATAGTTCTTCATATCCGAAAGAATCTCCTCGCGGGTTAACATATTACCTACTTCAATAAACCTTTGTCTCACACCTTCAAGCCTTTCAAGTATAATATTATTACCAGTCATCTGGAATAATTTTCAAGCTACAAATTTAAAAAAAAATAGAAAGGTGCAAGAGCATAAGGGTATAAAGTATGGTATGGGCATAAGTGAATAGAGATACAGGAAGTATTGAAAATAAAGTGGAACGGAGGAGAAAGGGGGTATAGGGAAAAGATAAAAGATAAAAGGCAAAAGATAAAACACAGACAAAAGACATTAAGCTTTTAATACTCGAACACTCCGAAGTCAGATTTGACTGTCAGTTTCTTTCTGTCGGAAGACTCGACATGGCCAATAATACGAGTGTCGAGATTGAACTCTGATGCAATTTCAATAATTTCCACAGCATCTTTTTCGGCTACATAGATTTCAAACCTGTGTCCCATATTGAATACTTTATACATTTCTTCCCATGGTGTACCTGACATCTTATGAATTATTTCAAACACTGGCGGAAGAGGAAAAAGATTGTCTTTTATAATATGCAGTTTATCTATAAAATGGAGTATTTTAGTCTGGCCGCCGCCTGTACAGTGTATTATACCGTGAATCGAGCTTCTCTTCTGTTCGAGCACAGTTTTCATAACCGGTGCATAAGTACGTGAAGGAGATAAAATCAGTTTTCCAGCATCAATATCAATTCCTTCTATTTTATCTGTAAGCTTCAATTTTCCTGAATAAACCAGATAATCGGGCATCGATGGATCGTAACTTTCCGGATATTTTTCTGCAAGATAGTTTGCGAAAACGTCGTGGCGTGCCGAAGTGAGGCCATTGCTTCCGATTCCGCTGTTGTATTCATCCTCGTATATTGTTCGTCCGTAAGACACCAGTCCGACAATAACATCGCCTGGCCGAATATTATTGTTGGTTATCACTTCATTTCGTTTCATTCTGGCAGTTACTGTGGAATCAACAATAATCGTCCTTACAAGGTCACCTACGTCGGCCGTTTCGCCGCCAGTCGAATAAATACCTATACCAAGTGTCCTCATTTTCTCGAGAAATTCTTCAGTTCCGTTTATAATTGCCGAAATTACCTCCCCCTGAATAACTGATTTGTTTCTTCCTATAGTTGATGAAATGAGGATATTATTATAAGCTCCCACGCAGAGAAGGTCGTCGAGGTTCATGACTATAGCATCCTGCGCTATGCCTTTCCATACCGTCATGTCTCCGGTTTCTTTCCAGTAAACATAAGCGAGCGACGACTTTGTTCCTGCGCCGTCCGAATGCATTATGTTGCAATAATCGAGATCGCCGCAGAGAAAGTCGGGAACAATTTTACAGAATGCACCCGGATACAATCCCTTATCAATGTTTCTGATAGCATTATGTACCTCCTTTTTCGAAGAGGAGACACCTCTTTTACTATAACGCGACTCATCAGCCATTTACTGAATTTTTCCAGGGTATAAAGGTAAGAAAATGAATAACGATTAAAAGTGTGGTTTTTTAGTTTGTATTATATAATATATTAAACAACGAAGGCGAAGCGATTACAGTTTTATAACTGATCAAGAGCAATTTTCGCATTAAGGTAATCCTGCGAAATTGACAATGCAGAAGTGAACTCTTCTTTTGCTTTCTTCCTGTCACCAAGTCCTGAATAACCAAGTCCGGCAATATAATGTGCCACTGCAGTAATTGGCCGTCCTTGTTGCCTTCTGTTAACCTGGGAGGCTGCAGAATCAATTTTTTCCTGTTGTTTAAGGACTTCCCTGGCAGTTGAAACCAATTCATCAAATATTTCTTTAGTTCCATCTCTAAATCCAAGTTTTTCTCTTGCAAGAGCCTCGTAATATTTTCGTTCCAACTGTTCCAGACTGGCACTTGTTATATTGGTTCTTCCACCAGTGTATCCGGAGCCTGTTCCGCCCGAGCCCATTCCTCCACCGGCAGCAATCCCTCCCCCAGCAACACCCTCTCTTAACATTCTTTCTTCCGGATTGATAACCTCATTCCATGATTTTTTTGCATTTTCTTTTTCACCAAGTGCTTCGTATGCGCATCCCTTCCAGTAAGCCACCATATAACTCCGTGTGTTAAAACGCTGCTCTGCCCTTAGGTTTTCAGGTGGTTCGAAAATAGCTTCAAAACTCGAAATAGCATCCCTGTATTTTTTCTTTTTTATCTGCTGAAGACCCAGAATAAGGTTTGCATCTGCCCATGCCTGGCCGGTGTTAAAGGCCTGTCCGCCTTCCCATATACTAAAAGTACGGTTCCGTAAAAGCCTTATCGACTCCTCAGCCTTACCGGCAAAATTCTTAAGAGTTATCATATTGCCAAGAGCTTCATCGCTTTTCAAAACCACGCTTTCATATTTTTCAAATAAAGCAAGACGTTTTGAGACAGGTACATTAGTTGCCTGGTACAGGCGGTCTAATTCGATTAAATGATTTGCATAAGGTTGTTTGCTCACTGCAATTGCCTTCTCAAGGCATGCGATTGCTTTGGCTTTAGAGTCGTTGATATTTTGATGAGAATAGGCAATTGCCAGATTTCTCCATGTAATTGGAAAGCCCGGATCAAGTTCAGCAGATTTTTCCCATAGTTTAACAGAAACCTCCGGTTGCCAGTCATATAAAAGATTTCCAAGATAATAAGGAGCACGTGCATCTCGCGGATTTATGGCCATAGCACTATTCAATATCGGAATAAGTTCATCCTGGAAAGGAAAAACATAGTCGGGAGGCTGAAGGACAGCCTGATTATAATATTCGGTAGCCCTGACATTATCATCGAGTTTTTCCGCGAAATACCCCATATAGTAATATATTATTGGCGATATAGCACTTTTATCCGGAACTTTCAAAATACTCTGTTGTAGTATGTTTAACCCATCACTCCATAATCCGCAATTGTAATAACTGGCTGCAATTTCTTGTAAGACAGCCGGATGTGAATTAGTTGTTTCGAAAAGAATTTTTTCTGTATTTTTATCTTTAGAAGCCATCCATTTTTCGGCCATAAGATGAGCATCCAGAGGATCGCATTTTTGTTGAGCAAATGCAACTAATTTTATAGCCTCATCCGCACGATTAAGATGCCTGAGAATAGAAGATTTCAAAACATAAGCTCTCAAATTATATGCGTTGCCGTCAATAGCCCTGTCAATAAATTCAAGAGCCAAATTGAAATCACCACGTGTTGTTGCAATTTCAGCTAAAGAAAAATAAGCAGGCGATTTCCATTCTTCTTCCCATGCGGCTTTATAAAAAGCAGTATAAGCTTCATCCAGACGCCCCTGTTTTTTAAGAGCTAAACCGAGATAATAGAATGGCTCAGCATTTTTTGGTGTAGTATGGTTGGCTGTAAGGCGTCTTATAGCCATATTCAGATATTTCTCCGCCTCAGCGTATCTTGCTTTTTTAAGACTCAAAATTCCCATTTCCGTATTTGCAGCCACATTGGCTGAATCGCGACGAAGTACTTCCAGATAATACGGATCGGCGTCGAGTGATGGATGGTGAAACTGGTCAATGCGTAAACCGGCGAGAAAGAGTTCTTCATTATTATCAATGTCTGCAGGCGCTTTTGGATCAGTGTAAGGCATTGGCATTGGCTCGGGTATTATGCGTACCGGAGAATATGAAATAAGTTCGCTGCCTTCAGCCGATATAGAAGCACGAAGATCATGCTCGTCAATGCCCTCGGGCAACGATATTTCTTTTTTATAAGGATTCTCAGGATTGATAGATATTTTCTCCTCGAGAAGAACTTTATCTGCTGCTTTAAGAGTAACAACCGCATTTGAATGCGACCTTGTTGTATAAAACCCGAATAATGCTTTTCCATCTTTAACCTCGAGATTTACAGCAGCATCATGATTAGCATTTTTCGCACCTTCAATTCCTCTGAAGGGATATAAGTATATCTTAAAAGCTCTTTCCTCGTATGGGTGCATCCATGAATAATCAGGCTGATTATCGGAATATGCACCTACCATTATTTCAAGGTAAGGGCCGTCGTCATCGGTAAGAATTTTGTCCCACATAGAACCAACACCCCATGTAAAGAATTTTTTCCCGGGTACGATATTATGATCTGCAACACTCATTATGCCTGCATTTTTTCCATGGTCATAGCCTGCCACAAAATCATCCTCGTAATTTACAGCGAACCACGATGCCGACCTCAGGTTGTTTTTATACCAGCTTACATCGAGCCCATTGACGACAGGCCATGGAGAGAAACTACGTTTACTATGACCGGTAGACCATTGTGTGCGGGGCGGAAAAATTACCTGGTAATTTTCGTTTGTATGAACGGCAATATTGGCAAAACAAAGCATCGAATTTGCCACAGGCGTGCGATTCACAATTCTTACTGAGCACTCGAGTATAGAACTGCCTGGCCGGAGAGTATAGCCTACCGCCCATCTCATCCGATGTCGAATCTCAAGTTCTCCAATCCACACCGTTTTACTTCCATCAGGGTTATCCACTCTGCTCCACTGAACCGGTAGAAATGTACTTCCACGATGATGATGTGGAATGTTCCATTCCACTCCACCGGAAATCCATGCTCCTATCAACCCTATAAGAGCAGGCTTGATAACACTTTGCTTGTAAATAAAATTATAATTGTTCGTCTTGTCAACTGCAGAAAATATTCGTCCACCAATTTCAGGCAGTATGCCAATCTTAACATATTCATTTTCAAGATAAACAAGATGATAAGTTTTGTCACTTTTTACATTGGTTAGATTATCGTAGAGAGGATATGGATAAATTCTTCCTTCTGCTCCCTGCGACTGTTTCCCAAAAAAGAACATCGGATTAGGATCAGGCGGGCCTGCTATGTAAGTAGGTATCACCTCATCAGCTTCCCAAATCCTCACAAATGTTTGGGATAATACAATATCAGGCAAAAACAATAAAACAAAACCCGATACTAAAACCGCAACAAAATTTTTATACAGATTATTTTTTCTCATATAAATTCGGTTAGTTGTTGTAAATTATTTCTTCTTTGATTGATAAATTCTAACATAATCAACCTCGTAGGTTATTGGAAACATAGTATTTGACGGATCACCGCCGTTGGCTCCAATAGCAAGATTTAAAAGTAAATACTGAGGCTCTTTGAAAGGGTTCCTTCCGTCAGGATTAATTGTTTCACTTAGCATTGTAGTATTGATTAGAAGGTCGTCGAGATATAATTTAATAAAATCACTATTCCACTCCATTTTCCAGATGTGAAATTTCCTGACCCAGTCGGCATCTTTTGATATAAAGTCAGTTAAAGGTCTTATTTCAGTGTGCCATTTAGCCTGACCTGACTCTCCCATCCATGCTACATTTGCTAAAATAATCGGGATATTATTTCTTCTATAGAATTCCATAATATCTATTTCTCCGCCAGCTGGCCATCGTCCATTAACTCCAAGTGTCCATATTGCAGGCCATGAACCCATAGCAGTATCTATCCGCGCACGAATAATAAAGGTACCATAGAGCCATGATTTTTTACCTCTTGTCTGGATACTCGAGGAAGTATAATTTGCGTATTCTCTGTTAAGTTGCCATCTGTTGCTTCCTTCAATATAGTTGGGATTTTTTACTTTTTCCTTTCGTCCTTCAATCAAAAGAACTCCATTTTTAATAGTTGCATTATCTTTTTGATACCATTGAAGTTCCTGATTTCTTACAAAGCCCTTCTCATATATCCAGAACGCACTATCGGGTTCCCCGTTTTTATTGAACTCATCATTCCATACCAGTTTCATTCCTTTAATATTTTCAGGCTTTGTAAAATCAGGATAATAGGGATTATGTTTCTGTGCTAAAGCAATTCCCGATGTCATTATAAAAAACAATACAATAGTATATCTTATAAATTTCATGATTTTTATATTTTATAATAGAAATTTCAATCTCTTTAAAACTTTCCCTGGAAACCACAAAAAATTAAATAAAAGTACATTACCCCACGTCTTTTCAATTATTTTTCAGGATCGCCCAAACTGTAATTACTCCGGTTTTTTTAATCTCTATCCAGCATTTTCAGTATTATTCTTTGATCTGATGAATTTTGTACATAAAAATGAGGTAACACTATATTATTTACCCGGAAATATCGACATAAAGAAACGAAATACTTTTTAACATTAATAAAAATTGAAAAAATCATATCAATGATGCAGAGTCTCGATCTAAATATAAAAAAGCTCTCGGATGTTTGCGTAAGATACTGGCTGGACAGTCGGGCGATATCTCATGATTGATAGTCATATATACTGCCCGGGCTTTCCGTTTATCAGGCACACTGCAAATAATAGCCTTCGATTTCATTATTTGTTTAATTGACATACTAATAGCTTGTTTCGGAACATCTTCAAGTGTCTTAAACCATCCTTCTCCTACCTGTTGTTTCCGACACTCTTCATTTAAGTTAACAACAATATAGGCTTCTTCAGTTTCGAAATCGGCAGGAGGATCGTTGAATGCCAGGTGACCATTCTCTCCAATCCCAATAAAGGCTACATCAATAGGATGTTCTGCAATAAGTTTCCCAAGTCGAATACATTCTTCATGAGGATTATTACTGCTACCGTTTACATAATGAAACGCTTTCAACGGAACCAGATCCGCAAATCTCTCTTTTAAATATTTACGAAAAGAAGCCGGATGATTCTCCGATATACCTATATATTCATCCAGGTGAAATGCTGTGACTACTGACCAGTCAATATCTTCCCGAACTAACTCGCTTAACATCTCAAACTGTGATGCACCGGTTGCCAGAATAATATTGGCTTCGCCTTTTTCCTGAATAGCTTCGCGAATTAATTCTGCCCCATGATGAGCTGCTTTCTTACCAAGTTCCTGCTTGGTCTCCGAAATTATTATTTCCATAATTTTTTGTTTATGTGGTTATTTTATTAATATTCTGCACTGTAACATATTCAAGATTATCATTGAGAGGAGTCATCTTAGGCATAAGTAAATGCACAAAGATTAGAATAAAAAGATACGACAATCCCGCAATTATAAATGCCCAGAAATAACCCAGATTACCCGAAGAATCGAGTACTGTCCCAAGTGCATAATCGGCAACGATAGATGTGGCTACCCCAACCATCTTACCTATTCCTGTTACCGAGGCAACAGCTTTCCTTGGGAAAACATCCGAAACCAGAGTATAACCGGTAATTGACCACGACTGATGACCCGCTGCAGCCAATCCAATCAAAAATACAGCAATCCATTTGCTTGCAAGCATCGGTACAAAAGAAACCGGAAGAATAAGAATTGCACAAACCAACATTGTAATTTTCCGAGCACGATTAACCGACCAGCCTTTACCAATCAACGCTCCCGAGGCATAACCCCCACCAAGACTTCCTGCATCGGCCATCAAAAAAATTATCAAAAACGGAATCCCAATATTATTTATATCCACCCCAAACTGCTCACCAAGGAACTTCGCTCCCCAGAACAGGTAAAACCACCACACTGCATCTGTAACTGTGGTCAGTGCAAAAGCCCATGTTTCACGCTTCGGCAATAGCCTCGCCCATGGAATTTTTTCCGCAGTCTCTTCAATGGAATCACTATTTATATAAGCAAGTTCTTCCTTGCTCAACTTGGGATGATCCTGCGGCCTGTGGTATGTCTTAAGCCAGAGTAAAACCCAGATGGCACTTAATCCACCGGTAAAAAGAAATGGTATCTGCCAGTTTTTACCATCAACAGATACAATAGCACCAACAATGAAGGGAGCAAGAATCGCTCCCACACTTGTTGAAGCATCAAAAATCCCGTTTGCAAAGGCTCTCTCCTTTTTGGGAAACCACTCGGCCACAGTCTTTACTGCAGCCGGAAAATTACCTGATTCTCCAATACCCAGACCAAAACGTGCAATAATAAACCCAATCAGACTAAAGGCAGGTCGGATAGCTGCATGAAGCATCCCGAAAATACTCCATGTTAAAATGGAAATAATGTAACCAATTTTAGTACCCAGCTTGTCTATAATGTTCCCCATAAACAGCAGTCCAATCCCATAAGCTATTTTAAAAGAAATCATAATGGATGCATAATCCGTGTTAGTCCATCCAAATAATTTTTGCAAAGTGGGGGCCATCACACCTATGATACTGCGATCAAAATAATTGACTGTCGTGGCAAAAAATACCAGAGCTAAAATTTTGTAACGATAATGACCTACCTTCTTTCCTGTATCATTCATATCTGGATGCTGTTTAAGCTATTTTACATTATTCTTATCTTTTCGACTCATATACTAATTTTCCTGCAACATAAGTCTTTTGTATTTCTATATCCTTCTCACCAGGCGTAAAAAGAATAATGTCAGCACGATTACCAGGCTTTAATTCTCCCAGATAGTTCAATCCAAGTAACTTTGCCGGATTCGAACTGGCCATCCTGATAGCATCGGCCAGGCTGCATCCCGTGAACCGCATTATATTTATAACACCTTTCGAAACAGGGGATGCGGCTCCGGCCAATACATTTTCCGCAGGGAATTTAACAACATCAGGAGTCAAAATTACTTTACGTTCCCCTCTAATATACTCTCCCGGCTCCAGCCCTGCCAGATCAAGAGCATCAGAAACTAAAATAGTATGCTCACTGCCTTTAATCTTGTAAAAACATCTGATCTCATCTGAATTTAAGTGAAACCCGTCGGCAATAATGCTTATAAAAAGCAAATCGTTCGACAACTGAGGCCAGAGCGGATTGTCGTGACGGTTTATTTCATTAGCACAACCGTTGCCCAGGTGTGTTGACAACCTTGCACCTGCATACGTCGCCGACTTAATTGTCTCCGAATTCCCATTATGATGCCCCAGTGAAACAACCACACCTGTTTCAACACATCTTTGAATAAACGGTATTGCCCCCTCAATCTCCGGAGCAAGAGTAATCAGTTTTATATGCTCTTTAGATGCCTTCTGAAATTCCTGAAACTCTCCCCAATCAGGCCTCCGGATATATTTCTCAAGATGAGCCCCGCGATAACCAGGTTCTGGAGAAATATAAGGCCCTTCAAGATGAAGCCCTGGAATAGACCGCGAAATTACAGAATCATCCAGAACTTGAGCAAATATCCTGAAACTCCTTAACAATTGCTCATGGCTGGCTGTAATCAAAGTAGGCAAAAAAGTTGTAACCCCATGCTCCTGAAGTGCTCCAATTGCCTTTATAATATCTTTTTTACTTAGCGCGGGGTCAGAAAAATCAACCCCCATAAAACCATTTACCTGAATATCAATAAGACCAGGAGCAATGTAAACCGTCTTACTTTCATCGGTTAGTCTCTCAACGGAGGTAATACTTACAATTTTATCACCCTTTATCTCTACTGAAACCGGCGTTCTGTCAATGTAATGTAAACCTTCAATCCTTGTCTGCCCTGATAAAGTGTTTACGAATAAAAAAGTAAAACCTGAGAACAATACCTGCTTGATTAACATCTTTAGGAATTTTTTATCTTGATTAACATTCATTGTTTGAAAATATTATCAAAAATTAAATTAATCAATTAATCCAATCTCCATAAAGATCAAATGGTTTATCTTTTAACTCTCCTATCAATATACGAAGCTGGCTTTCTGCTTTATTTTCTTTATAAACGTATTCAATAAAATCAACTTCACGTTTAATACTATCAATATCATTTGTTTTACCGCTCCCGTCCGTTACTCCTGCCATTAATAATTTAACTGGTGCGAGACTTACCGCAAGGTCAGGCAGGTCATATTCCTTAATAGCTCCAGGAACCACTCCATATATAAACGATGATTTATAAAACCTGTTCATAACTATTGAACTATACGAACAATAAGGTTTAATAAGAGCCACTTTTGTAAATGTTCTGCTTAAGGCTGCGGCATGCAATAATACGGGTGCCATTTCTTTAACAGCCACACCGTATATCTCGTTAACCATTCTATTATTTTTCAGGATATTTACAAGTTTTACAACATCTCCGGCTCTTATACCAACTATGCTTCTACCGATAAGAATTGAAGCATACCATATATTATGGGGAATATTTTCAATATTGGCATCACCGCGAAAGATACCCGGTCCAAGTTCTCCAATACCAATCAGATCAGGGGAGAGAACTGTAAATCCGTTTCTCACAAACCATTCCATTTCACCTCCGGCTGATGCTTCCGCTGCTTTACCTTCAGGGTGCAAATAAATTATTGCCTTATTATTAGATTTTGAAGGAACCATAAGTAAATAAGGAATGACATAGTCACCTTCTCCTTTTATAAAATATTTCTCAATAGCATAACTTTCCTTTTGAAAACGGCCTGTAAAAACAGGCTCATCGTTCACTGAAGGTTCCTGATAACCAGAAAGTCTTTTAGCTGAACTCAATACCTTCGAAATATGAGTTGAAAGGTCATTTCTTGAATCCTGTAAAGTACTGATTAGTTTTTCTCCTTCCTTCCGGTTCAGACTGAAAACAGTTTCTCCTCCATACGATGTTGAAATCTGACCTGTAGTTGTTACTTTCATTTCTTCGGCAGTCAGAGTTTTTACTTTTTCATCTATCGAACTTCCGGGATTATTAAGATGTTTCTGGAAAAATGCATACATAGCTTCCCTGTTCTTCATGGTTGATGCATGAGGGTAATCATCCTCAACTCTGCTGAAGTTATCCTCTTTACCATAAGCCTTATAGATGCGCGATACTTCTTTTTCAGTTTCCATTGCTCCCTGGATGCTAAACATGTCCCTTGTAGTTGTAATCATCAATGCAGGTTTCGGTGCTCTAACAAGCAATAAATCCGGATGGTCTATACCTCTGATAATCCCATTAAAAAAGTTCTGTTCCGCGTCTTGATTTCCAATAGACTCAAGTAATCTCTTAAAATTTGTTATATAACACTCAGGGGCAGCAGCATAAATACGATTGTCCATCGCAGCAATATAAGCAGATTGCGTTCCACCACCTGAACGACCAGTTATGCCTATTCTTGTTGAATCAACCTCTTTTCGTGTAAGGAGATAATCAACCGCTCTGATACCATCCCAGATCATATATCGAGCTAATGAACTTCCTGTGATAAACGTTTGTGAACCGGGATAAGAATGTTCCAATGTTGGGCCGCCAACAGTAGATTTTTTTGCTTGTGGATCGTAATATTGCAATCTCTCTCCCTGCCCCACAGGATCGAATGCAAACACAATAAATCCCTTTTTTACCAGATTGAGAATTACATGCTGGTATGCACTGCTACGATACCCCTCAGCGCTGTGACCGCTGCAATATAATATAGCCGGAAGCTTGGTTCTTTTTTTTAACCAGGTGGGAATAAACAATGAAGAGGTAACATAAAATCCAGGTTGAGACTCGTATATTACATGCTCAACGCGAAAACTGTCCTTCTCAATTATCCTTGTAATTTTTGCATTTAGAGGTGTTTTCTCTGGAAATGGCCCTACTATATCCAATAAGGTTTTTTGTATCCATTGTTGTCTTTGTTGCCATTCTGACAATGAACTTATACCTGCAATTTTATTATTACGTTCATCAAGAAATTCGTATGCACTTGCAGTAATGTAATGATATAGTGAATTTGGAGCGTCGCTGTATAACAACCATTTATTCCGGATAACATCCAGATCGTCTTTTGCCACCTGAGAATTTATTTTTTCTCCGGTTAAAAAAGTAACCAACAATGGCAGAAACATAATTTTTATGAGATGAATTCTGTTCTCAATCTCTCTGAATATCAGATTCTTCATTTTGATTGGTTTTAATTCATGTTTTTAATTTTCTGATTTACTCGTGCAGAAACTAAAGCATGAGTTCTATCTTCAATTGCAGAACTTATTGCCAATCTGCCTATAGTCATTCTATCTGTATCGCTAACACTTTCCTTAATAATTCTGTTGTTTTTGTTATATTAAAAGAATTTGAATTTCAAGTATATGAATTAATTTTTGTTTATATAACAATCTAATATTGATTCTATTAGTATTTTCCAGCAAATTCTTCTGATAGAAAATTTATCTCTTCATCAGTAAGGTGAGAACCAGAATGAACTACAACTCTATACTTTAATGTTATAGATTGATGTGGAAGGATAGTATAATTAAGAACCACTTTACCGTTAGTAAAATCTCTGGCCCCAAAAGGATTTAGACAAAACAATCCATATCCGCGAGCGTGCCAATAAGTCGGATAACTAACATTCCCTGGATGATCAAACATAACAATTGATATTTTCTCCTCACCTATATTTCCGTAAAGATCCATCCATTTTGCTCTTGTACCCCATACAGCCTCGCCAGTTACTCCTTCGCTACTTCTATAGTTTCCGGTTACTCCTTCGGTTGTTACCACTAATTCAGATGATGGATTTCCCTGGGCATCTGTCATAGTGCGAGGCTCCTTAGACGGTAACTCAAGCTGACGTGCTACGCGCATGCCAAACATTCCTTCCTTTGTATCATGAAAAACAACAGGCTCTTCTTTAGCAGTCAGAGTAGTTATTCTGTCTATTATCCATGATGTTCCTTTTGCACTAAAATGATACTCAGTCCTTTCTGACAAAAGTTCTCTTTTCTCTAAACCAACCATCCAGCTTTCGTTTGAAATGATAACCCCCTCATCTTTGCCTCCTTCAATTTTTTCAAAACTCAAATGCTTGATTTGCCCACTAGTAGCAATGCTCGCTCTTGCACTGGCAGAGGTGTCAGCTGGATCTCCTGGACCCATATTACCCCAGAAATTATAACCATTAACATCTCCATAATTAAGCCATAGCCCGGTATGATGAGGATGATCGGTAGTTTCAAAAGGTCTGGGCTTTATCGGATAACCTCGTGTGACCGTTGTACCTTTTGAAGTGTTTATTGGAAAAAGAATAGGTTTCATAATATTATCAGGCCAATAGTAACTTGTAAAGTACTTGCCGTCAATCATTACATCAACCATCCTTTCAGATTCTTTGTTAATAAATGTGACCTGAGGCTTTTTACTACAAGATCCTGTCAAAAAAAGAATTATTAACAGGGTCCCATAAATTGATCTTAGTTTCATAAATTTATATTTTACTTTTTAACTGGAATAGTGGTATATAATTGAATTGAAATTTACATCAATCCTTAAAAAGTCAGAATTTCAATATTTTATAAAAATTAAAAAGTCTGTAAATAAAAAATTCAAGGGAAATTTACTGAAAACCTTGCAAATTATAAAAAATAACTTATTAACATTGGTGGTTAATAATCAATAATTTAATATGTTTTAAATAAAAGACTAATTAATATGCTATGCTTCTTCAACTACTTTCCAATTCATAGCATCAGCAAAAGCATATACCTGCTCCTTCAAATCACCATAAAATGTTACTCGATGCCATCCCCAATCCCCCCAGTATCTGAATAACTTTTCAATATCACCCTTAGGCTCCCCACAAAGTTTCGTCCTGCATGCTCGGTCATCAGGATCATTACCAACAGCCTTCGCCTGATGAAATAAAATCTCCTTTCTGTTCTGGTTTATTTGAAGCGTTGTGGTCATGTAATCAACCGGTAATATAGACCTAACTGAAGCACCTTGCCTGTCTTCCGAATGTGTCATTATCTCAAATGGATTTTCCGGACCATCCGGACCAAATACCTTATTGGATGCAACACAATGCGCATAAATTATTTGCCGCTTAGATGTGTCAATAACAGGATCAGAAATATATCCAGGCCTACCTTGTGTCATGGTCGTAAATGCTACCATCGTTGCTGTGGAACGAATATCACATTCACATGCTCCTACTAATCCCTCATTGTTTAATTCATGAAAACCAAGACATGGATATGCCTGAATTTGATTGCTATAAAAACCTCCAAGACAATTTATTGTTATGGCATTCGCTTTATGATTCTTTAAAACACTCTTCATCGCTAAGTACATTGCTGCTGAATCCTGCAGAATATTAAATTGTACGCCTATAACTCTATTCGCACTTTTTTGCCACCTCTCTGCAATGACCGTTGCCTCATGCTTGTCAGCAGTTTCCCATGCATAATTAAGTTCAGCAAATGAAATATAATCCAGAGGAATCTCCATAATTGGATCAGCACACATTGAAACCTGGTCACGCAGAGCCAGTATTTTAGATTCTCTCATCCTTCTTATAGTTTCATCAGGTGATAAAGTCTTAAACCTATCTTCCCTGCAAGAAAGATTCCCGGGTGCAGGAGTGGATTTTATACGAGCAAGAGCCGTAGCCGTAACAAAATCATTTACCGAACCCCCCCTCTCTATAACTTCAAAACACTTAACAGCCGATATCAAATCCTCAACTCGCGATGATGAAACAAAACCAACATTCTTGCTTTGTTCCTTTAAAAAATTCGCAGTATATGACAGAAATCCACCACTACCACCATATTTGAAATCAACATAAATTACAGGCTTGCCTGATTTTGCTATTGTTTGAACAACACGATTCCAGCAATTCAATTGAAATACTATATAACCCGATATATTTTCTTCTTTATCCTGTAAAAGAATTTTTTCAGCCTCAGGCTGACCTGCCGCTAAAGTCGGAAGAAATTCAAATCTTGGGAAATTCTTAGTTAATATAGAATTATAATTTTCCATTACTGGCCCAAAATTATATGCAATATTTGGCCAATCAGCAGTAGGTTGAACTACATCATGCAATGAATAAATAACTCTAATACGAAATTTGCTCTTAGCTGTTGGAATAATTAATGAATTATCAGCCCGATTTGGTTCTTTTGCTATTGATGCAAAAGGTGAAATTGCAATACATGCACCACACGCAGCACATGTGGAGAGAAATTTCCTCCTGGATGTACTGTTTGATTTTGCTTTAAAATTATCTCTATTCGAGTTCATAATAACTACTTTATTTAGAATGTATTAAGAAAACACAAAAATTGATAAAAATTAATCTAACTTTTCGAAATCTATACCTATTTTGTTTACAGCATAGCCATACTCTTTTAAATAATCACCATAACCAGTCATCCAGTGGAATCCGTGCATTTTTTTAGCCAATAAATTACTGTCACAAGTAAAGCTTACATCAATTTGAGAGCGACATATATCCAAAAAAGGATTATTTACAATCGTCCCTGGGAGCCCTATATGTTTTTTAAATGAAAAATCGGGAATAATGTTTGTTACAGTCTGTCCAATTTTCATTTCAACTTTAGGGGCAGCTCCATAATCGGATTCGAAATGGGTTAGCAACCTGGCTGGTTCGAGATTATTGCCATCCATTCGACGTGGAGCAGTACAATGTGCCAGAGTTATCAATCCATTATATGGATAAGTCGGATCATTGAGAAATACAGGTTTGCCGGATATATTAGCCAATAGTATCCCTGAAGGAATAACAACAAAATCAGATTCACAAAATGCAAGATATCCTGCATCGTTAAGTAAACTAAGTGTTAAGCAAGCTGAAGTTTCAGCTACCGGCATAATTGTTCCCATGCAGCTATTTATCGTAATCGCTTTAGATTCAAATTTTTCAAGAATCCGTTGGAACACTTCTTCCAGAATGAAGCAGTTATCAATGAATTCACGCTTAGTTTCAACTCTCAAACTTCTATCCTTAAGATATAAATCTGCACGATCTTTTGCTCTGACTATTAATGATTTATCTTTTCTGGCTTCTTTTAATAAATTTGCAAGATCTTCATAAGAAACAGATTGTATATCTAATCCAAAAATATTTCTGGCAAGCTCCGGTGCTTTCGGCTGACTCCATCCGCCTGGGCCTCCAATGGTTATTATCCTTGAATTTAAAGTATTCTTTAAACCGCATAATGCTCTTAATCTCCATAAAATATCATCCTGATTATCAATTATAACATCATCATAATTCATTCCAGCGGCTGCAAGCTTATCTGTGCGTTTCCTTAAAAAAGTAGGGTTAACGATTTCGTACCATAGATATACCGGACCCGATTTATAACGACAAAAAATTATCCTGTTTTTACCCTCTTTATTTAAAGAATCAAAAATATTGGCACTGCCACCGGCAGCATAAATAAGAAAAATATCTGCCTTTTCCAGATCTGGAATTTTGCTTAAATCGGGTTCTGAACGGACAGAAGATACAGGAAGAAATTCAACCGGAAAATCAGCTCTTGACTTTAATGATTTGAGTTCCTCCTGGATTCGCAAACACTCCAGTTCTGCATCTTTCTCAGTTTGTATTCCTCCCCATTCCCGCCAGCTCATTTGTTCACGACGAGCAGGAGTTGAATAAGTCAAAACAGGTTTTACTACCAGGCTTTGACGTTTAATCTCATTATTCTCGCGGGTTTGAATTGAAGCAAATGTCGTCCATGACAAACCTGACAAAGCTATTGAACCAACGACTGAGGTGCATGTAATCTGAACAAATTTCCTTCTCGAAATTTCATTTGATAAATGCTCATGCCCCCCATTGCAACAAGAACTACCTCCAATTTTATTGGAATGAGTATCTTTTTTCATATGACAAAACATTGATTTTTATTAAACTAATTATAGCTAATGAAAAATCTATTTTTAATGTTTTGAAAATAATAAAATCCAATTTAATATAAAAGAACTGTAAATTTTTAATTTATCAAAATAAAATTAATGGTGTTTATTTAATTCTAATTCCATAAAGTGAGGTTCTTGTAGTAACAAAAAGAGTATTACTGTCAATATCGCCGAAAGCTATAGAAATTGGCCGCTCTTCAAGGCTTATACGTTTCTTTTCCTTGCCTGACTTGTCATATACGAATATCTGGCCATCTGCAACATAAAGATTGCCGTCGCTGTCTAAAGCAGTGCTATATTCACTTCTCGGGAGTATCTCTCTAAGATTCGAGAGTCTCCCATTTTCAGCTACATCCATCTTTACCAGCCGTTTTGCAATCTCATCCGATGCATAAAACGGTTTACCGGGAACGGCAGCCTCCAGTTTTGCACACCGGCCGATATCATAAGTCTCAGGTATGAATGTAACGCCATCCGGTGCAACAAAAGCCGAATCAGGATAATATACGGCAGCCATGTTAAACGTATAATGCCACCTGCTGGCCGGGTACCAGGCTTTATTAAGATTCCGTATTCCTTTAGTGGGTACTCGTGGCATAGGAGTAAATGTCTCATCAGGGTTGTCGGGATCGATTGAAAACGGGTATGCAGCCCAACCGCTGTTGCCAAAGCTGCTATAAGCTACATTGTCGTCAGGCAGCCGTTTAACCGTTTCCTGAACACCTCCAGGCATATACCCCGGCTGAGGATCATATCTGCATACTACCAGAAGATTATCACGAGAGTCGGTGGCAAGCACCAGGGGTTGAAAGGGATAATCAGCCAATAACGTTGTAGTCCTGGTCTCGGACGACCACTTATATATTCTTTTTTTTCTTGATTCACAGAAATATACATTTCCCTTGCTATCCACAGTTATTCCCTGTGCAAAATCAAAACCGGTTGCAAGCTTTTCAATCTGACCTGCAAGATTCAGTGCCGGACTAAAACCCTTTTCCCTTCCGGTCACCGTCAATAGTGCATATTCCCATGGATAGACAGGAAGCCTTTTGTTCACATCATATACGGTAAACTCTGTGACCCAAAGTTTTTGAGTATAGTTATGGACATTACGGAATTTTATATTTTCACAGTTCCATAGTCTTACTCCGAAAGGTTTTGGAGTTGTTACTCTTATTACTCTGTATATCCATAGATTATTGAATTGTATATTCTTACAGTTTGAAAGTTTAACGGCCTGGCATTCTTTGCCCTCACGGCTCTCCTCTTCGAGCTGGAAAGCATATAGTTTCCAGTTTGAAACGTTTTCGAACCGTGCTTCGTTCCTGACGTGGTGTTCGAGTGAAATAGCATATATTCTGCATGGAGTAGAGGTATTGCTTGCATAAAGGCCGCTTGTAGCATAGGTGCTGGCTGTCCAGATATCCTTTATCGTTCCTCCGCCGCCTTTAGTGATCCATAGGCTCCAGTACTGGTTATCCCATGCCAGATCAAGGCCCTGTTCGCTGACAGGGTTTGTGGGAGAACTCACAGCTCTTAAGCCCATTCCAAAAGCCTGCCCACCCTGTCTGCCGGAACTGCTTTGTTGCTGGCCAGAAGCCTGTCCGGACTGCCGTTGTGATGTGGCACCGGAAACCTGTTGTCCAGAGTTATCCTTTGGAACAGGTCTGCGCATCGTTCCATGACCGCCAACAAATTTTATATCGTTCATGAAAGATTTCTCCCCTGCCATCCATTTACATCCGACAGCTCTGTAGTTTATTCCTCCTGTGCTAAGGCCAATTCCATTCAGGATATCATCACCGCCTTCAGAAGACTCCAGAAGAGGAACAGGCCCTCCGAAACCGCTGAAATCAGGCTCACTTTCTTTCAATATGAGCTGTGTAGCCATTGGATGCAAACCTATAAGCTTAGTCCCAGGCCTCATCTTTAACGTCCCGGTAATCCTGTACCAGCCCTGAGGCACATAGATCGCCGGATATTTTGCTATAGCATCCCTGAACACCTGCGTGTCATCAGTTTCACCATCACCTTTCGCTCCCAGATGTTTTATGTTTATCCATGTCTCCATTGGAGGAAGCGAAGGAATATCTTTTTCCAGAGCGACTTTAACCTTTTGTAAGGGCTCTATATCAACAATAGTCTTGAAATCAGAGTCCGCATTCATATCATCCATAATCAGACCGTGAGTAAACTCTTTTACTCTATAAGTCTTGTACACTGATGTAGTCGTCTTGCCGCTTTCACGGAACATAGCAAAGACAGGCACGTTATTACACTCGATATTCAGTAAGTTAATCTGTGTCAGAGCGCTTCTCTCCTTGCTTATTATCACGCCTGCCCGTGTTACATTCTCAAAGAGGCAGTTTTCCATGATAAGCCTGTCAATGTCATTTTCCCTTATCTCCACCGCCACAGGAACATTTTTTACATGCATATTTACTATTGCAAAGCCGGTGTTATGCGAGAATATAGCAGCTTTTCGCTGGCCTTCAAAATATGTATCTACCAGCATCATCGGCCAGCTTGGGGAAGTAGGACCTGCCATGATGCCGTAATCACCACCATAAAAACTCACATCTTCCATCTCATTGCCTACTTCGGAAATACCTGCTTTCCCTTTGCCTATATTTATTACCATATGACTTACAAATCCGTGTTGGGCAAAGTGAGTTCGTAAAGCCACAGCAAATGGATTGCCATCCTCAATTTTTAAATTTATATTGGAAATTGCACTGTAAAATGTACCTGCTCCAGCATCTCCGGGTTGTCTTCCACCTGCAACAATACCCCCTGTGAAGAAAAACATATACTTTTCCCTGTATTGGCTCTTCTCATCCAACTGCTGAAATCCAGGTGAGTTCTTCGAAAGGATTATCTCAGGTCGCGTTTTGCCATAACCAATCAACCTTATTGAGGGGGGTATATATATCGTTTTACTAATACGATACTTTCCTTCGGGAATAAAAACTATTCCAAAATTCTTTTCTGTTTTAACCTTATTGATAGCTGACTGAAGAGCATCAGATACATCCATCTTTCCATCGGGCTTGATGTTATAGTTCTCAGGTGTAAAATACTCCGCTTCCGGATCATCGGGCCGCAGAGTATAGACTGATTCATTATTGGCGTTAGACTGGGCAGCAATAATCCCAAAATTCAACAGCAAAAAACAAATAAACAGATTTTTTTTAGGTTTCATAAAAAGGAGCATAGAGTGTTTCTTTAAAAGTTAGTTTTTCCAATATTTTATTGCTTCGTCAGCCTTCAGATAAGCTCTATGTCAAATGTACTGAAAATTTTCTATTGACACACAAGCGAATAAAAATATGGGGACATTTCCTTAACTTTGCCCTTAGTATTTGTTTGCACTACGAACTCGAAGTTCAATCAATTAATAGTCATAAGGTCGATGTCCCCGAATACAAAGGTAATAATAAAAGCGTAAAGGTCGTGTATCTTTGTGGTGGCTAACAACCCCGGTCTCAAATTGACCCATTAAACATGTCCCTGTTAACAAGGACTCTAAGAACACAAACATGAGTTAATATCGGTTGAAAAACCGGTCAAACTCGCAGCAGAAAATTGCATGCCAAAGGCGTTATAATTTGAAAAAGATTTATAGGAGAAATATACAAAAATGAAACGCTAAATTAAACTATAGCGAATTATTTTTTTAACGTTTGGGCATAACTATCCTATGGAAACTACTATTTTTAATTGAGTACAGCGGCAAATATTGTATGTCAGGTTCATCATCCCTATTTTTGCTTTAGCCCTTGTCATTTCAATTATAATTACGAATGAACCGTTCATACTATTTTCTACAAATCCAAATAAGTGTTCTACCCTGGCACGTATTCTGGATTTCTCTCCTTTACTGGCTTTCTGTTCTTCAGTTAATGGTTTGTTACGGTATCCCTTCTCATTGATTCTGTTTATGATTTTTTTCTTTTTGTAAACTGCCTCCTGATCTTTTCCTATATAAGCGCTGTCAGCATAAAGAGGTTGTCCCGCGTCTTTCTCCGTCAGCAATTGCTCAATAACTTGCGACCACGAAGTAGCGCCGAAGGCAATTATGTACAGAAGCATCAGTAACTATTTATTCCTCAATTAGTTTTGTTTTGGCGTATGCTTTTACATGATTTTTATATCCGTAGAAGGTCGCGTTGTTTTTCTTTGTCCACCTTGCATCCACCACCTTCCCTTCGTTGGCAAAAACCCCTGCTTCATCCATGGTTTCATTAAAGGTCTTGAATAAACCCTCGATCACTCCTTTTTCTATAAGTTATTCCCGAAATAACCAGAATGTCTTACTATCAGGAACCTTGTCACTTTTATTCAATCCCAAAAACCGTTTAAAACTTGCCCGACGGGCAATCTGATATTCCAACTGATCATCAGGAAGGTTATACAAACTTTGAATGATAAGGGCTTTGAACAACATCAATCAGTTAAACGCAGGACGGCCTCACTTTGATAAATCCCTGTCTTCATCCTTAGATGCCTCATTTATTGGAGATTCAAATATTCCCCAATTGATAAATTTATTCAATTTTTGCAGCAGACTATCATATTTACTTCAAGTTTCCAGTAAAAAATTATCATTAAATAGCCCAAGTTGAATAATGTTTTTTTATTTTGATTATTTTTACACTGGAAAATTAAGCAAATATTACTGTTATATTATACTTATATTATTAACATTTAAATAATTATATCAACAATTGGTTTTTAAAGATGCCTATAGGTAAATATGAAATACATTAAATCTGTATTTGGACTAAGTGCTGCAGCATTGTTATGTGTGAATGCCTATGGTCAGCAGCCTCAGAAAAAGCCTAATATCCTGTGGATTTCAACAGAAGATATGAGTCCACATCTTGGCTGTTATGGGGATAACGCTGCCCGTACACCCAATATTGATAAACTCGCATCGCAGGGAGTACGATACACGAATGTTTTTACAACAGCAGCCATAAGCGCTCCATGCCGCGCAGGTATCATAACGGGAATGTATCAGACCTCTATTGGCTGTATGCACATGCGAACAACATCTTACAGGCGATCGGTTGAAAATCCTATAGAGTTCACTGCCGTTCCCCCTCATTATGTTAAAACATTTACCGAATATTTGAGGGCCGCAGGATATTATTGCACAAACAATTCAAAAACCGACTATCAGTTTGCCACGGATCCTGTGCCTGCAAGTATATGGGATGAATGCAGCAGAAATGCACACTACAAAAACCGTCCGGATAAAAACCAGCCGTTTTTTGCAGTCTTCAACTGGAACGGAACACATGAAAGCCAGAACTGGAATATAAAAAATGTAAAGACCGACCTGAAGAAAATAAAAGTACCCCCGTATTATCCCGATAACGAGATCATAAGAAAGAACCTGGCAAAAATGTACGACAACATTGCCCGGCTTGATTCAGTTGTCGGATCCATTGTAAATGAACTGGAAAGAGAAGGTGAACTTGATAATACCATAATCTTTTTCTGGGGCGATCATGGTGACGGATTGCCGAGATGCAAAAGATGGTTATATGATTCGGGGTTGAATATCCCGTTAATAATAAAGTGGCCGGATAAGTCGAATGCCGGTACCATTGACGACCGGCTGATAAGTTCGATTGATTTCGGACCGACTGTTCTGTCTCTTGCAGGCGTCCCGGTTCCGGCACATATGCAGGGTATTCCCTTCCTCGGACCTCAGACAGGTGAACCCCGAGATGCTGTTTTCGCTGCACGCGACAGAGTTGATGAATCGTACGATATGATAAGGTCAGTACGCACAAAAAATTATCTGTATATACGTAATTATTATCCGAATGAGCCATTCCCTATATGGGTGCCCTATCTGAGCAATATGCCAATTTATAAGGAAATGCTCCGGCTGGATGCCGAAGGAAAACTGACAGGCCCACAGAAAGCATGGATGGCTTATTCCCGGCCTCCCGAAGAACTGTATGACGTGAAGGCTGATCCATACCAGATAAACAACCTTGTCAATGATCAAAAGCTGAAATCAGTACTGGATGATCTCAGGAAACGTCATGAGAAATGGACACTCGAAACAGGCGATATGGGTCATTTAAATGAACTGGAGATGATTGAACAAATGTGGCCCGGGGGCAAACAACCGGTTACGGATATCCCATATTTCATCATCAACTCACCTGAAGATCCCGCTTCAAAGAATTACCGGACGGGAGGAACATATTCAACACCTATGACACTTGGTTTCTATTGCCCTACACACGGATCATCCCTTGTTTATACTTTCGAAGAAACGAAAAATCCGCGGTGGCTGCTTTATACGGGACCTTTGCATCTGAAACCGGGAAACCACAACATAAGGGTTAAAGCTGTCAGATACGGTTATAAAGACAGCGAAGAACTGAAAGGAACATTTATAATCAAATAAATCCGTGCCGGCATGCCCGTTCACTACGATATGAATCGGTCGGGAGAAAACTTCATGAACATCTCAACAAGCTTATTTGTCAACTTGGCGACTGAAGATAGCGATTCGGAACAATATGATTTTCAGGATCATATTAGCTGTGTAGTTGATTATGCTCGAAGCAAAGGGTTAGAAGCGATCCAATGGGAGGGAAAATGAATCTGAGCATTGAAAATATACACCCTATAGGCTCAATTTTATTGTTCATAAATATTTTTGCCGGAAAAACATCTTTTCGGCCTGGCAGGAAAACTTATTGACAACAGTATCAAACTTGATTAGGCAGGACTGCATCCTGTGTTAATAATAGCTATTATGCTGCTTGCTTATTCTGGAACATCTATTATCGGAGGCAACGGTTTTCTTGCAATATATCTTGCTGATCTCTACCTTGGCAATCAGGCATTACTTCACAAGCGGACCATTATGATAGTATTCGACAGAATGGCATGACTGATGCAGATAATACTTTTCGTTACACTGGGTCTTCTGATTTTCCTAAGCGAAATTGTACTGGCAATAGGATAGACCTTCTGATTTCTGCTTTCCTTATTCTGGTTGCAAGACCTTTAAGCGTTTTCTCTGTCTTGTCAATTTTAAAATAAAAACCAGAGATAAGTGATTTTCATGGACTGGGATCAGAGGAGCGGTTCCTATTGTCTTCGCTACATTCCCCCTTATGGCAGGGATAGAGAAAGCCAATAGAATTTTCAATTTAGTGTTCTTTATTTCACTTACTTCAGTGCTTATACAGGGAACCTCTTGTCCCAGAGTGGCTTGTTTATACAACAATCCTTAAATTTTTTACCACTTCCGCACGGACATAGATCATTGCGCTCCGGCTTTACCGGCGTAACCACCCGGTTCTCTTTATTCCTTATCCAGTTCATTACATTTGCCGGTGGTCGTTTATTTTTCAGCTCCTTAGCCATAAATTCCATATATGGCTCAACATGTTTAAAAAATAATTTAAATCCCGCACATAAATAATTTAATCCGGGCTCACCGTCGGGAGTAAACAAAAACCGGTGTTTCGAGCACTCTCTGTGACAAGCATACCGCACATCACATTGTAAACAATATTGCGGCAGCTTATTTCTCTTGTCAATGCCGAAATCAAACTGACGCTGGGATTTTACCAGATCGATCAGGGATGTTTGAAAAATGTTTCCCAGATAATATTCCAGATAAACGAAATGATCGCAGCAGTATACATTACCATTATGTTCCATTACCAGTGCATCACCGCAGGTTGGATTAAAAACACAAATACCGGGGTTTTCTCTAACATAATTGGCCAGAGTGGCATCGAAAATCTGAACATAATACCTTGCAACATCATTTCATACCCATTCGTCGAAAATCGTGATCAGAAACCTTCCGTAATCCTTTGTCCCGACTGCCCATGGTGCTACTTCAGCTTCGCCGTGTACCGGAGCCCACCATTTTCAGATCTTTTTCATTTTGGCTGTATGAAATCCTTTCAACTACCGGAAGAAATTGCATGAAACCGCTTCCGATTTTTTTAAGAAACCTTTAAGTTTCAGTGGCCATGAAAACATTATAATCATTAACAACGCTCAGAGTATTGAAATCCACGTCGTGTTTATGAAGCAGTTCAATACTTTTCATAACTCTATTAAAAGTAGCTGCCCCGATCTTGTTTTCCTGTAATGGTCATGATTATGTTCCGGCCCGTCAATTGAGATTTCCACCAGCATATTGTTTTCCTTCATAAAACGGCACCAGTCATCATTTAACATCGTACCGTTAGTCTGAAAAACATTATTGATGCGTTTGCCTCCGGCATATTTTTTCTGGAATTCAATTGCTTTCCTGAAAAAATCGAGTCCCATAAGAACAGGTTCACCTCCCTGCCATGTAAACATTACCACGGGAACTTCATGTGCCTCAATGAATTGCTTCGTGATTTCTTCGAAAAGTTCATAAGGCATTCTTGTATTTCCGGTACTTCCAAAAAGTTTGCTTTTTTGAAAATAATAGCAATAGGCACAATTGAGGTTACATGCCGGTACAACAGGTTTCAGCATTACTTGAAAAGCTGTGGGACGATTAAGCCTGATGGCATCGGTGAAGATAAGAGTCGGTTTCTTTGCTTACATATAATTGCAAAATTATAAATATTGGAGAAATGGAGGAAAGTAGAGATAGAGTAGAAACGAAGAGACTCAGAGATCAAAAAGAAGCTGGAAAGATAAATCAGCTCCGTCATGTATTTATACTATTATTATGTTCGAATATTTTGTTTTTTTAGCAAATTTTAAAAATGTAAATAATTTTGTTTGCAGCCCTGTGCTGCGTTAGGTCTTTTATCGTAAAAGTTTTAAAAAGTGTAATAAAGTATACAGGAAATAAAAACATAAAGAGTTATTTATATAATTTAGCAGATTTATAGGAGAAATTTACTCTTTGATTTCGAAAAAACCAAATTTTACCCCTCCCCCCCCTATTTTTTATCTAATTAACTATTAGATACATACAAAATTATTTTTTCACGTCCGGGCATATCTATCCCATGGAAACTACTATTCTTAATTGAGTACAGCAGCAAATATTGTACGTCAGGTTCATCATCCCTATTTTTGCTTTAGCCCTTGTCATTTCAATTATACGTACGAATGAATCGTTCATACTATTTTCTACAAATCCAAATAAGTGTTCTACCCTGGCACGTATTCCAGATTTCTCTCCTTTACTGGCTTTCTGTTCTTCAGTTAAGGGTTTGTTACGGTATCCCTTCTCATTGATTTTGTTTATGATTTTTTTCTTTTTGTAAACTGCCTCCTGATCTTCTCCCGTATAAGCGCTGTCAGCATAAAGTTGTTCCCTGAATAACCAAAATGTCTTACTGTCATGAACCCTGTCTCTTTTATTCAATCCTAAAAAACGTTTAAAACTTGCCCGACGGGCAATCTGATATTCCAACGCACTGATCATCAGAAAGGTTATACAAACTTTGAATTATAAGAGCTTTGAATAGCATCAATCGGTTAAACGTAGGGCGACCTTTTTTAAGCGGATCATCAAGTTTACTTAAAGTTTCCAGTAAAAATGATAATCGAATAGTCCGAGTGGATTAATGTTTTTCATTTTGATTATTTTTATACTTGAAAATTAAGTAAATATTTCTTTTATATTATTCTTATATTATTAACATTTAAATAATTATATCAACAATGGGTTTTTAGATATACCCATAAGAAACTCAATCTTTCGCTAATATTTTAAATCATCAATATTGTTCTCCCTCCGGTTTCGGGAACTCTCTGATCGGACTGTACCGTGCATAAGATTCGAATACTTCCTTATCAGGCCCGACAACCCGGGGATCCTCCGATCTTTCAAGCTCTTTAAGCAATTCGGTTTTCATCTCCTGCTCAATGGCATAAAACATGGGATTTCCACACAGATTGGTCAAACAATACGGATCTTTCTTAACATCATACAATTCATATTCGGGTCTTTTTGCATAAGCCCAGTCAAAGTACCGCTTAACATTTGGATCATTATGTTTTTCAATAAGGAATGATTTCGAGGGACTTGCATCAACATCGGTAAACGCCCATTCTGAATGATGTATACCCTTTTCATCAATTCCATACATCGGTAACAGTTTTCCTGTTTTACTATCAATTGCCTGCGGATCACCTGCAGGCCATAATCCGGGTTTCATATTCCATATCAACAGGTATTGGGCACTCCGGATTAACCGCACAGGATATCCCAGATTGTTCCACCTCGATGAAGAATGGCGTTCCCTGCCTGCAAATATGTATTTTTTCGTTTCATCAACAATGCCTGATTTTTTTGACTTAAGTATATTAACGATACTCCTTCCGAAAATTGGCATCATACCATCCGGTTTAGTATTTGTCATTTCCAGTATAGTAGGGGCAAAATCAGCAAAGCTCACAGGATCATCAACAATCCTGTTCCCGGTAAATCCGTTCGGATAACTTATTGCCAGGGGGACATGAACTCCATATTCATAACCGTTTGCTTTAGCCCTGGGAAAAGGCATACCGTTATCACCTGTAACGAAAACTATTGTATTATCAAGTTCACCGATAGAATCCAGATAATTGAGTATACGGGTCAGATGAAGATCGAACCATTCAATCTCAACGGCATAATCCAGAAGATCTCCTCTGATAACTTCATCATCGGGAAGAAACTCCGGAACCTGTACCAGTGTCAAATCTTTCCCGTTGCGTTTCCATGAATCTTGTTCATAAGCCCTGTGAGGCTCTGTGGCACCATACCAGAAATAAAAGGGTTGTCCATCGCGACGTTCTTTCATAAATTGAAGAAAATTGGCATAATAATTCGTGGCGCCAATCCCTCCTGCTGTTCTTTCATCACCCGGATCGCCTTTCTTATATTTAATTGAATTATACGCTTTGCCTGCAGCATTCTCTTCTCTCCACAGTGAATCCTGTTCATCCCGGGCATACTGAAATGGATCGACTCCCTTACCTGTAAAACCCGTGTGATAACCATTTGCTTTAAGAACATCCGGAAATGGAACATACTTTTTCAACCATGCCGATGCATGCTGACCGCTCGATTCATTCTGCCAGTGATAACGACCTGTTATAAGCGAACTGCGTGAAGGAGCCGATCCGGGAGAACCTGCAAAACAATTTGTAAAATAGACTCCACTCCGGGCTATTCTGTCAAATCCGGGAGTATTGACAAACTTACAGCCGGCAAAGCTGGTATGAGCGAATGATTGATCATCGCTGATAGCAATAAGGATATTGGGACTTTTTAACTCTCTTTTTTCTTTCGGCTGACAGGATGTAAAGAGAATCCCTCCCCCCACAGTACAAATAATCGCAGTTGATAAAGCATTCATAATTATAATATTTGAGTTTTAATATTTGAGTTTGATCATCTTCTTTTAATTGATTTCCCCTTAAAATACTCCTAATTAGGGTTTGGTGAATAAGTCATTTGGTTTTTGATAACATTAATTCATTCTGACGCAAGATAAAAATGTCTGGCACTGAAAAAAATGATGATAAATCCTCTTTTAAAAAAAAAAAGAACAAAAATTCTTTGCCGAGCCTTATCAGGTTCATCACAAAGAATATGGCTACTATCCAACTTATTGTTTGTATTATCATTACCATGCTCATTAATATCCTACCTGGTAGCATCCCCTTTCTTCTCTGACCTGAGTATGATCTGCCGGGTCATCGCATCAAACTTATCTGCTCCTAACCGGTAACGTAATGTCGTGAAGAGTGACCTGTCAAACACATCTTCATAGGTATACTCACTCAGTCCAAGAAAGTACTGCATATACATATTCTCACGGATAGTCTCTATAGTCTCCCTATCATCCAGTTTCAACTTATGCTTTATTATCATAGCCCCTATTACTATCCTTGCATCTATGGCTGGAGCCCCCATATCTGAACTCATCGATCGATAATAGATTCTTGCCAGCGCATCCCATGGTATTGATTCTCCTAACCTTACCCACCTGTTGCTTTTATCCAGCTTAATCTCGAATGGTGTCTTAAATTCCTCGATGCTCATCTGATTTTGCGAAGTATATCTGATCATAATTGCATGGTTTTCTGAAAGAAAGATACAAATAATATGCAATATTTAATCAAAAATTACCTGTTTTTTATTAACAATCAATTGTTTATAACTTTTTCACCAAAGCCTAAATAAATATGTTTTTAAGGAACGACTATTTAGCTGTATTACAAACTATATGATAGAACCTAAAACCAGTATTATGAATATGGTGTATGGTAAATTAATGACGTGAAAATCTAGTATAAAAATAAAATTTTTGAAATCATTTATCTGGCTGTAGTTACTTCTTTATGGAGGTCTAATGATAAATTATACTGCATCTCTTTTCTCAGTTCCTGAACTTTATCCGGATTATCTTTTGCAATATCTTTGGTTTCGTACGGATCAAGTTTGATATTATATAATTCATCAGTGCCATCTTCGAATTTACTGCCGTTGTGTATTAATTTCCAACCGTCTTTCTGCAATGCGGCGCCGTTATTTGATTTCCAGTACAATGATCGATCTTTTGGAGAAGCATTTCCATTAATAAGAGGCCAGAAATTAATTCCCTCGATATTAAACTCAGCAGGTATCTTTGCTCCTGCAAGGTAAGCCAAAGTAGGATAAATATCTGTCACATTAACGGACTCTTCGATTTTCATATATTTCAGTTTTCCGGGCCAGATGAGTATAGCAGGTACTCTAAGGGCTCCTTCATAAAGGGATCCCTTCCAGCCTCTCAGAGGTTTGTTATCGCCAAGGACATCATTCCCTTTAAATTTCCCGCCATATTCTGTTTTTGGATGCCAGTTTTGCTGTCCACCATTATCGCTCAGGAACATAACTACAGTATTTTTTTCAATTCCAGCTTTTTTAATCGCAGCGAGGATGAGACCTATTGAAGTATCCATGTGTTTGACTGATGCTGCATAATCACGACGTGATTTGTTGCTTATAATATTTTGAAAGGCATCAATATATTCTTTAGGTTCCTGCAACGGATAATGAGGCACTGTGAAGGCAACATATAAAAAAAACGGTTCCCCATTTTTACGTGGTTTACTTATAAACCTGACAGCTTCTTTTGCAATCAAATCTGTTGCATGGCCTTCCTCATCTATCAATACATCATTTCTCTGCCAGGTTTTAGCTCCGTTTTTATAGAGATGAGTATACGGATCTATCTGCCCACGTAAAGATCCATATGAAGAGCTGAAGCCGTAATGCATGGGTCGCGCTTCTGGAACTGCTCCTAGATGCCATTTACCTGAAATTCCTGTGTCGTAGCCGTTTTGTCTTAAAAGTTCTGCAATTGTTACAGTTCCTGCCGGCAGTCCTGCATCATCAGCAAGGGGGGCTAAAATACCATATCTACTAGGGAATCTTCCTGTTAATAATGAAGCTCTTGTTGGTGAGCTTACCGAGCAGACATAGAACCTGTTAAACTCGATTCCTTGGCTGGCAAGTCGGTCTATATTGAGTGTTGTGATTTCCGATCCATGATAACCAACATCATTCCAACCCAGGTCGTCCGCAAGAATTACTACGAAATTTGGTCGTTTGTTTTCAATACTTTTTTTATTCTGTTTACAACTTAATGTTATTGCAGAAGGAATCATCAAAACGGAAACTCCGAAAAGTGAGAATCCAAAGATTCGATTCCTGTAATTTAATAACGATTGATTTTTCATCTCTAATTTTTTTGGTTTATTTACAAGTTTTTAAGATTATTCTTCCTGTTTAAATTAGGTTTTGGTGAATAAGTCATTTGGTTTTTGATAACATTAATTCATTCTGACGCAAGATAAAAATGTCTGGCACTGAAAAAAATGATGATAAATCCTCTTTTTAAAAAAAAAGAACAAAAATTCTTTGCCGAGCCTTATCAGGTTCATCACAAAGAATATGGCTACTATCCAACTTATTGTTTGTATTATCATTACCATGCTCATTAATATCCTACCCGGTAGCATCCCCTTTCTTCTCTGACCTGAGTATGATTTGCCGGGTCATCGCATCAAACTTATCTGCTCCTAACCGGTAGCATAAGGTCGTGAAAAGAGACCTATCAAAAATATCTTCGTAAGTATACTCTTTTAAACCAAGAAAATACTGCATATACATATTCTCCCGGATAGTTTCTATTGTCTCCCTGTCGTCAAGTTTCAACTTATGCTTTATTATCATGGCCCCTATAACTACCCTTGCGTCTATGGCCGGCGCTCCCTTATCTGAACTCATAGAACGATAGTAAATGCTTGCAAGGGCATCCCATGGTATTGATTCTCCAAGCTTTACCTACCTGTTGTTCCTGTCAAGCCTGATCTGGAAAGGCGTCTTAAATTCCTCGATGCTCATCTGATTTTGTGAAGTATATCTGATCATAACTGCATGGTTTTCTTATATAAAAATACAAAAAATATGCACATATTGATCAAAAATAATCTGTATTTTATTAACAATTAATTGTTTATAACTTATTCACCAAAGCCTAATTATAATTTGAAAATTCAGATAATGGAGTCCAGTTTTCAGGAATGAAGGATTGCATTTTCTCGATCTGCCCTCCATGTTTAATATGTTTATGATATAATACAAATTTAGTATAAAAAGCAATCTACATATAAAAATACCAGATAAATATAATTCGGGCATAATCCACTGTAAATTATTTAAGAGTGCTTACCATCGGTAGTTTTAGAGTATCGCCTGTTAATTTCTGCCATTCATATATCTTGTTGGCAAGAAAGATGATCTTTCCCCTGAATTCAGGTTCTGTAAATATATTGATCTTTTCCCACGGATCGGAGTTTAGATTGAAAAGCTGAGAATTATCTAGTTCACTCAAACACAGTTTCCATCCATCTGGTGATATTACTGTTCTTGTATTTGATTTTTCAGCCTTGAAAATTTCTTCAACAGGAGCAATCCTTGATTTTGGAAGTGAGCTATAATCGAGATCCCTGTTGGAATTCCACTCAATAAAGACATAATCCCAATTAGCCTTTTTGCCTGAGATAAGGGGAAGAAGGCTCTTCCCATGCAGCTTTTTATTATCTATTTCTGCATTCATCAGGTCAAGGATTGTCGGCAATACATCGATCTGACTAACCGGATTTTCAATAACGCGGTGTTTTGTTTTCATCGCCGGAATTTTTATCATGAGGGGGACTCTTATTGCTTCCTGGTACATAACCGATTTTGCGACCAATCGGTGAGCTCCCATCATATCTCCATGGTCGCTGGTAAAAACTACAATCGTATTATCTTCAAGACCCAGTTCATTCAGCTTATTAAGTATCTTTCCGACGCTTATATCAACTTGTGAAACTAAGCCCCAGTATCTGGCAATTAACTGCCTGAATTCACTCTCGGTAGTTCCATATGTTTTCCTGACATTTTCTGCTTTTAACTTATAATTAAGCGGTTCGTTATCTTCAAGCGGATCATCGAAATTTTCAGGTAACACCACCTCTCCAGGATCATACATATCATTAAGAGGGCCTTGGAAAGGCATATGGGGCTCAAGGAAATTGATATAAAGAATGAATGGATTTTTTTTGTTTTGTTCCAGAAATTCGCATGCTTTTTCCTCAAGAAATCTTGGCTTACAATGTTCTATTGGCAGCCTTGATGCAAAATCACGACTAAACCTGTTATCTTTTGTGTCAGGTTTATATCCTTTTTCAATAAGCCAGTTATGATATGAGCTTCTCATATTCTTATCCCTTCCTTCACTGTAATAATCTATATAATTGTCTTCAATGGATACCCATGTACTGAATCCTTTTTGAGGAAAAATCTCATCTCCAAGGTGCCATTTTCCCATATACCCGGTGGAATACTCCTGATCCTTAATCAATCCGGGCAGACATTCAATACTGTCAGGCAAGGGTATATTGTTACTTATGCACCCTGAAGTATGAGGGTATAACCCTGTCATCACACTTGAACGTGACGGAGTTGAAAGCGGTTGTGTTACATACGCATATTTGAATACAAAACTCTCTTCTGCAAGTCTGTCAAGATTCGGCGTTTTAATTATATTATTACCATATACTCTCATTGTATTAAATTGTTGTTCATCGGTCCATATAAATAAGAGGTTAGGTTTTCCTTTCCAGGTTGGAGCTTTACCCGTATTCTGGCAGCTTTGACCTGCAATAAAGAATGAGAGTCCGATAATGTTTGCTGTTTTACTTAATTTCATTCCTTTTGTTATTTTAATAATTTTTTTAATTTATGTTATGAATGGTATTTTAATTTTATTTTGTTATATTCGGGACAGGCATTTGAGCATTTACATTTTCCCGCCATTTCTTTAAGTCGGCAGATAACTTCATCGTTATTTCTTTCAGACTGTCAGCAAGGTTAATCGATTCGCTTATATCATTTTCAAGATCATATAACTCATATGCCGATTCTCCCCCTTTTAGTATGCTCTCCTCGTACCATTCAATAAGTTTCCACTTACCACTTCTTATAGCTCCACCGGGAGGTCCAT
>JAGNKY010000016.1 GCA_017999895.1 Bacteroidales bacterium
AGCCTCATCCTGACTTTGGAATTGGCTCCTCACCTGAAGATTTGTTTGTGGTAAACAAAAATAATATATTTGAATCATTAGTTCAAAAACCTTTGGAAATTAGTCCAGTTTAAAGGGGGTTAATACACATTAGACTTTTTTAAAAATTTGGAATTTTGTATTTAAGTACGTAATTTTGTACTTAATTAATAACAATTATTTATTATTATGATTGCAGCAAATTATTCGGAATTCAGAAAAGAGCTTAAAGATTACCTCGACAATGTGGAATATAACAATGAAACACTGATAATTAAACGTGGCTCAGGTAAAGGAGCAGTTCTTATTTCTCTCGAGGAGTACAATTCGATAATGGAAACTCTCCATCTTTTAAGTTCAAAGAAAAACGCCCAAAGACTCTACGAATCAATTGACCAAATGCATGCAGGTAATACGGTTCAGGGCAATCTCATAGAAGAATGAAAAGAATAATCTTTTCAAAAAACTCATGGGAAGACTACCTTTCATGGCAAACAGAGAATAAAAAGATACTTAAGAAAATAAACGTTTTAATAAAAGATATTCAATCAACTCCTTATACTGGTTTGGGTAAACCTGAACCATTGAAATATGATCTCGCAGGGTTATGGTCACGGCATATTGACCATGAACATAGGCTGGTGTACCAGATAAACGGGAATGACCTGCTTATTTATAGTTGCCGATATCATTATGATTGATGAAAATTATTTAGCTTTACTGTCCGGTGCAAATAAGAACCTTGCCCCGGACGACAGGCAGAGGAACACTCGCACAATGCCGGATTTTCGAAAATATATGATAATATACAATATCATCAAATATGAAAAAATCAGTTTCAATTGCAGTTCTGTTTTGTGGCCTTAATCTTATCCTGTCTGGCCAAACTCCGCAAGAAATCAAAATACAATCGGAGATTAGCGATGTAACGGTTTACCTTAGCGGAGCCCAGGTTACAAGATCAAAAGCCGTTGATCTTCCCGCAGGCAGAACATCCCTCAAATTTGTTGACCTGTCCCCATTCATTGATTCAAAGAGTGTAAGTATCAATGCAAAAGGCGAATTCACAGTGCTCTCGGTTAATTTTCAACAGAATTTCCTGACTCAGCAAACCAGATCGAAGGAATACGAGGACCTCTTGAAAACCAAAGAGGAAATTGAAAAGAAAATAAAAATCGAAAATGCCTATCTCGATGTTTTAAACGAGGAAATGGCTTTTCTAAAAGCTAACAGCTCAATAGGAGGAGCAAATACAGGTACAAGTTTGACATCTCTTAAAGAAGCCGATGCCTATTTCATCGAAAAAATAACCGCAATTAAACTTAAGCAGATAGACCGTCAGAACAATATCGGGCAATTAGCAAAAGAGCTCGAAAAAACTGAAAATCAACTGGCTGTTCTAACAAATAAAAAAGAATTCCCTTCCGGAGAAATAATTGTAAATGTTGACTCTAAATTATCCGCAAAAGCAACCTTCGAATTAAGATATTTCGTTTCAAATGCAGGCTGGACTCCATCTTACGATATCAGAGTAAAGAATATTGATCTCCCTGCAGAATTAATCTATAAGGCAAACGTGCATCAGAACACAAACGAAAACTGGAAAAACATTAAATTGAAATTGTCTTCATCCGACCCGAATACTTCAAATACTTACAGGGAGCTTCAGCCATATTTTCTAAACTATAACACACGCCCTCCTTCATATTACAATAACATTTCACAGGTTTCCGGACACATTTACGACATTAAGACTAAAGAACCAATCGTCGGTGCAACTATAATGATAAAAGGAACTTCTATCGGTACAGTTTCAGATGTAAACGGTGCATATTCGCTTTCCATCCCTCAGAACGGCGGAGTGCTGTTGGTTTCTTTCATCGGATACAAACAGCAGGAAGCTCCTGTTACCAGCTCGCAGATGGATTTCATGCTCGAAGAGGATGTAATGGCATTAGATGAAGTTGTTGTGAGAGGATACGGCGTCGAGGAAAAGTCTTTACAGGGAAGATTGGCCGGCGTTAATCTCTCGAAAAGCAAAACAACCAAAACTCCCGAACCAGCTCAACAAAAAAGTATGATTGTCGAAACCGAACAAGTTGCAAATCAAACAAGTGTGGAATTCGATATAAAGACTCCATACACAATTCCATCGGATGGAAAAAATCTGACAATAGATATTGATAATTATTCCCTTCCTGCAAGCTATCAATATTACTGCACTCCAAAAATTGACAAGAATGCATACCTCATTGCACAAATTGCAGACTGGGAGCAATATAACCTTCTGGAAGGTGAAGCCAATGTTTTCTTCGAAGACACTTATACCGGAAAAACATTGCTTGATGTGAGGTTTATGACCGATACTCTGACAATTTCACTTGGAAAAGACAAAGGGGTTACAGTTAAACGCGACATTCAAAAGCAATTCACTACAAGACAATTCCTCGGAAATAAAAAAGAAGAAACAAAGTCGTGGTTAATAACAGTTAAAAACAATAAGCAACAAAACATAAATGTTTTTCTTTTTGACCAGATACCTGTTTCCACCCTCGAAGAGATCGAGGTAATTCCGGTCAACATATCGAATGGGAAACTCAACCCCGAAACAGGAATAATAAAATGGGATTTCCAACTAAAACCAACTGAGAAAAAAGATATTGAATTGAAATACTCCGTCCGGTATCCGAAAAACAGAACTTTAATAATAGAATAGAACTGTAATAAGCAAAGGAAATAACTTATTAATACTATAACCTATGGAAACACTTTATCTTGACAATAAATCCTGGAAAACCATCCAGAAATTTATCGGAATATTATTTTTTCTGGTAGCTTTTATTTACCTGATTGCCTCGAAGGGTGAGCTGGATATCGCAGGATATATAATTGTAATCGGATTTCCTATAACAGGTCTGGCATACATTACGAACAATTTCGGCACAAGTAAAGCCTATCTCAAAATCAATGACTCGGATCTTGAAATCAAATGGAGCAGTAATCTTCGCAAAAAGATAGTTCCAAAAGACTCGATAGTTAATTTTACTTTGGATCGTAATTATTTGAATATTAATAGAGTGTCAGATAAAACCATTAAACTTGCCCTTAATTATCTTGAATCTTCACAGAAATCTGCTGTCGTTAAATACCTGTTTGATTTTGCCGAAACACATAACATACCGTTCATCAGAAAATAAGTTAATCCGTCAGAACTGTCGAATATAAAATTTATATGAGACGCATCAATCAAAAAATTTTCGACCCGAAAGTTGTTGAGGATATATTATTACACTCCGAAATTTGCCGGCTTGGATTTATTGACAATGACAGGGCATATATCTTACCCTTCAATTATGGTTATAAGAATAATCACATATACATTCATTGTGCCAATAAGGGAAAAAAGTTAGATCTTTTGAAGAAAAATAATGTTGTGTGTATAGAGATCGAACATACAGCAAGAATAGAAAGGGCTGAAAACGCATGCGACTGGGGTACGATATATCGTTCGCTGGTAGGATACGGTGAGGTTGAGATTATTACCGACAATGAGCAAAAGAGAGATGCAATGGACATAATAATGAAACACTACGGAGCGGATAGTAATACTAACATGGAATACGATAGCCGGAAAATTGATTCGCTTACGATTTTGAAAATCGGTATAACTGAGATTTCCGGCAAACAGTCGGCTAACTGGCCTGTGAAATAACGAAACAAGAACCTTTCACCACTGAAAACACTGAATAACACGGATTTTCTCCGTGCAAATCCGTGAATTCTGTGGTTAAATAAAATCTTAAAGATGAGCAGCACGATATTTTTCCAGATAAGTATCCAGTAACGACCGGAACATCTTGCCATGATTCGGATATTTCAAATGAAGCAGCTCATGCAGAATGACCTTAAACCTCAACTCTTCAGGTTCGTCGAGCAATTTTTTATCGAATGTCAGCCTGCCCTTACCCGAACAACTGGCCCACTTCCTCTTCATCGCCTGAATATGTATTCCCACCGGCTCAACACCTACTTCCCTGGCCAGAGTCAGAACATCTTCCTTGAATTTTTCGGGTGTTGTCATACCGCAATAACGCCTTTCAGTATCTTCATTATGTGCTGAGCAATTTCCGTAACTTTGTCAACCTCATCTATGCCCGAACTATAAATAACCTGATAGAGCTTGTTCCTGAACTCCCTCTCATATTTCTCACTTCTTTGCCAGTGCGGATACTTCCGTATCACCTCCCGCATCTGATTTGCCATAGCCTCGGCATCTTTTAATCCTCTTTCCTTCAACATCCAGTATATAGTGAAAACCTCGGCAGGCATCTCTTTTTCAATCTGTTCAGTCTGAGCGGAATTGATTTCCTCTATTATCTTTTTCAGCTCCTCTAATGTCTCTACCGTGTTCTTCTGCCTGTTCTCGTATAGCTCCACAAGCAGTTCTGCTCTCTCAGCAATGGAAATCAGATAGGGCGACTCACTGCTTCGCGTTCCGGCAGTTCTTTCGATGCTTTTTATCAGATTGAATATTTTTTCGGTGTCAGATGCTTTGCTTTCTTCTATCCTTCTCAAGGTATTCTCATCTATCTCATAAACATCCAGAGTCGGTCCGATAACATCGCTCCTCGTATATTCCCTTACAAGCATCGCAGTCTTCCCGGTCAGTTCCCTGTCAATAATGGTTCCCCTGTCATAATTTTCTTTCAGGATTTTATACATCCTCGAAACTGTTTCGTAATCATCTATGTATGGCCTCAGGAAATTATCCGGTGAGATAATCTCATAGATGTCTGATAGTTTTTTGAACCAGTTGTAAAATTCCTGCCTTTCCTGTTCGTCCCTGAAGCGCTCCAGCACCTCCTCAACGGCCTTATCGCGCTCCTTCCCCTCGATGATTACAAGATATTCCTCTTTTGCCGTTATCATCTCTCTTTCGAATCTTTCCTTCAACACTTTCACATCGCGGACTATCCCTTCGATGTCGTGAGAATCGAAAGCCAGCGCCTTTTCGAGATTGTCGAAGATGCCGACGAAGTCAAGAACAAAACCCGACGACTTGCTTCTTCCCTTATCATCTTCATAGGGTCTGTTCACTCTGGCGATAGCCTGCAAAAGCACATGATCCCTCATTGGTTTGTCGAGGTACATACAGTAGAGTATGGGCGCATCGAAACCGGTAAGGAGCTTCTCTGTAACTATCAATATCTTCGGGAGCTCATCAGGTTTCTTGAAAGCTTTCCTTATTCTTTTCTCATCCGCTTCAGAAAGATGGTACCGTGCAAGCTCTGGCGGGTCGTTGTAAAACGGACTGTAAACAACCTTCGAATAATCGGGCGGCAAATATTTATCGAGCTCTTCCTTGTAGATGGCGCAGGCTTCCCTGTCAACTGCAACCAGGAAAGCTTTGTATCCCATCGGCTCGATGTTGTTCCTGTAATGGTCAACAATGTATGAGATAACCTTTTCGACCCGCTCCCTGTTCTTCAGCATATTCCGGAGGGTAACGGCTTTCTCCAACACTTTATTGAGCGCTTCCACGTCGCTAATTCCCTGAGCCTCTGCAACATCAAGGAACTCCTTTTCGAGCAGCTCTTTCTCCACCTGCAGGTTATTCGGAGCAAGCGTGTAGTACAGAGGCACTGTAGTACCATCCTCTATTGATTCTGAGATGCTGTATTTGTCAAGGTAGCCATGGGGCGGATCGTCCCTGCCGAAGGTGATGAATGTTCCTTTACCGTATTGTGTCTTATCTATCGGAGTGCCGGTGAAGCCAATGTATGCGGCATTTGGCAGAGCTCCCATCAGGTAATTGCCCAGTTTCCCGCCGGTGGTTCTGTGAGCCTCATCCACCATAACGAAAATATTACTCCGGATGTTGATGTTTGCAGGTATGCCTTCGAACTTATGTATCATGGTGACAACCAAACCCCGCCTGTCGCCCGAAAGAACGTTTTGCAGATGCTCCTTGCTTCCGATGACTTCCACATCCTCTATGCCCAGAGACTTTATATTTCCGAAGAGCTGGCTCTCGAGCTCGTTTCTGTCAACGAGCATGATGACCGTTGGATTTTCGAACAATGGATTTTCCATAATCTTCCGGGCGGCAACAATCATGGTATAGGTTTTGCCTGAGCCCTGTGTATGCCATACAAGGCCTCTTTTCTTTTTCGTATCCTGCGCCCTCTCCGTTATCTTACTCACTGCCCTCATCTGATGAGGCCGCAAAACAACCTTCCTGAGCTCATCGTCCTGCCGGGTGAACATTATGAAGTCAGCAAGCAGTTTTATCACCCTTTCCCTGTCGAAAAACGTCTTTACCAGATTTTCGAAGTCGCCGGCTGATTCTTCCTTCCAGTTGAACAGAAGTTTTTCCGATGTGTTCCATGTTGCGCCGTAGTAATATTTCAGGATATGAGTCAATGTATATATCTGCATAACGGCCATCAGTTCGGGGCCTTCTCTGTGATATCTCTTCACCTGCTCCAGAGCCTCGCTTACCCCCTCTATCTTATGTGCGGCTTTCGTCTCTACGAACAAAACAGGCAGGCCGTTGATAAGAAAGACTATATCAGGCCGGATGGTTTTGTTGCCGCTGGTAAACACAAACTCGTCGGTGACGTGAAAGGTGTTTCTGTTGACATCTGCGGTATCGAGAAATTTGATGTTTCTCTCGCGTTTCTCGCCTGGAACGAACACTGTCTTAATCCCCTTCAGGTATTCCCATGCTGTGAAGTTGCCTTCGATGTTCGGCAGTATGTTACCAAGTTTCCTGATAATATCTTCGGCCATCAGGTTATCCATGAAGTCGGGGTTGAGACGTTGCATCTGGTTGATGAAGATTTCCCTGAACACTATGCCGGTACTGCCGCCTCTCAGTCTCAGGGCGTCGTCGGGCTTTATGTATTCCCAGCCGAGCCGTAGAAAAATCCTGGTGCCGTCGGGCGAAATATATTCTGCCGATTGTTCCTGCACGTAGTCAATGACAGGCTTCTGAACCGAATATCTTTCGCCACCCAGTGAGCTCATGCCACGACCTCCATTTGATTGACCCTTATTTTTGCAGTCATAAGATTATGCAAAAGACTTTTGAACAAATCATCGAGAGCTTTTTTCCTGTTCTCCTCAGCTTCGATTTTAGCATCGATGGCAGAAAGAATGGAAGCAATTTTTTGCTGGGTAGGAAGCGGAGGGAGAGGGAGATTTAAATTTGCAATTTTTTCTACACCAATATATTTCATGGTTGATTGACTCGATTTTGTATTTATTTGATTTTGCATTTGAGTTGAACTAAGCAAATGTTTTAAATATTCTGAATTTATGATTTCCTTTTTAGGCTTTATCAACGCTAATTGAACAAAAATGCTAAAATCATAATTTACATTAACTTTAGCAGATAGCCCCAGTGTCCCAACTTTACTTAAAAGGACATCATCCTTTTCTGGCATACATCGTTTAATTAAAGAATTGTGCTCTTCTTTTGAGATGAATTTACATTTTGAAAAATCAATCTGACCATTAACTAAATTTGTGATAGTAATAAATGGTATTCCAGTTTCAATATATTTTGGCGTTTTATGTGTACCATCTGTAATTTTTCCCCTTGCCACCTCTCCCAGTCTTACCACCTCCCATTCTTCTGGCACTTTTCCGATTTCTGTTTCCTTGAGCGGAACGTTTTCTGTTTCCTCTGGCGGCACGGGTCCGTAGGTAAACAGGTGTTTCATCATGGATTTTTTGAGGGCTTTTGTGGCGTCTATCACCGCCTCGGTTTTCTCCTTTGCCTCCTGCACCGCAGAAAGCACAGCGGCAATCTTTTGCTGCTCGGGGAGTGGGGGGAGTGGAAGAGCGAAATTCTCAAGGACATGTTTAGGTAATCTTTGCCGTCCAGTTGAACCTTCCATTTTTTCAGCCAAATTCACTCTTATAGGATCAACTTTTAAATAGTAATACAAATATTGGGTAATTACATTTTCATTTTTAGGATGTAATGCCCATATTTCTGTAGTAGCATATCCATAATCTAATGGCAATTTATCTAATATTGCTTGTTTTCCATTTTCAAAAGATGGTGTAATTTTTGCAATAATGATATCATTTTTAAAAACAAATGAACCACTAGTAATCTCAGAATATCTCTTTTCTTCCCAAGATTTAATAGATTGATTTGTATCCGATATCATCTCCATTGGAATAAATGGAATTAAATCATCTTTATTGATTTTTAAATTGTTCGGTTTTCTACTAAATTCAAAAACATCTCCCAGTCTCACTACTTCCCATTCTTCTGGCAAAGGTCCGAGTTCTGTCATTTTGTAGCCCTGCGGTAGTATGTCGTTGGAGGTTGAGTTCATAATGGTAATAAGGGCTCATTTAGTACATTTATGTTTAACCTTATTAGAGCTATATTCCCATAAGATATTTTGATTGTACGCATTATTTTTACTCCATGAAATTTAATCTTTTCCATATTTCTATATATTCCTTAGCATTTAATGGCGAATTTACAGGAATAATAGTCTGAATATCTCTTTCTGTTTTTGAGGACAGCCATTTTTGAACATTTTCTGCATTATGATTAAGAAAATCTTCGCCAAATTCCTTTTTATACTTTTCACCCAATTTTGTGGCAATAGTTCTTGGGACATTGGCTTTTCTCATAAGAACAGCCTCATTTGTACTAACCCCATAATAAATATATGCAGGTATATTTAGAATCTTTTTTTTCTCGCTTTCAGAAAGGTAATGCCAATCAATACCGCTGGTTGGCATTTTCTGCAATGCAGAAATACCCCAGCTTGCTGAAGTAGTAATAACCCTGTATAGTGCCTTACTTATTATTTTAATATTTTCATTGGTATCCCCTGATGAAATTAGTTTTTTGGCAATATCAGAAATCGTATCACCATTTACCCAGTAAATAATTAGTCGTGAAATACTACTCTGGTCTAATACTTTATTTCCTATTTTGATATCTTCAAGAGATTTTCGTATCTCATAGGTGTTCAGCATAATTCCTACCAGTTCCTTCATTGTTCGATTCTTCTCAGAAAATAGCTGTTCTTTTTCCCAGTCATCTGAAGAAAACTTGTATTGAGAAAGCCTTCCAATCATTTGCTTGACTGTAATTGTAGAAAAACCAGTTGAGTCAGCTCTGTCAGCATCCTCTAATGATAGTGTAGAAACATATTCGTTCAATTTTCTAAAAAGATATCGCTTTTTTTCCTCTGAGATTTGATGATACCCCAGAGTATCCTGCAATTTTTGTTCTAATTGAGTTATGAACTGATCCAGGTCATTAACCTGTTTTCTTAAGTGAGAAATATATTGTAAAACAGCCGACCATCGTTCATCAAAATACAACCATTCTGCGAAATCTCCATCAGGAAGATTCTGAGCTTTTTGCAATAAATCATTCAACTGAGATAATAAATCCTCTGAAGCTTTTTTAACATATTCTGAGATATTTTTTAAATCTTTATCATTTTTACTTGCAATTCCAATCCATCCCATGCCTTGTTGCGCCACTCTGCCGACTCTTCCTGCAATATTCCAGAAGTCGCGGGAAGGCATCGGACCTTGAAAAGGATAATTATATGAACCCATAATAACAGCAGATGCAGGAAAATTTATTCCCTGTGCAATTGTTGTTGTTGCTACCAACACTTTCAGTTTTCCTTTTTCCATCAATAATTCTATAAGTTGTCTGATATCATCCGGTATAGCAGATGAGTGAATCGCAATTCCCTTATCAAGATATTTAACCAATGGGAAATTTTCTCCTAATTCAGCTTTTACGAATTTTTGCAGTAATTTAATCTCTTCATCAGTTATAATATCGCTAAGAGAATTATATAGATAATCAGCTATCTGGAATGTTTCATTAACTTCTGCAGCAAGTATTATGATTGGATTTTCGGTATCCAGCACATGTTTGGAAGTAAGTTGTACTATCTTTATTTTTGAATTAAAATTCTCTTTATTTTCAGTAATATTATTAATAATCGGTATCTTTTCTGAGATTGTATATGACCCTTTCACGGTATTTAACGTTTGTAAAGTAATCGAGTAGTTTTTTCGTTTACCATCCACGCCTAATGCGCCAATTACTCTTTCATTCGGTTGCCACCAATCTAATTCAAGGTTAACTGTATATCCCCTTTCACCTCCAAGCCAATCAGCTATTTCATCTGCATTTGGAATATCCGGGGTTAACAGGAGAAAATTTACCTCTTTACAATCGTTTTTTATTGTGGATAGGAGCATCTCAAGGTGTAATCCTCTGCTTTTATCTCCAATGTTATGTGCTTCATCAACGACGGTGAGTACCAGAGGTCTTTTGTCTGTCGTCCCTAAACCCTGTCTGATCAATAAATCGAGCTTTTCATAAGTGGTTACCAGAATATCAAAATTGGTATTATCTCCGTTATTATCGATTAGACCATATTCAAAGCCATCAATTTCTACTGCTCCGCTTGCCTTTTCAACTTGAATACCGATACTGGTCAAATCCTGCTTAAATCTTGCATAAATTTGATTAATTAAACTTTTCGTAGGTACAACATAAGCAACCCATCCACCACTTTGTTTAAAAACATTAAGAGCTTGAAGGATTTTATATTCAGCTATTAAAGTTTTACCACTTGAGGTTGGCAAGGATAAAATTATAGATCTGTAGGCAGGATTTAAAACTTCGCCTTTTAATATAGAGTATTTTTGTGGATACAACAGTTCCTGTATAGATTTACTATCTCTTTTAGCAATGAATTTATTAAATTCACTTATAAAGTGGTTTACTCCTCGAAGATTATACCAGATTGTATTTCTTATTAGTTTTATGGAAAACTCTTTAAAGTATTTATAAAGTAGAACCAATGAGATATTTTGAGATAATTCTGCAAATTCAGAAGCAATTCTAAAATGATACTCCATTTTGTTTTCTATGTCAGCAGGATTTCCTTCGATCAAAAAAGTACCAAGTAATTCAATTGATTTAGCAAAATGATATAAGGATACAATTTCAGCACTTCCATAGGGTTGAGAATCTTCTCTAACTCGTTTTAAAAAATTAGCTTCAAATATTTCTTGATCTTCTCTAAGCTTATTTATGCTTTCGACTGCTTTTTCTATATCTTTCCAGCTATTTTTAACAACCAGAAAATATAATGCATTAAAAATCGTATAGAGAAGTCTTTCATTCCATTTTTCTGGAATTCTAATGTTAATTACATGATTTTTTATCGATAACAGGTAGTTCCTTACATAATGGGAATGTTCTCCAAAATAACCAAAAATGATTATTTTAAAGAGTTCCATTATATTAATTTGGTCATTTAAATCATAATCAAAACATGTAGCAATATCAAAGTAAGTAATACACAAAGAAAGGAACTCATTAGAATCTTTTTGATTCCAATAGTTGTTTATCTCTAATTCACAAATTTCCTTTGCCTTTTGTAATAATTTTATCTCACTCGCGGACAAACTAATAGCATTAAATCTTCTGGAAAGTCTTGCTTTTTGTATGAGTTCTGACAGGCCTTCAAGAATATCCTGATAATTTTGCTCTAATATTTCATACTTCTTTATAGCGCTCATTTTGTGGCCTCTGGTTTAAAATTTCAATCCATTTTTCTTGTTTTATTGGTAAATATACTGCTACAAGTTGTAATCCCGTGGGTTCTAATATAGTATCCCTCAAATTTTCATATACTTCTTTCAAATCATTTTCAATTGCTTCTGTATCACGTATAAGAACACCTATAAGCTGATAATTGTTATCAGGGTTATAGTATGCTTTAATAGCTGATTGAAAATCTTTTTTTATGTTGTCATTAAGAGCTATTTTAGTTTGCAAATAACGAATTAAATCGAATCTTTTTTGATGGTTACTATATAATTCTTTTAATTGTGAAATCATACCTGTTTCTTTTTGGGTCAAAACCTGTGGAGGATTTTTTTCTTCGGAAGATGTTTTCACTTCGCCAAAAAGAAAAAGAATCTCACCCTTATGCTCAATAAAACCAACTAAATCAGCCCCTGTTTGATTACCTTCAGGATTTTTTGAATCTCGTCGTTTATTCCAATGAAACCCGCATTTGAAATTACTTTCAAGAACTACCTCTGCTATTGCTTCTCCAATCTCAAAATTTTTAACATTAATATCACTATTTGAAAGCGCCTGTATATCAAGCAAAAGATTTTGAGATGATGAAAATCCAGTATCACTCTGCAAATTTTTTAATATGTATAAAAAATCTTGTTTCTCTGGCTCATCAACCAATCTATTTTTCACATCAGTACAAAGCAAAGCTATAAATTCACTTTCGTCATTGAATGAAATACCACAATATCCATTCATAAAGGCATATGGATTACTTTTATAGTTCTCTACCATAACTTAAACCCTTTTTGTTTCAATATACTGGTTAATTTCATGGTTGATTGTCCCTTTATCTAATATAAGACTTTTGATTCATCAATATTATTCAAATTTAATTTTTTTCTCATTTCACCACCTCCTGCAGCGCTCTGGGTTCTGTCATTCTGAAGCCTTCTGATAGTATGTCGTTGGAGGTTGAGTTCATAATGATGTAATCCTATGCGTTATCTGTATTGTTTTGCCCATGAATTCACTCGTGGTCGAATTAGTCCATTGCCTCGATACGCCATTCAGGCACCTTAGCGATCGAATTCTAGACAGCCGCTGAAGTGAGCGATAGCTCGTATCGAAACCACTGCTTTGAATTCTTCCTATTCCTAACGAATATTTTCGCATTAATCTTTTATTACTTTTAGCTGCCCATTAGTCAATGATTTATTTTAAAATATTTGAGATGGTCTAATATGACTGGACAATTTATTAATCAAATATAAGTGTTTATTAAGGTATTCTGTTAAAACTGCATAATGATTTTCAGCAAACATATCTGCAAATGTTCTGCGGAAATCCCAAAGGATCCCATCACTGATACCACTGTTACCAACTACACGTCCTGCAAGGCATGGCATATAGGTAGTAAGGTCATAGCCTCGGCGGTTTTTGAATTCAGTCAGCATATTATCGGTCCAGTTCTGCGTTGAATAAGTGGTAAAAGCCTGCTTTATCCTCCCACCTGTTAATTCTTGCTCCTGAATAAAATTTCATCTCGTTAAAAGTGTAAGCCGACTCAGGCACAGTAGTGGTTTCTGCCATCACCCCGGCAGGTCTCATTGGTGCACCTGTAAATTCCAGCCTGAAAAATCTGGCAGTTGTTTCAGCGAATGTAATTGTCATGACTTTACCTGAACGGTAAAGCTGAGCTCCGGGTAACGCTATAATCGTTGTGTAGTTTACTCCATCGTTGCTACATTTAAGTGTACCTATAGGTATGCCGTTTCTGTTAGCGAGTGTAAGTGCCTGAGCTTTAAAGGATTTTTCACATGAGAATTGTATCCGTACAATTTTCCTGTCATTTCCGGATCTTATTGTTAAGGATGTATTAAGATCATCATCCAGAAGAGCTTCTCCGTTGATAACACCTGTTCCTGTGGTAATGTAATTTTGGCTACACTTTGATTTACTATATTTGTTGAATGAGTAATTATCGTTTATACATTGCGATGTTATTCTCATAAGTCAGGTTATTTTTCGACCGGCATTCTTGCTTCTGTTTGGACAAGCCACTCTTCCAGCTTCCGGTTAAGTTTTCTCACTCTGTGGGATTTGGTTGAAGCCAGATCGTTGGTTTCTGAAATATCCTTCTTAAGGTTATAAAGTTCGAAAGGTGTACCTTCGTATCTTTTGATAAGTTTCCAGTCTCCGTCACGGATGATGCTGTATGGTACTATATCATTTACCCTGTAGTGCGGGAAATGCCAGTAAAGCGGGACGTTTTTCAGTTTTTTGCCGGAAAAGACAGGGCTTATATCGCGGCCGTCGATGATCCTGTCCGGAAGCGGAGTACCGGTAATTTTGCAGATTGTCGGCAGGAAATCGATACTGGAAACAAGCAGATCACATTGTGTTCCGGGTTTTATCACATTTTTCCAATATACAAACATCGGTTCCTTTATGCCACCTTCATAGGGGTATCCTTTTCCCGAGCGCAATGGTTTATTGCTTGTGGATCCGAGAAAACCGCCGTTATCTGAAAAGAAGATTATTATGGTATTATCCATTAATCCCTCATTCTCCAGAACATTAATTAATTTTCCGACAGCATCATCCAGATGCTCAATCATTGAGGCATACACCGCATTGGTCTGATCATCGGTCTTAATTTTGGCTTCATATTTTTTTATTGTTTCGGGTTTAGCCATCAGAGGTGTATGGACTGCATAATAGCACATATTTATAAAAAAAGGTCTGTCTTTATGTTGCTTAACTACCTGTATCAGTTCGTCAGCCAGGCGATCTTCGAGGTATTCTCCTTCTTTTCGTGGTTTAAGGTTTGGGAAAGAGACTCCTTTTTTATCAGCATAAGGATCAAAATAATTGACCGGTTGTCCCATATCGCAACCGGCAATATTGACGTCATAGCCTTGTTTTTCCGGATAGTAATCATCCGGTCCGAGGTGCCATTTTCCGACATGGCAGGTGAAATAGCCTTTTGTTTTCAACAGTTCTGCGATGGTAATCTCTTCCAGATCCATCCAATATGGATTTGAGGGGGTTCTCAGTTTTTTGTCACCGTTTTCTTCATAGGGTGGAGGTGTTTCGACCTTACCACCCGGGATCTGGAACCTGGCGCGTATCCAGTCTGTTACTCCTATTCGTGCAGGATATCTTCCTGTCTGAAGCGAAGCACGGGTAGGAGAGGAGACGGCACAGGCAGCATAAGCATTATTGAAAATCATGCTTTTAGCAGCTAGCCTGTCGATATTTGGTGTTTCATAAAACCGGCTTCCGTTGAATCCCACATCCTTCCAGCCGAGATCATCAACAAGCAGCATGATGATATTTGGTTGTTCCTTTGGAGTTTCCTGTGCATTTGCAATGCCTCCTGCCAGAATTAACAATCCGGCGGAACAGGATATTAATTCTTCTCTCATTTTTTGATAATTTGTTATCAGGCTGTTAAAATAGCTATTCCTCTCAATATTTTAGAATTGAATGGTATTTTTCTTAATGATGAAATGGGTCAGGTTTACAATACACAGTTAATTAAAAGTTTGTTTTGCTGGTATATTTACAATGAAGATACCTTCGGGGGAAATTCCCGGGAAATCAATCGGAAGAAAAAAATTTCACGGAAAAATTTTTAACGACGGATGAGATGGTATAATATGACTGGACAATTTATTAATCAAATATAAGTTTTTATTTTGAAATAGGGAGACCCATAACTTATTTTTTTTTATTTTTTTGTTAATAATCATGCAGCATTCTGATATACAAGGAGTGGCGGGTTGTTCCCTATTGAAGAATGATCCCGCTTTTCATTGTAATAGTGAATAAATTGTGAACAGATGTGGTATAATTCACTACCCGTCTCCGGTTGCTCAATGTAAATTTTTTCATATTTAATGGTTCTGAAGAAACGTTCAATATAAACATTATCAATGGCCCTGCCTTTGCCATCCATTGATATCCTGACTGTTTCAAGGCTTTTGACATATCCGGTATATTCATCCGATGTAAACTGGCTTCCCTGATCTGAATTTATAATCTCCGGTCTTCCATATTTGTTTACCGTCATTTTCAAGGTATTAACAACCCATTCAGATTCCATCGTGTTAGACAAACTCCACACCAGGATGCATCTACTGTAAATGTCCATTATAGCCAGCAGATACATATATCCTTTAAGCATCGGAATATAGGTAATATCAAGCGCCCACACCTGATTTGGTCTTTGAATAACCAGATTACGAAGCAAGTAGGGATATTTATACCTGGCAGAATCTATGATGGTAGTACGTGGCCTGCAATAAACCGTTTTTAAACGCATGATCTGCATCAGAGTACGTACATGGCACCGACCAACCTGATGACCTTTTTTACGCAACTCATTGGTCATCCTGCGCGTCCCACGCGTGGGATCCTCAAGGTAAAGCCTGTCAAGTTCCTCCATTAGCTTCAGGTCTTTCGTACTGGCTTTTGATGGCGTATAATAGAGCGAACTCCTGGTAATCCCCAAAAGTTCACATTGGTAACATATACTCATTTACCCTTCTTCACGATCAACCATCTGTCTGCGTGTATCTAATGGTATCATAGAATTTTTTTTTAACCAGTTGATGTCTACCGACAGTTGACCGATCTGATGAACCAACTCCTCATTTTCTTTCTTAAGCTTCTTTATCTCTGATGACTCATCCTTTCCGCTTTCGAAAACTTTCCCCGCATTGGCAAGAAACTCTTTCTTCCAATGTGTGATTAAGTTCGGATGAACCTGGTAAATCTGGGCAAGCTCAGATATGGTCTTGATTTCTTTTATTGCCTCTATGGCAACCTTGGCTTTAAATTCAGCCGTAAATGTTCTTCTTGAATTTTTCATGTGACAGAAATTTTAAAATTAGTAAATTCCTGTCCAGTTTTTCTAGACCATTATATATTCATTAACTTTCCTGTATCTGCAAGTTTCCTAGTTAATAACTCTAAAATCAATTATAAAGTTTTTGAATTTATAAACTACCTTGTTAATCCTCCACTTTCTATGGCTATTCTCAAATAACTTTATCTCTTAAGAAAGCTGATATTCATTTTACGAGAAGGTTAAATGCAAAGTATCAAAACAACATAAATATACAATTTCTATATATGAGTAGACTGTCATCGGGTATATGCTTTCTTATAACATTTCATACCATGTTTTTATCTTGATAGCCATTAACTTTCTTCGTTCTTCAAGGAAATCCTCATATTCCGGAATATTACCATTCAAAAAAGCCTCTGGTAAACAATGGACATTAAAATTATCCCTTAATTCTTCCATATCAGTAATTCCACCATATTTTTTTTCACCACCATTACATTGTTCAATAATCTCAGGGATATAATTTTGTGGAGGTTTATCACCAATAACAATATTTATTTCACTCTGAGCAATAACAAAATTAGCAATCTGGTTATACATACCGCGTTGCATACCCTTTTTCTTTAAGTATTCCTTTGGATAAATATGATGCACGTCCCCTCTATTTAATATCAAATCTCGTACTGTAATATCCCGTGAAAGAAATCCTTTATCACCCAATTTGACCTGAGCAGCTTTATATGCAAGGAAATAAGGACTTTGTGCAGAAGAAGTATTCATTAACTGAGGGAGCATTCCTGTCCAAAAACTTTCAGGCAATTCAGTATCACAAACGGTATCAATATATTTCTTTAAACCGTTTGTTCCTATTTGACGTATATCTATATCAAAAGCAGTTTCAGGACTACCTGCATAACGCCCTCGTAGAATTGACATTACATACCATCGTCGAACCAAATGCTCTATATCATCAGAAGATAACCCTTCCTTTTTACCCAATAAATACACTATATATGCAAAATTTAAGGCATTTTGTCCTCCAATTAGATTACTGGTTATGAAACCAGCAGAACGTATTATCATTACGAAACGCTCAAAATTACTCTTGTTAATAAATGCCAATACTCCTGCTTTTAGTTTTGCAAATGATTGCTCTGCAATAACTTCTTCATATTGCTTTGTTTCAAAATTTCGACCTGAAATTAACGCAACAAGATCTTGTAGTTTGCCTCGATCAAACTGTGAAGTGAAAGCTACACGTAACATATCCGTATAAGTTGGATCATAAATATCATCATTAATGTCTTTTAACCATTGCATAGCCTGAAAATAATCTGAACTTGCAAAAACTGGATCATTTTTTTTGATTTTATCGTAAAATTCAGGGGTAACAGCAAGATGGCAAAAATAATCAATAGCCTTTCGTAAAATATTCCCTCCATAGGTTTCGTTTACCGCTATTTTTGACATGGCAAAATCCGCCTGCGACAATTCCAATCCAGCCGAATTTACACGGATAAATATCTCTGTTACTGTTTCTATATCAAGATCATCAGCCAACTCAATTATTCCAACATTGTTATGTATTATATTTTTTAACTTTTCAATTGCCGAAAAGATGTCATCTTCTGATAAACCAGGATTTTTATCACAATAATCCTTAACCAGCTTCAAAATACTTGTGTTAGGAGAAAACATTTTAGAAATATCATCTATCCACTTTACATCCTTACTAATAGCAGGGTTGGTAACTTCAAAGCGCTCTTCCTGAGGATTAAAAGCTATTCGGATATTTACTGTATCATAATCCTTTGTAAGTACTTCCCTAGCTAAAAGTGAAGCCATAAGTGCAGTAATACGTTGCTGTCCATCGATTAGAATACGCTTGCCTTTAGATATAGTTCCATCTTTCAGCTTGATATTGGGATTACGCCACACAATAAGAAACCCTATTGGAAATCCTTGATATAGGGAATCTAAAAGATCACGAACCTTTGTAGAATTCCATACAAAGGGGCGCTGTATTTCAGGTATTGCAATTTCTCCCGATTTTACCCATGTAAGAAGGGTTTCTACTGGTTGTGGGTTTACTGAATAACGTTGTGTTGACATAGTAAATATTTCTCTTTTTTAAGACAGAAAACTCCTTTGAATTTATCTTAATACAATGGACTTATAATCGCCAATAAACTATTGAATAGTAATTCCATTTTTGAATAGTAGAAAATTCCCTTCACGATACTGTACTGCCATCTCTAATTTATTATCCAAAAATAAACTCTTGATCCTTAACTTCTAATAAAAAAATAAATTGTAAATAATAAAATTCAGAAATTTGTTGGCTTTTGGATTTTTTAACAATTACGTAAATATATAATTATGTTGGGGAGAAAAATTTTTCGCCCCAACAATCGGCTGGGCGGTTGCAAAAAAACGGGAATATCAAATATAAATTTCATCTGTTTTCCATTTTTTAGGATTATCAATTATATATTTCCGAATTCGATTTAATTCATCATTATTTCGAATAATGTGTTCGTAAAAATTTCGTTGCCAGACAACGTAAATATCCGTGTTGTCCGGTTTCAATATTTTGAACCCTTTGGTAACGCCAATTTTAAATCCGCGAATAATGGAACCAATTGACCCCGGTATAATGTGTTGGTATGCGTTTTGGCGTTGGGGTTCAATATTTTGAACCCCAATAATATCATTCAAAACGATTATTCCATGAATATGATTTGGCATAATGATATATTCATCCAATTGTACGTGCGGAAAATGATTTGGTATTTCCAACCAACATTGTTGTGTCATTTTTCCAAATTCATTTAATCGCATTTCACCATTTAAAATTTTCCCAAATAAACATTCACGATTATGTGTGCAAAGGGTAATAAAATAAATACCTGGTTGGGAATAATCGTATCCCTGCAAACGTATGGAACGGCGATGGTGGTTATCTGGATTGTATTTCAATTTCCTTCAATTATCTTTATCTCCTTATCCATTAACCCATACAAGAGGGGTTCAAAATATTGAACCCCTCTATGTTCTGTTGCTCACTCATAATTTTATTTTCCATTTGATTAAACGCCAACCATTCGCCAATTTAGCCCATTGGTTCATTTCCATAATCCCAACTCTTTAAGGATTGTTCTCAGTTTTTCGTCGGCTTCATTTCGTTCCTCCTCGGCTTCCTTGAGTTGTACGATGGCGTCCTCAAGGTCAAGTGTGTCGTCCTCACCGTTCTGAGCGACATAGCGTGAAGGACTGAGGTTATAGTCGTTCCGTGTTGCCTCTTCCCGTGCGATGATTTTACTTATGCCCTCTTCCTCTTTCCAGTTGAGGTATATATCGGCTATTAGGTCAATACTCTCATCCGGCAGATAGTTCTTGGGACGGCCCTTCTTAAACAGCTTCGAAGCATTGATGAGCAATATCTTTCCTTTCCTCTCGTCAGGTTTCGATTTATTGATGACCAAGATTATCCCCGGCGCCGTTGTGTTATAGAAAAGGTTTTCGGGCAGCAGCACGACAGCCTCGACAAGGTCTCGTTCGACGAACTCTTTTCGTATATCCCTCTCCCTGTTTTTGCCGGTGTTACCGCTGCCGCGCGACACTGCGCCTGTATCGAGCACCACAGCCATCTTCCCCTGCCCGTTCAGGGAGGCGAACATGTGTTGTATCCAGCCCCAGTCGGCGGTGTTGGAAGGAGGGTATCCGGAGCCAAAGCGGTTGTACGCGTCGTTTTCATAGACCGTCTGTGAAAAATCCTGGTTCCACATCGGGTTGGCCGTTACAAGGTCGAATTTACGAAGCGAGCCCTGCGACGTGAGGAATGCAGGCCTGTTCATGGTGTCGCCGAGTGCTATCTCAGCCTCCATGTCATGGATAAAAGCGTTCATCTTTGCCATGGCGAAGGTAGAGGGCAGTATCTCCTGGCCGTAGAACTTAAGAGGCTCGACGGCGGAATCGGCGCCGTATTTCTCCCTGAACCGCAGGAAGCATTTGATAAGCAGTCCGCCTGAGCCGCAGCACGGGTCATAAATCTCATTACCCGGTTCGGGGTTCAGGATGTATGACATCAGCACTGCGACCTCGCCGGGAGTATAGAATTCTCCGGCGCTCTGGCCCGAGCCCTCGGCGAATTTCCTCAGGAGGTATTCGTACGCTCTGCCAAGTATGTCAGCATCGACGTCGTTCAGGCCAAGCCGGTATTTATTCAGGACGTTTATCAGTTCTTTCAGTTTATCGTCGCTGATGATTCTCTGTCCGGCAGCGGTGGCGTTGAAGTCAACAGTATCTATCACGCCCTGGAGTTTCGGGTTTTCTCTTGCTATTGTACGAACGGTATTTGTCAGGTATTCGCCGGTACCCTTCGCAGGTTGTTTTGCAAGTTCTTTCCAGCGCGTTTCAGCGGGCAGGTAGAAACGGACGAGGTCATGGTCGTATGCAACAAGTTTTTCGACAAACTCTTTTGAGCCGTAGTTTTGTGACATACGTTCGAGTTCATCTTCGAAAACATCGGAGAGGCGTTTGAGGAAGATGAGCGGTAGGAGGTAGTCTTTATATTTTGGAGCGTCAACGGGTCCGCGTATTTTGCAGGCAGCTTCCCACAGCCAGTTCTCCAGCGCCTTGATATCGAGATTATTTTCCAGCATGGCAGAATTATTAGATTAAACAGTTTATGTTCGAATATAAGGGTTTATTTTGAAAGAATGTGCTCGAGGAAGCTGAAAACGTGGTTGTATTTTTTGAATTTGAAACAATCTTTAGAAAGATGGTGGGAGAAGTTCGGATGGAATAGGTGGACTACTTTGTACGGAATAAACAACTTATTAAGGACCCGGTGGACAATATAAAATTATGGAATGAAGTGTTTAATAGCTCAAAACAAAAATATACCTTTTATACTTTTACCACTGAGTACACGGGTTAGCACGAGATAAATCCGTGTTGATCTGTGCTCCCAGTGGTGAATCGAAAATATATAAATCTCTTATGTCCCTGGAATTCAATCATTCATTTATTTAATCAATCAATCATTCATTCATTCAATCATTACTATAAACGGCTCGCTCATGCGCAGCCCAAAGAAAATGGTTAATGTCCTACGGACAAATGTTGAATAACTCAATAATGCTCCGGCTATGGAATTATAAGCCCTGACGGGCTAAATAATTTATCAGAATGTGGGGGTTTAAAAAGATTGACAGGCCAATAAATTCCCAAAAACATTTAACAACAAGGCATACTTTACGCTTTTATTCTTTTACCACGGAGCACACGGGCCGGCACGGGGGGAATCCGTGTTAACCCGTGCTCCCAGTGGTGAATCGAAAATATATAAATCTCTTATGTCCCTGTAATCCAATCATTCAATCAATCAATCATTCAATCACTCAATCCTCTAATAATTAACCATTAGCAATAAAATACCAAGTTACAACTAATGTAATAGATATGCATCTATTTTATTAATATTTAAATTTTATTCTAAATCCAGTTGCTTCTCTAGCATTGAAGTCAGACAGGTTTAATTGATTATGATTGATTGTGCTCTTAAGTGATTTCGTTAACAGGCTATTATTTGGTGCCCGGTAATGAATGAGATGCTGTTTATAGCCTTATGTTCTTATATTAATTCTTCAAAGTTTATGTTATGTTACTGGCATTTTCAATAAATTATATTAATCAGTCAGAAGTGAAATCTGATAAAAGTATAATACCTTGTGAAAGTAAATCCGGGCAACAATATGTAAATTTCCCGGTCTCATAGAGTGAATTTGCTATTTCAATGGATTCAAATCCAGTATTTATTTTTTTTATTTCTAACAAATAATAAAGATGCTCTGGCTTTGATTTTGTTATTAATAAATTATATTTGGAAATAAGCTTAATTAATTCTTCTTTAGAGACTAAAGGATCACAATTAATTGTATTAGTTGGAATTGCAAATGATTTTGGATCATTTTTAATAAAAGTAAAAACAGGCATAGCGTAATGAATTGAATCTTTGTTCAGTGTCCTCAGGATATTTAATAATTGAATCGTATCTTTTGGATTTATTTCACACCGGATACTCTTGCTTCTTTCTGTAATATTTGCATTAGCAGGTATTTTAATAAAATCGTATTTCCTAAGCAATCTTATAATTTCATAGTAAGATAGATTATGATTAAATTCAATATATACTTCTGATCCCTTTAAATACAACGGTATTTTCTCATAATTAAATGTATAATAGAAATATTCCTGATTAAAGGGATCTATATCAACTTCATCTTTTTGGCATGATTGAAGAATAAAGAATCCCAAAATACATATAATGATAGATGAAGAAGCTTTCATAAGTTATATTCTGAAACCAAACAAGATAAACAAATAATATGCCACATATTTAATAAATTGCATTTTAAAATATTTAATTTATTCCACAGATTTTTTTATTATAATGCCTGTCAATATGGTCAATATGTGTATATTTATTCACCATTCAGACAGAAACAGGAAAATTGTTTATTTAAGATAAAAGATAAAAGGAACAGGATAAAAATATTTCATGGATTTACATACATCCCTTTGATTATCTTGTAGTCCTACCAGGAATCGAACCTGGATTTACGGTTTAGGAAACCGCCGTTCTATCCATTGAACTATAGGACCGTCATTCAAGATCGCAAAATTATGCCTTTTTTTATCATTGCAATATACATTACGAATCAAGATGCTTATTTTGTTTTTCTCCCACCTGTTCCATGTCATCTTTTTATTTCTTTTGGTTTTGATATTTCTCCATAGTTTTATACCTTCACTTTTAATTTTATAAACTAATGAATTACATTGATATAATCATTCTTATAATAATGTCAATAGCCATTATCTATGGCTTCATCAATGGATTTATAAGAGAAGTTGCTTCTCTGGCCGCACTTATTCTTGGAATATGGGCTGCTATAAAATTTTCTGACTGGACAGCCTTAAAACTTTATGAATGGTTCGATATGACAGGGCGCTACGTTGGAATTATTGCCTTTATCATCACTTTTATAGCGATCGTAATAGTTATTCATTTCATCGGATTGCTTGCAGATAAGATAATCAAAATTGCTTCACTCGGCTTTCTGAACAAATTCCTTGGAATGGCATTCGGATTTATTAAATCCGTGCTTATTCTCAGCATATTATTTGTAGTGCTGAATGCTATTGATGAACACCGTCCTTTTCTGCCGAAAGAAAAAATCAACGAGTCAATACTCTACAATCCTATTTCCGACGTTGCCCCTGCAATTTTCCCTATTATAGGAGAAGGGACATTTTCTAAAAGTTTTGAAAAGTTCAAAAAGAAACCGTCGGGGACAATTATCTGACCCATTTTACTATATTTTACTATATTTGCGGCTCCAGCGGAGGATATATGAATTTTATCGAAGAACTGAGATGGAGGGGCATGATACACGATATCATGCCTGGAACGGAAGATTTGCTTAATAAAGAAAGGGTAACGGGTTATATAGGATTCGATCCTACCGCCGATTCTCTCCATATCGGGCACATGGTACAGATAATGCTTCTGTTGCATTTTCAGCGGGCCGGACATATACCCATTGCACTGATTGGCGGTGCCACAGGAATGATTGGCGACCCTTCGGGCAAATCGGAAGAACGTGTATTACTCGACGAGGATACATTGAGACATAATCAGGAATGCATCAAGAAACAACTTGCAAAATTCCTCGATTTTCAGTCGGACAGCCCGAACAGGGCAATTATGGTCAATAACTACGACTGGATGAAGAACTATTCATTCCTTGATTTTATTAGAGATATAGGCAAACATATAACGGTTAATTACATGATGGCAAAAGATTCTGTCAAGAAACGTCTTGGGCCGGATTCGAAAGAAGGGATGTCTTTTACCGAATTTTCTTACCAGCTCGTTCAAGGTACAGATTATCTTCATCTTTACCGGAATTATAACTGCAAGCTGCAGATGGGCGGTTCCGATCAGTGGGGCAATATACTGACAGGAATTGAACTTATCAGACGTAAGATGGGCGGAGAAGCATTCGCTCTCACATGTCCTCTGATTACAAAGGCCGACGGTACCAAATTCGGCAAAACAGAATCGGGAAATGTATGGCTCGACCCTGAAAAGACATCGCCATATCAATTCTATCAGTTCTGGCTTAACGTGTCGGACAAAGATGCAGAAAAATATATCAAAATTTATACAACGCTTGGAAAGGAAACAATCGAAAATCTTATCTCAACTCATTATCAGAAACCTGAAGCACGTATTCTACAGAAACGGCTTGCCGAAGAGGTAACAGTAATGGTTCATTCACGAGAAGAGTATAACTCTGCTGTCGAGGCTTCAAAGATACTTTTCGGACAGGGGACTACCGAATCGCTCAGGAAAATGAATGAGAAGACATTTTTATCGGTTTTCGAAGGGGTCCCTGTATTCAATGTCAGCAAAGATTTATTTTCCGATGGAGTTGCGATATACGATTTATGTACCGTACATTGCAGAATTTTTTCATCTAAGAGCGAAATGAGAAGACTTATTCAAAGCGGTGGCATAAGTATCAACAAGGAAAAAGTTGAGGATGGTGAAAAAATAATCAATAGTGATTTTCTTCTTAATGGAAAATATTTACTCGTACAAAAAGGAAAAAAGAATTACTCATTGATAAGAGCACTCTGAATATTTTTCCAGTAAGTAACGGAAATATATCAATAGAGATCTGCAGCAATTATCGACACATCATCAAAAAGACCAGGGTTTTTGTCGGGTATTCCAAGCTCTTTTAACATTTCGGAGATATTCTCTCCAACCGGTCTGACGTTTTGAATATGGCGGATAATACAACCTGTTCCTAACTCTTTGCCATACTCATCTTTCAGTTCAGAGAGTCCGTCGGTATAACATACGATTTTAGAATAATTCTTTATTTCTATTTTTTTTGCTGTAAAAGGAGGAATTTCGTCGAGCATGCCAATTCCAACACAATCGGCTTTCAGATGTGTTATTTCGCCGGTTACTGTATCATAAAGAACAGGAGGATTATGAGCCGCATTCACGTATTCCAGAATGCCTGTGCTGTGGTTAAATCTGGCTACAAAAAAAGTGATAAACTTTTCTCCTTCGGCATTAGAAATAACAATTCCATTAAGTTTTCTGATAAGGCTTACAAGATCTATATCACAGGTGAAAAGTGCACGGAGGCTCGCTTGAAAATTCGACATTAATATTGCTGCTGAAATTCCTTTGCCTGAAACATCTGCAATACAGAAGCCTGTTATTTCCTCAGAAAGTTTTAAGCAGTCGTAATAATCACCTCCCACTTCATAATGTGGAAAATAGAATCCTTTGACAACTATTTTACCCCGGGATGGAAGTTGATTTTCGCCTGGAATTAACATCATTTGCATCCGTGATGCAAGCTCGAGCTCTTTCTTAAGAGCTTCCTGGCGTAGGCTTTCTTTAAAAAGTCTGATATTCTCGATAGCTACAATTATTATATTCGAAATTGTCTGAATGAATGTCAGATGTTTTAACACCGGGCTCATTCCTTCTCCCTCTTCCTCTATATCGCCTATGAATATATATGCCAGTGGAATAAGGTTGTTACATACTGGTATAATGATGTCAACTCCTTCAAAACCTGGCGTGTTGGTAACTATTGTAGTTTCCGTAAGTGGCAGGAGCTGATCCTGTATATTAATCGACTTCTGGAATGAATCAGGGAATCCTGCATTAAGAATGCATTCCCACTTTTCTTCACGTTTAAAAATCATTATTTTCCCAATACCAAGGTTGTTTCTAAGTATTGAGTCGTATTTGGCAAGAAGCTCTTCTACAGGAAGGTTTGCATTAATAGACAAAGTGATTTCGAGTAATGCATTAAGCTTAAATTTTGAAATTTCAAGTCTCTCCTTTGAAGAACTTTTTTCTTTCATTTCATACTATGATTTCACCCTTTCGACGTATGAGCCGTCGCGTGTATCAATTTTTATTTTGTCGCCGGTATTAACGAAAAGAGGGACCATAACAGTTGCACCGGTTTCGGTTTTTGCAGGCTTCAGAGTGTTTGTTGCAGTATCGCCTCTTAGCCCGGGTTCTGTATATGTTATCTCAAGAACAACAAAGGGCGGAAGCTCTACCGAAAGTATATTTTCAGTATCGGCATGCACGACTATTTCAACATTCTGCCCTTCTTTCAGAAATTCATGTTGCTCAATCATATGTTCAGGTACATGCACTTGCTCGAAAGTTTCAGTATGCATAAAATAATATCCAAGGTCGTCTTTATATAGATACTGAAAAGGCCTCCTTTCGACCCGTGTAACATTAATTTTAACTCCGGCATTGAATGTATTTTCAATAATCCTTCCCGTTTTTATATTTTTAAGTTTTGTACGTACAAAAGCCGGGCCCTTACCGGGCTTTACATGTTGAAACTGAACAACTGTATATAAATCATTATTGAACTCAATCACCAGTCCATTCCTCAAATCCTGAGTTGTTGCCATATAAATTATTCTGTTTAAAATTAATAATTTCTTTTTTCTTAATCAATAAACTTAAACGGCTCTACAAGCCCTTCGTAGTAATTTATCTCGGCTGTAAAAGCGCCGACAAATATATCAAATCGTATCTTAACAGGTAAACAATTTTTATCTGCGGAAAACCAGATCGAAACATCTTCGTTAGTTTTAAAAAGCCTGCCCACTTCAGTAACCGGATTAAATTTATAACATCTTATTTTACCAAACCGGGTTTTTACATTTTCCATACCCTTATAAGATAGTATTATAGGATAGAATTCATCTGTGAACCATGTATTTATAACTATTCTTTCATCCTGCTTGAATGGATAATTTTTTGCCAGGTAATTTTTCCGGAAATAATAAAAACATGAAAGTATATCATGAATACCCTTTTCTGTTACATGTTTTCCTGTAAGGTCACTGATAAGAATTGCAGAATCGGGACGTGAGTAATGGTCGAAAAGGACTACATTATATTTTCTATAGCGACCTTCATGGATATCTCTTACAGACTTCACTGGAAGTTCGGTAACAGGATCGAAATAGCTCTCATAGACGTCGCGTACTTTAAAAATTGCATCTGTAATACCGGTTGTATAACCAATTAAATAAGCATGATATACTTCTTTGCCATCAAGAATTTCTTTCGTAAGGCTTAAGTTCCCGGCACCTCCGGTTATGATTCCATAATGCATTATAAAAGAAACCTTTTCTCCATCCTGATAAGGCGAATTCTGACCATTTAACCAGACAACAGGAAGTAGAAGTAAGAGAATAATAGATATAATATATTTAATTTTAAAAATCACCATATTTTTTCTTTTAAAACAATTTTTTCTTTGGCCGTGTTGCTAAAAAATCTTTAAGGTAAAACGGTTCAAAATAAGCAGTATTTTCAAACTTTGCCTCTTTCAATGCCTTATATGCAGGGGTCCGCATATATGAAGCAGATAGTTCAAAATTTTTTATAAAGATCTGTTTATCTCTTTTAATAACTCCTGAACATTTGTTCACTCCATTTCCAAAAAATATCATCATAAAATTGGACGATATATCCGTGAAGGAATTTTCATTTATTGTTTCTATTGTTATTTCTTTGACTTTTTTACCGTATGAGTCATAAATACAATAATATACTTCCATTCTTCTGGCATCGAGCATTGGGCAGAATAATGTTTCCCTGTCAATATATTTTCTACCTATTTCAGTTTCAAGCAATCCATAATACATTGATGTTAGGGTATCGATTCCTATCAGAGGAATATCTGCGGCGTATGCAATACCTTTTGCAGTGGAAACGCCTATTCTAAGACCAGTATATGAGCCCGGACCTTTGCTCACGGCAATTGCCTCAAGCTCTTGAGCATTTATATTTCGTTCTTTAAAAATTTCATTTATAAAAACCGCAAGCATTTCAGCATGTGAGTTGGAGTTTTTGCTTTCGCGCTGTGAAATAACACGGTCGCTGCAGCATAATGCAACAGAGCATACGGTCGTAGCTGTTTCAATGCATAAAATCATTTGCTTTGTCTGATCAGGATTTATTTTACAGCATAAAGCTCTTCTTTTTTGACAATCTGAATCAGAGTGCTGTCAGATAGCTTTTTACTAATAGCACTGAATGGTGCCGTGATCACCCTATCGCCTTCATTGATACCGGAAATTATTTCGATATAATTATTATCCTGAATGCCGGTTTTAACATCTCTGGCAAGAGCATAGGTTCCATCGGTAATGAAAACAAGAGTCCTCACTTCATTTCTTGTAGTCGCTTCTCCTGCCAGTGTGGTATCAGTTCTTGTGGTTACAGCCTGTATTGGCACAGCCAATACTGCAGGCTTTGTTATAGTACGTATATCGACCGAGACCGACATGCCAGGTCGAAGTGGGCTTGGCCTTTCTTCACTCACAAGATGCTTATATGACTCGGGAAGTATAAAAATTCTTACATCGAAATTTATGACCTGGTCTGCAGAGACACCTGTTGTTTTTGCAGAATTGGCAACCATAGTTACAACTCCGGTAAATTTTTCATCCAGATAGGCATCCACATTTACGATAGCTGTATCACCAACTTTAACTCTTATAATATCGTTCTCATTTACTTCTACCCTGGCTTCCATGCGCGAAAGATCGGCAATTCTCATCATCTCCGTACCTGTCATCATACTTGTTCCTACAACTCTTTCTCCAAGTTCTACAAGAAGCATTGACACAGTGCCTGACATCGGTGCATAAATGGACGTTTTAATCAGGTTTTCCTCTGCCTCTTTTAATGCAGCCTCGGCACTGGAAACTGAAAATTTTGCAGCATCCACTTCGGCTTTTGCCACTTTATAAGCAGCTTCTGCCTGCTCAAATTCAGATTGGGAGATTGCCTTTTCTTCGAAAAGTTGCTTATTCCTTTTGTATGCCAGTTCAGCCTGAACAAACTGTGCTTCCGATTGCGATAGCCTTGCCCTTGCTGATGATATTGCAGCCAGGGATCTGTCACGTTGTGAAATATAAGTATCGGGTTTTATGCGACATAATAACTGCCCCTTCATCACATCGTCGCCTTCTTTAACATTAAGTTCAACAATTTCACCGGAAACGTCAGGCGTTATTTTAACTTCCTTTTCAGGTTGAATCTTGCCATTTGCGGTAATTATTTCAGTAATGCTTCTTATAGATGCGTTCTCAACGGCCACTTTGACTGCAGCTTGTTTACCAAACCATCCTTGTTTCTTGCCTATAAATGCCAGTATAATAAGCACAACGGTGACGGGCAATAATATTTTAAGTATTTTATTATTTTTCATTATATTATAAATTTTATTCAGATAATGTAATCGGGATTCCCTTATAAAAATCAAGCACTTTTATTTTGAATATGAATTCATATTTGGCTTGTGCCATTTCTGACTGTGCTTTCAACAATTGTGTTTTAGCTGCATTATAGTCAACTGGTGTAACAAGCCCAACATTGAATCTTTGCTCTGAATATCTGAAAGCTTCTTCATTTGCGATTACAGTTTTTATAGTAGCATTATATCTTTTTAAAGCTGCCTCCCTATCTGCAAAAGCCTGTTGGATATTCTTATAAAGCTGCTTTTTTGTCGCTTCAAGAGCATAATTATTATTTTCTATAGCAAGTTTTGAATTGGAAATATTTTTATTGACCTGCCATCCGTTAAGAAAAGGGACACTTACTGAGAAGGAAATTCCATAGTTTATATTATCATTTATCTGGTCGGCAAAAGAATATTTACCATAAATCGGGCCAGTAACAGGATCTATGCCGAGAAGTTTTTTTCTGATATCCGAATATCCTGTACTGAATGAGGCGCTCATTGAAATACGAGGACTTCTACCACCTCTAGCAATTTTAAGGTCGTATTCGCTTGCTTTGAGTTTCATTTCGGCGCTTTTTATTTCCGCTCTGTTATTGCATGCAATATTGAATACATCGAGTACATTTTCAGTACTTATATAATTTGTATCTATACTTATTTCGGGAATTGCTATTTCAAACCCCTCAGGTGTCAGAAGTTCTAATAATTGTGCGAGATTAAGATAAGAAATACTTAGCTGGTTTTTCAGATTTATAAGTTGAAGCTCTTCCTGAGCAGCCTGTGCTTCGATCTGTAACAGATTCCCCATTGCAACACTTCCTGCATCAACAAGCTTTTGGGTTTTTTCAATCTGTAGTTTTGTAATCAAAAACTGGTTTTCAGTTGCAGAAACAAGCTCTCTATTAAGCAATATCTGAAGGTAGCCAAGTGCTACACTAAGTGCTATATTATCTTTTATGTTTTGAAGATTTTGTTCGCTGGCAAACAATTCATAATTATTTTTTTTTATTGAATTATAGTTCTGAAGCCCACTGAAGAGAGTCAAACTGCTTCCTATATAAAAATTATCCGACATAACATTTTCGTGTTCGGTATATTGATAAGTAGTTTGGTCGAGAGCCCTGCCGAAAGAGTAACTATGAGTTGCATTGCCATTAATCGTCGGCAAAAGTTTAAGTTTTGCAAGGTCAAGAGAATTTTTCTGAACCTCTGTTTGCAATCCTTGCTGCTTAACCTGAATATTTTTCTCAAGAGCATATTTTATGCAATCTTCAAGTGACCAGACTTTATCTTGAGAGAAAGATAAAAATGAAGGAAAAAACATGATGAGGATAATCAGAAGTGTAATTTTCTTCATAAGTTTTTATATTATATTACTTTCCGTAAACGGAGCTACGAAGATATAAATTATATAACTCTACTTTTAACATTATTATTAAAATATTGGCAAAGCATAAAAAATAAGTTTGAAGATTTAAACTAATTATATAATTTTACCACCCTCAATAAAGGGCTTCTGAAAAGAGAGCCTGAAGTTATGCCTTAGCATGTATCCTGAAAGTATTCTTATAGAACCGTCAAAAAAAACGCCTCGCGTTATTCTTGAAAGAGGTAAAATTATTATAACCGGAAGATCGATTCCGGAAAACCCTTCTGATTTTTATTCACCTATTTATGAATGGATTTTAAATTACCTCGACGATTGTGCAAAAAAAACGGAAATTATTCTTGGCTTTGAGCTCATCAACACAATGTCGATCAAGTGGGTTTTTACTATACTTCGTGAGCTTGAAAAGACATTTGACATGCCCTGTCAGGTAAGGATTTTATGGTATTATGAAGAAGGCGATGAAGAGATGTGCGATCTCGGACATGTTATCCGGACACTTGTACGCTGCCCACTGAAGATAATTAAAGTGTCAGATATTGCGGACTTTGATTTTTTGTTCAAAAATTCGCTTTCTAAATTATAAAAGTATTATTTTTTATAATTTTGCCTCACCTGATAAAGGTTAATTGACCCATGGTGTAATGGTAACACAACGGATTTTGGTTCCGCAGAGTCCTGGTTCGAATCCAGGTGGGTCAGCTGTTGTATAAGATATTTTTCAAAGCCTTTATTTCTACATAAAAGGGGCAGAAATTCCTCAGGTTTCTCTCTTTCTTTCTTTTATTGTTTTTTCAGTTCTTCAATCTCTTTTTTCTGTTCGGATATTGTTTTTTCAAGTTCCGTGATTTTATCGTTCAGACCTTTAATTTCATCATTAAGCCCTTTAATTTTATCGTTAAGGTTATTAATTTCAAGGATAAGTTGTTCCTTTTCATCTTCCAGTTTCTCAATAATAGGCGTATAATGGGATTTCTGGTAGAACCATGCTGTGAGAAAACCAATAATGGCTGCACCCAAAAGCAAAAGTATTATTTCTATAACGGCCGTTGTAACCGATTGTGCGAGTAAAATAAGTTTTGTATTCATTTTATCACATTTTAATTCTTACTACTGTTCTTCTATTCATTGCACGTCCTTTTGATGTTATTTGAGTTGCCAGAGGCTCGTCCTCGCCTTTCGAATCGACAATCATCTTTTCTGAAGGTATTCCTTTTGTTTCCAGATATTTTCGGACTGCATTTGCTCTTTCAAGCCCTAATTTATAATTATACTCGGGCGTGCCAATAAAATCTGTATGACCTGTAATTGCAAGTACAGCCGATGGGTATTTTTCAAGCCAGGTTTTTAATTCAGCCACTCTGGCATCAATAGACGGATCTTCCTTGATTTCTGTCTTGTCAAAATCAAAAAAAATCAGTAGATCTTCTGGCATGGAGGCGCGAAGCTTCTCGAGCGAATCAGCCACCATGTCAGGTCTTTCAGCAGGGGAAATAACAACAGGCCTTTTCGTTGCAGGTTTCAAAATATCAACATAAAGCCACATCGAGAAGAAAGACCAGATAACGAAAGCAATAAATCCGGTAATCAGAACTCTCATATAATCAGGTTTTAGATTCTACAAATCCCACAGAAATATACAACCTTGTGGGAAATAATTTTATAATATCACTCTACCAAAGTTAAGAAAATGAATGAACTAAAGCAAATAAATTTTTTTGGTGCTTTTTATCTTTTTACGGCATAAAGGAGATTTATTGCACGAGTTCGCCAGTTATAGCCGAGAGTAAAAGGAACCTGCTTTACCGGCATTTTATGATATGCCTCAGCAAGGTCAGGTTCATTAATCCATGAAAACTCTTTCCCCGGCCTCTGATATTTTCCATAAAGTTTAATATCCCAATATTTCTTATCAAAGAATCTATATGCAATACCAGAATCATCCTGGAGGATTGATTTACTTTTATCAAGTATTAAACTACGTATTTGTGAAAATTCTTTACTATGCATCAGATAAGAAGCGGCTTTAAGGTAAGTATGACGTATGGGCAATGAATAAAGATACCTTCTTAAGGGTTCGTTCTTTTTCAATCCTTCGTCGGATAAATTTGCTCTGATATAAAATAAAGTCTGAATTCTATTGCTATTGACAGGGACAAAATCAATTTTCACTCCGGAAGCAAATGACTTTTTGTTTTTCAAACTATCAGAATATTGCCAGTTGCCGGTGTTGTCGATGCCTATATAATCCAGTGAAACCACTTTGTAACCTCTTCTTTTTATGAAAATTGAAATAAGAGGCGTTGCTCCGCCAACTTCTTCTTTCTTTAAAGCATCAACCATATGCCCCGTTATGAAATAACTCCTCCTGAATATATCGCTAAGGGAAAGCCAGATGTCGTCAAGATATTCATCCACTTCCGAAGGAGTCATGTTACAAATATCGGGTAGTTTACCAACTGGCTCGAGTCCTATCAGTATATATTTTGATGCATTGGGATAAAAGGTATTTGCATTCAAAAAATCAGGACCGCCAAATGGATAAAACAGAACAGAAGTATCGTGTCGGTACGTTATTTCTGTTTCTGCCCAGTTCGACATTTTAATTAACCTTGAAGTATCGAGATATGAAAAACCGCTGTCCATGCGAAAAGAAAATTTCTTCCACGAGGTAAGAGAATCGAATTTACCAAGACAATTTCTATTCTCATATTGCTTCCCTGAAAAAAAGGATATAATATTATCTTTAACAGTATCATAAGGAACGTTGTAAACTTGAGTATCAGGAAGCTTATTTTCGAATACACGTGAATTATTATGACATGATGAGAAAAATATCAACCAAAAAACAAAAACCGGAATCAATCTAAATGCCGACATGTTTCTTTTTTTTCGTTAACAAAAAATAGACAATAAGTCCGGAGAGAGTGATCCCAATACCTATAAGTGACTGCACAGGCCTGTTTGCAAACACATACACCATCATACATCCTTCAACTACTATAAAAAAAAACGGAATAAAAGGATACCCGAAAGTATGATAAAAATTTTCGTTGTTTTTTTTCATACGATGGCGCAAGAAAAAAAGCCCGGCAACTGATGATATAGTGAAAATACTTAGTGTGAATCCTATCAAAGTCATTATCTGTTCGAACGTCGAGGTCCAAATAAGAGTAAGTGAAAAAATTGCAAGAAGTATTGTGGCATAAACAGGTGAGCCGTTCTTATTTTCCTTGCTAAGTAAACCAAGGGACGGGTAATCCATTGCAATTGCCTGAGTAACTCTTGGACCAAGAATGAGTAAAGAATTTATTGACGCAATAAGACCGATAGATATAAGCACTGCTATAAATTTTCCTCCGGCATCACCGAAAATATTCTTAGCCGCAATAAATGCTACATCAACTTTCCCTTTAAGTTCATCGATAGGTACAGTATAAAGGAATATAAAATTAAGAAGTGTATATAGTGTCATCACGATCAGAGTGCCAGTGATAAAGACTACAGGCAGGTTTTTTACAGGATCTTTTACCTGATGGGCAATATATGCTGCTGAATTCCAACCAGAATAGGCAAAGGAAACATATACCAGCGAAACAGCAAAAGCAGGATTAATTATCTGTTTCAGATCTGACTGCATGAAAGTAACCTTAAATCCATCGTAATGCCCTTTTAAGAAACCCATTACGCAAAGTGTAAGAATCAGAGATATATTAAGAGCCGTTGTAACAAAATTGAAGTTAGCTCCTGTTCGGAAACTACTCAGATTAAGTAATGTAAGAAGAATAATTATAGTAACTGCCATTATCATAGGAGGAACCGGGATTAAGTTTCCGGCATAAGTTCCAAGTGCAATAGCTGAAATTGCAAGCGGAGCTGCAAAGCCAATAGTCATTGAAATAAAGCCGGAAAGAAAACCGAATGCCGGGTGAAATATCTTAGAAAGGAAAATATATTCTCCTCCCGATTGCGGTATTCGTGCCGCCAGTTCTCCATAAGTAAGCGCTCCGCAAAGAGCAACAAGGCCTCCGGTTATCCATATCAGAACAAGAGCTAGAACAGAATGAACTCCAGCCGCCTGAAGGCCAAGACTTGTATATACTCCGGTGCCTATCATATTTGAAACAACAATTGCAATGGCCCGGGATGGATTTATAACTTTTTCTTTGTTCAAACTGAATGCTTTTAAAGCGGATAAAAGTAGTAAACAAAATTAAAAATGAAATAGGGAATATACTTCATATTGATAAATCTGTAAGGATATCACATGAAGCTGTACAAATCATCAAGGTTTTATCAGGATTGAGGGCACAGGGCATGGAGCACAAAGCATGGAGCACACGAAGCGAAGGCCCGGGAATCGGGAGAGTTCAGAGCAAAGTAATGAATAAAAAATTACCGATTAACGATTATACGATATTCTTTCTTAACAGATTAACCGATTCAACAAGGCTTGCCCATTCATTATCGAGCTGTCTCAGATATTCACGTCCTGCTTCGGTTATCATATAATATTTTCTTGGTGGGCCTTGCTGCGATTCCTCCCATCGGTAACTGAGAAGCCCTGAGTTCTTAAGACGTGTAAGTAATGGATAGAGAGTGCCTTCGACAACTATTACCTTTACTTCTTTAAGCTGTCGGATAATATCGCTTGCATAACAGGAACTGCCTGAAAGTACCAGGAGAATGGAGTACTCAAGAACCCCTTTGCGCATCTGAGCCGTTGCATTATCAATATCCATAAAACATTATTTATTCTTCTTGCCGGACAACTATACTGCAGTAGTTTGTTCATACGTTCATTTTCTTTCGAACTTTTTCAAATTCGCTCTTTACTGCCTCTCTTATAGTGTTTATATCAACAGTTTCGCCCCTCATCTCAATTTTCTGTGCTGTGGTTTTAGCTTCAGGAAGAACTATCCATAAAACCAGATAAATAATTATTCCTAATCCGCCCGCAAAAATAAGTGCGAGAAATATCACCCTTATAATCAGGGGATCAACTCGCCAGTAAGCTCCCATCCCGGCACAAACACCGCCAAGAATTCTCTTGTCAGGGTCGCGGTACATCCTGTGTGAACCTGATGATTTGGACTTCCCCTTACCTTCTTCTCCTCCTTTGCCTGCTATGTCTTCAGGCATCCCAAGCACTTCGATAACCTCCCTCACATCTTTAATTGTAATAACATGTCTGTAATCCGAAAGCCTTGCACGGAATAACTCCGCCATCCTGACTTCAATGTCATTGATTATTTCAGATGAACTTTCCTCACCGGAAAACCAGTGCTCGAGACTTTTTAAATACGACTTCAATTCTTCGTAAGCATCTTCATCTATACTGAAAGAATAACCTCCAAGATCTATTGTTAATGCAATTTTCATTTTTGAATTTTTATTTGTAACTTTATTATTAATTATTTCATGCAAAGAAATATAAATTTTCATATACTATGTTATACATAGTAGTAATATTTTTAAAATATATAATATTATTTTTATAAAGAATCTGTATGTCAATTTGTTAAATCGTTGCGATTATTTATCTGGATCATTCTTTAATTTTTTCTATTTTTATCTGATTTAAAAAAGGATTATGGAACGAAAATATAAATGGGGCATTCTTGCACCGGGAAAAATGGCAGCCAAATTTACGAAAGGCCTTCAGATACTCAACAATGCTGAGCTTTATGCAGTAGGATCGCGCAACGTCGAGCGTGCAAAAAAATTTGCATTGGAATACGGATTCAAAAAGTATTACGGCAGTTATGAAGAGCTTGCTCAGGATCCGGATGTCGAAATTATATATATTGCTTCACCCCATTCGATGCACTACCAGCATACTATGCTTTGTTTGCGGAATGGAAAAAATGTGATTTGTGAAAAAGTATTTGCAATTAATTCAAGGCAAGTTGAGGAGATGATTGAAGAAGCTGAAAAACGCAATCTTTTCCTGATGGAAGCTCTTTGGCCGCCATTTCAGCCTTATTATAAAAAGGCTAACGAAATTCTTCAATCAGGAATAGTGGGCGAAATTCATCATCTGCACGGTTGGTTTTCGTTTCAGCCACCTTTCAATCCGGACGACAGAAAATTCAATCTCAGCCTTGGCGGCGGATCTCTTCATGATATAGGAATTTACCCCGTTATAGACAGCCTTACATTCATCGGGGTACCCGATGAAGTAAAATCCTATGCTTTGTTTTCACCTACAGGTTCGGAAGAATCAATCAGTATAATATTCCGGTATGATAATAGTAAAATGGCTGATTTATATAGTTCATTCAAAACAAACGAAGGGATCGGATGTAAACTTCTTTGTGACAAAGGAAATATGATCGTATCGAGAGGAAGAGATATGAACCAGCGGGTAATACTCGAGATTCATGGTAAGGAGCCTGAAGAATTCACCTTCAGGCCTGAAGCAATGGGATACCACTGGGAAGCTGAAGAGGTAATGCGTTGCCTCGACAAAGGATTAAAGGAAAGCCCTGTAGTCCCTCACTCTTTCAGCATAAACCTGATAAGAACGCTCGACAGAATAAGAAAAGAAGCTGGCATCGTATTCCCGGGAGAATAATCGGGAAATTATATAGGAAAATGGGGTAGAAACCGATAAAAACCTGACTGACTTTGATGAGGCAACCTTCTTCAGAAAAAAACTATTCCTGAGTATATTCATTCCAGGCATTTTTGTTTTCTTTATGGGGCTTGTAAAAGCTATTGAAATCCTCTTCGATGTTGATTTTTCCTTTCTTGGTATTTATCCACTTCATCTGAAAGGACTTCCAGGAATAATACTTTCTCCAATGATACACGCCGATCTAAAGCATCTTATGAGCAATTCCATTCCTTTTCTTGTCCTTGGAACAATAATTTTTTATTTCTATTCCGAACCTGCATTAAAAATAGTTTTGTGGAACTATCTTCTTACCGGCATTCTGGTTTGGCTTACCGGCAGGGAATTAATACATATCGGCTCAAGCGGACTCATTTACGGAATGATGTCCTTCCTTTTCTTTAGCGGCATTATAAGGAAATATTACAGACTGACCGCCCTGTCACTTCTTGTTGTTTTTCTTTATGGCTCGATGATCTGGGGTATGTTCCCCGGAGTTTATCAGAATGTTTCCTGGGAAGGTCACATGATGGGATTTGTTTCAGGTATTATCCTTGCAATATGTTTCAGAAATGAAGGCCCTCAACAACCTGTATATGAATGGCTCGAGGAAGAAGATGATGAAGAAAATGAAGAGAAATGAAATATTATTCTAACTTTCAACCCTGATATACCTGTTTAATTTTTTCATGCAAACTATAAATATCTCAATATTAAGATGCACGAACGTTTCAGATTCAAGAGCAAAGACGAACTTCTGGGAAAGGCTCGCGAGCTTGGGCTATCAATACCATTTAACGACGACTTAAGCCCTTTGCTCCAACAAGAAAAAATAAATGACAAACAAATAGATAACCGTCTTGTCGTTCAACCTATGGAAGGCTATGACTCGGAGGCCGATGGGTCACCTTCACCTCTTACAGAACGAAGATATTTACGATACGGATCAGGCGGGAGCGGGATTATCTGGTTTGAAGCTATTGCTGTAACTCATTCGGGCCAGTCCAATCCCCGACAGCTTATGATTCATAAAAATAATTACAGGGAATATAAGATTCTTATTGACAAAATTCGCCGAAGCGCTCCTGAAAACATCAGACCTTTCATTGTCGCACAAATAACTCATTCGGGTCGTTACAGCAAGCCTGACGGTAAAAGCTCGCCTTTGGTTCCATGTAATAATTCTCTTTTCGATAAAGGCAATGAAAGAGTTCTATCAGATAATGAGCTTGTGGACATACAGAATCAATTTATTGAAACTTCCCGCTTTGTTTACGAGGCCGGTTTTGATGCTGTAGATATAAAAGCCTGTCATGGTTATCTGGTTCATGAGTTACTTTTTTCCTTTAACAGGAAAAACAGTATTTACGGTGGACTCGAACCTGAAAAAAGATTCAGATTCCTTCTTGAAACAGTTGAACGTATAAAAACAAAAACACCCGATATCTTAATAACTACACGCCTTAGTATAGGTGATATTCACGAAGGTGGATTCGCAACAACAGCCGACGGAAAAGATTATGATCTGACCGAACCAGTAAAACTCACCTGGGAACTTAAGAAGATGGGCATAAAATTTATGAATATAACGATGGGGAATCCTTATTATAATCCTTATGTTTCGAGGCCATTTGATAACCCACTGCCAGGGATGAGTACACCTCCAGAACATCCTTTGAAAGGTGTGACAAGAATGGTTGAAGGAACATCGGTACTCCAGAAAAATTTCCCTGATATTTTGATGATCGGATCAGCATATTCATGGCTCAGACAATTTGCTCCTAATGTCGGAGCTGCAGTAATCAATTCCGGAAGCGCTTCTTTTATAGGCTTTGGCCGTAACTCATTTGCATACCCGTCCATGCCTCTTGACCTGATGACCAAAGGCTATGTTGACCCTTCAAGATTTTGCATAACCTGCTCGGGATGCACAAGGCTTATAAGAAATATGAGGCCTGGAGGTTGTGTAACTCGCGATCGTGAGATATACGCTGCTGAACTTAAAAAACTCATTACAGATGGAAAATGAAACTGTAACTCTTAACGGATATATAATCCGCGGTTATAGTGTAAACACATTAATAATCGGCAGCGGCGCGGCATCGCTTAATGCTGCTTTAAGCCTTCATTCTGCAGGTCAAAGGAATATACTCATTGCCACAGAAAAATGGGGAGGAGGAACAACAAGGAACGCAGGCTCAGACAAACAAACCTATTATAAACTCTCTCTTGCAGGAGATGAACCTGACAGTCCGGTGCTGATGGCCGAAGATCTTTTCAAAGGCAGGTGTATGCATGGCGATATTGCTCTTTGTGAAGCACAGGGTTCTGTTCAGGCATTTATGAACCTGATAAGACTTGGAGTACCTTTCCCGCATAATAAATATGGCGCATGGGTCGGATATAAAACTGACAACGACCCTAAGGCAAGAGGGACTTCCGCCGGCCCTTATACTTCGAGAATGATATTTGAAGCACTTGCGAAAGAAGTAAGAAAAAGAAAAATCAAAGTGCTCGACAGTGTAAGAGTTATTAGCCTGCTGACAAAAAAAGAAAATGATTCCAAATCAGTTACAGGTGCTTTAGCCATTAATCTGAAAGCAGATAGAATGGAAAATGCCTTTATACTTTTTAATGCTAAAAATATTATTATGGGAACCGGAGGGCCGGCAGGCCTTTATAAAGACTCAGTGTACCCTGAATCACAGTCAGGCTCTACAGGCATTGCACTTGAAGCAGGCGCCACTGCGCAGAACCTTACCGAATCACAATTCGGAATAGCTTCAACCAAATTCCGATGGAACCTTTCCGGAAGCTATCAGCAGGTTATACCCAGATATTTCTCGACCAATGCAAAAGGAAATGATGAAAGAGAATTTCTTAATGAGTTCTTTCCTGATATTACATCACTTACAAAAGCTATATTCCTGAAAGGATATCAATGGCCTTTCGACCCTGAAAAAACTGCCGATTATGGTTCGTCACTTATTGACCTGCTTGTTTACAGGGAAAGAGTGGAAAAAGGGAGAAAGGTATTCATTGATTTCAGAACTAATCCGACAGGACCTGCATGTGAAAAGTATTCACCCGAAATATTAGACAGGAAAGTATTCGAATATTTAAAAAACTCAGATGCTCTGAAAGAAACTCCTGTCAAAAGGCTCGAGTTTTTGAACAAACCTGCATTTGATTTGTATCTCGAACATAACATAAACCTCGCCAAGGAACCTCTTGAGATTGCTGTATGTGTCCAGCATAATAATGGAGGACTTAAAGGCAATATTTGGTGGGAGTCGGATCTGAAGCATCTTTTCCCTGTTGGAGAGGTTAATGGATCTCATGGCGTTTACAGACCGGGAGGCTCAGCCCTCAATGCAGGTCAAACAGGAAGCCATAGAGCAGCACTTTATATAATTGAAAAATACAACAAAAATCCGATAACCTTTTCAGACTTTTATTTATCGGTAAAAGAGCAAGTGGAAGAAAAGCTCAAACTGGCAAGAAAATGGTCGGAATCAGAAATAAGAATTAAAAACATTCAGGATTATTTAAATGAAATCGGGCAGCGAATGTCAGAGACAGCAGGTATAGTCAGAAATATTGAAAAAACCATCAGGGCAGCTGAAGAAGCATCTTTTATGTTTAAAGAACTTGACGAGATACTTTCCGTAAAATCGGTAAAAGAACTTGCTGAAGCTTTTCGTCTGAAAGAACATTGTTTAACGCACCTTATATACATTGAGGCTTTAAAAACTTATCTTGAAAAAGGAGGAAGAAGCAGAGGATCGTACATGGTTACCTACAGCCAGGGGATAAAACCACATGCAGGGCTCGAAGATAAATGGCGTTTCAGTTTATGTGATTATCAAAAGGATATTGAAAATAAAATTCTTGAAATACAATTCAATAAGAATACTGTAAAAACGCAGCTTACAGATGTAAGACCTATTCCTGCTCAGGAACTGTGGTTCGAAACTGTGTGGAAGAAATACCGTGAAGGAAAAATTACAGGGTATTGAAAAGATTTCTCAAATTATTAATTTTACCGGCAAGAATTATATAATATAACCAACTAAATCATTCCGCCTATGAACAGTAAACCTGTTGCTGTAGTCACAGGAGCAAGTAGAGGTATAGGAAGAGCCGTTACTCTTTCTCTCGCTCTGGAAGGTTATGATATCGTAGCAATTGCACGCTCGCTCGATAGTGAAGGAATGGAAACGCTTGCTCCTGAAGTAGAAAAACATGGAGCGGCATTTTTCCCGATAGGACTCGACATTTCCTGTACTGCGTGTCATGTTGAAGTTGTAAAAAATATTCTGGATCGCTTTGGTAGAATTGATATCCTGGTAAATAATGCAGGAGTTGCACCACTTCAAAGAACTGATATCCTCGATCTCACAGAGGAGAGTTATGACAGAGTGATGAATATTAATCTAAAGGGCCCCTTGTTCTTTACTCAAAAAGTTGCAAAGGAAATGATCTGGCTCATGTCAATAATTCAGGAATATCATCCGAAAATAATTTTTATCTCTTCGGTGTCGGCCAACATGTCTTCTGTGAAAAGAGCTGAATATTGCATTTCGAAAGCCGGATTAAGTATGGCAGCAGAAGTATTTGCCGACAGGCTTACACGTGAGGGCATTCTTGTTTTTGAAGTAAGGCCGGGCATTATTCAGACGGATATGAATTCGCGTGTGAAAGAAACGTACGACAAAATGATTGAGGAGGGAGTAATTCCGCAAAAGCGATGGGGCTTACCCTCCGATGTCGCAAAGGCAGTGGCATCGCTTGCAAGAGGCGACTGGGATTTCTCGGCAGGATCAGTTTTCGAAATAAGTGGTGGATTGAATATCAGAAGTCTGTAGCAGAACAGTATTTATTTATCTGTTTCCTCACAAAACAACCTGTAAGTCTTCTCAACAGCCTCTTTAGGGTCAAGCAGCTTCTTTACTTTCAACTGTGACTTTTCACCCATTGCCGGAAGTTTTTCACGGTTATTGAAGCAATAATTTATTTTTTCGGCAATTGCAAATGAAGATTTCGCAGGTACCACAAAACCGTTCACGCCTTCATCAACAAGCTCCTTTGCGCCGCCCCGGCCGGATAAAATTACCGGTTTCCGGAGGAACATGGCTTCTATAATGGAACGGCCCAGCCCTTCAGTTATCGAAGGCTGGACATAAATATCACACATTGCAGTATATGGAAAAATCTCATTAATAAAGCCAAAAATGCGGAATTTTTTATTATAAAGTGATTTTGAAACCAGCCTTTTTATTTTAGTAGAGTCCATCCCTTTTCCAATAAGAACGAAATATACTGGCAGGTTATCGGGGAGATAACGTGTTGCATTAATAAGATAAGGTATTCCTTTCTCCCTTCTTACATTAGCAATGCAGCATATTACGAAAGCATCTTCAGGTATATCCAGTGCCTGTTTTGATAAAGGCGATGAAACTTGTATCCATTCGGAGTCGTAGCCTTTATAAATCCTTATGCATTTATTTTTCAAACGCTTGCCTCCCTGTTTTACAAAATGTTCCATTACACCATCACTGTTGCAAATAATACGATCGAGCCTTGGATTAAGAAATGAAAGGTAAGCAGTGGGATCGTGCCAGTGAACGTTCAGTGAACCAATATAACCGATAATTTTTATCTTAATGTTCCGTGCAGCCAGAATAGCATTAGTAATACCTTTTCCGAACGTAACGTAAAGAATATCAAAATTCCCCTCTCTGATTATCTGTCTTAGATGTTTTATAGCTTTAAAATCAAATTTTCTTATAATCGGTATATAAATTATTTTCATTCCAGCCTTTGCCAGATCTTCAGATTCAGGAGTTTCATAATGGGTGACTACAGTCATTTCGACTCCCATATCCATTAGGCCTTTATAAAGCTGCCTTTCTGGCAAGGTTATAAAAAACCCGCCGCAAAGGTCGGTTATGACAAGAACTTTCATTTTTGTAATATCTTTCCTCTTTCGGAAAAAGTTATTCTTTGCCGAATTATAGATTACCAAAAATAAATATTAATTAAGGATTATTAATGAATAAATTTAACTGTACTTCAAGAATAGTTTAAACTTGTTTTTTAATTTTAAATTTATAGAGAACTAAATCCTAAATAATTTATTCGAGGGCTCCCCAGGCAGGGATCGAACCTGCGACCTACGGATTAACAGTCCGCCGCTCTAACCAGCTGAGCTACTGAGGAATATTTTTCTATTCTATATTTTAGCGTGGCAAAAATACAGGCTTTTAATGAATTTAACAATATATTTGAAAAATTTTTCCAATGAAAAGAATTCTTGGCATCGGCAATGCAATAGTGGATGTTATTATTTTTATTGACGATGAAAAATTACTTGAGAGATTTTCTCTTCCCAAGGGAAGTATGCATCTTATTGACAATGTATGTTCTGAAGTAATGCGTAAAGAAACTGAGCATTTTCATAGTTTTTTTGCATCAGGCGGTTCAGCGGCAAATACTATTCACGGATTATCAATGTTAGGGGCAGAAACAGGATTTATAGGCTCAATAGGCAATGACAAAAACGGATGCTTTTTTGAAAATGATCTTAAGAGTGCTGGGGTGAAAACATTTCTTAAGCGGTCAAATACACCTACAGGTGTTGCTATTGCCTTTGTAACTCCCGACAGTGAGCGAACTTTTGCCACATATCTTGGTGCTGCTATAGAACTTTATCCGGATGATCTTACTCCGGATAAATTTCAAAATTTTGATATCCTTTATCTTGAAGGTTACCTGATTAATAACTTTCCATTTCTTTTAAGAGCTTGTTCGCTGGCAAAGTCAATGAATATGAAGATTGCTCTTGATCTTGCCAGTTATAATGTAGTTGCCGATAGAATAAATTCCTTTCGGGAAATTGTTGATAATTACATTGATATCTTGTTTGCAAATTCGGATGAGTCTCGCACTTTTACAGGGCTTGAGCCTGAAAAAGCACTTGAACTGCTTTCAGAAAAATGTGAGATAATTGTAATCAAGACTGGAGCTGAAGGCTCTTTGGTTAAAAGGGGCAATGAAACCTACAAAATACGACCTTACCCGGCGTTATGCCTCGACACGACAGGAGCCGGTGATTTATATGCATCAGGCTTTCTTTATGGACTTGCGCAGGATAAGCCATTAATCACATGCGGACAATATGGCTCATATCTTGCGTCAAGAGTAATAGAGGATTCCGGAGCACGTATAGTACCCGCGAAATGGCCTGAAATTAAAAAAGCAATTTCTGAAATCTAACTTTCTATTTCTTTAATATTTCGGCAGTGTGTATCCGTTATAATAAGTCGGCGTTATAAGTTTATTTGCATTTGAAGATGAAAACTGCTGTTTTGTATTATCCCAGTTAACTTTTTCGCCTGTACGGTATGCAATATTACCCATTTGAGCAACCAGTGCCACGTTTCTTCCAATGTCAATTCCGGCATTAAGTTTTTGTGGGGTATTGTCGCGCAGGCAGTCGAGGAAATTCCTTACATGGAGATCGAGGCCTACTCCTACATTTTTCTGAACTGGTAATGCTTCTATTCTATTCTTTTCAGGAAATACTTCCCAGCCGTTACGGTCAAGAACCAATGTGCCATTTTCACCTGTATATGCCATTCCATGAGGTCTCTTCCAGTTTCCAAGCCCGATGCCGATTGTATGTTCCCATATCATTGTAAAGTCATTGAAATCGTAAACTGCGGTCATAGTATCGGGCGTAACCATGTCGTCATCGGGATAAGCGTATTTACCGCCAATTGCCATAACCGATGTTGGAACCGACTTGTTCATTCCGTAAAGTATATAGTCAATAAGATGCACTCCCCAGTCAGTCATAAGTCCACCTCCATATTCCCAATACCAGCGCCATGTAAAATGAAATCTGTTTTTATTGAATGGTCTTTTAGGTGCAGGGCCTAGCCATTTGTCATAATCAACGCCTTCAGGGACCGGAGAATCAGGAACTTTTGGAACTGCTCCCTTCCAGTCGACATAAGACCACGCTTTGCAAACCCTTATCCGGCCGAGTTTTCCAGTTTTCAAGTAATTCATTGCATCAACGAAATGCGGCTGACTTCTTTGCCACTGTCCAACCTGAACTAGTTTACCATGTTTCTTAACAGCTTTTTGCATTATATTTATTTCTGCAATAGAATTGCCGATAGGTTTTTCAACATAAGCATGTTTCCCTGATTCCAGAGTATCAACAAGCATAAGGCAGTGCCAGTGGTCGGGTGTGCCAATAATTACAACATCAATATCATTGCTCTCAAGCATTTTTCTGTAATCAACATAAAGCCTTGGTTTCTGAAATCCAAGTTTAACAATGTCATCGGTGCGCTTATTCAATACATTTCTATCAACATCGCACATTGCAACGCACTCAACTTCTTTATTTTTCAGGAAAGAAGCGAGATTGCTCCAGCCCTGGCTGTTGCCTCCAATCAGCGCAACCCTTATCTTATCGCTGGGAGCAACTCCCGGTTTGCCAATAGAAAATGTTTCGAAAGGGAAAATTGTAGCTGCTGCTGCAGCCGCAGTAGTTGCTTTTATAAAAGTCCTCCTATTTGATTTCATTATATCGAATTTAAAAAAACAATTAAACAAAATTATAAATAAAATAAAAAATGTCACATTTCATTTTTCACTAATGGCGCCGATATTTAATTCCTTCAGAAAATTCATTGTTTATTATTTACCCAACAATTTATTTGCCATTCTTTGGTAAGAAAGCCGAAATTATATCAAGAGGTACCGGGAAAATTATTGTAGAGCTTTGTTCTGATGCGACTTCAGTAAGAGTCTGCAGGAAACGTAGTTGCAGAGCCGTAGGGTTCGAACTTATTATATGAGCAGCATCAGCGAGTCTTTGGCTTGCCTGGAACTCACCTTCAGCGTGAATCACTTTCGCACGGCGCTCTCTCTCTGCTTCGGCTTGTTTAGCCATTGCACGCTGCATTTCTTGAGGCAGGTCTATATGCTTTACTTCAACAGTCGAAACTTTTATTCCCCACGGTTCAGTCTGATGATCAATTATTTTTGCAAGTTCAATGTTGATTTTTTCTCTTTGAGAGAGTAACTCATCGAGCTCTGATTGCCCGAGTATGCTTCTCAATGTGGTCTGTGATAATTGCGAGGTGGCGAAGAGATAATTTTCAACTTCAACAATTGCCTTCTCGGGCTGTATCACACGAAAATAAACCACAGCATTTACCTTTATAGAAACATTATCTTTCGTAATCACATCCTGTGTGGGTACGTCCATAACAACAGTTCTCAGACTTACCTTTACCATCCGGTCAACTAAAGGTATAAGGAAGATAATACCGGGGCCTCTGACTCCTATCAATCTTCCAAGTCGGAAAACAACAGCGCGTTCATACTCGCGCAAGATTTTGATTGCGCTTGCAAGTATAATTAACAGGAATATAATTCCTGCTATTAATAAAACGTTTGATGTCTGCTCCATAACAATTCCCTTTAAATTTGTTTAAATTTGGTTTAAGTTATTTTACTCACTATTAATTTAAGATTTGATACTCTTATAACTTTAACTTTTGTTCCTTTGCTTATAAAGCCATCCGGGCTTTCAGCATTCCAGAGCTCACCATGAATGCTTACCTGGCCTTCAGGATTTAAATCACATATTGCTTCTCCAATTTCTCCTATAATACCCTCGATTCCTGTTGTAGGCTTGCGGGTTTGAGCCTTAATGCCGAAACCGATTGCAAATAAAAAGAAAGCAGCCGTTAGTATAACAATCACCAGAATTACAAACCACGAGATTCTGATGACTTCCAATGTTGATTCAGTATTGATTAACATTATTGATCCAAGTATTAATGAAATAATTCCGCCCAAAGTTAATAATCCATGACTAACTATTTTTATTTCGGCAATAAATAAAATAATTGCGAAAACAATCAATGCCAGGCCTGCATAATTTACAGGCAGGGTATGTAACGAATAAAAAGCAACTATTAAACTTATTCCGCCGACCACACCCGGGAATATTGCCCCTGGGTTATAAAGTTCGAACATTATGCCGTAGATACCAATCATTAATAATATATATGCGATATTAGGGTCGCTTAGCATGTTAAGGATTTTTTGCTTAAAGTCCATTTCAATATCAATTACCTCGGCATTTTCAGTATTCAGGACTTTTGTACCGGCGGATACAGTTACTTCTTTCCCATCGATTTTTTGAGTAAATCCGGTATCGAAGCCGCAATTACATCTATAACATTTTCTTTCAATGCTTCATTTTCTGTAATAGAAATACTTTTTCTTACGGCGTCTTCTGCCCACTGGACATTTCTTTTCCTTTTCTCACTTATTGATCTTATGAATGCCGCTGCGTCATTAGTGGCCTTTTCGTTCATAACAGAATCTTGTTCACCCTGAAGATCTACAGGATGCGCTGCACCAATATTAGTTCCTGGTGCCATTGCCGCTATATGAGCTGCCAGGGTTATAAAAACACCTGCTGAAGCCGCTTGAGCGCCACTGGGATAAACAAATACAATTACAGGAATTTCAGAGTCGAGCAAATCAGCTACAATAACTCTTGTAGATTTTAATAATCCTCCAGGAGTATTCAACTTGATTATCAGGCATTCTGCATTTTCCTGCTTCGCCTGCTTAATACCTGAATTTATATATTCTGCACTTGAAGGGTTTATTGAACCATCGACAGAAATCGTAATCACCTTTTTTGTTAAAGTATCTTCAACGGCATTAATTACATGCCCATAATTTATAGTCAGAAGCTCAAAAATAGCAATATTAAATGCCAGAAATTTCATAAAAACGTATATTTATAGTAATTTTCTGTTACAGGAACAAATGAAATATTAAAAATTAAAATATCTAGCCATCCAATTTTTATATTTATCAAATTTATGCTATTTGATTTAAATTTCATAATAGATTTTATTTCAATTAATAATTATGGTTCCACGATATTCATTTCTTCTTCAATAGAGTCCAGTAAATCTAAAAGAAAAAGATGAAAAAGAATAAATTTTATATTAATAATTTAAAGTCTTTATTTTGAATTATAAATAAACACAAAACATTTGCGTTTATTTCATAAAAGATTTTTTATCTTTAACATGTTATATCAAAACAATTACCACAATGGCAAGTCTTAAGCTCTTACTGGGAATGGTTCCGGCTACTGAAAAGATCGAACAAGAAGAAAAAGCCCTCGTATCAGAATTTGAAAAGCTAAAATCTTTTTCAGAATCCAATCAACTGGCGAGATATAATGAACTAAACGACCTGATTAATTCCGAAGGCTTTAAGCAGAAAAAAAAGGAAATAGAAGGTCTTTCTTATAAAACTTCTGAAGAGTATGCAAAAGAAAAAGAATTTCTTTCTCTTAAAAAGGCGAAGGATATAGTACTATATTTTAAAACGGTTGAAGGGAATTCTTTGAAAAAATTCAGGGAACTCGATGGCTCAGAAAAAATTAAAAAATACGAAGAACTCAAACAACTTGTTTCCGACACTGGTTTTAAAGAAAAGATGAAATCGAAAGATTTTGCAGATTCAGACAACGCAAAAAAATTGGCTGAATTCAGGCAGATGAATTCTTCACCGGAAATAAAGGAGTATTACAAATTCAAATCTTCAAAAGAATATTCCAATTTTTTGAACTTAGACGGTTCAGCCCGGCTGGCCAGGTATAATGAACTTAAAGACTACGTCGGGACAAAAGAATTCAAGGAAAGGAAAGAATACCTCCTCGACAAAAAGAGATTTGAAAAAACTAATGAATTTAAACAGTTACAAGAATACTTAAATCTGAAAAATAATCCCGATATAATATGGTATTTTAAAGTAAAAGACAGTAATAAATTTGATGTGCTTAAAAACCGGAAGCTTGTTTTCAGCGATGAATTTGAAGGCGAAAAAATTGATAAAAACAAATGGCTTACAAATTATTACTGGGGTGAAAAGCTTCTTCACGACCGGTATTCACTTGAATCCGACCTTCATTTCTATACTGATAATGGTAATTTTGAAGTGCGAAACAGTTATTTGAAAATCATAACCAAACCACAAAAAATTACAGGTAAGGCCTGGTCACCAGTTAAAGGCTTCTTTACAAAGGAATTCAGTTATACTTCAGGAATTATAAACACAGGAATTTCTTTCAGACAGAAATATGGAATTTTCTCTGCAAAGATCAAACTCGGCAATCCAAATGCAAGAAATTCATTCTGGCTTATAGCCGATAAAATAACACCTCATGTAAATATCTGTACAACATCTGATGGAAATGTCTGGTTAGGTCTGTTTGATGAAAACGGCCGAAAGGTCAAATCTAAATTAGGTTCAAAATTCGCTGCTAAAAGTTTTATTTACACTCTTGAATGGACTCCTCAGATGATGGTATGGAAAATCAACGGCATAGAAGCATTGAAGTTAACCGAAAACGTTCCTCAGGAACCTATGTTTGTGAATCTTTCCGGAGGAACTACCAGACCTTTGAATGGAATGACTTCTATGGAAATTGATTGGGTTAGAGTGTATCAAATGAAACAATAATTCTTTATTATTTACTGATGATAAAGCTGTTTTCATCCAACAGCTTTATATTTTCCTTTAATTTTTGTAACATTTCGGGGCGATATTCGTCTTTAGCATGAAAAAAATTTCATGACAGTAAAAGAATACAATAAAGCTGTCGATTGTTTTTCCGACGGTCTCTGGCGATTTATCCGTAGCAGTCTTAAAGATGACGACAGAGCAAACGATATCGTCCAGGATACCTATGAAAAATTATGGAAGCATGTAACAGAGATAGATTTTAATGTTGCAAAATCATGGCTTTTTACTACCGCATACAATATTATGATTGATATTATCCGAAGAGAAAAAAGAGTAATAACTCTCGAGGCTGAACATCAGAAGGAAATGCTGGACGAAACCCATTACACAGGGCTTAATGAAATACTTCATGCTGCCCTCGAAAGGCTTCCCGAACAGCAAAAAATTTCTGTGCTTCTCAGGGACTATGAAGGGTATTCCTATAAGGAAATTGGAGAAATAACCGGACAAACCGAAGCACAGGTAAAGATAAATATCTACAGAGGCAGGCTTGCCCTGAAAAATTATATCGGGAAAATTGAAACAGTTATCTGAAATGAAGCCCGACAGAACAAATTACGAAATATGGTTAACCAATTATCTCGACGGTCGTCTTGACGACAATCGGTTAAATCTTCTCATGGATTTTCTCGATAAAAATCCTGATATCAGGAAAGAGTTCGAAAACATTCTTTTTTTCAGAATAAAATCTGAAGACAATCCTTTCCCTGGAAAAGAGAGACTTAAAAAAAATCTTTCAGATATTGATGAAGACCAGTTTATTCTTCTCTGTATAGGCTCACTGGAGAAAGATCTTATTCCTGAACAGGAAAATGAACTTTACCAGATTATCGTTAATGATGAAGAAAAAAAGAAAAACTTTGAAATCTTTCAAAAAACAAAACTTCATCCTCCTAAATCAGAGTTCCGATACAAGCACAGACTAAAAAAGCTTTCAACAACCGCAAAAATCGCCCGTTTATCCACGGCTGCTTTATGTGCTGTAGCTTCAATTGCTTTATTCTTTATTCTTGTTTTTTCACCCCAAAACAAGCAAACTGTTTTACCCGCCGGCAATATTGCAGAAAGCAAACAGAATCAGACCATAAAGAACGACCCTCTTGAATTTACAGCCGATAAAATAAAACATGAAGCAACTCCAGCTTCAACAGAGACAAATATCATAGAAACAAAACTTGCACTTCAACCAGTAAAAGAAATAGACTATATTGCGCCGGAAACCTTAGAACAGGGAACTGCAAAGCCTGAAAAGATACTCATTAATAAATTAGCCTTTAAAGAAGATATTATCTTGGATAGCTACATGCCAACACAATTATATATTGCAAATGAAAGTATATCACATACATTGATTGACTCTGAAGAGGATTCTGAATTAACGAAAAGCCTTATTGTGTTTTTCAGGAAAAAGATTTTAAAAAATCCAATAGTCAGAGATGATGAATTAAAACCATACGAAATTGCCGAAGCAGGAATAACCGGACTCAATAAACTATTAGGATGGCAAATGGTATTGAATCAGCGTACTGATGAAGCGGGCGAAATTATTTCGTTAAATTTCAATTCAAAGCTGCTTAAATTAAATCTTCCTGTTAAAAAATCTGAATAAGGCTATGTAACAATAATAACTCTCAAGTCGTCTCATCAATGAAATATAATTTAAACTAAAAATGAAAAAAATAACAATAATTCTTGTGGTTGCAAATATTATATTGCAGGCTTTCGGTCAGGAAGTAATTTCAAAAGAAAATGAAAAAACAGAAAATCAGAACTCAATTGATGAAAAGACAGTTTTGACTATCGGAGACAACCTCATCATTATTGAGGACGCTAAAGATTCTTTGAGAATAAGAATTGGAAACAGAGGACTTGAAATACTCGAATCGCTTGAAGGAAGCTCCAAAATTCATTTTGAAAAATATAATATCAATGAACCCGAAGACAATTATACCTCTACTTGTAGTACAAGTATAACAAAAAGGCCTACCAAAAAATTCAAAGGACATCTATCGGGGATCGAATTAGGATTTAACGGACTTCTTTCTGAAGATAATAGTTTTTCAATGCCTTCCGATATTGATTATATGAATCTTCATACAGGTAAATCAATATGTTTCAATATTAGTCCTTTACAGGAAAGCTTTGGATTTACGCGACATTTTGGGCTTGTCACCGGAATGGGTCTTAACTGGAACAATTACCGATTCGATGGAAATAATAATATTGTCAAAGGAGCCGATGGAACTATTTCAGAATTTGTTCCGGATGAAATATTAAAAAAATCGAAATTAACCACGCTTTATCTTACTGTTCCCGTATTACTCGAAATTCAGATTCCTACCGACAACAAGCAGCTTAATTTCGGAGGAGGTATTATTGGCGCTGTAAAACTTGGCTCGCATAGTAAAATGGTTAACAAAAATGGCGACAAAGTAAAATCGAACGATGATTTCAGTCTGAACATTCTTAGGCTTGGTTTTACTGCACGGGCAGGTTTCGAAAACCTTAACATCTACGGCACATATTATATAACTTCCTTATTCCAAAGCGGCAAAGGTCCCGGAGGATACAATCTTTATCCTTTTGAAATAGGATTAGCTCTCACTTTCAACGACTGACAAATCTTAATTTCATAAGGACTTTCAAAACAATTATTTATTTATTTTATCGATTCAAAGCCAAGCTTTTTTAGTCCGGCTTTTATTTCTGGACAACTCATGAATAAATTCCATAAAAGGCCTGTCCTATAGTTCTCAATCATCACAACAATTGGCCCCTCGTCAATTGCCAGATATCTCTGAGGGAACCAGTCAGACTGCTCAGAGAATGCATCGTAAAATCCGTATTTACCCCAGATTTTGCTTCCAAGCTCAAAATAAAAATGTCTGATAGCTGCCATTGACTTATCTGGTGTATAGGGTATTGAAGAGACGGCTGCAGTGGGAGATATTACTCCGAGGTCAGTGCCGGGGCCGGGGCGATGAGCAAAATATCCTCCGGGTGAATAACTTGCAGTAAGACCCCAGCACTTCTCGCCATATCCTTTATAATTGCCCGGATTTAGTGAGCACCATTTCCAGTTAATAAGTGTATGATTTACATTTTCCTGCCAGTAGTCAGCATATATGTCCTTCAATAGCATAGGATTAGGCCCGAGATAAGAATAGTGAGCCCAAAAAAGTGGACCTCCATATTCCGTTGCCCCGTCATGTTTCAGCCTCAGAGTGTATCCATAAGGGCTTGTATAACCGTTTATATCTCCACCCTTCGCCCAGCCCTGATGGTAAACATCCGGGCCTATAGAATGTGAAGGTGAAGAAGCCGCCAGTATATAAAGAATCAGGCATTCATTATAACCTCTGACCTGGTGATTCATTTCCCAGCCGTAATCTGGTGACCAATGCCAGTAAAGAATATCTTCTCCACCTCGAGTAAACCAGTCCCATTCGACTGCCTTCCATAAAGAATCAATTTTACCTGCCAGCTTTCGTTCATCGAAAGAGCCTTTCATGAGATATTGTCTCGCAGTAAGAAGTCCCTGCATAAGATATGCTGTTTCAACTATGTCGGCACCATCATCTTTTGATGAAAATGGTTTTACTTTCCCTGTTTCACCATAAAGCCAATGTGGAAAAGCACCATGGAATCTGTCGGCTCCGTTTAGAAAATTCACTATTTTCCATAATTGAAATACACCATCCTGCCTTGAAATAAAACCTCTGTCAATACCTGCAATAATAGCCATAATTCCGAAACCTGAGCCTCCAGTCGTAACTACATTCATATCGTTCTCCGGATATATTCCATCCACATGATATCTCTCCCTGGCCATCCCTGAAACCGGTTCGGCACCGTCAACGAAATACTGCAAAGTCATAAACTGGACAAGCGAAAGAAGTGAATCGTCACTTAATTCCTGAAATTCATCCGTTGATAAACCTATTTTATGGTTTTGATTGCATAATGTAACAAATACTGTCAATAGAACTAAGGCTAAGGCTAAAACATTTTTCATAACTATCATTAAAATATATAGATATAAAGTTATTGAAATAATTGACAATCTATTTCCAAAGCAAATAGTTTCTGCTATATTATTATGAACATCGCCATACAACAACCTTAATATGAAGCTGACATAATATATATCTTTGCATCAATATAATTTAATAAAATGAAACCATTCTGTCTATTTGAAGCGGATATGTTATTACTCGTTGGTTACGAAGGAATAATTAAAATAAAAAATAACATTTAATGATTTGAAATCGTTTCAACCGAACATTATAAATGAAACTTGCAATAAAAATATTGTTCTGGTGCGCGACGGTGATAATAATTTTATCTTCCTCATTGATTATTACTGCAATAGTATATCAGGATAAAGTTGTTAATACTTTCATTGAAGCTGCCAACAAAAGAATTTCGACCAGAACAACGATCGAAAGCCATAAATTATCTTTACTTCGCAGGTTCCCCAAGGCTTCAATAGAACTTAAAAATGTTACTGTTTTTTCTTCAGCATCTTTCGACAAAAGCCATTTCAAAGAATATAATACTGACACACTTCTGAATGCAGGGTTGATAACTCTTGAATTCAGCCTTCCCAACATTGTTAATGGTAATTATTTGATTGAAAGCACTACAATATCGGACGGTACACTTAATCTCTTCTCCGACACTTATGGGGGAGTTAACTACGCTATCTCCTCAGGGAAAACCGGAAACGGCAACTTTGCAATAGATCTCGAGAAAGTAATTATCAAAAACCTGGAAGTAAATTATTACAACAAGGCCACAAACCTTAATATATCGGGGAAAATAGGACATGGAAAACTCCGGAGCAAAATCGCAGGTACAAATATTGATTTCATTTGCTCGGCCGATATAAAAATCAACGAATTCAAACTCTATTCCACGATATTAAACCCAGTTGCCGATATTTCTGTTGATGTGAATCTAAGCAGTTCCGGATCCGAAATTACTTTCAGAAAAGGAATAGCTAAGCTTGAAGGATTTTCATTCGATGTATCGGGATATATTCATCCTCGAAAAGATTTGTTTTTAAAAATAACTGGAAATGAGATAAACCTTTCACGTATAAAAAAATATATCCCTCAAAAATATCTCGATAAAGTACGTGAATATTCTCCTGGCGGAATAATGAAAGCCGAATGCATTATTTCCGGTCCTATTAGCCGTACCAAAAATCTTAAGACAGATATAAGTTTTTCACTGGAAAAAGGAAATATATATTATAAGAAATCAGATGTTCAGCTTAAGAACTTATGCTTTTCGGGAACTTACACTAACGGTAAACAAGCTCGTCCGGAAACAACAAGACTCGATATAAAAAACTGCTCCTTCGACTTAGGCAGTGCGTCGTGGTTGACAACTTTCTCTATAACCGACTTTAAACAGCCTGTTATATCGGGAAACTTTTCAGGCGATATAATTCCAGCAGAACTCTTGAAATTTATAAAAATTCCAGGATTGATTTCCGCTGAAGGCTCCATGAAGTTGAAACTTGAACTTTATGGGCCTTTGAGAAAAAATGTAAAATATTCAATTTCTGATTTTCCTGAATTGATTCATAAAGCCCAAATTGGATTCGATTCTTTTGGCATTACCCATAGTGACGACAGATATTCTTTCAATAATGCTTACGGAAATATTGTTATTGATGAAAATTTGCAAGCTGAAGAGGTTATCTTTTCATATAAAGGCCAGCGTTTTAAAATTGACGGTGAATTCATAAATCTGCTTCAACGACTTGCAGGCAGGCAGGTTAATCTGAGAGTAATTGCCGATATCTCGGCCTCGGATTTCAATCCGTCGCTATTTGTTACTCCGCAGTATAGTCAGAAAAACAAACGACTTCCAGAAATAATAATGCCCTCAAATATTGAAACGGATATAAATTTAAAGATTGGAAACTTTATATATAACAATTTCAGAGCTGAAAATCTTTATGGCAAAATAGTTTATAAACCCGGCCGGCTTAACTTCCGAAACTTTTCGGCAAATACTCTCGATGGTGTTGTTGATGGTAATTTCATACTTGCTGAAAGCAAAGGGAAGTCCTTCCTCAGTCAGGGTATTTTCCGGATAGAAAATATCGACATAAAAAAATGTTTTGCTTCATTTAATAACTTCGGTCAGAATTTTTTGCGCTCTGAACATATTTCAGGTTTACTTTCAGGTACGTTTAAAATTCTTATTCCGTTGGATTCTCTCATGCACCCGATTGTAAAAACTATAGTTGCCGAAGGAAAATATACTATCCAGAATGGGGCACTTACAGCTTTTGAACCTGCAAGGGCTCTATCAAAATACATTGACATAAAAGAGCTCGAAAATATCTCTTTTTCGAAGATCGAAAATAATCTCTTAATTAATAACTACTCCCTCTCAATTCCCCAGATGGACATATATTCTTCTGCCGCAGATTTTACTATTAACGGCACTCATTCGTTCGATAATATTTTTGAATATCATGTTAAAATATATCTTTCGGAATTGCTTTCAGGTAAAATCAAAAAGAAGAAACAATCTTCAACAGAATTCGGATATGTTGAAGATGATGGACTTGGGCGCACCTCTTTGTTCCTTAAAATAACAGGGAAAGGTGAAAATGTTAAAGTTATGTATGATATTAAAGCAGCTGAAAATAATATCCGGAAAAGTTTTACAAATGAAAAAAGCAATCTTAAAAATATACTTAACCAGGAGTATGGCTGGTATGAAAATGACACATCAATTACAAACGAAGCTGAATCCCGGCCTAAATTCAAAATTGAATGGTCTGAAACTGACAATAGTGAATACCGGCAGGATACGGTTCCTGTAAAGAAAGAGAATACCCTGAATCGTATTTTCAGGAAGATAAAAATTAATAACCAGTAAAAGCATTAAAAATGAATGTTTACCGGCATAAAACCATCTGGAAGCTTGCATTACTGCTCTTTGCAGTTGGAATCGGACTCTTTTCCTTCTATTATACCTATACTCTGGTAAAAAATCTTAAAGCTGAAGAGAGGAAGAAAATGGAAATATGGGCTGAAGCAATACGTCAGTTTAGTTCCGCTTCAGGTGAAGAAAATAATTTGGAATTCCTGACATCTATAATTGAAAACAATAAAACTATTCCCGTTATTCTTACTGATGGCAGGGATTCCATTATTTCTTCAAACAATTATGACTCGCTAAGGGTTGCTGAACCTGGTTTTCTCCAAAAGAGATTAAACAAAATAAAGGAAAAATCCGATCCAATAGTTATAGAAATACCTGGCGGACAAATAAATCGTATCTATTATGAAGATAGCATTATATTGAAAAAACTTTTTTACTATCCTATTGTCCAATTTAGTATAATAGTGCTGTTTATTATTGTTTCGTATCTGGCTTTCGATTCATCGAGGAAGGCCGAACAAAATCAGTTGTGGGTCGGGATGTCTAAAGAAACCGCACACCAGCTTGGCACGCCAGTTTCATCACTTGCAGGCTGGATTGAAATGTTGCGCGACAGGCATCCTGAAATACCTTTTACAGAAGAAATGACCAGGGATGTCGGACGTCTTGAAAAAATAACGGAACGGTTTTCCAGAATAGGCTCACATCCTGAACTTAAAAAGGGGAATATCATACCTGTAATCAAGGAAACTATTGATTATCTCAGTATGCGGGCTTCATCAAAAACTGAATTTATAACCGAATATGATCCTCTTGCAGAAATTATTGTCAAACATAATGAAGCCCTTTTTTCCTGGGTTATTGAGAACGTTTGTAAAAATGCCATAGATGCTATTGACGGCGAAGGAAAAATAACCGTTTCAGTAACCACAGCTAAGAATTATTGTATTATTGACATTAAAGACAATGGTCGAGGCATTCCACGGTCGGCACATAAAAAAATATTCACACCGGGATTTACTACTAAACAGAGAGGCTGGGGTCTTGGCCTTTCCATAGCAAAAAGAATAATTGAAGAATACCATAAAGGGAAAATTTTTGTAAAATATTCTGAACCAGGCATAGGCACATGTATAAGAATAATATTGAAAAAAGAGTAAAAAACTCTTAATAACTAAAGTATTATTTTCTATGGAATATGAGAAGAAAGGATATTGAAATAAGTTCACCGGCAGGCAACTGGGACTCGCTCACTGCAGCTGCTCAGGGAAATGCCGATTCTATATACTTTGGTATTGGACATCTTAACATGCGGGCTGCATCATCAGGTAATTTTTCGCCTGAAGACTTACCTGAAATAGTTTCATTTTGTAATAAGCATGGCTTGAAATCATATCTTACATTGAATGTAATTATTTATGAAGACGAAATTGATTCAATGAAAAGAATTATTGATTCAGCAAAAGTCAATGGGGTTACGGCAGTTATCGCTTCCGACCAGTCGGTAATTGACTATGCTGCCTCCCAGGGAATGGAGGTTCACCTTTCAACACAGCTTAACATAACCAATTCATATTCTATAGAATTTTATTCGAAGTGGGCCGGTACTGCAGTTCTTGCAAGAGAACTTACACTCAGCCGGATAAAACATATAACATCCGAGATTGAAAAAAGGGGCATAAGAGGCCCTGACGGAAAACCTTTCCGTATAGAAATATTTGCTCATGGAGCACTCTGTATGGCAATATCCGGAAAATGCTATCTCAGCTTGCACGAATATAACATATCGGCAAATAGAGGCGAATGCAACCAGACCTGCAGAAGATCCTACCTCGTTACTGACAAAGAGACGGGTTATGAGTTGGAAATAGATAATCAATATATAATGTCGCCAAAAGATCTTTGCACCATAGGTTTCCTTGACAAAATAGTTAATTCGGGTGTGAAAATCCTTAAAATTGAAGGCAGAGCAAGGTCGCCCGAATATGTCAGAACAGTAACCTCATGTTATGATGAAGCTCTCAAAGCCCTGGAAGAAGGCAAATATACAAAAGATAGGATAGATGAATGGATGATGCGACTTTCAACAGTCTTTAACCGTGGTTTTTGGGACGGTTATTATCTTGGCCGTAAAATTGGAGAATGGAGTGATAAATACGGCTCAAATGCGACGATGGAAAAGATATATCTTGGTAAGGTAACCAATTATTTTACAAAGCCCGGCGTTGCCGAGATAAAACTTGAAAACGGCGATCTCACCGTAGGTGACACAGTTCTTATTACAGGCCCAACAACCGGAGCTCTTGAATTCACAGTGAATGAGATACGTGTTGACCTGAAGGCAATCGCCAAAGCTATTAAAGGGAGTTACTGTTCGGTTAAGATTGATCACCATCTAAGAACTTCAGATAAAGTTTTTAAATGGGAAAAAAAGATTAATTGTTGTAGCTGAAATATTTTATAAAAAGTTTTTTAAGATCATCTATTCTGACAGGTTTGGGAATGAATTCCTTAATTCCGCACAGTTCTGCTTTTTTACGTGTTTCAGGCATGTTGTCGGCAGTGAAAGCCACAATAATCATATCTTTATGAACTTCCATTATCCTCCTTGCTGCTTCAAATCCATCCATCTCCGGCATAAGCAAATCCATAAAAATAATATCATATTTTTTATTTTTTGCCATTATATAACCGTCATAACCCTCTTCTGCTATTTCTACTTTATGACCCAGACTATTCAACATTTTTGCCATAATTTTCTGGTTCATTTTGTTATCATCAACTAAAAGTATGTTTAATTCGCGCTTTGTTATCTCTTCCTGAAATATTGGATTGTCAGATTCAATACGAAACGCTTCGGTAAGAGCATTGTGAAATTCACTGTAATCGAAAGGTTTTACAAGATAAAAATCTACTCCAAGATTTATGCATCTAAGATAATTGCCCTTCCTATCATTTGAGCTTATCATAATAATTCTGTAATAAATCGAGAGCTCATTATCCCATAACTGCTGGGCAATATCCAGTCCGTCAATAAATTCATCGTCGGTAATGATAATAAGATCATATTTTTCATCTTTACTTATTGAATTTATTTTTAGCTGATTAATTGTTGACTTTGTAAAAGAAGTTACGGACAACTGCAAACCTGAACGGTGAATAAGAGCCAGAAGATCCTCGTCCCTTGTTTGTGGACTTGTAATAATAAGTGCTTTAATATTGTTTATCTCTTTTTTACCTGATAAATCAATGTTCTTTATTACCCGTTCGTTAGAATAAACCTGAATTGTAAAAGATACTTTAGTTCCGTTTTTTCCGTCAATACCTGATGGACTTACTGCAGTCAATCGCCCTCCCATTAGCTCAACAAGCTGGCGTGCTATTAAAGTCGCAAATCCCGATTCAAAACTATTTCTGGAAATTTTAGATTCGGTATATATAAAATCTCCGAAAATCTTTTTCAATTCTGCACTGTCAAAAGCTTTTCCATTATCGAGTATTTCAAAACCAAGTGTTATTAAACCATTTTTATTTAACTCTAAACTGCATTCAACATAAACTTTACCATTTTCTGTATTAGTTATTGAATTGTTTATCAGATTCACAAGTACCTGTCTGAGCCTGTAAGGATCTCCAATAACGCTTTCCGGAACATCTTCCTCGATATTGCACATAATTGATACATTTTTTTCAGCTGCATTGGTTTTAACAAGGTCGACTGCATAAAATATTTCTTCTCTGATATTAAAAGGAATTTCTTCGAGAAACATTTTCCCTGTTTCAATTTTTGAAAAATCAAGAATATCATTAATAATCCCAAGCAGTACTTCTGTTGATCGTCTTAGAAGATGGACAATATCCATCACTTCAGCAGGAAGTTCATACCTGCTGAGTATGTCCGACATACCGATAATTCCGTTAAGTGGAGTCCTTATTTCATAACTCATCCTTGTGAGGAATTCTGTCTTTGCTATATTGGCTTTCTCTTCCTGCTTTCTGGCCGACTCAAACATTGTAACGTCCATCAGAATATCAAGTGTTGCTTCCTGACCCTGGTAGGATATAGGGATACTGCTTCTGAAAAGTATTATCTCCTCAGCCACTTTCCTGATTACAATAAATTGCTCAGGGGCGAATTTCCCTGCAAGGTATTTTGAGAAGTATTCATTTTCACCATCAAAATTTGTTTCAGGAAATATTTTACCTATCATCTCATCTTCCATATTATACGAATAATACTCGGCAGCAATCTTATTAGCTTCCAGAATTTCCCTCTTGCTGTTATATATTATTACTCCTACAGGCATCTGACTTATAAGCTGTTTAAGGATTCTTTTCGATTCAGTAAGTTCCTTAATAGATTCTTGTTGCTTGTTTAGATATCGCCAGAAAACCAAAATTATTATCAGAATTAAAATAAGTGTAATTGTTACAATTAATAACGAATTGCGAATTATATATTTCTGGAAAAAAACAGTAGGAGCTGAAAAAACTATTCCAATATCACGTAGTAGTAATTGAGTTGAAAAATATGATGAGAGTACTTCGAATTTTTTTCCTCCGATAGTTGCCGAGTGAACTATATTCGCAACAATACCTTCTTGCAAGTCGGAAATGATTTTGTTTATCTCCGAATAGACAGGGACATTCTCGTTATTATCGTAAATAATTTCACCATCGTCTGCCAGCACCCATTGCCACTGGTAATCTTTTAAATTGTATTTAGAAAAGAGCTTGTTAAAATATTTTTTATAATCAACAGTTACCTCGATGTTACCGGTTGGTTGGCCGTTAACAAAAAATACACCGTAATAATTGAATTCATTGCCATTTTTATTTAGCACTTCCTTTGTCTCAATCTTTCTTTGATCAAGAGAAATAAATTCACTTTCAATCCATTCATTTTTCGACTCATCTTTTGAAAGAGTATATTCATTCAAATTATTATCATACAATCTTATTTTTGTTATAAAATCACGGTATTTGGAATAAAAGAGTTTCATCTGTTCGGTGATTGCATACTTTATTTCTGGCCGCGATTTATCAAAGAACTTTAACGGATCTTTAGTATTATAAATAATTTGATTAAGATCGCTTGTAAAAGCATAATTTATACTGTCAACCTCAAGACCTACTATCTGAACTTGTCTGTCGAGAAGCTCCACTATATAATTTGTTTGTTGCCGATATAGATTTCTATAATAGAAGAAATTTATCAGCAAAATCAGAATGAACGCTGAATTGACAATAATCAGAATTCTTCTCATCCTGTTGTTATTTGAATAATATTATAAAAATAAATGATTTTATTATATACACGCAAATGCTTACCGGTATTTTCTGTTTTCATCTTCAAGAATATTAAGGTAACTACGATATCTCCTCCTGTCTATTTCTCCTGTTTCAAGAGCTTGTCTAACTGCACATCCCGGTTCATTTACATGAAGGCAATTATGAAACTTACATTCCGCTGATTTCCGAAATATTTCCGGGAAAAAATGGTATATCTCATTCTTTTCCATATCAATTATTCCAAAAGCTCTTATTCCAGGCGTGTCTATTATAAAACCACCAAAGGGCATGGCATGCATCTCAGGGAAAGTTGTTATATGCTTCCCCTGCTCATGATATGTTGAGATTTCCTCTGTTTTAAGATTCAAGGAAGGATTAAGATAATTAAGCAGAGAACTTTTACCCACTCCTGAATTGCCAGCAACTAGAGTTATTTTATCTTTCAATATTTCAACCAGAGCACTAATATTCTCTCCGGTCTTTACCGAAATGCCGAAGCAACAATATCCTATTTTTGAGTACAGGTTAATAAGGTTATTCATTTTTGTAGTTTCAACATCATTATACAGGTCGGTCTTATTAAAAATAATAAAAGTCTTTATTCTATAAGCTTCAGATGTTGCAAGAAATCTGTCAATAAATTCCTGTTGTGTCTCGGGCATTTTTATTGTAACCATCAGAAGTACCTGGTCAATATTTGCAGCAATGATATGATATTGTTTCGAGAGATTTGAAGCCTTGCGTATTATATAATTCTTCCTCTCTTCAATCTCAGTTATAATGCCGGTATCTTTACCCTGTTCAATAGTAAACCTGACATGATCACCCACGGCAATAGGATTTGTTGTATTTATTTCTTTAATTCTAAAACGTCCTTTTATCACGCATTCCGTGATTTCTCCATTTTGCCCGAGTACTCTATAACGGCTTCCCGTTGATTTTATTACTATTCCTTTTCCCAAAGCCACACTTTTTTCAAATGTAAGTAAAAGAAGTAAATGCCAGTTTATTACTACCTTATTTTTGTAATCAGTCTTCCGTATATAATAAATAATTTATATATTAAGGAAAAAATAAGGGGCTTTCATTGAGCCCCTTATATAATGCTTTAAAGCCACATTTATCCTTCTGCTGCCATAAGGAAAAATGGTTTCATTTCGAAGTTATGATAAAGAGGCCTGAGTCTTTCAATATTATAATATTCCTCAACATTTACAACTTTTTTCTGCGAAGTTACAATATCAATTGGGGCATTGTCATATCTTCCGTTCCTCAATACAATAATTCGTCCATGAATACCCTTAATAATAAGGTCGAGTGCCAGATTCCCGTAAGCCATCGGGACAATTGAATCAACAGCATCAGGATCGCCCCCACGAACCATATAACCAAGTCTCTGGTTTATAATGTTTATTGTTTTCCCATTGTTGAATTTTGAAGAAAGTTCTTTTACTCTTAATGAAACAAGATCGCCAATGCCACCGAGTTTAGCATGACCATAAGGGTCTTTTTCGTCGGATGTAAAAACCATTTCTCCACCTTTAAACATAGCACCTTCCGAAACTATAACAATGGAATATTTACTTGGATTCGTATTTCTATCCTCCACGAGAAGTTCTGTAAGCTGTTCAATATCGAATTTATACTCCGGTATAACACATCTGTGGGCGGCGCCTGCCATTGTAGGTAATATGGAAGTGAAGCCAGCATAACGCCCGAAGACCTCAAGAACAAGTATTCTTTCGTGCGATCCTGCTGATGTCCTTAACATATTAGCCATCTGAATCGTGCGTGTGACACATGTGCTAAAACCGATACAATAATCGGTACCGGGTACGTCATTATCCATGGTTTTAGGAATTGCCACTACCTTCACACCCTTGCTGGAAAGATGAACGGCATAGCTCAAAGTATCGTCACCTCCTATTGGAATCAGATAGTCAATCCCAAGCCATTCGAGATTTTTAATAACTTCGGGAGTAAGATCATTCATTTCATCATTATAAGTACTTTTAAGATGCTCCGGCACACTGTTCTTTGATACATGACTTGGCCTTGTCCGTGAAGTGTGAAGAAATGTTCCACCTGTACGGCCGGCTTTATTCACAATTTCATTTGTAAGCAACTGATAACAATTGCTGTTGTCAGCCTTATTATCCCTAATTATTTCCATAATCCCGGCCCAGCCTCGTTTAAGTCCAATAACCTTATAGCCTTCCCTGTTAGCCCTTATTGTTACCGCTCTTATAGCAGGATTAAGCCCTGGAACATCACCTCCTCCGGTAAGAATCCCAATTACACCTTTAGTTGATTTTATATTTGCCATAGATTTTGAATTTAATTTTTAAATTTTTTTCAACTTGCTAATTTAAGACAATTTAATTTTTTTACAAACATCTTATAAATATCGGACTTTTTTAGTTATCCTTATCGAGAAGAACTTCCAGGCTATTCATGTAAATTATTATCTTTGAAACCTGTCAGTAACTAATTATGATATACCATACTGATTATCATATTCATTCAGATTATAGTGACGGAAAAGCAAAGCCTGAAGAATACATCGACATTGCAATAAAAAAAGGATTCAATGAAATAGGATTTTCAGAGCATCTAAACATTAAATACAACGATCCTGAATGGTGCATGGATCCGTTAAGGGTAGAAGATTACATTAAACATATCAATATTTTACGCAAAAGTCGTTCCGATATATTAATTAAAACAGGTCTTGAAGTTGATTTCTTCCCAGGTTACGAAAGAGAAATCGCAGAGTTTCTTAATCCTTATCCTCTCGATTACATTATAGGTTCCGTTCATTATATGGGCTCTGTAACTATTGACAGCGGCGAAGATTTCTACAAGGGGAAAAACATTGATAAACTCTTTGATGATTATTTCAGTCTTGTTTATGACACCGTCTCTTCAGAGCTTTTTGATTTAATTGCTCATTGTGATCTTATAAGAATTTTCGGACACAATTATTCTTCCAGCCCTGAACCCTTTTACCGGCATCTTGCTTTTCTTATGGCAAAACATAATACTGCTTTCGAAATAAATACAAATGGTAAGAATAGACCTCTCGGCGAATTTTATCCCGACGTTCGTTTTATCCGCCTTTTCAGGGAAGAAAAAGTGCCGGTATGCGTTAATTCCGATGCACATTTTCCCGAGCGTGTTGGCCAGTATTTTGATGAAGCATATAAAATTCTTAAAGATGCAGGTTACACTGAGATGTGCATTTTCGATAAACGTCAAAGACAAATGATACCTGTACCCTGAAAAAGGACTTCAGCTAAGTGAATGTTCAAGGAATATTTTAATCCCAATAGCAACAAGAATAAGTCCACCTACTATTTCTGTTTTTTTACCTGCTATTCTTCCTGCCGATTTTCCTATCCTTATAGCTATTATAGAAGCCAGAAAAGTAATTGCACCTATTATTATACCGGCAAACCAGATATTTCCTTCAAGCATTGCAAAACTGATTCCAACTGCTCCCGCATCAACACTTGTGCCGAATGCAATAAGTAATAACCCTGTTGATTTTGTGTAATTACGATTAACTGGTACTTCTTTATCCTTAAAGCCATCAATAATCATTCTCGTACCAATAAAAACCAGGATACCCAGAGCAACCCAGTGATCATAAGCGCCAATTACCTTGCTTAAAATAAATCCGAGAAAATAACCTGCAATCGTAAGACCTCCTTGAAAAAAAGCCATAACAAAAGCAATTTTTGCTGCTCCGGAAAAACGGATCCTGTTCGACAATATTCCGATGCTTAGCGAAGCAGCAAAGGTATCAAACGAAAGCCCGAAAGCAATTGCGGTAACAGTAAGGAAATCCATCTGAAAAAAGAAGGTAAATGTAAGCAGAAAAATTCCAGGAATTAAACATTTGAAAAGACTTTTTGTATTAAACGGATTTATATCTATGTTTGCCCGATTTTGCCAAAAAATTAAACCTGTTCTGGCTGATGCATGGCAGGTAAAAAATTAATGGAGCAATCATAAAATATTTTTGCCATTATATTTATTTTAAGTTTTATGAGAGTTGTTATTCAGCGTGTTAAACATGCAGCAGTATCATCGGACGGAAAACAAATCTCTGCAATTGGCCCTGGTTTACTGATATTTATCGGTATAGAATCGGCTGATAATCTTGATGATATAGAATGGCTTTGTAATAAAATTGTGAATCTTCGCATTTTTAATGACAGTGAAGGCATTATGAACCTCTCAGTAAGACAAACGAATGGTGAGATTCTGGTTGTAAGCCAGTTCACTCTTCATGCACTTGTTAAAAAAGGTAACCGGCCTTCGTATATCAGAGCTGCAGGACACGAAATTGCCATTCCGCTTTATAATAAATTTGTGGACAAACTTTCTCAATGCTTGGAGAAAGAAGTTCAAACAGGTATTTTCGGAGCAATGATGGACGTAGAACTAATAAATGATGGTCCCGTGACTATTATAATCGACACAAAAAACAGAGATTTTTAAAAAATGGATGAAAGTATAGTCAATCCTCATTCTGAAAAATCTCTTAAGAAATCGGTAATGCTGGTTGCCACATTTGCCGCATTTCTCAACCCTTTCCTGAGCTCTTCGATTAATCTCGCTCTTCCTTCTATCGGAGCTGATTTTAATACCGACGCTGTTAGCCTTGGATGGGTAGCAAGTAGTTTTATACTCTCTTCTGCTATGTTTTTACTTCCTTTTGGTCGACTTGCAGACATCAAAGGGAGAAAAAAGATTTTTTCAGCCGGAATTTTTCTTTTTACACTTTTCTCTGTTGCAATATCTTTTTGCCGCAATATAACTTCACTAATTGTTCTAAGAATTTTTCAGGGAATCTCTGGAGCTATGTTTTTTGGCAATAGCCTTGCAATAATAACTTCGGTTTTTCCAGCGGGAGAAAGAGGAATGGCTATGGGCATCAACACTACAGCAGTATATCTCGGCCTTTCAACCGGCCCTGTTATAGGCGGCTTCCTGACACAACATTTCGGCTGGAAAAGTATTTTTATTTCTCTCGTACCTTTTGGAATAGCATCACTTTTACTTATTTCTATAAAAATAAAAAACGACTGGGCAGAAGCAAAAGAAGAGAAATTTGACTGGAGAGGAGCGGTGCTTTACGGTATTTCACTATCTGTATTTATGTATGGCTTTTCAAAATTGCCTTCTAAAATTGGCTGGGCTCTTCTTTTCGCAGGGGCAGTGTTAGGCCTGTTTTTTATCTATTTCGAGAAATCAGCCGATAGTCCTGTTTTTGATATAAAACTTTTCTTGAATAATCGTGTATTTGCCTTTTCAAGTATAGCTGCACTTATTCATTATGCTGCAACTTCTGCAATAGGTTTTTTTATGAGCCTTTATCTTCAATATATTCACAACCTTAATGTAAAGATAGCCGGTCTTATAATGATTTCTCAGCCAATTGCTATGACGCTTATCTCTCCGTTCGCGGGAAGACTTTCCGACAAAAGAAACCCTGGAGTTATTGCCTCTATCGGTATGAGTATGACTACAGCAGGCCTCGTCTCACTTTGTTTCATTTCTGAAAATACCCCTCTGATAATTATTATAATCCTGCTTGTTACTATCGGTACCGGATTCGGTTTCTTCACCTCACCAAACACAAACGCTATAATGAGTTCGGTCGAAAAGAGACAACTGGGCGTTGCTTCTGGAATTGTAGGCACAATGCGAACAGCAGGCCAAATGCTGAGCATGGGTATAGCCATGATGATTCTGGCAGTTTTCATTGGGCGCCAGCCACTAACTACTTCAAACTATAAAGAACTTATTAAAGGAATGAAAACAGGTTTTATAATTTTTTCAATTTTATGCATTTTCGGCATCTTTGCATCTCTCGCAAGAAACGGCAAAAGTAAGCACGACCCAATATAATTATAGATATTTTTTAAGAAAAATTACACCAAAATATAAAATCTGATAAATTTTTAAACTGATTTTATAAAATCAGAATATTTAATCAATCTTCTTATAAATTTGAACAATTAAGTCAAAACAAAATAACATAAAAACAAAAACATTAAATTGAGCCCTGGCTTTTTAATAATGAACATTAACACATATTGTTAAATTAAAACACATTACATGACAAAATTATATCAGAAACTCATCAAAAACTGTCCTACTACGGCAGAAATTAAAAAAGGTCTTAAAGAAATATATGCTTCAATTCAGGGAATCCCTGATCGCAAGACATTATTAGATATACTTAGAGTCATCGATCTTACAAGTCTCAATACAACCGATAA
>JAGNKY010000005.1 GCA_017999895.1 Bacteroidales bacterium
GTAAGAGAATCAAAAGAAAACAATACTTATGAAATATATTTTTGCAATCAATTAATAAGAACTATAACTTTATAAAAATGTATACCATGTCTATAGCCCCTTGTATACCAAGTCTATTGTCCATACAAGGCGGAGAGAGGGGGATTCGAACCCCCGGTCCGCCGGTAAGCGGACACACGCTCTCCAGGCGTGCCAGTTAAACCACTCCTGCATCTCTCCTTTTTATATATATTAACATTCCCTAATGTAAAATCGGAAATAACTGCAGCAAAATAAGGAAAAAATTGCCAATATTTTTATTCCGTCGGGCTATTTGTTATTAAATCATCATTATTCGCACGATTTCTGAAGTTAGAACGATGCGGTTTTGAATAACATATTTTACCTTATGTAACACACTACTTAAGTAAGTCTGTTTATTGGAAACCAGTTATAAAAATGCGGATAATTTTTATATCGGTTCATCGAGTCGGAAAAGTTTAATTGCATTTTGTGTTGTTATTTCAGCGGTTTCATCAGTTGTAAGGCCAAGGAGTTCAGAAAGTTTATTATTAATATAATAGAGCATCGAACTATCATTTCTTTTTCCCCTGAAAGGTTCAGGTGTAAGATAAGGAGAGTCGGTTTCAAGAACAAGGAAGGAGATATCTGTTTCTCTGACGACTTTTTGCAGGGATGAATTTTTAAATGTCAACACTCCGCCAATACCTAGCAGAAAACCCCTGTCGCAGGCTTTGCAGGCTTCTTCGCTACCTCCCGAAAAGGCATGAAAAACGCCCTTAAGTCCTGTGCCTTTGAATTCGTCAATAATGAGAAATACTTCAGGGAAGGCGTTCCTTGTATGGATTACTGCCGGAAGTCCGGTTTCAAGTGCAAGAGCCAACTGTTTACGGAAAGCTGAAATCTGTTCACTTATATGGGTTTTGTCCCTGTAGAAATCAAGGCCTATTTCACCTATTGCCACGAAATGATGACGGCCTATCAAGGATTTCATTTTTACGAGTTGATTTTCGAAGTCATTTTTTACCGACAAAGGGTGTAAGCCTATCATAGGGTAACAAATACCTTTATAACGTTCAACCGCAGATAACATAGGCGATATTGATTCTGTGTCAATATTCGGCATCAGAAGTTTTGTTACGCTATTTTTGAGAGATTTTTCTATAACATCATCCCTGTCCATATCAAATTCGGGCAAATAAATATGTGTATGAGTATCAATTAGATTCATAGTTTAAAATAACAAAAATGTATTTTTATTATTGGTTTTAAATTCTTCCATGGTTGACGATATTGCGGCATATTGGTTTTTATTTAACTTATAATTTTATAAATATTTCCGGGGCAACATTTTATCAGGCCGTTGAATTCCATTTCCAGCAATATAGCAGAAAGTTTATTAACTGCAGTATTTGTTCCTCTGCAAATCTGGTCAATATTAAGTTCTCCCTCCTTGTTTAGTAGTTCATATATCATTTTCTCTTCTACGGTCAAATCGTTAAAAAGAGAACGCTGGACTGGTTGTTTTAATATATCTGGCTGCCAGTTAAGGAAATATTCGATATCTTCATGTCTTTCGACAAGTGCCGCTTTGTTTTTTTTGATTAAATTATTACAACCGGCCGACCAGATATCATCAATACGACCAGGCACTGCAAATACATCTCTGTTATAGGAGTTTGCTATATCGGCTGTTATCAGTGCTCCGCCTGTTATGGCTGATTCCACTATAAGTGTAGCATCTGAAATGCCTGCAATTATGCGGTTTCTCTTTATAAAGTTGTTTCTTTCTGGTAGTTCGTCCGATTGAAAATCAGTAAGTAAACCTCCGTTTTCGACCATAGCATTTGCTATTGCACGGTGAACAGAAGGGTATGTTGTTTTAAAACCATGGCCAAGGACGCCAATTGTAGGAAGTTTATTAGCCATAGCGCTTTTGTGGGCGGTGATGTCTATTCCATAAGCAAGTCCGCTGACGATGATAAGTTCGGGGTTGTTTGCTGCCAGGCCGGTTATTATTTTTTCGCAAATTTCCTTTCCTCTTGAAGTGGCATTTCTGGTTCCGACAATGCTCAGAATTCTTGGAGCATTGAGGTTGCAATTACCTTTAAAATAGAACAGCACCGGTGAATCATCACATTGCCTCAGACGATATGGGTAATCACTATCGAGGTAGAAAAATGTTTTGATACCATTTTTTTCAACATAATCGGCCTCTTTTTCAGCGATTTTCATATATGATTTTTCACATATATATTTTGCAAGTGAAGAACCGATACCCGGGATTTTTATCAGGGAGCGATATGGTTCGTTAAAAATGGCTTCCACACTGCCTATATGGGAAACAAGTTTGCGCGCATTTATGTCGCCCACATGTGGAATAAGGCTTAGAGCGATCTTATAGATCAGAGGGACTTCTAACATTGCACAAGGAATTGAGACATAGAACAAAGATAATAAAAAAAGGAAAATCAAAAATATGATTTTCCTTTAGACAGTACAATGATAATAAGGGGTTGATTTATATTATGCCCATATCGAGCATAGCGTTTGCTACTCTAAGGAAGCCTGCCACATTTGCACCTTTAACGTAGTCGACATATCCGTCGGGGCGTTTGCCATATTTAGCGCACTGAGAATGAATATTACGCATTATTTCATGCAGACGGTTGTCCACTTCATTTCTGCTCCAGCTTAATTTCATCGCATTCTGAGACATTTCGAGACCCGATGTTGCAACGCCGCCTGCATTAGCGGCTTTTCCCGGAGCGAATAACAATCCGTTTTTCTGTAATATTTCCACAGCTTCATAAGTGCATGGCATATTTGCTCCCTCGCATACGCAGATACATCCGTTTCTTATCAGGTTTTCAGCATCATGAACATCGAGTTCATTTTGTATTGCGCAAGGTAATGCAATGTCAACCGGTACTTCCCATGGGCGTTTACCAGGATGGAATTCGGCAGATTTAAATTCTGTTGCAAAGGGGCTTACTATATCATTATTTGAAGCCCGAAGTTGAAGCATGTATTCTATTTTTTTGCCTGAGATTCCATCTGGATCATATATATAACCGTCGGGGCCTGATATAGTGACCACTTTCGCACCAAGTTCAGTTGCCTTAAGGGCGGCTCCCCAGGCTACATTACCAAAGCCCGATATTGCAACTTTTTTTCCTGCGAATGACTGACCGCGAGTTGCAAGCATTTCACTGGCAAAATATACACATCCGAAGCCTGTTGCTTCTGGCCTGATATGAGAACCTCCCCAGTTAATGTCCTTTCCAGTTAAAACTCCAGAGTGTTCGCTTTTAATCCTCTTGTACATCCCGTAAAGAAATCCAATTTCGCGAGTTCCGACTCCTATATCACCGGCTGGGACATCAATTTCAGGGCCTATATATCTCCATAGTTCAAGCATGAATGATTGACAAAAACGCATCACTTCAGCATTGGATTTTCCTTTAGGATCAAAGTCAGAGCCACCTTTTGCCCCACCTAACGCAAGTGTTGTCAATGAATTTTTAAATATCTGTTCAAAGCCAAGGAACTTCATAATTGAAAGATTAACACTGGGGTGGAACCTCAAACCTCCTTTATAAGGTCCTAATGCATTGTTGAATTGCACTCTATATCCTAAGTTTATTTGAATTTCTCCCTTGTCGTCAATCCATGGAACTTTGAAAATGATAACTCTATCCGGTTCAACTATTCTTTCAATAATTTTTGCAGATTCGAATTGAGGATTTTCATTATAAACATCTACAATTGATTTCAGAACTTCCTTTACAGCCTGTAAATATTCAACCTCAGTAGAATGTTTCTTTTCGAGGTTAGTCATGATTTTGTTAATGTCCATATTAAGAATTTTTAATTGAAATAAGCATTTTTTTTACAGGGGTGCAAAGATGTAATTTATAGTTCATTTTTACAATGATTTTAATCATATTTTTTCATTTATTAAGATCGGCAGGAGCATACTGATTAAGTGAATAAAGAATTTTATTTCTTTCTTCTTTTTTCATGGGTCTGATATTAACAGTAGGATACTCGGCTATTCCTCCTTTTACATGCTGAAGCAAGGTAATATTTTGAATTAGTCCGAAAAGCTTCTTCTCATATCGAAATCCTGCATATAAGCGTTTGTCAATTTCGATTGAATTTTTCTTTCCCCCGATAAAACCTGCTGTAAAATATCTGAATATTATTTTTTCGCCTTCATCCGAATAGTAAATATACTGGTAACTCAGAAACATAGGATAAAGCAGGTAAGTAAGGTATAAACCCGTTAAGATAATAGTAAACCAGGTATCTGTTAATCCAAGGATAGGAAATTTAATCACTTTAACAAAATAAGCCAAAATGATATAAACTATGAAAATCACAGTCACTGCAAACAACCTTATACGGAGATTTATTATTGCTTTACTGTTTTCAATAGTCATAATAGATTGTTTTTAAAGATCAGGATGTAATTATACTTTATTTTTTCTTTTATTTTTAAAAAATCCGGTAATTAATTCTTTGCAGTCGTTTTCAAGAATTCCTTTTCGTATTGTTGTCTTTGGATGGAGCAGATATGGGGATATTTTTGTAAAACCTTTTTTTTCGTCGGGCGTGCCATAGACCAGAGTTTCTGCCTGGCTCCATGCGAGGGCTCCGGCGCACATAGGACATGGCTCGACAGTTACATAAACAGTGCATCCAGTAAGATATTTTCTCCCGAGAAAATTGGCAGCGGCAGTTATTGCCTGCATTTCTGCATGAGCCGTAGGATCTTTGAGAGTTTCAGTGAGGTTATGAGCTCTTGCAATTATTTTTCCGCTGTTTACTATTACTGCACCGACAGGTACCTCGTCCTTTTCAAGAGCCTTTATAGCCTCTTCAATTGCAATTTTCATATATTTCTCATCATCTGTAACCTTTAGCATAATGTTCGGAAAATATAGCAAATGTATTAAGAAAATTTTATTTCGGTTCATGATAAACATTTCGCCTTGTTACAAAGAATCAAATATGTACTGGTTATTATTTTTTTATTTTTGCTGATATTTTCATTAAAAGAATGTACAGAACACATACATGCGGTGAGCTGAGGCTTTCGGACGCTGGCAAAAAAGTCATCCTTTGCGGATGGGTTCAGCGGTCGAGAGACTTTGGAGGTATGACTTTCCTCGACCTTCGCGACAGGTACGGCATAACTCAACTGGTATTCGATATGGAAGCAGATGCCGGTTTATGCGAAAAAGCAAGAAAACTCGGCAGAGAATATGTTATAAGAGTGAATGGAGAAGTCAGGGAAAGAATAAATAAGAACCCAAAGATTTCTACCGGTGATATTGAGATAGAGGTTGATGGATTTGAGATACTGAATCCAAGCGATCTTCCTCCTTTTACCATTGAAAATGAAACAGATGGAGGCGAAGAGTTAAGGATGAAATACAGATATATCGACCTCAGGCGCCCATGTCTTCAGGAGAATTTAATCCTGCGCAATAGAATGGCCCGGGAAGTAAGGAGGTATCTCGATTCGGTAGGGTTTATTGAAATAGAAACTCCGGCGCTTATAAAATCTACACCGGAAGGCGCTCGCGATTTTGTTGTGCCTTCAAGGCTTCAACCCGGATTATTTTATGCTCTCCCACAGTCGCCTCAAACATTTAAACAATTACTGATGATTGCAGGTTTCGACAGGTATTATCAGATTGTAAGATGCTTTCGCGACGAGGACCTGCGTGCCGATCGTCAACCTGAATTTACTCAGATAGATTGTGAAATGTCGTTTGTTGAGCAAAATGATGTGCTCGAAACCTTTGAGGGCCTTGCAAAACACCTTTTCAGAGAACTGAAAAAAATTGAATTCCATAAATCATTTCCGAGGCTTTCGTGGGCAGATGCATTGAAATACTATGGCACGGATAAACCTGATATTCGTTTCGGAATGAAAATCTCTGAGGTTACCGACATTTTAAAAGGGAAAGGTTTTGGAATGTTCGACAATGCTGAATTCATCGGCTGTATCTGTGCGGAAGGTGCTTCGGAATATTCGAGGAAACAGACTGACGAGCTCAATGAATTCGTAAGAAAGCCACAGATTGGAGCATCAGGAATTGTTACAATAAAATATGCTGCAGATGGAATGGTGAAATCTTCTATTGATAAATATTTTACAAGCGAGGAATTGCAAAGTGTAATAAATGTAACAGATGCAAAGCCAGGTTCGCTTGTTCTTATTATTGCAGGCGAGCGAAGCAAAAGTCTTACTGCTCTTTCTGAACTGAGACTCGAAATGGGCAGAAGGCTTGGTTTGATAAATGCAGGCGTATTCAGCCCCCTGTGGGTCGTAGATTTTCCATTATTTGAATGGAACGATGAAGAAAAGCGATTCACGGCAATGCATCACCCTTTCACTTCACCCAAAACTGAGGATATAGAATTTATGATATCAGATCCTGGCAGAGTAAGAGCAAATTCTTATGATCTGGTAATCAACGGCATCGAAATAGGAGGGGGTTCGATAAGAATTCATGATTCTTCTTTGCAGGAGCTTATGTTTAAAGCTCTTGGTTTTACTGAAGAAGAAGCTGACAAGCAGTTCGGATTCCTGATAAATGCTTTCAGATATGGTGCTCCGCCGCATGGAGGAATAGCATTTGGTTTCGACCGGTGGGTGGCCTTGTTTGCAGGCGAAGATTCAATAAGAGAAGTAATAGCTTTCCCGAAAAATAATGCCGGAAGAGACATAATGATCGATGCACCTGCTGAAATATCCCGAAAACAGCTTGACGAACTGATGATCGAAATAAAGAAACGTAATAAATAAAGATCAATTCTTTTCAGAGCCGAATAATGTAATCAAAATGACGCCAGCGGCGCCCCTTGCTCCATAAATAGATGCGGCAGACCCTTTAAGCACTTCAATGGATTTTACCTGTTGGGGACTTATGTCGTCAATATTTGAAACTTCCACGCCGTTTACTATAATAAGAGGTTCAGAACTGATATTAATTGACGACGGGCCCCTAATTGTTATCTTCTTACCTATTACCTGAACACCCGGAACTTCTCCCTTAATCATATCATATATATTTGGATATGATGCATATTTTGAATTTGTTCCGTCAACTTTTCCGACAGTATTTGTCAGATTCTTTTTTTTCATTGTTCCATACCCAACATTTATCTCCTGTTCGTCCGCATTATTTTCAGATTTTATCTGACTTGCTTCGGCTTTGCCCGGTAGAAAGAAGTTGATAACCGTTCTTCCTTGAATCATTTCATCTTTCATTCCGCCATTGAGCATAAAAACAGTAATCATTGTATCGGTCGGACTCACTTTTACTTTATAAAATCCATTTTCATCAGTTGTCTGATTCACTCTTTTATTATTGATAAGTATTATTGCATTGCTTACCGGATTGTTGTTTGAATCAACAACTCTACCCGTGATATAAAACTTCTTATTTGCTTTTTGTGCTTCAAGGCATGTAAGATTAAAGGAAATCAAGATTATAAAAAAGGATGATATATATTTCATATTAATATTATTTAATAATAAGTTGCAATTTACAATTTTAAAATGTGATTTTCAAGTGAAAAAATGTTAAATAACCCTGCCAATAAGGGTTGCAGAGGTCGACTTTTCCACAAGCACGTTGACGTAATCACCCTTTCGGAAATTTATTGCAGGGAATACCACAGTTTTATTTTGTGAGTTGCGACCCGATAAATAATCTTCAGATCTTTTTGACCGGCCTTCGACGAGCACTTTATATATTTTCCCAATGTCTGCTTTTTTGCTTTTAGCCGAAAGGCTGTTTTGAAGAGTTACTATTTCGTTAAGACGCCTTGTTTTAACATCATCAGGAACATCGTCGGCGAGTTCTTCTGCGGCCTTTGTGCCGGGGCGTTCGTTGTATCTGAACATATAAGCAAAATCGAATTCTGCCCATTCCATCATTGAGAGAGTTGCCTTATGATCTTCTTCTGTTTCAGTACAGAAACCGGCAATTATATCGGTAGAAACAGAGCAGCCGGGAATTATTTTCCTTATCGCTTCTATACGCTTCATATACCAGTTGCGTGTATATTGCCGGTTCATCAGATTAAGTATGCGGTCGCTCCCGCTCTGTAACGGCAGATGAATATGTTTGCATATATTTTCGTGTGTGGCTATAGTTTGGAGCAGTTCATCCGAGAGGTCTTTCGGGTGAGATGTTGAGAACCTCACTCTCAGTAGGGGGTCTATTTGAGCTACCTTTCTGAGGATTTCCGGGAAAGAGATGACTTTACCGTTTTCCTTCCAGAGATATGAATTTACATTTTGTCCGATGAGAGTCACTTCCCTGTATCCCATGGCGAATAGTTCTTCCGCCTCTCTTATTATTGATTTCGGATTGCGGCTTCTCTCGGTTCCTCTTACAAAAGGAACCACGCAATAAGAACACATGTTGTTGCATCCCCGCATTATCGAGATGAAAGCGCTGATGCCATTATTATCGAACCTTACAGGCATAATATCGGAATAAGTCTCTTCCGATGAAAGAATTACATTTATTCTGTTCGAGCCTGTTTTTGCTTCCTCGACCAGGGATGGAAGAGTTCTATAAGAATCTGGCCCGACCACCAGGTCGACCGCCAGTCCGCTGTCAAGAAGGGATTCTTTCATTCGTTCGGCCATACAGCCGATAATACCTACCATGATGCATGGTTTTCTTTTTTTAAGAGATTTTATTTCTTTCAGTCTATTGAGCACTTTCTTTTCAGCATTTTCGCGGATGGAGCATGTATTTAACAATATGAGATCTGCATCGTCGGCACAGTCTGTAATAGTGTACCCTGATTCTTTCATCACAGAAGCAACTATTTCGCTATCGGCCACATTCATCTGACAGCCGTAGGTTTCGATATAGAGTTTTTTGTCGTTCACTTTCAGCACTCATTTACGGGAAAGCGGTACAAAGGTATTAAAAATAAGTTAAAGGTAGGATGGGAGAATGAGGAGGGAGCGGGTAGCACGAACCGATGAGAGGTGAGAAAGTGAGAAGAGAGGGCATCTGGACAACGCTAAACGTGAAACGTTAAACGTCTGAAAGTTTTAAATTGTTCTAAAAAGTCTGTCTGTAAGATATTTCTCTTATCATGATAAATATCGTTAAAAAGAATTAATTATTTTTGTGCCATAGATATTAATAAAAAGTTTTATGTCAGGTCACAGTAAATGGTCAACCATTAAGCGTAAAAAAGGGGCTGCCGATGCAAAAAGAGGGAAAATCTTTACAAAAATAATAAAGGAAATTACTATTGCTGCCAGAGAAGGCGGACCAGATCCTGAGTTGAATCCGAGGTTGAGGCTGGCAATTCAGAATGCCAAAGGGGCCAATATGCCGAAAGACAATATTGAAAGAGCTATAAAAAAAGCCGCAGGTTCCGAAGCCGCAAACTATGTCGAAACAACTTTCGAAGGTTATGGACCGTGTGGTGTCGCAGTCTTCGTTGAATGTCTGACCGACAATAATAACCGTACCGTCTCGTCAATACGCGCTACATTTAACCGACATGGCGGAAGCCTTGGTACAAATGGCTCGCTCTCATTCCTTTTCGAACGCAAAGGAGTGTTTACAATAAAGCCAGAAGGAATTAACCTCGACGATCTCGAACTCGAGCTTATCGATGCAGGAGCGGAGGAAATAGAATCGGATGGAGAACGAATAACAGTTATATGTGCAAGGGAGGATTTTGGAAGCATTAACAAAAAACTTCATGAACTCGGTATCGAACCTGAAGAGGCAATGTTGAAAAGAATTCCTAATGAAACAAAAAAACTCGATGTGGAATCAGCAAGAAAAGTATTGAGATTTATTGAGGCTCTCGAAGACGATGACGACGTGCAGAACGTTTATCACAACCTTGAAATGACCGATGAACTGGCCGAAGTGCTTATGCAATGAGCAATATAATTCAGAGTAATAATAAACTGAATAATGCATAGATCTTGTTTACTTATTATTTTACTCTTTATACTTTCAGCCTGCAACAAAACGGAAGACAATATTATATGGGAAAAGACAATAGGTGAGGGTGAGGCTTTTTGTATTGCATCTGTCTGCGATACGGGAATAATATGCGGCGGTACACTTTCCGGAAAACCTTACCTCCTCTTCCTGAATAATAAATATCATAAACTTTTTGAATATAAGTCTGATACTGTCGGTTCATTCACTGCAATTTTTCCGGGCGATAGCAGCATTATTTCCACTGGCTCAGCCGGAAAGAGCCTTCTAATTTCATTTATGGATTATTCAGGCAATCTTATCCACGACACAATCTTCAGCTACTCTTTCCCTGTAGAAAAGGCCTCTCTTATACGTACAACCGACGGATCTTTCCTTGCTGTCGGTTCACGCAGCAGCGATACAGTTTCAGTAAGGAATTACGGACTTGCATTTGTTTTTTTTGATGAATCCGGTTATATAATACGACGAAGCGAAATTCTATTTGATTCTTTTTTTAAAGCTGAAGGTGTTAGTATGGATAATTCCGGAAATATTTACCTGGCTGCATCTCGTGAAGGTAAACTTGGGAAAATGGAAGCTATAGTTGCAGCTTATGACGGGGATTTAAGACCTGTATGGGAGAAGGAACTTTACAACAATCCGGATTTCGGCGCATCGAGTCTTGGTATAATATGCGATAATACGAATAATATTTATATATCGGGTTACACTGAGTTTTTAGTATCAGGAGGCACCAACCGAACCGCATTCGTGTCATCTATAAGTAATAGTGGCGAGATAAGATGGAAAAAATATCTTGAATATTCAAATGAAGCTTCCTCCCTTTTTACCGATGAGAACGGTAAACTTTATGTTCTTAACTCGGGATGTCTGATAGTTAATATAATTAATAGTTATGACGGAACAATTACCGGCATTATCCGTACTTATTCCGCCTGTGATCCTTCGAGGGATAACGCTTACGGTAATTGTATAAGCATGGGATATGGCAATAAACTTGTAATTGGCGGTTCGAAGAACAATTTATTCTATATTGTAATTAAATCACCAGATATTCTTTCACCCGTATAATATAATAAACTAAAGGCATAAGCAGCTAATTATGAAATATATTTCGAAATACGTGATGATGCAGGTTGCAACGGTTTGTATTTTTATATTCATAGTTACATTTAATTGTAATGCCCAGGAGTTTATAAAGGCATCCTTTATTTTCCCAGTTACTTTACCTGAGGAAGGGAGCGGCCGTTTATCCATAGATCATAAGCCGGAGGTTGACACACTTTTAAGTCGCTACATAATATTGAATAAATTGAGGGGAGGGCTGGAAGGATTCAGGATACAGATATACCGAAGCTCGAACAGAAACGCACGCGAGGAATCAAATAAAGTCAGGGCACAATTTATTGTTGATTTTCCCGACATACCTTCTTATATCGAATATGATAAACCCGGCTATTTTCTTGTAAGGGTTGGTGATTTCAGAACAAAAATGGAAGGATACAAAACTCTTTACATGATCAGAAAAAAATATCCTAATGCTTATATGGTGCCCTGCATAATAAATTTTCCCGATCTGGATAACAACTGAATATGAGTGAACTGATAAAACATGAATGCAGCATCCCATTCAGAGCTGCCATGAAGCTTCTTGAAGAATCCGGGGAAATTATTGATTTATAAACTTTATGAAGAGAATAAGTTAGCAATCGGTCGCTTATAAGCTAAATCGATGGGAGAAGTAAACTTGATTATTAGCTTCGATGAGGATTATTCGAAAACAATTTTATCTCGTAATCTTTTTTATATGAAGCAAGATGCCGATTTATCTTTTCGACATAAATATCCTTTAGAGTTATCATTATTCCGGTCTCCTCAACGTCGCCGAATTTATGATTGATGAAAGTGCCGAAAGTTTTCATTGTAGGCGACAGGTTCATGTATGCATTTATTAAAGGAGGAATTTGTTCATTTAGTTTTCTTACTTCATGGGAGAGGATTTTATAATTTTCCCTATAGTTTTTACCAGTAAAAAGTTTTTTCATCTCATCTTCAAGAAGGTCAATTTCTGCGGGTTCCTTAACAAGGACAAGATTATCCGGATCGCTGAAATGATGTTTAAGGAAATAAAGGATCATACTTCTTGCCCTTTTATCGAAATGCGAGTACATGGTCACTTTACCAAACAAGTAGTTTATAAAACTATTTTCCATTACTATTGCTCCCAATCCGTCCCAGAGATTATCGAGAGCAAAGAGACTTTTCCTGCCTTTTTTCGTTGCCTGGTAATCGGGATGTACAAATGAACGCCCAAGTTCCATCATGTGGGGCAGGTATTTTGACCTGAATTCTTCTGAGAAATCAAAATAAGTTGATGAAGCAAGTTTTGAAACGTCATATTTATCTGAATGTTCATCAAAGAAGAAAAACCTGTAACCTCCTATTATTTCAAGATTTTCCGGATCCCACACTATAAGCTGCTGTTGAGGATATTCAGGGTCAGTATCGTATTCGTCTATATCAATCTCTTTGCCTGTACCGCCACCGGCGTAACGGAAAGTAAGTTCTCTTATCCTTCCCACTTCGTGCATCAATGCAGGAGAGTTTTGATGTGTAAAAATATAAACCTCGTTATTGCCGTTGTTGGTCTTTCTCAACAATTTATCTCTGGTAAGCTCAGCGATAACCTGTTCTTTTGGTAAAGGATCAACAATAGGTTTAAAGATTTTTTCCATTTACCAGAATTTTGATTCTCTTTAAAAAACTGCGCAATTTAGTTGTTTTTTTAAATAGATTTATTATCTCTGGTTAATGGTTCAAGTTCGTAAGTTTTTGATTTAACCCATTCAGCCCATTCGGCGGGTGTTTTTGATTTATCGAATGTTTCCCATGGAATTTTTTGTCCGAAAGCAAGATGGATTTTTTTGCCCTTCTGATGAAACATCTCATCGGCCAGATAAAGCATTTCAATATTAGCCTTTATACCAAGAAAAGTGCGAAGATTAGCAAGATTATAAAAAAAATTTGAATTTCTGCCGGAAAAATAAGCAGGCACGACATCGCGCTTATAAGTTATAGCTTTTGTAATGAAATTCTTTTGCCAGGTAAGGTCTTTTATTACTCCCCTTTTTTTCCGTGAACATAAACCTGCCGGGAAATACAAAATCTGACAGCTGGATGCATAAGCTTCATCAATAGCCTTAACAGCATCACGTGGTTGACTTCCATGTTTGTTAACTGGAAGGAATATGTCATCCAGATTCCTTATGTTCAAAAGGATGTCGTTTACCGGAAATTTGAGATTCTTAAAATATTTGGAAAGTTCGTAGATAAAAACCAGCCCGTCGAGTCCGCCAAGTGGATGATTCGAGACAAAAATAAACCTTCCCCTTTTTGGTATATTTTCACGACCCGTAACCGTATAAATAATATTCATATAATCAAGACAGGCTTTTATAAACTCGGCTCCTTTGAGATGACCATATAATCGGAGAAATTCGTTCAGTTCATCCTGATGAACAATCCTTTTCAGATAATTTATCAGAAAAGGAGGCACTATACGTGCAAGTGAAGGATTTTTTGACCTCAGTACTTCTTTTACATCAATCGAATATGATTCATAACCCTGAGATGAAGAATCATACATATTACTCTATTTACAAAATGATAAGTCTGATACAAATTTATTAAAAAAACCTATTGAAGTAATTATTAGAGCTAATTAAGTAAACGATAAGAATTCTTATTCTAAATGAAAGTTTAAAGATAAAGTCAAGAAAAGATTTATTCAACTGCTTTATAATAACATAGTTAGGTATGATTAATTGAATTTTTTAGCTCCTGGTAATCACAATTTTTTAAGAAACAAATTAATTGTTTTTAAATCCAGGTAAAAAAGTTATCAACAAAGTGGAAAAAAATGGAGAAAAATGGAGCAAAGTGGAGATTTTTTTATAATTTAGCATTTTGAATAAGTATAAGTAAAGATGGCCACATTTATTGGTGATTATGGTTGCAGGCTTGACTCAAAAGGAAGATTTATTCTGCCGGCGGCATTCAAAAAGCAGATGCCACAAGGTTCACCTGACCGTTTTGTGGTCAGAAGAGATATTTTTGAGCCATGTCTGGTTTTATACACAATTGATGACTGGAACCTTCAGCTTGAGCGTATAAGAAGCAGAATCAATCCTTATAACAGGGAACACAATCTGTTTCTGCGTAGTTTTTTCAAAGGAACCGCAGAGATAATTATGGATAGTAATAACAGGCTTCTTATACCGAAACGGCTGTTAGACCTTGCAGGAATAACCAGGGAAGTTATTCTTGCAGGGCAGGATGGAAGAATTGAAATATGGGATGCTGCACGGTATGAGAAGATTGAGATACAGCCGGATGAATTCGCTGCGCTGGCTGAGAAGCTTCTCGGCAACGGATTAAATCAGGAATAATGGATTATCATATACCTGCATTGCTTGATGAGAGTATCAGAGGCCTGAATATTAAGTCCGATGGTATATATGTTGACGTCACCTTCGGTGGCGGAGGCCATTCGCGTGAAATATTGAAACATCTGACATCAGGAAAGCTTATTGCGTTCGACGTGGACGAAGATGCAGCAGCAAATGTAATAAATGATAGTCGCTTTATTTTTCTCAATCAGAATTTTAGGTTTCTCAGGAATAATCTGAAATATATCGGCATTACTTCTGTTGATGGTATAATTGCAGATTTAGGGGTTTCATTTCACCAGTTTGATGAGCCGTCAAGAGGTTTTTCTTTTCGAGAGAATCTTGAACTAGATATGCGTATGAGCAAAGGAATAAACAAAAAAGCTTCAACACTTCTGGCGACATTATCGGAAGAAGAACTGGCCGAAATCTTTTCATCTTATGGCGAACTGCCAGGTGCTTCAAAAATTGCAAAAGCAGTTGTGGATGCACGAAGCCATGCGCCGGTTAAAACGACTGACGACCTTATCAATGCGGTTGAACACCTAATAAACCCAAAGTACAGAAATAAATTTCTTGCTAAGCTTTTTCAATCGTTAAGGATTGCCGTAAATGATGAATTAGGATCTCTTCGTGAGATGCTCGAACAATCTGAGCAGGTACTGAAAAAAGGAGGCAGGCTTGTTGTAATCACTTATCATTCGCTTGAGGATCGGCTTGTGAAAAATTTTATGCGAGCAGGGAATTTTACCGGAGAGATACGGAAAGATTTTTTCGGTCGGCCTGAAACAATCTTTAAACCTGTGAATAGGAAGGTAATAATTCCGGATAGAGAAGAGATGGAGCGAAATAGCAGGGCAAGAAGCGCAAGGCTCAGAATTGCAGAAAAGATAAATTGATGATCGGATGAAATGAAGAAAAGGAAGAAAGATATCAGGGGAAAAAATCCTACAGGGAGCTTCTGGAAAGAACTCCTAAGCGGTTCGATGGTGACAGAAAAGATCATTCTTAAGAATCTCAGGTTTCTTATTCTTTTAACCTTTCTCGGAGCTCTTTATATAGCAAACCGGTTTCATGCGGAAAAAATTACCCGAATGTCGGCAAGACTTCAGAATGAAGTAAGGGACTTGAGAGCAGAATCAATGTCAATTTCAGTAGAGCTAAACTATGAAACGAGACAATCGGAGATTATCAGAGAGGCAAAACAAAGGGAACTCGGACTCGAGGAACTGAGGGAGCCACCTTACAAATTAATTGTGAGAAGAAAATAACCGATGACGATAAGAGATGAAATAATATGGCGAAGCGGCATCATTTATATCACGATGATAATTTTGGCCGTTGCTTTGTTTGTGAAGATCGTTATTCTTCAATCGCTTGAGAGATCAAAATGGGAGGAAATGGGTGAAAAATATGTTTTCAAGACTGATGAGATGCCTGCCATAAGAGGTGATATCCTGGCCGATGACGGACGATTGCTTGCGACATCTGTTCCATATTATTCGGTTTATATGGATACAAGGAGCTCGGGCATGTCACCGGAGCTCTGGAACTCGAATATCGACGGCTTATGCAAAGGTCTGGCAAATACTATAGGTGGACAAACAGCATCTGGCTGGAAAAAAGTCCTTACCGATGCAAGGAAAAGAGGTGAAAGATATTTTCTTATTAAAAGAAATGTTAGCTATTCGACTCTGAAAAAGCTTCGTGAACTCCCTCTTTTCCGCGAAGGGCAATATAAAGGAGGCTTGATAGCACAACCCGAAAATAAACGTATTCTTCCCAACAGAGACCTTGCTTTACGTACAATAGGTTATTCGAGAAACGAAATAGATGGAAAGAAAGTTGGCATTGAAGCATCATTTGAAAAGGAGCTGGCAGGGAAAAACGGAAAAGTATTGAAACAAAGATTAATAGGTGGCGACTGGCTGCAGGTTAATGATGCAAGAAGCATAGAAGCCGTTGACGGCAATGACGTTGTAACTACTGTAAACATTGAATTACAGGATGTGGCTGCCTCCGCCCTCAGGAACCAGCTTAAGAAACACAATGCCGACCACGGATGTGCTGTGCTTATGGAAGTGGCAACAGGAGACATAAAAGCTATCGCAAACCTAAAACTTGAGAGTGACGGTGAATATTACGAATCATACAATTATGCCGTCGGAGAAAGCACCGAGCCAGGTTCAACTTTCAAGCTACCTGTTCTGATGGCAGCCCTGGAAGACGGGGTGGCCGATACAAGCGATATTGTTGATACAGGAAACGGCACTGTCAAATTCTATAATAAAGTAATTAAGGACACAAAGGAAGGTGGCTACGGCAAACTCACATTAAAACAAGTGTTTGAGAAATCTTCCAATGTCGGCACATCAAAAATAATTTATGAACATTATAAAAATAATCCAAGGGCTTTTGTTGACCGCCTTTATTCAATGAGGCTTGGCGAAAAGCTTAATTTACAGATAAAGGGTGAAGGAGAGCCTTTTATCAGACACCCTGACGACAAACTCTGGTCGGGATTATCCCTTCCTATGATTTCGCATGGCTATGAAGTAAGACTAACCCCACTTCAGATACTCACGTTTTATAATGCAGTGGCTAACGACGGAAAAATGGTTCGCCCGACGTTTGTTAAAGAAATAAGGAGAAAAGGGGTCGTGATAAAAAGATTTGATACCGAAATTATAGATCCTTCCATCGCTTCACCTGAGGTAATAAAAAAAGCAAAAAAGATGCTAGAGGGTGTTGTGGAACATGGGACAGCGACCAATCTAAAAGATTCGGAATACCGTATTGCCGGTAAAACCGGTACAGCACAGATAGCAAAAGATAATACCGGATATAAATCGGGTTCGAGAATTTACTATCAGGCCTCATTTGTAGGTTATTTTCCCGCTGAAAAACCCCTTTATTCATGTATAGTGGTAATAAACTCTCCTTCAAGCTCTGTCTATTATGGGAATATTGTAGCAGGTCCTGTTTTCAAGGAAATAGCAGATAAAGCATATTCTACAATTTTCTTGAGGGATTATCCGGGAACCGAAGAAGATGAGAATAAAACCGTCAATCCCGATGCAGGCAACGGTTACAGAACAGATATTCAGGAAATATTAAGGAACTCGGGAATAAAATATAATAAGAATGGTGATGACACATGGATAGCTACACGGGAGATTGGTAATACTGTAAAAATCGTACCTCTCGAAACAAACGAAAAACTTATACCGGATGTAAGAGGGATGACCCTCAGAGATGCTCTTTTTCTACTTGAAAATTCAGGTCTCAAAGTGGAATTTACCGGCAGAGGCAGAGTAAAAAAACAGATGCCTGAACATGGTACGAGAATTAACGGAGAGATGGTTGTTTCACTTGTTTTAGGTGTATGAACAAAAAAAAGCTCGATAGGATTCTTGAAGGATTAGAGATAACTTATGTGGAAGGGAACACACAGACAGAAGTTACTTCTATAGCATTCGATTCTCGTAAAGTATTGCCCGGTTCTCTTTTTGTTGCATTGAAGGGAACTAAAACCGACGGTAATCAATTTATCAATCAGGCCATCGACTCTGGAGCTATAGCGATAATGAGCTCAGAACTGCCTCAGGAAAGGAACCAAAATATAACCTGGATAAAAGTTCCGGATACCGCTATTGCACTCGGACAAGCAGCATCAAATTTTTATGCTAATCCGTCGTCAAAGTTCCGGCTTATCGGAATTACAGGTACAAACGGCAAAACGACAATTGCAACTCTATTATATCATCTTTTTACAAAACTTGGATATAAGTGCGGACTTTTTTCTACAATATCTAATTATGTAGCCGGCAGGGAGTACCCGGCAACACACACAACTCCTGATTCTGTTCAGCTCAACAGCCTGATGGCTGAAATGGCAAAAGAAAATTGCACCTATGTATTTATGGAAGTGAGTTCCCATGCGATAGACCAGAAAAGGATAAGCGGACTGAAATATGCCGGAGGTATTTTCACAAATATCACTCATGATCACCTCGATTATCATAAGACATTTGCAAATTACATAACGGCCAAAAAGGCATTCTTTGATTCGCTTGAACCCGAATCATTTGCTTTAGTTAATGCCGACGATAAGAATTCGGTGGTAATGGTGCAAAATTGTAGGGCACGGAAATACACTTATTCAATCGGCGGTATGGCAGATTTCAGGGCTTCGGTGATTGAGCAGAGCCTTGAGGGAATGGAACTTCGTATTGATGGGGAAGAAGTATGGACTAATTTTGTAGGCGAATTCAATGCATCGAATCTACTGGCTGTTTATGCTACCGCAATCCTTCTGGGGGCTGGAAAGAAGGAAACACTGACATGTCTGAGCGGCCTAAAGCCTGCAGCAGGAAGACTGGAAGTGATAAGAGGCAACACCTCGGTAACCGGAATAGTTGATTATGCTCATACACCGGATGCTTTAATGAAAGTAACCGATACAATAAACAAACTATTGAAAGGCAATGGACGACTTATTACTGTGGTAGGCGCAGGCGGCGACAGAGATAGAAGTAAAAGACCTGTTATGGCTGCGATATGTGCGGAAAAGAGTAGCATTGTTATACTTACTTCCGATAATCCCAGAAGTGAAAATCCAGAAAAAATAATTGATGAAATGGTAGCAGGTATAACTTATGAAGCCAAAGAAAAAGTTATAAGGATAACAGACAGGAAGGAAGCTATAAAAACTGCTGTTATGATGGCAAATCCGGGCGACGTGGTTCTTGTTGCCGGCAAGGGACATGAAACGTATCAGGAAATCAAAGGGGTGCGCCATCATTTCGACGACAGAGAAGAACTTGCAAAGGCACTGTTATTAAAAATTTGAATGTATGCTCTATTATCTTTTCAGATATCTCGATTCTATTGATGTTCCGGGCGCCGGTGTCTTCTCGTATATTTCTTTCAGGTCGGCAGCAGCAGTTATAACCTCACTTTTCATCTCCCTGCTTATCGGAAAGTATATTATAAACTATCTGCAGGTTAAACAGATAGGAGATGTTGTAAGAGATCTTGGGCTTGAAGGTCAGTATAGAAAAGAGGGTACCCCTTCAATGGGCGGAATAATAATACTCGCTTCAATTATTATACCTGTTTTACTTTTTGCAAAGCTCGATAACATATATATTATTTTAATGCTTATTACTACTATCTGGCTCGGTACTATAGGTTTTCTGGATGACTACATAAAAATATTCAAAAAGAATAAGGCAGGGCTGGCCGGTAAATTTAAGATAATCGGTCAAGTAGGTCTGGGAATTATTGTGGGAGTGGTTTTCTTTTTCAGTAAGGACGTAATTATTGTTGAAAGAGTGAAAATGCCGGCCTCTTTACAAGGTGTAAGAACGGAACAAATTGAGTCTGCCGATTCCCTTTCGATAAGGCAGGAAATTAATGTCGAGCATAAATCGACGAAAACAACAATACCTTTTGTAAAAAATAATGAATTTGATTACCGATGGCTTGTGTCGTTTTTTAATGAACCTGTTCAGCAGCCTCTTACATGGATTGTTTATGTGCTTGTAGTAATTTTTATCGTCACCGCAGTATCTAACGGGTCTAATCTTACCGACGGGCTGGATGGCCTTGCAACCGGAATTTCCGCAATTACCGGTGCGGCGCTTGGAATACTGGCTTATGTATCAAGCAATATTATTTATGCAAGATATCTTAATATTATGTATATACCCGGTTCAGAGGAACTTGTGATTTTTGCAAGTGCTTATATAGGAGCTACCATAGGTTTTCTGTGGTATAATTCCTATCCGGCACAGGTGTTTATGGGCGACACTGGCAGTCTTGCGCTAGGAGGAATTATTGCAGTATTTGCTATTGTAATCCGTAAAGAGCTACTTATCCCTATCCTGTGCGGCATTTTTCTTGTTGAAAGCCTTTCGGTGATAATTCAGGTTTCATGGTTTAAATATACAAAAAGAAGATATGGTGAAGGACGAAGAGTTTTCCTTATGGCTCCACTCCATCATCATTACCAGAAAAAAGGTTGTCCTGAGCCAAAGATAGTAACACGCTTCTGGATAGTCGAAATAATTCTGGCAGTTTTAAGTATAGTTACATTAAAGATAAGATAAAATAAGTGAAGAAGATTGTAATATTGGGAGGTGGGGAAAGTGGAACAGGTTCAGCTGTTCTTGCAAAAAGGCAAGGATTTGATCCTTTTCTGTCAGACAACGGTTTAATTAAATCCGAATACAGGGATATTCTTATAAAAAACGAGATACGTTTCGAGGAAGGAAAGCATTCTGAAGAAATAATTTTGAGCGCCGACGAGATAATAAAAAGTCCGGGAATACCGGAAAATAACCCGCTTATTATAAAAATACGTGAAAAGGGGATTCCAGTAATTTCGGAAATAGAGTTTGCGGGAAGATATACAGGGGCAGTCAAAATTTGTGTAACTGGCAGTAATGGGAAAACCACTACTACAACACTTATCTGGCACATGCTCAGGAAAGCCGGCATAAATGCTGCTTTGGCAGGAAATGTGGGCAATAGTTTTGCCATAGCCGTTGCCGAAGGCGGATATGATTGTTATGTAATAGAGCTAAGCAGCTTTCAGCTCGACGGAATGTATGATTTTAAAGCCGATGTAGCTGTGCTTCTCAATATTACTCCGGACCATCTCGACCGCTATGATCACCGGATGGAGAACTATATTGATTCAAAATTCCGGATAATACGCAATCAGAAAAAGTCAGACTATTTTATTTTCTGGGCCGACGATCCTATAATAGAGAATGAAATAACAAAAAGGAATCCTCAAGCCATTATGCTTCCTTTCTCGGCTACCCGAACTGAAGGTATGTCGGCTTATATCGAAAATGATGGAATCATTATTAATTATAAAAATAAAATCCGCCTTATGACAATTCATGATCTCGCATTAAAGGGCCGTCATAATACATTGAACTCGCTGGCGGCAGCCATATCAGGAAAAGTGATGAACATTAAAAAAGAAGTAATACGCGAAAGTCTGTCAGATTTTAAAGGAATTGAGCACAGGCTCGAACCTGTAATCACAGTTGGAGGCGTCAGTTTTATTAACGACTCAAAAGCTACAAATGTAAATTCGGCATGGTATGCTCTCGAATGCATGCAAACCAAAGTAATATGGATAGCAGGAGGTATTGACAAGGGTAATGACTATTCCGAGTTGTTCGATTTAGTGAAAAAGAAAGTGAAAGCTATAATCTGTCTGGGTAAGGATAATAAAAAGATTGTTGAAGCTTTCAGGGACAAAGTTCCTGTGATTATTGAAACTGCATCCATGGAAGAGGCTGTAAAGTCTGCTTTTTACCTTGCCTCTAAAGGCGATACCGTTCTTCTTTCACCTGCCTGTGCCAGTTTTGATCTTTTTAGTAATTACGAGGACAGAGGTCGTAAATTTAAACAAGCAGTGAGAAATCTTTAAACTTCAGGAGCTATGAAAGTTGTCTGGCCGGCAAAGACATTCAAAGGCGACAGGGTAATATGGGCTCTGGTAGCTCTGTTTATGATTTATTCTCTTCTTGCTGTTTATAGCTCATCGGTAAGTATAGCTTTCACAAAATTCGGAGGCAATACAACTTATTTTCTTTCAAGCCAGTTGATAATGCTTGCTCTTGAATTAACTATAATTATAGTTGTACACAAATTGCACTACAGGATTTATTCATCTCTGGCAGGCATATTTTTTGCCGGCTCGATCCTCTTGCTACTTCTTACTCTGATTGTTGGAGTAAGGATAAATGAAGCAACAAGGTGGATTGTTATTCCGGGAACAGGATTTCGCTTGCAATCGTCCGACGTGGCTAAAGTGGCGCTGGTTATTTATCTGGCAAGGACAATGGCAAAATATCAGAATGAGCTCGATAATTTCAAGCTTGTCACAAAATATTTGATGTTCCCGATCGCACTTGTATGTGCTTTAATTGTTACCGAGAATCTTTCGACAGCCATATTGATTTTTTGTCTTGGTATGTTGATACTTTTTATTGGACGTGTGCCTTTCAAATACCTATTAGCTTACACAGGAATGGCTATTGCCGGGCTTTTGTTATTTATTATGGCATTGACAGTTATATTTCCACAGAATAACCGTGTAGAGGTATGGAAAAACAGAGTTGAACACTTTTTCTCAGCCGAAAAAGTTACAGGAGATGACGATTACCAGTTGAATCAGGCAAAGATTGCCATTGCCACAGGAGGTCTTTTCGGCAAGGCGCCAGGCAAAAGCACTCAGCGGAACATGCTCCCGCAGTCGAACTCCGATTTCATTTTTGCAATCATAATAGAAGAATATGGGCTTCTTTTCGGCGCTCTTCCATTGATTCTGGCTTATATGATTTTGTTGTTCAGAGGGATAGCAATAGCAAAGAAATGTGAAACAGCTTTCCCTGCTTTTCTGGTTCTTGGGCTTACATTGATGATAGTGATGCAGGCAATGGTTAATATGCTTGTTGCAGTAGGTCTTTTGCCTGTTACAGGGCAGACTCTTCCCATGATAAGCTGGGGACGTACTTCGGTGCTTGTAATGAGCTTCAGCATAGGAGCAATATTGGGTGTGAGCAGGGTGGTCAATGCAAGAATAAAGAATGAAGAACTTCCGGCGGAAGAAGAAATTGATATGGAAGATAAGATATATGAACCGGCAAATGCATAAGAGAGTAATAATAAGCGGCGGAGGTACAGGAGGGCATGTCTTCCCGGCAATATCTATTGCCAATGCTCTCAGAAAATTGGAACCGGATATTGAAATTCTTTTCGTAGGTGCCGAGGGAAGGCTCGAAATGGAAAAAGTACCTGCCGCAGGCTACAATATTGTCGGTTTGCCTGTTGCCGGATTAAACAGGAAAAATCCACTGAAAAATATTAACGTTTTTATCAAATACATTAAAAGTCTAAAGATTGCTTCGAGGATACTTAAAGATTTCAAGCCTGATGTTGTCGTGGGTGTGGGAGGATATGCCAGCGTTCCTGTGCTTATGAGAGCTTCAGCTCTTAAAATACCTGTTGTTATTCAGGAACAAAATAGTTTCGCTGGAGTTGCAAACAGGATGCTTGCTAAGAAAGCTTCAGTTATCTGTGTTGCTTATGACGGGATGGAAAAATATTTCCCGGTATCAAAAATAATCAAGACAGGCAATCCGGTACGGTTGAAACCAGATAGTATTCAGAACAGTAAAGAGGAAGCTCTGAAGTATTTCGGCATTTCGGGTAAAGAACCTGTCATACTTGTCCTTGGTGGCTCACTGGGTGCAGGTAGTATTAATAAATGTCTTGCTGAAAATATCGAAGAAATCAATGCTTCAGGTGTAAAATGGATATGGCAGACAGGTAAATATTATTTTGAAAATGTAAATGCACTTGTATCGGTCACTCAGGCATGGAATGTCACTGTTATGGCATTTATTGACAGGATGGATCTCGCATATTCTGTCTCCGACATTATAGTTTCAAGGGCAGGTGCAGGTACGATTTCTGAGTTATGCATTGCCGGGAAGCCTACTGTACTTATTCCTTCGCCTAATGTGGCAGAAGACCATCAGACAAAAAATGCTATGGCGCTTGCTGCCAAAGATGCGGCTATAGTGATTAATGACAATGAAGTGGCGAGCAGGCTTTTACCTGAATTATTTTCTCTTGTTAATGATGAAGAAAAAAGAAAAAGACTTTCGGAAAATATTAAAAACCTGGCAATGATTGATTCAGATATAATGATTGCAAGGGAAATATTAAAGCTGATGAGTATATGATGGATTTAAAAAAATATTCTTGTGTTTATCTGATAGGCATAGGCGGTATAGGAATGAGTGCCCTTGCACGTTATTTTGTCTCAGGGGGATTTATCGTAGCAGGTTATGATCGAACAGAAAGCAAACTAACACACGAATTAGAGAAAGAAGGATGTTCAATATCATATTGTGAGGATCCTGATACAATACCGGCACTTTTCAGTAATCCTTCATTGATAAACAGAGTGCTGGTAATATATACTCCGGCCATCCCTCCCGAAAATCGGATTATGGAATTTTTCAGGAATAAAGGTTATGCTATTTTGAAAAGATCCGAAGTATTAGGTGAGATATCTAGTTCAACGGATACAATAGCTGTGGCAGGAACGCACGGGAAGACATCTGTTTCCACCCTTTCCTCTCATATTCTTTGGAACTCCGGCCATGGATGTTCAGCATTTTTAGGGGGAGTCTCAAAGAACTATAACACCAACCTTTTGCTTTCCAAAAGCAGGTTTACAGTTATAGAAGCCGATGAATATGACAGATCATTTCACAGTCTTTCACCATTTATTGCCTTAATTACTGCGACTGATGCTGATCATCTTGATGTTTACGGTTCTTATCAGTCAATGCTTGATGCATATAACGAGTTTTGCAAAAAGATAAAGCCTGGAGGAAAATTAATTTTAAATGAAAAAATTACTGAACGAATTACTGTCCCTGCAGGAATAGAATCTTTTGTATATGGATTCTCATCCGATTCTGATTTCAGAATTCAGAATTTTCACAGAGAAAATGATTTTTATGTTTTCGACCTTGCCACTCCAAAAGAAACAATATCGAATCTTCGTTATCCTTTCCCTGGAAAAATGAACATTGAAAATGCTGCCGCTGCTTCAACAATTGGTATGCTTTGCGGGGTTCAGAGTGATGGAATAAGAAAAGCTCTCGAAACATTCAAAGGCGTTCGAAGAAGATTTGATGTACGATATAGTTCCCCTGATCTGGTCTATATTGATGATTATGCCCATCACCCTGAAGAGATAAGGGCATTTATTACAGCAGTAAGGGAACATTTCGGAACAAGGAAAATAACGGCCATTTTTCAACCACATCTTTATTCTCGCACAAGAGACCATGCGGACGGTTTTGCCGCTATACTCGACACACTTGATGAAGTGATTCTTCTGCCAATATATCCGGCGCGAGAAAAACCAATACAAGGTGTTGACTCATCCTTGATTCTTCAAAAGATGAAGCTTGAAAACAAACAACTGCTTGAAATGAAAGATATTCCTTCAGTACTTGATTTTCATGAAATCGATGTGTTGCTTACAATAGGTGCAGGCGATATAGACAGGCTTGTTGAACCTATCGAGAATGCTATTAAACGATTCGCAGGAGAATGAAAATTGCAGGGGAAATATTAATATCGATTGCTGCTGCATATTTGATTGCAGCACCTGCATATTTTACACGTCTTATTGATGAAATACCTTGCCGGAATATAATCATTGACATTAGCGATTCCTCTGAAATTAACCTTATTACTAAAAATGAAATATTAAACATTATAAGGAATACTGTTCCTTCACTTACAGGTTCAAGAATAAGTGATGTTAGGATATGCGATATTGAAGCAAGGATAAGAGAAAGGCGAGAGATAAAGACCGCTGAAGTTTATTTTTCAATTAATGGCAGTTTATGCGTGTTTATAAAGCAGAGAAACCCGGTAATGAGAATTGTTACAGGAGATGGTGATTATTTTATTGATGAAGAGGGAGTTCTTATAAGAAAAAGAAATTTATATACTCCAAGGGTTCATGTTGTTGGCGGTAATGTGGTTTTAAATCGGCCAGTACTCAACGGCATGAGCATTCTTGATACAGCGGCAAAAAACCAGGTTCTTAGAGACATTTTCATACTTGTGAATTATATACGAAACGATAGGTTCTGGTCGGCTCAGATTGATCAGTTATGGGTTGATGAAAAAGGTGAAATAGATATGATTCCACGAACGGGGAGCCACATAATCCATTTAGGAACAATTGACAATTATATGCAGAAACTTGAAAACCTCGAAATCTTTTATCATAAGATATTGCCTATAGCAGGATGGGATGCATATAAACGTATAAATCTTGAATTTAAGGATCAGATAGTATGTAATAGAAAATAGTAAACATTATATTTCAAAGCTATGAACAAAAAGGAAGAATATGTCGCAGCAATAGACATTGGAACCACAAAAATTGTGTCAATTGTCGGTACAAGGAATGAAAGCGGCAGGATCGAGATACTCGGATTAAGCCGTGCGCCATCACATGGAGTCAAAAAGGGCGTTGTACTTAACATTGAGGAAACAGTCAATGCTATCTCCACTACAGTGGAGGATGTTAAGAAGCGTTCAGGAATAGATTTTACCGAAGTTTTTGTCGGCATTGCGGGGCAACATATCAAAAGCATGAAAAGCAGAGGGTATATCATGCGCGACAATTACGATGATGAAATTACAAGGGAAGAAGTGTTCCGGTTGATAGAAGATATGCACAAAATTCATATTGATATTGGAGAAGAGATAATACATGTAATTCCGCAGAATTTCATTGTTGATAATGAAACAGGAGTAAAGAGCCCCATTGGTATGTGTGGGCGAAGGCTTGAAGCCAATTTTCATATAGTTATAGGGCAGGTAGCTGCGGCCAGAAACATTGAAAAATGTGTCCGAAAGGCCGGACTTACAGTTAAGGATATGATCCTTGAGCCTCTTGCCTCATCTGAGGCATGTCTCACTGACGATGAGAAAGAGGCAGGGGTAGCACTTGTTGATATAGGCGGAGGGACAACCGACATTGCAGTGTTTTACGATAATATTATAAGGCATACTGCTGTCATTCCTTTTGGTGGCAATGTAATCACAAACGATATAAAAGAGGGCTGCGGTATTCTCCACCGTTATGCCGAACAGCTTAAGATACAATACGGCTCAGCACTGGGTGATCTTGCCCCCGACGACAAAGTAGTTTCAATTCCGGGTATCAGTGGCAGAGAACCTAAAGAGATATCGTTTAAAAGCCTTGCTTATATCATCCAATCGAGAATGGAAGAGATAATTGACGCGATAATCTTCGAAATCCAGAATTCGGGCTATTCAGATAAGTTGGCTGCAGGAATGGTAATAACCGGAGGTGGGGCAATGCTGAAACATCTTCCTCAGCTTATACAATTCAAAACCGGAATGGATGTCAGAGTAGGTCTTCCTAATGAACACCTTGCCGGGCCGGGGAAAGATGAGATAAACCAGCCGATGTATGCAACAAGTGTTGGACTTATCATGAAAGGATTTGAGTTCCTTGATACTTATCATAAGAAATTTACGGCAGGTAAAAAAGGTGATTTTGTGATATCTGAAAAAGCTAACGTTTCAAATTATGGGTCGGATGAGGATGCAATGGAAACTGTTGAAAGCGGTCAGCACGAAGAAAGGGTTTCACTGACCGATAAGCTAAAAGCGCTTCTTTCGAGGATGTTTGAAATTGAAGACCAGAGCATAAACTAAGAAGCTATATAAGTGGTTGTAAAAATGAATCAACTATCAAAATAATTTCCTATGGTTGAAGAAATTATGAATTTTGATTTGCCTGTCGAGAGATCGTCAATAATAAAAGTCCTTGGCATTGGAGGAGGTGGAAATAATGCTGTGAATCACATGTATGAAAAAGGTATACGTGATGTGAATTTTATTATATGTAACACCGATCATCAGGCTCTGGCAAAAAGCCCTGTTCCCGTGAAAGTACAGATAGGAGAATCACTTACGGAAGGCAGAGGCGCCGGAAGCAAGCCGGAGATTGGCAGACAGGCTGCCATCGAAAATATTGATGATATAATGAAGGCCCTTTCAGGAAACACAAAAATGGTCTTTATCACTACAGGAATGGGCGGAGGGACAGGCACAGGAGCTGCACCTGTTATCGCCCAGGCATGCAAAGACGCCGGCTATCTTACTATTGCCGTCGTTACAATACCCTTTAAGTCTGAAGGAAAAATAAGGATAAAACATGCGGTTGATGGAATAAATGAATTAAAAGACTATGTTGATTCACTGCTTGTAATCAACAATGAGAAATTAAGGGAGATATACGGTGACTTGCCTGTTTCGGCAGCTTTTGCAAAAGCCGACGACGTGCTTACAACTGCCGTAAAAGGTATAGCTGAAATAATCACCGTAACAGGTTATATAAACGTTGATTTTGCGGATGTCGAAACCGTAATGAAAGATTCGGGCGTTGCACTTATGGGTATGGGTTCGGCCACAGGCAGCGAAAGAGCTATAAAGGCAATTGAAAATGCACTATCTTCGCCTCTGTTAAACTCGAATGATATAACAGGAGCAAAAAGCATACTCATAAACATTATGACCGGATGCGGGGAATATGAACTTACAATGGACGAACTGGGCGAAATAACCGATTATCTATATGAAGTGGCTTCAGATGATGCACTTATAATAAGAGGTCTATCAAGAGATCCTTCAATTAAGGAGGAGATAAGTGTTACTGTCATTGCAACAGGATTTGAAGCCAACAGCATCTTCCAGCCTTATAGACCGCCCAGACCTGAAATACTGCCGCTTTCTTCAACCAGAACGGAAGAGCAGGTAAAGGTAATTACTGAAGAATCTAAAAATGTTTTTTCAGTTCATAATAAATCAAAAAAAAGTGTGATATCAAGTATTGAGGACGATTTACAAGGAGAAATAGACTTTGGACTACAGGATTCCTCTTCAAAGCAAAAGACAAAGCAGACAGGGAAAGATGATAAGTTGAAATCTGAATTAACTCTTCAAAAAGTAAAACACATGCAAGACATGCTTAAGAAAGAAGGATTATCAGGTCAAAGCATAAAAGACAATATAGAGACGTTTGAAGAAGTGCCGGCTTATGTGCGTAAAAATCTGACACTTGGCGCACCAGAGAATAAATCAAGCAGCAAAGTCTCGAAGTTCACTCTTTCGACAGATGAAAATGAAGGACCTATTTTGAGAGAAGACAATGCTTACCTCAATGATAATGTTGACTGATAATGCGGAGGAAAGGAACAGTTATAATATTGTCACTGTTGACCCTATTTCACTCCGCATTTAGCCAGGGGAAAGATACTTTAAATATACCTCTTGTTTCACAATGGACACTTTCTGACGATTATACCGAAGAGATAAGAACCGATGTAGATACGGCATTTACACTTTTTCACCGGTATAGAATTACCGACAAATTCTCACCCATGAATGCTTTCCCCGGAAACTACGGGCAACCTTTATACCAGATTAATTTCTTCGATAGAATTACCAACCCTGATATGTTCCTTTATCGGTTCTACTATCCTTATATGCATGTCGCTTCTAATCCGATATTCATGGATACAAAAGTTCCTTTTACAGAAGCGGTTTTCACCTATGCAGGTGCGCGGGAAACAGCGGACCAGACTTTTCGTATCAGACATACGCAGAATGTAAACAGACTTCTTAATTTCGGACTTGTTTACGATATAGTAAACAGTCGTGGTCAATATAGTTACCAGAAAACAAATGATGAGGCGTTTACATTTCATACATCATACCGAGGCGAAAAATACAAGGTTTATTTCTCAGCAGGAATAAACAATATCGAAAATTCTGAAAACGGAGGAATTGTAGACGAAGGCCAGCTTAAAACTTTTGCCACACGCGACGTGGAGGTTAAGCTTGGATCTTTAAACAAAGCAAAAAATGTATTGAAAAACAATGACATCCTTCTCGTTCAGCGACTGACTGTAGGAAGCAGAAAACAACAAAGCGATACTCTTAAAGCAGCCACTAAAGGAAATGCAGGATTGAACGGCACCTTTTCTCATATTTTTGTATGGGAAAAGTCGCGCAGATCATATTCCGACGATAGCCCATTATCAGGATTTTACGATACTGCTTTTATAAATAGCATTGCAACATTTGATTCATTATCAGAAAGAAGTGTAAAAAATACACTTCGTTTTGATTTTACAACGGATCCAAGCCGGAAATTCAGACTTGGTGGAGGAGCTGGAATTACAAACGAGATTTTCAGGTATAGTCAGATTGTTCCGTCGTCTTCTTCTCCTCCCTCCGATACGGCAGTGTGGCATAAAAGTAATAACGCTCTAAAAGGATTGTTGTTCAACGATATAGGCAAAAAATTTCGATGGAAAGCTAAAGGGGAATTATATCTTACAGGCTTCAGGGCAGGCGACTTCAATGTTGAAGCAAATATCACGAAAATATTCGGAGAAAAAGATAAATCAATTTCATGGGACATTTACGGCTCTATTTCGTCCACAAAGCCTTCAATCTGGTATTATCAATGGGGAAGCAACCATTTTGTCTGGAATAATGATTTCCTCAAGGAATTTCGAATGGAAGGAGGGACGAAATTTCACTATCCGGAAAGAAAATTTTCTGTAAGGTTCGACTACGGTATAATTGACAATTATACCGATTTTGGTCCGGACACTCTTCCATCTCAGCACCATGGAGGATTATCAGTTGCTTCGGCATTCCTCGAAAAAGACTTTTCGGTCTGGAAATTTCATCTGACGAACCAGGTTCTTTTACAGAAAACAAGCAATCGTGATATCCTCGACCTGCCGCTTGCTTCCCTGAAAATTGCTGCATATTTCGAACATAATTTTCAATTCCCTGCCACCGGAGGAAACTTAAATACGCAGATTGGTGTAGATCTATTTTATCATACTTCATATTACGCGTATAATTATAATCCTTCTACCGGTGCTTTTTTCCGGCAAACCGATAAACTTATCGGGAATTATCCTTTCCTTAATGCATTCCTTAATTTGAAAGTACGACGTACAAGAATATTTCTTACGATAGATCATTTCAATTCGGGTTTAACGGGCTATAAATATTTCCTGATCCCGGGTTATCCTCTGAATGTGAGAACATTAAGGTATGGTATAGCCTGGACATTTTATGATTAAAAAAAATTATTATCTTTGCATCCTCAATTTTGGGTTTAACTAACAAAGGGTACATTGATAAGAATAAAAGTATTAATAATCCCGGTTCTTTTATTGATTGCTTCGTGTGATAATCGCCAGGTAGTTAAAAATGACACACCGGAGTATATTTCTGACCTGGATGATCTCAAAATTAAAGGTAAAATAGTTGCAGTTACCGATTTCAACTCAACAAATTATTTTATTTACCATGGTACTCCAATGGGATTTCATTATGAACTACTGAAATCTTTTTCCTCATACATTGGAGTTGACATCGAAGTGATTCCATGTAATGATATAAATGAATCTATTGAACTTTTGAATAAAGGAGAAGCCGACATTCTGGCAACCAGTCTGGCAGTAAATAACGGATGGGATACACAGGTGAGACTTACGTCGCCTGTAAGTATTTCGAGGCAGGTTCTTATACAGAGGAAGCCTAACAGATGGAACTCCATGAGTTATGAGGAAATCGAAAATTCCTTAATTCGAAATCCTGCACTTCTCGCAGGTAAAACAATTTATGTTCAGACAGGCTCAAACGCTTCAAAAGAGATACAAAAACTTTCGGAAACCCTTGGCTCCAGAATCGAAATCATAGAAGTTCCTTTCGAGACGGAAAAAATAATATCACTTGTTGCCAGAAGAGAAATTGATTATGCAGTATGCGACGAAAATATTGCACTGGTTAATTCGAAATATTATCCGATAGTTGATGTTTCAACGGCTTTAAACATTCCTTCCAATCTTGCATGGGGCGTCAGGAAGAATGGTTCGGAAAAACTACTTACAGCTCTGAACGAATGGCTCGCATTGATTAAAGAAAACCGGCTTTATTCGATTCTCTATTCTAAATATTTTATGAATAGGGAACTGGTGAGGATTTTTAAAAGTGACTTTTATACACTTAATACTGGGAAAATATCACCATGGGATCAATATATAAAAATTTACAGCGACTCGTTAAAGTGGGATTGGCGGCTTCTTGCCTCGCTGATATACCAGGAGTCGAGGTTCAGACATGATGCCATTTCATTGGCCGGCGCATACGGTCTTATGCAGGTGCTACCTTCAACAGGAGAAATCTTTGGAATAGATATTACATCTTCTCCGGTAAATAACATTAAAGGCGGCGTTCTCTACCTCAAATATCTGCAAAAATTTTTTGAGAACAGAATACCGGACGAAAACGAACGGCTCAAGTTTATTCTTGCGGCATATAACGCCGGTGAAGGCAATATCCTCGATGCCATGAGACTTGCAGAAAAATATGGGAGAGACCCTCTTTTATGGGACAATAATGTAGAGTATTTCCTGCTTAAAAAGTCTGATCCTCAGTTCTATAACGATCCCGTTGTGCAATTCGGGTACTGCAGAGGTTCAGAACCAGTGGCATTTGTCTCTGAAATCCTCGAAAGGTATTCCGAATATTGTTATTTTCTTCCATAAAAATCATCTGAAATTATTTCTGCTTAAATTCATTATGCGAGCAAATGTTTTGAAAAATAAATTTTTCCGGTTTTTGCATGAGATACACGGATAAGTCAAATAATTTTGTTAATTTACACTTTCGTCCTTCCTCGGGTAACAAAAACCATAAAAAATATTGACAAAAACATTTTTGTTCCCCGTTAGGGGAACAACATCAATAGCTTAAGGGATATATAAAATAATATTTTTCCCCGTCAGGGGATAAATATTATTTTCCATAATTCTATTAATGTCCTGCGGACAAATTCAGAAAAATTCAATAATGCTCAGGTTATGGAATTATAAGCCCTGAGGGGCTAAATATTTTATTTTGCTTATGCTGCTTTTATCCCGAGGGCGTTTGCCGATGATAATCTTTAGTTTATAGTAGTAGTTGATATTGATAAAATATTTTATAAACGAATAGGGGCACTAAAAATAAAAAAATTATTATTGATTATCAATGTTTTATATTTGTATTCCGAAAAAAGACGAAAAAAGTGCTTCGAAATCCGTCACTGTCCATGTGCAAAAAAGTTAATTAAAAACTAATAATTTACAACATGTAAATAATTTTTTCATTGTACTTTTTTACTATTTTTGTTAAAAACAAGACTATGATTACTAAAGAATATATAAAAGAACTGAAATCTAATAGAAACGGAGATTTTCAAAGATTGATTAAAGAACAAAAAGATATCGGTAATATAATCTTTATTCTTGAAAATCTTGGACAATTACAGGATGATTTTGATGGTAGATGGTTACTTGATTTAATAAACCATAAAAATTCACAAGTTCGGTATTGGGCAGTAAAGAATATTGGAAAATTAAATAATGTAGATTATATTACTTACTTGAAAGATATTGCAGACGGGGATCCTGATACCAATGTTAGGCGAGAAGCAGTTTCTTCCATAGGTAGAATGAGAAGGCCTGAATTGAAGGATATTTTCATAAAGAAATTAAATGATAATGATCCAAAAGTTGTATGCCAGGCTATAAGAGGATTGTTAGTTTTTAAAGGGGATAATAGTGTTGACGAAAAATTGAAGCCTCTCATTAACCATGAAAATGAAATGATACGGACAGTTATTTACAAAGAATATTTTTCTGAAATTAAAAATAACAATTCAATTCCTCATACAGAAACATACGATTTTCTGAAAAATGTTGTGGTTAATGCAGAAACTATCTCTACGATGAAACTGATACCGGAAGAAGCAGTACACCTTACTTTTACCTCACCTCCCTATTATAATGCACGAGATTATTCAATTTATCCAAGTTATAAAGCTTATTTGGAGTTTTTAACAGAAACATTTAAAGAGGTTCACAGAATAACTAAAGAAGGAAGGTTTTTTATTCTAAACACATCTCCAATAATAATACCTCGTGTAAGCCGTCAACATTCGAGTATTCGGTATCCAATTCCATTCGATATACATCATGACCTGGTAAATATGGGGTGGGAGTTTATTGACGATATTATCTGGATAAAACCTGAGGTAAGTGTAAAAGACCGTAATGGGGGTTTTAAACAGCATAGAAAACCATTGGCTTATAAGCCAAATAATGTTACAGAATATTTAATGGTTTATCGGAAAAAAACAAGTAAATTAATAGACTGGAATATTCGTCAATATGATTATAAAACAGTTGAAGAAAGTAAAGTACGGGGAGATTATGAAACAAGAAATACTTGGTTTATAGATCCTTGTTTTGATAAAGTACATTCAGCCGTTTTCCCTATAGAACTTTGTAACAGAGTAGTAAAATTTTATTCTTTCAAAAATGACCTTATATTTGATCCTTTTGGTGGAAGTGGTACACTTGGTAAAGCTGCTTTTAATCTTGGTAGATACTTCTTTATGACTGAACAGGACCAAAAGTATTTTGAAAGAATTAAAAGTAACTTTTCTGATGGTAATGTTTTTAATAAAATTGTTCCAAAATTTTTGTCATTTAAAGAATTTTCTGATACTATAAAATTATGACATTAACTAAAGAAGTTACAAAAAATATTATTCGGAAATTATTGCATGGTGAGGATTACAGAATAGAAGTAGTCAGCTTAATAAATGCAGAGTTTTTACAATTTGCAATAGATTTCTTTAAGAAGATTGTTTATGCAAAACTTGAAAATGAAAACATTACCGTTGACTGGTACAAAAAAGTATTTTTGAATCCTGAGCTTTCTGCAAAAGAAATAGCAATAAATTCAGGTTTGAATAAAAAAACAATACATAACATGTTTAATTCTTCTACAAAAGAAATTATAATTGATGCATCAAACGAGCATTACGATATTTTGTATAACAATATTAAGGAATTAATTGAACATGAACAGGGATTAGAACTCACATTGACAATAAAGTTTAAAGGTGTGAGTGTAGATTTAAACATTAGTGAAAGTTTGATAGTTATTAATACTCTTGCTGTAAAGAGGGCGGAATTACGAGGCGGTTTGTGGAGTACAGCAGGTAAAAGAGTTGAAAAACCATTAATGCTAACTCTTTGTAAATTATATAAGGTTCCTGATGAGAATTATATCACCAAAATTAAGGGAAAAACAACGAGTGAAGATTTTGAAAGAGAAATAGACTTTTATTTGATAAACAATGGGAATGAATATCGGTGTGAAGTTAAGTTAATGGGTATAGGTAATCCTGAAAGTGCTGATGCTGTAATTGCCAGAGATAGCAAAGTTTTTGTAGCTGATAAGTTATCAGAGACTAATAAAAGGCAGCTTGATAGTTTAAAAATAAACTGGATTGAACTTCGATGTGCCGAGGGTTATAAGAGATTCGCAAAGGCTTTAAAAAATTTACAAATTCAGCATGTTGAATATAATGGTTCTTTAGATAAAGACCTAAGCAATATTTTTGACGAAATTTTTAATGGGAAAAGATAAAGGATGAAATTGCTTAAACCCTTTAAAAAAGTAAAAATAAATTAGAGAGATTTGAATAAGCCGGAAGGCATAGAGAATCTGAACGTAAGCATCGGGTTATAAAACGTTTTTCTTCCTGAGCTTCGCAGGAGCGGACTGTATGTGGTTTGTTTATATTTTGTAAAACAAATCTTTTGTCCCAGTCTCCCATAAAAGTTGGCCGAAAAAATCAGTCGAACCTTATTGCCTTTACCGGAGTTATACGGCTGATGATATGGGCAGGTACAAGCAGAATAAACAGTATTATTGCCATAGTGCCTACATTAAGCAGTATGATATTCAGGACATCAAGGTTGATAGGAACTGTTTTAAGATAATATGAAGAAGGATCGAGCGATATTAGGCCTGTTTTAAGTTGCAGTAATCCGAGCCCGATCCCTATAATATTACCCCAGAAAAGTCCTTTGGATATCAACCATGCGGCCTGGTACATGAATATTTTTCTGATTGTTCCATCTTCAGCTCCCAATGCCTTTAAGATGCCTATCATATTTGTCTTTTCGAGTATCAATATGATAAGCCCGGATATCATGTTGAAACCGGCAACAATAAGCATCAGAACTATTATGATAACGACATTGGTATCCTGAAAATTAAGCCAGTCGAATATCTGAGGATATCTCATCCTGATATTTGTAACCTTTACTTTGATTTCATCAGGATTTATCCTGTAACCAATTGCATCCCTCACCAGATAGGTCATCAAATCGAGTTTGTCGAAATCGTCTATGAATATTTCGAATCCGCTTATTTCGTCATCTTTCCAGCCGTTGAGACGGCGGATATGATGAATATCGCAGAATACATATATCCTGTCGAACTCTTCGAGGCTTGTTTCATATATTCCGCTTATTGTGAATTTCCTCATACGGGGCGGATCCTGGATAAAATGCATGGCGAACGAGTCACCTGTTTTCAGGCGAAGCATCGAAGCAAGTTTTTTCGAAATGATTACATTATTTGTTGGTGTGGAATCGTTTACGGTAAAAACTGAACCTTCGACAATACAACTGCGGAAATAACTCCAGTCGAAATCGGAACTGATACCTTTTAGCACCACACCCTGTATATCTTCATCAGTCTTGATTATACCGGCTTTGGTTCCATATACTTCGATATGCTTTATACCTGGAAGTTCCTTTAATCGAGGTAAGAAATCGAAATTGGTGCTTATCGGTGCAGTTTCATAGGATATATTGGAATCAAAATTAACTATCTGAATATGAGAACCAAATCCAACAACTTTGTCGGTTATCTGCTGTTTGAATCCAGTAAGGACTGCCACAGCAAGGATCATTACCGCCAGACTAACGGCAATACCGGTTACGGCAATAACATTAATCGGCCTGGAAAATGATGCTCCCTGGCGTTTTTCTTTTATCAGTCGTTGTGCTATAAAATATGGCAGGTTCATGTTCAATATGGTTTTCAAATATAGGAAATTCACCACGGATGACACTGATTAGCACTGATTATTTAAAGCAACTACCCATGTCAACTCCGTGCAACCCGTGGTGAACAGGGATTCGATTTTATCCTCAGCCAGATTGTGCACTCTATATCCGACGTCGAGTTTTTACTTGTAAATGAAAATCGTTAGATTTGTTTTTTCTGATAGAATATTCTTAATACATTCATATATGCATTTATATAGTTATTTAAGCATAGCTCTTTTTTCCCTGGCAGTATCAGGCGTTTCACAGACCAGTAACATTGTCACCGGTGATATGCGGCCTTCGCAGTATATGAAATACCTTAAAGGCAAGAACGTGGCTGTTGTGGCCAATCAGGCTTCTGTTGCAGGGTATCGTAATGTAGTTGATGAACTTATGTCGCATGGCGTAAAAATTAAACTGATTTTTGCTCCCGAACACGGTTTCAGAAATATGGCCGATGCAGGAAATAAGATTGCCGACAGCATAGATTCGCAAACGGGAATTCCTGTTGTAAGTCTGTATGGAAAAACATATAAACCAGCCCCTGAATATCTTTCCAGAATTGATGTGGTTGTTTTTGACTTACAGGATGTTGGAGCAAGGTTTTATACATACATTTCGACAATGCATTATGTTATGGAAAGCTGTGCAGAAAATGGTGTAACATTTGTTGTGCTCGATCGTCCGAATCCTAACGGTTTCTATTTTGATGGGAACATACCTGATCCCGGATGGAAATCGTTTGTATGTATGCATCCAGTCCCGGTTGTCCATGGAATGACCATAGGTGAATATGCCATGATGATAAATGGTGAAGGATGGCTCAAAGGAGGCATCAGATGTAACCTTAAAGTAGTAAAATGCAAAAATTATAATCATAATTTGCTTTATGACCTTCCTGTAAGGCCGTCACCTAATCTTCCGAATCAGGTTGCGGTATTGCTTTATCCCTCGCTTTGTTTTTTTGAAGGCACTGTCATTTCATGTGGCAGAGGAACTGATTTTCCATTCCAGGTGTTTGGACATCCCGACCTGCCCGACAGGGGATTCAGTTTCATCCCGCGCAGTATGCCCGGTGCAGCAAATCCTCCATTACTTGGCCGTGTGTGTTACGGAACAGACTTACGAAATTCAATGAATGAAGGCATTATACCCTCGCCTTACTTAAATCTTGGATGGTTGATAAGTGCCTACCGCGATTTTCCAGATAAGGAGAAGTTCTTTAATAATTATTTTGATGTACTTGCCGGCGGCCCTGAGCTGAGAGAACAAATTATCAAAGGAATGAGTGAGAACGAGATTAAAGAAACATGGAAAGAGGGACTTGAAAAATTCAAAAAGATAAGAGCAAAGTATTTGCTTTACAAAGAGTAATTTGTTCTGCCGGGATAAACCTTTAAGGCTTCCGAAAGTGTTTCAACTGCGTTTCTGAGGTCGTTAATATTAAGCACGTAGGCAATTCTTGCCTGGTTCTTACCGAGTCCGGGTGTCGAATAGAACCCTGAAGCTGGAGCAATCATAACAGTCTGGTTCTTATATTCGAACTCTTCCAAAAGCCATTGTGCAAATTTATCTGCATCGTCAACCGGAAGTGAAATCATGGCATAAAAAGCGCCTTTAGGTTTTGGACAATACACGCCGGGTATATTGTTCAGAGCTTCAACCAGATAGTTCCTCCTTTCGGTATATTCTTTATTTATTTCTCTGAAATATTTAGGTTCGGTATCTATAGAGGCTTCAGCAGCAATCTGACCAAGGCTGGGAGGGGAGAGTCTTGCCTGTGCAAACTTCATAACAGTATCAAGCACTTGTTTATTTCTCGTTACCAGAGCCCCTATTCTCAGTCCGCACTCACTATAACCCTTAGAAACGGAATCGAACATAACTACATTCTGATCAATCCCTTCGAGTTTCATTGCAGAAAAATATTCTGCACCGTCGTAACAGAATTCCCTGTAAACCTCGTCCGAGAACAGGAATAAATCATGTTCTTTAACAATATCGCTCAGGGCCAAAAGCTCTTCTTTAGAATAAAGATAACCGGTCGGATTGTTAGGATTACAAATAAGAATGCCTTTCGTATTAGGTGTTATTTTTTTCTCTATTTCCCTTATAGGAGGAAGTGCAAAGTCTTCTTCTATATATGAGGTTATAGGAATTACTTTTACGCCTGCTTCTGTTGCGAAGCCGATATAGTTTGCATATAAAGGTTCGGACGTTATTATTTCCTCGCCCGGATTTATGCATGCCATTAATGCAAAAAGTACAGCTTCCGACCCGCCTGTAGTAATGATTATATTATTAGAATCAATGTTAATGCCGATTCTGCGGTAATACTCTGCAAGTTTTTTTCTGTACGATTCATTACCTGCCGAAGGACTGTATTCAATAACCTTTATGTCGAGATTCTTTAATCTATTTAGCGCAGTGTCAGGTGTCGGTATATCAGGCTGCCCTATATTCAAATGGTATATCTTTCTGCCTTTTCTTTTTGCTTCATCAGCAAATGATGACAGTTTCCTGATTGGCGACGAGGGCATTGTTCTGCCTTTTTCTGATATCGATGGCATTGTGAGGTTATTTATTTTTTATTCCGCAAAAGTAAATAATTAGAGGAAATACGTGTAATGTTAATGAAATTTCATTAAAATGATAATGAAATATTATATCCGATTAAAATTTTAATTTTGTTTTTCATAAGGTTTTCAATTAAAATTTTCAACAAAGCTAATACATACTGAAATGGCTTCAGGGAAAACTATAAGAGTCGGGATACTGGGTTCAGGGTATGCGGCACGCTTTCATTACGAAGCGCTCAAAAAAGTTACATCTGCAAATGTTGAAATTACAGGCGCTTATTCCCCAACCAGGGAAAAACTCGAGAAATATACTGCTCAGCGTGATATAAAAGCCTTTGGTTCAGCCGATGAGCTGATTGAAAATTCCGATGTGATTCACGTATGCACTCCTCCCTCGACACACGAGGAGCTTGCTATAAAATGTCTTAATCGTAACAGAGATGTAATTGTTGAGAAACCTTTGACTGGCTATTTCGGAGACGGGACAGAAGAGTTCAGCGGCGATACTTTTCCACACCGTGCCGGACTGGAACACACGCTCGGCAGTCTGAGACGAATGCTTGAGGCAGAAAAAAAGAGCACAGGGAGGATAATGTATGCTGAAAACTGGATTTATGCTCCGGCCATTCAAAAAGAGAAGGAGATTATTGAAAAATCGGGCGCTCAGGTGTTGAGGATGCTCGGAGAAGAGTCGCACTCCGGCTCACATTCTCCGGTGTACGGCATCTGGAGATTTTCTGGCGGAGGCTCACTTATCGGTAAGGGATGCCATCCTCTGGCAGGCGCTGTTTATCTGAAATACGTCGAGGGAAAAAACAGAACGGGTAAACCCATCAGACCTGTTTCTGTATCGGCAAGAACTCATGCGGTTACAAGGATGAAAAACTTCAGAAACACGGGTCATCTGCGTACAGGCTACCGCGATATTGAAGACTATGGCATCATGCACGTCTTATTCGAAGACGGCACCTTTGCCGACATCATTGCCAGCGAGCTTGTCCTCGGAGGGGTTGTGAACAGGCTCGAAGTGTTTGCCGATAACCACCGCACGCTTTGCAATATGACCCCAAACAATGCAATGCAGACATACACACCAGATGAGAAATATTTCAGCGACGTGTATATTGTTGAAAAGACTGAAACCAAACAAGGCTGGTCGTGGGTTAGTCCTGATGAATCGTGGTTTAACGGTTATCAACACGAAATGGAGGCTTTTTACAGGACTGTTACATATAACGAACCCCTGGAAAGTACCAGCATACTTGCGGCAGATGTAATTGCGACAATATATGCAGCCTATCTATCTGCCGAAGAGAAAGGCCGGGATATTGAGATTACATTGTTATGAAGTCGGTAAATTATAAAAGAATCAATAAAAATTACGAGCTTTGAATTGTATTGAAAGCATAAAATAGTTTTTTAGCCTATTTATCATGAATCAACAAATAATTGATACCCTTAAAGAAGCAAAGACAGTTTATAAAATTCAGAATAAACTCCCTAAGTTATTTTATCTTGCAGAACTAGAAAGTTCAAGAGCCGGGAAGATAGGTATGGAAGTTGGTATAGTACGAGAAAAAATAATTATTGCTCTGCTGATTTATAAATTTGGAGAACAAGCTGTAAAGACAGATGTCCCAATTACGGCACCTGAAGTGGATGTAATAGTTAATGATATTCCGATTTCAATTAAGACTATTACAGGTGCTAATCCTATAGGAATTAAATTAATATGGACCGTCGATGCCGAAAAATCAAAGGAATTCAGAAAAACATATTTACCAACCTGTGATATGATCTTAATTCAGGTTAATTGGTCAAATAACGGAGGTTTTTACTATATTTCAAAGGAAATTCAAATAGAAATTTTGGAGAAATTGGGAAGAAATGCTTATATTAAGCTACCAAAAGCCGGGACAAATCCACGCGGAGTAGAATTGACCAAGGAAGCTTTGTATCAATTGATTAACAATAGAAATACCTTTTCAATTCCTATTGTCTGGAAGAAAGAAACAATAGATTTTAAACCTTATCAAAGATGGATTGAATTATGGGAACAAGAGTAATAAGAAAATATGGCACTTCAACCAGTTCGTTTGGAACAAATGGCAGAATCAACCATGATAGCTCCAGATTCTATAATACGAAAATGTATTCAAGTTTAAAAAAACATGAATTAACTGAATTATCCGAGAATGAAGTTCCTGCTGAGTTTTTGAACACTTTTATTCTTGGTTCTGCTGAAAACATGAAAGAATTGCCTGATAATTCTATTCATTTGATGATCACCTCTCCTCCGTATAATGTTACAAAAGAGTACGATAATGACCTTACGCTTCAGGAATATCTCGAACTTTTAAGAAAATCATTTAAAGAAACATTCAGAGTATTAGTAAATGGCGGAAGAGCCTGCATTAATGTTGCAAACTTAGGTCGGAAGCCTTACATTCCATTATCTGATTATATTTCAATGATGATGATAGAGCTTGGATTTAATATGAGAGGGGAAATAATCTGGAATAAAGCTGCAAGTGCAAGTCCATCAACAGCATGGGGTAGCTGGCAAAGTGCAGCTAATCCTATTCTTAGAGACATCCACGAATATATTTTGGTTTTCTCAAAAGGAGATTTCAAAAGAGAAAAAAGAAATAAAGAAAATACTATCTCAAAAGATCAATTTATGGAATGGACCAAGAGTATCTGGACTATGAATGCCGAAAGCGCAAAAAGAGTTGGTCATCCTGCTCCTTTTCCAGAAGAACTACCATACAGACTAATTCAACTATTTTCTTATAAAGATGATATTATCCTTGATCCCTTTATGGGCAGTGGTACTACGGCAGTTGCAGCAATAAAATCTGACAGATATTTCATCGGCTATGATAATAACAAAGAATATATTGAACTATCAAGAAAAAGGATTATTCCTTATTTGTCTCAAACAAAAATCATTTTTGATACTTAATTCAAAAGCAATAACCCTTAGCATATATAAAGTGCTATTAAATGACATGCCCGGTTTTAGTCAAAAAATAAATATTAATTTACAAAAAATAATTTAAATCCGCAAATTTTATTACTAACAAACCGAAAGGGAATTCTTTACCTGCAGTAACTTTAATGCTGAGGGAAATTTATTAAGTATTCCGTATTTTAATCATACAAAATTCCATATTATTTACTCGTTCTTAATATTGAAATAACCAGTACTAAGCACAAGACCAAGGCTATAAGGTAGCCAAGAAATCCTAAAATTGGATAGCCGAAAATAAAAAAGCCTGACTGTTGATGAATAAAAATCAGAGAGGATCCGATAATCAACGCTGCAATGACCAGTCCGAGTGATATATATCCACCTGCGTGACCAATTGAGCCGGAAAGTTTTTTCAAATCCTGATTCTCTGTTATAAATTTTAGATTACCATCCTGAACTTTCTGGAAAATCATGTTCATGCCCTGTGGTAATTCTTCTATAAGCTCCAGGCTCTCCTGCAATAATGTTTCACTTTTTTTGAACAATTCTTTTGGTTCGATTTTCTTTTTTGAAATTTTTCTTACGAAAGGCTTGGCAATAGAAAGTACATCAAGCTCAGGATATAAACTCTTCCCGATCGTTTCTACCATTGAAAGAGCTTTGACCATCAATACCAGATTGGAAGGGAATGTCAGATTATGACGCATTGCAATTTCCATAATATCCTGCCCTATTTTAGTTAGATCCAGATTTTTTAGCGGTATCCCCAGATAGCTGTCGAACAATTCAGTCAGATCCTGGCAGAACAAATTACGGTCTATTTCTTTTACAATTATTTTCAGATTCTCGAAGATTTCGAAGGTTTTTTCTGCATCTCTGTCAACAATTGCCTTTAATAATTTTGCTCCTTCAATTGTGGTTTTCTTGTCGAGGTACCCGACCATCCCGACGTCGAGCATGATAATATCGGCAGGCGGTTGAACGAATAGATTAGCGGGGTGTGGATCGGCATGAAAGAATCCGTCTTCGAGAATCTGTTTTAGAATTGCTTCGGCCCCATGTATGGCAACTTGCTTTGGATAATAAATACCTTTGTATTTATCCTGTGTTATCTCATTTATCTTTACACCTTCGATAAATTCCATTGTCAATACGACAGAGGTTGTCATTCCCCAATAAACTTTCGGAACACGTATATAATTGATATTTTTGAAATTATTCCTGAATTTTTCGTAATTGTGTGCTTCCCTGCTAAAATCCAGTTCTTTTCTGATGGCTTTTTTGAATTCTTCGACCATTAACCTTGGGTGGTAATTCCAGCCATTCTGCAGACGATTTTCTACAAGTCCGGCCAGGTCCTCAAGAATGGAGAGGTCGAGTTCAATTGTCTCATGGATATTAGGCCTCTGGATTTTTATTGCCACAATGTCATCGTCTGATAGTATTGCTTTGTGCACCTGACTCAAAGAAGCAGCGGCAATAGGTTCAGTTTCAAATTTTTCGAATAATCCGTTAATTGGTTTACCCAGTTCTCGTTCTATTATCTGAATTGCAAGGTTACTGTCGAAAGGCGGGGACTGGTCCTGCAGTTTTTCCAATTCCTTTATGAAAGCAGGCGGCAGAAAGTCAGGCCTTGTGCTTAATATCTGACCGAATTTGATAAAAGCAGGGCCCAGTTCTTCCAGGGCCATACGAAATTTTTCCGCCGCACTGGATTTCTCATGGTCTCTTTGCTTTTTCCCAATACGCGCCAGAAGACTGATTTTATTCTGATCGATAAGGTAATCTATACCATATTTGACAAATACACTTATGATCTGCCTCCCGCGCCTAATTTTCCTCAGTCTTTTAAATTTAAACATGTAATATCTCTTTAAGGCAAAGTAAGCAGATAGGAAGACCAATTAATTGAAAAAGAAACGAGTTATGCTTTATCTTCTTTTTTTGAGAGCCGGTTAATTTCCTCTCTGAGCTCGTTTATTTCTTTTCGCGTTGGAATGTCAAGTCTTGCCAGGGTTTTTTCTACAACATCTTCTATTTTTTCCTCCAGCCTTGACCTGTTTTTTTCTGCAATATCCAACAAGTCTTTGATAAATTTTGCTTCTTCATTTTTTGCCAGCTCGCCTCTGTTAATTAAATCCTTTGCTATTTCCTCGGCTTTCTCACGAGTAAGTGATATAGCGCCCAGTCCTGCTAAGATTGTTTTCTTAATTAATTCCGACATGTTTCTATTTTTTAAAGGTTTCAACGTTAACTTTTATTCTTTACTTTAAACTTTTATTAAGCCTAATATTCGATATTTCGCTTCTTTCAAATTATCAGGTATAATTTTGTACAAATATAGTCAGATTAAGGGAAAGGAAATGTAAAATATATTTAAAATTTGAAGATTACGCTTTTTTTATAAAAAATTTCGTTGCCTGTAATCCGGAATTCTAAAACTTGATTGTAATTGTAATTGAATCTATTATAGTGAATTAGGACGCTCGCCTTTGTTAAAACTACAATGGGCAAGCGGAGGCGAGGATGTGAGAAGGGGAGGATGAGAGAAGGGGAGAATGAGGGATGAAGGGACGAAGGGACTGAGGGACGAAATTGCAAAAAGATAAACGCTCCGCTTTACTGGCACTCTTTTTTCGTTAATTGGCAAATTCAAACTTCATCGGAAAGTAAAACCATTGAATGACCATCGAATGATTATTGAATGACCATCGAATGACCATTGAATGACCATTGAATGACTATTGAATGACCATCGAATGACTATTGAATGACCATCGAATGACTATCGAATGTCCCTCCTAACCTGCTAATGTGTATATTCCTTCAAGCCGACTGAATTTTTATTAACCTGTCGCACAACTCTTTCAATCCTTCGGGTGAGTTACCGCCCGGCTGTTCGATAGTAGTCCAGCCAGTAAATCCGATATCGTCAAGTGCCTTCATTACGGCCGGCCAGTTGACATCACCTTCCATAAGGTTTACATTAAAGCCTGCCGATTTTCCCTGTGAATCGCCAATCTTACGGCTGTACTCCTTTATGTGCACTCGTGCTATTCTTTTGCCGAGAATCCTTATCCATTGCTCAGGCCAGCCGTATGCAAGAATATTTCCGACATCGAAATAAAATCCTACCCGTTTGCTTTTGAACTGGTCAACATATCTTACGGCCTCAAGAGGAGAAAGAAGAAAATTGTTCCAGACATTTTCGACGGCAATTGTAACGCCCATTTTTTCGGCAAGAGGCAATGCTTTTTTTATTTCTGCGGTCGTTCTGTCCCAGCATTCATCATAGCTTACCGATTCAGTGACTCTACCCGGGACAAGCAATACCGTGTCCGTTCCGAATGTCTTTGCATCTTCAATGCTTACTTTTAAGGCTTCCACGCCCTGTTCCCTTATTTTTGCGTCAGGGTCGGAAAGGAGGTATTTCCAGTGCAGGGCACCGCACACACTTGCCACGGGTAAGCCTGTTTCACCCATTGCCTTTAGCACTTCGTTGCGGTTAAGGTGACTGTTGACCTCAATACCGTCGAATCCCGCTTCCTTAGCAGCAACAAACTTATCCATTACCTCTTTGGCATACGCAATGCTGCCCCACATCACTCCTTTCTTTAGCTTTCTTTCAACCGGGCACATAACTTCCGGAAAATCAGTCATTCCGGAAGCAGGAATGACCACTGCTGCAGCCACAGCCGTCTTTGCAAATTCTCTCCTGTTCATTCAAATAAATTAACAATATAATTAATAATTTTTAATGCAACGCATAGAAAGGCCAACTTTATTATCTACACCTGCTATACTTACAGATGAGTAGATACTAACCAGATCTACTCTTATACCTGGCGAAGAAGTCCACCATGAACCAGTGTTTCCAATTAACTGAAATGATCCTTCCCACCACCTCCAGCCACCCGGACGGGCTGAAAAACCTGATTCATTAGTACCACTACAATCCATCCTATGCCCTGGAGGACAGGTCCAGAATTTTGTGTCTTTTAATTTAGCACCCGCACCATTTGGCCCTCCCAGATAATTAATCAATGTTTCCCACTCTTCCTTTGTAGGCACATGCCATCCGACAGGACATAACAATCCGGTATTAACTACATACCAGTTATATAAAGCACCATAATTCTCTTTGTATTTTTCAGGACTATTGTCATACCAGCAATATGCGGCCGACGTCATTGATGCCCATTTTTCATCGTCAGTAACAAGGGGTATGGATACCCCGTTGTTATACTTTGTCGTCTTCAAATTTTCTTTAAGCCATACCTGAGTTCCAATAACCACTGTGTCATAATGATTACCGTCACCGTCAACAGGTAAACCATTCTCTTTTTCACATCCTGCAAAAAACAGGATTACTGAAACAACCAGGGGTATAACCGGAATTATAACTGATTTTTTCATATGCAACCCTTTTAATGTTTAATTACAACACGCATTGTATATGTCTTTCCATTGTAAAGAATGTTAATAAAGTACAGTCCCTCAGGCAAATTATCTATATTTACCCTTAATGGGAATCCCTTGAACTCAGTTTTATATTTAACAACTCCCGTTTTATCATATATTGTTAAAGTACCTCCGACATCAGTGCTTAAATTCGCCGCAGTCATTTTTGTCCTGTTTATATCTATATCAACGTAATTAGCGGCCGGATTTGGATATGCCATAAAATATCCCTCACATTCACCCCCAAAAAACCATTGCGACTTGACTTTAATCCTGGATTGATTTTCACAGCAGGTCTTTGCCCACACCTCAAGCTGTCCATAAGGATAATCGTTTGTGTTAATTGAAATCATGTCATTATATCTCCAGTTCTCAGTCCAGCCGTAAGGTAGCACCCAGTCGTAATCCCACGTTGAACAGCCATAGTCAGAATTGTTGTAATAAATATGATAATTCGTATTCGGACAAAGATAATATACATAACCATCATAAGGAACAGAACCACCATCGGAATCCAGAACTGACATTGAAACCAGATCTTCACGCGGGCCAACAATTATAAAATCTTTCGAATAACTGGCTGTTCCATTGTGATTAATTGTGAATGTAATAGTGCATTTGTACCCCGGCCTTTCAAGATTAGGATAGACAGTTGCGGAATTTCCGCTTCCGCTATAAGGTGGATTAAAGTAAGACATCGGATATACGCTCCATGAAACAGAAAAACCTGGCGGAACAGAGTCGAGTGTAAATGTAGCTCCGGAAGTACAAATAATGCCCGAAGGGCCTGTTATAAAAGGAGTTCGCAGTGGAGTGTATCCGCTTCGAAAAATGATTAATGGTTCACCATCATCAAAATCCATTTTATCAGGCCCGGGACAGCCAGAAGGTTTCGGTTGTGTATCAAATCCCCAGTTATAGAAACCATCTTTGTCATTATCTACATAAGATCTTGAATTGAACAGCGAACAATCACTACCTGTACAATGAATAGTACTATCACTGTAAACAGGATAAACACGATAAAAATCAGGCTTCCAACAAAATATATTTATACTATCAGAAAAAATATCATGTCTGGGAGTGTCGCCCGGCTTGCTAGGCCAACAATCTTTAAAACGCCATTTAAAAATGTTATTTTCAGTTTCCCAACCTATGAATAAAACAGTGTGATCGTTAGTTATTTCACAATCAGGATCATCAGGGTGAAGCCTACAACCAATGCCAGTACCTTGCAGCGTTACAATAATTGGGCCGTAGTCCATGATAGCCTGTTTCAGGAGAGTATTATTAGTAATATAAATTTTCTCCCAATATGGAATAAATACGCGGTAGGCAGGATTATCACATATAATCCCCTGACAATACTCATAGCAATATCTATTTGGTTCTTCTTCTGGTTTCAATGGTTCATCTGGATATTTTAAACAATCTTCATCAACTATCCCGGTTGACTTTATTAAATTCAGAGGAGCAACAACACCAATACTCCCACACCCTACACCGGGGCAGTGGCAGCTTGTATCATTATTACTATATATGTTGCTTTCAGATAAATCGAGCATAGGCCATGTCTTATTAAAATATATTTGAGCTATGGCTTCGACTGCACCAACTACTGCAAAAGCCCCGCATGGCCCTTGTTCTCTTTGATTTTTTGCAGGTGAAATGTAGTTTTGTATTTTATGTCTATAAGACCATGTAAACTCAGAAGGTTGCGCAAATAATGAAAAGTTTACAAGAAAAAAACAGAAAATTAAGAAGTATTTTTTCATGACTAAGAATTTTTACTGTTACTCCATAGTTCTTATTAAAAATATTGTTACTGACTTGTTTGTTTTTTTGATAATGGAAATGCATAAAAATTATGAAAGAGGAAAAAATGAAAATTAAGTTAATTCTTGGATTTACTTATTAAATATTTTTAATACTCAAATGTTATTCTATAAGTGTTTTCCTTTTTGGTTTTTCATTTCGTGTAGAATTATTAAAATAAATCAAAAAAGTAAAGAATAAGGCAAACTAATGTTTTATACTTTTGGTTCTATACCTATTACAGGTGGTTTCTCCTCAATTCCAGGAACAGGGCCGAAAGCATAAGTTTTTGGTCCGAGATATAGGTCGGAATTCATCACCTCTTCCCATGTTACATCCTTCCCTGTGTAGGCCGACATTCGTCCCATTATCGCTGTTAGTGTAGAATTTATTTGTCCTTCCGAGTCATTTATTATGTTACCTGTACGGATGGCTGTAATAAGGTTTACATGTTCCTGAACGAACGGGTCGTTAACTTTCCAGGTCTGGTCAGGAGAATCTTTTTCAGGGTAAGGATAGCTCCATATTTTTTCTCCTTTCAGATTGTATATTTCGCCTTTTGCGTCGGCATATCCTTTTGTTCCGGCAAAGAATTGTTTTGTCAGGTTGCTGCATCCGCTTATCTGGCGTGCGGCGCAATGTGTATGCATGCCGTTGTCATAAATATATTCGACGCTGAAGAAGTCGTACTGGTCGCCTGTTACTCTTCGCTGACGGCCTCCCCATGCAATGGCTTTGACAGGAGTTTTATTCAGGAACCAGTTCATCACATCAATTTCGTGGATGAATTGTTCGACGATATGGTCGCCGGAGAGCCAGCAGAAGTTAGCCCAGTTGCGTAGCATATATTCCATGTCACTCCAGCCCCGCTGGCGTTTTCTTACCCACAGAGCTCCGCCGTTACGTATTATGTGTGCACTGACTATTTCACCTATTTCGCCGTTTGCCACCCTCCGCCGGGTTTCCATAAAATCTTTCTGCACTCTTCTGATAGTGCCGCTCACCATGCATAGGCCTTTCTGTTTTGCCTTTTCTGCTGAAACCATCATAGAACGGGCACCAACAGGGTCAACGGCGACAGGTTTTTCCATGAAGATATGTTTACTGGCATTAACTGCTGCTTCGACATGTGCAGGTCTGAAATGAGGAGGAGTGCAGAGCAGAACAATGTCAACTCCGGAGTCAATTACTTTTTCGTATGCATCGAAACCGATGAAGCATTTTTCGTCGGCGATTTCCACGTTTCTCTGTTTTTTTAGTTCAGCCCTGCAGTTATCGAGCTTGTCCTGGAAGACATCGCCCAGTGCAATGATTTCGAGGCCGTTTCCTGCGTCGAGGAAGTTTATTGCAGCGCCTGTACCGCGTCCGCCGCAGCCGATCAGACCGGCCTTGAGTGGTTTCCCGTCGGGTGCCTTCTCTGGCATGGGAGGGAGCGCTTTTATTTTTTCCGTGGAACCACTTTCGCTGCAGGAAGTAAGTATCTTTCCTGCACCAAGGGCTCCAAGTGCGGCAAAGGCTGAAGTAGTAATGAATTTGCGCCGGCCGCTGTCAGGTGTTACCGGTGAATTTGATTTGTTTTTCATACGTAAGTAAATTATTAATCGTTAAATATCAATATTTTTAATAACTGCTTCATAATTAATTATATTTTATTTACCCCTTAATTTGCCCCCTAAATCCCCCCAAAATGGGGGGACTTTTTTATATTGTATACCATGTGTGTAGATACCTGTATACTATGTGTGTAGTCCATACATGGGGAGGCTGGGAGGATTAAAAAAAGAGAGGTTTTTCATATTAAAATTCAAATAGTTTAAAAAATGCGAAAGATAAAGATATATAGGTTGTGTGTTATTTTTTACTCATTCTTACATCAAGGCTAATATATCTCAAGTTCCTTCCAGCCCGGGAGGTTCGGAAATTTGGCATGAGGTTCGGTCTGATACCAGAAGCAAACAGATGCGATATCCGATTTCTGGGCCAGATACCTTCCGCCTTTTCTCCAGCCAAGGTCCTGTATGGTTATTCTCAGGTCTCTGTCAAATCTCACAGGATCCATGATATGCCAGCGGTAAAGGCCGAATCTCTGCATGACATTATAATGGCCGTCGCCACGTATTACCTGAGGAAGTCCGGAATAGGGCGTGCAGAATTCAGTGTAATTGACTTCCTCGACCCCGGCGGCATTTTTCTTCCTCGTGTCGAAGTCGTACGACCCGCAGAAATAATCTTCGGTGCCTGTACCGCAAATTGTAGGATATTCACTATCACCGTCGAGATAAAACTTAATTTCTCCTTCGCCCCACCATCCGTTATTATGAACGCCCCATGCCATATATACTCCAACATAATGGCCTTTTCCTTTGATGCCATCGGCAATGGTATAGATAGAAGTTTCGTCAGGATTTGTCCTCCTGAACTGTGCGTGGAAATAGGCAGCGTCGGCCGGGACATTGGTAAGAGTGTAGTCAATCTGGTAATAAAGCGTCATGGGATCGGTGTCGTTTATATTCTCCATTGTTATTTTGCATTTCTTTCTGAAAGGCATCGTCCAATAGCAGTTGAAGGCGCTTCCAGGGTTGACGCACACAGCAAGGGATGATAATGGTGCATATATTCCCCATCCCATTCCAAAAAAATCTCCGGCAGGGCATTCTATAGAAGGTTCCGTCTCATCGTCCCAGTAGAAGCGAAGAATAGAAAAGCGCCAGTTGCCGGTGGGTGTCATCCAGATATGCTGTATTGCGCCCGGACCTGTTATTTCGGCCAGAGTGAAAGTCTCGCCAGGTTTTATTTTGATATAAGGATTTACCTTCCAGCCTTTACCAAGGTCGCGTGCTGCGCTGGAGGCATTGGCAACGTTGGGTTTATCCTGGTCGGCAGGGTCGGCCATTCCTCCTTTACCTTTTTCTCCGGTGAAGTTCTCAGGGCTTATTGAACGAGTTTTAGCATCGGACAACCGGAAGAGGTTGCCCATGTTCATGTCGAGTCCGTTGAATTTGTTCTGGCCAAAGCCGTTCAATGATAAAATTATTGTAAACAGCAGAATTATTTTCTTTTTCATACCAGTAAGTTTTGAGTTGCCTTATAAAGGTAAATAATTCAAATGAAAAATTGAAAGTTTTCAGCATTTCTTTTGGTTTAGATTTCGACGTTTTAATGTCATCTTATTTTTTTACGAAATTCAATTTATTTATTTATTTATTCTTAATTTTATAAATTAATCAGGTTAAATACATTATGCAATGAAAAATCAAAACTCTGGAAAAATGAGTCGAAGGGGATTCATTTCAACATCTACTGCAGCTGCGGCTGGATTTACAATTGTTCCGTCGTATGTTGTCTCAGGTACGGGTCATACCCCGCCCAGCGACAAGCTTAATATTGCCGGAGTGGGTATAGGAGGAATGGGAAGAAACAATCTGGCTAATGTTGCAAAAACTGAAAACATTGTAGCCCTTTGCGATGTTGACTGGAATGAAGCCACTTTAAAAGTATTCAAAACTTATCCACAGGCAAAGCAGTACAAGGATTACAGGTTAATGCTCGATTCCCAAAAGGATATTGATGCAGTGATTGTTGCCACTTCCGATCATACTCATGCAGTAATAAGTATGGAAGCGATGAGGAGAGGGAAGCATGTTTTCACACAGAAGCCTTTGACACACACTGTTTACGAAGCAAGGGCGCTTTCAAAAGCAGCGAAGGAATACAAGGTTTCCACTCAGATGGGGAATCAGGGTCAGGCAGAGGATGGGCCGCGGAGACTCAGGGAAATGATTTGGGATGGAGCAATTGGCCCTATACATGAGGTTCATGTATGGACCGACCGGCCAAATAACGGCCTATTCAGAACATATTGGCCTCAGGGAGTGAACAGGCCGGAAGAAAAGCCTGACATTCCGGAAACCCTCGATTGGGAACTTTTTATAGGTCCTGCACCTATGAGGCCTTATCATCCTGCATATCATCCCTTCAAATGGAGAGGATGGTGGGACTTCGGCACAGGAGCTCTTGGTGACATAGGCTGCCATTCGCTCGATCCTGTGTTCAGGGCACTTAAGCTTAAATACCCCCTGAGCGTGGAAGCAGTTTCAACAATAGTCAACGATGAGACATATCCTCTCGCTTCAATGGTACGTTACCGTTTTCCGGCAAGGGAAGGAATGCCGCCTGTTACAATTGTTTGGTATGATGGAGGACTGCGCCCATTCAATCTCGAGGAACTTACCGAAGGAATGAAGATGGGAGCAGGAGGCACCCTTTATATTGGAGAAAAGGGTAAAATACTGGATAACATCATATTGCCTGAATCTCTGAGAAAATCTTACATGCCTCCAAAGCCTTACATACCTTCTTCTCCCGGTCATGAAAAAGAATGGATTCTTGCATGTAAGGGAGGCGCACCTGCAGGATCGGATTTTGAATGGGCAGGCCCTCTAACTGAAACAGTACTGCTTGGGAATATAGCCTTGCGCAGAGCCTTGAAGGAAAAACTGAGTTCGGTAATACTTAAATTTGATCCTGAGAGTTTTAGCTTCCCTAACCTGCCTGAAGCAAATCAGTACCTACATTGTGAATACCGGGCAGGATGGAATTTATAACTATGGCCTGCCTGTTTTATTTTTTATTTTTGAAATGACTTAATGGTTTGAAAATCTGATTGAAAACATTTTTGTTTTCGTCAATGAAGAATGCTTCAGGATTCAGGCTCGAGTTGAGGATTATCCTTCCATTTTCATCGCTATAGCATTTTACGGTGATATTGAGCAGGTTATTTCCTTCTATAAGAGTCTGGCAGAGAGGTGAAGAGACAGGCCTGAAACTTTCGATAAATTTTTCTCCGTCGGTATATGTTATAGTGTTGATATAGCTTGCTGTTGCAGCCGAATCGGCAGGTTCACCGCTGGCATACCACTTGTTTTCTTTTTTCTCGAGCACAAATCCGCTGTCGGCAGGAAAAGTGAAAGTAATTTTAGTGATGTCGTCGCCTTTGCATCGGATAAGCGTTTTGTCCCTCCAGTCGTCGAAATCGCCGCTGAAAGAAAAAGTTAGGAAACCGTCCACAGCATAGACAGGTTCTTCAGTGTATAGCCTTACATAAGAAATACCGTCAATGCTTCCTCCATAACCGCCGCCATAAGGATTACTTACCGGTTTATAAGAAAAACGGCCTATCATAACATCGGCAAGTGCCTTGCCTTTTTTGTTTTCCACTCTCACCCTTATAGCGAGGCTGTCGGTAAGGTCATAATCCTGCCATTTGGCTTTGCTAACCGATACAAGGTTAGAAGGTTTGATTGAGAGAAGATCGGATAAAATGTTCTCTACTGCTCCATCACGAGGTTTTGATATAATTTCACCTTGTTTTACCTTCCATGTTTTATTATCTCTGAAAAATTCAAATTTCTCCCCTGCCGATGCTTTAGGAATAATGATAATTCTTTCGACTTCGGTGGTATCGAATCTGACTAGAGTTGTTTTGAGAGTTGATTTTTCACGGGGGATTTTCACTATAAAGGTTACAGCCAGAATAATCAACAATATCCCCAGTATATAAAAAAGTTTTTTGTTTTCGAATCTTTTACTCATAGCTTATCTCCATTCTTTTGATTCGTTTGTTGCGGTTCATTTGCCATCTTGCAATTCCATAAGCGATGATTATGACTATGGGGGCCAGGAAATTAAACCATTTCAGGAATGCTCTTCTGGAATCGGGTATTTCATTTATAGGGCGGGAAGTGACTTCTTTTGTACGAAGTTCAATAAGACCTGTTTCATCGGAGAGCCAGTCGATAGAGTTAACAAGAAGGCTTATATTGTCATCAGGAAGCTGATAGCCCGAATGGGGGCCATTTACTGCAAAATCTCCATCGCTGATTATTATCATTTTCGAGTCAGCATTACCGGCTAATTTTCCTTCCAGGATACCTGCAACAACAAGATTTGAAGCAGGGAAGTCAGCCTCGCTCCATTGCCGCTGGATATCAAAGTATAATGGCGCCCTCAAAGTGCCTGATTTTTCCGAAGAAAATGCTATAGGAGTGAATTTTTTAGTCGAATCGCCTGAAAAAGTTATTGGACTGGCAAACTGAAGGCTGACCGATTCGAGCCCTTTTGAAACAGGATTATCTGCAAACTTTGTAATTACGGGCAGATAGGGAAACTGAATCTGAGTGCTCATTATGAAGTTTCCCTGTTGTTGCTGTAGGGTCACATAACCACAGCTTGCGTCAACAATGAAGTTTTCTGATACGATTATTCCTTTTCTTTGAAGCCATTCTTCGAGGCCGCAGCTTACAGCATGTCCGGTAACGGTCGAGAAGTCACCTTCGACGCGGTCGAAGGCAAGGAATATATTTCCACCCTTTGCCAGATATTCATCGAGCCTTTTCAGGTCTTTATCCGGGATGGTGTCTTTTGGCCGGATAATGGCTATGGTTTTGAATCTTGAAGGTATTTCTGCAGTGTCGTTAATAAAGTAAGGTTCGATATTATATAAAACACTTAGTTGGGTATATGCCTGAATTATTTCGTTCAGAGGCGGCTCTCCATGTCCCTGAATCAGAGCGATAGAAGGTTTTTCAGTCACCGACAGCTTTTTTATTGCTGATGAGAGAGAATATTCCATTCCAGCGCCTGGCTGAAAGAAGGGGATAACTTCTTTTTCTTCACCCATTGATACAACGGCACCGAGATAAGCTTTCTGCTGTTTAACCTGATCTTTCTCACGTACATTTATCATAACCGGTTGAATGCCGTTTTTAACAGCTTCCTGTTCAAGTTGTTCATTTTCGTTCGGATTGATGAACTTGTAAACAACCATTCCTTTCGACCGGTTGTTATATTCGACAAGCATATCTTTCAGATTTGTTGAAATGTTACTGATGTAAGGAGGCAGGTCTTTCGAGAAATAAACCGTCACTGTAACAGGTCTGTCGAGGTTTTTCAGGATATTGCGTGTTGCCTTGCTCAGAGTATATTCCTTGTTCTCGGTAAGGTCGAGGCGGAAAGTATAAAGATGAGCAAGAACGTTTATGATAACAACTATCAGTATTACAAGTCCTATTGTTGTTGAAATTTTTGCTGTTTTCACCATAATAGTTTTTAATCTTTATTCTTTCTAATTATAGGCGTTTCGTTTAGCGAGAGAAACTTCGGTAAGGAACAGCCCCAGAAATGCTATAGAGGCGAAATAGACAATATCTTTTAGGTCGACCACGCCTCTCGAGAGGCTGTCGAAATGAACGGTCATGCTAAGAGTGTTTAATATCTGACCTGCAAGGCCTTTCATGCCTGCGGAGATTATCTGGAAGATAATATGAAAGAAGAGTCCAATAAAAAGGGCTGAAAGGAAAGCCACAATCTGGTTATTGGTTATGCTGCTTGTGAAGAGCCCTATGCCTGCGTATGCAGCGCTAATAAGCAAAAGTGCGAGATAGCCGCAAAAAACAGCACCACCGTCAATATTTCCAATTTTGGATACGGTTATAACGTAAGGGAATGTAAGGGCGAGGGCAATAGCTATCAGGATCAGTGTGGCAAGGTATTTCCCTATAATGACCTGTCTGTCGGTAACAGGTTTGGTAAGCAGCATCTCGATAGCCCCGGTTTTATTCTCTTCAGCCAGCAACCTCATTGTGAGTGCCGGGATGAAAAAGAAAAGAGTCCAGTAGGCAATTGAGAAGAATGGTCTCAGGCTTGCCTGACCCGACATAAATATGTCTGAGCCCGATATCCATGTAAAGAATCCGCTGAAGCCCAGAAAAAGAACGATCATTATATAGGCTATCAGTGAATCGAAGAATGAGCTTAACTCACGTTTTGTTATTGTCCAGATCTTGTCCATATTTCTTTTTTAGTTCATTGTAAGTTCTCTGAATACATCTTCAAGCTTGGTTTCGAAGGGTGTCATTTCCGTAAGCACCCAGTTATTTCCAACGCAGAGAGAGAATATTTCCCTTTTTACCTCTTCCGATTTGCAATGGACATCAAAGCGGTTAAGGTTACGATCGGCAAATTCGACCATACTTACTGATTTAAGGTTTTTAAGCGATTTATATATTTCATTAGGGTTACCGTCTTCGATTCTTACTCTCACGATATCGGTTCCCTGGGCTTTTTTCCTTAATGTTTCAGCGGTACCGTCAGCTACAAGTCTGCCCTTATTTATTATAAAAATCCTGTCGCAGGTTGCTTCCACTTCGGGCAGGATATGTGTGCTGAGAATAACAGTTTTTTCGCGCCCGAGGTCGCGGATGAGTTTTCTGATTTCGACAATCTGGTTCGGGTCGAGTCCGGATGTAGGTTCATCGAGAATCAATATTTTCGGGTCGTGAATCATTGCCTGTGCTAGGCCCACACGCTGGCGGAAACCTTTGGAAAGCTCACCTATTTTTTTGTGTTTCTCACTGTTAAGCCCTGTAATTCTTATCATATCCACGACACGGTTTGGCACCCGGCTTTTTTCGATTCCATGCAGTCGTGCGCAGAATTCCAGATAGTCAATCACCGGCATTTCATAGTAAAGCGGGTTGTTTTCAGGAAGATAGCCGATATATTTTTTTAATTCCACCGGATTATCACGAACTGATTTTCCGCCAATAAACACATCTCCCTCGTCGGCAGCAATGTAGCAGGTGATTATTTTCATGGTCGTTGTTTTTCCTGCTCCGTTAGGGCCGAGGAACCCGACTATTTCTCCGGTTGCAACTTTCATCGAGATATTGTCAACAGCTTTCTGGTTGCCGTATTTCTTTGTTAGATTTTCAACAACTATATCCATATAGCATTAGTTTATTGAAATATGCAAAAACAGTCCGAAATTATTTCAATCGGTTTAAAAATAAAAAAATAATGAGTTAAAAATTTGTTAAAAGGCGGCAAATAGATGATTTCAGAATGTATTATGAAACGTTTCAGCGAGAAAATTCGTATAATATTATATAGAGTATTGTTTGAAATTAGTGAATAAGTTGCTTCAAGAGTTTTCCGTTTTCTGATTCATTCTTTCCTGAACTAATTTTGTTACAGTGGTGAAATCAATTTTCCCGGTGCCCATTACGGGAAGGTTATTTATTACAATAAATTGTCGGGGTAGAGCGATACTGGGAAGATCGTTCATCATTTTCCTGAGGATTTCGGTTTTGTTTACCTGTTCCGACACCGCGGCTACAATAAAAGAGCCTTTCTTTTCGTCGGAGATTTCGACCACACAGCAAGATACTCCTTCGGGCAGATATTTTTCGAGTATGTTTTCGACCTTTACAAGCGATACCATTTCACCTCCGACTTTAGTAAACCTTCTGAGTCGTCCGGCATGCCACAGAAATCCGTCTTCGTCAAGAAATCCCATATCGCCTGTGTCGTACCATCCGTTTTTCAAAACTTTTGAAGTCAGTTCAGGATCTCCATAATATCCTTTCATTACTGAATCTCCCTTTACCATAATTTTTCCGACCTCGCCAGGTTTACATTCCTCTCCTGTGTCAACATTTAAAATCTTAACCTGCGTATTAGGTATTACTTTTCCGATGCTTCCGGGTTTGTTAAAGCCGGGAATGTTTGTAGAAACGACAGGTGATGTTTCGGTAGTGCCGTAACCTTCGTAAAGAGTTACCCCATGTTTTTTCAGATATCCATCCCTTAGAGCTTCAGGGCATTTATCGGAGCCTGCAACCATTATCCTGAGCGATTTAAAATCGCCCGGTTCAGATTTGTTCAGGTATCCCCAGAAGAAGCTGGGAGTACCGACCATCACAGTCGGCTTTTCTTCCCTCGCAATTGTAGATATAGCCTGGAAATCGAGCGGATTGGCATAAGTAACCATTGTCATACCATAATACAAAGGGGTCCACAGGTCAACCGTCAAACCGAATACATGAAAAAATACGAGGCTGGCAAGCATTATATCTGATTCACCAAGCTTTGCATAAATGCCAAAATTTTCGATATTCGATGAGATATTCCGGTGAGTTAGTTCCACTGCCTTGGGCTCATTTTCACTTCCGCTTGTAAATAGTATTGCAGAAGTGTCATCTTCATTTCCTTTATGGATAGAATTAAGCAATGTATTTACCGGAAGTTTGGATTTAAGAGCAGCTTTTAGTTTTTCTCCCAGAGTAGCGCCCGACATAATATCTTCGATCATTACCATACCGTCAACTAAAGGGCAGTTTATTTTTTCGAGCAATGATTTTGAAGTAATAATTGTCTTGAAATGGCATTTTTTCTGTGCATATTTAGCATTTGCCTCAGCGCCTGTCGAGTAGTTTATCATAACCGGCATCCTTCCACTCATCAATGCTCCGACAACTGCCAGGGCGCATCCTGCCGATGTAGGTATCATTATGCCAATAAAACCCTTGTCGTACTTATTGAATTTAGAGCTCAGGATAAGTGCACCTATCAGGGCTTTGGAATAAGTGAATTTATCTCCTGTTGATCTGTCGATAATTGCAAGTTTTCCTGCATGTTTTTTTGCCATCCGGACAAACTGCTGATGAAGTAACATAGTTTCGGATTTTGATTATTTTTTTTTAATAATTCGAGAGCTAATATAAATAATAAGTTTTATTTCACACGATTTCTGAAAAATGTTCTAAAAACATATTTCCTTTGTTGCAGATCTAAATTATTGTTTCATATTTATTTATGTTTTGTTAATGAAGCTGTAGGTTAGCTTCTATTATTTTGGTCGAAAACCATCAAAAATATATAGGTCAGGTATAGAATGTTGGATGTAAAATGAAAATGGAATTTAAACAATAATTATTGTTATTAATATGTTTAACTTAAAATCTGCTAATGAATTATTTCATGAAGTTATTCTTATATTAATATATCATAAGTTGCAGAAAATAAATTATATACAATGATTGGTATTTAGATAATTAAATTATTCGATAAAAATTGTATTAATTTCAGAATGTAGGTTGTTACGGTTTAATTTTGCAATGAATACGATAGTTCGGAAATGAAAATAAGGGAAAAGATTTTTAAATTTTTATTTATCGCAGGCGACAAATACAAGGTTTTTGTTGAGTGGTTCAATGGTGTATGTCGTTTTTTTCTTATAACCGCACTTTTTTTGTTTGTTTTAGGTTTTGTTTTTTATATAGGATTTCATTATTCTCCGGAGACCCGTGAAGGATTACAAACGGTTTTCCGAATACTGTTTTTAATTCTTTTTTTATCGAAATATTTACCTGAAATATTGTATTTCAAAAAGTCCACGCGTATATCATTCATATTTAAGTTATTATTATTTGTTTTTGTTTTATGTGTTTTTCTGTCGAATTATAATATTGTAAATCATGAAAAATCACCATGGGAATTGTTTTATGGCAATAATTTGATAATATCTGCTATTCTACTTATAGGTATCTCCGAGGTTCCAGGTTTATTAAATATATTGAACTATATAAAAATTCCGCCGTCATTAATATTTTCTTCAAGTTTTTTAATAATCATTCTTATCGGGTCGGGTCTTTTGATGCTACCAAAAGCTCATTCCGGGCAATTATCATATCTCGATTCATTGTTTACATCTGTCAGTGCAGTGTGTGTTACAGGGCTTATTGTTGTTGATACGGCGACAGCTTTTACAACTCTTGGTAAAATTATCATATTGTGTCTTATACAGATTGGCGGTTTAGGTATAATGACATTCACTGTATTTTTTGCTTATATTTTTACATCATCCGGTTCATCGTTCCGCGACAGGTTATTACTAAAAGATATATTCTCGTCCGAGTCATTGAATAACCTGTTTAAATTACTTGCCAAGATAATATTGATTACATTTTTAACTGAGGCTGCAGGTGCTCTTGCAATTTATGCCTCTCTTGACCGTGAAGCAGAAGGCAGAATAATGTTTTCGATTTTTCATGCTGTTTCGGCTTTTTGCAATGCAGGATTTTCAACTTTAACAGATGGATTGTATTCTCCAGCTGTAAGATATAATAATTATGTTCATATCTCGGTTGCCTTGCTTGTTATTCTTGGCGGCATAGGATTTCCGGTGCTTGTAAATGCGTATTCGTATTTCAAACGCTTGTTAATCACTTTAGTAAGAAAAATAAAAGGATCGAGACTTCCTGTTAAACAGGAAAGGAGGAATAATTCGACACGACTGGTTCTTTATACGACTACGATACTGATATTGTTCGGTGCAGGGTTATATTATTATTTTGAATCTACTGGAAGTCTTAAAGAGATTGACAATAATCAGAAAATTATTGCTTCCTTTTTTGCTAGTGTTAGTGCAAGAACGTCAGGATTTAACATGGTGGATATTTCATTATGGAGTTATCCGACCGTTTTTCTAATGATACTTTTGATGTGGATAGGTGCTTCGCCTGGCTCGACGGGAGGAGGAATTAAGACCACTACTTTCGCTATTGCCTCACTTTCGGCATGGAACAATATACGTGGAAGAGACCAATTGAATTTAGGAAACAGGGAAATAGGCAGTAAAACCATCTCAAGGGTATTAACAATAATATTTCTTTCGATGGCTGTCATTACAACAGGTTTCTTTTGCCTTTTGCTTGCGGAACCGGAGAAGAATCCGATACACCTTCTGTTTGAATGTGTTTCGGCATTTGGCACAGTTGGTCTTAGCCTGGCAAATACAGGCAGCTTTTGTGACGCGGGGAAAATCATTATAATTTTTTTGATGTTCATTGGAAGAATAGGTCCGCTTACACTTTTTTCAGGGCTTATGGTTTCATATCGCAAAAGATATTCACGTTATCCTGAACTGGAAATTATTATCAATTAAAATAATTGTTAAAGAGATGAAATATATAGTAATTGGATTGGGAAGGTTCGGCTCAAAGCTGGCTTCAAATCTTATGGATATGGGCCACGAAGTTATTGGAATTGATCATGACAGTGAAAAATTAGAAGAATTGAAGGATTCATTTACAACAGTAATGAAAATGGATACGACTAACTTAAATGCCGTTAAATCGCTTCCCCTGGATGATATTGATGCGGTTATCGTGGCAATAGGTGAAGATATTGGTTCTTCCATATTAACTATGGCGATTTTAAAAAACCTGAATGTGAAAAGAATTATAGGCAGAGCTATAAACCAGATACATTATGACATCCTGAAGCAAATTGGAATTGAAGAAGTTATTTTACCGCTCGAAGAAGCGGCATTGCATGTTTCGTCGATGCTGCAACTCAGGAATATATTGAAACTGACAGAGATAAATCATGATTTTGTTATCGTTGAAGTGAATATTCCTTCCAAATATGCCGGTCATTGCCTTGATGCTATAAACATTGAAAAGAGATTCGACCTTAAGCTGATTGCAGTTAAAATACCTCCGGAAAAAAATATTTTGAGTTCGATTTTCAGGAGAAATTACAAGGTTTTTCCCGACTATGATGTCAATAAGCCTTTGAATGAGAATGATATACTTGTTATTGCGGGAAAAATAGCGGATATTAAAAGATTTATAGAAAGTTAGCCGAAGAGTTCAATAAATTCTGCCAACAAATCAGAGTGGGCATTTTTTATTCTTATTTGTTGTTACTTTTCTTTTCTATATAAGAACGATGGGCAGTGAAAGTGTTTATTTAAAAAAGCAAATTAATGATAGATTATTATCTAACCTTTGAAATTAGGTTGAAAATGATGATTTTTAATCTTTATTCCGGCACCGGCATCATATTGTTTTAAAATAATCTTGATTATGGATAAGATAAAAAATTGGTTTATTGCTGAACTGCAAAGGGATAAAATACGATACGATAGATTTAAAAATGCCTCAATGGACTCCTGGATATTATCAGATAACGGATTATTATAAAGAGGTAAAAAATCTATCGGCCGGAAGCAAAAGGGAATCAGAACTAACCTTTTATGGTTCAGTGAAGGAATAACGGTCTATTATGAATATCTTATGGTAAGGAGAGCGGGAATTATAAGTACCGATGAGCTACTCGCAAGAATAGAAAATAACATAAATACGATTGAAAACGATCCTGGACGTAAGTTTCAATCTTTATCCCAGTCGAGTTATAATACATGGAGTGAAGGCCCTTTCGGCAGAAGCATTGGAGCCGGCAATTATTTAGGGGGCAAATAAAGGATAGATGGATTATATTCCTGCAATATGAGTTAATAAAAAGTAGTATGAGTGTGAGAGTGAGAGCGAGAAAAAAGAGCGATCGTGCTCGCTCTCGCTCCCACTCTCGCTCTTTTTTATGTGGTGCCACGTGGAATCGAACCACGGACACACGGATTTTCAGTCCGTTGCTCTACCATCTGAGCTATGGCACCATTTTCGAGTTTGCAAATATAAGATGCAAATTGTGTTTAACAAGTGGTTTTGAATGAAATTTTTCATTTTGAATCATTTTTACGATGTAATACCTTTATATCCTTAAAATTTAATTAATGGATATTATTTCTTATACCCTGCGTAATGGGATACGTGTTATACATTATCCGGTAAAAAATATGGTGACTTATTGCGGGTTAGTTATAGGAGCTGGCTCTAAAAACGAATCCGATTCGGAACAAGGCTTAGCTCATCTTACTGAGCACATGCTTTTTAAAGGCACGTCTACGAGAAAGGCATACCATATTTTAAGCAGACTTGAAGACGTAGGAGGCGAATTGAATGCCTATACAACTAAAGAGGAAACAGTAATACATGCATCGGTACTTAACTGTTATTTTGAAAGAGCAGTCGAATTGATTTGTGATATTGCATTCAACTCGGTTTTCCCGCCTAAAGAAATTGAAAAAGAAAAAGATGTAATTATAGAGGAGATAAATTCATGTAGAGATAATCCGTCAGAACTTATTTTTGATGATTTTGAGGATATCATATTTAAAAATCAGCCTTTGGGGCGCAACATACTTGGTACGAAAGAAACTGTCAGGTCGTTCGAAAGGAAAGATATCCAATCATTCGTAAATAAGAATTATTGCACCGATAAAATGGTATTCTGCTCAGTGGGAAACATTAGTGCAAAAGAAGTAATAAGACTTACGGAAAAATATCTTGGAGAAATTCAGGAACGAACATATGGAGATCATAAATATAATTTGCCGGATTATACACCGGTTAATATACAACGTAATATTGATACATGGCAAACCCACTGTATTATAGGCAATATTGCTTATAATATATTCGATAAAAGGAGAATCGGCATGTATATGCTGAACAATATTTTGGGAGGTCAGGGATTGAATTCACGGTTAAACATTTCTCTTCGCGAAAAAAACGGTTTTGCCTATAATATTGAATCGACATATAATCCATACTATGAAGCAGGAGTATTTTCGATTTACTTTGGAACCGACAATGGACATCTCGATAAAAGTATTGCAATAGCGCACAAGGAGCTCAACAAACTCAGGTCGGTAAGATTGGGCTCTCTTCAATTAAGCAAAGCAAAAAAACAGATAAAAGGTTATCTGGCCCGAGGATATGAGAACTATGAAGGTCTCATGTTGAGTCTCGGCAAAAGCATGCTTGTTTTTAACAGAATTGAAATGCCTGATGAAATATACGAAAAAGTTGATGCAGTGACTGCGGATGAGCTACTTGAAATTGCCTGCGAAATGTTTGACGAAAATAGTCTTTCAACTTTAATTTATAAATAATAATGGACAATGATATACTAAAATATATTTACGACCATATCACACCTGAAGATCCTATACTGGAAGAGCTTTTCCGTCAGACCCATATACGTTTTGTCAATCCGAACATGGTTTCAGGGCATATCCAGGGGCGGGTACTTGAAATAATATCAAAGATGATTTCACCAAACAAAATATTAGAGATAGGAACTTTTACCGGATATTCTGCTATCTGCCTTGCAAAAGGTTTGAAACCAGGTGGAAAACTAATTACTATAGAGCTTAATGATGAATTATATGATTTCAGCAGAGAGTATTTCGAAAAAAGTGGTTTATCCAATAGAATAGAACAAATGACAGGTAAGGCCCAGGATATCGTACCTTATCTCGACGGCTTATTCGACCTTGTTTACATTGACGGAGACAAGAGAGAATATTGTGATTATTTCAAAATGGTGAAGGATAAAGTGAAAAAATATGGATATATTTTGGCCGATAATGTCTTATGGGGAGGAAAAGTAATGAATGAGAAGAACGGAGATGCTCAAACACGCGGGATAATGGAGTTCAATAATATGATAATCAGGGAATCAGATTTTGAAAATGCAATTCTTCCGATAAGAGACGGGCTTATGATTATAAGGAAATTATGACAATAAGAAAAACAATTATTATTCTACCATTTGAAGCTAAAAAGGTTTTACGGTATAGTTTTTGTTCACACCCATAAAAACCCTGAGATGAAGAAGAGGATTTTCTTTTTAATTACATTTTTTGTTGCATTGAATATCTGCGCACAGTCAGATAAGATTGAAGTTCTGAAAATACTTGAAAATGAAAGCTATTCAGATCAGGATAAGGTGATCACTGCAACATTGAAGCAAGCTAGCAGACTTTTTGCTTCCAAAGATGACCTTACTTCAGTTATTATGGTTTTACCTGCAGGAACAAGAGTAACTATAACAGGAAGTGATAGTGCATATTATAAAGTTGTTTATAACGGCGATGAAGGGTACATTTATAAACGTCATGCAGATATAGAATTGACCGGCGTGCAAGAAGAAGCGAGAAAGAAAGAAAGTGAAGATGTTGTTGGGAAAGGCATTGAAAAGCCAGAAAGAGAGATGACGAGATTTGAGTATCTTGAAAAGAAGTATGGAACAAATATCGCCACACAGATAAATGCAGGCAAGATATGGAAAGGTATGACTGCCCAGATGGTTCGTGATAGTTGGGGTGACCCGCAGAAAATAAACAGGTCGATTACCGGAAATAACGTTAAGGAAGAATGGATTTACAGGAATACATGGCTTCTTATTGAAAATAATACTCTTGTTGACTGGGGGCCGATTAAGAGATAATAAAAAACCCGCCTTTCCTTCATATGGCGGATTAGGCGGGTGAGAGCGGGAAACGGGACTCGAACCCGCGACCCTAACCTTGGCAAGGTTATGCTCTACCAACTGAGCTATTCCCGCAAATACATTGCAAAAATAAGAATTTTTTTTATCTGCAAAAGAGTGTTTCCTAAAGTTAGGAAACCAAAAAGGAAAATATTGAAGAATAAAAAACAAATTATTGACAGTTTTTATTATAAATTTACAAATAAAATTATTTCTTAACCAAAATCTTTGATTGTATGAACCGTTTTTTATCATTTACATTAATTCTTGTTACCCTGTCACTTTTTGCGTGTAAAAAGCAGGCTCCCGATACATCGTTAAAAATACCTGTTGAGAAATACACTATGCCTAATGGACTCACAGTAGTGCTTCATCAGGATAAATCAGACCCTATTGTTTCGGTTGCTATCTATTATCATGTAGGTTCAAGTCGTGAAACTGAAGGCAAAACGGGTTTTGCTCATCTTTTTGAACACATGATGTTTCAGAAATCCGAGAACGTTGGAGAAGATGAATTTTTCCGTAAAGTTCAGGAAGTAGGGGGTACGCTAAATGGAAGCACCAGCCAGGACAGAACAAATTATTATGAGGTGATACCGAAAAACGCGCTTGAAATGGTATTATGGTTGGAATCGGACAGAATGGGTTATTTGGAAAATACTGTAACACGGAAATCACTGGCAAATCAGCAAAATGTTGTTCAGAATGAAAAACGAGAAAGTGTTGATAATGCTCCTTATGGTTTTAACAATGAACTTATACTGAAATATCTCTATCCAAAAGGGCATCCTTATAGTTGGTCTGTTATTGGTAAAATGGAAGATCTTACTAATGCCACAGTTGAGGATGTCATTGCTTTCCACCGGAAATATTATGTACCTAACAATGCTTTTATGGCAATATCGGGAGATTTTGACCCCGTGCAGGTAAAAGAGCTGGTAGAGAAATATTTCGGTGAGATACCGGCCGGTGCTCCTGTTGAAAAAAGAGGGCCAATGAATGTGTCTCTTGATTCTACCGTCAAACTTTATCATGAGGACAACTTTGCAAAAGCTCCCAGGCTCACGATGGTTTTTCCAACCGTCGAACGATATTCAAAAGATTCGTATGCTCTTAACTTCCTCGGAGAAATTCTTTCAGGCAGTCGCAAATCGCCAATGTATAAAGTACTTGTGAAGGATAAAAAGCTCACATCCTCGGTTATGGCAAGAAACAGTTCTCAGGAACTTGCAGGCAGTTTCACTATTTCAATAACGGCAAATCCAGGAGTTAACCTGACTGAAGTTGAAAAAGCAATATTTGAGAGTTTTGACAAATTTGAAAAAGAGGGCTTTACTGAAGATGATCTTACAAGAATTAAAGCGAGAAATGAAACAAACTTTGTTTCAAGGTTTTCGAGTGTACTGGGTAAGTCTTTCGCATTAGCTGAATATGTGATGAATACAGGAGATCCTGAGTTTTATAAGAAAGACCTTGAAAATATTCTGGCCGTTAATATGGACGACATAAAAAGAGTTTACGAAAAATATCTTAAAGGCAAAAACTTTGTTGAGACAAGCTTTGTGCCCAAAGGACAGGTAAATCTAATTGCAGAAGGATCGGTGAGTGCAGGCATAATAGAAGAAGATGTGACAAAAGCGGCAGAAGTAAAAATTGACGAAATCAAGGAAGAACCTGTTGCTAAAACACCAACCAGAATTGACCGCAGTAAAATGCCTCCAATCGGACCTGATCCTGAAGTTACAATTCCCGAACCATGGACAGATAGTTTATCTAATGGTATAAAAATATGGGGGATTAAACATAGTGAACTTCCCCTTGTTCAATATACTCTTGTAATTGAGGGTGGACGTTTGCTCGATACTCCGGAAAAGGCAGGATTGGCGAATATGGTGGCGGTAATGATGAATGAAGGGACAAGAAACAAAACTCCTGAAGAACTTGAAGACGCCATAGGATTTATAGGTGCTTCAATATACGTAAGAGCGAGTAATGAGGATATTTCAATAAGTGCCAACGCACTCACTAAAAATTTTGAGAAATCAATAAGCCTTGTTGAGGAGATGCTTCTTGAACCCAGGTGGGATAAAGAGCAATTCGAGCTTGCTAAAAGCCGAATAATAAACAATCTGAAACGCAATGCCGCGAATCCTGATTATCTGGCGTCGCTCACCCTTAATAAGCTTATTTACGGGAACAGCATTCTATCTTATGACCTTACAGGAACAGAGGAATCAGTAGCCTCGATAACTATTGATGATTTAAAAAATTTCTATAATGATTATTTTTCTCCTTCTTTAGCAAGATTTATTGTGGTGGGTGATGTTGACCAGGAGAGAGTTGAAAAGGCACTGACGACTATTAATACAAAATGGCAGCCAAAAGAGGTTTCCCTGCCTGAAATTAAGTTACCCGGACAACCGGAAAAATCCATTATTTACCTGGTTGATGTCCCTGGCGCAAAGCAATCGGTTATTTCAATCGGCGCACCTGCAATACCGAGGAGCAATCCTGATTTCTACCCTGCAACGGTTGCCAATTATAAACTTGGAGGTTCATTTAATGGCATTTTTAACCTGATACTTAGAGAAGAAAAAGGCTTTACTTATGGGGCTCGCTCATCATTCTCGGGTGGGAAAAATTATGGTGCTTTTATTGCATCATCACGAGTGCGGACAAATGCAACACTCGAGTCGGTGACAATTTTCAAGAACGAAATGGAGAAATACAGGCAGTATATTCCACAGGAATATGTTGATTTCACTAAATCGTCTCTTATGAGAGGTAATGCTCTAAGATTTGAAACACTTGGTAGTCTGGCCGACATGTTGAACACAATGAGCGCATATAACCTGCCTAAGAATTATATAAAACTGGAGGAAGCCTTTGTCAAAGACCTGACATCAGATAAGATATTAGAATATGCAAGGAAATATATCGATCCTTCACGGATGTATTATGTTGTTGTGGGAGATGCAAAAACGCAGGCTAAGGAACTAGAGAAAGTAGGCTTCGGCAAACCGGTACTTTTTAAATATTAAAATGTTTTTCGGGATTTTGACTATTTTTGCGTGGTCTCATTGTTGAAAAACATTTTTAGCCCGGATGGTGGAATGGTAGACACGCAGGACTTAAAATCCTGTGGGCAGTAATGCCTGTACGGGTTCAAGTCCCGTTCCGGGTACTAATATGATACGGGTTCCCTGCCCGAACGACCGAAGTCATTCGGGTAGGCGGGAAGGCACGTTATGGGCACTGAAGCAGAACTGGTTGGACATTGGCCGAACATTGCTCAGTTTTCTAACACTCGCATCTACCTCCTGCGTTGCCCCGCTTTGCTGGACTATATCAGACGAAGTCTGAAGTCTTGGCAAAGGAGGTCTACCACACTCAAACTTACTTCATCGTTCTTTCATTATTTTGTAACTACATCAAAATGTACATATACCCGCTTAATCATCATCCGGATAAACGGCATCAGTTTTTTCCCTGAGCCTGAGGAAATTTCTTGTTATAAAAATAATTTTTCAGGCATCTATTGTGATTTTTGGGAAAATTGTAACATCCAAAGGAATAAAACTATCTTAAGATTGTCAATATTTTAAGTTGTATCTTAAAATTTAATAATATAATCAAATGAAAAGACATTTCTCACTGATTTTTTTGTTTTTTGTCACATTAAACTCATTTGCCCAGTCAACCATCTCAGGAAGAGTGCTTTCGATGGAAGACAGGCAACCTTTGATAAGTTCTACTATAACAGTACTTAAAGCGGGTTCGACAGAACTTTTAACCGGTACAATTACAGATGAGGACGGGAGATTTTCGGTTTTCAACCTGCCATCGGGTGAATACGACTTCCTTATATCGTATATTGGTTTTGAATCTGAGAAACACAGGGTAATTGTTGGCTCACTTAACAAAGTGCTCGATCTGGGTAACATTTACCTTAAGACATCAAATGTAGAACTAGGTGAAATTAGTGTGGTCGGTCAGAAACAGGCTGTTTCCGCAGCTCTCGACAGAAAAAGCTACTCGGCCGACAGCTTCATTTCCGGATACACGGGATCTGCCCTCGACATCATAAAAACATTACCCGGCGTGGTCATAGACCAGGAAAGCAAAATAATTCTGCGTGGAAGCGACAAAGTAGTAATTTTAATTGACGGAAAGCAATCAAGTCTGACCGGTTTCGGCAGTCAGAAAGGTCTTGAGAATATTCCCGCATCCCAGATCGAAAGCATTGAGATAATAAACAATCCCTCTGCAAAATATGATGCAGCTGGCATGGCAGGAATTGTAAACATTAAATTTAAAAAATCAGCTGTCAAAGGATTTACAGGAGACATAGGACTGGCTCCGGGAATAGGAATGATTACCAAAAGAAAGGCCGACCTTCCGACCGGAATGGCAAGCTATTCTAATAACTGGAAACTTACTCCTTCATTCAACCTGAATTATAAAACAGAAAAGATAAATCTATACTGGCAATCGTATCTTATACATCAGCGCAGGCTTCCGAATAACGAATTCACAACCCGTTTTTATGATAACGGAGATATAACTGAAAGCCAGGTGGCTGAAAACCGTTCTCAAAATCACTATAATTTAAAGCTTGGCATCGACTGGAATCTGACTCCGAATCAGACGATAACTTTGTTCGGCCTTTACGACTATGAATGGCATATCGATACCACGAGAGTATGGTATTTCGGGAATCAGGACTATCAGGAACCGTTAAGAAAATGGGGGTTCCACGAAAGTGAGGGTACAGGCTTTACCAATATAACCCTTCAGCATAAATTCCGGTTCCGGCAGGCCGGACACGAACTCAATTCCCAGTTCCTTTTCACAAAAGGATGGGAGGACGAAACATATGATCTTAGCCAGGATGGCCCGTCGCCATACCCGGTAATCAATACTGACAGAACCAGAGTACTGGCACCTGAGTATGTTTACTTTTTAACATCCGACTATATACGGCCTCTTTCGTTCGGTCGCCTGGAAGCAGGGTTTTCAGGCAAATTGCGTCACATGCCCATTTCCTATACTATGACAAAAGATCCGGCGAATACTGCCCTGATATTTAATTTCGGAGACTGGTCAGAATGGGATGAGGATATTGCAGGAGGCTATGTTAACCTTATTGCAGAGTTTTTAAAGGCAGACATAGAGGCAGGATTACGTGGAGAATACACAAATGTGAAATACAAATTCGCACCCAACATCTATTTTACTGAGGACCAATATAATTACTTCAAACTTTTCCCTAATGTGCGATTCACACTTAAGGCCAATAAATCAAACAGGATATCCTTGTTTTACAATCGTCGTATTGATCGACCAGGGGAAGATATCCTCAGGATATTCCCAAAATATGACGATCCCGAACTTCTGAAGATCGGTAATCCTTTACTCAGACCTCAGTTCACCCAAAACTTTGAACTGGCACATAAATACATTTGGCAAACCGGATCATTCTATACATCGGTATATCATAAGATAATTGACGACTATTATACCAGGATCTACATCCAGGATCCATTACATAGTGAGATAACCATCAAGGCATATGACAACCTAGGGAAAGCCACTAATTCTGGGGTAGAACTAACCTTTGACCAGAAGATATCCAAAGCATGGAAGCTTTCTGTAAGTACGAATGTTTACAGAAACAAGATCTTTAGGCACAGCGGCGTGATCAACTTCCCAGTACCACAGTCTTATTCAATCAGTGAGAAGACAGACATACCCTTCTTTGCAAAAATGATAAATCAGTTCACTCTGTCCAACGGCTTACAGATAGAAGCAACTGCCCAGTATTTCAGTTCGAAGAACATTGGGCAGGGAAAAGAACTTTCACGGGGAGGAATTGACCTGGGCATCAAGAAATCCCTGGCTGGGAATAAGCTGGAAGTTAATCTGTCTGCCACCGACATATTCAATACAATGGGTATCCGTCAGAAATTAGATGGAGATGGTTTTGATGTTGAATACCAAAACTATTATGAGACTCAGATTTTTACATTTGCATGCAAATATAAATTCTGAATAAGATATTCAACTTCTTATCGGGATCCTGTAAATTTCAATTCAATTATATACTACTATTTCAGTTAAAGAATAATATACTTTTTAACATTTTCCAATCAATTGTATATAATACATAATAAGCTCTAAGCAGTTATCCAATCCTATTTTCGCCGTATCAATCGTTATGTTATACTGTGTCATATCCATCCAGTCTTTTCCAGTAAATTTACGGTAATAAAGAGCCCTTTCTTTATCACATTTTTCGATCATTTTTCTGCGGTTTTTTCCGAGACATTATATATTTTCTGAATACGTTCTTTCCGGAAGTTTTTATCACTATGTAAGAATATGCTTATATGATTTGGATGTTCGCGTAGAACATATGAGCCGCATCGTCCGATAATAACAGATGAACGTTCTTTTGCGATACGCTTTATTATCTCTGATTCGGTTTTAAATAATTCGAGATCGGTAGGGGCAAAAGTTTTAGGCGGAATGTATACATCGGGTTCTACAAAAGCGAATGACTGGAAGAATGATTTCCAGAATGAACTTATTTTTTCATCTCTCGTTTCCAGGTCTTCTTCGAGTAATGAAAGTTAGTTTGCAGCTTCCCTGATGATTTCACGATCTGCATAAAAAATGTCCAATCGTTGAGCAAGTTGTTGACCAACAGACGAATCGGCACTTATTCTCACCATACCAAGCATACCTAATGCAGAAATGAATAGCCCTATTGAACTGAGTTCTCTCGAACCAAATCTATCTGAAAGCCTTCCGCTTATAGGAGCCATAATCATCATTGAAAGGGCAAAGGGAGCAAGCAGAATACCTGATGTAACCGGATTGATACCCTTAATACCCTGAAAATAAAATACGAACAGAAACACTACGGCTCCACGTGCAATTCCATTGAGTAGATTGCTGCAGTAAGCAAATGCAAGAATCCTTGTCCTGAAAAGTTCAAGATCGAGCATCGGTTGATCAGTTCTGTTTTCGATTAATAGAAATGAGCCCAGCAACAAAAAAGCGGATATAAATAACACTATTACACGTATATTAGTCCATCCATGAAAACCTCCAAATGTCAGGGCCAATAATAAAGCTATCATTCCTGAAGTAAATATTATTGCTCCTTTCCAGTCGAATTTTTGTTTTTCGGGAAGTACATTCAATTCCTTTAATTGAAGTGCTGCCCATATTGTACCGATTAATCCGATAGGAATGTTAAAGTAGAAAATAAATCTCCATCCAACCCGTACTAATGCACCTCCCAGAATAGGGCCAATTACACTTGCAACACTGATTATCAATGAGTTAAAATAATTTACCGAAGAAAAAATTGTGATGCAAAAAACAAAAAAGACTCATTATGCAAAATTCTGAGATTCCATCGGTTTGATATTTATTGCTACAATTTGATGCAGAATTTGAGGAGTGACTTTACAGCTGATTCTTAGTTTTATTATTTTTGTAAGCTGAAATTCCGGAATATAATATGCTTCCAAAGTCTTTGTGTTATTCGTGATTATTCACTTTTTTTCTTTTTTATGCACGATATTCTTTAATAAAGAAATTATTCAGGTAATATTGTTTTTCATATTTTAAAATGCACATTCATATTTTATTATGAAATTTATCTCAGTAATATCTGTTTTATATTTAAAATTGAATTGTAAACTATTTCTTTTACAATCAATAAATAATTAATTGTCAGATAATTTATTGAAATTTAAGATAACATTAAATATATATAAATATACATATATGTATATATATGAAATATGTTTTTAAAGAATTATCCAGACATTTCTGGAGGACTATCTTCGCTATTACTGGATATGCCGTCGCAACGACGTTTATTCTTGTAATATTTTGTATTGCAGGTTCGAATAAGAAAGAATCCTATGGGATACTGCAGAGCACCGGAACTCATTTCATAGTTTACATACCCACGGATACTAATTGTTGTACAAGTGGAATTGGGAATGGTTCCCTAGTTGCCGAAGGAGTTAAAACATTAATGCTGGAAAGTAAGCTGATGCAGACTATAAAGAATGTCAAAGGTGTAAGAGATGCTGCTCCATGCATATTGTATAAGGTGTACGATAATCGTTTTAAATCAGATATATCAATAAGCGGGATAGACACTACAAGTATAGCCACAAAAACAAATGTATGTGACCGCACAAATCTTATTGCAGGTAAATTTTTATCGGATAATCCAGATGAACTTATTGCAGAACAATCGTTTGCTGCTGCACATAATCTTTCACCTGGTGATACATTGAAAATCTTTGGCGGTAATATGGTTTTGGCTGGAATTGTAAATTCCGGAATAAAACCTGTCAAAGCTGATTTTTATGCTCCAATCGAGTCTGTAAGGACTATTCTTAAAGATAAGCTTCATTGCAGTGCACCCTATTTCGATATGAATATAATTCTTGTCGAAGTGAATGATTCCCGTGTGCAGGATGATGTAATGAAACGTATTCAAAATATTATGAATAAATTCACTGTTTCAAGCTATAATTGTTATCAGCCTGCCAGTAAAGTGATGTCTATTATTGATAAGTTTTCCATAGGGCTGACTTTAATGATTTTTATTTTTCTTGTCATCTTTTCAGCTAAAACTCAGTTATCTTATCTTATTGAAAGATTTAGAGAAATAGGTATCTTAAAGTCACTCGGGTGGACAGATTTCGATCTTAGTATAAATATACTTATGGCTTCTTTCATAAACTCAATTGTTGGGGTAACATTTGGCATTCTAATCGGTGTCGTTTTGATTGAGATATTAAATGGTATTGAAATTCCACTATTTCAATCTTTAGAATTCGAATTTCATTTTTCCAACATTCTCCTCTTATACTGTCTTTCTTTAGCCGGAGCATTCATTGCCAGCATTTTCCCCATTATAAAAATATATCATTCAAAGGCAGGTGATATTATGAAGAATTATTTGTGAGCAGTTAAAAAAGTCAGTTATGAGTAAACCTGTTATAGAGTGTGTTTCCCTTAGCAAGCAGTATAAAAGTAGAGGCCGGATTATCGAAGCTCTCAAAAATATAAATCTGAAGGTGGAGAAAGCTGAGTTTATCCTTATTAAAGGCCGTTCAGGTGCCGGGAAATCGACATTGTTGTATCTTATTGCCGGGTTAATTGTACCAACATCGGGTACAGTAAGAGTTGATGAGCAGATAATAAATAAACTTAACAATAAATCTCTGAGCTACCTGTTATTAAACAAAATAGGGATAATTTTCCAGAATTATAATCTGCTTCCTACTTACAATGTTTATGAGAATATAGAAATAGCGCTGGCGCCTAAAAATCTTTCGAAAAAAGAAATTCAAAAATTGGTTATGCCATATTTTGAACAATTTCACTTATCAGACAAAATAGATCTCCTGCCTGAAGAATTAAGTATTGGGCAGCAGCAGAAAGTCGCAATTATCAGAACACTGGTCAAGCAACCGTCAATCATTCTTGCAGATGAACCGACTGCCTCGGTGGATTATGAAACCGCTGAAGAAATTTTAAAATGCCTGAGTAATATGAGGAATGAAAAAGGAATAACAGTTCTTTTAGCAACACATGGCATTGTTCCGGATAATATTGCCGATAAAATGGTTATGCTGGAAGAAGGATTATTAATTAACTAAAATAGATGAGAAAACAATTGAGAACTATAACAATAATTAATATTAATAAATTTTTAAAAAGTAATAAAAATGAAAAAAGGTAAATTGTGTATTCCAATAATTGTCTTGTTAGTCAGCATTGCGAATGTCTGTGCACAGGAATGGCAGCAGTACCTTGGGCCGAAAAGAAACAGTACTTCTCCTGAAAAAGGTATATTACGTTCATGGCCTGAGAAAGGTCCGGATGTACTATGGACGGTTGAAGTAGGCATAGGTTTTGGCGGGCCTGTCATCAAGGACGGTAAAGTTTATTTACTCGACAGAGATGGCGATGTCAGCGATATAATGCGGTGTTTCGATTTTTCCAGCGGCAAAGAATTATGGAGGTTTAGTTATGATGCTCCAGGCTCTGTCCGGTATCCTGGTTCGCGAAGTGTGCCGGCTGTGGACGGCAATTATGTTTATTCTTGCGGTCATAACGGCGACTTATATTGTTTCGACATCAACACACACAAGCCTGTATGGAATAAGAATGTTTGGACTGATTTCGGTGGTGGACAGATTCCGACCTGGGCAATTACACAGTGCCCCCTTATTTACGGTGATTTACTGATTATCGCATCACAGGCTCCTCAGGCGGGTGTTGTTGCCTATAATAAGTTAACCGGAAATATGATATGGAAAACTCCTTCTATTGGTGCTGCCGGTTATGTGAGTCCTGCAGTAGTAAAAATTAGCGGTGAAGACCATGTTGTTATGATTACCGCAGCAGCTGGTCGCGGACAAAGCGCCAGTGGAGGCAAAGTTGTTGGAATTAACCCCCTTACCGGTAAAATTCTTTGGGAATATACGAATTGGCAATGTATTATTCCTGTACCCAGTGCAGTTGATGCCGGAGAAGGCAGAGTTTTAATTACAGGCGGATATGAAGCAGGTGCTGCATTGATAAAAGTAACGAAGAAAGCCGACGGTACTTACGGTGTTGCGGAACTTTATAAAAATATAGATTTTGGCGACCATACAAAACCGCCAATATTACATAACGGCTACTTCTATGCTCAGTATTCGACTAACGAAAGAAGAGACGGCCTTGCATGTATGAATATGGATGGCAAGGTGATGTGGAAGACAATGCGTTCACCCTTATTCGATAAAGGAAGTATGATCCTTGTTGATGGCGTTATATTGGCTACCGATGGCAATCGCACTCTATATGTAATAGAACCTGATCCATCAGGCTTTAAACCTCTTGCCTCAGCGGCAATTCTTAATGCCGGACAGAACTGGGGGCCAATTGCACTTTCTAACGGCAAGCTACTTATAAGAGATCAAAGACAGTTAATGTGTGTCAGGGTTGCCAGATGATTCATTATTAAGTATCATAAGAAAAATGAAAAATAAAGTATTTATTCCGGTCATAGTCTTTTTATTTTGCGCTTTAAACAGCTGCACGCAAGGTAAGAAAGACATAAAGAACTGGCCTCAGTATCTCGGGCCTTACAGGAACAGTACATCTGACCAGAAAGGTATATTGCGTTCGTGGCCTGAGAAAGGGCCGGAAGTTCTCTGGACAGTCGATGTTGGCATTGGTTTTGGCGGACCTGTCATCAAAGACGGCAAAGTTTATTTGCTCGACAGGGATGGCGATATTGCTGATGTAATGCGATGCTTCGATTTTTCCAGCGGCAAGGAATTATGGGATTACAGTTATGATGCTCCAGGACGTGTTCAGTTTCCCGGTTCACGAAGCGTTCCTGCTGTGGATGGTAATTATGTTTATTCGTGCGGTCACAACGGTGATTTGTATTGTTTCGATCTCAACACTCACAAACCCGTATGGCATAAGAATATCTGGACTGATTTTGGTGGCGACAAACTTCCGATATGGGCTATAACCCAGTGTCCTCTGGTTTACGGCGACTTACTTATTGTGTTATCCCAGGCACCCGATGCCGGTGCTGTTGCCTATAATAAGCTTACAGGTGATGTTGTATGGAAAACACGAAATCTTGTAAATGAATCGTATGCCAGTCCTTCAGTTGTAAAAATTGACGGTAAAGACCATATTGTAGTTGTTATTTCATCTACTAACCCTATTGGGCATAAGGAGTTGCCATATACTCCGGGTAATATAGTTGGAATAGAACCGCTTACAGGGAAAATTTTATGGGAGTATAATGACTGGGAGTGTCATATTTCAGTGCCGAGCGCTGTCGATGCCGGTAATAATAGAGTGCTGGTTGCAGGCGGATATGAGCATGGAGTGGTTATGCTAAAGGTTGAAAAAAAGCCGGACGGAAACTATGGTGTTACGGAACTTTTCAAACATAACGATTTTGGTGATCATACAAAACCACCAATATTATATAACGGCTATTTCTATGCTCAGTTCTCGACCAACAGTAAACGTGACGGACTGGTATGTATGAATATGGATGGCAAGGTTATGTGGAAGACAATGCGTTCGCCTTTATTTGATAAAGGAAGTATGATCCTTGTTGATGGTGTCATACTGGCTACAGACGGCAATCGCTCTTTATATGTGATAGAGCCCGATCCAACTGCCTTTAAGCCAATAGCTTCTGCCGCTATTCTTGAAGCCGGTCAAAACTGGGCTCCAATAGCACTTGCAGACGGAAAGCTTCTTATAAGAGATCAAAAACGGCTAATGTGTATTAGAGTTGCCAGATGATTCATTTTATGGCCTGATGCTAAATGTGGAAAGTGAGATTTTTTATTTCTTCCGTTTCATTAGAAATTATAGAATCTGTCAGCTCAGAAGGCTTAAAAATTAACAATATTATCATTCATAATTCTATTATTAAAAATGGGGAACGGATATATATCTTTATACAATTACATTGAAAACAAATAATCTAATAAACAGCAACAAACAGGGGGGAGCAACGGTAAAAGAAGATACCTTGAAAAAATATTCTACAACAAAGCTATTGATTATCAGTCTAATCAGTGGAGTTGTCGTTATTTATCCGAACATTTCTCTTTTCTTGATGGAACGCAGCTTTTTAGGAGAGTCAAAACATACTGCACATTTATTGTTTTTCATTTTCAGGTATCTTTACTTCTCTGCGTTAATATTTGTATTGTTAATATACAACTTTCGTAAAATCAAGACGCCAGAAGTCAAAAAACGGTTTATCAATTCATTTTTGATAACTTTAACTTTTTATTTTTTATATATAGGTTTTTCACTTACCTTGAATCCGAAAAATGAATGGTTCTCAGGTGTATTACTTTTTCAATTTTTTGTTACTTATGTTTTATCTACGCTTATAGGATATCTTTCCTTTCTACACTCGGAACAGAGAAGAAAAGAGCAGGAGATCGAGCAGTTGAAAATTGAGAGTCTGCAAAGCCGATATGATGCGCTGACTAATCAGATTAATCCTCATTTATTCTTCAATTCTCTTAACGGCCTTAGTTCATTGATTCGTAAAAAGAATGAAGAAGTTACTCTTGAATATGTAAATAAGCTTTCCGATGTTTTTCGTTATATTCTGAAAAGTGATAAAAAAGTACTGGTAACGCTGGAAGAGGAACTGGAATTTGTACAGGCATTCCGCTATATGCTGGAAGTGCGTTTTGCAAATAAGCTTATTTTCAATATTGAAGTTGACAAAAGCAAAATGGATTTTAAAATCCCGGTGCTATCACTCCTCCCGTTAATTGACAACATAGTCGTACATAATACTATTGACAGTGAGCATAAAATGGAGGTAAAAATATGGCTTAACGATAAGGATGAACTTGTTATATCCAATCCTATCTATCCGAAATTATCACCGCCTGAGACAAACGGTACCGGTCTCAAAAACCTTGAGCATCGTTTTTTGTTATTATTGAATAAACAGATAAGAGTTGAAAATGATGGCAAAGTATTCAATGTTTACCTGCCTTTGAAAAAAGATGATGATGAGAATACTGATTGTTGAAGACGAGACTGCGGCTTATGAAAACCTGGTACAGATTCTTGCAGGGATAGATCCTTCAATTGAGATTGCAGGATGTACCGAAAGCGTAAAGCAAACTATCCGATGGCTTAACACCTGTGAACCACCTGATTTGATTTTAATGGATATTCACTTATCCGACGGATCGGCATTTTCAATATTTGATAAAGTAAATGTCGAAACGCCTATAATATTTACAACTGCTTATGATGAATATGCCCTTGAGGCATTCAGGGTTAACAGTATTGATTATCTTCTTAAGCCTATTAAAGAAGAAGATTTGAAGCGAGCTCTGGATAAGTTCAAAAAACTGACACATAATGAAATTTTAAAATATCTGTCACAGCTTACTCATCTTTCCCCACTTACAAAGTATAGCGACAAAATATTAGTGCCTGTCAGGGATAAGTTGCTGCCTGTAAATCTTAATGAAGTATCATTCTTTTATTCGACCAATAAGAACACACGGATTTTTCTGAAAAACGGGCAGGTCTATCCTTATTCGAAGTCGTTGGAGCAAATAGAGGAATCATTGAATCCGTCAGATTTTATACGTGCCAACAAACAATTTATTATTGCCCGGAGCAGTGTAAAGAATATTACTATCTGGTTCGACAACCGGTTGCTGATTACACCCGATATTGAACCTCCTGAGCGTATATATATCAGTAAGAACAGAGCTGCAGAGTTTAAAGCATGGATGGTTAATGATATTAAGAAAAGTACGTTTTAATAGTTCAAACCCGACAGATTGATCATATTCATTTATATTCGATATTTATTTATATTCTATTCGTTATAATTGCTGGTTTTTCTATTTTGCGCCTGACACATTTTTTTCTGCGGGATTTTTTAAGTAATTTTATCTCTGATTTTTATATACATTTTTTGATAAAAATGAAATATTAAATAATAGGCTTTTGTATTCATAATATTGGAATATTCATTATTAAAAACTGCGTTTGCCGATTAATGGGATAAAAAATAATATTGTGAAAAAATGAGTGAACAGAGGGAACTGTTTAAATCAAAACATATACTTTTCTGCAATTGCAAAGGCGAAAGTATTGATTCTTATCTGCTTCAGACAATCGGTAAGTATCTGGAAAAACTGAATGTTGACGTTACAATTTTAACCGATCTGTGCGGTGTGGCAGCATGTAATAAGAATCTGCTTACCAACTTGTTTATTAACAATACGGAATATCTGGTTATCGGCTGTTACAGGCGTACTATGAAACTGTTATTCGAACAGATTAATAATGATTTTTTCGCGCAGACAGATTTTGAACATATCAATTTGCTTCAGGCAACATCTAAAGAAGAAGTTATTGACACGATAAACCGGTTTTGTGGTAGTTATAAAGGCAGTTCCGTTCATCGTGAGATCAGGGAAGATTCAGGGTGGCCGTCGTGGTACCCGATAATAGATTACACCCGCTGCACTGGATGCGGGCAATGCGCCGATTTTTGTCTTTTCGGAGTATATGAAAAGAACAGTAACAGTGTAAAGGTAGTAAATCCAAAGGGATGCAAGAACAACTGCCCTGCCTGCGCACGTATTTGTCCTGCTACAGCCATTATTTTCCCAAAATATACTCAGGGAGGTGCTATAGGAGGCTCCGATGAAATTGACGAACAAATTGAGCAGCAACATCAGGCTAAAGATATAAAGAGTTTACTTGGAGATGATCTTTACACTGCTCTGGAGAAGCGGAAAGCTCAACGGCAATCAATTATCAGGGAGGAAGCCATGAAAAGAGCTATTCAGGAAAAAAACATTGCTATCCAAAAAGATACAAAAAAGTAAGATAAATAATGTCGGTTCTTAGTAATTTCATAAAGGTAGATAGAAAATGTCGCAGGAAGTTTCTGATTAACATGGGATGGAAAGGATTTCTTGGCATCAGGAAATTCCGGAAAAGAAGCCGAAGCGGTGGACATTTTCCGGCATTCCAGTTCATTTCCATCACAAACGACTGTAATCTTAGATGCCAGGGCTGCTGGGTTTCATCTAACGGCAAAAAGGAATACATGTCGCTCGAAAAGATAAATAACATCATAGAAGCCGGCAAAAAACAAGGCTCGTATTTTTTTGGCATACTTGGAGGAGAGCCGCTTATGCATAAGGACCTGATAAAAATTTTCAAAAATCATAGTGATTGTTATTTCCAGTTATTTACCAACGGCATCCTTTTTAACAAATCTATCGCATCTCAACTACGCGAGGCGGGCAATGTTACTCCTTTAATAAGTCTCGAGGGAGACGAAACTATAGCCGATATACGACGAGGAGGCAGCAATGTGTACTTGAGGACGTTGAATGCTATTTCCACAGCCACCAGTGAAGGTTTGATAACCGGAGTGGCTATCAGTGTCTGTAAATCAAATATTGAAATGGCTCTTTCGGAGGAGTTTATACGGATGCTTCATTCCATGGGTGTGCTTTATGTATGGTATTATATTTATCGACCGGCAGGCAATAATCCCAATTATGAGCTGGCTCTTGACAGTGATGACATATTAAGTCTTCGAAAGTTCCTCGTTGAAGGCAGGACGAAATTGCCTGTCGTACTGATTGATTCATACTGGGATGCCATGGGCGAGCCTTTTTGCCCTGCTGCTGAGGGCCTGAGCCATCATATTAATTCTGCAGGTTATATTGAACCTTGTCCTGTAGTGCAGTTTGCCTGTGAAAATATTTCTGACGGTCGACTGGAAAACATATATGAAAACTCAGAGTTTCTGAAGGGATTCAAAAATGAGATTCAGCATAAAACAAACGGGTGTATTTTCATGGAAGACCCGAGGTGGTTAAAGGAACTGGCATCGAAATATTATGCTTTAAATACATCGAACCGTGCGGGTTATATAACCGACCTTGAGCATGCACCTGAGGTGACAAGTCATGGATCATGCCCTGTGATTCCGGAAAAGAACCTGATATACAGGCTGGCAAAAAAAACAGCTTTTTTTGGTATGGGTGCTTATGGTTGAATGAAATTAGTGAATAATGCTGGCAGCTATAAATAATTTATCATTAATTGTGCCTTTTGACCGGCTGGTACGCAGTAACATCCGGAAAAGTGTGAAACATTTTTTTTCATCCCATAAAAGTGAACCACCTGTTTCTCTGGATACTCTCGATGAACTTGCAGGTTCTTTAATAGAAAAGTACGGGTGGGATAAAAGTTACAAGGCTTTTGTTATGGTTTGCTGCGGTAATGAGATATGGCGTCCTGTTGTTGCTTCAGTTTCATATAATCGCCGGATGCTTTTGCTTCCACAGTGTTTGAGAAATAGTCTTTTATGCAAAGCACATTATGACGAGCTTGGCCTTTTATGCAGCGATTGTGGAAACTGCAATATATCAGAATTTCTCAGGGAAGCTGAAAACCTTGGATACATGACAATTGTAGCGGAAGGAACTACGATAGCTTCGCAATTGACTGAAGGCGGAAATGTGGATGCAATTATTGGGGTGAGCTGCCTCGAAGTTTTACAGAAAATGTTCAGCACTGTAAATAAGTTCGGCATACCTGCAATTGGAATCCCACTACTTACATGCGGATGTAAGGATACTACAGCGGATGAAGAATGGATAATGGAAGAGATTCATAATTTTGATCAACATACTGAATTCAAGTTACTGAATCTCAATAATGTAAGTAATAAAGTTACCTCAATATTTAAAGAGGAGAAGCTTATTAAATTATTGAACCTGTCGGGTTCATCCACCGACAGGCTTGTTCTGGAGACGATGCTCGCAGGCGGCAAAAGAATAAGACCGTTACTGACGGTTTTAGCGTATGAAGCATTCAGCAAGCAGCCTGATGAGGAAACTCTGGAGCATCTGGCCCTTTCTGTCGAATGTTTTCATAAAGCTTCATTAATCCACGACGATATTGAGGACAATGATTTATCGAGATATGGAAAAGAGACTGTGCACATCCGTTATGGCATACCCGTTGCAATAAACCTTGGCGATCTCTTGATAGGTGAGGGCTACAGACTTATTGCTTGTTGTAACCTCGAACCGCATGTTATCAGAGAGTGTCTGAAAGTTGTATCGCTTGGTCATAAAGCTCTTTCTACAGGGCAGGGAACGGAGCTCATGAGCCGTATTAATAATGAAACACTTTCATTAAAAGATATTTTAACTGTTTTTGAGAACAAGACCGCCGCTGCTTTCAGAGTATCTCTTCTTCTTGGAGCTATTGCAGGAGGCGCAGACGAACAGACACTCGGAGTTCTGGATCAGTTCAGCTATCTGATAGGACTTGCATATCAGATAAAAGATGACCTTGAGGATTTTACAGTCGAAAACCGCATTATTTCTTTCGAAAATCCATCTATATGGATTTCTTTGCTGGCTGAAAAAGTTAACGGCGATATAAAGCAAATGAGGAAGGCATTGCTTCAGCACGATGCGTCAGAGTTGCAAAATCTTATGGAAAAGTACATGATACCAGATTCTTTAACAAACCTTCTCAAAGAATACCTGCATAGAATTGATTTATGCCTGAGCAACCTTCATAACATAGGTCTAAAACTGGCTTTGCATGAGATTGTGGGAAAAACCTTCAATGAATATATCTAAGCTACTTAATTTGCCACAAATGCAGACTTTCAAAGAAAGAAGTCTGGAAAGAACATTGAAGAAATCTTTGAACATAATGGAACCTAATGCTGTGGAAAGCCTGAAAAGGTATATAAGAAGTTCCCAGTCTCCATCGGGTGGATTTATTGACAAAGCAGGTAAGGCCGATATTTATTATACATTATTTGGTTATTTTCTCGCTGAGGCTCTTGAATTGAAAGAAATTTTATCTTCAGTTGCAGGATTTATTGAAGTAGAAATCGAACAATCCATTCCTTCAGGAGTAAATTTATATTGTGAAGCTATTTTAGCTGCCAAATCAGGTAAAAAAAAGTTATTAAGTAAATCTTTAAGAAAAGAGATTAAGGCTGCACAGGATATAAAATTGAGTAAACTGCCTGTTTATGAAATGTTTATGAACCTTTTAACTTGCTATTATCTGAATGATTACAAAGGACTTTATCGGTTTAAAAAACAATTACCGGAGTTGGACGAAGACGTTTCTCTTACATGTCCGGTAATTTCGGCTATGCTGGTTATCCGACAATGCTTTAATTTACCGGTAGATAGGTTACAAAAAAATGTGATGTCATATTATAATAATCATGGTGGTTTTTTTGCCGGTCGTGGAACAGCATTGCCGGATTTATTGTCGACGGCTGTGGCATTATATGCGTTGCGGTTTTCAGGCGCCGATATAAACATGATTAAGCCTGATTGTTTGAGTTTTATTGATTCAATGTATTGCAAAGGAGGTTTTTATGGGAATGAGCTTGACATGGAACCTGACATTGAATATACATTTTATGGATTACTTGCCCTTGGAGCATTAGCTGAATGAGATGGACAACCACGAAGCAATATTCAATAGATATATTTCTTTACGCGATCGCCTTCTAGCAGAAAGGAATAAGGAAGGATTCTGGAGTGGCAGACTGGCTACAAGTGCTTTAGCGACGGCTGTGGCGATAGTTAGCCTTAAAGTTGCAGGCAAAGAAATTGACCGGGAGCGTATTGCTTTGGGATTTAACTGGTTATGCAGGAATATCAATACTGACGGAGGATATGGCGATACGCTGGGTTCGGTAAGCAACGTAAGTACAACACTACTTTGCTATGGCGCGATACGCTATTGTCAGACAGGTGATAATGGATTACCGGTAATTCAGCGTATTGAAGCCTGGCTTGGCGAAAAGGGGATAACTTTCAATAAGGAGACTATTACCGGTTCGATTTTGAATTTCTATGGGAAAGATTATACATTTTCGATACCAATTCTTTCGATGCTCATTATATGTGGTATAATTCCGCCATCATCAGCACAGAAGATTCCAAAACTACCATTTGAACTTGCACTTTTACCGCCCTCTTTTTATCGTTTCTTCAATCTGCATGTTGTCAGTTATGCGCTGCCCGCACTGATAGCAGTGGGTATTTATCAGTTTACATTACGCAAAAGGGGTGGTTTGCATAATATATCCTTCAAGAAGTTGTTTGTTAAATCGGCTATTAATAAGTTAAACACTCTTGTTCCTCCGAGCGGCGGTTTTCTGGAAGCCTCACCTCTTACGGGATTTGTTTCCATGTGTCTTATTGCCGCTGGCGTGACTGAAAATGAAACTATAAGTAAAGGAATTGAGTTTTTGCGAAACCAGCAACGTGAAGATGGCGGATGGCCTATCGACACTGATCTGTCAACATGGGTTACAACCCTTTCAATTAAGGCACTTGGGAGTGATATTTACGAGGTATTAAATGAAGATGAGATCAATATTTTAAGAAATCATTTACTCAGGCTTCAATTCAGGGAAAAGCATCCATTTAACGGAGCTAAACCCGGCGGCTGGGGGTGGACAAGCTATTCGGGTTCAGTACCTGATGCGGATGACACATCAGGCGCAATACTGGCTCTGCTTGAAATCTATTCTGGAAGCAAAGAAGAGATAACAGCTTTACAAAACGGATGCAGATGGCTGATAGATATCCAGAACAAAGACGGCGGGTTTCCAACCTTTTGTAAAGGATTCGGTAAGCTACCGTTCGACAGTAGCTGCGCCGATATTACCGGACATTCAATTTTAGCATTGTTAAAAACGGCTGAACAGCTTAATAGCAAGTTGTCGCCTGAATTATTGAAGAAAATAGACAAAAGTGTGTTAAGGGCAAAAGAGTATCTGGTAGAAAATCAAAGGGCAGACGGTTCATGGGTGCCATTATGGTTCGGTAATCAGTTGACTGACGACAAGACGAATCCTGTTTACGGTACTGCAAAAGTATGTACTTATCTTAGTGATTGTATAGCTTTCAAGCGACCTGAACCCGATTTTTTGCATGAGATAGCACAACTTATTACAAAAGCACAAGGTTTTCTGATTTCGCAACAGAATGGCGATGGAAGCTGGGGTGGGAGTAAAGGCATTCCAGGGTCAATAGAAGAAACATCACTTGCCTTAAGCGCTTTGACGCCCGGTAATGAAGAAATATGTACAAAGGGACTTCAATGGCTCGAAAGATGGGAAAAGCTTACTCCTGTACCTATAGGCCTCTATTTTGCAATGTTATGGTACGACGAATATCTTTACCCGTTAATATTTTATACAGAGGCAATAAGAAGATATTTGACTTTGCAGTCAGTTTAAGGAAACATGGTAAAGAAGAAAAATGTATGACTGTTATAAATTATTATTTTCCTGAGTTTCTTCGGAAATAGCAGTAGTTGTTTCTATATCCAGCTTAGTGATTTCATTTTCAAATATTGCTTTATCTTTTGGAGGATTGTAGAACATATTTCCGATCATCAGCAGAATTATGGTCATAAAGATTACAAGAGTGATTACTTCTTCGTTGACAAAGGGTATTCTTGATTCTTCAGGAATACTCATAAAAAGGAGGATTGTGATAAGTCCGCGTGGTGCAAAAAACACGAGAGTATTGCCTGATACTCTCAATACCTTATCAAAGAATAACCAGCGCAACATAAAAACAATAAGTACAATTGCAAGGCTTATGATTATGTTTTCCTTATTCAGTAATCCTTCTATTTTCACATAGAAACCAAACATGATGAAAAAAAATGATCTTACAAGGAAGGTAAGTTCTCCCAGTATTTTTTTAAAAGATTCAAGGTCATTTCTGAATTTTTCAAAATCAATGTAGCGATTGACAAAAGGTTTATTTTCAACAAACCGGTTATTAGCCATTACCACACCAAAAATCATTACCATCAGTAGAGATGGTAGATGAACTATTTCTCCAAGAACATACACGGCAATGACTGAGGTTAATATTATTACATAATTTACATGGTATTTGACTTTATGCATCAATAAGGCCAAACCTAAAGTAAGGATAATAGATATTATTACGGTAATAATTCCGCCAGACACGAAGTATTTTATTAAACCGTGAGCCACAGAACCTTCATTATATAGAATAAAATCGAATGCAAGGATGCCTATTATGTCGGAAAAGGAACTTTCGTAAATAATGAATTCCCTAAGATTTTGGGAAAGGTTTGTTGCTGACGGTATTGCCACTGCACTGCTTATGATTGCAAGAGGAATAACATTCAGTATTGAAACCCTAAGTGGTTGGTGCAATAATTTTACCAATACAAAAGCCATAAGTGAAACAAATAATGCAAACAGAACTATTGCTGAAGAGATGGCTTTTATGATGGTGAGTGTTTTTTCCTTTTCAAATTTAAGGTCGAGGCTGGCTTCCATTACAATAAGGATCAGCCCAAGTGTTCCCATTACGGGGAGAAAAGGTTTTAAATTGGGAATTTGTAGCCCTGTAGCATTGGCAATGATCTGGATTATTATGCCGAGTCCTATGAGTAGAATAACGCCAGGTATCCTTGTATATCTTCCGCTTATGTCGAATATATATGAAAGAAAAACTATCAGGCAGAGTGCAAGGATGATGTAATTTGTCATGCTGATTAAAATTAACCGTCAGGAGATATAATTAAACATACAAAATATAAATTCATTCAGCTTTGATGGTATTTTAATAGTAAATTTCTTAGAAAATATTCTCATAACAACATAAAGATTTCAATAGGCTATTTCCAGTATTTTACTGAAGCTTTTTTCCGATATAATTATATCCGCAACAAGGTTAAGGTAATTATTTCCTGAGCAAAATGATACTCCTACTCCGCTGTGGCGTACAAGACATATATCATTTTCACTGTCGCCTACTGAAATAATATTTTTTATATCAATTGAATATTCTTTTGCAAGATGTAAAAGAACATTCGATTTGCAAATATCGTGATGGCAAATACTCTCCTTAGTTCTGAAAAAATAAGAAGGCACTTTTACCTCTCCTGTTGCAACACTTTTGGAAAATTCAAGTTCGTTTGCAATACTGAAATCCATATCGAGCTTATTCTTTATATGATTTGTAACTACATCATAGCTGTCGCTGATTATTCCGCAGATATAACCACGGCTTTTAAGTTGGCTTATTACAGTTGCAGCATCGCTAACAATATTTATACTATCGGCGACTTTAAGTATTTCATCAATTGATTTTCCTTTCATCAATTTTGCAATAAGTTTTGTTCTTGTATAGGGATTGCCGTTTTCTATCACAATGTTGATGAGTTCGTCAGTGAAATTGAATTCACTTGCCGCTGTTGTTATAAAACTTCCTTCAAGAATAGTATTGTCCATATCAAAAATTATCATTTTTTTCAGACCTTTAAGGCTTTCCCTTATTGCATATTCCATTTGTGTACGAATTACACTTATATTTTCAAGTGTTTCGAGGTTATTCAATTCAATTCCTTTTGCTCTCTTTAAAATTGCTCTTGAAACTTCTCTGGCCATTTTTCCAAGCTGCTCCCATGTTTGCATTCGATTTTCTATATATCCGATATTTACTTCGACTATTCTTGCACCGAGTGCATACATATCGAGTAGCAGACCTATATCCACGCCGTAATCATTTTCAAAATCAATTTTTTTGAGAAAGCTTTTTTTTGCGGCAATCATGCCGCTTAAAGGTTGTGAGAAATGAGCTACCTGGGGGAAAAGAAAGCTTAACAGGGGTTTTGCAACCAGTTCGGTTACTCTTCCGGCCTGACGTGAGAAGCATGATTTGACAAAATCTGCTTCATCTCTGATAATTGGTCCGGCAAGGATGTCAATGGTATTTTCAGGGTAAGTCTGGATATCTGCATCGAGATAAACTATTATTTCATTTTGTGCCAGAAGCATACCCTCTCTCATTGACGTACCTTTGCCGAGTTTTGTGCTGGTATAAACTCTGGTTTTACCAGCCTTTGCTTCACGGATAGTTTCATCAAGCGATTTGTCGTCTATAACAAGAATCTCACTTACGAGTGATGATTTTCCCGCCAGTTCGATAACCTGCCGGATTGTCTTCTCTTCATTAAGAGCAGGAATTATTACTGAAATCATAATTTTATTTATCGTTGAATAATTTAATATTGAAAATTTCTTATAAAGACATTATTCCGCTGGTGCATCTTTGTTTGGAGTAGGTATAATATTTTAGCATGATGTTATAATTTATATTCAAAAGCCCTGGCACTCTCTAATGTCAGGGCTTCCAAACAAAGTAAAAAGGCCAGAAAAATTATTTAAAAGAAAAATCTTTAAAATAACTCATGTGTTTATTCAAGATGCAATTAATTTATTTATTATTAAAGTAAAATTAAAAACTAATTAAAATAATATTAAAATTATAGTTTATTCTTAAAAATATTTAGTCAATTATCTATCAGATTAATGCTTTGTTCTAATTTTTATAATATTATTTATTTTTTGGAGCTACAGGAAGAATAATTGTAACAGTAGTTCCTTTACCTGGTATAGAAGAAATTTTAAGAGTTCCTTTATGGGCTTTTATAATCTGGTTAGTAAGGGGCAGACCTATACCATGTCCGGAAGCAAACTTAACATTGCTTCCTCTGAAAAATGGTTCGTAAATTTTATTCAATTCATCCTGGGGTATGCCTATACCATTATCTTCGAATGTAAGGGCTATTGATTCATTCGAGGAATTAAGAGAGATATCGACTCTTTTGTCGCCGGAATATTTGCATGCATTGTCAATGACATTTACAAATGCAGTTTTAAGGAGTGATTCATCGCCTGCAACTGCCATCTGTTCGATTTCCGTAACGGTTTCGTCAAGATTTATATTTATAATATAGTCGTTATGTAATTTTTTCATTTCATCCTGAACCTGCCATAGGATTTCGTCTATTCTAACTTTTGCATTTAAATCGGCAGGGTTTATCGATGAGGTACGAGCTATAAGCAGAAGTCTGTTAGCAAGTTCCGACAGGGATTTAATATCTTCGAGTATTGAAGCAAGGGCTTTTTTATATTCTTCGGTCGAGCGGTCCTTCATAAGGAGTACCTCTATCTGTCCGTTAAGTGAGGTAAGAGGCGTTCGGAGTTCATGCGATGCATTGGCAATAAAGCTTTTCTGGACCATGAATGAAGTTTCAATCCGTTCGAGCATTTTATTAAATGTTTTTGCAAGCCGGGCGAGTTCGTCTGTGCCGTTGCCTTCATTAAGTCTAAGGTTAAGGCTGGTTATGGATATTTCTTCGACCCGTTTCACCACATCCGATATAGGTTTAAGTGCTCTATGGGAATAGAACCAGCCTGCAATGAAAAAAACCAGAAGGCTTATAAGGCATACAGCGATAAGTGTTATCCTGAGATTTTTAAGCCGGAGCATTCTTGTTGTGTCTATTGCTGCAGCTAATACGGCAAACCTGTTAGTACTTTCGGCATAAAGAAGCCCTACTACCTCAAACGGATCCTGACGGTATGTAATTCGTCCCAGAGTCCATAGTCTTTCAAGGACATCTTCGGTGATTTTTATTTCACCCTCTTCATCGGAAGTATATAAAGTATCCTTATCATAATTGAGAATTATGATTTTTTCATTAGGAAGATTTGCCGGATTATCTTTTTCGATCCGTTTTAGCAAGTCTGCATTAATTTCTTCCACCTCGAGTAAAAGTTTAGCAGTATTTCGGGCCTTATTCTCAAGGCGATTGTAGAAATCCTCACGGAGATAATTTTCCGATAAATAATAAATTGCTACAGAAGCGGTTATCATTATTATACCGCCAATGAGAAGAAATTGTAATGTCAGACGTGTCCTGATCTGCATGCTTTATTTTGTTTCGTCAAAAACATAACCGAGGCCGACTCTTGTGTGGATAAGTTTATTCTCAAATCCCTTATCAATCTTTTTCCGAAGGAAATTAACATATACGTCAACAACATTAGTGTTGAATGAATAATTCGATGCCCATACTTTTGCCGCAATATCGTTACGCGAAAGAACTCTTCCACGGTTTCGCATAAAGTATTCGAGGAGCATGAACTCTTTGGCCGTTAGTTCTATATCTTTACCGCCCCTTCTTGCCTTTTTCTTGTCAAGATCAAGTTCGAGGTCAGAAAAGATAAGTTTTCCTGTAGTCTCATAATCGTCCGACTGTCTTTTCAGCAGAGCTTTAACTCTGGCAAGTAACTCCTTGAATTCGAAAGGCTTAACTAAATAGTCGTCAGCACCTGCTTCAAATCCCGACAATTTGTCATCAGTTGTTCCAAGTGCAGTAAGCATAAGTACTGGAATATGAGGGTTTATCGATTTAAACTTACGACATAATTCGAGGCCGTTCATTCCTGGTAAGATTATATCAATTATAATCAAGTTATATTCGTATTGTTCAGCAAGTTTAAGGGCTATCTCCCCATCATAAGCTATATCGGCTTCATAGCTATTTTCTTCCAATCCTCTTTTCAGGAAAGATGCAACTTTCTGCTCATCTTCAACTATAAGTATTCTCATTTATAATTATTTTCTAAAAAGCTTTTGTATATTGTATAATTTATTAAGTGCTTCTACAGGCGTGAGATTGTTAATATCTGTTCCCATTATTTCATCACGTATCTGACTTAGAACCGGGTCGTCGAGCTGAAAGAAGCTAAGCTGCAATCCTTCCCTTTTGTTTATTATATCGTCTATTGGTTTTCCGAGTCCCTGCTTATTGTGCGTATGTTCGAGCTCACTCAGAATTTCCGAAGCTCTTTTAATTATGCTGCCGGGTATTCCTGCCATGCGTGCCACATGAATGCCGAAGCTGTGCTCGCTTCCTCCTCTTTTAAGTTTCCTCAGGAAAATAACCTTGTTATCAAGTTCTTTTACAGATAAATTATAGTTTTTTACCCGTGGAAATGAATTTTCCATTTCATTTAGCTCGTGATAATGGGTTGCAAAGAGTGTTTTTGCTCTCATCCTGTTTTCGTGCAGATATTCCACAATTGCCCAGGCAATAGATATTCCATCATAAGTACTTGTTCCTCTTCCGATTTCATCGAGGATGACCAGACTTCGTTCTGATAGATTGTTAAGGATACTGGCAGTCTCATTCATCTCGACCATGAATGTCGATTCACCGAGGCTTATATTGTCTGATGCTCCTACTCTGGTAAAAATTTTATCTACTATTCCGATATTTGCTTCACTGGCAGGAACATAGCAACCTGTCTGAGCCATGAGTACTATAAGAGCAGTCTGACGCAGGAGCGCCGATTTGCCCGACATGTTGGGGCCGGTAAGGATTATTATCTGCTGTTCTTCATCGTCAAGGAAAATATCATTTGGGATATATGACTCACCTGCCGATAATTGTTTTTCAATTACAGGATGACGGCCGTTTTTAATATCTATTCGTTTTGAGTCGTCGAGAACCGGACGTGTATAATTATTCTCGCAAGAAACGGTTGCAAATGACTGAAGGCAGTCGAGTTTTGCAGTTAAAGATGCATTTAATTGAATTACAGGTATATAGTCGTAAATCGAAAGTATAAGGTCGTTGAAAAGTTTTGTCTCGAGCTCGACTATTTTTTCTTCAGCTCCAAGAATCTTTTGTTCATATTCTTTAAGTTCTTCTGTAATATATCTTTCAGCGTTGACAAGCGTTTGTTTTCTTACCCATTCCGGAGGAACCTTATCCTTATGTGTATTCCTGACTTCGATATAATATCCGAAGATATTGTTGAATCCGACCTTAAGTGATGGAATTCCTGTTTTTTTGCTTTCTCTCTCCTGGAGCTCTGCAAGGTAGTCTTTTCCGCTGTAGAGCAATTTTCTTAGCTCGTCGAGTTCGGTGTTCACTCCCTGTGCTATGACATTCCCTCTGTTGATCTGAACAGGCGGGTCGTCATTAAGTTCCCTTGCTATACGGTCCGAAACCTGTTTACAGGGATTTATCTGACCTGCAAGCATTGCAAGCGGGGGCGAGCCGTATTTTTCGCATTTCTCTTTAAGGTGCGAAAGGGTCTCAAGCGCATATCTTAACTGTCCCATCTCTCGAGGGCTTATCCTGTTTACGGCGACTTTCGAAACAAGCCTTTCAAGATCCCCTATTCGTTTTAAACATGTTGTGATTTCTGTCTTCAGCTCACTGTCTGAAATAAGGTTGGTTACTATATCGAGCCTTTCATTAATTAGTTTGATGTCCTTCAGGGGGAGAGAGATCCATCTCTTCAGCAGGCGTCCTCCCATCGGAGAAATTGTTTTATCGAGCACATCTACAACTGTTTTTGCACCTTCGAAGAGAGGCTGGAAGAGTTCGAGGTTTCTGATTGTAAACTTATCGAGCCATACATATCTGTCGCCATCAATTCTTGAAATGCCGGTTATATGACTTAATTGTGTGTGCTGAGTTATATCGAGGTAGTAAAGAATTGCACCTGCAGCAATTATTCCGTACTGAAGAGTCTCGATCCCGAAGCCTTTCAGTGATGTTGTTGCAAATTGTTTGATAAGTCTGTCGTAAGCAGCATCGGAAGTAAAAATCCAGTCATCGAGTTTGTAGGTATAGAATTTCTGGCTGAAATTCTCTTCGAAAATATCTTTCTTTCTCTTTTCGAATAGCACTTCTTTCGGAAGGAAGTTATTCAAAAGCTGATCGACATATTCGAAAGTGCCTTCCGAAGCCAGAAATTCGCCTGTCGAAATATCGAGGAAAGCCACGCCGGCCATTTTCTTGTCGACATGCACTGCAGCGAGAAAATTGTTTTCCTTATGCGAAAGCACGTTATCGTTAAGGCTGACGCCCGGAGTCACAAGTTCGGTGATGCCGCGTTTGACTATTTTCTTGGCAAGTTTTGGGTCTTCGAGCTGTTCGCATATTGCAACTCTTTGGCCTGCTCTTACCAGCCGGGGCAGGTAAATATCGAGTGCATGATAAGGGAACCCGGCAAGCTCGACAAAAGATGCCGCTCCGTTAGCGCGCCGGGTTAAGGTAATTCCAAGTATTTCCGAAGCTTTGATTGCATCTTCCCCGAACGTCTCGTAAAAATCGCCTACTCTGAACAGCAGAAGGGCGTCGGGGTGTTTAGCCTTGACACTGTAATACTGCTTCATGAGCGGCGTTTCGACATATTTCTGAGAATCATCCACCGGTTAACTTCATTTATAACAAAGATACAATCGGCAGACTATTTAACGAATATCTTTTTAAAAGAATGTTGATAATAATATATCATGTCAGGGATAAAAAGCCTTTATAACCCTGAATAATAAGAGTAACGGGAAAGATCAGAATTTCAAATAAAACTCCTTTGTTGCCTCGATGTATTCATTCGAAAAACCGGAACCTTCTCCGGAATATATGGTAAAGACGCTATCTCTCAATGGTTTTTTATTTTTTTCAAATTGCAGTATCACTCTCTTTGGATTTCCCGAAGGAGTTGTTTTGATTCTTATTATCTTATCGCAATACAGCAATCTTTCGGCGGCTTTCGAGATGAAGTCCGAACCTTCGGCGTAGGGCAGTATAACCTGCAGTGATCCATTATCGGTGAGCAGGATTGATGAACCGGCAAGCAGTTCATCACGAGTTAAGGAATCAGCATGTCGTGCAACTGATTTTGCCTTTTCCGGATTTTTAAGAGAGTTGCGGAAGTAAGGCGGGTTTGAAAGTATCGAGTCGAATTTCTCTTCCGTACGGGAAAAGTACTTGGCAAAAGTGCATTCAAAGACTTTGATTCTGTCGGCCCATTTGCTTTGAGAGATATTTTCGCGTGCCTGAATGAAAGAATCATGCTCGGGTTCCAGCGCAACGATATCGCAGGCGGTTCTCTGTGCGGCCATTAAGGCGATGAGTCCTGTCCCGGTGCCGACATCAAGAATCCGGCCGTCGGAAGGGAGGTCGGTCAGAGCTCCAAGCAGAACGCCGTCGGTGCCGACTTTAAAAGCAGCATTTTGCTGGTTGATATTGAATTGTTTGAATCTGAAAGAGCTATGGGGCATTTGATTTAATTATATTTTAAATTATAAAATGAGTTATTAGCTCATTTACTTTCTATTAATAGCACACGGATGACACAGATGCAACGGATATTCACAGATTAGTGAAAATCTGTATTATCCGTTTTATCTGTGTGCTATCAGATTTTGTTAATAGCTAAAAATAACCTGAAATTAAAGCAATTCTCGTTTCTATGAAACTTCAATAATTTTAATAAATCACAGAATTCGAAAATCACATTTAATTTTGTGATTCCAAAGTTATTGAGATGCGATTAAAAAAAGAAGAGTTGAAAGAATTTCTGGATGAGAAGGTTGACCTATACAATCGGCCTGAATTCATTGACCATGATCCCATAAGCATTCCGCATCTTTTTACAAAAAAGGAAGATATCGAAATATCAGGCTTTCTGACTGCAACAATTGCATGGGGAAACCGCACTGCAATAATTCACAATGCCGGACGAATGATGGCATATCTTGATAATTCGCCTTATGAATTCATAATACAGAGCAGCGGGAGAGACCTTGAAAGAATCAAAGGAGTAATACACCGCACATTCGATTCTTCTGATTTTGTTTATTTCATTAAGGCATTAAGGCATATTTACAATACTTATAACGGGCTGGAAGGCATCTTTATGAAGTACAGGACAGATGATTCACTTCAGCCTGCAATTCACATGTTAAAAAGGCATTTTTTCGAATTGCCGCATGATGCCAGGACAGAAAAGCACATTTCGGATCCCTGCAGAGGTTCGGCGGCAAAGAAAATCAATATGTTCCTGCGATGGATGGTAAGAAATGATAACAGAGGAGTGGATTTTGGGTTGTGGAAGTCAATCCCTCCTTCAATTCTTTCATGCCCGCTGGATGTGCATTCAGGCAATGTTGCCAGGGGACTCGGATTATTGAAAAGAAAGCAGAATGATGCAAAAGCTGTTTCAGAACTCGATTCAGCCTTGCGAAGTCTGGATAAGAAAGATCCTGTAAAGTACGATTTTGCTTTGTTTGGACTGGGGGCTTCGGGAGAATTTGAAAATTTGAAAATTTGAGAATTTGAAAATCAAGGGATATGATAATTTGAAAATTAAGAGAATTTTGAGGAGCTTATTATTTTTGAGAGGATTTTTATCAATTCCCTTACTATAATCAATAACTGTTCATCGAACGGATATGAGGGTGTATTTTTACAGATTAATAACCAATATTCTGTTTCATCTGCTTCCTTAGCAGCAAGTTTTATTTTGTGGATAAAATCAGATTTACTTTCAGCATTTTGTGCTTCACGGATATTTGCACCGATTGAAGTCCCCGACCTTAATAATTGATGCGATATAACATATTTTTTGCTCTCTTCAAGCATTTCACAGTATAATACTACTTTAAGTGCAAACTGGAACGATTTCTCAATAATAACATTTTCTTTATCATTTCTCATTTTCAGAAAGTTTATTTTATTTCAAATTGTCTCATTTTCAAATTATCTCATTTTCAAATTATCTCATTTTCAAATTGTCTCATTTTCAAATTGTCTCATTTTCAAATTGTCTCATTATCAAATTGTCTGTACAAAAGTGAAATGTTGTCCGATATTGTATAAAAAAGCTGGAAGTAATTCCTTGATTAATATTATTCACTGACAATGATTCCATCTTTCAAATGGATTACTCTGTCGGAAAGTGAAGCAAGAGTAGGATCGTGTGTGACAATAATGAATGTCTGACCGAAAGCATTGCGCAATGAGAGAAAAAGCTTATGCAGGCCGGTTTTGTTTTCCGTATCGAGGTTTCCCGATGGTTCGTCGGCAAGGATTACAGAAGGATTGTTTATAAGGGCTCGGGCGACAGCCACTCTCTGCTGTTCTCCACCACTCAGTTCGGAAGGTTTATGTTCGGCCCTGTCGGACATGTTCATGAACCTTAGTAATTCTTTTGCTCTCTTTTCGGCTTCCGGTTTGCTTTTCCCGGCAATAAAGGCAGGGATGCAGATATTTTCAAGTGCGGTGAATTCAGGAAGAAGCTGATGAAACTGAAAAACAAACCCGATTTTCCGATTCCGGAATGCAGCCAGTTGTTTTCCTTTCAGCTTACCGACTTCAATATTGTCATAAATAATGATGCCCTCATCAGGCCTGTCAAGTGTTCCAAGTATCTGTAAAAGTGTTGTTTTTCCTGCGCCGCTTGGCCCGACAATTGTTACAATCTCACTATCCTTTACTTCGAGGTCGATTCCCTTTAAGACTTCAAGGCTACCGAATGATTTCTTTATGCCTATAGCTCGCATCATAAATGCTTCTGAAGAGTTCAAAAATAATAAAATAATCGATCGAGCATTAAAGACTATAAATATAGAATAAGAATTTCAGGAATGTGGAATTAGAAAGATATATAAAAAGATATTTAAATATATATGTATATTTCAGTCTGTGTTGTGGTTAATATCATCAATCTGATCCTGGATTGAATTAACGGCATCATTAAAATCTTTTTTTATCTCACTTGTTGATTCTTCAATATCTCTGGTAATATTTTCTGAAATATCATTTATATCGCTTTGTACTGTATTTTGAATTTCAGATATTTCACTACGTATATCTTTTGTATTCTCATTAAATTCTCTTTTTATATCTTCTGTTGCTTTTTTGAAATTTCGCATTCCTTTTCCAAGGCCTCTGGCAATTTCAGGTAATTTATCAGCACCGAATAGAAGTAAAACTACTATCAGAATTATGAATATTTCCTGTCCGCTTATCCCCATCTTTAAAAAATGAGTTTCAATACAAAATTAATAAGTTTATTTAAATTTTTTTACTAAAAATTTTATAATTTTTTTTATTCCTTGAACAATTTCAAAGTTCAGAAAGTTTCTTTTCATTATTCTTATTAAGGATGAGTTTGCTTTTGTTTTGCAGTAGATGTGTCGTACAAAAGTGTAGAAGCAACAAAAACGGATGAATATGTTCCGATGAATATACCTATCATAAGAGCGAATATGAAGCCTCTGATTACGGCTCCCCCGAAAATGAATATAGCTATAACAGTTAGAAGAGTTGTGAGTGAAGTATTTATTGTTCGGCTGAGTGTAGAATTTATTGCCATGTTTATAACGTCCTTGAAAGGTCTTTTACGATAAATAGGCAGGTATTCTCTTATCCGGTCGAAGACGATAACAGTATCATTAACAGAATAGCCTATTACGGTAAGAATTGCGGCAATAAATGACTGGTCTATTTCCATACTGAACGGCATGATACCCCATAGTAAGGAGTAAAGTCCGATGACGAACAATGAGTTGTGGAATAGTGAAGCAACTGCTCCGAATCCGTATCGCCAGTTTCGGAATCGCAGAAAGATATAAAGGAACATGATAACAAGAGCTATTCCCACCGCATACACTGCTCTTATTCTAATGTCGCTTGCCACAGTGGGACCGATAGTTTCCGAACTCTCTCTGTATTTTGCAAGCCATTCATCTTTTGAAAGCTCTCCCCCGGTAATATTTTTAAGTCCTTCATAAAGTTTAGTCTCTACTTCATCTTCGGCGCCGACTTCATTTATTTTATATTTAGTTGTTATTTTTACTTGGTTTACACTACCGAAAGTAACAACCCGAGGAAGTTCGCCAAAAACTTCTTTTAGGCTGTTTGCCACGTCAGCAGTTTTAATGGGTTCATCAAATCTGACAACAAAAGTTCTTCCTCCGGTAAAATCAATTCCAAGGCTTAATCCTCTTACAAAAAGAGAACCTATGCCAAGGATTGTAATTGCAATTGAGAATGCATAAAAATATTTTCTCATTCCGATAAAGTCGATTTTCGTATTCTTGAGAATGTTTGCTGTTGCCGGAATGGAGAAAGAAATGCGGTCAGTACGTTTAAGTTTTGCTTCAAAAATAAGCCTTGAAATAAAGATTGAAGTGAATAATGAAGTAAGGATACCTATTACGAGTGTTGTTGCGAATCCTCTTATAGGACCGGTGCCGAAAACATAAAGTACAATTCCTGTAAGTATTGTTGTAACGTTAGAGTCGATTATTGCAGAGTATGCACGTCGGTAGCCTTCGGCTATTGCCAATTTAAGTCCTTTACCAGCGCGAAGTTCCTCCCTTATGCGCTCATAGATGAGCACATTAGCGTCAATTGCCATGCCCATAGTAAGAACGATACCGGCAATACCAGAAAGGGTAAGCACTGCATTTAGTGAAGCAAGCACGCCGAAAAGAAGCAATACGTTTACAAGTAGGGCAATGTCGGCTGCAAGTCCGGCATCTTTGCTGTAATAAATAAACATATATACCAGCACGAGTAAAAAGGCTATTGCGAATGAAGTAAAACCTGCATTGATAGCTTCTTTACCAAGAGTAGGGCCGACAACTGTGTCGGAAACAATTCTTGCAGGGGCAGGAAGTTTACCCGACATAAGTATATTTGCAAGGTCCTGTGCCTCTTCAAGAGTAAAATCGCCGGTAATTTCCGAATTGCCTCCGGTGATTTCTGTAACAACACGTGGATATGACCTTACATAACCATCGAGTACGATTGCAATACATCGGCCGATATTTTCACGTGTAAGTCTGGCCCACGTCTTTGCACCTTCAGCATTCATTGACATGGTTACCTGAATATCGGAAGTAACAACACCCGATGAAGGCCGGGCTGATGTGATAACACTTCCGTCGAGCGGAGCGCGTCCATCACGGGTTGTTATTTTCAGAGCGTGAAGTTCATAAAATGTCTTTGATTCGTCATATTTATAAGGTTCCTGGCTCCAGCAGAACTTTATATCTCTTGGGAATAATGCCCGTATCTGCGGCATTTTAAGATATTCGTTCACTTTTGCCGTATCTCTGAAGCTTGCAAGCCCAATGACACATCCGGGCAAAGGTTGGCCCTGCTGGTCTACATGAGGACGTAGAACTGAGAAAAGGGGATTTTGTAAAGCAAATTGTTCAAGATTTTTTGCTTCAGCAGATGTGGTAGAAGTATCTTTTTTTATAAGTTCAAGAAGTGATTCTTCTCCTTTTGTAGTGTCTTTTTGGGCGGTGAGAGTTTCCGAAGTTCTTTTAAGCGAATCGGCATTTTTCTGCATATTAGCCTGAATCTCACGTAAAAGTTCATTAGCCTGGACCAGATAATTTATTATCTCGCTGTTTTCGTAAGTTTCCCAGAATTCGAGGCTGGCTGTACCGGAAAGAAGCTCACGGACACGCTGAGGGTTGTTTACTCCAGGCAGTTCGATAAGAATTCGGCCTTTTGTTGATAATCTTGTAATATTCGGCTGTGACACGCCGAACCTGTCTATTCTAGTTCGGAGTATGTTAAATGCATTGTTTATTGCATTATCAATTTCTTTTTCCAGTACTCTTATAACTTCATCGTTGGTCGAGTTGAAGTTAATTTTGTCTTTAAGTTCAACTGTGCCGAAGATAGATGCGAGGCGAGCCTGAGGGTCAAGTTCATTGAATGCCTGGGCGAATAGATTCAGGAAATCGCCATTAGTCTGTAATTGACGCTGTCGGGCAATAGCAAGTGCTTCATTAAATGTCTTGTCAGGATTATAGTTTGATAATGCTCTGAGTATATCCTCGACAGAAACCTCGAGTATTACATTCATGCCACCTTTAAGATCAAGGCCCATGTTCAATTCTTTTTTCAGGCAATCCTTGAATGAATATCCAAGAAAACTCCACTGATCTTTTGAAAGAGTTGACATTGAATCGATGTAGGCAATTTCCTTCTCAAGATTTCCGTTGGCATATTTTTTGGCATCTCTTTTTACCTTATAAGTTGCAGCAGTAAATGAAAGCTGGTAGATTGATACCAGTATTAGAGTTACTGCAAGGAAAATTATGGCACCTTTGTTCTGCATCTGATTGTATTTTTGAATTTTTCTATTTTTTTTCTATATCAATGAGGCGCAAATTTAAATAATTTTAAATAAACACTCAACTTACAATATTTTAATAAAAAAAAGGGTGATAACTATATATTCACCCCTCTTCTTCTTTTTCTTCTTTTCTCTCGTTCTCCTTCTCCCATCCTTGAAGAAAGTAACCAGGGAGAAATAAAATTATTAGAATAAAGAAAAGAACTCAATAAATATTATGTAATTCAATGAAAGTTTTAGAATAGTACTTTTTCAAAATCAGTTTCTATTGGTTTGCGATTAATAAAATCATATAGAGTAATAGCTCTTATATTATAGAAATATGTCCAGTATGATTGTAGTGACTGGATATAAGCTCTACGGTTGGTATCTTTTCTTGAGTCGGCATCATTCAGGTCGAGAACGGATATTTTACCGATAAGGAAACGAGCTTTTGTTACTTCATATCTTCTCATAGCCACGGTATCGGATTGAGCTGCAACAGAGACCTGATCTTTCTGGAGGTTGAACTGGGCCACATCGAGGAAAAGATTTTGCTGGAAATCTGACATTGCCTGCTTTTCCTGGACTTCAGCAAGTTCAAGACTTGATTTTGCCATCTGATACTTTCCTTTTGCCTGTCCCCAGTCAAGGATTGGCAAAGTTAGACCTACTCTTACTCTCTGGGAATTACTCAGATTCTGGTAAGCCTGTGAGAAATCTGTGCTTTGCTGCTTATAACCTATAGATGCGATCAAAGTAGCATTCAGTCCTCGTGAAACTCTTGCCTGAGCAAGATTACTCTGTGCATTAAGTGTATTAATGCGTTGGTACATCAAATCGGGGTTATTGGCAAGTGCAAGGTTCATAACTTCCTGAACGTCTAATTGTAATTCCGGGATTTGGCTTGGGATTATTAATTCTATTTCCACGTTTTCATTGTAGCCGAGGAATGAGGCAAGTCGTATTTGTCTGTCTCTTAGATTCATATTTGCCTGTTTTCTTGCCGTTTCGGCATTGAGAAATGAAAGTTTCATCTGCAGAAGGTCGTCTTCGGCGATTGTTCCGAGCTGATATCTTCCTTCGGCTATACGATATAAAGTATCTGCGTTGGAGTAATTCATCTCGGCAATTTGTTTATTTATTTGAGCAAGTGCAAGCATAAAGAAGTTCTGAACAGTATTCATGTGGACCTCCTCTATAGAATTAAGAAAATCCTTTTTTGCCATTTCATATCGAAGAGGTTCGATTTTTGCCTGCCATTTCAGTGTATTATATCTTCTTATAGGTTGGTTTATATTAATAGAAACGGGGTTGGTGATATAATTGACGGGCAATTTTTTCTCAATATCTTTATATAATGTAAGGTCGGAACTTAGTGAAATCACGGTACCAAGAGGTCCAATAGCCTGTGATAAAGATAAAGTTCCGGTACCGCTTATAGTATTTGTAGCCACATATTTCCACTCATCTGTCTGGGAATTCCAAACTTTTTCCAGACCGTTAAAAAATTCCGGAGTTGTTCCTGTTAGTGTGAGGGAAGGAAGATATTGGGCTTTAAAAGACCTGTATTGCCAGTAACTGGCGCGAAATCTGTGTTTTGCCATCAAGGCGGAAGGTGAGTTTTCTTCAGCAAGCTTCATTACTTCATCGAAAGTGAGGATTTTTTTTTCTGTCTGTGCTTCTGTATTTTGAAAAAAAGAAGCAAGAATAATTGTGACAATTATTGCTAAATTTTTCTTCATGGTGTTGTATTTTATTCGTATCTGAGTGATTCAATAGGATCTCTTTCCGATGCTCGTTTGGCCGGTGAATATCCGAAAATAATTCCGACAGCAGCCGACACGCCGAAGGCTATTAATACTGAGAAGAATGATACAATTGTCATAATTCCGGCAATTTTTTCAATAAGTTTAGCCATTATAATTCCAAGGAAGATGCCTATAAAACCGCCGGAGACGCTTATTAATACTGCTTCCGAAAGGAACTGAACAACTATATCCATTTTCTTTGCCCCGATAGCCATACGAGTACCAATTTCTTTTATTCGTTCCATAACCGATGCGAACATAATATTCATAATACCTATTCCTCCCACTACGAGCGAAATGCTCGCTATGGCGCCAAGAACAATATTGAAGATATCCTTTGTTCTCTGTTGTTGTTTCAGAAGAAGTTCGGGAACGGTAATTTCGAAGTCTTTTACATTAGAATGTCTTCTTGTAAGCATACGGCTAAGTACTTCAGTTGTAGTGTTGAGTTGTTCCGTTTCGTAAACCTGTACAACTATTCTGTCGAGCTGGTTATAATTTGTTTCCTGCTGGGTGTTTGCATCTGAAGAGCTGACAACCACTCTTGACATTGATCCAGGGCCGAAGAAATTTAATGCTGTGGAAGCTTCAGATGCCAGTTTTGTATTTACAAGGGCTCTGTTCTGGAACCGTAAGAGCATTGTCTGTATAGGGATATATATATTGTCGTTATAAACATTAACCCCTTTTTCTTCGAAGCCTGTAAGGGAAACATTGGTTTTCTGAAGAACGCCTATAACTTTCAGCCATATTCCGTTAAATTTTATGTACTGGCCGATAGGATCGATTTTATTGAAGAATTTTGAACGTATGTTTGAGCCTATTATACAAACCTGTAATCCATTTTCATCCTGGTATTTGTTGAAAACTGTACCTGCAACTAGTGGGAGGTTATACAAATTGAAATAGTCATTTGAAACACCAACGAGCTTTGCAGAATGTTTTACACCGTTAAGTATTGCAGTTCCATTGAAGGATATCTCGGGGCTTATTCTTTTCACAGAAGGAATATTCGACTGTATTGCCTCAACGTCAAGCATGCAAAGGCCGCGCGAAAACTTATTTTGTTGTTTTTCGCCTTCCTCGTTTGATGCGCTTGTTTTTTCCTGAACAATAGGGTTAATCAGTATATTATTAACGCCAACCATTTTCATCTGTTCGAGTATTTCTTGCTTTGCTCCTCTTCCAATGGCAAGCATGGCAATTACCGCTGCTACACCGAAAATTATCCCAAGGGCTGTGAGAATGGATTTAAGTTTGTTGGATATAATTGATTCGACGGCAATTTCAATATCATGAAAATATCGTAATATGAACTTGAACATTATTTTTCTTTTTTAAACAATTACAAAAAGTACAGATAATAAATGTTATAAGTTTCCACCTTGCTCAGTTTGAGTGTTTATTCTACTCCTTGCAGAAGTATCGCGTCCAGAGGTACTTCCTTGCTGGGAGCTTCTAAATTGTTGCATTCTTTGTCTCATAGCTGCCGTATCCTGTACTTGACCTGGCACTCTTGTTCTGCCAGGGAAGTTGTCAGGATTAAAATTCTGCGACTGGCCTCGCATACCGCCGCCGGGGCCCATCATACCCTGTTTTTTTTCGGCTGCTTTGGTTGCCTCCTCTCTTAGACGCTTTTCTTCTTCCAGTTTCTGACGTTGACGTTCCTTAATAATTGGTATAAGATCTTCTCCAGCGATGGAAAATTTTTCAGGTTTTTCAGGAATATTCAGGTATATCTCCGTTCCTGGTTCTAATCCTTTTTCAACCACAACATCGTTCTCGTTCGACTCGCCGAGCAGAATAATCTGTTTTTTGCCATTTTTTGTATAAACAAAAGGTATGCTGTCGGATCCTGTCTGAACACATTCAAGAGGTATATAGACGACATCATTGAGTGTTTTTGTGATGATTTTGTTTCCAGTTGTCATAGCCGGTCGGAGAATAGGATCAGAACCATCAAGTTTGACAATTACCTCAAAAACTTTTGCATCGGTATTAGGCAGTTGTTCACCGATGTTGGCAACACTAGTTACAATGCCGGTATAAGATCTGTCGGGGAATGCATCAACGGTAATTTCAACTTTTTGCCCGGGTTTAACCTTGCTTACATCTATTTCGTTGACATAAGTTTTGGAAATCATTGACGACATATCGGGCAAAGTTGCAATAACATTATCGAACGGACTGATTGTTGAGCCTGCCTTCCTTTTTGCTCCGGTTCTGTCCCTTTTATATATAACCATGCCATCTGCTGGAGCTCTGACAACAAATTGCGAAAGAATATTCTGAAGGTCGGCAACCTTTTGTCTCTGTTCATTGACCTGACGTCTTAAATTGAGTATATTAGTCTTGGCCTGTTCGACTCTGAGTGTATAACTCCGTTTCGCCTGTTCAAGAGCTCGTTCTGCCTTATCGAGGTTGATTTCAGCCTGTCTTATTATAGCAGGCGGTTCGTATTTCGACTGCTCAAGAGTTATTTTTGCTTCCTCAACATTGTATTCTAAATTTTTAATGTTATCACGAAGATTTGTCAGAGTTACGGCAGTATCGAGCATTGCCGTTTCCAGATTTGTTTCATAAGTATTAAGCCTTTCAATTTCATCTTTTAGTGTGTTTTCAAAAGATGTCCTGTCAAGTGTGGCAATATAATCTCCTGCTTTGACTTCAGTGCCTTCCGGAACTATATCCAGAATTTTTATATCAGCCACCCTTATATTTCTTGATTGTGCTATTTCAGGGCCTCTTATATCTATCGAGTTTTCAGCCTGAAGTTCTCCAGTTGTGTAAACTATGATATTGAACTGTCCCTTTTTGGCAACAGCAAATAAAGTACTTGCATTCTCTTTTTTACTTATTTTGTTGATAAAAATTATTGCAATAATTACTACTGCCACAACAATTCCTGAGATAATTAAATTTTTCTTCATATTATTTTTTAACTTAATTTAATTTCATGTCATTTTTAAAATTTTCAGGCACAAAAGTATTAAAAATCTATAAGCTTAAATTAATGTTTAACAATTATTAACAGCATATCATTATTCGCCTGTCAGATAATAAGACAGTTATTTTATCGCTTTTATTCCAACGAAATGAAAAAAAGGGAGGGAAATTTAAAGATTTTTAACAATTGAAATAATAAGTTCAGTTAGTTCATCGGCCTTTTCAGGTGTACTGGCCTCGGCATAAATTCTTATAATAGGTTCTGTGTTTGAAACTCTTGTATGAATCCACCAATCTTCGCATTCCACACGTATTCCATCACGTTCATCAATAGATGCATCAGAGAATTCTTTTTTCAAATGCTCCTTCACCTTTTTGAAATCTATCCTTTTGTCATATTCTATTTTCTTCTTTGAAATAAAGTAATTGGGATATTCTTTTCTTAATTCCTTGCAACTCAAACCCCGCTTTGCCAGATAAGAGAGAAAAAGTGCAATTCCTATCAGTGCATCGCGTCCATAATGAACCGCAGGGAAAATTACGCCTCCATTCCCCTCCCCACCTATTACGGCATTTCTTTTCTTCATTTCCTCAACAACATTTATTTCTCCTACAGGAGCCGTAAAATATTGCCCGCCTCGTTTAATTGTAATATCTCTAAGGGCACGGGATGATGACATATTCGATACAGTATTGCCAGGTAAATATTGGAGAACATAGTCGGCGACGGAAACGAGAGTATATTCTTCACCGAAAATTGTGCCGTCGTCGCATATAATAGCCAATCTGTCAACGTCGGGGTCGACAGCGAATCCAAGGCTGGCATTTTCGCTTATAACTCTGGAAGATAATTCTGTAAGGTTTTCAGGCAAAGGTTCAGGATTACGCGCAAAATTTCCGTCGGGTGTATCGTTTATAAGTACAATTTTTTCAACTCCAAGTTTCTTCAATAATTCAGGAATTATAAGTGCGCCCACAGAATTGATACAATCAACCACAATCTTAAAATCGGCCTTTTTTATTGCATCTTTGTCGGTTAATTCCATTCCTGTAATCATTTCGATATGTTTTTCGATCCACGAACTGTCATTGATAGCGTAGCCTATATTTCTATGGGATGCATAAATAAAATAACAGGAATCGGCCATTTTTAAAATTTCTTCACCATCAGCAGCAGATAGAAATTCTCCGTTTTCATTAAGCAGTTTGAGAGCATTCCATTCTGCCGGATTATGGCTTGCCGTAATTATTATTCCTCCAGCCGAATGTGTGCCTATCACTGCCACTTCAACGGTCGGAGTGGCGACCATTCCTATGTCAACTACATCTATTCCCAAAGACAAAAGTGAGTTATTTACCAGGTCGGCAATCATTTTGCCCGAAGCGCGGCTGTCGCGGCCTGTTACAACAGATAATTTTTTATTATGGTTATGTTTTTTAATCCACACTCCAAAAGCTGAGGCAAATTTCACAATGTCGAGAGGAGTCAGATTTTCGCCGGGTTTTCCGCCAATAGTACCCCTGATTCCAGAGATTGATTTAATTAATGTCATAGGTCAATAATTCTAAAAGTACAAATTTGCAAAAAACAATCGAGTTTTATCTTATTTTTTCATGAAGAGAGCCTCTTAATTCATCCAGTAAATCGCTCTACTCAAGTCACTAACTACCTGTTTGATGATAGATAATAAATAAATTTTTTTCCTCATTTCCTCTCCTTAAGAGGAGATGTCCCCCCACCCTTTCTTTTCGTTATGCTCAGGGTACTACCCAGCAGTAGCGGGACAGGCTATTATCCCACGTGAGGAGGAGAAATGTAGATAAATATATTTAGGGATTGATGAAAAACCAAATCATATCCGGATTATGGAAGAAATTTCAATTTTTTGATTTGATAAAAACTGAAAAGGCAAAAATGTTATCTCATTAATTAATTGTAAATTTGCAGCCCGATAATTACGAATATGCAAACGGGGAACGGCATAAAAAATAAAAAAAATATTAAGTGTGATATAGACACTTATTCTAAGATTAAGAAAACAGAAGGAACATTAAGGCTCAACAGGTTTATAGCGAACAGTGGAGTTTGTTCGCGTCGGAAAGCTGATGAACTGATAAAAAAGGGATTGATTACAGTTAATGGTAATGTGGTCAGGGAACTTGGAAGTAAAGTAAAGATAGATGATGATGTAAGATATAGAAATAGAAAGTTATCGCCTGAAAAGAAAGTATATATTCTTTTGAATAAACCTAAGGGTTATGTGACTACAACTTCCGATCCTCATGCCGAACGAACGGTGATGCAATTAGTCGGGAGCAAGCCGGGCGTAAGGCTCTGGCCAGCAGGAAGACTGGATAAAAACACAACTGGAGTCATGCTGCTTACGAATGATGGCGAACTGGCAAAAAAACTGACCCACCCTTCTTTTGAAAAGAAAAAGATTTATCATGTTTACCTTAATAAGGATGTGACAAAAGGCGATATGGAAGCTATAGTTAATGGCATTGATATAGGAGGTAAAATTGTTTCTGCCGATGCCATTGCTTATGCTGATAATAATGATAAAAGTCAGGTTGGCATTGAAATACATTCAGGTGAAAACAGAATTATAAAAAGGATGTTCGAGAGACTCGGTTACAAAGTCTTGAAGCTCGACAGAGTATATTTTGCCGGACTTACAAAGAAGAATCTGCCAAGAGGGGAGTGGAGGTATCTTACACAGAAAGAAATAATAATGCTGAAAAGAGGAGCTTATAATTAATTATTCAAATAAATGCATAAATCGGGTTTTGTAAATATTCTGGGCAATCCGAATGTAGGAAAGTCAACCCTTATGAATTCTATGGTTGGCAGGAAACTTTCGATAGTATCACCAAAAGTTCAGACAACACGACATCGAATTATGGGGATTCTAAATGGCGAGGATTATCAGATAGTTTACTCCGACACTCCCGGAATAATAAAGCCAAGATATAAACTTCACGAGGCAATGATGAAAAGTGTCAGAAGTGCTCTAACCGATGCTGACATAATAATGTTTGTTACTGATGTTGTTGAGAGAGTTGATGGAGAGAATGAAATAATTAAGAGGATAAAAGAATCAGATATCCCTGTAATAATTGTTATAAACAAAATTGATCTTTCTTCACAACCTGAGGTTGAAGTACTTTCAATCAAATGGAAAGAATGGTTCCCTGATTCGCCGGTTGTCCCTGTATCGGCAATCACTGGATTCAATCTTGATACTCTTCTGAATACAATACTTGACCTTCTGCCAGAAGGGCCGCCATATTTTCCAAAGGACCAGGTTACAAACAGAATAGAAAGGTTTTTTGCTTCGGAAATAATAAGAGAAAAAATATTTCTTAACTACAGGAATGAAATACCTTATTCCACAGAAGTTGAAATCGAAAGCTTTAATGATCTCGAAAACCTGAGTAAAATAAAAGCAGTGATACATGTTACAAGGGAAAGTCAGAAGGGAATAATTATTGGTCATCAGGGTAAGATGCTGAAGAAAATAGGCACTGAAGCAAGAAAAGAGATGGAGGAGTTTTTCGGTCGGAAAATATATCTCGAGCTTTATGTTAAAGTTTCTAAAGAATGGAGGGATAACCCGGCCATGCTGAAAAGATTCGGGTATTAAGCTATTAACTATGAGCAGGATTGTAGCAATAGTTGGACGACCGAATGTGGGCAAATCAACTCTTTTCAACAGACTTACCCGCACAAGAGAAGCAATAGTAAGTGAGATGAGCGGAGTGACCCGCGATCGTAATTACGCTAAAGCCGAATGGAACGGCATTTCTTTTTCAGTTGTTGACACAGGCGGATATGTGGAGGAGTCGGAAAATATTTTCGAGGAAGAAATCAACCGTCAGGTGTTGATAGCAATTGAAGAGGCAGACGCCATTATTTTTATGACCGATGTAACAAGTGGAATACATGAGCTCGATAAATCTGTGGCTTCACTTCTACGAAAATCAGACAAGAAAATTCTTCTTGCCGTAAACAAGGTTGATAATTATGAACGTATCGGCGGTATATATGAATTTTACAATCTGGGGCTTGGAGATCCTTTTCCAGTGAGTTCTATTAATGGCAGCGGGACTGGAGAATTGCTTGATGAATTGGTAAAATCACTCCCTCAGGGAGGAGAAGAAGAAGAATCGGACATTCCAAGAGTGGCAATTGTAGGCAGGCCAAATGTGGGGAAATCATCCCTTTTGAATTCTCTTCTTGGAGAAGAGAGAAATATTGTGACGCCTGTGGCAGGGACAACAAGGGATTCAATCTATACGCTCTATAACAAGTTTAATTCGAAATTTCTGCTTGTAGATACTGCCGGATTAAGAAAAAAAAGCAAAATATCCGATGATGTGGAATTTTATTCGGTAATGAGAGCGATAAAGGCAATCGAAAATTCCGATATCTGCCTTCTTATTGTTGACGCAACACGCGGAATAGAATCGCAGGATATAAATATTTTTTCTGTTATTCAGAAAAACAATAAAGGAATTATTGTTCTCGTTAATAAATGGGATCTTATAGATAAGGATTCGGGTACGGCAAAAAGAATTGAAAAAGAAATAAGAAGCAGAACGGCGCCTTTTACGGATTATGATATTTTGTTTATTTCGGCTATTAATAAACAGCGTATTCACCGGATACTTGACCTTGTTATGAGGGTTAATGATAATCGAAGGAGGAAAATCCCGACCTCACAACTTAACGATATAATGCTCGAGGCCATAAAAGATTATCCTCCACCCTCAGTTAAAGGTAAGAACATTAAGATTAAATATGTGGTACAACTTCCTTCCTATTCTCCTGCTTTTGCTTTTTTTTGTAATCTGCCGCAATATATCAGAGAACCTTATAAAAGGTATCTAGAAAACCGTATCAGGGAAAATTTCGATTTCAGAGGAGTACCTATTAAAATATTTTTTAGAAAAAAATAATTTATTTTGGTTTAATTTTTGCTAATTTAAATAAAAATTATTATTAATGTCAATAAAGTATATACCGGTTGTTTTTATTGTTCTTCTTCTTCCATTCTCATGCGAGAAGATTGAGAAGCTTCCACCCGAACCGGCAATATCATTTATAAGTTTTGAAATATTCGATACGGTTGATATTCTTGGAAACACTTCGAAAGGCGGTAGATTATTATTCGATTTTGAAGATGGTGACGGCGATCTCGGTCTGTGGCCGCAGGATTATTTTATGGAAGGTGATACAATAAATCTTTTTCTAAATTTGCTTAGAAAATCTGGTGATGATATAATACCTGCACCTTCAGATGATCCTCTTAAGCCTTCAGGATATAGAATTCCATATATGGAAAACAGCGGACAAAACAAAATTCAGAAAGGAACAATAAAAATTACATTTATTTATTTATTTTATTCTAAGTCGGATACAATTTATTATGAGTTTTATATAAAAGACAGAGCCGGTCATAAAAGCAATATTGAGTGGACATGTCAGATTCCGGTCGCTTCAAATGGTATATACAAAAAATAGTAAGATTCAAAACCTGATGCCAATCATCAATACGTCGTCAACCTGCTCGTAGCTTCCTTTCCAATCGTAGTAGAATTTTGTAATTATTTCTTTCTGTTCCTCCATCGGTAGTTGATGAACACTTTCGATAAGAGATTTAAGCCTTGATATCTTCATTTTTTTACCTTCAGTTCCTCCAAACTGATCGGGGAAACCATCCGAGAACATATAAATACTGTCGCCTTTACCAAGGTAATACTCCTGGTCATCGAAGTATTTTTCGGTTACGGATTCTCCTCCAACCGAGCATCTGTTACCTTTGATATAATACGATTCGCCTCCCATCATTATAATTACAGGGCGCATTGCAGATGCAAACCTTATATGTCGTTCCGGTATATTTATTTCACATACAACCATATCCATACCGTCGTTTGAAACGCCTATATCTACATTCTGGTTAACGGTCGTAAAAATTTGTTTATCAAGAAGCGTCAGAATTTGCGAAGGTTTTGTGATTTTTTTACCTGAAATTATATCCTGAAGCAGGGTTGCTCCAATCATTGACATAAATGCTCCGGGGATACCGTGGCCCGTTGAGTCTGCACACACTACAATAAACCTTTTGTCATCAATTCTCTCGAACCAGTAAAAATCTCCACTGACAATATCTCTTGGTTGAAAGATTATGAAGGCATCGGAAAATGCCTCTTTGAGTTTGTTCGGATCAGGGAGGATACTGGCCTGTATTCTTCTGGCATAATTAATGCTATCGGTGATTTCATTATTCTTGAGTTCAATTACTTCCTTTTGTTTAACTACTTCACTGGTTCTTACAGCAAGCTCATCCTCGAGATATTTTTTTATTTTAACCTGAGCTCTTTCTCGCTGCTTGATAATAATTATTATTACTGACGATATAAATGTCACAGCTAATAACATAAACCACCATGTTCTCCAGAAAGGGACTTTTATGTAAAAGTCAATTATAACAGGTTTATTATCCGATAGGCCTTCATTGTTGAATGAAATCAGGTTAAAGCGATAATGACCGTCAGAAAGAGTATATAATACTTCTCTGTCAGTTTTCATTCCCGACCATTGATCGTCCCAGTTATCCATTTTTGTTATGTAATAAACATCCTGCGGATTACCGAGATTAATTCCAACATAATGAATTTTTATTGAGTATTTTCCATACGGAAGAACATATTCTCTACGTAAAGGGTATATTATATTGTTTATGGTTATTGAAACGATATTTGTTTTCGGAATGACTCTTTCGGTTCTTTCTTTTGATCTGTCGTAAATCATCAATCCTTCGTTTGTTCCGATTGCCACTATGCCTTTTTTATCCTCTATGATTGCATTGGGATTGCAGTTTACATTTCCGATAAAATCGGCAGGGAAGATCTTTACAGTTCCTGTTTTTGTATCAAACCTTGAAAACCCACGTTCATGACCTATCCATACCATTCCGTTACTATCTGCAAGTAAACTGTAGCAAAAATTTGAAAGTAATTTATTGGCTGTAGTTATCTGAATAAGAGAATCGCCTGTAAACCAGAAGATACCGTTTCCTGCGGTTCCTGCCCATATATCGCCGTTTTTACTTTGGGTATAACAAAGAACTTTATTTCTGATATAGCCGGTCATAATTCTCCTGTCGGGTGTAACTCCTTCTTTAAGAGTTACCTTGTAAAGCCTGTCGCATTCGGTTGCAGCCAGAGCCTCTCCGGTATTCAGGATAAACACCTGGTTAATACTATTATGTGGCAAACGATTGTTAATGTTGAATGTTGCAATTTGTTTTCCATCTTTCTTATTAATCACCACTATTCCTTCGAGTGTTGAAAGCCAGAGATTCTCTCCGTCAGAATTAATATGTCGTATATAGTTCCTGCCTGAATTTTCTGAATAATAAAACTCTTTTGCCTGTCCGTTCCTGCTAATTCTAAAGAGTCCCTTTCCTTTTGTTCCGGCCCATAAACTTGAAAGACTCTCGAAATAATATGCAGATATATCAGTATTGATTTGTGTTCTTAGCTCAAAGTATTTACCGCTAACCTCCTTTTCAGGGTTGAATGTATAAAATCCTGATGGAGTTCCAAGAAAATAATCGGCATCATTTTCTGCAACATAAATGATGTTGTTTTTCTCCGGAGTTTCGCCTGGAATATAAAAGCAAAAGGCTTGAGAAGAGAGCATTGAAAGACCCTCACCGTAAAGGCCAGTCCATATATTTCCCTCAAAATCTTCAAATACACATTTTACATCATTACTTTGTAAACCTTTGGACGTGTCAAAAATAAGCACTGATTCAATTTCGAATGTTTCTCTATTGATTTTTGCATTTAAAAGGCCTGAACCGAATGTTGATATCCATAATGTTCCGTCGCGAGCCTCAAAAACCGACCGTATATCGAGATTATTAGGTATCAGCTTATTATCAGGACGTTTTACGATTGGTTTGTCGTTATTGAGTGAAATGACATATAATCCTGAACCTTCAGTGCCCGCAATGAAAATGTCGGATTGTTTCAAACGCAAAAGTGATTGAACTTTAGTATATTCGATACCTTCAATAGTGCTTACAACGGACAGGGAATCATTTACAATTTTACATTGAAGCAGGCTTTCCGGAGTACCCAGGATCACTGTTCCATTTTCCAAAAATAAACCTGAAGTCATTGTTATATAAGGCGGTACATAATACTTAGTTATAAGTTCAGGATTTTTTATGTTTATTTTGATTATTGATTTTTCCTGAGGAATAACTACAATGCAGCCGTCATCACTCTCAAATATCTGGTTTATGCTTTGAAGGCCAAGGTCCTTGTATTTTACAAGCTCATCGTTTTCTGTATAAAAAAGCGAGCCGTCGTTGCAGCCGAACCAGAGTCTGCCGGTACTGTCTTTGAATATTACTGTCGAGTATCTTGAAAAGACACTGTCGGGGAAAACAATCTCATAAAAATTAAATCCGTCGAACCTGGCAATACCGCTTCCTGTTGATACCCAAAGGAATCCGTTATCTTGCTGGTTAACGGCATAAATATAAGTATCGGGAATATTGCTTGCAGTGGAAAAATTTTTAAAGTTATAAATCTGTGCTTTAAGTATGCAGGGTTGGGGAAAAAAACTTACCGATAAACATGCAATACACACATATTTCAGAAAAGATATTTTGATGTTGAAAAAAACAGACTTCATGGGAGAATTTTACGTGCGCTGATTTTTGGATTGTAAACAGGCACTCCTCCTATAGGAGCACTGAAGAATTTAAGATTGTCTCCTCTTTGGTTTTCAAGGGAAATAACAACGTTGTTATTTCTCACAAGGAATTCCTTTTTCTTGTGAAACTGGAAATCAAGTGAAGAATTTACCTCTTCAGGTTCCACCCCAATTCTTGATTCAACCCAGTTGTCTTCACCTGAAATCGGGACAGTTATTCCCTTTCTGACCCTTGAAACTACGAGTATTGTACCATCATCGTCCCAGTCAAAATTTTTCTGTTTTACATAAATCACGCCTTCATCGATGTAAGGGTATATATGGGAAACGCTTTCAGTATTATTCCACATCCTGAAGGTATATTCGTATGTAAATGCATTAGCGCCTTCTATAGGAACGTCGCTGTTTTTATCCTGAGAAAGGAAATATTTGTAAAGATTACCGTCATCGCCGCTTACACCGTCGGCGATTACTTTGAAAATGTATCCCCATTTTTCGCTGTAATCTCCTTCGCTGGAATTAAACGGTCCGAAAGTATAATATTTGCTGTCGAATTGTGTATCGTTCGCGAAAGTTCTGGAAGCCAGTAGGGTTCCGCTTTTATAGTTACCAGTGGGTTGAATTCCTCTCGATTCGTCATTTATTTCAGGGTCAACTCCTTTGCCTCCGTAGATGGAGAAAAGAGTTCTCGTATCCCATTCACCTTTTTGTTCATCGTATTCACCACCGGTATCAGGATCAAAAACTCTTATATAAAAACGACCTTTATAATCTTTTGGGATGGCAAAAAACCATGTCTGAGAAAAATCATCGTCCCCCCATGAAGTTTCTCCCTGTTTTCCAAAAGTAACCAGGAACTGAATATTTTCATCCTGACCAGGCACAGGTTGCCCACTGATCTCATGTATTCCGGCCGCCAACAACAGGATGAATGAACCAAAAAAGTATATTATTTTCTTATAAAAAATCATCGGTTTAAATATAACTCTTTTTTCAAGGTTTTCGGGTTACCGTTATCTTTTTTGAAACGCATGTTTCCATTATTTTGCCATCTGTTCCAGGCGCAGAAGTAATGATAAGCTGAACATTGTAATTTCCAGGCTTCATAAAAACTTTTTCGACTTTAGAACCGATAGCAATGGTTTCATCGTCAAAATTCCAGTAATATCGGCTGACCGACCATCCGGGGAGATAAGAACTGTCGGCGTCAAAAACTACTTTTTCTCCTTCGAAACATCTGTCAGGACTGGATATATAAGCCTGTTCGGTTCTTGTTATTTCGAGTTCGTAAGTTTTTTCATTAAGTTCAACCTCATTAGTTAACATGTTTATTATATCGAGCTTTATAGTGTAATTTCCGGGTTCTTTGTAACAGTGTTGTACTTTTATTCCTTCTGCAGTCTGTCCATCGCCGAAGTCCCATTGAAATTTGAATGGAACGGGCATAGTATCAAATCTTATTGCATTTTCATCCAGAAATTCATAACAATAACTATCGGGTTGTGAAGGAGGGCAATCGGCTTTCCTTAAAATTTCCGAAGTGAATTTCCAAATATCGTCATCTATGCCTGTTTTTCTTGTAAAAAAGCCTTCCTGTCGGTCGTCCGTAGCCACAAGTGCAAAATCGTCGAAATGTGAATTAATTGGTTCAGGCATGGGAACAGGTTTATCCCATTCACCATCAGTCGAAACGGTATAATAAACATCCATGCCTCCCAGATAACGTGCAGTATCAGGCCGGTCGGACGAGAAATAAAGGCGCCCTGAAGGATGAAGAAAAGGATAATTTTCCTTTGAAGGTGAATTCACATTGGATCCGAGATTTTTTGGAGTACTCCATTTATTGTTTATTAGTTCACAATAATAGATATCCGATTGTCCTTGTCCACCAGGCATGTCCGAAGCAAAGAAAAGAAATTTTCCGTCGCGGCTGATGTTTGGATGTGCTACATTATATTCCATGCTGTTATATTCAAACTGAGTCACATTACTTATAATATTTTCTGACAGCTCTCCTGTGAAAATTCCAAGTCGGTTTATAATGTTTTTCTTTCTCGCGGCTTTACCTGAAATTATGCTACTTGTAAAATACACTGTCTGGCCATCAGAGGCAATGGAAACCGGACCGTAATACAAAAGAGACGAACCTGAAACCTTGAGTTTTATCGGCGTTTTCCATTTAGTAGAATCTATTTTTTCCACAAAATACAGATTATAAAGCCTTTCGCCATTGAAAGTTGTTATGTTTGTTGAACTATTTATGCGTCGGTCGGAACAGAAAATAACACCATTCTTAACAATTACAGGAGCGATATCGTTAAAATAAGGCTTGCTAAATGGCATTTTTTCGGTTTTAAAGGCTGAAGACTGTGAAAATAAAATCAACTGGTTAGATATAAAGCAGATTGAAAACAGAGTAATATATTTTATTCTTAATCTCATGTTCAGAAGTATCTTGGGTTTGCAGCTGAAACTTTATAGCCAAATTCATACCTGAATATTATCTCATGAGAGCCTTTTGAGTAAGTGTTCATTTTCCCTATCGGATAATCGTAAGAATATCCGAACATTATTTGCGGCGTTACTTGAAGCTGAAGAATACCGACGGCGACTTCCTCATAAGTACGCCATGAGGCGCCAAGCCATAGAAAATCGAATAAAATAAAATTACAGTTCATATCGAATCTCACATCTCCGCTTTCCTGAATTGGATAGTCAATAAAAAGCGAAGGTTTAATTCGGAAATCGGGAGAGAATGATATTAGTGCTCCGGCAGTTAATAGCATATCGAAACTTTTGAAAGTATCGAAGCTTATTTCTCCCGAGCTGCTTTTTAAGTAGCTAAGGAAAGCCGGTACTGCGGCGCCAATGAAGAAATTCTTCGAAGAAAAATAGATTCCTGTGCCGACATTTGGGAGAAAGTATGGTTTATCGTTCGAAATAAAAACCGGGTCATTGGGATTAATCAGGACGATTCCTGAATAATCGGTATTTGACTTGTCGAAGCCTGTTCTCAGACCCATTGAAAGTCTGCTTTTTCCCAGCATGATGTGATAGGCATAATCAGCATAAACGCTTGTTGCACGAGTGAATCCGTATTTAAAAAACTGGCCTGAAAATCCAAGTCCAACATGGTTATTTTTAAGAAGAGTGTGTAATGATACTGTCTGGGAAACGGGGGCCCCATCTATGCCAGCCCATTGCATACGGCCGGATGCGAAGAAACTAAGAGCTTCACGTGTTCCGGCATAGGCAGGATTAATAAGCAGGCCGTTATGCAGGTACTGACTATAAACCGGATAAACGAGACTGATTCTCGTAAGTTCGGAAGTTTCTTCCTGTCCGGTAAGCCTTGTAGCCGAGGCAATTATTAAAAGTAACAATATCAGTTTCCTTCTTGCCATGTATTAATACAATACTATATGATTTTTTTCTTGAATAATTATTGTGAATTATATCTTTTAAGTATGATAAATCCGCCCTTCCGGTACACAGTATCATTTCTTTTTGATTTGACCGTAAGCAGGTAATAGTATGTGCCTTCGGGCAGTGGTCCGTTGCCATTTTCTCCGTTCCAGTTCTTCCATGTTTTTCCATTCTCATTTGAAGTGAAAAATACTTCTGTGCCGGCACTATTAATAATTCTCAGAGTGCAATCACTGTAATTAAGGTCGAGCCCCTGAATTTCAAATTCGTCATTAATGCCGTCGAAGTTGGGTGAGAAGCCTTCAGGTATCTTAAGTTCATGAACATTAATAACCATTTGATCTGTTGACTGGCATAAACCATTTACAACCTTCCATTCGAATATATTCTGACCGAGGGAAAGGCTGGTTGCTATCGAATCACTGATAATAACTGCACCTCCTGAAATTACACTCCATGTGCCTGTTCCCACTATAGGTTTTAAGGCATGAAGGGTATCGACAAGGTCGAATGTGTAAAGATCTTTATCGGGGCCTGCGTCTGCAATGCTTGTCCTTTTATAGAATGTAATTTCCACAGAATCTGTTGAGGAGCAAGTCCAGTTTGTCTCTGTCCAGTAAAATTTCTTCTTCACCACATCCGAAGCATTCAGTGAATCAATTATTGCAACAGTCACTTTGTGTGATGGTGTCGTTATAAGTTCAATATCCGGAGGGAAAGTCCAGACGCCTGTTCCCACACTCGGTATAGCTGTAAGTGTATATTTCATACCGCATATCGAAGCATCTTCTCCGGCATTTGCAACCGGCACTCTGTAAACCTCTATCTTCCTAGAACCTGTTAGTGATGTTGCTACGCATCCGTTGTTGTCGGTTACTTTATAAAGTTCGTAGTTATAAATTTGTGATGCGCCTGCAGGTAAATTATTAATTACCAAAGTAGTATCAGGATTAGAAACTCCGGATAATGTTTTTTGTGTCCCATTTTCAGTGTAAATGACATTCCATTTTGGAGAACCTGTCAGATGAATCTTAAGCTGAACCGGTGAGCCACTGCACACTGTTGTATCTGTAACTGTTGTAATCTGTCCTGTCGGCAAGGGGTTTATATCTATGCTCACAATATTCGATGTATCAATACAACAGTTTGCAAATCCCGACATAATTACCCGGCGGTATTTTAAAGGGTTTGTCAGCGGGGGAGGAGTATAGTTTTGTTGATTATTAACACCTGCAGCTGGTGTGTAAGGTTCAAGGCCGTCGGGACTTTGGATCCAGAGCCAAGTCGGGATGCCGTCGCCGCCGGTGAGAGACGTGCCTGAAATGATCGGTGAGGAATTGTAGCATACCGCCGTTTTATCGGGTGTAATTATATTATTTGAAATAGAAGGAAGTACGGTAACTTTAATTATCGTGTTGCCCGGCGAACTGCATGTTCCGGATGTCACCATACGACGAAAGTAATGAGTTACAGGTGAAGCTATTGAATTTATTATTGCACCATGCTGGTAGTCTTTTCCTGTTGCTCCGGCAATTGGGGTATATCCTGTGGTTTCCATAAGTGACGATTCCCATTGATACGCATAATCGTCGGGGATATCGGTGCCGCCTGTCGGGACACTTCCTGTGAAAAGCTTTGGAACGGCACCGCTACATATCGTGGTATCGGTAAGGCCTGACTGCAATTGGATATCGTTTCCATTTATAGGCTTATGGACATTAATAACGATTGTATTGCTTATGTCGGTGCATGCCGACGATGTTACGACTCTTCTGAACCAGGCAGTATCGGTAAGGGCTGGTGGAGAATAATTTATCTGGTCAATCGGTTCAGGGCCTGGAGCATCATTCCATAAAGTGGACTTCGTCTTCATCTGCCAGAGGTAAGAATATGTTCCGTTGCCGTTTATCGGAACACTTCCGGTAAGTTGTGCAGGTATGCTTCCCGAACAGATTGTTTGATCATCGGAAATTGTGTTATTTGCTATAACAGGCCATGACGTTAGAGATACTGGTTTACTTCGGTTCTCACATACATCATTGTTGCCTGAACGGACAACTCTTCTGAAATATACGGTTCCGGGGAAAAGGGAAATCGTTTCATCCGGATCGTATCCTGCGCCTGTATTCGTGCCAGTAGCATCAGTCCAGATGGTTGCGTCTGCACTGTATTCCCATTTGTATCTGTATGTTCCGTCGCCGCCCTGAAGCGTCGGTGGAGTTGTGGCAGTAAGGTCTGTAAATGTCATTCCGTAACAAATCTCTTCGGCGGGTGAAATAATGTTATTGTTTTTGATTGTATCGAGAACGGTGATTTTTGCAATCGCTGAAGAATCAATACATCTTCCTGAAATAACGGTGCGTCTGTACCATGAAGTTACTTTAAGTGCAGGGGGAGGCGTATATTTTTCAGTAGTATAATCATTTGTCGGTAAGAAATAATTAATGTCGTCGGTACTTACATGCCATTTGAAGGAATATATTCCATTGCCGTCCTGAAGAGTTTCCTGCGGAACAAGTGTTGGAGGGTCTTGTGCGAAACAGATGATATCGGATGGTCCGACAATATTATTTTTGATGAATGGCTGTACTATTATTTGCACTGGTTTGCTTACGTCAATAAGGTTTATCGGAAATGAAGAATCGGTGATTATTCTTCTGAAATATACTGTATTTGTTTCCACTTCTGTGGGAGTATAATCTTTTGTACCTGTTGCAACAACATCCCATGTCGAAAGGTCATAGCTTTTTTCCCATGTGTAAGTATATGGTTCGTTGCCGCCAACGGGAATAGTTCCTGAAATCAGAGGTGGCAGCATGTTGGAGCATACCGAGTCAATCTGGTTACCTGTAACGGACGAACGGATAGAGTTGAACAAAAATCCGTTGAGGTTAGCTTTGAATTCCAGTTTTTTGTCACCCTCGTTACCTGCTCCTGCCATGGCGCTATAAGAATAGCCTGCTTCTCCGCCGGCGTAATTGACCGTCACATTGGGTGTAATATCGCTTTTTACCCACAGCAATCCGCCTCCGCCTCCGCCGCCTTCTCCTCCTGTCTGGTCGTTTCTGTCGCCGCCTTTTCCGCCGTTGATGTATAATGCAATAGGTTTAATTCCGTAGCTACTTACCGAGATGGCGATTGAGCCTCCTGCTCCACCGCCTCCTGCTCCGGCATCTCCTGTTGCATCGGCTCCGGTGCCTCCTGAAGCGCGGATACATCCTCCGTCACCGATAATAGAATCAGCAACTATAATAACTATACCGCCGCCGTTACCGCCAGGGCCTGTCGTTCCTCCGGAAGCAGCTTTTGTTGAGGCTCCGCCTCCTCCACCCATAAAGAGTCGATTCATTATAGAAACATGTTCGCCCTTGAAACCTCCGGTTCCTCCTCCCAGTGGAGCAAAACATGATGCGTCTTCATTACCACCGTCTCCTCCTTCGCCACGATGTGAGCCACCGCCTCCTCCGGAATATCTGCCGTTAGCTCCGCCGCCGCCCGTGAAAGCAGGGCCGTAGCCCTTCGTATAACCAGGGACAATTGAATTACCATATTCAGTATAGTTTGCAATACCTTCTCCTTTAAAACCTGCATTAGTAAAATCCGATGAATAATAACTCTTACCATATTCTGTCGTATTAGTACTCCTGCAAATTCCGTCGCCTTCATCCTTGTTACCACCTCTGAAGCCTTTCCCTGTAAGGTCAATATCAGCTGAAAGCTTTAATGTCCGGCCTATTATCAGAGCAAGAACACCTCCGGTTTTCTTTTCGGGGTCCCATCCGTCAACTGTAAGTGTATTTGTTACACTTGCGCTGTTATAAAACGGTACCTTTACAATCTGAATACTTCCTTTTGTATCATAAGTATTAAAAAGTTCGTTTCTGAAAATAATTTCTTTTGTTAGAAGGTTGACCGACTGTGTAATCAAAAATTCCCATAAGCCCGGTTCTCCGTATTTATCCTGCATACTTCCGAACGGGTCAAGCAGAACTTTTACTCCCTGCATCTGGATAAGAAGGATGGTATCACCTCCGGCAGTATTAAAGCCAGTGACATCATCTACAGTAACTCTATCAGTACCGATGGTTATTACACGTGCTGTCGGCATTGCAAGGTTGCCTGAGAGGCTTTTCTGGGCATAACCATTACCACCACAAACCAATATAAGATTTAGTGAGAAAAAAAAGATTATAATTCCCGATGCCCTTCCTGTCATCAAAAAATTTTATGAAACGCTAATATAATTATAATTTATTTATTTAAGCTTTAAAAATTATATTGGTTGTTTTTAAGTTTATTTAATCCTTTCTACGGTAAAATTTACAGGAAGTTCCACAAAAAATACGGAACCTTTATCTTTTTCCGACTCAAACCACACTCTACCGCCAGCCGTTTCGACATAGCGCTTCACAATTGACAATCCCATTCCCATACCCGATGACTTTGTGGTAAAATTAAGTGTAAACATTTTTCCTTTAAGTTCATCGGGTATTCCAACGCCGTTGTCGGCAACAGAAACCACTGCCGAGTCGCCTTTAACATCTACGCTTATTTTTATTATTCCTTCTCTACCCTGAGGTATAGACTGGATTGCATTTTTGATAAGATTTGAAAATATTCCATTGATGTGTTCTTTATCGGCGTGTACAATAATCTGTTTATCAACAGGCCAGTTTGTTCTGAAGAAAATATTTTCGGTATCTTTAAAAAGTTCAAGTGTTGTTTTTATTTGTTCAACAAGGTCAAAATCGACAGGTCTGGCAGAAGGGAGTTTTGCGAATGATGAAAAGGCCGATGCTATTGTAGACAGGTTCTCTATATATTCTATCTGGTTTTTTGTAAATTTTTCGAGTTGTTTTTCAAAACCCGGTTTGCCGTCTTTCCATGTTTTGTAAAGTTGTTGGATATTGAGTTTCATAGGAGTCAGGGGGTTTTTAATTTCATGTGCAACCTGCTTTGCCATTTCTCTCCAGGCGTATTCCCTTTCTGAGTCGGCAAGTCGGTGTGCGCTTTCCTGTAGTTCATCAACCATTTTATTATACTGGTTTACAAGTTCTCCTATTTCATCGTGACCATTATAAACAAGATGCTCGCTTTTCTTCCCAAGTTCCACTGAAGCAAGTCCCTGGCTCAACATATTCAACGGTGCTGTAAGCCTTCTGCTTATTATGACCCCAAATGCCATGGTAATAAGGATAATAAGAAGCGTAAAATTGGCTATAGTTACGATAACATTAGATATTTCCCTTGTCAACACGCTTTGCATCCTGAAATATGGCAAATTAAGATAAGCCAGAAGCTGTCCGTTATTGTTATAGAAAGGCACATAGGCTGAAAGATATTCAAGCGAGGCAATCTTCTCCCATTGTATATATTCGCTTTTTGTAAGTGTTTCGAGGTTGATGAACGCATCCATATTCAGTCGCCGGCTGGTCAGGTTACGATAAAAAACCTCAGGCCGTGACGTGGCTATCAGGTAACCGTTATTATCGTACAGGTTAATATCGGTATTAAATACATTTGAAAGATTTACAAGAAATTCCTCCAGAGACGGGTACAAAGGTTCGCGCCAGCCGGGCAACGACAGTTCGGGCTCTAATGCCAGACGAGCCTCTATTTCAGTATAAATAGAATTAATCTTCTCTTTTATATTTTCAAGATGCCGTGCCTTATACTGATTAATTGTAAAAATAGCAACTATTATGCCCATAGAAATAAACGAGAGTAGAAGAACAGATATGAAGGAAATCTGAAGTTTTTGCCTGAAATTGAAATACTTGAACTTTTTAACATCTGGTTTTTTTATAAACAGCAAAATAATGCTGCCGGAAAGAAGCGTAAATATGAATAAATAAGCAAATGAAATAATCACATCGGTAAATGAGATTTCTTTATCGCTAATAAGCACTGTAACATTGCCGTTACGGTAAAGTACATGCTGATAGCCTTCTCTGTTGAATACTGTGTAATCATATTCCCTGTCAACATACGCTTCATCGGTCTTGTCGTAAGGGAAGTCGCCGGTATGCAGGACGAGATTTCCATTAATGTATTTGGCAAATGAGTAGTACTTTAGATGAGAATAACCCTGGTATTTACGGTCGAGAAGCAGTTCCGAATAACCTTCCTGGAAAAAATCTATCTCGCTGAAAAGTTCGATAAACAAGCCTCTGGTTCGATTATTGTCGAGCTTATAAAAAATTTGCCCCAGGTAATACGACCTGCCTCCCTGGCCTTCAAGGAAATAAAATCCGGTGCCAGTTATCTGATGGCCAAATTTTTCGATTCGTTCACTGAAAAAATTAAAACAATTATCGAGCATTTTTTCCTCTGATGCAATCCGCAACGGTGAATCATCACTGCATGAAACCACGCTAAGACTATAATTTCCCCAATATCCGTTGAAATAAGTGTTATGGAGGTAATATGTTATCGAATCAATTTCATCCTGGGTTTTAAATTCTCTGCAAGCCATGCTTCTCAAAAGTGAGTCGGAAGAAATTGCGGGCCATATATTTATAAGAAGATGCTCTGCCTCCGGATCGTGTTCGGTGGAATAGGTTACCGCCATTACTTTTTTCTTCGCAATTGATTTCTCTTCCGATAACGTAATTACAAAATATAATGTATAAACGGTGAAAAAGAGTGAGATTAAAAGCATAAGATTGAATCCTGTAATTTTTTTATCGAGTGCAAAATGAATGGTGGAAACAAAAATCAAATAATAAATTACCATAATTATTATGCCGCTGTTGCGCACGACGGCGGGAAGGAATAAAATAACAGAGAGGGCAAGCGAGAGGAAAAATTCTTTCTCACTGACGTTCCCTTTTACAGCCTGAAGGATTTTTACCGTATATAAAATTATGACTCCAGCCAGAATAATTATTGAAATATATCCTGCAAGAGTAAACAGAGAGAGTTCAAGAATCCGGTAAGGTTCAAAAGTAATATTCGAATCGAAAATAAGTTTTGTTAATATAAAATGAAAGCCTGAAAGAACAATTAAAGACGAAATCAATAGCAGGGAGGTTACTAAAACTCTTTTTGTGCCGCTTTTAATTTCGGGTAGTTCAATCGGAAGTTTCTTGAAAAAAAATAGTATTAATGCAAACAACAGAGTAGAAAGTAAAAGAAGATGGCCGAGCGATGGTAAAAAATTTCCCAGTGTAAAATGGTAACCTGAGAAAAGATCTGTAGATTTAAAAATTGAAGGTTTGCCAGTTATCAGGAAAAGTAAGTAAATAAGCGAAAAAACTGAAAACAGGAAAATAAAAGAGAAAAGATGATTCCCTTTTTTAGAAATTAATCCTGCAATACAAAGTGAAAAATCAATCAGCAATAATAGTGACAATATCCAGAATAGAGTCGGAATCAGGGAAAACAATGAAAACTTTCTTACTTCCGGGAAGCGGATTGAGAAAAGCTTTATTCCTTCATGATTATATATTTTATATGGTGTATCATCGGCACCAGTAATAATTTCTGTTCCAGCCGACATTTTATAATCGGGCAAGAATCCGTTTCTCACAAGTTTATTTTCAAAGCCATATTCGTTTCTTACTCTTAAAAGGGCAATCCATATTTCGTGTTCCGACTGAACCTTTTTTGTGATAAACCATCCGTTATGGATAAAAACAAAAGGTTTTGAGAAAAGCGTATCGTTATAAACCGCAGGTACTTCGAAAGAGTTATCTGACCAGTATGCGAGCTTTTTATCGAAATATTCAAGAATGGTAATACCTTCTTTTTTAATTGTATTGAAAAGGGAAGAACCTGTTTTAGTTTCTATGTCTGATTCTTTTTCAAGGATTTCTTTAAGATTAATCAGACAATTTTCAGTTATTTTTTCTTTTTCGACCAGAATTCTGTTAAATCTTTTAGTGCGGATTTTATATTCAAGAGGGCTGTTATAAATCGATTCAGCTATAATTGCAAGAATAATTGCAATTATAAAGGAGATACCTGATATTACCGGTGCTCTGTTTCTTTTCATCAGCGTCAAATTATTATTCGTGATGATATGGTGTGCCTTTAATGATGGAAAGAGCCCTGTAAAGTTGCTCGGCAAACAATAGGCGTACCAGCTGGTGGGGGAAAGTCATACGTGAAAGTGCCAGAATGTTGTCTGCTCTTTTGAAGATTTCGTCCGAAACTCCCCATGCACCTCCTGTGATAAAGACAATTCTTTTTGCAGACTTCATGAACCACTGTTCAAGTTCTTGCGCAAACTCAATCGTTCTTAGTTGTTTCCCCTTCTCGTCAAGTAACACAGTATAGTCTGAATCAGTCAAACTATTTAGGATCTGCTTCCCTTCTTTGAGCTTCACTTCTTCAATAGTCATATTTCCGGTGTTTCTCAGATCTGGAATCGTAATTATTTCAAAATTTACAAGTCGGGCAATACGTTTCGAATAATTTGAAACACCTTCAATGATGTATTTTTCGGTTGTTTTTCCTGTTAATAATAAAATAATTTTCATCAATAAAATATGAATGAATGTATTTGTTTTATTGATATATTGCAAAAATAATCAATATTTAACCTGAGTCTGCTTTTATTGAACTGGTTTTATGAATGATTTTGATTAAATTTGCCTTATTTGTGAAGGTATTGTATTTTTTCTTTATAATTTTTCAGAAATTTTATGGCGTGATTTATGATTAATTTTTTTAAATAATATTTTAAGTGAGTTACAGGAAAAATGAAGGGAAAGTTTTTTGGAAAATTAATAGATTAAAAAGATAAAGGGATGGCAAAGAAAATTATGCTCATAGTCTGCTTCATGGTTTTTGAGATTTACGGGATTTCAACCATGGGGCAGGTAAAAATTCCTCCTGATATTTTGATTGCTTTTAAAACAGGGAATGCTACCGAACTGTCAAAATATTTTAATTCGACATTACAGATAATGCTTCTTGGCAAAGAAGATTTTTACAAAAAAAATATTGCAGAAACGATTCTCAAGGATTTTTTTACCAATTGCAGGCCAAAGGAATTTATAATAAGACATCAGGGAGGGACGGGAGATGCTTTATATGCTATAGGTAATCTAAAAACTGAAAAGGGAAATTTCAGGGTTTATTTTCTGCTTAAAAAAACTGATTCAGATTTTCTTATTCACCAGATACGTATTGATCCTGATGAGTCGAAATGAACTGCTAAGAGATTTTATTGAAAGAGGGCTGGCTGAGGATACAGGTGAAGGAGATTATTCATCTATAGCTTGTATTCCACCCAATGCTGAAGGTAAAGCAAGGCTTATAATCAAAGAACACTGTGTTATTTCGGGCCTTGAGGTAGCACAGAAAATATTCGGGTATGTCGATGAGTCGCTTGTTACACAATTTTTTCTGAACGAGGGAGATGAAGTTACACCTGGAACAGTGGGTTTCATTGTTTCAGGCAACCTTCGAGCAATACTGGAATCGGAACGTTTTGTGTTAAATGTTCTTCAAAGGATGAGCGGCATTGCAACAACTACGAGGGCTTATGTAAAAAAACTGGAAGGATTGAAAACAAAAGTACTCGATACCCGTAAGACCACACCAGGAATGAGATTTCTTGAAAAAGAAGCGGTCAGAACGGGCGGAGGTGAAAATCACAGAATGGGTTTATACGATTTGATATTACTAAAAGATAATCATATTGATTTTGCAGGCGGGATAGAAAAGGCAATCTCAATGACAAATGATTATCTTAAGAAAACGGGTAAGAAACTAAAAATTGAAATTGAAGCCAGAAATCTGGAAGATATAGAGAAAATTATCAATGTAGGAGGAGTTGACCGGATTATGCTCGATAATTTCACCGTTCAGGATACATTGAAGGCGGTGAAAATGATAGCCGGACGTTTCGAGACAGAATCGTCGGGAGGCATCACCCTCGATAATATAAGAGAGTATGCAGAGTGCGGCGTGAATTATGTTTCAGTTGGTGCTTTGACATATAATATTAAAATTATTGATATGAGTCTTAAAGCCATTAAAGAAATTTGATGTTAATGAGCTTTAATAAAAATTTTACTACTTTTGACTACCTATTTTATCTTGATGAAAAAATGGACATTTATTGCGGTTCTTTTAATTTTTGCAGGCTGTTCAAAAAAGGAACCGGATATATATTTCAATAGTGATAAGGCATTGATATATTTCAGGGCTGTTGACTCAATATGTAACAGTGATAATGGAAGGTTATGGGGTTCGAATATTATTGCACCTATCATGTTTGTTGACCGGCCAACTCATAGAATATTTGCAAATAAGCCTGATAATCAGGGCTTGTTGAAGCTTCGAGATGGTGTTTACCAGGGAATCTTTCCAAAAGAGAGGATAATTGAAAACTCAGCAGTTGAATTTGGAGGAGTTATTTATGCCATGGTGCCTCTGCCCCCTGTAGAAGATTCATATAGAATCGAAACTGCTGCAATAAATGCTCTTTATCGTTGTTTCCAGAGAAATAACGGCATTCCACCCGGAAAATTTGCAATCCGTTATTTAGATGAAAAGTCTGCAAGAATATGGATTAAGCTTGAATTAAGAGCTCTGAGGAAAACTATTTCAGCCGATAGTACTCAATTTCTTCAATATCTTAGAGATGCAATTATTTTCCGTGGAGCAAGAAGAGAACAATATAAAGCTTCAATAAAGGATGAAAATCGTTTTGAGATTTATAACGGGCTTTCAATGCTTACTTCCATACTTTTGTGTAATGATTCTGATGATGCTGTAATAAATAGACTTCTTGAAAGCATTAATAACTCTTACAAATTTCCCTCCTTTTCAAGGTCGTATGGTTCTATTACCGGAGCTATTTATAGCTATTTATTATACCTAAAAGGATTTGATCTTAAAACTATTTGTATCGAGGATTCAGATATAGGGGAACTTGTCATAAATTTTTTTGGACTTGAGGTACCCGATATTTATCGCGATGTTGCAGGTAGCCTTGCAGTGGTATACGATGTTGACAGCATTTATAAAGAAGAAGAACAGAGAATTGCAGAAATAAGAGAAATGATGCAACGTCAGTTGTCTAAATTCACAGTTAAACCTGTACTATCTCTCGAGCTCGAAAGCCCTAATTTTGATTATGAACCCGAGGATATACGATCTCTCGATACTCTTGGAATAATCTACAATGCAATAAGAGTCTCAGATAACTGGGGAAAACTTACAGTTGAAAAGGGAGGATGTCTGCTTACAAATAACCTGAAATATATAAGACTTGGGGCAAAAAATATTAAAGAATCGAAAAATCATGTTTACGGAGACGGATGGCACTTAATTCTGAACAATAACTGGAAAATAATAAAGGTTAACGACGATTACGTGCTCAGAAGATCGCTGCCGCAATCTTTAAGCCGGGCAGGAGATTGCAGGTGATTTTTTACATAAAGGTCAATGTAATGACTCAAGTTCTTTTATTCTTTCTTCAAGTGCTTTGATTTTAGTTAGTGCATCCGCTTTTTTCTTTCTCTCATTTTCGATGACCTTTTCAGGGGCATTCATTATAAATTTTTCATTATCAAGTTTTTTCTCAACAAGGGCGAGGAATCCTTTTGTATAATCAAGTTCTTCTTTTATTTTGACAAGTTCATCAGATTTATTGAGAGCTCTTCCAAGCGGAATGTAAAATTCAATAGAATTTACAATAAACGATGCACTTTCTTCGATTTTCATGTTGGTAAATATCACCTCATCAAGATTGCACATTTTTTTAATCACTGGAATTACGAATTTTTCACAATCTTCTTCCGATTTTATATATAGGTTTAGTTTTTCGTTAACAGGAATGTTCTTTTCTTTTCTCAGATTTCGTATTGAACTTATGATTTCTTTTGCGGTTTCAAAACTTGAAATAAGGTTATCGCGATGCTTTTTATAAACAGGCATCATGCTTATCATTATGCTTTCGCCTTCTTTTCTTTCTGCAACTCTTTGCCATATCTCCTCAGTGATAAACGGCATGAACGGATGCAGTACTTTCATAAGGCGTTCAAAAAGTGATATCGTTGCACTATATGTTTTTATGTCTACTGGTTTTCGGTATCCAGGTTTTACGATTTCAAGGAACCAGTCACAGAATTCATCGCGGAAGAGCTTATATGTTTTCATAAGGGCTTCTGAAATCCTGTATTTGCGAAAATCGGCATTGATTTCCGAAAGAGCCCTGTTGAAAACTTCTTCCATCCATTTTACTGCAATTGCCGACCATTCGGGCTGATGGATATCTTTATCTGTTTTCCATCCTTTTACAAGTCTGAATGCATTCCATATTTTGTTTGAAAAGTTTCTGCCCTGTTCCGGAAGGCTATCGTTATAAAGGAGGTCATTTCCTGCAGGAGAGCATAAAAGCATTCCGACCCGCACTCCATCGGCTCCGTATTTTTCTATAAGATCAAGGGGATCAGGGGAATTACCGAGAGATTTTGACATCTTCCTTCTTTGCTGATCACGCACAAGTCCTGTTAAATATACGTTTGAGAAAGGTTTTTTACCTGTAAATTCATACCCTGCAATTATCATTCTGGCAACCCAGAAGAAGAGTATCTCGGGTGCGGTAACAAGATCATTTGTAGGATAATAATATTTCATATCGGGATTGTCGGGATTGTTAATTCCGTCGAAGCAGGTGATTGGCCACAGCCAGGACGAGAACCATGTATCGAGTACATCCTCGTCCTGTCGAAGATCGTCCTCCGAAAGGCTTTTATTTCCGCTTCTTTCCCTTGCAATTTTAAGTGCTTCCTGGATGTTTTCGGCAACAACAAAAGCGTTTTCTTTATAATACCATGCCGGAATACGGTGACCCCACCATAGCTGACGGCTGATACACCAGTCATGAACATTTTCCATCCAGTGGGTATAAAGATTTTTGAACTTTGGAGGGTAAAGCATAATTTCACCTGAAAGTACTGCATCCAGAGCCGGACGAGATATTTCTTTCATCTTAAGAAACCACTGTAAAGAAAGCCTTGGTTCAATAATTGCATTAGTTCGTTCCGATCTGCCTATTTTAGTAATATAATTTTCAACCTTCGCAAGGTGACCAGTTTTCATTAGCTCTGCCACAATGAGCTCCCTGGCTTTGAATCTTTCAGTTCCGGCAAATTTTCCCGCTCTTTCATTTAATGTCCCATCATCATTGAAAATATCTATCAAAGGGAGATTGTGTCTTAATCCTATCTCATAATCATTTACATCATGTGCCGGTGTAATTTTAAGGCAACCTGTTCCAAATTCCATATCAACATATTCATCGAGAATAAACGGCACCTCCCTTTCTGCAAGAGGGACTATCACTTTTTTACCTGTAAAATTCTTGTAGCGAACATCATTAGGATTTGCACATACAGCCGTATCGCCAAGAATAGTCTCAGGCCTTGTAGTGGCTACTGTAATATAATCGTCGGAACCGGCAATATGGTACCTGACGTAATATAATTTCGTTTTTTCCTCTGTATAGTTAACCTCTTCGTCCGAGACTGCTGTTTTTGCTTCGGGGTCCCAATTGACCATTCTTATGCCCCTATAAATAAGGCCCTTATTGTATAGTATGACAAAAACTTTTATAACGGAAGAGTATCTCTTTTCGTCCATTGTAAATACGTAGCGATCCCAGTCGCAAGAAGCGCCTAGGCGCTTGAGTTGTTCAATTATGATGCCGCCATGCTTATTGGTCCATTCCCATGCATATTTGAGGAATTCTTCTCTGCCTATGCTTCGTTTGTCGATTCCTTCACTTTTAAGTTTTGCAACCACTCTGGCTTCTGTGGCAATTGATGCATGATCAGTGCCTGGTACCCAGCATGCATTTTTTCCCATCATTCTTGCCCTGCGAATGAGAACATCCTGTATTGTATTGTTTAGCATGTGTCCCATGTGGAGTACACCTGTAACGTTTGGCGGGGGGATAACTATAGTATAAGGCTCCCTATCGTCGGGAACACTTCTGAAAAAGCCATGTTTTATCCAGTAAGAATACCATTTGCTCTCAGCGCCCGAAGGCTCATATCGTGAAGGAATATCCATAAGTTAAATAATTTGTTCTTTAAAATTAAGGTGCAATATTAGTAAAATTCCTTAAGTATATAGAGCTTATTTTTAAGCGTGAAGAAATCAAATAAGTTATGTATTAACTTATTGAGTTGCTAATTCTACAGTCAATTAAAAAACCATTGTTGGATTGACCGGATTTCAGGTTTGGTTGTCACTGCCTGATTATGAAATTTTGTAATAGTTTTCTATAATTTTTCTGAAGTATGATCCAGGCAGGATTTTTTTAATAAATACTGACAGTTTTTGTTCGAATGAACCTATAATATATCGTTGGGAAGGATTTTTAAGGTTTATAATCTTTTCAATTTTTTTTGCCATTATATCGGGTGTCCATCCATTTGTTTCGTCGTGTTCAATTTTTGAAAGGGCATTTGAATAGCGTTGGTAATAAGGATCATTTTCATTGGTTGGAGCAAGATACTTCTTTCTGCTTATTGTATTATTTGTATGGAAATCGCCAGGATTAATTACCACAACTTTGATATTGAACGGTCTGACTTCCATTCGTAGTGCCTCGCTCAACCCTTCGATGGCGAATTTGCTTGCGGAATATATTCCCTGAAAAGGCAAACCTATCAGACCCCCTATAGAACTGAAATTAATAATTAGTCCGCCCCCTTGATTACGCATTACCGGCAGAACTTTTCTTATAAGAAGAACTGTTCCCATGAAATTGGTTTTCATCTGGAGTCTGATAAATTCTTCAGGGATAGTTTCAATTGGACCACCTGAATGCATTCCGGCATTATTAATAAGGACATCGATTCGGTTTTCGGATCTGATTAATTGTTCAACTGCGTTATCTATTGATAAAGGATCAGTGAGATCCATTTTAAGAATCTTAATGTCACCGTTAATATCTGTATCTCTTCTTACTGTACCGTAAATGATATGACCTTTTTTTGCGAGTAACAGAGCAGTTTCTTTTCCAAAGCCTGAAGAAACACCTGTAATAAGGACAACTTTTTTCGGCGACGGCATATTGTGGTTAAATTGTTTAGCTTTATATCTCTTTTATAATCTGGAATTTAGTTGTTTTTAAGGCAATATTCCGAGTTTTTTTGCGGTTTTTGAAATTTTTTCAACAGCGATATCCACCTGTTCATTCGTATGTGTAGCCATCAGAGAGAATCTAATCAGGGAGTCTTCTTTAGGAACAGCCGGAGAAACGACAGGATTTACAAAAACGCCTTCTGAAAGAAGCATCTGGGTCAGTTTCAAAGTTTTAGTATCATCACGTATAAATAATGGGATGATAGGAGATTCGGTTTTTCCGGTGTCAAAGCCGGCCGATTTTAAACCCTGGAGAGCATAATTTGTTACATCCCATAGTCTTTGAATTCTTTCCGGTTCGCTTTCCATGATATCGAGTGCGGCCAGTACTGCGGCGGCAGAGGCTGGAGTAATACTGGCGCTGAAAATCAGTGAACGGGAATTGTGTTTTATAAAGTTTATTATCTCTTTATCGGAAGCAATAAAACCACCAAGTGAAGCAAGAGATTTGGAGAAAGTTCCCATAATCAAATCCACTTTATCGGTAAGGCCGAAGTGCGAGGAAGTACCTGAACCATTTTTCCCAAGAACGCCTATAGCATGAGCGTCATCAACCATTATCGATGCATTGTATTTCTCGGCAAGCCTTACTATTCCGGGAAGATCAGCTATATCTCCTTCCATAGAAAAAATGCCATCAACTACAATTAATTTTATACTATCCGGTTTACATATCTTTAGCTTTTTCTCAAGTGACTCCATATTGTTATGGTCAAATTTGAGTACTTTTGAGAAAGAAAGCCTGCTACCTTCAATTATCGAAGCATGATCAAGTTCATCGAGCAAGATATAATCCTCTCTTCCTCCAAGTATTGAAACAACTCCTAAATTAACCTGAAAACCTGTACTATAACATAAAGCGTTTTCTTTTCCTACAAGATTTGCAAGCCTTTCTTCAAGTTGTATATGGATATCGAGAGTGCCATTAAGGAAACGTGAACCGGCGCATCCTGTACCATACTTGTCAATAGCTTTTTTTGCAGCTTCTTTTATTTTAGGATGATTTGTCAGACCAAGATAACTGTTCGAGCCGAACATAAGAACTTTCATTCCGTTCATTGTAACTACTGTGTCCTGATCCGATTGAATTTCTCTAAAATAAGGATAGATTCCTGCTTCCATTGCTTTCTGGGGAGCATTATACGATGATAATTTTGTCTTTAAAAGTCCCATCTCTTTTTAATCTTGTTATTTAAACGGCCGTAAAATTAATAAAAAAACTTTCGCTGCAAATAATACGAAAAAATCAGTCAGTTATGATAAATCAAAAATAGCTGTATTTTTATATCAATTAGTATTGAAAATGTTCGAAAACATTTTTTATTCCGACACTTATTTATCACCTGAACCTGAACCAGGTTTCAAGACATGGCTTTTACGCGATAACTGGCTGTATTTTGTGATTAATTATCTCGGTATAGTTATCAGAACCCGTCGTAAGGCACTAAAAGGAATATACGATTATAAAGAATGGGCTGATTCTTCAATAGAGATTTTGAGACTTATAGAGAAAGTGGGCGGGCGGTTTATGATTTCGGGCATGGATAACATTTCAAAGGCTGCAGGCCCTGTTGTTTTCATCAGCAATCACATGAGCACGCTCGAAACTATGATATTCCCTGGTATTATAGCTCCACGTTTAAAGGTGACCTTCGTGGTTAAGGAAAGTCTGGTTAAACATCCTTTGTTTGGGCCTGTGATGCGTTCAAGAAATCCGGTGATAGTATCCCGTAAAGATACAAGAAAAGATTTCGAAACAGTGATGAATTGCGGAACAAAGCTGCTATTGGAAGGTATTTCAATTATCATATTTCCTCAGGGGAGGAGAAGCAAGACATTCAAACCGGAAGAGTTCAATACACTTGGAGTAAAACTGGCAAAAAAAGCGAATGTACCGGTTGTACCTACTGCAATAAAAACCGATTTCTGGGGCAATGGGAAAATTATCAAAGAATTAGGCAAACTCGACCATAGAAAAATAATTTATATCAAATTCGGAACTCCTTTCTCTGTGAAAGGGACAGGAAGAGAAGAAAATCAATATATTATAAAGTTCATCCAGGAGAATCTCACTGAATGGGATAATTATGGGAAAATTAAATCCTGAAAATTAGTGAGTCTTATATTTTTGTATTTAATATGATTACGATTCTGAATTTTTAAGTGTAAATATTACAATTAAATATTTTCTTTTAGTTTTGTATAGACTAAATATTGTATTTAAAATGATTCGAATATTTATTGGTGCAATTCAATTCCAACTAATTATCTATCAATTTAAAATACATTAATATGACAATATTAGACTGGATCGTTTTAGGCATTTTCTTTCTTGGTCTTGTAGCCATAGCTATCTGGGCTGCAAAGCAGAAACAGGAAACATCTGCAGATTATTTTCTTGCAGGCCGCGATGCCACCTGGCTTGCGATCGGAGCATCTATTTTTGCGTCGAATATTGGTTCCGAGCATCTGGTAGGTCTTGCCGGTGCCGGTGCTTCCAGCGGAATGGCAATGGCCCACTGGGAAATGCACGGGTGGCTTATACTTATACTCGGATGGGTTTTTGTGCCTTTTTATGCCAGAAGCAAAATATTCACCATACCTGAGTTTCTTGAAAAAAGGTATAACAAGGAATCCCGTTCTTTTCTTTCAATTATATCTCTTGTAAGCTATGTGCTTACGAAAGTAGCTGTAACAGTATATGCAGGAGGGATAGTTTTCAAAGAGGTTTTCGGCATTGAGTCAATATTTGGAATTGATTTCTTCTGGATAGGCGCTGTCGGACTGGTGGTTCTTACCGGCATATATACCACACTGGGAGGAATGAGGGCAGTTCTATATACATCTGTATTACAGACTCCGGTGCTGCTTATAGGGTCAATTGCCGTACTTATTATCGGACTTATAAAAGCCGGCGGCTGGTCGCAGGTTATGGAGATTTGCCGTGCCGTTCCTGTAAATGCCGACGGCGATACTATGGTAAATCTGATACGTTCAGCACGAGATCCTGAGTACCCGTGGACAGGTGTTATTCTCGGTTCAGCAATAATTGGATTCTGGTACTGGTGCACCGATCAATATATAGTTCAGAGAGTCCTCTCAGCACGCGACCAGAAACAGGCAAGAAGAGGAACTATTTTTGGTGCTTATTTGAAACTCACACCGGTGTTCATTTTCCTTATTCCCGGCATGATAGCTTTTGCTCTGGCACAACAGGGAATAATACATCTTCCCAGTTCCGACTCAGCATTTGCAGTTCTTGTAAAAGAACTACTTCCAATGGGATTCAAAGGGCTCGTTGTAGGAGGTCTGCTTGCAGCACTTATGAGCTCGCTTGCTTCACTATTTAATTCATCGGCAACTTTGTTTACAGTTGATTTTTATAAAAAGTATAAACCACAAGCTTCGGAAAAAGAACTGGTAAGAGTGGGACGGATAGCTACTGCTACAGTTGTTATTCTTGGAATTCTATGGATTCCAGTTATGAAAGGACTCGGCAAAGTTCTTTATGCTTACCTTCAGGATGTCCAATCGTTGCTTGCACCTGGCATAGCTGCTGTGTTCCTTCTCGGTGTGTCGTCTAAAAAGATAACATCAAAAGCCGGTATTACCGGCCTTGTAACCGGTTTTGTTCTCGGCATGCTCCGACTTGGTCTTAAAGTGTTCGAGGAAGGTATCAACCCCGATAGCATTATTTACAAAATATTTATTGCGCCCAACTGGCTTCATTACGAAATAGCCATTTTCTTTTTAGTTATCATCCTGATGATTGTTGTCAGTATGTTTACGCCTAAACCCGATCCGGCGGCAATCAGAGGCCTTTATTTCGGCTCGGCAACACCGGAGGAAAAGGCAATAACACGCGCAAGCTGGAATAAGTGGGATGTAATACATACGGTGATAATCCTCTCTGTAATTGTTGCATTCTATATTTATTTCTGGTAAAAAAAAAATTACTTAATAGATAAAATTACAATGGAAGAACTTAAAAATTTAGAAGTATGGTTTATAACCGGTAGCCAGCATCTTTATGGAAATGAAGCACTCGAACAAGTTGCGCAAGATTCCCGTAAAATAGTGGAAGAATTGAATAATTCAGAAATAATTCCCGTGAAAATTGTTTTCAAACCGGTTCTTACAACTCCCGAATCAATTTTTGAATTATGCCTGAAAGCCAATAGTTCAGATGAATGTATTGGCCTGATAATGTGGATGCATACATTTTCTCCGGCAAAGATGTGGATAAAAGGCCTATCAGTTCTTAACAAGCCGTTTCTTCATCTGCACACACAGATTAATAAGGATATTCCATGGGATACGATTGACATGGATTTTATGAATCTGAACCAGTCGGCTCATGGCGACAGGGAATTCGGTTTTATATGTTCACGGATGAAGCTGAACAGAAAAATTGTTGTTGGCCATTATAAAGACCATGAGGTCATTGAAAAGATTGCAGTATGGACAAGAGCCGCCACAGCTTATGCCGATGCAGGAAATATGAAAGTGGCAAGGTTCGGGGATAATATGCGCGATGTGGCAGTAACCGAGGGTGATAAAGTAAGCGCTCAGATAAAGCTCGGATATTCCGTGTACGGTTATGGCGTAGGCGATCTGGTTAAGTATATAAATGATGTAAACCCGGCAGAGGTAAAAAAACTTCTGGCAGAGTATACCAGCGAATATAATCTTGAAAAAGAAGTTGCCGATTCTGAAACGCTTTTTGAAGCTGCAAGGATTGAAGTAGGCCTTGAAAACTTCCTGAAAGATGGCAATTTCAAAGCCTTTACAACTACTTTTGAGGACTTGCACGGTCTTAAGCAACTTCCAGGGCTTGCCGTACAGAGGCTGATGGCAAAAGGCTATGGTTTCGGAGCTGAAGGCGACTGGAAAACTGCCGCACTTGTGCGCTCAATGAAAGTAATGGGAGCAGGACTGAAGGGCGGTACCTCTTTTATGGAAGATTATACATACCATCTCAATCCTGAAGGTATGAAAGTACTCGGGGCACATATGCTCGAGGTTTGTCCGTCAATAGCAAAAGGAAAACCTTCGCTCGAAATACACCCTCTATCAATTGGTGGAAAGTCTGATCCGGCACGACTGGTGTTCGATTCTCTGACTGGCAGGGCAATAAACGTATCGGTAATCGACATGGGAAACAGATTCAGGATGATAGTGAATGAGCTTGAAGTTGTGGAATGCCCACCAATGCCAAAACTACCCGTTGCAAGGGTGCTGTGGATGCCTCTGCCCGATCTTAAAACTGCAGCAGAAGCATGGATATTATCAGGCGGAGCACACCATACCGGCTTCAGCATGGCTATTACTTCAGAATACATCGAAGATTTTGCAATGATGAACGGAATTGAATGCCTCATTATCGGTAAAAATCTTAACCTTCCTGAATTCAAAAATGAATTGAGATGGAATGATGTATATTATCATATTGCAGATGGAATGAAATGAATTCTTAAAATAACAATGAAAATCTATGCAAATATTCCAGGGCACCTTGTGGCGGTTGATTGCATTATATTCGGATATGATATAATTGAGAAAGAAATAAAGCTTCTTCTTGTAAAGAGAAATTTCGAACCTGCCAGAGGGCAATGGTCGCTTGCAGGAGGCTTTGTCATGGAGAATGAAAGCCTTGATGAGGCGGCCGAACGTATTCTATACAACCTTACGGGGCTGAAAAACATTTATATGAAACAAAACTACACTTATGGTGAGGTTAATAGAGACCCGGGCGCAAGAGTTATTTCCACCTCATATTATGCACTGATAAAAATCCAGGATATTGATAACCAAATTACCGAAATGAATGGAGCTCACTGGCATTCCTTATCCCGCCTGCCTGAACTTATTTTCGATCACCCTGTAATGGTTCGGAAAGCTATGGAGGAACTTCAGAAACAAATAAAAATTAAACCTGTCGGCTTCAAACTTTTGCCCGAGCAGTTCACTCTTGTACAGCTCCAGGATCTGTATGAGGCTATCTACCAGAAAAAAATTGATAAAAGAAATTTCCGGGAAAAAATGCTCTCGATGGATCTGCTTGAAAAACTGAATATGAAAGAAAAACAAACATCGAAGAAAGGAGCCTGGTATTATAAGTTCATTCCGGAAAAATACACACTTTTCACCATGAACGGATTCTATTTCAGCCTTGATGTAAGTTGAAATACTAAATTTTTCAATAATAAATGTATGTCATTTTTTAGTCTTATTAATTCATAAACTTCAGAAAAGACAAAAGACAAAAGGTAAAAGACAAAAGGTTCAAAACATTATGAAAAACAATAATAAAAATCAACTTAACAGAAAAAGATTGAAAAAAGTTTGCAATTGCCTTACTTTTATCTTTTTAATTTTATCTTTTATCTTCTGCATGAATAATGCAGGTTAGATGGGAATTTCGGCAAATTACATATTTATACGGGGAAGATGAAAAACGTTGCAATTGAAAGGTTCAAAAAATATATTTGTGAAGCAAACCTTGAGATTGTAAAACAGGGTCTGGTAATTCACAGTTGGGGAAATGTGAGCGGCCGTGAACCTGAAACGGGATATATAGTGATAAAACCCTCGGGAGTGAGTTATAACCGTATGAAAGAATCCGACATGGTGGTGCTCGATATTTCTGGTAATATAATAGAGGGAAAATGGAAGCCGTCAACAGACACGCCCACTCATCTTTTGCTTTATAAATCGTGGCCTTCGGTAGGGGGAATAGTCCATACCCATTCGACTTATGCCACGGCATGGGCACAGGCTGGAAGAGGAATACCTGCGTTAGGTACTACACATGCCGACTGCTTTTATGGTGAAGTGCCTTGTACAAGAAAACTGACAGCTTCGGAGATAAAAAACGATTATGAAGCCAATACCGGAAGGGTAATCATTGAAAGACTAATGAAAACAGATCCGTTTAATATGCCGGCAGTTCTGGTCAATAACCATGGGCCTTTTGTGTGGGGGAAAGATGCAGATGAAGCTGTCTATAATGCTGTTACTCTTGAGGAAGTCGCAAAAATTGCTTTCTATACGATGCTTATCGGGAAGGGTGACCCGATTGAACAGGAGCTTCTTGATAAACACTTTTTCAGGAAGCATGGAACGGATTCATATTATGGACAGTAAAAAATAAATTCGGTGTATGAAAGATAAATATGTTATAGGTCTTGATTATGGTACTGATTCGGTCCGGACTATTGTTGTAAATGCCGAAAATGGAGATATTGCAGGCTCCTCTGTTTTTGAATACCCGAGATGGAAGAATGGACTTTACTGCAATCCGGCTGTTAACCAGTTCAGACAGCATCCTTTAGATTATATCGAAGGATTGGAGAATTCAGTAAAGGAGGCTATCGGTGGTCTGAGCCATGAAATAGTTGAAAATATCGCAGGAATAACTGCTGATACTACCGGCTCTACTCCTGTGGCTGTCGATAGGCAGGGCATTCCTCTGTCGCTTGGAAAAGAATTTGAGGATGACCCTGATGCAATGTTTATCCTGTGGAAAGATCATACTGCCGTGAATGAAGCCACTGAAATAAACAAGCTTGCAAAATCGTGGGGCGGCGAGGACTACACAAAATACGAAGGAGGCGTTTATTCATCGGAATGGTTCTGGGCAAAAATACTGCATATTCTTCGTACTAATGAAAAAGTAAGACAAAACGCATGGACGTGGGTTGAGCATTGTGACTGGATTCCTGCCTTACTAACAGGTAACACCGATCCTCTGAAGATTAAGAGAAGCCGTTGTGCAGCCGGACATAAAGCAATGTGGCACGAGAGTTTCAATGGCCTTCCTTCAGAAGAATTTCTTGTAAAACTTGACCCTCTGCTTTCCGGACTCCGTGAAAGGCTATTTTACGAAACCTTTACATGCGACGTTCCAGCTGGTACAATCTCAGAAGAATGGGCTGCCCGACTTGGTCTTTCCTCAAGTGTAAAGATTGGCGTAGGTGCTTTCGATGCACACCTTGGTGCAGTTGGAGGGGAAATAAGTCCTTACCAGCTTGTAAAAGTTATGGGAACCTCAACATGCGATATGCTCATAGCTCCAATGGAAGATATTGAAAATAAACTTATTGCCGGAATATGCGGGCAGGTTAACGGTTCAATAGTTCCTGGAATGGTAGGACTTGAGGCAGGGCAATCGGCTTTCGGTGATGTTTATGCATGGTTCGGTAGATTATTGATGTGGCCTGAAGAAAATATAGTACCAAAGATATCGTGGCTTGACGAAAAAAGTAAAGAAAGTTTAAAAAATGAAATAGCTAACAGAATAATTGCCGAACTTAGTCATCGTGCCATGGCTTTGAGTGACGAAGAGTCATCTCTAATAGCACTCGATTGGCTCAATGGCAGGCGGACACCTTTTGCAAACCAGGAGCTTAAAGCAGCAATTGCAGGCCTTACTCTCGGCTCCGATGCACCACGAATTTTTAAAGCTCTGGTTGAAGCTACTGCCTTCGGCTCAAAAATGATAAATGAACGCTTTATCTCTGAAGGTGTAAGGATAGACGGTGTGATAGCAATAGGCGGAGTGGCAAAGAAAAATCCCTATGTGATGCAAACAGTTGCCGATGTACTTAATATGCCCATACGAGTTGCAAGATCGGAACATACCGTTGCCCTTGGTGCAGCAATGGCTGCATCAGTTGCAGCCGGCATACACAAGGATATTCCATCAGCACAAAAAGCAATGGGGGGAGGATTTGAAAAAGAATATACCCCTGATGCGGTACGCGCAAAAAAATATGAAACATTATACCAGAAATACAAAAAACTCGGTGCTTTCATTGAAAAAGAGATGACTTGAAAAATTATGTTTGTATTTGATTACAGGAAATAATTTTTTGCCTTGTAAACAAACACTTAATATATAAATGTTCAGCAAGAATTTAGAAATTAAACAATAAGTCTTCTCTGCCTTAAAATTTGTAACGTTTTTTAAAATCGCTATTTTTGAAGCGAAAGAGATGAACTATGACAAGAGAATATCATGTATTTCTGCCTGACGTTTACGGAACTTTAAAGGACGAATGGAATCAATGCTTGAAAAAGATTGAAAATAAATTTCTTGAAGGACTCAGGCCGATTAAGATTAATGTTTTTGCAGATGTGCCTGATTACATCTCTTATATTATTAGCAGTAGTTCTATTTTGAAAGATATTCTGAATTATTTTGGATCTGATTCACCTTGCGTAAATGTTACAGCTCAACCACCGGAAAAACCTGGAAGAATTTGTGTTGAAGCTCTTTTCATCCAGCCTTCCACGGCTGAGATAAAAACAAAATTCTATAATTCATTGCCTTATGTTGTGATTCAGGAATCAGGTAACAAAGAAGTATGGAGTGCTGGCCTTGGAACCGGACTTTTCCCTGACGATATAAAGAAAGCATCATCAGCCGCATTCGAACAAATGATAGATATTCTTAATGCAGAAGAAATGACACTCGATAACATAGTAAGACAATGGAACTATGTTGGAAATATTCTCGAAGTTAATGAGGGTTACCAGAACTATCAGGTTTTTAATGAAGTGAGAAGTGATTATTACAGGAAATACCGAACTCTCAAAAATTTTCCATCGGCTACAGGTGTTGGGATGAAATTTGGGGGAGCTATACTTGATTTCTTTGCATTGAAGCCTGATAAATCTACACGTATTTTGCCTTTAAACAATCCGTTACAGACAAATGCCTATGAATATAATCAAGAAGTGTTGAAAGGACTTTTTGATCCGAATAAAGGAGCAAAAAATCCTCCGGAGTTTGAACGCGCACTTATAATAGAGTATAACTTATACTCCTCACTTTATGTTTCTGGCACAGCTTCAATTATAGGGCAGGATACTGTAGGAGTTGGTAATATTAAAAAACAGGCAATAATTACAATAGAAAACATAAAAACACTTACTGATCCGGAAAGAATATCGCTGATAACAGGAAAAAATGCAAACTATTCAGCCAGATTTCTGCTCTTGAGAGTATATATAAAAAAGCAAGATTATTTCAGAACAGTCAAAGAAATGACAGAAAAATATTTTCCAGACGTTCCTGCTGTATATATCGAAGCCGATATTTGTCGTGATGATCTTCTAACAGAAACCGAAGGAGAAATGATTATTTATTAAATAACAAATAAATGATACGAATTAAATGTTTTTCCGTAAATGTGTAGGTGTAAAGCAACAAAATCCAGGTTATCAGTTTAATATTAAAAATATCAATATTTTTATACCAGCTAAATTATTTACAAATGAAAAAAGAAATTTTATTATCAATTGTCTTGATTACAACTGGAGTGTTAATCACATCATGCAATCAGCAAAATAAAGGTAAAGCTAAGGTAACAAAAGAAACTTATGGGATACAAAATGGGAAGGAAGTTTTTCTTTTTACCCTTACCAATAAAAATAGCAATGTATTGAAGTTGACCAATTACGGAGCAAGAATTACATGGATTGAAGTTCCTGACAGAGAAGGGAAGAAAGAGAATATTACCTTTGGATTTGACACTTTTGATAAGATGATCAAAGGTGATCCTTATTTCGGAGCAGTTGTAGGCAGATATGCAAACAGAATTGCAAAAGGGAAATTCACACTCGATGGTGTGGAGTATTCACTTACACTTAATAATGGTCCAAATTCTCTTCATGGTGGACCAGGAGGATGGCACAGCGTTGTTTGGGATGCTGAAATAATTAAAGATTCAAAATATCCTTCGGTAAAATTCACATATCATAGCCCCGATATGGAAGAAGGCTATCCGGGTAATATGGATGTAGAAGTTTTATATACCTGGACAGATAACAATGAAATAATAATTGACTATAAATGTACAACTGATAAGAAAACTGTTCTTAACGTAACAAATCATGCATATTTCAATCTGCATGGAGCAGGTAACGGCGATATTCTTGATCATGAACTGGTAATTAAAGCTTCGAGATTTGTAGCTGTTGATTCAACTTTGATACCCACTGGTGAGCTCAGACCTGTTGCAGGTACTCCATTTGATTTTACAACTCCCCATAAAATAGGTGAGAGAATAAATGAGCCGTACGACCAGCTTATTTTAGGAAAAGGTTACGACCATACCTTTGTACTGGATAATATTGAGGAAGTGGATGCCACGGTTTATGATCCTTTAACAGGAAGGTTTATGGAAGTTATTACTGATCAACCGGGTATACAGTTTTATTGTGGAAATTTTCTTAATGGCAGCTTGATCGGTTATGGAGGGAAACCTTATACTTTCAGATCTGGTCTTTGTCTTGAGACTGGTCATTTTCCAGATAGCCCTAATCATCCTGATTTTCCAACAACAGTTCTTAATCCGGGCGAAATATTTAAATCGAGGACTACCTACAGGTTTTCTGTGAAATAGAAATAGCAGGAATGTATTTTAATTCTAATATTTCTCCTCCTCTCTGAGGAGGAGTACCCTGAGCGCAGCGAAGGGGGAGGTGGTAGGAACTACCCCGTCCCGATTAACATCGGGACACCCCTCCTTGGGAAGAAGGGGAAATTAGGGTAAAAGGGGGGAGTGGTGGGTTTGAGCGACCTTCCATGAAGAAGAAAAGGAATGCAATAAATGTTCTTCCGTTTTTCCGCTATCATCTGTATTATTTCAGTAATAGTCAGATATTCAATTGTAAATATTCAAATTTGAATGCTACATTAGAAAATAACTGCACTCATTCAGTTAATACTGGGAAAGTGTTGAATTTATATGACAGTAGCTTCAATAAGCCGCGAATACGGCTAAATATGAATAACCCCCGGTGAATCCGGGGGTAAAAGGAGCCCAACTAAAATATAAAAACCCTGAAGGGGTTTAATATAGTTGGATTTAATATCCGCTTTTCTTATTTTTGATTGCTATCGCTGTATTATTAACCTAATTTCTAAAACTATGTCGAGTTATCGTCAACTTATCTATCACATTGTGTTCAGAACAAAGGGTAGTCAACCAACAATTAAGAGTGATTATGCTGATCAGCTCTATGCATACATTGCAGGGATAATCAAAAACAAGAACAGTCACCTGTACCGTATTAATGGCATCGAAAACCATCTGCATATACTTACAGATGTGCATCCATCAATTGCACTTGCTGATTTTGTCAGGGAGATAAAAGTATCTGCTTCAATGTGGATGAAAAACAGTGGACTGTTCCCTTCATTTAGGGGATGGGCTGAGGGTTATGGTTCGTTTACCTGTTCATATATGGACATGGGGAGACTAATAGAATATGTAAAGAGTCAACAGGAACACCACAAGAGAAAGACATTTGAAGAGGAATACAGAAGTCTTCTTCTTGAAACCGGGATTAGGATTGATGAAAGATATTTCCCATAACCTTACATTCAGCTCTTTCGGAGCTGGGAGGATATAGTTTGCTGTCTACCCCCAGATGGACTGGGGGTTATTCACATTTAGCTCCTTCAGAGGCTGGTGCTGCATTGATGAAAAAAGGAAAAAGAACGCAATATGTGTTCTCAGTCAGGCTGAACGGCTTCACTCAAACTAATTTCCATGTACATTGTTTATTATTCTTAGGCTCGTAATAAAAACGTTGCATTAAACATGGGATAAGAATAAAGCGGCAACAATCACATCCCTGACGGTAAACCTCATGGACACCCCTCCTTAGGAAGGAGGGGAAATTAGGGTAATAATTATATTACAAACGAAATAAAAAAGGGGCGTAAAAAATAGCGCCCCTTTTTATTATATTCAGAACTAATATTACTTCCCGTATCCCGGATCCTGTGTAAGTATACCTCTTTGTATATCGAGCTGATCCTGAGGCAGAGGCCAGTAATCGTCTCTGTCGGGTTCATAAACAGCACCCTGCATAAAGATTCTGATTTTAACATCACGTGCAACAAAATCATCAAGAGTTTGTTTTATGATGCCCCAACGCCGTAAGTCGTAGAAACGATAACCTTCAGTTGCAAATTCAAGTCTGATTTCCTCTCTTACAGCCTTTCTTGCATTTTCTTTAGTGTCGAAAGGATATGCATCGGCCGGTATATCAGGATAAGGTTCAACCTTATAATTTGCTGCAGGCTTAGTCCAGTCAACAACGGGGTCAATAAGCAGACTCTTATAACTTGTGCAAAGACCCATTATCGGAGTGGTATTTTTAGCACGGTTACGTATCTGATTAACCAGGCTACGTGCTAAAACAAGATCATTATCTTCGACTGCTACTTCGGCTCTCCATAGAATGATATGGCTCAAGCGGTATAACCTGAAATTCAATCCGTTGTAGAATCCAGTTCCGTATGTGTTCAGTGACTGTTCTGATTTGGCCTGCATAAATTTCTTTGTCATAAATGGTCCTCCATTTTCCTGCAGACGAATCCAGTCATTGCCCGGATGTATACCCCAGCCTTTATAATCAATGCCGCGTCTTGCAATGGTATAATCAACACGTGGGTCGAGCGGATGTTCTGTAGGATGAAATTCGACATTGCTTTTAATATTCTGATCCGTTGCAAGTGAGTCGCGAGAATTAGGATCAAGTATAGGCAGACCGTTATCATCTACCTGGAATGCTTCGAACAGGCTCTGGGAAGGTTGATAGAATCCCCATCCTCCGCATGATGCTGCGCCTTTCTGATGCTTAACTGCACCGGCAAGCATCATGCTTGTATGCCCTGTTGAAGTGGTGGAACACTGCAGTTCGAAAATTGATTCAGCATTATTTTCATGTGTCATATCAAAGTTCCACCCGTATTCGGCAACAAGATTGAATTTAGCGCTGTTCAGAATATCATCCAGCAAAGGTTTTGCTTTGTCAAATTCGTTCTGGTACATGTGTACCTGTGCCTTTATGGCTTCGGCTGCATATTTATGGATACGACCCTTTTCTCCTTTTGGCCTGTCGGTAGGCAGGTTGTTAATCGCTTCTTGCAAATCTGCCTCTATCTCATCCCAGCATGGAGAGGTGTTTGGAACATTCTCAGGCAGAACGTTTCCGAGTTCAGCTTGTGTTTTGATGTACGGAATCTTTTCAAACACTTTATTAGCCTGAAAATGGAACCATGCTCTCAGTGCCAAAGCTTCGCCCTTTATTTCCTTAGCTCTTGCTTCAGGAAAAGGTTTTGAAGATTGCTGTACTTTGTCCAGGTATTCGAGAACAAGATTAGCACAGAAGACTCCATTATAACAATCCCGCCATTTCTCACGAACATAGGGATTGGAAGGCAAAGTCGTCCATCTTTCGACGTCGTTACAAGCCGACTGGTCGCCTGGTTCAGTGCCTTTGTAAGCATCATCGGAAGCAATACTTCCGTAAACCCAGTCGGCACCCATTGAAGAACCAAAAATTGATCTTCCTTTAGTTGCCTGGTACGCAGTAGCTAGGAGTGATTCGACGCCGTCAGTTGTCTCGAGAGCAGTACCCAATACTGTCCCATAGGGTTCCTTTGTAAGAAACTCATCGCTGCATGAATAAATCAAAGCCAGGCCTGCAATGAACAAAATCGTTGTAAATAAACTTAATATTTTTTTCATATCTATTTTGCTTTTAATGTTAATCAAAAAATTTTACAAGCCGAAAGTCAGGCCAAAGATAAATTGTTGAGGTGTCGGCCATGCGCCTGAATCTATTCCCATATTTATCCCGCCGGTATAAATTTCAGGATCGAGTCCGGAGTAATTTGTAATTGTAAACAGGTTGGAAGCCTGGAAATAAATCTGAAGGTTTGACAGTTTGTTTTTGAGAAGCCGGTTAAGGTCATAGCCAATTCTCAGGTTCTTCATACGAAGATATGAGCCGTCTTCAACAAAGTATGATGAAGGTTCCTGATGATCCGTATCTTTTTGATAAATTATTGGCATGGTAGCATCTCTATTATCTTTAAGATATGGACTTCCCCATGATTCATACAGTCTTTTTTTGCTCTTGCCCGAAGGGAACTGTGTGAAATCAATGAATCTGCTTACATAATTTATTAGTTTATTACCATAGCTTGCATACAAATTCGTATTCAGGAAAAATCCTTTATATTCCAGATTCAGCGTAAGGCCTGCTGTGAAGTCGGGATGTGGTGAACCGATATAAGTTCTATCGTTTGAATCAATATATCCATTACCGTCAATATCCCTGTATTTGAAATGGCCTGGTTTATTATAATCTCCAGTTGCTCCGAAAGCTTTTGGCCATGCAATAACTTCTGCAGAATCCTGGAAGATACCTTCCACAATATATCCGAAGAACTCAGGGAATGCTCTGCCCGATTGGGTTCTTGTATAAATTTTTTCACGGTATGTACTACCCTGATAAAAATCAGATTCAACATCGGTCAACCTTGTAACCTCATTTTTATAATGTGAAAAAACCAGGTCTGCACTATATCTAAATTCCCCGTTCAATGCAGAATTTGCATATCCGAGCTGAATATCGAAACCTGTATTTTTCATTTCGCCGATATTGATAGAAGGCGTGCTTACGTTGCCTTTTACAAGAGGTTGCTGTTTCGGATAGAGCATATCTTTGGTATTTTTCTGCCAGATATCTATATTTAACGTAAGGTTTCTGAACAATGTAGCGTCAATACCAAAGTTTGTATTTGAAGCTGATTCCCATTTAACCTGGGCATTGCCTAACGAACTTATATAAAATCCTGTTGTACCGAGTGAATTATTAGAGCCGTCGAAAGGATAATTTCCATATACACTGCCTGAAGTACTCGTAGCAAATTGTGTATAACTGTTGTAGTTTCCCATTCTATCATTACCCACAACACCATAGCCGAAACGGAGTTTTAATTCATCCAGCCAGTTTTTCGTACCGGCCATAAAGTTTTCCTGGGTGATTCTCCAGCCAAGTGAGAAAGCAGGGAAAACACCATATTTTTCCTCACCAAAGCGTGAAGAACCGTCACGACGAATAACAGCTTCCAGCATGTATTTGTCGGCATAAGAATAATTAATACGTCCGAAGATCGAGAACATACTGTTTTCGCCATAAGGAGCGCCGGAATTGGTTATGTCGCGCAAGCCTGTGTTGATTGTCATGTAATCAATATCTTTGAAAGTAAACTGGTTTCTGCTTGCTGAGAGAGAACTTCCAAAAGTGTCATAGGCTTCAGTTCCAGCGATTATCTTTGCATTATGCTGACCAATTAAAAGAGAATATTCGGCAGTGTTGGTCCATGTCCAGTTCAATCCGTTTCCGTGTGAATAGCTCAATCCGTCATAGGTACCTCTTTCTGCATGTGCAACTTCAACATAACTTACATTCCTTGTAAAATATGAATTATAATTTACTCCTATACGTGTTTGAATGGATAATCCTTTTAAAATATTGAATTTTAAATATCCATTACCACTCATATTCAAGCTTTTTGTGTTGTCGTACTGGTTTTTATCAAGAAGAAATACAGGGTTCTGTGCGTTACCGAGGCCTCCGGCTCTGGATCCTGCATAAGTTGTTCCTGAGATATCGAAAACAGGGACTATCGGAGGCATTCTATAACACCACGACACGATTGAGCTTTCTGAGTTATTATTGCCTGTATATCCAAAACTATAATTGTAATATCCGCCGAGGTTCATACCTAAATCAAGCCATTTTGCAGGGCTGGAATTGATATTTGTTCTGAAACTATATTTGTCGAGCCCGGTCCATTTAAAAACGCCTTCATCTTTTGTATATCCGAATAAGAAAGCGTATGTTGTGTTAGTAGAACCGCCTGTAACATCAAGAGAAATATCCCTATAAAGACCATTTTGTTCCGATTCTTTCATCCAGTCGGTGCCAATTTTGTTGGCTTTTGTTATGAGGTATGTATCGGTTCCGTCCTCCCATGAAAGTTTGTTGTCATAAAGGCTGGGATCTGTTCCAGGATCTCCTTCTTTTGCACCTGCGGGAAAGATATAATCAGGTATAACAGGTCTTTCCCCACTACCATATTGTTGATGGGAGAAATTCTTAACTCCTGCATTTTTAGCCTCAAGCCATAGCATTTCGCCCCATTCCTGAGTATTCAGCAGGTCGTAATAATTAGAATTTCGGGTAATACCCTGTCTATAATTCAAGTTTAACGACACTTTTTGTCCTTTCTTGCCCGATTTTGTTGTAATAAGTACAACACCGTTAGCAGCTCTTGCTCCGTAAATTGACATTGCTGCGGCATCTTTAAGAATGGTTATTGATTCAATGTCATTAGGTGAATAGTGTCCATTAGGCACGCCGTCAACAATATAAAGAGGATTTGCATCATTGATAGTTGTCATACCTCTTACTCTTATTGTAGCATCTGCTCCCGGGGTATGCTCGTTAAGCACAATAACGCCAGCCACTTTACCCTGCAGTCGCTGCACAGCACTCGGTGCAGTAGCTTCTGCAAGTGAAGCAGCATTAACTGTTGAAACAGAACCGGTAAGAGTTTTTCTTGCCTGAGTCGAGTAACCAACAACCACAACTTCTTCAAGTGCCGAAACTTCCTCTTCCATCACAACATCTATCACATTAAGGCTGCCTACTACTTTTTCCTGAGGTTTATATCCCACAAAGGAGAATACAAGTGTAGAGCCTGGCCCTGCAACGGTCAGAGAATATCTTCCATCGGCATCAGAAATTGTTCCGTTGGTAGTACCTTTCTCAACGATATTTACTCCAGGCATGGTTTCCCCTGAAGTATTGGTGATTCTTCCTGTAATTCTTTTCTGTTGCAAGTCAAAAGCTCCATTTATTCCATCATTAGAGGAGGCCACAAGAGGCTGAATTGTTGCAAAAATAAAAAGAACAGCAGAAAGTTTAAGGGTAACATGCAAAGCACTTTTTACCCTCGAAATTAAAAAATGCATGATTCTTTTTGTCATAATCATTAAATTAAAAATTACATAATTGATTGAATTAAGTAGTAAAAAATAAATATCAGGAAATAGAATATTATTCCTTAAAATGTTAGCTATTTACTGATAAGATATTTTAGGAAAGAAATATTTCCTCTTAAGAAGAGTGCTCCGTTTTTCTTCATAGGCATACAGGTTTAAGGTTAGTATTATGGTTAATCATTAATTATTATTTACTATTATTTCCATATCAATATTATATCATTTTATTGACATCTTGTTTTAAATATACCTGCCCAAATTTAACCCAAATTTTTTATCTCGCAAATTATAAGAGATAATTATTAAATTTTGACAATCTCAATAATATAATTTAATACAATTATTGAAATTATTTTTTGTAAAAATAAAAAGAAATTAATCAATATCAAAATATATTTAAAAAAAATGATAAAAAAACCAGTAAGTATTTTTGAATTCAGGGTCTATATTTTCACGTTTAAGTGCTGATTTTTGTCTTAACCTGGTGTACATTGTTACGTATCTATTAAATCTTTCCATTGTGCCATAGCTTATTGTCATACCTCCCATATCGGGCATAACTCCTTTACTGTTGAAATAAATCATAACGGCTTCCTCAATATGCCTTGGAATATTTGTATATCCCAGTTCTTTCATTTTCGGAATATTTTCCACTACGGTTTCAACATCTTTATTAAGAAGAAGCCATGCTGTCAGATATTCAAAAGCCATTTTATTATTTGGATTACCTTCTATAAGAAGAGGGAGGTTTTCCTCAGGAGATTCCAAAAAAATAAAAAAATCATTATGTGGTATAATTTTTACCTTTTTTCCAAGAGAAGGGTACAAATTGATACCGGTTGTATCGCCGATCAGTTTTTCATACTCTTCTGCCCATCGTTTGTAAAATAATGTCTTTTTTAAAATGTTTATATATTTCTCCGCCATTTTGAAATTTTCATTTATAAGATTTGTTTTAACAAGCATTTCCATATTTTGTGGCTTTGGTCCGTAAACAACCATTTCTTCATAAGCCCAACGATGTGCTTCATTAATGAGGCCAATTGCATAGAAAATGTATGCCCCCCAGTTGAGGTATTTTTCATCCCAGGGCAAAAAAAGTGATTTAACTCCGAAATTATGTTCACCGAAGAACATTCTGTCGCATAGCTGGTCTGTTTCGGTGAGAGCAATATTATAGAAATATTCGCCTATCAGGTTCTTCGATGGATTCATTTCATAGGTTCTTAATAAATCGTTCCATTTTTCCTGGAAGGCCATTTTTTCAATATTTATTACGTTGGCAGTTTGAGGATTATATCTTTTTACCAGAGTATAAACTGTAAAAAGAATAAAAACTATTGAGGTGATTAAACCGGCTTTTCTTAAAATTCCCTTATCAGTATTGATTGATTTAACCGCATTGCATAAAACAGGATACAATATTATATAACATGCCAGAAAAATCATGAAAAATCTGTATACGGTATCATTTATTGAAGGGAAAGGATAAGTTAAAAGAAGTTTATCAGGCTGTGAAAATAAAAGTTCATCGAAGATAACAAATGTCAAAAAGGTCGCTATTATAATAAATAAGGAGTCTATGATTTTTTGAATACCTTTTTTATATAAAAGGTTAAAAACAATGTAAAGAGATGCAAAAATCAAGGCATAAGCTCCGGCGATATACCAGAAAAACGGGAAAATTATAATTACGGAATAACTGACAAATTTTTTATTCGATGAGACGGAAAAGAGAAAATAAGCCAGAACGAAAGCTATTCCGATATTATATGTCATCATGTGGTAGTAATGCGTCTGCATTAAAAGTAGCAAGGCAGAAGGAATAATTGCAAGCAAAAGAGACAATACGGAAGTAATTCCCATCCTGCGGTTAATAAAAACCATAATTATACCCGGCAGTATGAGAAAAAAAGCAATTAATGCCGCACCTGCAACAGGAACTGCATAAAACTGAGTAAGAAATTTTCCAGCAAACTCGAGCAAACCTCCAGGTTTAAAAAAATAATTATGTAAAAATTCCGGTGAGAAAATAAACAATGACTGTTGTTCCTGGAAAAACAGAACATAATTTCCCTTCAGATAAAAATAGATAAAGGCAATAATAAATAATAGAATAAGGAATAACCAGGTTAATTCAAGTGGTTCCTTTTTATCTTTTATTGATAATTTTTCCATAGATGTAATAACTTTTAAAATTGCCTTACCAATGCTAATGAACGGGACGATCACCCGTATTTGTTATGATATTAGCTCGTTTCTTTTCCCATTCAGGCAAAGTGTCGGCAATGCTACCTGGTTTAGCCTTTATAATATCAAGTTTTAATGCTCTTTCAAAATCATTGGGTTTAATTTTTATTTGTCTGTTGATGGGTTCCGGTATATTGAATGATTCGAGCATATAATTATATCTGTCAGGCTTTTTTTGGGGCAGCACAAAAGGTTTGCCTGTTTTTCCGTCATTATTGAAATAAGCATAGAAAGGACGAGTGCTGCGTCCGTCGAGTCGTCTGCTCCCGAATATCAGCCATCTTCCATTTGACGACCATTCGTGGTAACTTTCTGCTTCATCGCTGTTAATATCCATTTTTTTGGACTCTCCTGTATTTATATTTATAAGGTATAAATCGGCTTCACGATGCCATAAAGGGAAAGTGCCGAAGTTGGTTAATGTGATAATCATATATTTATTATCCGGTGAGATACGCGGGAATGAAGCGCTTTTACCTTTTCCTGCGGCATCATAAACTAGTTCGCTTAATCCGAATGTTCTGGTATCCGGATTAAAAGGGATTCTTACTATGTTATATTTTATTTGTTCCATCTTTTCCGGATCGCGCCACGGCTCGTCGAGATACTGGATGGCCCTGCAGTAATAAAGCCATTTTCCGTCGGCCGACCACGAAGGGAAAGTTTTGAGGTATTTAACCGAATCAGGTTCCCTTATTAAAATGGTTTCATTTTTATTGCAGTCGTATAATATTAGGTCTGATACAAGATCGAAAACTTCGATACATTTTGAAGGATGCCCATAAAAAACCTGGCGCACCTGATTCGCTGAAAAAGCAACGTACTTTCCCGAAGGATGCCATGCCGGATATGTTGCATTGCCTGGCATAGCATCAGTTTTAAGTTCATGGCGGGTTATATTACCGTTAGAAACAAAGTATGTTCCTCCTTTTGAGCCTCTGACATGAATAAGAAACTTTCCTGCATCATTGTGGCTGAATGAGTGGCAGTTGATGCAGTTCATATCAAGATTTGTATTGGCTGTTATAATCTTTTCACTGAAATTTTCAATACATCTCTGGGCAATCTTTAACTCCGACCAGGAATAATATCCCGGATAAATCAACCGGTATGCCAGATAAGGGTCAACCGTTTCGGGAGCTACATACATAAAAAAAGGTTCATATTCATTAAGGATTTTTTTCCTGTTATCCGATGAATAAACTTTGAAAAGTATTTTACTCCCTGTACAGTTTTTCAAAAGTTTTTTCCATGATTTAATGGGGAAACATATTTTTCCGTCCTTAGAATTAACTGTTAGCTGGTAATTATTTGCCTCCGATTCGGCGATTACTTTGAAATTATTTCCTTCTTCTCTTATAATAAAATTCATAGGAGCAATATTCGGAGGGATTGTCACATCGGTGTAATCAGGTTCAATAGTAGGTTTATGTTCTATACTGATTGCCGAATGTTCAAAATTCCGATTGCAATTATACAGTAACGTAGTAAGAATTAAAATAATAACCGGGTATGCAATAATGTATCTTTTGGTTTTCAATATTTTGGAGGTTCCGTTCAAATAAAATCATCATTTAATTACTTCGCCATAAAATTAATATTTATTCTTATCTTTTTTATTCTTACCGATGCTTACAATTGTCATCTTCAATTTTCTCGGGTTTTTACTTTGTGCTCCTAATGCTTACTGTCGTAATTTCATATATTTTTTCCTTAGTCCTTATAATAGCTTTTGTCTGAGCTGGTACTAAATGCAGTCTTGCCCACCTGAATACGTCAGTACTTAGGTGGAGATTTAGGAGGGGAAAATCAATGCTAATATTAGAATTTAGGGAATAATAAAAATATGCTTAAATATAAATATAAATTATTTTAAATTTATTGATATTTTTTAATTAATAGCTTTATTCAAAAAAAAAATATTTTCAAAAAAGCTTGCATATTTAAAAAAATTTTATTTAAATTTGATATTAATATATTAACAATAAGAATGTCTTTTTAGGAGAATGTTACGATTAAAAAAATTACCATATTGATAATAAATAATTTTTAAATCAAATATTTTAAGCATAAAAGCGGGCAGTAAAATAATTAGTTTAGTTCTTTGAAAATATAGCATTAATAAGCTTGCTTATATGTTATTAACCTTATTTGTAAAATATTTCCATTTATGGAGATTTATTAATTAAACTTAACCTTAAAACTAAAAACTTATGGGAAAAATCAACCAAAAAGCGGTTTTATTACCCTGGCATTTTTTAGCAAAAAAGCTGGTAATAAAACTAACTGTATTTCTGTTGTTGTTCGGAGTGTTTCAGCTCTATGGAGTTGCATCGCCGGACAATCCTCAGCAACGAGTTGTGACGGGACGGATTGTAGATGTTTCAAACAATCCTATGCCTGGTGTGAATATTGTTGAAAAAGGCACTACTAACGGCACAATCTCTGATTCTGAAGGAAGGTATTCAATTACTGTTGCTTCCGAGAATTCGATACTTGTTTACTCTTTTATCGGATATGCCACTCAGGAAATAGCGGTGGGTAATCAATCTGTGATAAATGTGACAATGGAGGAGACTGTTTCTGCTCTTGAAGAAGTTGTTGTTGTTGGTTATGCCACTCAGATAAGGAGGGACCTTTCAGGCTCTGTATCAACGGTGTCAAATGAGCAGTTGAAGGTTTCAACGGCTCCGACCGCAATTAGCAGAATTCAAGGTCAGGCTTCAGGTGTAACAATAACTACTGCAAATGTTCCGGGTGGTGATGCAACAATACGTATCAGGGGGATCGGGACAATAAACGACCCTAATCCACTTTATGTTATAGACGGAGTTCCGGCCGGGCCGGGTAACAACTTGAATCCGAATGATATTGAGTCTATAACAATTCTGAAAGATGCTGCATCTGCAGCAATTTATGGTTCGAGAGGTGCAAATGGAGTTGTAATTATAACGACCAAGCGTGGCAGTTTAAACCAGCAGCCGTTAATTGACTTCACAGCACGGGCTGGTATCGCACATGCTACAAATAAATACGACTTGTTGAACACTTATGAGTATGCAGAGGCTGTATGGCTTTCCTTCAAAAACAAAGGCATCGCTCCTTCACATGCACAATATGGTTCGGGACCTGAACCCGTTATCCCTGACTATATTCTTCCGGCAGGAAAGATGGAAGGAGATCCTGCAGTTAACCCTGCTCTTTATAAATACCCCGATTACCAGATTTATAAAGCCAGCAAACCAGGTACCGACTGGTATGATGAAATATACCGTAATGGCCTTATTCAGGAGTACGATCTTTCTGTAAGAGGAGGAGGACAAAATGCAACTTATGCATTCTCTGGTAATTATCTTGATGAAGATGGGATCCTCATTCATACAAATTTTAAAAGATTCACTTTCAGGATGAACTCCGACGCTCAGTTTAACAAATGGTTCAAAGCAGGACAATCACTTCAGGTAATATATATCAATCAACACGGTAACCTTGATGATAACGGTGAAGGCACACCAATTTCCCAGGCATATCGTTCCCAGCCCATCATTCCGGTTTATGATATAATGGGGAATTTTGCTGGTTCGAGAGCTCCTGAAATGGGGAACTCGGCGAATCCTGTAGCTATGCTTTACCGGGCAAGAAATAATTTAGGCAAATGGACAAGAGGAATAGGTAATTTCTATGTAGAATTTATTCCGTTAAAAGGGCTTTCAATAAGGAGCCTCCTGGGATATAATTATGGTCAGTGGAATTCTAAATATTATACCATCCCTAATTATGAGCATTCGGAACCAAATAAGGTTAATGGTATGAGTTTCAGCACTAACAACAGTCTGCAATGGAACTGGACAAATACAGCTTCTTATAATACTACTCTGGCTGATGTACATAAGTTGAATATTGTAGTAGGTACCGAAGCTATCGAAAATGTTTATGAGTATGCCGGGGCAAGCAGAAGCCAGTATTTCTCTGAAGACCCTGACTACATGCAGCTCGATGCAGGAGAAATAAACAAGGATAACTATGGTAACGGTTCGGAATGGGCACTATTTTCGATTTTCGGAAGAGTGAACTACAGTCTGTTTGACAGGTATCTTCTTGAAGCTACTTTCAGACGCGACGGATCCTCGAGGTTCGGCTCTGAAAATCGCTACGGTAATTTCCCTGCATTTTCTTTAGGCTGGACAATTTCGGAGGAAAATTTCATGGCAGGTACAAAAACATGGCTGAACTTCCTGAAAATAAGAGCAGGATGGGGCCTCTCAGGTAATGACAGAATAGGAAATTATAATTCTTATTCTACTTATGCATCAAATAAATATACTGCTGCTTATGCTCTTGACGGTTCCAACAATCAGGCTATTACCGGATTCGAACCTTCAGCACTCGGAAATCCCAGCGTGACATGGGAAAGCACTGAAACGATAAATGCAGGAATTGATGGTATGTTGTTTAATAGCAAACTAAGTCTTATGCTTGATGTATGGAGAAGAAATACTTCCGATATGCTTTACAGAGTAAGCCTGCCGGATGTTAGTGGTCTTGCCACCCCGCCTTTTGTAAATATCGGAGAAATGAAAAATACAGGAATAGATATTGAACTTGGTTATAAAGGTGCGATAATCGGTGATAGACTGAGCTATAATATAAAAGCTACTTTTTCTCATTATTCAAATGAAATAGTTAAGCTTTCAGAAAATGTAAAGGAAGAAATTATTTCAGGAGGTCTGCGTCAGATGAATTATACAAGGGCAAGAGTGGGTACTTCATTCCCTGAATTTTACGGCTATGAGGTGGAAGGTATATTCCAGACGGCTGAAGAAGCAGCTGCACATCCACCGTATGGCAGCACTACTTATAATCAACCTGGCCATTTCAAATTCAAAAATCAGCTTACGATCGATTCAGACAACGACGGTATTATGGATACAGCCGATGATATTATTGATCCTGATGATATGACTTATATTGGCAATCCACATCCCGACTTTACAGGTGGCCTTAATATTGACCTTGGCTACAAAGGTTTCGATCTTAATATGTTCTTCTATTGCAGTTATGGGAACGATATGGTTAATTATGTTAAAAGATGGATTGACTATGGGATGTTTAACGGCGGATTAAGCAAGGATGCTCTATACAAATCATGGGGAAGTAAATATCTTAATGATAATGCTGATGCCAAGTTGCCAATGCTTGATTTTGAATCAATCTCGCAACAACCATCCACGTCCTTTATTGAAGACGGATCTTTCCTGAGACTTAAGACATTGAGGCTCGGATATACGGTGCCTAAGACTTTTCTTGATAAGGTTAAGATTAGAAGCATTAGCTTATATGCACAGGTAACAAATGTGTTTACATTGACGAATTATGGAGGGCTCGATCCCGAACTGAATTCATCTGGCGACTATATGGGGCTTGATCAAGGTGCATGGCCTACCCCACGGCAAATTATGTTTGGTATAAGCCTTGGTCTATAACAAATACATTTAAATTAAAGAATTGAACGGATATGAAAAAAATTGCAATTATAATGGCTTCATTGGTAGTTGTGGCCATAATCAATTCATGCTCTGATACTTTCCTGGAAAGGCCTCCTCTCGGTGCCACATTCGAAGATGTTTTTTATAACGAAAAAGGTGTTGATGCTTTGCTAACCGGAACGTATGCAATGGTAAAAGGAAGTGCATTATGGACAGTATCATGGGGGGCATCAATACAAAACTGGACTTATGGATCGGTTGCATCGGACGATGCATATAAAGGCTCGGAAGTTACCGACCAGGTTCCTGTTAATGAAATCGAACGCTGGGAAGTTACGACTACAAACAATTACCCTGCCGAGAAGTGGAGATTGAATATCGGCATGGGAGTTGACAGGGCAAACAAAACGCTGAGAATTCTTAAAGTTTGCGAAGAAAAAGGAACTGTATCACCTGAAAAAGCAACTCAGTTCAGAGCCGAATTAAGGTTCCTTAGAGGGTTGTTTTATTTTGAGTCATGGCTTGTATTCGGAGATTACATTCCTCTTATTGATGAAAATGTTCCTGATCCAGCACTTGTTTCCAATGATAATCAGAAGGGAGCTGTATTGAACTTTATAATCAGCGACCTTCAGTATGCGTGGGAAAACCTGCCTGCAAGTCAGGCACTGATAGGACGGCCTACAAAATATGCAGCAATGGCTCTTGCTGCAAGGGCATACCTTCAGGAACTTAAATATGACGAGGCAAAACCCTTGCTTGATAATATTATCAATAGCAAGAAATACGAACTGATGCCTAAATTTATAGATAACTTCAATATTGAAACAGAAAACAATAAAGAATCAATATTTGAAATACAGGCATGTGTAAATGACATAAACGAATCGTTGAATGCTGAAATGGGTATTGGCCTTAACTTCCCTCATGGCGGCGACATAGGTATGTGCTGCGGATTTCATCAGCCTTCACAAAACCTTGTCAATGCGTTTAAAGTTGATGACAACGGCTTGCCGCTGTTCGATACATTTAACGATGAAGATCTGAAAAATGACCAGGGTTTGGAATCATCTCAATACTTTGTACAAGATACAGTTACACCGGTTGACCCGAGGCTTGATTTCACTGTAGGCAGAAGAGGAATTCCTTATAAGGACTGGGGTATTATGCGAGGTAGTAACTGGATAAGGAAACAGTCGGAAGGTGGGCCCTATTTACCTGCTTCAAAACCTTTCTTCAAAAAATCACAACGTTATAAACTTTCCACAACCACCGGCTGGCAAACAGGTGTTAATGCCAATAATTACAGGTATCTCCGTTACAGTCATGTTCTTTTATGGAGAGCTGAAATTGCAGCTTATGAAGGTGACCTTGCAACAGCCCTCGATTGTATAAATCAGGTACGTGAAAGAGCAGGTAAAGATGTTGTAATGGGCCGGGTGAGAATTTTTGAGCTTCCTGTGGCGGTTTACCCATGGGGACCCGAAACCACCGATGCCGACTATCAACAGGGTGGAAAAGTGGCATGGGATGTGCCCGCTGCAAATTATAAAGTATCTCCCTATACGGCTTTTGCAAATAAGGAAGAAGCCATGAGAGCCGCTCAGTGGGAACAGCGTCTTGAGTTTGCAACTGAGGGAAGAAGATTCTTTGACCTCAGGAGATGGGACAATCTGCCTGAGAGCATGAAAGTCGATATGGTAAAAACACTTAATGACTTTGCGTCAGCCGACCTTAGAATAAGAGATTTTATGAAGGGAGCAAATTTCAGCAATAAAGACAAATTTATGCCGGTTCCACAGACACAACTCGACCTCCAGCCAGGAGTACTGGTTCAGAATCCAGATTATCGGTAATAATAAATATTATGAATTTTATAGAATAATCATGTTAGTCCCTGTTTCATAAAAGCTATGTGAAAAGCAGGATGTAAAACAAAATGAGGCTGTTTCGATTAAAGAAACAGCCTCTATTGTTTTCACCAACATGAATTATTGCACTACCCCAAGTCTGCCTCCCCTGTAGCTGTATTTTTTAATTTCCATACATTCTTTACAACCATAACCAGGGGAATCCATCCCAACTTTAGAAACCTCGGCATATATCTCGCCTTCTTCTACTTTAAGAATGTTGACAATGTCGGCTATAATGGTATCACGTCTGTAGTTTCCTCCATCATTAATAAAAAATATATGTTCTTTCATAACTGGCCTTCCTCCAACAAGCCGGGCGACAGGTACAATAATATCTTTAAAGTTATTTCCATCTATATCACCGATATACATATTTTCAAACAGAATAAGATAATCTATTTTACCTGCTGATAGCTTAATATTTTCTTTTCCGTCGTCACTCTGTTTTATTTTGTCGCTGCCATTTGAAATATATTCTTCAATGGACTTTATGATTTCTTTCTTCAAATTTTTCTCTGAAATTCCTCCTCCGCCTTTTTCACTGTTACAGGAACATATAAGGAAGAATAGCAGTACAAAACTCAAATATTTATTCATAGAAATAATGTTTAATGAAACAAAATTATTTATTTAATTTTTAGTTCTGAAAATTATTTATTTGTAAAAAGGTTTAAATTTAACTGGTATTTTGAATATATCTTAAAAGACAAAAGAGAAAAGGGGAAGTAATTATGGAATCGGAATATTTGAAATATTTTATAGCGAACCTTCTGGTTATAGCTATTGTATTATTATACGGCGGATGCAAAACCGGTAATGAGAGTAAGAAAGAGAAAAAAGTTCAGACATCGGTTCAACAGGATTTAATAAATTCTGCTTCGAAATTAGGTTTTCATGAGGCTGCTCTTAACGGCCTGACGAGTGTTGTAGCGAGTCATCTTGAAAACGGGACAGATGTAAATCAGAAAGATTCTGAAGGACGGACGGCGCTCATGTATGCATCGTACAACGGACATGTAGAAACCATGCGAAAGCTTATAGAAAAAGGTGCCGACGTGAATGTTCAGGACAAATATGGTCGCACTGCCCTTATGATGGCATCGTCGGGGCCATTTCCTCAGGCTGTCAAACTTCTACTCGATAACTATGCCAACCCCAATATAGCCGACTATGAAGAACATTTCACGGCTCTGATGTATGCAGCAGCCGAAGGTCAGCTCGAAGTTGTTAAAATATTGCTCTCATATAAAGCAGATCCTTCTCTTAAAGATAAGGATGGTGATGATGCAATGACTTTCGCTTCGAATAACGGCCATATTGAGGTTGTGAATCTGCTTAAGACAGTCATAAGATGATATAAAACATTTTAATTTACGATTATGAAGAATTTAAAATTTTCAAGAAGGAAATTTATTAATTCAGCCGCAGCTTCGGTTGGAGTAATGATTTTACCTGGCTTTATCAAAGCTGCTGAAAAGAAGAAGGGGAAGAGTGATATGGTTGCTCCGGCATATATCAGGAATATGATAACAAACAGCCCCAATGAAAGAATAAATATTGCTGTTGTCGGCATAAGTGGCCAGCGTAAGAATGTAAGGGGAATGATAAACGGACGTGGCATGGTACATATTAATACTTATGCTGAGATACCTAATGTAGCAGTTACGACAATCTGCGATGTTGACGAACGTTTATTCCCGAATGTTGTAGCCACTGTGGAGAAATTTTTTGGAGCAAAACCTAAAACGGAATTTGACTTCAGGAGACTTCTGGATGATAAAGATATAGATGTAATTTCAATTGCAACTCCCGACCACTGGCATGCTCTGATGACCGTATGGGCATGTCAGGCGGGGAAAGATGTGTATGTAGAAAAACCAGTATCGTGGTGTATTTGGGAGGGACGTAAAATGGTTGAAGCTGCGAGGAAATATAACAGGATAGTCCAGTCAGGTATATGTTACCGCAGCAGTAAGGCTGTTAAGGAAGGAATAAAGTTTGTTCACGACGGCAAGCTTGGTAAAGTTTATATGGCTAAAGGAATAACGTATCGATATCGGGTTTCAATCGGAAAAGTTCCAGACAGCCCGATACCAGAAGGTGTTCATTGGGATTTATTCCTGGGCCCGGCTCCCTACAGGCCTTTCAATGAGAACAGATATATATACCAGTGGCATTGGTTCTGGGATACTGGCACAACCGAATTTGGTAACAATGGAATTTACAGGATGGATACATTGAGATGGGCACTGAATAAAAATAGTCATCCTGTGAAGATTCACTGCACTGGCGGAAAATATGCTCGCGACGACGACCAGGAAGTACCGAACATATTAGTAGAAGTATGCGAATATCCCGATGGGGTAATCATACAGAATGAAGTTAGGAGCCTCTGCACTAATCCTGAAGGGCTGCCCGATTCAGGCGACTGCTTCCTTTACAGCGACCAGGGTTGGATGACCTTCTCCAGCAATGGATATAAAACATATTTTGGTGAGAAGAATGAACCTGGTCCGGCAAAATCGGACAGTGATTTCCCAAAAGAGGAGCTGAGCAACGGTTGGAAAAACTTCATAGATTGTGTCAGAAGTCGTAAAAGGGAAGAGCTTGACAACGATATTCTTGAGGGACATCTTTCTGCTTCCATCGGCCACCTGGGTGTTATATCATACCGAACCGGAAGAAAGTTGACTTTTAATCCTGAAATAGAAAAATTTGTCAATGATAAAGAGGCAGATGGTTATCTAAAACGTGACTCTTATCGTAAGCCATATATTATGCCGGAAGTAGTATAGCTATAAAAAATTGGCCTTTATATAATTATATAATAATTAGTGGCGTAATTGATTGTCCGGTTTTTTATATCAGGTCCAATGGTAAACTTTTATTTGGCACATAACCACTATCCGATAATCTGAATTAAGGATTAAAATAGAATACTTTTTCGATCTTGATGCATTCAGGCCTTAAATGTCAGAAACAGTTATAAAAAACTGACTTGTTAAGGATTGACTATATAAAGCTTAATTGTAATTCTCAAAGAATTGATTTACTTTTAAGGTTTAATTTTTATTCTTCTCCGGTAGTTTGTGTAAAAATCTTCGGACCAGCAGTGTCTAAGACAATAGATAAGATTTTGAATGACATTTATGAATTGTTTTAACCTACATAACAGCATTACTATTTGTGGCTAAGAAATAAATTATATGTTTCGCTTAGCGGCTACCCGTTCGAATTATATAATAATGAAACAGAGACAGAAAATATTTTGTTATAGCCTTTATTTTACTTGGTCTGCAATGTTTATTATTAATTAAGGTATTTAATAAAATAACAGAAAATATGTTACAAGCATTTCAAAAATGAAATATCCGCCGGTTGAAAACGAACGTCTGCTCGTAAGGAATTTGTCAAAAGGCAATATTATTGCATTTAATACCTTATTTCGAGAATACAGTGGACGTTTGTACCTTTTTGCTTTCGGGTATTTGAAATCAGAATCTGAAGCTGAAGAAGTGGTTCAGGAAGTTTTTATGACAGTATGGGAGAAACGTGAGGAACTTATTGAAGACCTTTCTTTCAAATCCTACCTTTTTACCATATCATTTAATATTATCCGGAAACAATTCAGGAGGAGAGCGCACCTGACACAATATCTTAACTCCGGTGTATATGATGATTTCGATTTTCGGACTTCTGATGAGGTGACATATAATTCTCTGTATCAATATATTACAAGGCTTTTAAACCAGTTGCCGCCAAGGCAGAAGGAAGTTTTCGAGAAAAGCAGGTTCGAAGGTTTAAGTATAAAAGAGATTTCGGGTGAATTAAAGATAAGTCACAAGACTGTAGAAAATCATCTTACAGAGGCATTGAAATTTCTTCGGTCGCATCTTTCCGGTGAGAAATAGTTTGTGAGTTTATGAGAAATTTGCGATTGATTGATGAAAGTGATAAACGAAAAAGAAAATTATTTGGATAAAAATAACATACAATAAATCAATTAATTGACTAAATTATTATCTTTTTATTGCATATTTTTTATTTTCCAAGTAGGTGTATTATCTCTTATAAGGATATTACCATAAAAATTTAATCTTATTAATTCATAAACTTCAGAAAAGACAAAAGACAAAAGGTTAAAGACAAAAGGTTCGAAACATTATGAAAAACAATAATAAAAATCAAATTAACAGAAAAAGATTAAAAAAGTTTGCAATTGCCTGACTTTTATCTTTTTAATTTTGTCTTCTTCTTGAATAATGCAGGTTAAGACTATTGAAATACAATTAGTGTTTTTGGAAAGTAAAAAAGTTGTCGAATTTTTTTTTGACTGAATAAAATAATGCATAGGAGGTTAAACATTTGGCCGGGGTTAGTTAGGGTAGGGGCTGTCTCAGTAGATATTCATTCTATAATAATTTTTTTTGATTGAAGAAAGTTACAGATAGATAATCCGGTAATGAGGCAGCCCTTTTTGTTTGAAAGGATAAAATATTAAGACAAAAGACAAAATATTAATAAAAGGTTATAATAAGAAATAAGATAAGAAAAGAAAACATTTAATGTCAGAAAATTTTATAGAATTTAACGAAGATAGGCTGAGACGGTTTTTCGAAGGAAATTACACTGAAGAGGATAAGGCCTGGGTGATTAAAATTTTCTGTGATAAATCTGTTGAAGCTGAGCTGAAAAAGTATCTAAGGAAGCACTGGTACGAATTATTTCAGGAAGTGGAAGCAACGGAGAAAAATCTTGACCATATACTTTACCAGCTACATTATGAGATAAATACGAAGCAGGAAATACCTCATAGAAGAGTATCGAAGTTTATTAATAGCTTCTCGCGTATGGCAGCCGTTCTTATTCTTCCGCTCCTGGTTTATATGGGTATTTCATTATACAGAAATTCGGGCAAAGAGAACGGAACATGGGTTGAGATAAAAGCACCGGGCTGGACACGTGCACAATTCATGCTGCCCGACAGCACTTCAGTATGGCTGAACAGCAATTCTACTATTAAATATAGAAGTAATTATATAAGGAATCGAGAAGTAATTATTAAAGGCGAAGCATTTTTTGATGTTACTGAAAACAAGGGAAGGCCATTTAAAGTTTTGGCAGATGAAGTAGTGGTTACGGTTCTGGGGACGAAGTTCAATATCGCATCTTATGAAGATGAGAATGATATTGAAGTTGTGCTCGAGGAAGGGAAGCTGGTTTTTACTGACAAGAGCAGGCAGCAATCTTATGTGATGAAGCCTTATGAGCTGATAGTTTACAATAAGGAAAGAAAAGATTTTTCGGTGGAAACTGTTCAGGCTGAGAAGTATTCATCATGGCTGGAAGGCAAGCTTATTTTCAGAAATGACCCACTCGATGTTATTGCCAGGAGGCTGGAGAGATGGTATAATGTAAAAGTAGAAACCAGCGGTGAGTTTAAGGAAGATATCAGGCTACGGGCGACATTTGTTGATGAGAATATTGAAGAAGTTCTTTATTTTATGAAGCGTAGTTTACCCATTGATTATTTAATTCAAGAGGGAGGTATAAATGACGATGGCGTTTACTATAAAAAGAGGATAATTATAACACCCAGAAAAACAAGCAAATAAATAATAAAAATATTATTAATTAACCCTTAAAAGCCAATATGCCTATGAAACAGAACAGATTACTAATGAAAAGCAGGAAAGTAATTATTAAGCCACACTTTCCTGCAACAAGTCAAGCTATTATTAATTAATAACCCAACTCAAAACATTTCAAATTTATGAAAAAAAACATTAAGAAATTAATTATGGAACTCAAGATTACATTTTTGCTTATTATATTGAGCATATCGAATATTCTGGCGCGAAACAGTTATTCCCAGGCAGCCAGGATATCACTTGAGATGAAGGGAGCAACACTTGAGCAAGTTATGGATGAGATAGAAAGACAAAGTGATTTTTATTTCATCTTTAATCAGAAACAAATCGATGTCGACAGGATTGTTGACATCAAGGCGGAAAACGAGCCGATAACAGATATTCTTCCAGAGTTATTTAAGGATGAAAAAATAAATTATGCAATACTTAACAGGAAGATTTTATTGACAACCGAACCGCTTGAAAATAATTTGGTATCACTTTCAATAAAGAACGAACCTCCGCAGCAAATAACTGTCACCGGCAAGGTTACCGATAGTCAGACTGGAGAACCTATGGCAGGGGTTAATGTTGTTGTAAAGGGGACTACAATAGGTACTATGACTGATGCGTCAGGGAATTATTCATTAAATGTGCCTGACAGGAATGCGACACTGGTATTTTCGTTTATAGGTTATGGTACTCAGGAGATTACTGTGGAAGGGAGAACGACTATAAATGTATCTCTTAAAAGTGAGACAATAGGCCTTGAGGAAGTTGTAGTTACGGCTTTAGGAATAAAAAAGCAAACCAAAGCGTTGAGCTATTCAGTTACTGAAGTAAAAGGAGACGATGTTCAAAAAGTTCCTGAAATCAACCTCATGAACACACTTCAGGGTAAAATTGCCGGAGTTGATATAAATATTTCAGGTACAGGTGCAGCAGGTTCATCGAATGTTAGAATCAGGGGAAATACTTCGATAAGCCGCGACAATAATCCCCTTTATGTAGTGGATGGCATTCCAATCTCAAGAGCTTCTTCGAGTTATGGAGGAAGGGATCTGGGCGATGCACTAACAACAATTAATCCTAACGATATCGAGACGATGAGTGTTCTTAAAGGTGCTGCTGCTACAGCATTGTATGGTTCGAGAGCATCAAATGGTGTAATTTTAATTACAACAAAAAGCGGTGCTGGTCAGAGAGGAATTGGAATAAGTTATAATGGATCTTTCGCGATTGAGAATTATGTTAACCCATATAGGAACCGACAAAAACTATATGGTAACTCAGGTATGAACGGCGATAACAGCGATACTTATCCAACTACATGGAACCAGGAAGTTCATCGGCAATGGGGTCCAAAATATGACGGCAGGGACCTCGGTATATACTTTAATGACAATCCTAATATACCCATAATTTTCGCATACAAAGAAGATCACTGGGATGAATTTATGAGAACAGGTTCAACTATCACAAATGACTTATCATTTACAGGAGGAAGTCAGAATCAGAGATTTCGGGCTTCAGTTTCAGATATGAGATACGTTTCTCCATTGCCAAATTCAAATATGAACAGGCAGACTGTCAACTTATCGTTGAATAGTAAATTCGGCAAAAGAATAAATCTGGAAGCAAGAGCTGCCTATACTACTTCTAAAAGTAAAAACAGACCTAACCCTCAGAGATATGTTCAAATCCTTTCACTTATACCAACAAACTGGGATATTACATGGCTGAAAGGCGATACAGAAAAATGGGGAGCAAAACCTGATGGATGGATGCTGCCATTTAGTACTAATGATTATTATCAGAATCCATACTGGTCGGCATATCAGGATTCCCAGAATGACCAGCGAGACCGTGTAATGGCAAATGCAAATCTTAGATATGATATTACCGATTGGTTATTTTTAAACGGCCGCATTGGAATTGAAAACAGTTCACTGAAGGTTACAAACATTGATGCTTATGGTTTTTTAAGGGGAAATGTTAATGGAACAGGAGCTGTTACTGAATTCACTACAATTGAAAACCAATTCAATGCAGAATACTCACTTAATTTTAATAAACAGTTTGGTGTTTTCAATATTACTGCGATGTTTGGCGGCAGTTTAACCAGAAGTAATTATAACCGCGACGGTATAAGAGGCGACCAGCTTCTGGTTCCGTTTTATCATGTTATAACAAATGCCGGACAACTTTACACCGATGTAGGTTATAGTCGTTCTGGAATTAACTCCCTTTATGGAAGTGCTGAAGCATCTTATAAAGATCTTGTATATTTAACCTTAACCGGAAGAAATGACTGGTTTTCAACACTTGCACCTGAAAATAACAGTATTTTCTACCCAAGTGTGGGCATAAGTTACCTCCTGCATAATCAGATAAAACTGCCAGATTGGTGGTCTTTTGCAAAGATAAGAGCCTCTTATGCAGAGGTCGGAGGTGGATCCAGCGCTTATTCAACAAAAATAGGATATAACTTTGACCAAACCGGATATATGGGGACTCCTCTAATAAGTATTCCAAATAATATTGCCAATCCAAATCTTCTTCCCTATGAAACACGAGAATATGAAGTTGGTGTGGATTTTCGGTTTTTGCAGAATCGCGTAGCAATTGATTATTCATATTATGACAAGAAGACTACGAATGATATTGTTGGAGTGACTTTGCCTCAATCATCAGGATATACGAGTGCTACAGTAAACCTTGGCGCTATAGGCAATAAAGGGCATGAATTGATGCTTACTTTAGTACCGGTAGCCAGAAAAGTAAATCTGGAATTAAACCTTGTATATTCGTACAATATGGGTAAAATACTTGACCTTGGAGGTGCATCAGAAGTTAGTGCAGGAAGCACCAGTATAGGAGGAGGTATTGACGTTAAGCAGGTAGTAGGTCAGCGTCCTTTTGCCATGTATGGCTACACACAAAAGGAAGTTGATGGAAAACCAGTATGGGAAAGATGGTCGTTTAATTATGCCGGACAAACACATCTATCATGGCGTCCCGTAAGAGATCCCCAGAAAACCCTTATTGGCTATGGAACTTATCCTAATTCTGCAAGTTTTACAGCTACATTGCGGTGGAAGAATTTTAACTTTTCAGCAGTTGTTGATGGAAAATGGGGAGCCACGGTAGCCTATGTGGCAGAACAGGAAATGGTGGAAAGAGGTCAGAGTACATCCACTCTTCCTGGCCGTGATGGCGGTCTGTTTCTTGAAGGAGTTTATAATACAGGCACTTCTTCAGAACCAGTTTGGACAGATATTTCTACCGCAACAGGCTATACAATAAATGCCAATCCGGCAAACAATTTGCCAAATCCGGTTGAAGTAGCTGGCAACGAAATTCCTTACCATGTTAAACATTTTGAAAATTATTATCGCGAGGGATTTACTAAACGTGTATGTGAAATGGTAGTATTTAATGCAGATTATGCTAAATTCCGTCAGTTTACATTGGGTTATACTATACCAAAAAGCCTTTATAATAATATTCCAGTACAAAATATTAATGTATCTATTATAGGACGTAATCTGTTTGACTTGCTGAACCATTTACCAAATGGAGATCCGGGAACAGGTAGTGCAACAGGTATCAATAATTATGCGTTACCTTCAACCCGGACATTTACTTTAAATGTGAGTGCTAATTTCTAAAATGACATCAAATGAAAAATAAAATACTTCTTAAAATTTTCCTTGCTGCCTTGATATTGTTTGGCGGCTTTGCATGTGATACAGAGGAACTTGTCGAGCTTGATGATCCGAAATATCTTCTTACACCAGAAAATTCAGATATGTCAATGATGTTCACAAATATTCTTATAAGCCATGGGCGTGGTTCTGCCGGCGGCAACCCTGTTAGAGTCGAAGGAGGTTTTTGTAAATATTACGCTACTTATTCAAATCTTATGCTTTATGGAGGCCTTTATCAATTCGATCAGAGTTTAAATGATAGCCCATGGGGTGTATATACAGGAGCTCTTAAAATGGCAATTGCACTTGAAGACTTCCTCGTTAAAAAGAATGATCCAAACCAGACAAATAATCTTGCTATGACACGTATTATGAAAGTGTCTATTATTCAGAGATTAACAGATTTTTATGGAGATATACCTCTTACTGAAGCTTGTCAGGCTTATCTTTCAGGTATTCTGAAACCAAAGTATGACAGACAGGCAGATATTTATAAATATATGCTTCAGACTCTCGATGGTGCAATACAATCGTTTTCAAGCGATGCGATACCTATGTCACTTACCTGGAAAAGTAGTGCTGATTCCAAACAGGCACGTGATATAGTTTATAGCGGCGACATCAACAAATGGAAGAAATATGGATATTCTCTTATGCTCAGAATTGCAATGAGAGCATCAGTTGCTGACCCATCGATGGCAAAATTGTATGCTGAAAGAGCAATTGCCGGAGGTGTGATAACGAATAATACTGATAACTGGGTTCTTAAAACAAAAGATGGAATGAATAGTGAAAAGAATCCTTATAGTTCATTTTTCGAAGGTTCTCCTTCGGGCGATCCAGAACGTTATATTAAACTGGGAGAATATTTTGTGGATTTCTTGAAAGCGAAAAATGATCCAAGAAGAAAAGTTATTTTTGGTGGCCGTCTTAATAATACAATCACAGCTGTGACCGCATCAGATATGCAGAAATACTGGAGAGATGCCTCCAAATGGGACTGGGATTTGACTCAGGCAAAAGGTATGGTTCATGGTACAAATGCAAATCCGGCGCCATCTCTTCCTGCTTATCATTGGACATATACAAGTCCAAACCCTTTTCTCTTTACGATAAATCAACCTCTAGTTATCCTTACGGCTTCGGAAATGCTTTATCTTATTGCTGAAGCTTCATTAAATGGATGGAACACAGGTACAACAGCCGATGCTGCTTATTCTGCCGCAATTACAGCCAGTATGACTCAAATGAGTTCCTACGATGGACTATTGCCATTTCAAAGAATAGATGGGTCTGAAATTACAGATTATATCACCGCAAATCCTCTTGGAACAGGCGATGCAGCAAGACAGAGGATTGCTGAAGAGATGTGGGTATCTATGTATATGAATCCTACTGAAGCATGGTCTAATGTACGAAGGATGAATCTTAATCTGCCATCAAACTCGGCTACAGCTCAAATGCCTACACGATATGCATACCCTGAAAATGAAAGAGCAAATAATCTTGATAATCTTAATGCTGCAATGACAACATTGGGATGGTCAATGTCAATGACAAGGGAAGAGGAAATTGCAAAAAGAGTATGGTGGGACGCCAATTAGTTTTTACACATCAGGTTCAAAGTTCCGGATTCAAAGAAGTTTCAATTTTCTGCTGGAACTTTGAACCTGAATTTTTAATTAAAATATGTTAATCTTTTAATAATTTAAATTAATTATTTAACCTCATAAACATCTGATAATATGAATAGAAAACTAATCTCTTTTATTTTTCTTTTTTTGGTAACTATCCTTACATGGGGACAGAATGTAGGCTCGTCGCCCGAATATATCAAAGCTCTCACTGCCGACTGGAAAGGAGAGAGGTTTCCTGACGGCAGACCAAAAGTGTCTGATGCAATACTCGAAAGGCTGAAAAATGTTTCGATAGAGGAGGCATGGGGTATATTACGAAACAAGGGTTATCAGAATCAGTTCGAAAACGACTGGTATATCATTAACCCTGACCAACCCATGACCGGCCGTGTTGTTACAGCACAATATATGCCGCTACGACCCGATCTGGAAAAATATATCAGAACTAAGGGTAAAGAAGAAGGAAGGGCACAGCAGGGAGGAACAAACTCTTGGCCGATAGACGTTCTGGTCGAGGGCGATGTATATGTTGCCGACGGCTTCGGTAAGATAGTCGATGGTACCCTTATAGGCGATAACCTCGGGAATTCCATTTATGCAAAATCGAAAAGAGGCGTGATATTTAACGGATCTGTAAGAGACGTTGAAGGCCTGAGGGAAATTAAAGGATTTAACGGTTGGGTGAAAGGACACGACCCTTCTTTTATTAGCCAGATGAGCCTTGTTTCAATAAATGCTCCAATAAGGATAGGAAGAGCCATTGTGCTTCCTGGCGATGTCGTTCTGGCAAAAGAATATGGAGTTATATTTATTCCCGCTCACCTTGTCGAAGAACTGGTGATTACAGCGGAAGTGACAGCTTTACGCGATGAGTTCGGCCATCAACGGCTGCGCGAAGGAAAATATAAACCTGGCCAGATTGACAGCCAATGGACCGAAGAAATAAAAAAGGATTTTATGAACTGGTTGAATAATTATCCAGGCAAACTTCCAATGAGCAAAACCGAACTGGATAATTATTTCAAAGATAGGAACTGGTAACAAAAATTAATTAAATTCCAAAATTCAAATAAAACAATTATGAAACCAATAATTGAAAAGATAAAAGAGGAAAACAGGCGTGCTGAAAAAGCAGAAGCTGATGCCATACAGGCAGAACTGAATAATCCGCACACAACCAGTAGCCGTCGCAATTTCCTTAAGAAAACTGCCCTTGGAGGCATTGCTCTTGGGGGATTTATGGCATTACCAATTGAAGATACAATTGCTCAGACGACACAAAAGGTAAGCAGAGCCTCGAGTCCTTCAGACCTGAAGATAACCGATATGCGTTATGCAACGATAATGAATAAGCACATTATAAGAATAGATACCAACCAGGGTATTTACGGACTGGGTGAGGTAAGAGACGGTGCAGATGTTAGGTATGCGCTTTTTCTTAAAAGCCGGATTCTCGGACTTAATCCGTGTAACGTTGAGATGATATTCAAAATTATCAGGCAATTCGGATACCATGGCCGGCAGGGTGGAGGCGTATGTGCCGTAGAAATGGCTCTGTGGGACCTTACAGGTAAAGCTTATAATGTGCCTGTATGGCAGCTTCTGGGCGGCAGATACCGTGATAAAATAAGGCTTTACGCCGACACTCCTGAAGTTAGAGATCCTCAGGGTTTTGCAGAGAAAATAAGGCAACGAATGGAAGAGCAGGGTTTTACATGGCTTAAAATGGACCTCGGAATTCATCTGGTGCAGGGAACCGAAGGTAACTTGGTAAACAGTAAATTCTGGGCTCCAATGGCCCAATATGACCTGAGAGAATATATGGGCTATGGGAACACTCTCCACCCATTCACCCAGGTGCAAATCACTGATAAAGGCCTCGCAGCTCTTCAGGAATATGTCGAGAAAGTCAGGAACGTAGTAGGATATGAAATTCCTCTTTCAGCAGATCATTTCGGACATTTCGACGTAAATAATGCCATCCGGTTCGGGAAAGCAATGGAAAAATTCCGTCTCGCATGGCTCGAGGATATGGTGCCATGGTTCGACATAGAAGGGAACAAGACTCTTTCTGAGGCTCTTGAAACACCAATTTTAACGGGTGAAGATATTTATTGCCTTAAAGATGGATTTAAACCACTTATTGATGCAAGAGCTGTTGATATTATTCATCCCGATTTAGGCACCTCCGGTGGTATTCTTGAAACAAAGAAGATAGGCGATTATGCCGAAGAGAACCAGATTGCAATGGCTTTACACATGGCAGGCTCTCCGGTATGCTTTATGGCAAATGTCCATTGTGCTGCTGCAACGCAGAATTTTCTTGCACTCGAGCACCACAGTATAGATGTGCCGTATTATAATAATCTTGTAAAAATGACCGGATCGAAGCCGATGGTGGAAAAGGGCTTCGCCAATGTACCGCTCGATGCACCCGGACTTGGAATAGAGCTTAACGAGGAAGAATGTAAGAAACATCTTGCCAAAGGTTCCGGATGGTTCCAGCCAACTCCTGAATGGGATGAGAAAAGATCTCACGACAGGTTATGGAGTTAATATATTTTAAATATAATAGGCTGCTGTTCTTTAACAACAGCAGCTTTTTTAATGAAAAATAAAATGGCGATGAAAAGGATTTTTTTAATTCTTTCGGTTTTTGTTATAATCGGTAATTTCCTTATCGGGCAAATACCAATAAATCTGTCGCCTGATAAAAAGCTAAAGCTTCTGAAAGAGCAAACTTCAGATAATTTGACTAACAATATCCTTTCATTCTGGTCAGCAAAAATGCCTGATGAGGTGAATGGCGGGTTTTATGGACGGATTGACAGGAACAATCAGGTTATTCCCGATGCCGACAAAGGAGGAATCTTGAATGCGAGAATATTATGGACTTATTCCGCAGCATACAGGGTTACAAGAAACCCTGAATATCTGCGTCTTGCTACCCGCGCTAAAGATTATATTCTTTCTCATTTTATCGACAAAGAATACGGCGGAGCATATATGATGCTAAATGCTAAAGGAGAACCAAAGGATACCAGAAAACATACTTATACGCAGGCATTCTTTATTTATGGATTATCTGAATATGCAAGAGCGACAGGGAATAAAGAAGCCCTCAATGCCGCAATAGATATTTTCGAACTATTTGAGAAGAATGTCCTCGACAAAGAATTAAACGGTTATTTTGAAGTCTTCACACGCGACTGGCAACGCACACACGACAGACTTATTGGGGAAAAATCTCCCGCAGATGAGAAAACTATGAATACTTCGCTTCATATTTTAGAAGCTTACGCAAATCTTTACCGCGTATGGCCGAATAAACGAATGGCCGAAAGAGTCGAGAACATGATAAATATTTTTCTTGATCATATAATCGATAAAAACAGTTATCACCTGATATGTTTTATGGATAGAAACTGGAACAGGACTTCTCAAATAGACTCATACGGTCACGACATTGAATCATCATGGCTACTTTACGAGGCAGCTCTCTTACTGAAAGATCCTGTGCTTATTGAAAAAGTTAAGGGAGTAAGTATTAAAATAGCTAATGCTGCTATGGAAGGCCTTTTACCAGATGGAAGTATGCTAACAGAAAGAGACAGGGCAACAGGAGAAACAAGACTTGTACGTAGCTGGTGGGAACAGGCTGAGACGGTAGTCGGTTATCTGAATGCCTATGAACTGTCTGGAGATGAAAAATATCTAAATATATCAATTAATGCATGGAACTTTATTGATAAATATCTGGTTGATAAAATCAACGGAGGTTGGTTCACTTCAGTTTCACCCGATGGCGTTCCCGGAGGTGATAAGGCTGGAAACTGGATATGCCCTTATCATAACGGGCGAATGTGCCTTGAAATAATTGAAAGAGTAAAAGAATAATTAGATTTAACTTGTTAAAACATTTATAAATGGCAAATAACAAACCTGTTACGAATAAATTGATAACGGAATCGTCAATGGAATCCGGAAAAAAGAAAGTAAGCAGACGTAATGTTATGAAAGGTTTGCTTTTAATACCTGTACAATGGAGCATTTATCAAGCTGCGATTAGGGCTCAGGGGGTTGCAAGGGCATTATCTGTTGAAGCTCCTCCACCGAAAGAAAGCATTAAAAAAATTTTTAATGTTAACTATTTGGAAGATATCTATACTCCAAATCAGCCAATGGGTAAGCCACAGGGTATTATGCCAGGCAGAGTATCATGGGTATGGAATCCGGCATCTACAAATCCTGATTGTGTAAATAAACCAGTTTCAGGCGATATAAGTGAAGAAAAATATGACGCCTGGTTTATGGATAAAAATACGAATCAGGAAGTTGTGGATAATATGTTAATTGCGGGATTATGCTCAATAACTGGAAAGAAGAAGATAGAGAAAGCGTGGGATGCTATCTTCAGATATCATAATCAGAATCGTGGCAAGGGTAATGTTTCGTACCGTAAAGGAGAGAAGATATATATCAAGCTTAACAGGACGTCTGCTTCTAATGGTATAAACACTCAGTACGAAAGAGTCAAATCAAGGCCTGTTGCATTATCATTCGAAACGTCGCCTCAAGTAGTACTTTCAGTTCTCAGGCAGCTAGTACATGTGGTAAAAGTGCCTCAGGAGCTCATTTATGTGGGAGATGCTATGAGAAATATATATCAGGATGAATATGTTAAGTATTATGCCGAGTTTCCACATGTGAATTATCTTTCAAGTTTTGATTCCACTCATGGAAGAATCAAAAGCAGTGAGAGCAGTAAAGATTTGATTTTTTATTCGGATAAGAAAACTGTCATGAAAGAGGCAGGGTCGGATAAAATTTACAGCGTGCTCGAAGAGTGTGAATATTTGATCAACCCGGCTGCTATGAAAGGTCATAGTTCTGCCGGTATTTCACTTTGTACTAAGAATCATTTCGGGAGCCAATCGAGAAACAGTGCTTTTCATCTTCATCCCGGACTTAACAGCAGCGATCGAATAGGGTATGGTCATTACAGAGTACTTGTCGATCTTATGGGTAATAGATTTACCGGTGGTAAAAATCTTTTCTATATGCTTGATGCTTTATGGGCAGGGCCGGACTGGAACGGTCTGCCTGTTAAATTTTTAATGCCTCCGTTCAATAATCACTGGAGCTCATCTTTGCTATTTTCCTTAGATCCTGTAGCAATAGAATCGGTTGCTTTCGATTTTCTAAGGACAGAGTTTACAAACCCCGAGCATACTTATTCTTTCGTCAGTGAAGATGGGGTGGATGATTATCTTCATCAGGCAGCCGACTCAAAAAACTGGCCGTCTGGGATCATCTATGCACCGAATGGGGATGGCATAGCTCTGCCAAAGAGCATGGGCGTTCATGAACACTGGGATAATCCGGTGGATAAACG
>JAGNKY010000006.1 GCA_017999895.1 Bacteroidales bacterium
TTTCTTCACATGAAGCTAAAAACCATGCAACCAGAATAAAGGAAAAAATGAAAATAATTTTCTTTTTCATAATTATTTGCTTTCATCTACAAATTTATAAAACTCATTAAATTGTAAAATATTTCCTTAACATTCTTGTTAAAATTTTTGACCTTTTTAAATCTTAATTCACTATTTTTATAGATTAATGCATCAAACTGAAAAGAAAGACCGTCATTAGGATAATAAATAAAAACGCAATAAGACAATGGAAGATTTAAAATTGAAGAAGCAGGTCACATTAGTCGCAATTCTCAGGATAGTTCTGAATTCGCTTGGTTTTTTAGGTGCAGCATGTGTCTTTGCAGTTATGAAGTTTGTAAAAGGTCTGGTTCTGGGCGATGAGATAGCAGAAACAGTAATATCATTTATTGGAACTGCCATACCACTTTTTATTGGATCAGTTTCATTACTCGGCATCATAGGCGGTATCGGCTTGCTCTCATATAAGAACTGGGCCCGAATACTTGTCATGGTTGTTTCGGTTATCTGCTGCTTTAATATCCCTGTGGGCACACTGGCCGGAGTTTATTCAATTTGGGTATTGATGCAAAATGAAACTATCAAATTATTCAATCAGGATAAATCCGAACCTTTTAGTCCGCAAACCTGAAACGGGATACTCCTCCCTGAAATAATTTTATAATAGGAGATTACAGTCAATACCTCATTCATTCTCCTGTTTATTAAACTTTATATTTTTTACTCCCTTATTTTACCTTGTCTTTTCCTTTTACCCTTTTCCTTTATACTTTATCCTTTTTCCTTTTCTACACATATCCCCATTTTTTCATCACTTCGAGGTCGGCCTTCACACATTCCATAGGACTTTTACCCTGATAAGCTTCCTGTTCTATAATATAAACTTTTGCTCCGCCGATTTTCGTTGCAATGTCGAGTACTTCTCTTGCATTAACGATACCCTCCCCTAATATGCAACTTTCGAACCTGCCCTTCTCTGTCTCTATCTCGTCCTTGGCATGAATATTTTCCCATCTTTTCGGATATTTCTTAACCACTTCCATAGCATTTGCGCCGCCATTATAAAGATTACCCATATCGAGCTGTATGACTACCATCTTCGGATCGATTGACTTCATAATGATATCGAACATTTTTTCACCATTAAATTCGGTTTTAAATTCAAAATCGTGATTGTGATATCCGAATTTCATTTTATTCTTTTTACATAGTTCACCGGCTTTGTTGAAAATATCTATTGTTCTCATCAAATCGTCGTAAGTTCGGTACATTGACTGAATCATCGAAGGACTTATAACATATTCCTGACCAAGTATTGCGGCGTCATCTACAAGCTTTTTCCAGCTGTCGGCAAAGTCATTTTTCGAAGCGTCCCAGTGATTCGGATTAAGTGCAGTATGGCCGCTAATCATTTTTAAACCCATGTCGTCGAGTATTTTTCTGAATTCGACAGGCGCGTATCCGTAAAATTTACCATTAACATAATTTGCATGCTCAACATAAACGTATCCTATCTGGGCTATCTGTTTGAGCGACCCGACAGGATCTTTCCCCATTTCGGTGCGGATTGAATAAAGCTGAAGCCCTACAATGCCTTTTGCTTTTGGTGGTACAGGAGGAATGGTCTTGGGTAAAACAACGGCACCGGCAACTGCCATAGCGCTATTTCTTATAAATGTTCTTCTTGATGTTTTCATTTTATTTTTGTTTTAAAGATTTGTATTACGATAATAATGATAAAGTTACAAAATAGGTGTCGATAAAATAAGCTTCTTCAATAATCGCCATCTTTTGTCAGCTTACCGGTTTCTTCCAGAGAAGCTGTTTTTCGATATTGCTGTGTAATTTATATGTTTTTATATGATCGCTTATCCTTTCTCCGATAATTTCAATTTTAGCAAGATCGGCCGTTCCCAGTCCGGCCTGAGCACAATATGTCAGATAGCCTATATTGCCGAAATCAATGCCCATAATTTCCACTCCCACTCTGTCGGCTGCAAGCCAGTCGGTGCTGGCGATACAAACCCTGTGGTCAACAGGAGTTCCTGCGGTAGGACCATTGCCCTCCATTCCTTCATATCCGTCAATAACTGAAAGGTGAGGATGCAGCCGTCGGGCAATGTCGAAAAGGTTATAGTTTATACCCCTGTATCCTCCGCCATGCACAATTGATTTATCACTTCTTGCACCTTCTTTACGGTCTTTCCCGAAAGTAAAACCATGATCCTTGATTGCCGAACCAACTATTATGTTTTTCAAAGAGAGTGTCGCAATAATACGGTCGTGGGTCTTCAACCTTGCTACAGAAACAATATATGAACCGGGATCGAGTAATACTTTTGAAAACCTTACAGCATGCGGCGCAAAATCTCTTTCATCGAATACATGAATAATTTCATATCCTTCACTATCGAGATCCATAAATTTAACCGGATATTTATCAGCAAGTTTCAGATAATTGAAATTACTGAAAGCGTTCATTGTAGGACCATCGGCAGCCGATTCGGCAATAACGACATTGTTGAGCTTTCTTATCGACTTCAGAAACTCGAGAATCCCTTCAAGAGTATCGGCATGTGTTGCACTTAGCTGAATGTTGCTTGAAACATTATTCGGCTTAAGTATAACTCGCCTGTTACCTATAGCTTCCTTTATCTGCCTTGAAAATGGTTGCAAAGCTCTGAAAGTCATATCTACCCTCTCTTCACCGGTAGTAAGTGAAACGCTCGAAATAAAATTTTCCTGAGCTCGCTGAAACACAAAATTTCCTGAAGGTCTGTATAATGAAATACCTGCAGCTCCAATTAAAGAAGTCTTTATGAAATCACGACGATTTATCATATTCATAAGCTTACTCTTTTAATTAAATTGAGATAAATTTACAAAATATTTTAACCTGGAATATTACATATAAGTTATTTAGATGTATTTTTATCTTTAAAAGTAAAATTTGTATAAATCATAAATAATAATATTTATGGAAAAGAGGATGTTTATCAAAACAACGATTCTGGGAACATTTGCTTTTTTATTTCCGCGAAAAGCGAGTTCGCTTGAATATTATCCGCGGCCATCCGATAAAAAATGGGCAATATTGTACAGCACCTGGTGCGGTACTGCAAGAGATGCAGGAGTATGGATTTCCGAAGGCATGGACGGCATTGCTAATGTATTCGATGTCAGGGAGAATCCCGACCTGTCGAAATATGATCATATAATTGTCGGTGGCGCAATCAGGGCAGGCAAAGTCTCACAGGAAATGCAGGATTATCTCGATAGAAACAAAGGAATACTTAAACCGAGGTTGAGAGGATATTTTGCTGTTTGCGGCAATATGATGAAACCTGTTACTCCTGAAGTTACCACTAATCTTATAGATAATCACATTGCAAAGATTTGCGGCGTGACAGGTATTCCTTCGAAAGTGTTTCTCGGACGTATCACATTCGGTTTGATGGAACCGGACGTTCGCAAACAAATGCAACAAATGCCGGGGATAAAGGAATATGACAACTTAAAGAGATATGAGTGTATGGCATTTGGTAAAGAAGTGCTTTCGAAGTATTCTTAATGCTGTTGAAAGGAATGAATTATATTAAAAAATTTCCTTTAATGGAAACAAATTCTTTTCAGGAATTGTTATAGCGATAAAAAGTTCAATAAATAATATTTTATTCTCTACATGGATGAAAATAAATTAAGGAGCAATAAGAGAAAGGTTGTGATTGTAGGTGCTGGTTCTGTAGGTGCCACTTATGGATATGCCTTATCCCAGAACGGACTTGCAGAAGAAATTGTTCTTATAGATAGAAATGAGGAACTTGCAAAAGGTCAGGTTCTCGACCTTGTTCATGGACAACCATTTATTCCGACCGTAACTATCAGAGAAGGGACAAAAGAAGATTACGCCGACGCCAAACTTATAGTCGTCACTGCAGGCGCAGCCCAGAAACCTGGCGAAACCCGACTTCAACTTCTAAAAAAGAACGCCGACATAGTAGGAGATATTTCAACAGAAATTGCCGGTGCAGGTTCTGAGGCAGTAATGCTTATTGTTTCTAATCCGGTTGACGTCATGACATGGGTTGCGCTGAAACGGTCAGGTTGGGAAAGGGGCAGGGTAATTGGCTCAGGTACTGTGCTCGACAGCGCACGGCTAAGGCATCTTCTAAGCAAACATTGTCAAATAGATGTTCATAATGTCCATGCATATATTCTTGGCGAACATGGCGACAGCGAATTTGCCTCATGGTCTATGACCAATATTGCAGGCATGCCGATGGATAATTATTGCCCTATATGTAATTATTGTTCCAACTGGCAGATTGAGCGATCTAATATAGAACAACAGGTTCGCGAATCGGCCTATCATATTATAAATGCAAAAGGGTCAACTCATTTTGCTGTTGGTTTGGCCCTTGTCAGAATCACTGCCTCAATTCTCAGGAAACAAAATAGTGTCCTTACAGTTTCGACTCTGCTGCAAGGGGAATTCGGACAAAATGACGTCTGCCTTAGTGTTCCGGCAGTAGTATCAGACCGAGGCGTAATTAAAATAATTAATGCACCTTTGCCTCAACACGAACTGGAATTACTCGGAAAATCAGCAGAAATACTTAAAAACGCAATTGCTTCTCTTTGAGAGAAATAATGGAAGAGGCGATAGAGGATAGGTGATAGGTAAAGGCAGAGAGTTATAGGTGAATAGTGAGAGATTTGAGTGATAGGCGGGAGCAGGATGAAGATAAAGAGAAAGGGAGAGAAAGGGTACTGTGCTTGTTAAAGTTTGTTAAAATCAGAATCAATAAATTATTATTTTTTATTTTTAAACCAGTTAATCCTATAAACTAACCTTATATGAAAAAGAAAAATCAGAATGGAATAAACCGCCGAGAATTTCTCGGCTTATCAGCTTTAGGGCTGACGGGGCTTACAATCCTCCCCAGTTATATTATTGATGGAATGCGTATTCCGCCTAGCGACAGAATTCTTATGGGAACCATAGGACTTGGCAGGCAGTCACTTTCCGACTTTCAAGGATTTGCAGGGTATCCCGGGCTTCAGATAATAGCCTGTTGTGATGTTGATTCTATAAAGCAGCTGCGTTACAAAAGGACCGTGGAAGAATGGCAGAAGTCGAAAGGACTTGCTCCAAGGTGCGACACCTATGAACAATATGAACAATTACTTGAACGTAAAGATATTGATATAGTTGAAGTTGTAACGCCCGACCATTGGCATGCACTTATAACAATTCATGCCTGTCAGGCAGGCAAAGACGTATATGTACAAAAGCCGCTTTCTTATACTATAAAGGAATCACTCGTAATGACAAGAGTTGCAAATAAGACCGGGAGAGTTGTACAGGTCGGCAGTCAGCAGCGTTCCAGTAAGGAGTTTCAGAAAGCTATTGAGCTTGTACAGGCTGGTGCAATAGGTCACATCGAAAAAATATATGCAAAAGTTGGAGATCCTCCTAAACCATTGGATCTACCTGCGCAAACTATTCCGGGTAATTTGAACTGGAACTTATGGCTTGGGCCACTTAATGACGACAGGATAGTTTATCATCCCGACCTTGCTCCCCCTATTTCGCTCGATCCTCCGGAAAATGAAAAACTATGGGGTGCATGGCGCTGGTATCGTGAAACAGGTAACGGCTATACAGCCGACTGGGGCGCGCACATGTTCGACATCGCGCAGGCTGCAATAGGGATGGACGGTTCCGGTCCGTACGAAGTTATTCCGAAAGGATATAAGGGTCAACCTTATCTTACATTTAAATATCTCAACGGTGTCGTAATGACTGAACAGCCTTATCTCGAAGATAATCCTGAAGCGCAGGGAATAAAATTCATCGGTACTAAAGGCTGGATTGAAGTAGCACGCGGCTATATTGCTTGCTCCGACTCTTCACTTATTCCGCCTGAAATCGCAGGCCGTCGTCCACAGGCCAGAAGTGCCCAGCAAACGCAGGGTCAAAAGCCCGCACAGCGTCCGGCACAGGCAACTCAGGCTCAAGCTCAGCAGCAACGTCAGGCAAGGCCAGCTCCAACACAGGAAGGCTTGAGATTCGAGATAAGTTCACCACACATGACTAATTTCCTCGATTGTGTCAAGTCGCGTAAAAAAACTATTGCGCCTATAGAAGTTGGTTGCAGCACCGCTATCACATGTTGCCTTGGCAACATTGCAACTGAACTTGGAAGGCCTATAAAATGGGATCCAGCAACCTTTACTTTTATCGATGACCCGGAAGCATCGAACCACAGATTAATGAACTATGAATACAGAAGACCATATAAGCTCTGAAATACTAAAGGCGATGGCCTTTTATAATGAATAGCATATTTAGTGTTACTAATTGCGGCCCCTCTTTCAACACGCCTCCACAAATAAGAGGGGCCGCAATTTTTTTCTTCGATAAGATGGATATATATTCCAATGTAAATTTCCGTGTGCAATCTCTTCTATTATTGGCTGATAAAATATTCCCTGTATCTTAAAAAGTAACCCTTGCTTTGCCTTCACTCTTCTTGAGCTCTACTATTTTTGAAATCCCGTTTACCGTGACTCTATATTTACCATAGAAAGCCCGTGTTGAAAAAATGCCGTCTTTTCCTGCAACACCAGAGATATTTGTCCACCACTCTTTAAAAATAAGATTTTTATATGCTTCCAGGGCAGGTGTGGGCGTCCAGTCGAGTTTGTATAACGACGATACAGGAATCCAATTTGCTCCTTCCCAGAAGCCCCACATAAGTATGCCTTCAACTGCAGGATGCGCAAAACATATTTTATAATAATCAATCAGTTCTCTTGCTTTTAATTGCTCTTCCTCAGGTGTCATCGTGGTAATTTTTTCCCTGTAAAATTTCGATCTCTGACCCGGCATATTGAATTCTGTGATTCTGACAGGTAAATGGAAAACGGCAAGGGAATCGAGTGCATTTCTGAGAGCCTGCCTGTCGAATGTTTCACCATGCAGGTGACCCTGAGCGCCAATCCCGGCTATAGGTACTCCCTGACTTAGAAGCTTGCGTATATGAGCCATATAATCGGAAAGCCTGTTACCTGTAAGAATATCGTAATCATTTAACCATAGCTTTGCAGCAGGGTCTCCGTTATGAACCCATTCCGCCATCATTTTTGTTATCCCGGGGCCGAGACGCTCTTCATAATAATTGCCATGTATCATTTCATTATTTAAATCATACTCTGCAAAACGACCCTTATATCGCGACGAAATCGTTTCAGCTCTGTTTTGTAAAACCTGCTTAAGTTCCTCATCATTAAGTTCCTTCACCCATTGCTGAACAAACTGAGGTATCCCCCAGAAAAGGTTATGACCTCTGAGAGGAATGTCATTTTCCTCGCACCATCCGAGAATAAAATCAACGGTTTTATAATTTACCTCCCCCCGACGCGGTTCCATATTCCCCCATTTTAGAGCATTCTCAGTTACGGCAGAATTAAAATTCTCAAGAAATTTCTCTTTATAAATCTTTTTCGTCTCGTCACTCCATGTATCTCCTGCAAGTCCGTTGCTTATAGCACATCCGAACCAGAATTCATGTTTAAGCTGCTCCACCTGTATTCTCGCTCCTGGAGTCGAGACAACTATTATTTCTCCTTTTCTGTATTTAGCAATAGAGTCGGTGATACCCGGAAACTGAGCAAAAGCTTTTTGAGATAACTGAAAACCAGAAATTGAAATTACACAGAACAATAACATAACTTTAAAATAAAAATTCTTTATTCCGTTATGAGAGACTTGAAAAGTGTAATATTTACACTTACAGCTTATAGTTCTGTAAAATAGCGTTCCATACTTAAATAATTTCATAGTTAAATTTTTATAAAATCCTTTTTATACAATTAAATATTAATCTTTGTTCTAAACCAATCTCAAAATTAATCTAACTCTATATATTATTTGAATTGAAATAGTAAAAAATATTCGAAAATTCATTTTTACATAAACATAAATCTTAAGAGTGTGTAATTTCAAAGGAATTTATTAAATTGGTTTGCTTTTGTTTTCAGGTCAGATGAAATTTCATAGTTCGATTATATTATCTCTGTTATTATTATTTTCGTTCAATTTTGCATATTCTCAGACCTCTGTTAATGCAGAATATTTTATAACTCTTCTTAAAAATGGGAAATACAAGGGCATTCAGATGAAGGCTCGTAACATTGACTCGGTCAACTACAGAGATTTAAATGGTTGCACGCCATTGATGTATGCATCGGCTGCAGGATTGACAAAAGTTTGTAAGATATTGACAGACAAGGGAGCATTTGTTAATATTCAGTCCAAAGATGGTTCCACCCCTCTTATGTTTGCAACATATTATGGAAGAACTGAAACTGTAGAATTTTTGCTTGAAAAGGGAGCTCTGCCCGACGTTCAGGCCGGAAACGGTTATACTTCTCTGATGATTACTGCTCAGAACGGTTATGTAGATATTGCAAAATTGCTTTTAAGAAAAGGAGCAAAGGTAAACTCAAGGGCTGCCGACGGCTTTACGGCATTAATGGCTGCATCACAGTATGGACACATCGAAATTGTTAAACTTCTGCTTGATAATGATGCAGATTACAATGCACAGAATTCCGATGGGTTTACTCCCCTTATTCTTGCCGCAGGAAATGGACATACGGAAATAGTAAGTCTGCTTATAGAAAAGGGAGCAGATATAAATAAACAATGCACCGATGGGAAATCGGCTCTTTTTCTAGCTTCACTGGGAGGCTTTACCGATATTGTGAAAATGTTGATTGATAAAGGAGCCGATATCTGCATTCGGTGTGAGGACGGCTCCACTCCACTCTTCATAGCTTCTCTTTATGGATTTACCGACATTGTGAAAATTATTGTCGGAAGGGAAGTGGCTGAAAGTCGTCGATGTGATGATAAAACAAGAGCTTTGATGATTACAGCAAGAGATGAGATGACCGATATGGTAAAATCAGTTCTGATGAAAAGAACAAAAGAGGGCTTAAAAGAGGGTAACGGTTTTTCATCTATCCTGGTGTTTTCGAAAGATGGGCAATCGGAAGTTGTTGATTTTCGTGCCAATAAAAAAGTTAATCCTGAACTGCAGAAAAATTCATACCCTGTTACAGCCTTTATGAGAGCTTCCCGCGGAGGTTATGTCGAAATTATCAGAATGCTTCTTGATAAAAATGTTAAATATAATTTTCCGCCTGCAGAAATATATTCTTCACTTATGGTGGCTTCATTGAATAATCATGCAGATATTCTCACCATACTCCTTTCCAGACCGGTAAATATTGATTATCAACTTTCCGACGGAACTACTGCACTGATATTCGCCGCTCAAAACGGGCATACTGATATAATAAGACTCCTGCTCGAACATGGAGCCTCACTCGACCTCCGCACTAAAGACGGAGCCAGCGCTTTAATATGGGCTGTAGAGAAAGGACGGGCAGATGTGGTAAGACTTCTGCTTGAAAAAGGAGCGGATATCAATCTTCAGAAAAATGATGGTGCCTCAGCTCTTATCATTGCCTGCCAGACCGGCAATATTGAAATTACAAGACTTCTTCTTGAAAAAGGTGCGAAAATTAATTTACAAAAAACTGATGGTTCAACAGCACTTATGTTCGCCTCCAGTAGCGGCTTTAATGATATAGTGTCGCTACTTCTTGATAAGGGAGCTAATCCGGATTTGAAAAATTCAAGAGGGGAGACAGCTCTTATAATATCAATACAAAACGGACAGGTTGAAACTTCAAGGCTTCTTCTCGAAAAGAATGCCGATCCAAATATACAAACCAATGATGGAATTTCTGCACTGATAATTGCAACCCTCAAAGGAGATAACGAAATAGTAAAGCTTCTTCTCGAAAAAGGTGCACTACCCGATATCATGTCATTTAACGGTTTTACAGCATTAATGTATGCTTCAATAAACGGGAAAAATAAAACGGTGCAGCTATTGCTCGAAAACGGAGCAAAAATAGATATCAAAAGTCCAGAAGGATATACTGCATTGATGATGGCAGCGCTGAACGGCCATGCTGATATCGTTCAGATTCTAATAAATAACAATGCTAATCCTGATATTCAGACACCTGACGGCAAAACGGCCTTGATGCTTGCTGCTGAAAACGGACATATTGATACAGTAAAAGTTTTGCTGGAAAATGGCGCAAAACCTGGATTGAAAAATAACGACGGTAAAACAGCATTCGACCTTACCGAATCATTTGTAATTAAAAACCTGCTGACAAAATATATGAACCAATAAAAATACAGTCTAAAGCAAACGATATTACCCTGCTTTTATTTAATTCATTTTTTTGGACGACACAAGATAAATATCTTCACAGGTTTTCTTAAATTTTATCGAATAAATCTTTTCCTCCTGCGAACAGAAAGGAGGAATTCCAATCATTATCATGATACTAAATGTCAAAAAATAACCTGTCAATTACTTTTGAACAATGTTAATAATTTGTTACTATAAGATAATCAGAATTATAACATAAGATGTTCAAAACCTGTTGAAAAATATGTTAATAAATATTCATCCTTTTGTATTTATCAATCCCCGGAAGATTGGAAATTTGGATTAGCTGCATTTCTAAATTATTGTGCTATGTCCTTTATCCGGTATATTGAAAGATTAAGGCGAATGGATTGCCTTATATCACTTATGACTACAGGTACACCTTCGGAGTTTGCGGGAAAATTAGGTATCGGCAGAAGTGTTTTATTTCAATATATACAGGAAATGAGAGAAATGGGAGTGGATATACGATATTCAAATGCCCGAAAGTCGTATTACTATGCCAATGAAAGAAGAATAAAAATTCTAGTGGAAGATTATAACCCTGAACATAAAACAGCAAATAAATTAATTTGAATTTATAAGGTTCATAATAGAAAAATTGATTATTAATATATAACGTTCAGACGATGAAATTTTTGCAATATCTATACGGTTTAAAAAAGTCCGATGCCTTTATATTAATAACAGGATTATATTTAATTATTATGTGGCTGTCGAATATTCTACTTATAAATGAAACGGTCTTTTATAATACATATAGTGAACAACTTACCTATGAGAGAATAACAGATCTTTTCAATAAACTAAACAAAATGAAGTGGGTAAGCTATCTGATTGCTTTTTTAGGACTTGTAATTAAATTTTTCCTTGTTACGTTTGTTATTTATTGTGGGATATTTTTATGCAATCTGCATTACAGAATAACATTCGGAGAAATTTTTGGCATTGTAATAGTTTCTGAAATAATTTTTTTACTGGCAGGAGTAGTGAAATTATTCTGGTTTCTCTTTTTTGCAGGAAATTACAATCTTAACGATCTGGGATTCTTTTTTCCTTGTTCTATTGGCAACCTGTTTTCATTTTCCGAAGTCGAACCATTTTGGATTCCTGCCATGCAGAGCTTGAATCTTTTCCAGCTGGTTTATATTATTTTATTATCGTCCGGTATCTGGATGAAGTCGAATTTATCGAGAAACGAGGCAGAAAAAGTAGTATTGATTTCCTATATCCCGGGATTCGTTGTCTGGTTAGCATTTATCACATTTTTATCTGCTGAACAAACACTTTGATATATGATAAGGAAAATTACCGCAGCATTACTGATTTTGCTTCTGACCACTGTTTTATTATATTTCACATTTTCCACTATCAAAAAAGTACAGGCCGCTAAATCTATACACGAACATATTGAACATTTCCCCGGGTTTTCTTTAAAATCAATCAACGATATTCAATTTAACTCTGACACTATTACCAAAGGCCCTGTGGTTATCATTTTTTTCCATCCAGGGTGTGAACATTGCCAGTATGAAATAAAAGAGATAACAACGGCTGAGTATTTGATTGATAAAACTCATATCATATTGGTATCCAGTGCCCCTGAAGATGAAATAAAAAAGTTTTATTATGATAATGAACTGGACAGATATCAAAAGATTACTTTATTAATCGATTCCAATTACAAACTCAGTGACATTTTTGGACTTCAGTCAGTTCCATCAACTTACATCTACAACAAGGAATTGATTTTAGTCAAATATTTCGAAGGTGAAGTTAAACCTGAAGCGATACTTAAATATTTGACTGATAATGATTAGTTTGAAAAATATCGAAAAAAATGCAGTTCTTCAGCATGATTCCTCCGATTGCGGGGCGGCATGCCTTGCTTCTGTAATAAACTGCTGCGGAGGCAGCTCATCTATTGAAAACATACGCAGGCTGAGCGGCACAGACCATACAGGCGCAACATTGCTTGGTCTTTATCAGGCCGCAAATCAGTGCGGATTCGATGCAACAGGCTATGAAGCCGGAATAGAAGATATCAAAACTTTCGATGGGATACTTATTATGCACGTTCGATTAAACAGCTCGCTCGAACATTACATCGTAAACTTTGGCTATAAGAACAACAAATTCATTATCTGGGATCCTGCCGAAGGACTTAAACTTATGACACCTGAGGAACTCGAAAAAATATGGATAAGTAAGAAATGTCTTGGACTAATAAAAAACCAAAAATTTGTTAATCAAAAAGAAGACAAAACAAGCAAAAGAGATTGGCTGATAGGCATCATAAAGCCGGATATAAACCTGTTTATTGTGAGTTTCATAGCAGGAATACTCTTCTCAGCTCTGGGACTTGTCCTGGCAATCTTTACTCAGAAACTCGTTGACCAGATACTCCCTCAACATAATATCAATATTCTGATTATTAATCTGATACTTGTTTTCATCTTGTTAATTGCGAGAATTTTACTTGGTTCAGTGAGACAATTGCTTCTGTTGTCGCAAAGCAGGGATTTCAATATTAGAGTGGTTGATAATTTTTTCGGAACATTACTGGTGCTTCCAAAATCATTTTTCGATACAAGAAAAACAGGAGATTTTATTGCAAGATTGAATGATACTGCAAGGATTCAAAGAGTAATAGCCGAAATATTAAGCGTTTATACAATCGACGTTTTGATAGTACTGATATCAATTGCAATATTATTTTATTATTCTGTTCCGGTAGGAATATTTTCGCTGGTTTTTTCACCTTTTCTGTTTTTGATAGTGTATCGCTGGAATGGAAGAATTCTATCAGGCCAGAGAGAAGTAATGGTTAAATATGCAAACAGTGAAAGCTTTTATATTGATTCATTAAAAGGAATAAATGAAATAAAAAGCTCGGGATGGCAAAAATTTATAAGGGAAACAAACAAAAAAATATTTTCGGAATTCCAGGATAAATATTATTTACTTGGAAAAATAAAAATCAGTCTTGGGCTTATAACAGGCATAATGGGGACTATTTATGTTGTTATGGTAATTTTCTATGGGTCGTTTGAAGTTATCAATTCAAAAAATACGACCGGAGGTTTAATGGCAATAATATCAATCAGTTCTGGCATAATACCATCTCTATTGAATATTTCCCTTATTGCCATTCCGGTGAATGAAGCAAAAGTTGCCGTTTCGAGAATGTTCGAGTTTACAAAAGTAAATCCCGAAGAAAATGAAAGTCAAGGTAAAGAATCAGAAATACAGATAGATAATATAAGATTAAACAATATTTCATTCAGGTTTCCGGGTCAGAAATTATTGTTAGATGAGATCAATATTTTGATACGAAAAGGGAAAGTGACTACGTTAATTGGTGAAAGCGGAGGAGGTAAAAGCACACTTGCAAATATCTTGATGCGATTTTATCGGCCCGAAAAGGGGAATATTTTAGTTAACGGAGTCGTCGGTTCGGATGCTATCACTTTGAAAGAATGGAGAGCCGACATCGGCTATATCCCGCAGGAAATACATATATTTAATGGAACGATACTACAAAATTTAATTCCGGATTTAAATGAGAACAAGGTAATAAAGCTTATAGAATTAATAAGAGATACAGGGTTCGAAGTTTTTTTTGATGCTTTCCCTTCGGGTATTATGACAATTGTTGGAGAAGAAGGGATCAATCTGTCGGGCGGACAGAAGCAGGTGATAGGTTTATTCAGGGCATTGGCCGGTTCGCCTCAGTTTTTGATAATTGACGAGGGTACTGCCAATATGGATATCGAAATGGAAAATAAGGTAACAGGGCTCATAGGGGAGTTGAAGAAAACTATGGGAATATTGATGATAACTCATAAAGTGCATATAGCCAGGAGACTAAGTGATGACATATACGTTCTTGATAAAGGCAGAATTGACGGATGCGGATCTCACGAGAAATTATTATCCGAAAATGAAATTTATAAAAAATTATGGAGAAATTTTGGATAAATTTTGAGAGTCCGAAAATAGTGGACTGAGACTTTTCATATTTGTCATTGCAGAACAATTTTTTTGTTTTGCAGGCAGAAACCGAAAAGCCTGGAGAGAGTAGGTAAAAATTTAATAATTATTGCTATGAAAAAGCTAAATTTAGAACAAATGGAATCTGTTGAAGCTGGTTTGAAGATGTCTTGCAAGGCAGCTTTAGTATTATATGGATTCGCATTTGTGGGTTTATGTGTTTCTACTGGAGGTGCAGCAATTTGTGCCGCAGTGGGTTTTGGAGCTTCAGTTTATGATGTTATTGCAGCTTGTTAACCCAATTAGTTTAGGGAAAACAAATGAATTTAACAGTACCCTATTACTATTTTTATAAGTAATAGGGTACATTTGATTTAAATTAAATACATTATGATACATTTTAACTCTTTAATTTCAAAAATTTTATTGTGCATTGTTTCATTATTAATAATCTTAAATGCAATATTTTTGTCAAAAGGTGATACTTGGGTATTGGATTTATTTAATTACTTACCAATATTTAGTTTAGTAATAATATTAGACTTTATGATATATGAAATTAATTGTCCAGATTACAAAGGGCGGGATCATCTCGTTTTTTGCATGTTTCCAATTTCAAGATGGAAAGTTTTATTAATCGAAATTAAATATTACTTTAAAAGATGGGAATTTATTGTTTTTTTAATATCTACTTTATTCTATATAACATATTTTTATTTTATGAATAACTCAAAATTAATGACTTTAATATCACTCCTAGTTACATTTACAGTGCAAGTAATTTATCTAATAACTATGTTATTTCTAACTAAAAATTTATTTAAGTTAAAAAATTTAAATTTAACTATAAAGAACTTTTCATCTATTTTAATAACTTTAATAATTCTAATATATTCATTTGCAAATACATCAAGTATAATCGAATTTATTTTTTATATTAATCCACTATCAAGTGGATTTTTATCCTATCTATTAGGAAGGGATTATTGTATTATCTCTTATTTTTTAATTTTAGTACTAACTGGATCTTTTTATTATTTTACAGCAAAAAGAATTAATGAATGGCCTCTTTCCTGACTACTTTTAAATTGGTTTTTGAATATGTATGGGCAAATTCAAAGTACATTTTAATTTTAATTATTGCTAGTTGGCTTCTTTATTTAATAGAAATGAATGAAGAATTTAAGAACATTTTATTTGCGAATTTGTTTGCAATAAACGTTATTTTCATTTATTATTTATTTAAAAATGATAAATATTTAGAGTTAAATAAATTTTATTTACTTTATAATATTTCAAAAATGAAAATTTATTTATCAAAATTAATAATATTGGGCATTCCTTTAACTCTTCATTTTTCACTTTTATTTATAGTTGTACTAAACGTTAATTTTCATTTATATATTACCATTCTTTCAATTATTATATTATTTTTTTTGACTAAGCTAATATTCTTATACGTTGATAATAAATTAAATGAAATAATATATTTTATAATTATATCTGCTTTAATGTTTTTAAGTTACATTTTTTCAGGAGTTTATACTTCGTTAATAATTTTTTTCTTTTTGTTTTGTTGCTTTTTTATTAACATAAAATACAATTTAAATGCTGAAGGGGAATTATTATAATGGAAGAAGTTATAAATTTTAATAAAGTTGTAAAAAAATACGGGCGTATTCTTGCCCTTGATGATCTTACTTTTTCTATTAATAAAGGTGAATCTGTAGCATTAATTGGGAATAATGGTTGTGGTAAAACTACAACTATAAATGTTTTGTGTAATTTAATTACTTATGATAAGGGCAATGTTATGGTTTTTAATAGAAAAGTATCTCCACATTATGTTACTTATAAAAATAAACTGGGTATATTATTAAGTCCTCCTATTTTTGTAAATGAATTTACGCCATTGCAATACTTAAAATTTATCTGCAAATTTCAAAAAGTTGAGCCACAAGAAATATCTATTAGGGTTAACGATTTAATTAATGTTTTTAAAATTAGCTATTACGATAGGAAGAGAATAGAAGATTTTTCTGCCGGTGAAAAAATGAAGATAGCGTTAGCCGCAGCTATAATTCATAATCCAGATGTACTTGTTTTTGATGAGCCATTTGTACATATAGATATTCAGACTATTGATGTATTGATAGAATTAATTAAATCTATTAAAAATAAGAAAACATTATTTATTACTTCACATAATCTAGACTTAGTAACGAACTTATGCAATAGATTTCTTATTATGAAGGATGGTAAAATTATTGGAGATTTTTTAAGCGACGAAGCGTCATCTATAGATGAAATTAAAAATCAAATTAAAGAAAAAATTATTAAAAGTAAAATTACAGATAAGAATCTAAGTTGGTTTGTGTAGTCAATATAAAATTTTATTACCTCCAAATAAATAAAATATTTTTTCGTTGTTTTATTTTTTACCCCAGAGGCCAAAGGTTTACACACGGGGAAAATCTGTGTTAATTGATTCTCCCCGTGTTGAAATGAATTATTTCCGGATAGAACACGGATGACACAGGTTGGCACGGGATAAATCCGTGTTAACCCGTGCTCACTGTGGTGAATCGAAAATATATAAATCTCTTATTTCCCTGGAATCCAATCATTCAATCATTCGATCATTCAATCATTACTACAAACGGTTCGCTCCTGCGCAGCTCAAAGAAAATGGTTAATGTCCTACGGACAAATGCTGAATAATCCAATAATGCTCCGGCTATGGAATTGTAAGCCCTGACGGGCTAAATAACTTATAAAGATATCGGGTTTACAAAGATGGACAGGCCAATGAATTCCCAAAAACATTTAACAACAAGGCATACTTTACGCTTTTATTCTTTTACCACTGAATTCACGGATTGGCACGGGGAGAATCCGTGTTAACCCGTGCTCACTGTGATGAATCGAAAATATATAAATCTCTTATTTCCCTGGAATCCAATCCTTCAATCATTCAATCCTTCAATCATTCAATCATCCAATCATTCAATCATCCAATCATCAATTTCCCTCTTTCCCTGAATATTTCGTTGATTATTGATTTCCATGGGATTAACATTTTTCATAAAAGAAGAAAAAACGAGTTAGGGCTATTATAACACTTGTCAATTTGTTATGGCATGCAACAGAACAAAAAGCCCGGAAAAACGGGGAATTTTCCGGGCTATAAAGGGCCTCTGCCAGAATAATCCCTCTAAAGAAATAAAATGAGGGGAAGCACAGAAAAATGCAAAAATAGAGGACGCCTTAAACTTAAATATTTATTACAAGTGCAGAGGCCCCTGTGAACATAAGAAATGCAGCGAGTTGCCTTTAAACAAGGAGGTTTTAGGATTATATTTTTTGTTGTGGTTTGTTCAGTTATTAACATAAAAACAGGTTCAAATCATATTGTATTGCAATTTGATTATAAAAGTAGTAAAAGAATTTTAAAATCAAAAAAAAAGTTAAAAATATTTTAAATATTTTTTAAGAATCATAAAATAAATATTATATGAAAGATAACTGAATAAAAAATTATCGGGAATTATTTTCCCTTGCAATTTCGGAATTCAATTTCGTGAATTCAGAATGAAGCCTTTACAATTCTGGCAATATTATCCGACCTGCCGAGTGTATAATAATGTATACCGGGAACTCCATTTTTTATCAGATCCTTTGATTGCATGGTAGCCCAATCAATGCCTGTTTCCCTCGCTTCCTCATCGGTCTTGCATTTTTTCAATACATTAACCAGCTCATTGGGTATCTCTACATGGAAGGTCTGAGGCAAAAGATTAATATCGTTCAGAGCCGAAATTGGTTTCAATCCGGGGATAATAGGCACATCTATTCCGGCTTCTCTGCACTCGTTGCAAAACTTGTAAAAATGTTCGTTATTGAAGAACATCTGTGTGACTATATAATGAGCTCCTGCATCCACTTTCATCTTAAGGTGTTCCATATCAACTTGTTTGTTCGGGGCTTCGAAATGTTTTTCCGGATAGCCTGCAACGCCTATGCAAAATGACGATGGTTCGGCATTCTCGAGTGTATCCTCGAGATATTTGCCTCTGTTCATATCGGAAATCTGCTTTACAAGTTCCCATGTATGCGTATGTCCATTTTTCTCAGGTATGAAAACCCTGCTCCCTTTTTGCGGATCGCCCCTTAATGCAAGAAGGTCGTTAATGCCCAGGAACCTCATTTCTATAAGAACATTTTCAGTCTCTTCTCGGGTAAAACCTCCGCATAAAATATGAGGTACGACAGTAATATTGTATTTATATTTTACAGCGGCTGCCAGCGCAACTGTGCCCGGCCTCAGACGCACGACCCTCTTTTCAAGAAGACCGTCGGGTCTGTCTCTGTAAATAATTTCATTCCGGTGAGTGGTAAAATTAATGTATGCCGGCTGATACTCCATAAGCCGGTCTATCGTATTGTATATGCGTTCTATACTGTGTCCTTTAAGGGGTGGAAGAAGTTCGAAAGTGAACAATGGCCCTTTTGCATTTTTAATCAGTTCGATTACAGTCATCTGGAAAATAATATATTTTGTGAAAGCCACCTGGAAGCTTCTTTAATACTTATGCTTTTTCTTTCAGCATAATTTTTCAACTGGTCTTCTCCTATCTTGCCCAGGTTAAAGTAAGAGGCAGAGGGATGTGAAAAAACATAAGCACTTACCGACGATACCGGCACCATTGCATAGTTTTCAGTTAACGCAACTCCGATTTTATTTTCAGCTTCCAACAGGTCAAAGATAGTTCTTTTTTCAGTATGGTCGGGGCATGCAGGATAACCTGGAGCCGGACGAATACCTCTGTAAGCATTTCTGAACAACTCCTCATGGGAAAGATTTTCTTCAGGAGAATATCCCCAGTATTCTTTTCTGATCTTTTCATGAATCATTTCCGCTGATGCCTCTGCGATCCTGTCGGCTAAAATCCGTATCATGATATTTGCATAATCATTGCCGGCATATTGCTTCATTTTTTGTTCATCTATCCATGCAGTAGTCACCATAGTACCAATAAAATCTTCAATACCGGCATTTTCGGGTGCTATAAAATCGGCCAGACAAAGATTCGGCTGTCCCGGTTCTTTACTTTCCTGGTTTCTGAGAAACCTGAAAACAGCTTTTATTTCTTTTTTCCCGTCAACAGGAAAGACATTTACGTCATCGCCCGATGAAACGGCTGGAAACAAGCCGAAGACAGCTTTCGCAGTTATTATGTTTTTATCAGTAGCTTCGCGATAGTATCTGCAGGCGTCATCAAAGAGTTTACGCGCTTCTTCTCCTTTTACAGGGTGGTTCAATATCGAAGGATATTTTCCAGTAAGTTTCCATGCATAGAAAAAGAAATTCCAGTCGATATAGTTAAATAATTCGTTAAGATTTAGGCTCTCGAATAGATGAACACCCGGCTTTGCAGGAACAGGCGGTTTATATCTTTGCCAGTCGGTTTTTAGCTTATTTTCTCTTGCTTTTTCAATAGGCACAAGGTTTATATGTTGTTGTGCAGCCGAATGTTTTTCTCTCAGTCCTGCATATTTTTCAGCAATGGAAGCTGCAAATTCATTTTTCCGTTTATTATCAAGCAAATCGGTTGCTACGCTTGCTGCTTTCGAAGCATCTTTAACATGGACAACGGGGCTTTTATATGAAGGAGCTATTTTCACGGCAGTATGTACTTCTGAAGTAGTTGCACCGCCGATAAGTAAAGGCATTTTAAGTCCGTGGCGTTCCATTTCGGATGCTACATGAACCATTTCGTCGAGAGAAGGCGTGATAAGGCCGCTCAGCCCTACAATATCGACATTTTCGAGAATTGCAGTATCGATTATTTTTTCTGCAGGTACCATTACACCAAGATCTTTTACTTCAAAATTGTTACATGTAAGTACCACTCCGACAATGTTTTTACCAATGTCGTGAACATCACCTTTTACCGTTGCAAGGAGAATTTTCCCGCTATTGGTCTTATTTTTATTGTTGGATGATTGTTCCTTTTCTATATATGGCGTCAGTCGGGCAACTGCCTTTTTCATAACTCTTGCGCTTTTAACAACTTGGGGAAGAAACATTTTACCTGAACTGAAAAGATTTCCCACTTCGTTCATACCTTTCATTAACGGTCCTTCAATAACTTCAATTGCCCCATTTAATAATTGTCTGGCTTCGTCAATATCATTTTCAATAAATTCATCAATTCCTCTTATAAGAGCATGTCTGATTCTTTCCTCAACCGGAAGTTTTTTCCAGTCATCTATTTTTTCTTCTTTTTTATCAGCCTGTTTGAGCCCCTCAGCAAATTTAATCAGTCGTTCAGTTGCATCTTTTCTTCGGTTAAGCACTACATCTTCAGTAAGTTGTAACAGCTCTGGATCAATTTCACTATAAACCTGCAGCATTCCTGCATTGACAATACCCATATCAAGTCCGGCATTTATAGCATGGAAAAGGAAAACTGAATGCATCGCCTCACGTACTTTATCGTTGCCTCTGAAGGAAAAGGAAAGATTGCTTATACCGCCACTTACTTTTGCATAAGGCAGGTTTTGTTTAATCCATTTTGTGGCGTTAATAAAATCAACAGCATAATTATTATGTTCCTCAATGCCTGTTGCAATAGCAAGGACATTTGGATCGAAGATTATGTCTTCAGGTGGGAAGTGGACTTTATTTACTAGGATATTATATGCTCTTTGGGCAACATCAATTTTTCTTTCGAAAGTATCGGCCTGCCCTTGTTCGTCAAACAGCATTACAACACCTGCAGCACCGTATTTTCTTATAAGTCGTGCACGTTTAATAAATATATCCTCCCCTTCCTTAAGGCTTATAGAGTTTACAACAGATTTTCCCTGAATACATTTAAGAGCAGATTCTATAACGTTCCATTTTGAGGAATCTATCATCAAAGGTAGTTTTGCTATATCAGGTTCCGCCATTACAAGGTTTACAAATTTTACCATGGCTTTTTCAGAGTCGAGCATTGCCTCGTCCATGCAGATGTCGAGAACCTGGGCACCACCCTCTACCTGATTCCTTGCTACAGTAAGTGCTTCATCGTATTTTTCTTCGCGTATTAGTTTTGCAAATTTCATAGAACCGGATACATTGGTTCGTTCACCTATGTTAACGAAGTTTGTTTCGGGCGTTATAACAAGCGGCTCGAGTCCGCTTAACCGGGTATATCTCTTCAGTTCAGGTTTAGTTCGTGGTTTTCCTTCCTTTGCTAATCTGGCGATTTCTCTTATATGAGCTGGTGTGGTACCGCAACATCCGCCAACTATATTAACCCATCTGTTTATTATGTATTCATTAATAACTGACGCCATAAATGAAGGCGACTGTTCATATTCGCCGAACTGGTTTGGAAGGCCTGCGTTTGGATGGACTGAAACATAAAATGGACTTTTTGCTGCCAGCTCTTCAATATACGGCATTAGTTGTTCTGCTCCCAGAGCACAATTAAGGCCGATGCTGAATAGCGGAAAGTGTGAAACAGAAATAAGGAATGCTTCGAGCGTCTGTCCGGTTAGAGTCCGGCCGCTTGCATCCGTTATAGTAGCGGAAACCATTACAGGCAATTTTAAACCTTTCTCTTCAAATAAAGTATCTAAGGCAAATAATGCCGCTTTGCAGTTAAGAGCATCAAAAACCGTTTCTACGATTATTATATCGGCGCCACCATCAATAAGACCCCGTGCCTGTTCATGATATGCGGAAACCAGTTCATCAAACGTTACTGAACGTGCACCTGGGTCGTTTACATCGGCCGACATTGAGGCGGTTTTGTTTGTAGGGCCCATAGAACCTGCAATATAATGATTGCCGGTGCCGGTTTTCATTTCGAATTCAGCGATAGCTTCAGTAGCAATTTTTGCGGCCTGCCTGTTAATTTCATATACAAGGTTTTGAGTACCGTAATCGGCCATCGAAATAGCATTTGCATTGAAGCTGTTCGTGGTTATTATATCGGCTCCTGCTTCGAGGTATTCGGTATGGATGGCTTTTATCAAATCAGGGTGCGTAAGAACCAGGATATCGTTGTTCCCTTTCAGCGGCCGGGGATGATGTCTGAATCGAGTACCTCTGAAATCTTCTTCAGAGAGCTTTTGATTTTGTATCATAGTCCCCATTGCCCCGTCGAGAACTAAAATTCTCTTTTCAGTAAGGCGTTCCAGATTAGTTTTCACTTTTAAAAATTAAATTAAAATACTTTATTACGATAATCTTCATTAATATCTTTCCGACCGGTATTTATTATAAAAATATCCATGTTCAAAAGTTGTTCTCTAAGTTCATAAAGTCTTTTGAGGTTTACCACACCTATAGCATAATTATAATTCTTACTCCTGAAATGTTCTGAAATTTCCTCGAAATTGAAAAGATTTTTATCTTTTTCATCTTTATATCTTAAATAAATTTCTATCCTGAAGTCTCTTGTATAATTTGTTACATTGCTTTGCCGATATTTTTTATACTCGTATTTATATCCGTAAGAATTTGCTGAGATATCTGATAGTACCGCACTACCTGTTGCATGTCCTCCGGCTCCCTTTCCGCAAAAAAATTGTTTATCGGCAAATGCGGCCTCCGTTATCACACCGTTATATTCGTAGTCAACATTATAGAGAAATTTTTCAGGCGAGATAAATCTCGGAAGTACAAAACTTGTGATTGTATCATTATTAGTTTTGCCGACATAGGGGACGAGTTTTATTTTGAATCCTTTTTCTTTGGCGTATCGCATGTCGAAACTGGATATATTACGAATGCCGTAATGGAATACTTCATCAGGGTTGAGGAAAAGGCCATAAGCGTGACCTGTGATAATACAAAGTTTGAATTTTGCATCCCATCCGTCAATATCGAGCGTAGGATCGGCCTCCGCGAACCCAAGTTGTTTTGCTTCATCTAAGGCTTTTGAGAATGGAATGTTTTCATTATACATTTTTGTAAGGATATAGTTTGTTGATCCATTTAAAATACCTCTTAATGAATGCAATAGTTCGTTATCGTAATATTCTTCGAGATTTCTGATGATAGGAATACTGGCTCCGGCAGATGCTTCATACAGGAATGAAACATTATATTTTTCCTGCATATCCACAAGTTCCTTAAAATGTTTTGCTATCATTGTCTTATTGGCCGATACAACATTTTTCCTGCGCTGCATTGCTTCCTTAACAATTTCATAGGCAGCATCTGGATCGTTTATAAGCTCAACAATCAGATTTATTGAATTATCATTCAGAATATCATACTTATTGAAAGTGAAGTTTTCCATCGGGATTCTTCGCTTTTTTGTAGGGTCTTTAACACAAATTTTTACTATATCGGCTTTGAATCCGCAACTACTGTTCAGTACGTCGTGAAGGCCCTGGCCTACTACTCCGTAACCAAAAAGCCCTATTCTTAATTTTTGTCGTGTTGTCATAATGTATTAACAAATGAATTTATTAAATGATTTTTTTCAATATTTCCGTAACTTTTTCAGTTTCAATTAAGAAGCCATCGTGTCCGTAAAATGAGTCTATTTCCTCGTAAACTCCGTTTTGGACATTTTCGGCAACAAATTTCTGCTCTTCAACAGGGAACAATATATCTGATTTGATTCCAAGGCAGAGTGTCTTAGCTTTTATTGCTGACAGAGCATTTTTCACTCCGCCGCGTCCACGGCCGACATTGTGGCTATCGGATAGCTGAGTGAGTCTGTAATACGACCAGACATTGAACCGTTTGACAAGCTTGTCGCCCTGATAATTCTGATAAGATGATGCTCTGAACGAATCAACTTTTTCGTCATCATTCTCATGTTGGGTCGTGTTATATGCATAAGGTGTACGATAGCTAAGTAGGGCGATAGACCTTGCGGCACGCAGTCCTTTTTTCCCACCTTCGGGATCGCCATTATAAAATGTAGGGTCGGCCTCAATTGCGAGTCTCTGCGATTGATTAAATGCTATTGCCCATGGCGACTGTTTTGCACTTGAAGCAATAAAAACCAGGTTCTCGATTAAGTCAGGGAACATTATAGAATACTCTATTGCCTGATAGCCTCCAATACTGGAACCTATGATTGTATTGATTTTTTTTATTCCAAGGTGGTTCCTGAGAATTTCGTGCACATTTACCAGATCTCTTACAGTTATAAGAGGAAAATCGTTTAGCCATGGTTTACCTGTATCGGGGTTTATGGAAAGAGGGCCTGTTGTACCATAGCATGAGCCAAGAATATTAGCGCATACTATAAAATATTTTGAAGTATCGAACGCAAACCCTTCACCCACCATACCTGGCCACCATGCATTGACGTCTGAATTTGCCGTAAGGGCATGACAAACCCATATCACATTGTCGGCTGTTTCGTTAAGACTTCCCCATGTATGAAAAGCAATATCAAGTTCCTTGAAATGGGCTCCCGATTCAGTAACAAATCCGTTGGTATGCTTCAATATATTCATCAAACCGTTTTTCTTATTGCCTGATCGAAATCATCTATTATATCGTCAATATGTTCAAGGCCAACAGAAACTCTAAAGAGCCCCGGCTCGATTCCTGCAGCTATCTGCTCTTTTTCCGGTACCTGACGGTGAGTTGTTACAGAGGGTTGTATGATGAGCGTCTTTGCATCCCCTACATTTGCAAGATGGCTTACTATATTCAGATGTTCCACAAGTTTTGAAGCTTTTTTGCTGTCAGCTTTAAGTGTAAAACCGAGCACTGCACCTGCGCCTTTAGGGAGATATTTTTTTGCCAGGTTATAATACGGGCTACTTTCAAGTCCAGGGTAGTTGACTTTTTCCACTTTAGGATGTGATTCGAGCCACCTGGCCAGTGCCAGCGTGTTTTGTACATGTCTTTCCATCCTCAGAGATAGGGTTTCAAGACCCTGCAAAAAAAGGAACGAGTTAAACGGGCTAAGAGATGGTCCGAGGTCCCTGAGACCTTCTACCCTGGCTTTGACGATGAAAGCTATATTTCCATAAGAGGATTCGGGTGAAAATTCTTTTCCGAAAATCAGTCCGTGATAACCTTCAGAAGGTTCAGTAAAAGCTGGATATTTTCCATTGTTCCAGTTGAAATTGCCTCCGTCAATGATTACACCTCCAAGGCTTGTACCATGGCCGCCAATCCATTTTGTTGCCGATTCTGTGACAATATTTGCACCGTACTCGAAAGGTCTGAAAAGGTAACCGCAGGCTCCGAAAGTATTGTCAACAAAAAAGACGATATCATGTTTTCTTGCAATAGCCGACAATGCTTCGAAATCAGGTATGTTGAAACTGGGGTTACCAATAGTTTCTACATATATTGCCCTTGTTTTTTCGTCAATAAGTTCCTCAAACGACGCAGGTTCAAGATCGTGCGTAAATCTGGCCTCAATACCGAAAGAAGGCAATGTAACTTTGAACTGATTATATGTTCCTCCATACAGGTAAGGAGAGCTAACAATGTTTTCACCTTTCCTGAGAATTGTGGCAAGAGCCAGAAACTGTGCGGCATGACCTGACGAAACGGCAAGAGCTGCAATTCCGCCTTCAAGAGAAGCCACTCTTTTTTCAAAAACTTCAGTGGTTGGATTATTCATCCTTACATAAGTGTAGCCAAATTCTTTTAAATCGAATAAATCGGCTGCATGCGAAGCATTCCGGAACACATAAGAGGTTGTCTGATATATGGGTACTGCTCTCGACAAGGTATCGTTATCGGGTTTATGCCCTGCATGTATCTGTAATGTTTCAAAATTCAATTTTTTGCTATTCATCTGAATTCCATTATAAATTAATAGTATAACAAAAGGATATAGTTTAGTGTACTGATACGGCTGTCAGGAGATCCTGTTTAATTAACTATTTATGTAACAGAAAGGATCTCTACCTGCGCATGCACATAGGCATGAGAGGCATGATGAAATTTTTATCGGCAAGATGAATCGACTTCATAGTTTACGTGTTTATTTTATCATCTCCCGGATTTTTCCGGGATTAGGTATTGGCACCGTTACCCGCCATCCAGCGGATGGGTTGCCAGGGTTTCCTCGAGCCTAATCTCTCCACCCTTCTTAATAAAATCAAACACTCTTTGAAGGAAAGAATATTTGATTAATGGCCGCAAAAGTAAAAAACATTTTTTAAAGTACAAAATATAAAATTCTTATTTTAAAATATTCATACTTTTGCTTTATTAATTTTCTGACGATGCAAAATACTCTTCAGATATTCAATACTCTTACACGTAGAAAGGAAGAGTTTGTTCCTTTTAATCCCCCTTTTGTAGGTCTTTATGTTTGTGGCCCTACCGTATATAGTAATGCACATCTGGGTCATGCCCGACCGGCAATAGTGTTCGATTTGCTTTACAGGTATCTTTTACATCTTGGGTATAAGGTAAGATATGTAAGAAATATCACCGATGTCGGACATCTTCAGGATGAAGAAGCTGATTCAGGAGAGGACAAGATTATAAAAAGAGCAAAACAGGAGCAACTCGAGCCCATGGAAGTTGTGCAGAAGTACATGAATAATTTTAACAAAAACATGAATCTCCTCAACACTCTTCCGCCTTCTATAGAGCCACGTGCAACAGGCCATATAATTGAACAGCAGGAATTTATAAAGAAATTATTGCAGTCGGGTTATGCTTATGAGTCGAATGGGTCGGTTTACTTTGATATTCTTAAGTATAGTGCCAGATATAATTATGGAAAACTCTCAGGGCGTGTTTTGAGTGAGCTTCTACAGGATTCGAGAGGAACGGAAGGTAAGGGAGACAAGAGATCTCCTTTCGACTTCGCCTTATGGAAGAAAGCTGGACCGGGTCATTTGATGAAATGGCCTTCTCCGTGGAGCGAAGGATTCCCGGGTTGGCATCTTGAATGCACTGTAATGAGTGTCAAATATCTTGGAGAAGTATTCGATATTCATGGCGGAGGGATGGACCTGATGTTCCCACATCACGAGTGCGAAATTGCACAGTCGGTTGCCGCTTTCGGCAAAGATTCTGTTCGCTACTGGATGCACAACAATATGATAACCATTAACGGACAAAAAATGGCCAGGTCGCTGGGCAACTTTATTACTCTCGATGAGATATTTAATGGAAATAATAAACTTCTCGAGCAGGCATATAGCCCTATGACTGTAAGATTTTTTATTCTTCAGGCCCATTACAGAAGCACAATAGATTTTTCAAATGAGGCTCTACAAGCTGCAGAGAAAGGTTTAAACCGGCTTATGAAGGCATACAGAACGCTCGGTAAGATCAAACCTGCAAATGAATCATCAGTGAACATTGATGCAATTAAGGTCGCCTGCTACGAAGCAATGAATGATGACCTTAACAGCCCCATTCTGCTTTCTCATCTTTTCGAGGCAGTAAGGATAATAAACTCTGCAAATGAAGGCACTGAAAGCCTTACCTCAGTTGATATTGACAAACTTAAAGAGCTCTTCAAAGTATTCGTCTTTGATATACTCGGATTGAATGATGAATCAGCGGACGACAAAGGTAAACTCCTTATAGAAAGTCTTATTAACTTGATCCTTGAGATAAGACAGGAAGCAAAAAACAGAAAAGATTTTGCTACATCTGACAGGATCAGAGCGGAACTCAAAAAAATGGGAATAATAGTCAAAGACCTGAAAGATGGAGTGGAGTGGGAGTTGGAGTAAATGATTTTGATCTCCAGGAAGGGGAATATTAAGAATAATGTCTGAAAATCATCTTATATATCATTCAACACCTGTGATTATTGGCTCAGTTCCTCTTGGCGGTGATTACCCTATTCGTATTCAGTCAATGACAAATGTTGACTCACTCGATACTGTTGCAGCTGTAGCGCAATGTATCAGGATAGCAGAAGCTGGTGCGGATTATGTGAGACTTGCAGCACAAGGAGTTAAAGAGGCGAAAAACCTGGCAAACATTAAAAAGGAGCTCCGAAAAGCAGGATTCAATATACCTCTCATTGCAGATATTCATTTTAACCCCGTTGCAGCCGAAACAGCCGCTGCAATTGTTGAAAAAGTTAGAATCAATCCGGGAAATTATGCCGACAGAAGGAACCTGATAAAAACCGAGTTTTCAGAAAAAGAATATAATGATGAACTGGAGCGTATCCATCGCCGTCTTATGCCTCTTATCAATATCTGCCGTTACTATGGAACAGCTATCAGAATAGGTGTAAATCATGGCTCTCTTTCCGACAGGATACTCAACCGTTATGGCAACACACCGGAAGGCATGGCAATGTCGGCGATGGAATTCATAAGAATCTTCAGAGCCGAGAATTTCAATAAACTGGTAATTTCAATGAAATCTTCCGAATTAATAATTATGATAGAAGCTACCAGGCAGATAATTAGATTAATGACAGAAGAAGGGGTTGCTTATCCACTGCATATCGGAGTGACTGAAGCCGGAGAAGGAGAGGAAGGAATAATAAGGTCTGCTGCAGGGATTGGTGCTCTGCTTTCAGAAGGCATCGGGGATACCATAAGAGTTTCCCTGACAGGTGAGCCTGAAAAAGAAATACCTGTTGCAAAAAAAATTGCCAGCCTGTACCCGCGGGGAAGCATAACTGAATTAAGGCCTTTTATAAAAAGCCCGGAAGAACATCCCGCACCATTTAAGAATATTAATGGTCCTATTGTTACTGCAATAATAAAGGACACTCAAATAAAAGATAATGAGTTATATAAAGATGCAGGTTACAATGTTTGTGAATCTTCAGGTGAAGTAATCCGCACTGATAATTCTGCCGACTTTATTATTGTTTCACATTGTCCTGAAATTATTCCTGAATCTGTTTTACTTGGGGTTCCATATAAGATTTGGCTTGAAAACAAAAAAAGAAACAATATTTTTCCTGTGTTCTTTGATGCAAGTCTGATCGATGCCATTGAAAAATCGGATATCCTGAATGTGTTTTTTGTTTATCCTTATTCCGATCTGTCATTTCTTACGAATAATGATTTTTCAAAGACCTTATTAATTTTTTCATGGGATGCTGATAAAGATAAATTTGCTCCATATAAATTTTTACAGGCACTTATAAACGATAATCTAATTTGCAATGTTGTTCTCAATCCCGAATTTGAAGAGCAGGATATTGTGGATCTTCAGATAAAGTCGGCTGCTATACTTGGAGGTTATCTTGCCGAGCGGCAGGTGAGCGGCATTTCTATATCCAACCGAGGGAATATAATTTTCAGTGATATTAATTCTCTCTGTTTTTCGATATTACAATGCACCGGAGCGAGAATAACAAAGACGATTTATATTTCATGTCCCACTTGTGGAAGGACGAAATTTAACCTTCCTGAGGCAGTTAGAAAGGTCAAAGAGAAGACTTCGCATTTTAAAGGTTTGAAGATTGCTGTTATGGGTTGTGTTGTAAATGGACCTGGTGAAATGGCAGGTGCTGACTGGGGCTATGTTGGAGCAGGCCCAGGGAAAGTTCATATTTACAAAAAACAAGAACCGGTACTTAAGAATGTGCCTGAGAATGAAGCTATTGATAAGCTTCTGAGACTCATAGAAGAAGATCAGGCAAGTTGAAAGTCGAGTTGTTTTTTCAGAAGGTTGGCTCTTACTACCCTCACTTTAATTCTGTCGCCCAGCACATATTCTTTTCCCCGGCGTTTCCCTCTTAAACAATAGTTTTCTTCATCGTATTCATAATAATCATCTTCAAGATCCCTGATGTGAATCATTCCTTCACACTGGTTTTCGATTATTTCGACATAAATTCCCCACTCAGTCACCCCTGAAATAACTCCTTCATATATATTACCAATTTTATCTGACATAAACTCAACCTGCTTGTATTTTATTGAAGCTCTTTCAGCTTCCATAGCAAGACGTTCCATTTTGGATGAATGATCGCAAAGTTTTTCGTACTTTTCTTTTCCTTCCGGATTTTCTCCCTTCAGATACATTGTAAGCAAACGGTGAACCATCATATCGGGATAGCGCCGGATAGGTGAGGTAAAATGTGTGTAATATCTGAACGCAAGACCATAATGTCCAATATTATTGGTTGAATATATTGCTTTGGCCATTGATCTTAATGCGAGAGTTTTGATAATATTTTGTTCCTTTTTACCTTCTACCTGAATCAGGAGTTTATTCATTGAGCGTGAGAGTGAATTTTTCTCATTTCTGTCAAGCTTATAACCAAATCTTTGTATAAAATGACTGAATGAGTCTATCTTTTCTGGATCCGGTTTATCGTGGACACGGTACACAAAGGTTTTAGCTTTCAATTTTTTGCCAACGAATTCTGCTACTTTTCTGTTTGCAAGAAGCATAAATTCTTCGATAAGTTCATTAGCTGTTCCTGTATCACGAAACTTTATTGCAAGGGGTTTCCCATTTTTATCAAGATCGAACTCCACTTCAATCCTTTCAAAGAAAAACGAGCCCACTGCAAATCTTTTTTTTCTCATTATCTGTGCAAGACGGTTCAATGTAATGAGCTGATCTTTCATATCCCCTTCCCCTGTGTCAATAATTCTTTGTGCTTCGCTGTATGTAAACCGTCTGTCGGATTTGATAATCGTTCTGCCGAACCATTCTGAGAGTACTTCGGCTTTGTCGTTCATTTCAAAAACAGCCGAGTAGGTCAGTCTGTCTTCCCCTGGATTAAGGGAACAAATGTGGTTTGAAAGCTTTTCAGGAAGCATTGGGACAACCCTATCAACCAGATATATCGAAGTAGTTCTTTGTTGTGCCTCCTTTTCAAGTAGAGAACCAGGTTTTACATAATAAGTTACATCAGCAATGTGAATACCCACCTCCCAGTTCCCATTGTCGAGTTTATTAAGTGAAATGGCATCATCAAAGTCTCGTGCATCTGCAGGGTCAATTGTGAAGGTTGGTACTGACCTGAAATCACGTCTGCCTTTAACATCATTCGGCGTAATTCTTTCCTGAATCTTGGCAGCATCATTTTCTACTTCTGGTGGAAAATCATGTGGAAGTTCAAATTCTGCCAGAATTGCATTCATCTCAGTTTCGTTCTGGCCTGGATAACCGAGTATCTCAATTATTTCGGCTATAGGATTCCCTGTCTCTGCATCCCACTCAACAATCCTTGCAACTGCTTTTTGTCCTTGTTTGGCTCCTTTTATTTTAGACCTTGGAATAAAAAGTTCGAATGGCATGTTCTTGTTATCAGGAACAAGAAAAGTATAATTTGATATTTTCTTAATCGTTCCGACAAATGTTGATTTTGCTCTTTCAATTATTGAAACAACCTCACCTTCCGGCCGTGCTCCTTTCTTTCTTGCATAAAGTCTGACCTTTACCTTATCGCCGTTAAGAGCGGTGTTAAGATTTCTGGCAGAAACAAATACGTCCTGGTCAATTTCGTCGGAGATAATATAACCGTAACCCATACTGGTAATATCAACAGTTCCTGTTATGTATCCGCTACCGGCCTTTATCATGTAACGCCCTCTGCCGGTTTCCTTAATAACACCTTTTGCTGTAAGGTTGGATAGCGCCTGAAGAATCTCTTTGCGTTTATTCTCATCAGTTATTTTAAGCTTGCTGGCTATCTGCTTATAATTGAATGACTGCCAGGGGTTGCTGTCAAGAACACTTTTTACAAGTTCTTCAGTTTTTTTAAGAAAAGGGGATATGATCTTTTTGTTTTTTGATTTTCTTTTATCCATTTTATACTTTTTGCAAATGTAATAATTCGGAAAGGTTAAATTTCATAAATTTGAAATATAAAGCTTTTTATGATCAATCTGAAACAGAGTCCATCGCGTTCGCCCTCAGTCGTGTCGCGTAAAACAGGCAATGAATATCTGCTTGTACCGGTTGCAGAAAATATTGCCGATATGGACAGTATTTATACCCTGAATGAAACAGGAGCTTTCATCTGGGAATCAATTGACGGCAAAAGAAATATCGAAGAGATTATTCTACTTGTAGCCGAAGAATTTGAGACAGATACTGAAACGGCGAAAAATGACGTTCTTGAGTTTATTGAAGCGATGAAGAATTATCTAATGATTACGATTTAATTTATGATTTCCTGAATATTAATTAAGGAATTTATTATAAGTTATCGTGGAGAAGTTAATAGTTACAAATTACAACAAGAAGGTCAGGTTATAGGAAATGAAAAGTTATTGTCTGAATACGGGAGGATACAGAATAAAGCTCGAGGCCGTTCCGGGTGGTCCTGATTTTCTCCCTTCTGCAAGATTTCAGAAATATATAACCGATGGTAACAGTTATGACTTTCTTATAAAGGTTCACAGAGGAAGTTACGCTATACCTGATAAGGCTCGAAGAGTTTTTCGTGCACCATGGCAGGAGAATAACGTTGATAGAACATTAATAACAACCGGTGAATTATGGAGTATTTTTACGAACGGCGATACACTTTATCTGAAAGTTTTTTTCCCATACGACGAAGATTTAAAAACAGGCACTCTTGTCTTTTCTCTTAAATCATTTCCCTGGCATCTGTGGATCGAAACAGAAGATAATTCTTTCGATCCTCTCTCTTATCCGCTCGACGGTCTTTTGCTTTATTACCTTACAGTAATCAACGGAGATATTATGATTCATGCTTCGGGTGTGAACTATGCCGGACGCGGATATGTTTTCAGCGGTATATCGGGCAAAGGGAAAACAACTATTGCACATCTGTGGGAAGATGAAGGGGCCGGAGTGATTCATGACGACAGGTTGATAATAAGAAGGAGCGGTGATAAATATTTTTTTTACAATACCCCTGTTTATGAAAATGACGAGCCACGCGAATCGCGCCTCGACAAAATGTTTCTGATAGAACATGGTAAGGAAAATATGATTGTCCCTGTTTCAGGATCCTCTGCAGTAAGTCAGGTTCTTGCCAACTGTATTCAGCATAACTGGAATATGGAAATTATTGCAGGTTCGATAAAAGCAGTTTCACTTATGTGCGAATCGATTCCTGTTGCAAAACTGTATTTTAAGCCCGACAGAAATATTGTGGATTTTATTAAGAAGTGAGTATAAGAGGACAATGTAATGCTTATAGTGACGAGCGAAAAACGAAGACTTTGTAAACTAACAATTAAGCTGACCTTAATAAGGACAATTCTAACAATTTTACAAAGAACAATTTGCTGACGCTCAAAGCCGGCCTGAATGTTCATAAAATTTTTTACAACATACAGTTTTGTTGATAACTATTTTGGACTAAAAATGTCCAATATAAAAATTTATTTGTATTTTTGAACAAATCATGACCAATGACATATTTGAAGAGTTATACAACCTTTGGCGAGCATATCAGGACACTTAGAGAAACTGCTGGACTTACATTGAAAGAAGTTGCTGAAAATGTTGAAATTGATATTTCATTACTGGCTAAAATTGAACGCAACGAGAGACAACCAACCAAAAAATTGATTAAAAACATATCAAACTATTTCAAGGTTGACGATAAGGAACTCTTCAATGAATTTTTAAGCGACCAGATTGCTTATAAAATTTTAGATGAAGAAGCCGACTTGAACGTATTAAAAGTGGCTGAAAGGAAAATAAAATATGGAATTACAAAACTTAAGTAAATATGGCAGAATTATTATCAATAAAGGAAGCAAGTAAATGGGCTACCGGGTATTTAGGTAAGAATGTTACAACTTCTAACATTTTATATTTAATACAATATGGTAGAATTAAAAAAATTGGCGATAATGGTTCAGCCCAGGTATTGAAGGAAGATCTAATCGAATATTATAAGGACAAAAAAAAGTCTCGCCAGGAAGAATGGAAAGAACAACTTGGAGAAGACCTGAATTGGGCTTTATCATTTGAACAATATAAGGAAGCCGAAACAACAAAACATGTTCATAGACTTCATCCTTATAAAGGAAAATTCATACCACAATTAGTAGAATATTTTTTAGATGGCCATACAGACAAATTCAAAAAAGAAGTTTATTTCAGACCAGGTGATATCGTTTTAGACCCATTTTCAGGCAGCGGAACAACTATGGTTCAGGCATGTGAATTGGGCATTCATGCAGTGGGAGTTGACGTTTCTGCATTTAATGCAATGATTGGAAATTGTAAAGTTGAAAAATACAACCTTGTTGATGTCCAAACTGAAATCAATCTTATTACAAAAGCATTATACAAATTCATTGCTGACTCAAAAGCCATAGAATTTGAAGAAAGGTTATTACAAGAGTTGAATGTTTTTAATAATAAATATTTTCCTGTTCCTGAGTATGAATACAAGGTTAAGAGAAACGAGATAGATGAAAAAAAATACGGGGCAGAAAAGGAAAAGGAGTTTTTACCAATTTACAACAAATTAGTTAAGGATTACGGCATAAAACTACGTCAGGAAAAACAGGATTCATTTCTTGGTAAATGGTATTCTCAACATATTCGTGATGAAATCGAATTTGTATATAATGAAATCAGTAAAATTCAAAATCCACAAACAAAACAAATAATAAGCATAATTCTTAGCAGAACAATTAGAAGTTGTAGGGCAACTACACATGCTGATTTAGCGACATTAATAGAACCTGTTACAACAACTTATTATTGCAGTAAACACGGTAAAATATGTAAACCCTTATTTTCTATGATGAAATGGTGGTTAACTTATACAAAAGACACTATAATACGACTTGGACAATTTAACAAAGTAAGAAAAAACACATTTAATTTTTGCTTGACTGGCGATAGCAGAAACATTGATATTGTGGGAGAATTAAAAAAGATAAATCCTGATTTTGCAGAATTAGTAAAAAAACAAAAAATAAAAGGTATTTTTTCCTCACCTCCTTATGTTGGCTTAATTGACTATCACGAGCAGCATGCTTATGCATACGATTTATTTGGTTTTGAAAGAAAGGACGAATTAGAAATCGGTCCCTTGTATAAAGGACAGGGCAAAGAAGCCAAGCAAAGTTATATTGAAGGCATCAGTGCAGTTCTTAAAAATGTTATAAGATTTTTAGTGGATGACTATGATATTTTCATGGTGGCTAACGATAAGTACAATATGTATCCAACTATTGCTGAAAAAGCTGGAATGAAAATTGTAAACCAATACAAACGACCCGTTTTAAACAGAACTGAGAAAGATAAAGGGGCATACGCTGAAATAATTTTTCATTTAAAAAGAAAATAATTTTTTTATGACACAAAAATTTGATATTAGGTAAGAGTTATTTATTTGAAAAAAGAGGTCTATATTCAAATTCAAAAACAAAACGACTAATTGAAGAAATTAATGCCATTAGCGAATAAGCAAAAAGAAAAAATATCAATTGAGGTTATAAAAACCTTAGTAACCCGTTTTGGAACTTTTCCTGAGGATGCATCAAATAATAGAAATGCGCCTTTTCACGAAGCATTTCTTAATGCTTTTTCAGATAAATTAAATGGCAAAATATCTAACACACCTTTTTTCATTAGTTTGACTAGTTGGCTACAAGGGTTAAACACAACACTTGGTCAAACATTCTTTGAAAATGTTGCTCATCACTTATGTAATGGTGAAAAAAGAGAATATACCTCCAGGAAATTAGGTAACCTTCAAATTACTCAAACTCAAAAGACTAACATAAATAATATTATTACTAATTTAAGCAATGCAACTTATACTCCCAATTTAACTTATGAAAATAATTTGATTTTTCAGAATGACAATACAGTGTTAGTAAATGCAATTGATTTTTCAGCAGATGTATTCATAGAAGATGTAGATTCAATAACTGCGATTGAATTAAAGTCTGTAAAACCAAATTCAGGAGAAATGCGGGGTGAAAAACAGAAAATTCTTGAAGGTAAAGCGGCTTTATACAGACAGTTTCCTGGGAAACGAATTAAATTCTTCATAGGATTTCCTTTTGATCCAACTGTAAATCCGGCCACCGAATCTGTAACAAGTTATGATAAACCAAGGTTTTTAGGTTCGATAATCAATATGACTAAGTACTTTGCGTCTGATGAGACACTGGTTGCCAGTGAACTCTGGGACATGCTTTCTGGTCAGCTATATACAATGGAGGACATTTTAGAAATTATCAATAAAATTTCAACCACTGATTTTCTCAATAAATTTCAGCTTTTATCTGACAACAAAAAAAGGATGAGGCCTGAATATAGAACCCAACTAATTGAATGGAATTTGTATTCAGAACTTGAGCTAATTGATAATAATGACAGAATAATTAACAGAATCAGAGACGATAAAAATTTGATAAAGACATATAATAAAACAGCTTTTGATAACAAAGGAAATTACAATACAGACAGATACACAACATTAAAAGAATTAATTTAATGCCAATCCTTAGCAGTTGTACACATTGGCAAGCCCTACAAGCTGACACACAAGCCAAAGCTTGCCAAAGAGTATGCCTGTCTTTCCCTGGAAAGAAAAACTTAAAAATTTCCTTCTCTTCTAATAATTTTAAAAACGTCAGCACACAAAACGACATTAAAAAAATCAAACTGTTAGTTGTAGCACCTAATAATGAAAAGAGTTGCAAGTTGCGTATGCCAAAGATGTCAGCCTATAATAGTGTGAATGTAGTAATTGCTGGTAAAGTGATAAAAAGAAAGTCAGTGCATCTATTAAACTTTATGCTAAATGGACAGGTGAGTACTACTAATCCGTTACTGCACATTCAATCAAACTATTATGAATAAGAAATACAAAAATATTTCTGAAATAAAGAATATGAGTGTGTCACTTCTTAGTGAAGGGAAGACTATAAGGATAAAAGCGCATGGTTACAGTATGTATCCGACGATAAAACCCGGAACTGTAATTTTAATTGAACCTGTCAGGAAAAAAGGCCATCCTGGCGTGGGCGAGATTGTGGCAATTAAAAAGGAAAAAGGTATCATTGTGCACAGAATTGTTAAAGTTATCTATGAAGAAGGGGTAAGAAAATATATTGCACGCGGCGACAGTAATTCTCATCCCGATCCGCCGGTGACAGCAGATGTGATTGTAGGAAGGGTAACTGGAATGGAAGGCTTCTCTACACTGCCTGAGAATTTTAAAAGAAAACCGCATTATTTTCTGAACCGCCTCAAAGTTATATGGCTGCAGATATGTAATAAATTACGCCACTGACCGGAGGAGAATCGCCTGAAAAAATTATTCTATGAAGAAAATCAGCCTTCTTATATATTCGGTAAAACTTGTATGGAAAAGCTCGCCGGGGTGGACTCTGGCAAACATTTTCATATCCCTCTTCCGCAGTTTTATTCCTTTGATTTTCTTGTACTTGATAAAAGTTCTCATTGATGAAGTGACTGCTGGTGTTTCGCAAGGTAATGATGAGATGTTTTCCAGTGTAATAAGAATAGTTGTGGCGGTTGTTCTGGTTTATTTTGTTGACGAAATCTCGTCAGAGACTGCCTCATATATCAGAACACGGCAATCATTCAGGCTCGAGGATTATATGTACAGACTTCTGCATTCCAAAGCCACAACGCTCGACCTTATTAACTTCGAAAACCCTCTGTATTTTGATAAACTTTCACGTGCAGCCGGTGAAGCTACATGGAGACCTAATAACATACTCAATAACTTTGTAGCTCTCTTCAGGGGAATCATTTCACTTCTGCTGATGGCAGGCCTGCTTTTTACATTAAACTGGTGGATAGCATTGCTTCTAATAATCATCAATATACCAGGGATATGGCTCAGACTCCATTATTCGTCAATACTTTTTAATTTCAGGAAAGAAATGACGCCTGAAGAAAGAAAATCGGAATACTTCAACTGGCTTTTAATCGGCGACAGACCATCGAGAGAAATAAGACTTTTCGGATTGGGAGATTATTTCATATCTCTATTCCGAAAATCATTTTCAACTCATAAGGAAGAGGAATCAAAGATTATAAAAAGGCGAACCATAATAGATGCAGTTACAGGTATTTTCAAAGCGACTGTTCTTTTTATCGTTTTATATGTAATTACACGCCAGACATTCGACGGCAAAATTACATTGGGCGGAATGGCCATGATGATTCTTGCATTCCGGCAGGGCCTTGTAAGTATCCGTGATATTATGGGTTCGGTTGCCGGTCTTTACGAGGATTCGTTGTTTACAGGCAATATATATGAGTTCCTGAACCTGAAGGAAAAAATTCTCCCTCATGAACCGGTTGCTGTTATTACTCCTTTCCAGAGAGAGATACGACTTGAAAACGTGAATTTCAGATATCCCGACAACGATACGCCGGCTCTCGAAGATATAAATATGACGCTTTCAAAAGGTGAAGTAGTGGCTCTTGTCGGTCCCAACGGCTCAGGGAAAAGCACTCTTGTACGCATACTGTGCCGACTATATGACCCTGATTCCGGTTCAGTTCTGTACGACGGAAAAGATATAAAGAACTTTGTCCCTGAAGAATACAGAAAACAATTTTCAGTACTCTTTCAGGATTTCATGCTGTATAACCTTACTGCCGGTGAGAACATCCGACTGGGTAATGTGGCAAAAGCATCTGATGCCGGCAAAATAAAGGAAGCAGCATCCGAAGCAGGAATCCATTCACTTATCGAATCACTGCCGCAGAGCTATGAAACGTTTATTGGTCCTCTTTTCAATGAAGGAAGGGAGCTTAGCTGGGGTGAATGGCAGAAAATAGCCCTCGCCAGAACACTGTACAGGGATGCTCCAATACTTGTGCTTGATGAACCATCAAGCGCGCTGGACGCAGATGCAGAATATGAAATATTCAACCGTTTCAGAGAAGCAGTGAAGGGTAAAACCGTATTGCTTATAAGTCACCGTTTTACATGCATCAGACTGGCCGACAGAATAATTGTGCTTAATAAAGGAAAGATAGCAGAAAGCGGCACTCATGAAGAACTGATGCAGGTGAAAGGGATTTATTATAATTTATACCTGAGGCAAAAAAGCATGTACAGGGATGAAAAACAGACCTGAAATAAGAGATGAGGAGATATTGCTTATAGGGCTTTGCAGGCTCACTTTCAGCGATGAAATGAAATATAAAATTGTCGCTCTTGCCTCCGGAATAAAGGAGTGGAATTATTTTACCAGGCTTGCCGCAGAACATGGAGTGGCAGCTCTTGTTTATCATAATATCAAAAAATTAGGGCTTACTGAGATAATACCGGAAGAATGTTCGGAAATTCTTCATTCCTCGTATCTCTTAAATGTAAGCAGAAATGCTTTTCACATAGCAGGGACGGAAGAAATACTCGGACTTTTAAACAAAGCAGGTATAAAAACAGTATTGCTGAAAGGTCTTGCACTAGAGCTTACAGTATACGGAAACCAGGGATTAAGACAAATGACCGATGTGGATATTCTTGTTAGCAGAAATGATTACCTGAAAGTGCGTAAGATTCTGATAGAAAACGGGTATGATTCGCATCCGCTAAAGTCGGGATTCCATAAACCTATTATGGCATGGACCGGCAAGCACTTGCCGACACTGAAGAAAAATGGTCTTTCCATAGATATTCATTTAGAACTTTTTCAAGGGGGAAAAAACTCGCTGACTGAAAAAATGCTTTCCACTGCCAGCGAGATAAAGTTTGGAAGCGAAAAAGCAATGGTGCCCACGCCACAAATATTCTTCCTGTTCCTTGTAAGGCATTTGTGCAATCATGAGTTCAACGATGAGTCACAGCTCAGATTATATACCGATCTTGTTGTGTTGCTCGAAAAACAATGGGAAGAAATAGTAAATTATGATCTTCTTTCCCTTGTAAATGAAGCAGGCATGAGCAAAATTCTTGCAGGGAAGCTCGAACTTTTACGCGACCTGTGGGGTTTCAGCTTCCCCGACTGGCTGAACGAATTTATCAGTAAATGGTACAATCCTGTTACTATAAACAACTTCATTTTTTTTCTTAAAAGTCCTAAAAATAACAAGCCTTCACATCCCGGAATGATTTACAGAAAAACGATATCGGAAATACCGGGGTTGCACCGCAAAGTCTTATTTATTCTTGGTGACCTTTTCCCTTCGGTGAGGTTCATGAAAGAACGTTATAGTGTAAAAAGTACACTTAAAGTTTTTTTATATTATCCTCTTCGTTTCGGTAAGCTGCTACGACTGGTTAGCAAATAACAGAAAAAAAAGTGTTCAGGTAAAGACCTTTGATTTATTGGTTATGTAAGTTTGAATTCCTTCTTTATGCTTTCAACATAATCGAGTTTTTCCCAGGCAAAAAATTCGACCTTTTTTCTATAGACTTTTTTACCGTTTCCGTTCACTGAAACAGGTTTGCTTCCCGGCACTTCATAATAAACTTCAACTTCTGCAGTATAAGGTTCGCGACCAAAATGACCATAAGTTGCCGTTGGCAGGAATATAGGATTATTAAGTCCGAAGCGTTCAGTAATTGTATATGGGCGAAGGTCAAACAACTTCTTTATTTTTTCTGAAATTTCACCGTCGGACATGATTTTTCCTTTGCTGTCTTTAACTTTTGCGGTTCCGAATGTGTTAACAAAGAGCCCTATAGGGGCTGCCACCCCTATTGCGTATGCAACCTGTATAAGAACTTTATCGCATACTCCGGCTGCAACCATATTCTTCGCAATATGGCGTGCTGCGTATGATGCTGATCTGTCAACTTTGGAGGAATCTTTTCCTGAAAAAGAACCGCCGCCATGAGCTCCATGGCCTCCATAAGTGTCCACAATAATTTTCCGGCCAGTAAGGCCTGTGTCACCATAAGGTCCACCTATTACAAACTTACCTGTAGGATTTACATAAAGATTGAAATCGTCGTCGAATAATTTCTGGAGATGAGCAGGAAGATGTTTCTTTACCCTCGGAATAAGTATATTACGAATATCTTTTTTTATTTGTTCCTGCATGGCCTTTTCTGCTGCCTTAACAGCTTCCTTCGAATTTCCCAGAGGAAGGATAAACTCATCGTGTTGGGTACTAATAACTATTGTATCTATTTTGACCGGCTCGTCATTATCATTGTATTTGATCGTTACCTGCGATTTACTGTCGGGCCTGAGATATTTCATTTCAATGCCCTCTTTCCTGATTACCGCCAGTTCCTTTAGAAGGAGGTGGGCAAGTACAACGGAAAGAGGCATGTAAGTATCGGTTTCACGACAGGCATAACCGAACATCATTCCCTGATCGCCGGCACCCTGTTCTTCAGGTTTTTCTTTCACAACTCCCTGTCGTATGTCGGGCGACTGTTCATGTATGATATTTATAACACCGCAGGAATCACAATCAAACCTGTATTCAGCATGAGTATATCCAATGTTTCTAATTACATTTCTGGCTGTTTCCTGAATATCAACCCAGCCATTAGTTTTTACCTCGCCACCGCAAATTACAAGACCTGTAGTTACAAATGTTTCACATGCAACTTTTGATTCCATATCCCATTTGAGGAATTCATCGAGAAGAGCATCCGATATCTGATCGGATATTTTGTCGGGATGTCCCTCCGACACTGATTCTGAAGTAAATAAATATCCCATTCAATTCTTTTTATTTATTAAACAATAACGTGGAGATTTTGTTAACTGAAAATACTGGGAAAAGATGCGTTTTAGCATTTTTTCCTGTGGTTGCAATCAGCTCAAATCTTTCCACCCGAATTTGGCTGCCAAAGCAAATAAAAAAAAAGATAATAACCAAAAATTATGTTGTAAGCTGCCTGAATATTTCTTCAAGGTTATATTCTCTTTTCGAAAGAGAAAGAATAGTCAGATTTCTGCTTACTGCAAAAGAAAATATTTCAGGTCTTATGTCTGTGTCGGGTGAAGCTTCAATTTGCCAGATATTGCTTCCAGTATTTTTTACAACAATAACACCTGCTATTTTTGAAAGTTCATTTCCGTCGGGGTTTTTATCGAATTCTACATTTATTATTTGTACAGGTCTGCTTATCAATGAATAAATTTTTTCAATTGGTTTATCAGCAACGATTATTCCTTTATCAATAATAATGACTCTGCTGCAGACTGCCTCCACTTCCTGCATGATATGAGTAGAGAGGATGACTGTTTTTGCTTTTCCGGCTTCTTTTATCAAAGTTCTGATTTCGGTTATCTGATTAGGATCAAGGCCTGATGTTGCCTCGTCGAGTATAAGTATTTTGGGATTATGGATAAGTGCTTGTGCAAGCCCGACTCTCTGGCGGTAACCTTTCGATAATTCGCCTATCTTTTTGTTTTTTTCCGGAGTCAAGCCTGTAATATTTATTATATCATTAATAACTGTTCTTTTTCTCTTGCCCATTTTATAAAGTGAAGCAACGAAGCCAAGGTATTCCTTCACGTACATCTCGGGGTAAAGCGGATTGTTTTCAGGGAGATAACCTATAATCTTTCTTAATTCCCTGTTGTTATCAGATATATCGACTCCGTTTATAAGTACTTTTCCTGAAGAGGCAGGAAGAAATCCTATAATAATCCTCATCATAGTTGTTTTACCAGCACCGTTCGGACCCAGAAAACCGACAATTTCACCGCTGGATACAGTGAATGAAACATTATCGAGTGCTTTCTGTTCGCCGAAAAACCTTGTGACATTTTGTACAACAACCGACATAAACCAGCAGATATTTTACAAAAATTTGCATCAAAGATATATTATAGCTTTCTTTTAATGAAACTTCAGAACTTAACCTGTAGCAAAAAGATTTTTTACTAACTGTTAAGTTAAGCAAATAACAAAATAAATAGTAATGTAACTTAATATTGGTCTACTATTTAAAGCCGAAATATAAATTGATTAATCACTCCAGCCTCCCATAAATTGGGAAACACTTGCAAAAGAAGATCTGGGGTTGACACAGCATACAGGTATTTTTGAACTGTTTGCAATAATATATTGTTCGGATGCCCCAACTACATAATCGGCGAATGTTATATTCTTTGTCGTCACAATTAATATAAGATCGGCATTGATTTTTTGGGCGAAGTCAATAGTTTGCTGTGCAAAATTTCCTTTTGGCATGTCATGAATCTCATATTCTATATTATTTTGAATAAGATATTTAATAGCGAAATTGAGATTAATATTTGTCTTTTTCAAAAGGGCTTTGTCGGAAGGGGTTGTTTTTATAATATGAATTTTTGAATCAAAATATTTTCCCATAAATATTGCCATTTTCAACTTTTCCTTGTTTTCACTTCTAAAATCAACAGGAAAAACAATATTATGATATCTTTCCCAGTCGCGAGGGGGATCTTGAACAACAATAAAGGGAACTTTCGATTTGACAATAACTTTCAAGGCCCAGCTACCGGTAAGTTTTTGCATTCCTTTCATGCCATGAGTTCCCATTACTACCAGACTGGCATTTTTTTCATTGGCAAAAGCAGAAATAGATTTGAATATTGAACCTTTTTCAATGTGTCCGGAAACAGGTACATTGTATTTAATTTTGTTCTCCTCAGCTATTTTGTTAAGACTGTCCAATTTTTTCTTTTCCTCGGCAGGTTTGATTTTTTCATCAACAATATGTAAGAGGCATATTTCATTTGAAACCATCCGGCTTATTTTAACAGCATGAGCGAGGGCACTCTCTGCAACCTGAGTAAAATCCCAGGGCACAACTATTAGTTTTTCATTCTGTTCCATATATCCGATGAATTAAATTCAATTTGTAAAGTTATTCAGAAATTAACAATTTTACAACTAAATCCCTTTGTTTAGCAGTTTTTTATGGTTGGTTTAGTTTATATTTTCTTTATTACTAATTTTGGACTTTATTTTATTGGCTAGTACAAAATAATGACAAGAATTAAGATTAAAGAGCTATTGGCAGGTTTTCCTGTAGGAACCTATGTTAAGGTGAAAGGATGGGTAAGGACAAAAAGAGAAAGTAAAGGTATTGTGTTTATTGCGATTAACGATGGTTCAACAATAAACAATATCCAGATAGTTGTTGATGTCTCATGCTTTACCGATGAGCTTTTGAAAGATATAACTACCGGTGCATGTCTTGCAGTAACCGGCAAATTTGTTGAATCGCAGGGAAGAGGTCAAAAAGTGGAGATTCATGCTGAAAGTATTGAGATATATGGCAAAGCAGATCCTGAAGAATATCCCCTCCAGAAGAAGGGGCATTCTCTGGAATTCCTAAGGGAGATAGCCCACTTGCGTTTTCGTACCAATACTTTCGGTGCAGTTTTCAGAATAAGACATGCAATGGCATTCGCTATTCATAAGTATTTTAATGACAGGGGTTTTTATTATCTTCATACTCCTATTATTACAGGCAGCGATTGCGAAGGGGCCGGTGAAATGTTTCATGTTACTTCGTTCGATCTGGATAAAGTTCCATTGAAGGAGGATGGCACAGTAGATTACAGCCTCGATTTTTTTGGCAGGCAAACGAATCTTACAGTTTCAGGCCAGCTTGAAGGAGAACTCGGAGCTCTTGCACTTGGGGAGATATATACTTTCGGACCTACTTTTAGAGCGGAGAATTCAAATACTCCCCGTCATCTGGCAGAATTCTGGATGATTGAACCTGAGATGGCATTTTATGACATAAACGATAATATGGACCTGGCTGAGGACTTCCTGAAATATCTTATTAGATATGCGCTTGAAAACTGCATAGAAGATCTTGAATTTCTAAACAACATGTTTGAAAAAACTCTAATAGAGAAATTAAAATTCGTTCTTGAGAATCCTTTTGTACGCATCACTTATACAGAAGCAATAGAAATTCTGATTACATCTGGGAAAAAATGGGAATTCCCGATTGAGTGGGGCCGTGATCTCCAGGCTGAACATGAGCGATATCTTGTCGAAGTACATTATAAACGACCGGTTATCATTACCGACTATCCTAAAGATATAAAAGCATTTTACATGAAACAAAATAACGATGGTAAAACTGTAAAAGCTATGGATGTCCTTTTCCCGGGTATAGGTGAAGTGATAGGAGGCTCCGAACGTGAAGAAAACTATGATAAATTACTATTAAGAATGAGAGAACTTGGACTTAAGGAAAAAGATTTCTGGTGGTACCTCGAAACGCGGAAATTCGGAAGCGCACCACATAGTGGCTTTGGCCTTGGTTTCGAACGTTTTATTCTTTTTATGACAGGTATGTCTAATATAAGAGATGTTATCCCGTTTCCTCGAACTCCTAAGAACGCAGAATTCTAATAAGCCTTTTCAGGAAAATTCAAAAGAAAAAGTAAATGTTAAAACAGAGATTACAACAAAAACTATTACAAAAGCTATCGCCCCAACAGATACAAATGATTAAGTTGCTGGAAGTGCCAACAATTCAAATAGAACAAAGAATAAAAAAAGAACTGGAGGAAAATCCTGCTCTTGAAGAGGGGACCGAAGAACCTGAAGAGGAAATAATTACGGACCAAACTGATGAGGACGAAATCAAAGAAGAAGAAAATAATCAGGATGAATTCACCCTCGATGATTTTATTGATGAGGACTACGACATCCCTGAATATAATATTCAGCAGAAGGATTATGAGCGAGAAGAACAACGCCGTGAAGTTCCTTTCTCAGTCGGCTCAACTTTTCATGAAAATCTCCTTTCCCAGCTTGGCTTGAGAGAATTGAATGAAAAACAAAAAATTCTCGGGGAATTCATTATAGGCAATATTGATGAGGATGGATACCTGCGCAGAGATCTGAGCAGTATTGTGGACGATCTTGCATTCCTTCAGAATATAACAACTACTGAAGATGAACTCGAAAAAGTTCTTGAAGTTGTACAGGATCTCGAACCCGCCGGAGTCGGAGCCAGAAACTTACAAGAGTGTCTTATTCTCCAGGTTAAAAGAAAAGAACAATCACTTCCTGCAATTAAACTTGCAAAACAAATACTTGAAGAACACTTTGAAGAATTCTCAAAAAGACATTACGATAAAATAGCTAATAAACTTGGAATAGATGAGAACTTGCTTAAAAGTGCCATTGATGAAATTCTCAAACTCAGTCCAAAACCCGGAAGCACTTTAAGCGATGTCACATCAGCCCTGGCTCAGCCTATTATTCCTGATTTTATTCTTGAAATGACAGAAGATGGATTTGAACTGCATCTAAACTCACGAAACTTGCCTGAATTGAGACTAAGTAAGAACTATACCGAAATGCTCAAGAACTATTCGAGGGACAAGCTGAAGAGCAAAGAGATGAAGGATGCAATTATGTTTATGAAACAAAAAATTGACTCTGCAAGATGGTTCATAGATGCTATTAAACAAAGACAGAACACACTTCTTCTTACTATGAATGCTATTCTGAAATATCAGGAAGAGTATTTCAAAGATGGCGATGAAACGAAATTAAAACCAATGATTCTCAAAGATGTGGCTGAAATGACCGGACTCGACATTTCAACTATCTCGAGAGTGGCAAGCAGTAAATATATCCAGACACATTTCGGCATATTACCTCTTAAATATTTCTTTTCCGAAGGACTTCAGACTGAAAGCGGCGAAGAAGTATCAACTCATGAAATAAAAAAGATTTTAAAGGAATGTATTGAAAATGAAGATAAACGCAAACCACTCACAGATGAACGACTTACTGAAATACTTAAGGAAAAAGGTTATCATATAGCTCGCCGTACCGTGGCAAAATACAGAGAACAGCTTAATATTCCGGTTGCGAGATTAAGAAAAGAAATATGAACAAAAATTTATCCAATACTCTTCAGTTTTATACCGCTCACTCCATTACTATAATTTTTCATCCGTTATTTATGCCGGCTTATGGCCTGTTAATAATGTTTGAAACTCCAACACTTTTTTTATACCTCCCTTTGCAGGTAAAAAAAATACTTATGCTCATTATACTGGTGAACAATGTACTGCTTCCAGTGGCAATTTTACCTTTTTTAAGGTACAGGAATATTATAAATTCGTGGATGATGGAAACAACTAAGGAAAGAATAGTCCCTCTTTTACTGGCTTCAATTCTTTATACAATTACTTCTTTTCTTATTATGAGGTTAAGCGTGCCAACACTGATAAAATCATATTTTTATTCAATATCATTACTGGTTATTGTTATTCTTATTATAACTATATGGTATAAAATCTCCATCCATGCTGCATGTGCAGGAGCTTTGACTGGTCTTGTTATTGCGCTGTGGATTGTTATGGAGGAAAATCTTGTTTGGTATTTGATTCCCGTAATTATAATATCAGGACTTATATTGACTGCAAGGCTATATCTTAAAGCCCATACCACCGATCAAGTCTATTCAGGCTATCTGACAGGATTCGTAATAGTCACTTTAGTTATGTTATGTCTCAAATAATTCATTTAGTGCCATTAGCAAAAGATTTTTATTCTCGTCTGCCGAAAAATCTGGTAATAAGGGTTCAATATATCCAGTGAGAACTTCTTTGCAAAGATGTTTTTGCTTTATGGCTTTAAACCAGCCTTTACTGGAAAGATATTCTGCAAGATATTCCTGTTCAGCCTGACCCGGTGTCGGCACTATAATAGCACTTCGACCAATACTGAAAAGCTCCATAACAGTTGTGTATCCCGAGCGCGACAGAATTATTTTGCTACGCATTATTGTGTTAAGCATCTCTTTATTGGTTAGATGATTGTAAGTTATAAGGTTACCTTCTGCTTTTATAAATTTTGTTTGGGGAATGCCTGCCATAATGACTGAAACTTCTTCCATTTCTTTAAGAATCCGACTTGTAAGTTCAGTAAATATTTCCTTCTGAGGTGAAGGACCCGACATAATTGCGGTACAAAACAACTCTTTTTTTGGAGCTAATCTGTAAGGTTTTTTTAAAAATCTTGAAAGAATCCCGATGTATCTGGCATTATCCGGCAGATGAAATCCGTGAGAAAGACGGCCTGATAAATTGAATTCACCTGGAAGATCAGGTATATAACAAAAAGTGAATTTGTTTATCGCCATAAGGCTGAAAGGCAGGAAAAGATTTTCTAATATGCACAGCTTTGCAGGGAAAGGTATTCTTATCATATGTGTAATAAGAACGGTTTTAATCTTCCGGTTCCACAAACCTGGGCGGCTGTCGCTTATTACTATTTCAATGTCGTGTTCCACAATTAGTTTTTTCAGTCTTATATGTTCAAGTAATGTATGGTAAATGAAAAGGGGAAAGTAAAACGATATAACCAGATATTGAGGTAGAAAACTTGAATATCTGATTCTAAAACCAGGAAAAGAGATACATTTGATATCGGGGATTTCCTTTTTAAGGAATTCTATTTGCCAATTGTTACCGCCAAAAATAACTTCATGCCCATTATTTAAAAGTTCAGTTATAAGAGGTATAACTCGGGTAGTATGCCCTGTCCCCCAGCTAAGAGGGCAGATAAGTATTTTTTTTCTCTGAGCCGGCAAATTTAATCCGATATTTGTGTTTTTATTCCAAGTTCTTCAACTCTGGAGGCAATCCGTTTAAGGTCATTTTCAGGCACTTTCTCCAATATTCCGCCCTCAGGAGTGTCCCTATCAATAGTATATATCATCACTTCTTCAGGCTTGATTTCCATAAGAGCGTTGAGCCAATTTTCAATCTCTTCAGGCGTAGTATTGTCAATGATTTTTCCATTATATATTCCTCTGAGAAAAAGAGTTTGTACTATAACATGTCCTTCGAAAGAAGCAAGATTTTTTATGAGCTCTTTTGCTGTTATATTTATCGTTGGCTGATTATGAATTTGAATCGTCCGGTCAAAAGCCGAATCAAGTTTAAGTATATTCATGTCAACTTTCATCAGAGCAGTTTTTACCTGTGGGTTATTAAGAGTTGAGGAGTTTGATAACACTGCAATGCGTATGTCCGGGCAATACATGTCTCTCAGAGCAATTGAATCGTCAATAATTTGATTGAATTCAGGATGAAGAGTTGGTTCCCCGTTACCTGCAAATGTTATTACATCGGCTTTTTGGTTTTTAACCTTCATTTCCTTTAATTTCGATGAAAGAGCATGGTACACTTTCGATCGGCTCGGAAGAATACTTGCTTCACTGCCTAGTTTGGGCGACCATCCGCACTCGCAATATATGCAATTGAAATTACATAATTTTCTATCACATGGTAAAAGATTGATACCCAACGATATACCAAGTCTACGGCTTTTCACCGGACCAAAAACAATTTTGTCGAAAAGAAAAGTGGCCATAGGATAAATTATGACACTGCAAAATTAGCAATAATTATATATGCATTTCAGGTGAGCACTACTGCCTTGCTTTCAGGCAGTAGTTTCAGATTTATGAGATCGAGGTCCTTAATGAGAATAAGTCCTGGTTTTTTACCCGGTACGATCGAGCCGAAGCGGTCTGTTGCCGAAAGTGCCCTGGCACCGTTTAATGTTGCCCATCTGACAAGAGTTTCAAGATTTAATGCCGGAAAATTCTTTTGTAACGTTTTGATTTCTGCAAGTATATTAAGTTCATTATTTGAAGCAAGGCTATCAGTACCAATTACAATATCACAACCTTCATCAGCCATAAGCATGACAGGCGGTAGCTTGTCTTCAAGAAGAAGATTTGAATTTGGGCAGAGACAGTAATAAAGATTTGCTCTATCTTTAAGTATCTCAATATGTTTTTTTTCTATAAATGTATTATGAACGAGAATCAAGTTTCCTGAACATGTTGTCTCTTCAAGTATTGCAGTAATGTGGTTTTTTACAGTGATGGGATCCTCATCTGGAGGGAGGAAATTCTTATACGTATCCATCAGCATCCCGGAATGTTTCTCAAGAAAAGTAATTTCTTCTTTAGATTCAAGAAAATGAACTGAAGTAAGAGCATTGTAACGAGAGAGTTCTTTTATCATCCTGATAAGTGGTAGAGAAAGAGAGTAAACAGAATGGGGCGTAATATAATATGGGAGTCCATATAATTTTGAAAGCTCAGCGAGTGCAAGAGCTTCTTTAATTCTTTGCTCGGCTTTATGATGGTTGATTCCAAATACTTCTATAAGATTTATATATTTTAATTTGCTTCCTTTTTTCAGGTCGAATGTAAGAGAAGAATTACATATATCAGCACAAAGAACAATTCCTGCGTCTCTCATTTCTTTGTCGGCTTTTCGGGCAAGCTTTTCTTCATCCTTTATGATATTAAATCTCTTTTCATTGAGTTCACGAAGAAAACCCGATAATCCATTTCCGGTTGAGAGTTCTTTTTTTAGATATGAAAGCTCGAGATGGCAATGGCAGTTTATAAACCCGGGTATAATTATCCCGTTATAAAATTCAATGTTGTTTTTTTCGCTTAAGTCGCCACCTGTTTCCTCAATACTTACAACAGTAAAGTCATCAGTAGTGCAAATAATAGGCCTCTTCAGGGGTGGACCGTAATTGGTAAAAACAAACTGTGCTGAGAAATATTTCATTCAACAGGTTCTTTTATAAGCCTGATACCTGAAATTCTTACATGCTTTTTCCATCTACCGGATTGAGGATCATGTTCAAGAAGGCAGCCTCTGATATGAGTAAAAAGAGTGTCGGTAAGTGTCTGACTAATTGAGTAATCATGTGGAATGCCATCTGAAATGTAATAATTAGGAGTCCAGTATTCTCGTACTCCGCTCTCAGTTGAATCGGCATGCCAGAAAAATATATTTGTTCTAAGGTTCACACTTTGATCATCAGGATAAACAATAGCATTAAACTTAAAACAATAAGTCCCCTGACCTTGCAAAGGAATATCGAATTCAATTTTGTTATAATTTCCATCCTCAGGAATTGAAAAAGTTAATTTTTGGTTCCATAGATTTGAATTTAGATTTCGAATTTCTTCAGTTTCAAGCTGAGATTGAATCTTTACAAGGTTTGCCAGAACTTGATCATATATTTTTTCCAGTTTTTCCGGATCTTTTTCAAAATAATGTTTTATCGTACGATCAATATCCTCTTTTGTATAACCGTGAGAATTAATAACATCAATATAATTCAAAATTGAATCTTTCATTTCAAATTTTTGCTTTATAGGCGGGTATGATAAAAGACCGTCAGAAATATACAGATCGGTAAGTAACGAAACAAGCTTGTCGGGTGGGATGATACGGCTCTTTTTTGCTGGATTGCCCTCATCGCTGCATGATGTGCCGAGAAGCACAATAAACAACAATATTATCGGTATGGCTTTTTTTATATAAAATTTCTTTTCATGATAAATTCCTTCGGAAAGATATTTCTTTGATAAATATCTTACAGGGTAAAGTGCTGCAAAAAATCCTATGATAAGCACAGTTAGAGGCACAGTAATGAAATCTTTGATTTTCATTACTACAGGATAGGCGCTGACCATAAGTGTTTCGCTATTAAATTTAACTATTCCCCACTTCTGCTGGATCCGGCAAATGATAAAGCCAAGAATAACACCTGCTATAATGCCGATTACTGAAATAAGCCAGCCTTCAAGAAGAAATATCTTTTTAATTAGAATATCATCTGCTCCAAGGCTTCTCAATATATTTATATCTTTTCTCTTTTCAATTATAAGCATGGTAAGGGAACCTATTATATTAAACGATGCAATTATCAGAATCAGTGTGAGAATAACAAAAATTGCAAGCCTTTCAGATTTCATAACCTTATAGAAAATCTCCTTTTGTTCAAAACGGTTTTTCACTTCAAAATTATTCCCAACTATTTCTTTGACGGTCTTTTGAATAGTAGCGATATTATAGGCGGGGTCTATGCGAATATCAATAGCGCTTACTTCAGTTTGGTATTCAAGAAGTTCACGGGCAAAGTCAATTGGTACAAAGATATATTTTGAATCAAATTCCTGGTCAATCTGAAATATTCCGGAAGGAAAAATATATTTATCTATGAATGCATTTTCCGGATTAACATCTATGCTGGTTGTTCTGCGTGGCACATAAATATGTATGGGGGTAATAAAATTAATGTTCAGTCCGAGATAATTTGCCACACCGGCACCCACTACGGCTTGAGGCCTTCCACCTGAACTTATTAATTTATATTCTCCGTCTGTAATGGTGCTTTCAACAAAAGTTACTTTTGAATAGTTTTCGTCAACTCCTCTTACTGTGGCAATATATTGTCGTTCATCGTATTCAAGTAGTGAGTTTTCTTCGAGAGTAAGCGAATATGCTGAGATACCTGGTATTGAACTGATACTTGAAAGTTTCGTGGAATCGGGAGTGAAAGTTTTACCCTCTACGACTGTTATTCTTAGGTCGGGGTCAAATACATTGAATATACTGTTTATAAGATCCTCAAGTCCGTTAAAAACTGAAAGAATAATTATCAGTGCCATAGTTCCCACAGTAACTCCGGCAACAGATACTGCGGAAATAATGTTGATTGCCTTTCTTGATTTTTTAGCAAACAAGTACCTGGTCGCTATGTAAAGAGGGAAATTCACAATTATTTATACGCAGTTATAAGTAAACCTGTACCGGTTTTGTGGTCAATACAGGTATCAAATATATTAAGTATTAATGCAATGGGCAGTACCGGGATATAATAAAACGGCAAAATAATGAAAAAAAACTTTGACTTTTCAATCATCACAGCAGGATATTTAATTGAGAGAAGCCATGAGATATGGCCTGGCCATCCGTAAGTATATTTTATCCCAAGTTTACTGAAACCTGCTTCATTTAGTTTTTCAGCTATTTCATCTATTCCATATCCTGATCTTACGTGTTCGCTTACGAATGAAGCAGCATTTGTTCCTGTTTTTCCTGAATTATCAATATTCGAAGGTGTAGTAATAAGAACAATACCGTCTGGCTTCAGGGCAGACCAGAAGTTTCTGAATACCTGCCGGTCGTTTTCGATATGTTCCATTACATCTACTGAAATTATAAGGTTAAAAGCTTCTCTTTCATTCAGAGCCGTAAGGTCTCCGGTTTCGAAATGAACTCTTCCTCCCATTCCTTCGGAATCAAAAAACATATTACAATCGTCTGCCTGTTGTTTTATTATGTCTATACCTTTTATTTTCCATCCTTTGTTCTTTTTTGCCATATACCATGAATGCTGTCCGAGGCCTGATCCTGCATCAAGAACTGATGCATCTTTCGGGAGAGTTTTTCGTAAACTCCGGAGGGCTTTATGAAGATGCCACGGCCTTAGGAAGAGTAGGTTAAGACCGGAATAGAAAATTTTCCTTAAAATTCCTGATTTTCTCAGATATCGGCCAGCCTGTTCTTTTAAGGGTTCAAATTGCATTCTACTTTTAATTCAGCAGTTTTTCTATATTTTCAATATAATCGAGGCTGTCGTCAATAAAATAGGCTAATTCAGGTATAATGCGAAGTTGTGTTCTTACTTTCTGTCCGAGCTCAAAACGGATTTTACCAGCATGTTCTTTCACAGAATCCAGAACCTTTTCTTTGTCGGAAGAAGGATAAATGCTCAGGAAAACCTTCGCTAGCGAAAGGTCAGGGCTCATTCTGACAACGGTTACCGATATGATTTTACCCGGAGCAAATTCATTGGCCTTTCTCTGAAAAATAACTGCAAGTTCTTTCTGAATGAGCCTCGATACTTTTTTCTGTCTGGTTGATTCCATTTCTTCACCGTTTAGGCATTCAAAGTTACAAATACTTATTAAACAGTCTGCAGGCATCAATACAAAAATGTCACATTGCTCCCCGGTCTTGATTAATGACAAAAAAGATTAATTTTGCATTTTTGTTTCAATATACGCTTTTATGGAAACAGTTGTCAGTGGAATCAGATCGACGGGTAATCTGCATCTCGGAAATTATTTCGGAGCTTTGAGAAACTTTGTAAAGATGCAATATGAAAACAGGTGTTTCTTCTTTATAGCCGATTACCATTCTCTGACCACACATCCAAAGCCTGATGATATTCATGGCAATATTAAACTTATACTTTCGGAGTTTCTGGCATGCGGGATTGATCCGGAAGCTGCAACAGTTTTTATACAAAGCGATGTTCCGGAAGTACCTGAACTTTATTTGCTGCTTAACATGAATGCTTATGTAGGGGAACTCCAGAGAACGACATCATTCAAGGAAAAAATCCGTAAACAACCCGATAACATCAATGCAGGGTTACTTACTTATCCGGTGCTTATGGCTGCCGATATTATAATACATAAGGCTGATAAGGTGCCGGTAGGCAGGGATCAGGAGCAGCATCTGGAAATGACAAGACGCTTTGCAAGACGATTCAACAATATGTATGGAGTTGATTATTTCCCGGAACCAGAGGCTTATAATTTCGGAAAACAGCTTATAAAAATACCGGGGCTCGACGGAAGCGGTAAGATGGGAAAGAGCGAGGGCAATGGAATTTTTCTAAACGATTCACCAGAAGAGATAATGAAAAAGGTTATGAGAGCTGTCACAGATACAGGCCCCAAGGAGCCAAACCAGAAAATGCCGGTTCCTATTAAAAATCTTTTTACAATAATGAGTGCGGTTTCAGAACCTTCAACTGTGAAATATTTCAAAGAGCAATATGCAAACTGTACAATAAGATACGGTGAGATGAAGAAACAGCTTGCAGAGGATATTATTAAGCTTCTCAATCCGATAAGAGAAAAGATTATTGAGATTTCAGCCGACAACAAATATCTGGCAAAAGTTGTGACTGAAGGTGCAGCAAAAGCAAGAGCGAGCGCTTCGTCAACCCTCAGGGACGTTAAAGAAATTATCGGCTATAGAAAATTCGAATAAAAATATTCAACGAATGCTATTTCGTAGTGCTTTATCGAAGTTAAAAAAATTCATAAGGGAATATCCGATAAAGTAACTCCTCAGGATTTTATTTTAGAATAAAGGATTTTAAACCAGGGCTTGATTTTATTGGATAATAAAATAAAAGGTGGGCATAACTGTAATATTTTCCTGCAAAATTTTTTTATCCATATTCATGAAAGACGCGTATTGAAATATGAATTAAGAATAGTGAATGTTTGATCATCACTTTTACAATCTTTAACTATTTTCCCATTTTGTAATACGGCTATTCTATGGCAAATTTCACACACTTGATTCAAATTATGGCTCGATAATAAAATAGTAGTTTGATAATCTCTATTTAAATTTCTGAGCATAGCTTTTAAAACAGATTGAGAAGTTGGATCGAGATGGTTGAATGGTTCATCTAATATGAGAAGCCTGGGATTAGATAATATGGCCGATGCAATACCTATTTTTTGACGATTCCCACTTGAAAATTCTCTTATAAATTTTCTGTTTTTATTTAAGATTTCTCCATTAAAGAATGTAGCTAATGATGCTAATTTTGAAGAAATTTCCTCTCTGGAGAGAGAGTAGATTTTCCCAATAAAATAAAAAAACTCTTCAGGAGTGAGGTAATCAATAAGGAAACTTTCGTCTAAATAAGATCCCGTAAATGATTTCCAGAGTTCCGACTTTGAAACTAAGATTGAATCAATATTAATTACACCCTGGTCAGGTGAAATCAAATCCAATATCAATCTGAACAAAGTTGTTTTACCTGCTCCGTTATTACCAACCACACCGAAAATTTCACCATCTTCGATATTCAGACTGTCAATCTCAAGAGCAGTTTTTCCATTAAATGATTTTTTTAATTTTTCAATCTTAACCATTTGTTTATTCATATAATTTTCTGAAGCCGTCAAGGTTTATATATTTTCTTTTCATAAAAAGAGGTTCAATAAACTCTCTGATAAAAAATTTATGAAAAATAATCATAAAACCACCTGCCAGACTACAAATTATTATCATTGCTTGGAGTCCCAAGAGTGATTCCAGAATTTTCAATAAAATCACCGGAAAAATTAGAATAAAAACCGGCAAAATCAATTGTATGGTACTAAAACCCTGATAATTCAAAAAATAATGTTCATTTAAATTAATTCTACCTTTATTAAAGGCACCAGCAAGAATTACAAAAAGATTAATAAATCCATTAACAAACAAAAAGACAGAAGAGTAAAGAATCGGATATTCATTATGTTTAATTAGCAATCCGACTGTAGGAAGGAAAACTATTAACGATATAAAACTCATCAGGTAAAATTTTGAACATAGATAGTCGGTAAAATTACTTTCACGAGCCATTTTTCCGTCAAAAAATGCACTTTCCCAATTAAAAATATTTTGTCCGTAAAGAACAGGGAAAAATCCGAGTATTAAAATAAAAGCCATTAATTCAATGAAAATATTATGCTCACCGGCAATAATGTTCATAATTATTACTACCGGTAAAAAAGGGTAAATTATTAGAGTTTGCAATGTTCGCCTGTTTCTGATTAATAACTTTAATTCCAGAATAAAATAGCTAAATGTGAGCGATTTATTATAATGACCTGATAAAAAATGAGTTTGTGAACTTTTTTCAATATAAGACTTTCTAAAAACATCTTCAAGATAAAAACTTTTAGAATACAAATATTTTAAGATTAAAATAATTAAAACTAAAAAAATAACTAACGAGAACATCAGAAAATAATTGGAATTTAAAATCTGTTCCCCTAATAAACCGGAAATATTAAGAATCAATTGCCTGACTGCCTTTATTGCTATTGATATCAGGATGATTATTGGAATAGAGAAAAAGACAATATCCTTGCGGATTATCAATTTAAGTATCGAAGCAATATAGCAATTAATTAAAATTAAGATTGGTAAAAATATTTGATAATTAAGTGCTTCTATTAAACCATATTTAAAATAAATAATTTTCCATGAAAATGGTATAATAAAGAACAATGAGATTAAATTAAGTAAATTGAATAAATTCCGAACAAGTATATAGTTTGTTATAACCGATCGTTTAATAGGGAATCTTAAATACGGGACTAAGTTTAATCCGTTTCCGTTATTAATAACAATCCGGATAATTAAGTCAATCAATAAGTAAAATAAAATAAGAGAATTGAATTTCATAATAGGGTTTTCTCCTTCAGAACCAAGCAGTTCTTCAAGGTTATTGCCTATAAAAAAAAGAATAACAATAAAATATATTAGAGTAAATGTAAAAACGATATAACTAAGAATATTCCGTGTTAGCCGGCTATTTCTTATAAAAGACTTTACTGGATGAATTAAAAAAATATCATTTAACATTGAAAATATAGTTAACAAATTGATATATTACATAATTATAGATTTATATTTGATCATATTTATTTACTTTTTCGTTTTTGAAATATTTTTATCGTGAAATTTATGCAATTAAATAAAATCAAATAAATAAATAAAGAATGCAATCCATTAAATCTAAATGTTTCATCCGAAAAAATTAATTGAGCACTTATAACAACTACTAAAACGGTTGTAAGAGATAATGCCAGCCTCATTGAATGATACCTTCTCAAAACTATTTCTAAGTCTTTCTCCGTTTCATTTTTCTCTTTTCTGTAGCCTATGCAAAATAGCCCGAAGCAAAGTAGAATAAAGGCAATGTCAATATCGGGTTTTTTATCTGTTATATTCAATATTAAGACTGCCAGGCCTGAAATCAGACAAATTATTCCGAGTATCCAATATCCCGGAGATAATAAGGGTGAGATTTTATTAATCGAATTCATAATTTTATTTTATTAATTAAAATAATCAGCAAAACAGGATAGCTCCTGTTTTGCTGATTCCAATAATTTAAAAAGTTACCATCTTAATCTTCCCGTTTCTTCTTTTTCAGCTGAAATAGCGCAAACTATTCCTGCAATAGCTCCCGCAGCAGGACCTGCCATAGAATACATTGCAGTTATTCCAGCACATAAGAGAATGGCTCTTATTGAACCTCCTCTATTTTCTTCCATTTCTTCAATAGTTAAAGTTTTCATAACAATAAATATTAAATTTTCACCTACTCTCTCCAGGCTTTTCGGTTTCTGCCTGCAAAATAAAAAACTGTTCTGCAACGACAAATATGAAAAGTCGCAGTCCACTATTTTCGGACTCTGTTAAAAATATTTAAAATATTTTATTTTTTTTCTTTGATTATAAAATTATTTTACTCTTTTTTATAATCAAATTGCAATATAATAATTTGAGCATGTATAAGAGAAAACCGAACAAATTGCAACAAAAAGTATAATCCTTGGACCTCCTTGTTCAAAATTAACTCACTACATTTCTTCTGTTGACAGGGGCCTCTGCATCTGTAATCAATATTTAAGTTTAAGGTGTTAGCTATATTTGTATTTATCTTTGTTTTCATTTCATTTAATTTTTTAAATGGATTATTCTGGAAGAGGCCTCTTTATAGCCCCTGCAAATTCCACGTTTTTTCGGTTTTTTATCAAAATACCATAAATAAGTCGGTACTATTTCGGCACGAAAAATTTGCTGATAATGTATGTTTCTTTTTATCTTTAGCTCAATAATTTAAAAGAATTATTATGAAAAAAGTTTATGTTATTTTATTTTTTATTTTTTTAACATTTCCTGCTGCAAATTCACAATTTACAAAATTAGGTGTAGGGACTGGATTCACTACTGGTTTTAAATTTCACCAAAAGGATTTGGAATCAAATAAAAGTTCGAATCTGGATTTTTTTGCTAAAGCAATTTATGAACTCAATCTTCCGGTTCATATTTCTCCTTCGATTACATGGTTTGTCCCTAATATTATAAAGGTTAGAATACCCGATGAAACTGAAAAAACAGTTGTATCTGCCTTAATGTTTGATATTAACGGGCATTATGTGTTTAAGTCTCTCGACCGATTTGATTTCTTTGGTCTTACCGGACTTGATATAACATTTGCTAAGAAATAATATGTATCCGATTCAGATGGAGAGAAATACAAAATTATCCATAATGATAATACTATAGGGCTTAATCTGGGTTTGGGCACTTATATAAAGGTGACTGAGCAAATTGATTTATGTATTGAAGCAAAATACCTTGTAAGCAAATATGACCAGTTTATGTTTAATATAGGGGCTCTTTTGAATCTTAGACATATAATAAAAGATTGAAGTTCTGATTTGCTGTCAGATATTTCTTCCGGAAAGTGATTCAACGAGTGCTTTTATTTCGTATTTTCTGTCGGCTCCGACAGAAATATGCTCAAGATTTGCCATTGCGGCAGAGATATAATTTTTTGCTAGTTCCTCGGTAATAGATTTAACATGAAGGTTATCATAGATATCAATAACTTTCTTTATTTTTTCAGGAGAATCGAATTCTTTATCCTGGAAAAGTATCTGAAGTGTTCTAAGTGTTTTACCTGATGCCAATTCCATTGATTTAACATATAAATATGTTTTTTTGTTGGCAGTTATATCCGAACCGGTTGTTTTGCCAAACATTTTTGCATCTCCATATACATCGAGAAGGTCGTCCTGAATCTGGAAAGCCATTCCAAGATTTTTTCCAAATTCGTACATTATTTCTCTTTCTTTTGTTTCGGCTCCGCCAAGCAAAGCACCTATTTTTGCACAACCGGCAATGAGAGCTGCAGTTTTAAGTTCTATCATGTGAAGATATTCTTTCTCCGAGACTGTTAGTATCTTTTCAAAATCCATATCGAGCTGCTGGCCTGTGCATACATCTATTGCCGACTTGTTAAAAATTCTAAGTACTGTGTAAAACGAGTCTGGAGGCAGATGAAAGAAACACTCGTTGGCAATAAATACCATCACATCGCCTGATAAAATTGCTTGATTTAAATTCCATTTAGTATGGACAGTGGGTAAATTCCTTCTTACCATGGAATTATCCATTATATCGTCATGAACTAGTGTGAAGTTATGAAATATTTCAATACCTGCCGAAGGCAGGATTGCATTATCAATTTTATCACTGAAAAGATTGCATGCCATAAGAGTAATAACAGGTCTAAGCCTTTTCCCACCTGCCGATAATACGTACCGTACAGGATCATAAAGTCTTGGAACATCATCAGGGAGAGTAAGGTTAAGCAAAGTTTTTTCCACCAGATCTTTAAGCTGTGATTGTGTATACATCGCAGTATTTTAAGTAAAAAGAATTTTATAAAAAACCATTACTAACCCTTCAGAGCTTCTGCTCCTGTCACAACTTCAAGAATCTGGTTCGTGATGGCAGCCTGTCGCGCTTTGTTGTAAAGAAGCGTAAGGTCTTGTATGAGCTCAGTAGCATTGTCGGTTGCTTTATGCATTGCAGTCATCCTGGCTCCGTGTTCCGCAACAAAGGAATCAAGGACAGCTTTATAAAATTGTATTTTTAATGTTCTAGGAATGAGTTCTTTTATTATTTCTTTTTTTGAAGGTTCATAAATATAATCTAAAACAGATACTGCATTTTTTGTAGATGGCTTTGTTTCGACCGGAAGAAATGATTCATTTGTAAGGTTTTGTACAGCAGCATTTTTAAATTGGTTGTAAATTATTCTGATACGATCGAAACGGCCATTTACAAAACTATCTATTGTCTTTGATGCGAGAGGCATACACTTTTCAAATGTAAGGTTATTCACAAGCTCGTTGGCCTCCTCAAGTATATTAAGTTTCTGTTTCTTCAGGAAATCATATCCCTTTTTGCCTATAGCAACAAACCATAGATTGCCCTGTTCGAATTGTTTATAATAATCTTCATAAATTACCCTGCGTACTTCCCTTATTACATTTGAGTTGAAGCTTCCGCAGAGGCCTTTATTGGATGTGATTACTATTATTAATACTTTTTCAGGTTCAGATTTTCTTCCGTAGATGTTATCCTCTTCTGACTCTGCAAGGCTTTGTGTAACGTTAGTTAGGATTTCGTTCAGTTTTCCTGCATAAGGTCTCAGTCGTACTATTTTATCCTGAGCTTTTCGAAGTTTGGCAGCAGACACCATTTTCATGGCAGATGTCATCTGCCTGGTTGATTTTACCGAATTTATCCTTAACCTTATTGTTTTAAGATTGGCCATTTTTCTGTTCTATAAACTTGACTTTATTGTTTAAATTTCAATGCTGTTTCAGCTGCTGCCTTGTTGAGTATTTCAGTAATCTGGTCGTTAAGAATACCTTCGGCAAGAGCATTTAGAACATCTTTATGGTTTGTTTCGAGGTATTCAATATAATCTCTTTCAAATTCCCTGACTCTGTTAACCGGTACATCTTTAAGTAACCCTGTTACACCGCAATATATTATTGCAATCTGTCGTTCAACAGGTATAGGATTATATTGTCCCTGTTTAAGTATTTCGACGTTTTTAGAACCTTTGTCAAGGATAGACAATGTTACAGGGTCGAGGTCCGACCCGAATTTGGCAAATGCTTCGAGTTCACGGTACTGAGCCTGATCAACTTTAAGTGTTCCTGCGATTTTTTTCATTGATTTTATCTGTGCACTGCCGCCTACTCTGGAAACTGATATACCTACATTAATAGCAGGACGGATTCCAGCATTGAAAAGTCCGGATTCAAGGAATATCTGTCCGTCGGTTATGGAAATAACATTTGTAGGTATATAAGCAGAAACATCACCTGCCTGTGTTTCGATGATAGGTAAAGCTGTCAAGGAACCACCTCCTTTTACCATAAGTTTTATTGATTCAGGCAGGTCGTTCATATTTTTTGCCACCTCGTCGGATTCAATTATTTTGGCTGCTCTTTCGAGAAGTCGGGAGTGGAGGTAAAAAATATCGCCTGGATATGCTTCGCGGCCAGGGGGGCGGCGAAGCAAAAGTGATACCTCACGGTATGAAACAGCCTGTTTTGAGAGGTCGTCATAAATAACAAGTGCATCACGGCCAGTATCCCGGAAGTATTCTCCTATTGCAGCGCCTGCAAATGGTGCATAGAACTGTGAGGCAGCGGGGTCGGATGCTGTAGCCATAACTATAACAGTATAATCCATTGCACCGTATGATTCAAGGGTCGCTGCAATATTTGCCACTGTTGAGCCTTTTTGTCCTATTGCAACGTATACGCAATAAACAGGTTTCCCTTTCTCGTAATTACTTCGTTGATTAATTATTGTGTCGATTGCTATTGCAGTTTTCCCTGTCTGGCGGTCGCCGATAATAAGTTCCCTTTGCCCTCTGCCAATAGGAATCATTGAGTCAATAGCTTTTATGCCTGTTTGTAGAGGTTGTTTTACAGGCTGGCGGAAGATAACTCCAGGAGCTTTTCTTTCAAGTGGCATTTCATAAAGTTTTCCTGTAATGGGGCCTTTACCGTCAACAGGCTCACCAGTAGGCGTTATAACTCTTCCAAGAAGCGGTTCCCCTGCCATTATTGAAGCAATACGTCCTGTACGCTTGGCTATATCACCTTCTTTTATTTCTTCAGAGGGGCCCAACAAAACGGCTCCGATATTATCTTCTTCGAGGTTGAGCACAATAGCCATTATCCCATTTTCAAACTCAATAAGCTCATTCGATTGAGCATTAGTGAGTCCATATATACGAACAATGCCGTCTCCAACTTGAAGGACTACTCCCGCTTCCTCGAGTTCAACACCTGTCTGTATTCCTTCAAGTTGCTCCCTGAGTATCTTTGAAACTTCTGCTGGTTTAATACTTGCCATGTTGTTTATTTGTATAGTTATTCCTAATATTATTATTTATAATTTTTATACTTTTATGCTTCCAGATAGTCCCTGTTTGATTTTTCTAAGCTTGGTTTTTACACTGGCATCAACTAAGTAATCGTTTACTTTTAAAACAAATCCTCCTATTATTCCAGGGTCAACACTTTCTTTCATAATTACTTTAGTATTAAATTTCGACTCGATAAAAGCAATGATTTCATTTTTTGTTTTTTGGCTAACAGGCATAGCGGTGACAAGCTCGGTTTCTGTTATCCCTTTGAATTTCAGAGTATCTGTCCTGAAAATTCTTGCTATAGCAGGAATATATTCTTCCCTGCCATTCTTTATCATCAAGTCGACCAATGACATAGTCAAAGTGCTGATTTTTTCGTCGAAAATTTCATGAATGACTTTTCTCTTTTGTGAGGGGGGAATAATGGGGCTTTTAAGCAGTTCATTCACTTCGTCAATTTTGCAGATTTCGGCAATAAGCATAATATCTTCATATACTCTATCGAGTAAATTGTTATTAACTGCAGATTCAAAAAGTGCTTTTGCGTACCTTACCGGTATTTTGCTTTCATTCATTTTATTTTTTGATGATGCTAATTCTTATTTGTATTGAGCTCATTAAGATATCTTTCGATTAGTTTTTCCTGTTCGGGTGTTTTGTTTAGCTTTTCTTCAAGAAGTTTTGATGCTATTTCAACAGAAAGATAAGCCACCTGACTATGAATTTCAGAAAGAGCTTTCAATTTCTCTTTCTCGATATCCTGCCGGGTTTTTTCGAGGATTTTTTCTGCCTCACTTGTAGCTTTTTCGCGAGCATCAGCTATAATTTTGTCACGAGCATCTCTTGCTTCTTTGAGAATATTCTCTCGTTCTTCCCTTGCCTTTTTAAGGATAGCTTCATTATCGGCTTTAAGCCTTTTCATTTCTTCCTGAGCCTGAGCAGCAGCTTCAAGAGAACTCTTTATAATTTCTTCTCTTGCTTTCACAGCCCGCAAAATAGGCTTCCATGCAAATTTTGCAAGAAGCAGGAAAAAGATTAGAAAGATAAGAGTTGTCCAGAAAATTGTTCCTATTTGTGGAGTAGCCAGATTACTTGCCAGAATCATTTCAAATTGTTTTAAGTTAATAAAAGTGAAGCGATGCAACCAACCGTTGCAAGCTTCAAATTTTTCCTATGCAATAAGAGAGACAACCACTGCGAACAGAGAGACGCCTTCAATAAGTGCTGCCGCAATTATCATAGCTGTCTGTATGCGTGAAGAAGCCTCAGGCTGGCGTGCAATAGCCTCCATTGCTGCCTTGCCAATGATACCAATACCAAATCCTGCACCTATAACTGCAAGACCTGCTCCAATTGCTGCCAATGTTCCTGTCATAATAATAATTTTTAGTTAAACAAAATATTAATGATGCTCCTCCTTTACAGCAAGCCCAATGAATAGCGCTGAAAGAAGAGTGAAAACATACGCCTGAAGAAAAGCAACCAATGTTTCAAGACAGTCCATGAACAAAATAAAAATGCCTGAAACAGGTGCAATCCAAACAGATTCAAAAATAAATATAAGAGCCACAAGGCTCAGAACAATAATGTGACCCGCAGAGATATTGGCAAAAAGACGAATCATAAGTGCAAAAGGCTTTGAAATCATGCCAATTATCTCAACAGGTATCATTACTGGCAAAAGCCATAATGGAACTCCGGGATTGGCAAAAATATCACGCCAATAACTCTTGCTTCCGTTAAGATTTATAAAAAGAAAAGTGAAGATTGCAAGTACCATAGTAACGCCAATATTACCTGTGACGTTAGCCCCAAATGGTGGAGGAAAAGGAATAAGCCCGAAGAGATTATTTATAAGTATGAAAAAAAATGCGGTCAGGAGATACGGAAGAAATTTTTCGTAATGTTCATGACCCAGGTTCGGAATGGCAATGTCATCGCGTACAAATAAGATAACAGGCTCGAGGAAACTCTGCAAACCACGGGGATGACTTATGCCTGTTTTTTTATAGGAACGTGCAAGAGAAATAAAAAGAATCAAACCAACAATTGCCGTAAAAATCATTCCCGCGATTGCTTTCGTTATTGAAAAGTCGAGAGGCAAATTTTCTTCATCAATTGTACCATCGCTTTTTACCGGCACAATCATGCCCTTCAAATCTCCTTCCTCAGCAAGCATATAACCATTATATACATTTCCGTGGGCAAGTTTTTTTGAAGAAAAGATGTTAAGTCCCTTTTCTTTATTCCATAGAATTACAGGCAGGTAAATAGCAATATCCTTGCCGCTTGCCAATGTCATAATATGCCATTCGTGTGAGTCGGAAACATGATCTATAATAAACTCACTTGGATTAAACTTTTCTTTACCTTCTTCCTTTGTAATATTATTTTCTTTCGCCTGAAGATGATTATTTTCCTGGGCGCTTATCCTATTCAAAGGCAGGCAAAGCATAAAAATTAAAAACAATGCTTGTATTAATTCTTTTTTCAACCCAATCATATTTTATAAAGGCCTCATATTCAATAATTTCAAAATGATGAAAATTGAGATTATTGAAAAGGCTAAATATAACAGAAAAAATAATAATATATTAGTTGTACTTGTTTTTTTCATAATGAAAAACCAGATAATAGCTATTATTAACTCAATGAGAAATTTAAGACATATTGATACAAAAGAATAGAATGTTTCATTTTTTGGATTTGATTGCCGGCCGATTAAGAAAATAATTATTGCTACAGATGATGAAATGAAAAATAAAAGTGAAAGAACAGGAAAGCTTAATATATTCAACTGTGGTTTAAGGCTTATAAGAATAATGAACCATAATGCATTTAATACGGTAAGCAGGATTATAAGTGGTATAAGGTATTTCAGAAATATTTTCAACTTGAATCACTTTTTGATGAAGTCCTTAACTGCTGTATATATAGCTGCAGTAACGCCTAGAAGTGAAAGGATTATTGTGAATATGGGAGTCTCAAGTAGAAAGAGCTTGTCGAGTTTAATGCCTCCCCAAACTGAGATAAGTATAATAGCAAGCATCTGGAATGCCAGCCCTGTGTATTTTACGTAAGTGTGAAGGCCTCCATTTCTTTCATTATCGTCATTATCGTTTTTCTGACTGTCGTTCTTGTGGTTTTGAGTTGTTTGATCCTGCATTTTCCTCTGATTCACTCATTTTACAAGTGCCGGTAAATTTTGCACCGGGCTCGATAGCAAGTTTGTAGGTAATAATATCGCCCAGTATTTTTGAAGAAGCTTTAAGGTTAAGTAGTTGCCCCACGTTTATTTTTCCTTCGACACTACCAGAAACTTCTGAATTTTTGCAGCTAACTTCTCCTTTAACTTTTCCGGTCGGGCCAATTACCACCTTACCTTTTGTAATCAGGTTCCCTGTAAGGGAACCGTCTATTCTTATGTCTCCATTTGATTTAATATCGCCTGTGATATCTGTTCCCTGACTGATGAGGTTGATTGTAGTGTTGTTTTCTGGTTCGTTGTTTATTTTTGCCATAATTTCAGTTTATTAGTACAAGGTGACAATTTTATTGATAAACAGTGTAAATATATAAACTATTTTGGGTCATAAGCCCATTTGAGCCATAAAGCGCCCCATGTAAAACCGCTTCCAAAAGCTGCGAGTATAAGGTTATCTCCCTTTTTTAATCGGTTTTCATATTCCCATAAAACCAGAGGAATAGTTGCCGCGGTAGTGTTTCCGTATTTATCAATATTTATCATAACTTTTTCAGGTGGCAGGCCCATTCTTTTTCCTGTGGCCTCTATAATCCGAAGGTTGGCCTGATGAGGTACAAGATATGCAATATCTTCAGGTTTCAAATTGTTTTTTTCCATAATTTCGGCTGCAACGTCAGCCATATTTTTAACAGCAAATTTAAAAACTGTCTGGCCTTCCTGATATACATAGTGTTCTTTTGCATCAACTGTTTCGTGGGATGGAGGTCTGACCGAGCCTCCGGCTTTCATGTGTAAGTATTTACGGCCCGAACCGTCAACTTTGAGTATCTGGTCCATTACTCCAACCTCCTCGAAAGTAGGTTCCAGTAGAACTGCTGCTGCGGCATCGCCAAACAATGGGCAAGTAGTACGGTCAGTGTAGTCAGTTATTGCCGACATCTTATCGGCTCCCACAACAATTACTTTTTTATAACGACCCGATTCGATAAAAGATGCTCCGGTATGAAGTGCAAAAATGAAACCCGAACATGCAGCGCCAAGATCAAAACTGAAAGCATTCTTTATCCCTGTCTTATCGGAAATAATATTTGCTGTTGCAGGGAAGGGCATATCAGGTGTTATTGTAGCGCAAATCAGTATTTCCACTTCGTCGGGCGATGTACCGGTTTTTTCAAGTAATCCCGCTACTGCTTTATCAGCCATATCAGAAGTACCGAGGCCTTCGCCTTTAAGAATTCTTCTTTCTTTAATTCCAACACGCTGCATAATCCACTCATCGGAAGTGTCGACCATTTTAGAAAGTTCATAGTTGTCGAGTATATACTCAGGCACCCAGGCATTAATGCCGGTTATTGCAGCGTGGATTTTTTCCATATTCAGATTTCTTCAATAATTTTTAGGGCAAGTCCGGCTTCGACAACAGCTTTTGTCTGGAGAATCATATTCATAATAGCTTTTCTATTCGAATGGCCATGCCCTATAACAACATTTGTATTTATACCAATAATTGGTGTACCTCCTATATTCTCAAAGTTGAGTAGATCGAAAAATGAATCACTCAGATTACGCATACGATATATTGAATAAAATGCCTCTGCTTCTTTAAGTACAATATTGCCGACAAATCCATCGCATACAATTACATCGGCCATATCATTGTGAAAAAGATGGTTACCCTCTATATTTCCGACAAAATTAAGAGAAGAATCTTTTTTTAACAATTCGTAAGCAGTTCTCACTGCGGATGTGCCTTTTGATTCTTCGATGCCTATATTAAGCAATGCTATAGTTGGATTTTTAATTCCTAGAATGTAATGTGCATAAATATGACCGAGTTTCCCGTACTGATGCAATACATCCGGTTTGCAATGAGTATTAAGGCCTACATCAAGCAGAACAGAAAATTTACCACTTAAAGATGGAATATTTGTAACTAGCGCGGGCCTTAAAACTCCGGGGATTACATTTACGGAATAACTTAATCCGACAAGCATTGCGCCTGTATTTCCAGCACTACAAAATCCATCTATAAGCTTATTTTTAAGCATATTATATCCGATAGCTATACTTGAATTTTTTTTCTGTGAAAAGGACCTGGCAGGATGCTCTCCCATTTCTATAGTTTGAGATGCATGAACTATGTCGAAATTGGAGGGATCGATTGATAATTCACTCAGTTTTTTCAAAATAGTATTTTTATCGCCTATTAGAACGATTCTATCATTGCCTGACAGATGCACAAGAGTATCAACAGCTCCTTCAACCACAATATCCGGAGCAAAATCGCCGCCCATTACGTCAAGGCCTAATTTCATAATTTTAATTTTATTCCGGAATATTATGCCACGGCTTTTTTCTCTATAGCCGGCTTGCCTCTGTAAAAACCGCACTCAGGACAAACCCTGTGATATTCCACTGTAGAGCCACAATTTGAACATACCATAGTAGTAGGTTTTTTGGCTTTGTAGTGGGTCCTCCTTTTGTCTCTTCTGGTGCTGGAATGTTTATGTTTCGGATGCGCCATCTTCGCTTTTTTTTAATTGTTTTTTAATAATTTATTAAGTTCATTCCAATTTGTTCTCTCGTAAATATTTTCAGTTACCATGTGCTTGTTAAGCTCATTTATCATCTCAGGGTTACAACCGCTCTTTCCGGAAATGTCGTCGGGGTGTATTCTCCTTAAAGGCAATGCCAGATGTATAAATTCATATAAAAGCTGACTCAGATCAAGTTCATTTTCGCCAAAAGGAACTATAAGGATGTCAGGATCAGTATTATCGAACACTCCACTCTTAATAATAAGATGGTTCTCACACTCAATTTTCTGCATATACATATCAAGGCATCTGTCACAGCAAATTTTTACATTTCCAGATATTTTTATCGTAAGAGTAATACACGATGGATACCTGATTAACCCGGCCGTTGCTGTAAGAGAACCTTCCTTTATTTCAGATTCTTCAAAACGATCAAAAAAATCGTTTCCTATTATAAAATCGAATGAGTAATCACCCTCTTTCAGACCAAATAAAGGTATCGTGTATAACCTTGACATTTTTTAATTTTTGGTTTGCAAAATTAAAAATGATTGGCCAAATTAAAAAAATTATCGTTAAAAAAGTGTTATTATATTATATTCAAACTTTAATGTCTTTCTGTTTATGCTTTCTTTACTTTCATAAAAACAATAATATATTTGTATAAATTTATAATCGAAATGAAACATATAGAGCATAATGCAAGAGTGAGCCTCGGGCTTTTTTTTATAATTTTTGGTCTTGTATTGCTTGTTGCAATGAGTGATTTTCTTGATCTGGGAAGTATAAAAGAATATTTTACATGGCAAACAGCCCTTATATTTATAGGTATGTTATTGGTACTTAATTTCAGGTTTGTCGGAGGGATATTATTTATGGCTTTTGGTACATGGTTTTTCCTTGAAAAGATATATTTTGAAATACCCCACATGGTTAAAATAATATACTGGCCATCTGTTATAATACTGATAGGCTTATCATTTATAATTTCTTCACTTTCGGCCAGCAGAAAATAAATTTCTTAATAATAAAATACATATAAATCTATAGCTATGGAAGAAAAAAAGACGAATTTAAAAGAAAGTGAGAATACTGAGCCTATTCATAAACATTATTCTGTTTCCCAGTCCAGAATATTGGCAGGTGTTATACTTGTGGTGGCAGGTCTTCTTATGATTATGAAGAATGCAGGTTTCTTCACCGATTTTATTGATGATGTGATCTTTAGCTGGCCGATGCTGTTAATTGTTATTGGTCTATTAATCACCGTCGGTTCCACCGAGAATAAAGTGACAGGTATAATAATTATGGCAGTAGGTGCTTTTTTTATTATTCCGGTAATTTTCAGAGAAGCATTTCACATGTATAACATGTTCTGGCCATCAGTATTTATAATAATAGGTATAATATTGATTTTCTCAAGACGAGGCATAAATAAACCTTCAGGTGAAATATACGAAACAGACGAGGGATATATCTCGATAGTTTATATTTTTAGCGGAGGAGAACGCCGGATTGAAAACTCTAATTTCAAAGGAGGAAAAGTAACTGCCGTGTTTGGAGGAGGGGAAATAAATCTTGTAAAGTCAGCCCTTGCCCAAGGAGTAAACATACTTGAGATTGTATGCGTTTTCGGAAGAGTTACAATTATTGTACCGGACGAATGGGATATTAAAATTGAAGTAACTCCTGTTCTTGGAGGTTTCAGGGATGGTCGTGAACTTAGGGCTGAGCGAATATCTGAACCGGAGAAGAAACTTATTATAAGAGGAGCTATTGTGTTTGGCGGAGGAGAAGTAAAAAGTGTATAATTAACACTTAATTATCTTTTTTAAGTCTGTTCGATTTTGGCCATCTTTTGAGCATTGACTCGAAATATTTATATCTTTTTATCAAAATATGTGGAACAGGGTCGTAACCATGTGTTCCTCCGGGGCGGCATCTGACTATTCTGTTAATCCCTAGAAAAAATCCACGTACTGGACCATGCATTTTAAGGGCATCGAGCATATATTGTGAGCATGTTGGTATATGTCGGCAGGATGGACGCATCAGTGGGGAGACTAAATACTGATAAAAATATACAGGAAGCGATATTATAAAAACCAATATTTTCTTCATAGCTGCAAAATTAATTAATACTATCTTTGTACGTTGAAAACTGTCAAAATGTCTATATTAAATTTTATAAATGTTTTGGCAAATCATTTGTTGATTTATTAAAGAAATATTTAACCACGGAGGAAGAAAATGAATATCTGGATTATTTTTATTGGAGTAATGATTTTGAGCTGGATTGTGAGTACAAATCTCAATTCGAAATTTAAAAAGTACTCAAAGATACCTGTTGAAAATGGAATGTCGGGAAAGGAAATTGCTGAAAGAATGCTTAGAGACCATGGAATATTTGATGTGAGGATAGAAAGCGTTCGAGGGAAACTGACAGATCATTATAATCCTTTAAATAAGACTGTAAATCTGAGCCCGGAAGTATATAATGGCAGAAGTATTGCTTCTGCCGCTGTTGCAGCACATGAAACAGGTCACGCAGTACAGCATGCCACAGCTTATGCTTGGCTCGGACTAAGATCAAAACTAGTTCCCGCTGTAAATTTTGCTTCAAAATGGGTTCAATGGATTCTTCTTATCGGCATTATTGTAGTGGAATGGTTTCCGGCACTCTTGCTTTTCGGAATAGGATTATTTGCGCTTATAACAATATTCAGTTTCGTTACTCTGCCTGTTGAAATTAATGCCAGCAAAAGAGCTTTAGCATGGTTGTCATCAACAGGGATAACATCTTATGAAAATCATGCTAAGGCAAAAGATGCTCTTAAAGCTGCCGCATATACTTATGTTGTAGCTGCAATTGGTTCACTGGGAACATTACTTTATTATATTATGATATTTTTAGGTGCTTCCAGAGATTAAGTAAGAAGTAGTTTATTCCCAATTATAAAATTGAGAACATTTTTTGAGCCTTTTAATGTAGCTTTTCGAACACAAGCTAATAGTTGTAAAAATTTTAATGAATTAACTTTTATTATTCAACGACGAGAATAATTTATAAAATATACTTTCGTATCTGAATTTTTCATATAACTTTACAAATAGATCTTTTATACTCTACTTGTAGATTTCTACTTGTAGATTTAAATTAAATTAATTAAATTCAATTATTCCATCATGATTATGACTGATGAAATAAGTGTTAAGGAAATTAATAAGAGGATCGAAAGTATCTATAAGTATCTGAACAAGCACAAGGAATATCTTAACAGATTAAATGTTTTCCCTGTTCCCGATGGAGATACCGGTTTAAACATGGTACTTACAATTCAAGGGGCTATGGCTAATATGAAAAATTTGGAAAGCCAATCAATTTTACCCGGAGAATATCTTAAAAATTTTACCGAACAAATGCTTTTGAATAGTCGTGGTTGTTCGGGTGTCATCTTATCCTTATTTGCTCAAGGCTTTGCACAGGTTGTTGCGAACAATGATTTTTCAAAAGAAAACATTTATAAAGCTATTGAAAATGGCTGCCATAAAGCTTATGAAGGTACAGAAAACCCACAAGAAGGCACCATGCTCACTTTAATGAGAGCTCTTAAAGAAAAATATTTTGAGTTAATGAATGAAGAAGACGACCCTGTTGTTATTTTCAGCCGCACTATTCCATACTTGAAAGAAGTATTAATTAAAACCACCGAAATGCACCCTGTTTTAAAACGTGCCGGTGTAATTGATTCGGGAGCAGCCGGTTTTTTTGTTATTATTCAGGGAATTAGCAGGGAGTTTCAACATAATGGATTGATATTAAATGGCATACCTGTTCCAACCATGCTAAAAATAGGAAGGGCAACACGCAAACATATAAGCATAAAATTGTCGCGATTTAAAAAAAGTCAGATTGCCCCATTTATATTAAATATTGATTCTTCCAAAATTCAAAACAGCAGGCTTCAGGAAATTTTACAAAACGTCAAGAACATATTCAATAATTTTCACACCGACCATATAAATAATAAGAATAATTTACGTGAAAAGATAATTGATGATCTTGAAGAAATAAACAGCTCATGGGATCCTGAAATAAAACAAAAATACTGCACAGAATTTATCTTTGAATCAGATAATCTTATTTCAGAAGAACGTCTGAAAGAATTAATTAGCCCCTATGGCGATAGCCTTATAATTATTAATGCAGGAAATAAGTTTAAAGTTCACATCCATACAAACAAACCAGATAGTGTTTTTTCTGCTGTTTCAGAATACGGCGAACTGGTTTTTACAAAAGTGGATGATATGAAAAAACAACACCGGAATTTTATCAGCGATGACGTAATTGATTACCAGAGAGAAAAAAGTATATTTTGTATAGTATCGGGCAAAGGTTTTGCCGAAATCCTCGAAAAATTGGGTGCCGATGACATTTTATGTTATGGTAAGAATAAACCATCAGTCAATCAGCTTGTAAAGAAGCTCGACAATTTAAAGGCTAAAAATATAATTGCAGCCCCTGATGACAAAGATATCCTGATGGCTCTTAAATATGCAGTTTCATTATGTAAATCAAATGTTTATATCGTCGAATCTGACAATCCCATTTCTCTTATCGGTATGCTCATGGGTATTTCGAAGGACTATGATATTATTACCATGTTCGAAACGGCAATGAACAACCTCAATACTATAAAATTTTGTGGAATTGCTCAAGCTACAAGAAATTCAGTGTCAGAGAATGGAACCCAGATAAAGAAAAATGACTTTTTCACAGTTTATAAGAGGAAAATAATTCTTTCAAACCCGGGTTTAGAACAGTTGATTTTCGAAACTATTAAAGAACTGGCAAAAGGAGAGAGCCTCATTACTTTATATAAAGGAATAAGATCGGAAAAGCAGAACAGTCTCATAGAAAATCTTAAAAAACAATTCCCTGATATCGAATTCGAAGAATATTATGGAGGACAATACAACTATAATTACTATATAACTTTTGAATGAGATTTAAAAAATATGAAAAAGAAAATTTTTATAATTACGGCCGATAATCTTGGGCTATCAAGGGAACAAATAGATTATGAAGACCTTGAAATTTTAAAATTTCCTGTCTTTGTAAATGGTAAAGAATATCGGCAAAGTGATGAATATAATGCAAAATGGCTAATTGCTAAATACGAAAATGAAAAAGCCGTGGCAAAGTCATCCACCCTGGTTCAGAGAGAAGTAGTGGAAATTGTCGAAAAAAATTATTCGAAATATGATTTTATAATTCATGTAATAATGAGCAGCGGTATGTCCGCAGCTTCTTTTACTGTTGCCGAAAATGTGCGAAAACAATTTGAAAATATAATTCCTATTATTAATATTGATACTCGTCAGGTAGTTAACGGAGTTGGAAATGTTCTTCTCGGAGTGATCGATATTATCAAGAACAACGAAGAATTAAGCATAAATGAAATAGTTAATTTATCTCAACAGATTGTTGAAAATACATATAGTTATTTTGTTTTACCCGATATGAGTTATTTATATAAGGGCGGCAGAATAGGTAAGGCTCAGTCACTTATGGGAAGTATATTGCACATTATTCCCATAGTAGGAATGATGGGAAATGAGAAAGAAGGTATTGTTGTACCGATAGGAAAAGGCAGAACATTCAAACAGGTTAACACACTAATTATAGATTCGATAAAGGCAAAAATGGAGGGAAAATCTGCTTCCAGAATAAAACGGGCTATAACTATTTCTGGCTATGGCGATAAAAATCAGGATGCCGCTTCTGAATTAACGGAGATGGTAAAAGCTATTCCATGCAACGACTTTATAATAGGTAAACCCAGTATTGTAGATGCTGTTTATTGTGGACCAGGAGCTTACGGTGTTTCGGTATATATCTAAAAACAAATAACCATGAATACTTTACTTCTGTATATACTATGTCTTTTTACTGGCTATTTAATTGGTTCCATTTTATTCGCCGATTTAATTACAAAAATTGTGGCAAATAAAAATATAAGGGAACTTGGTAACGGTAACCCCGGCGCTTATAATGTTTTTAGAAATGTTGATAAATTCTGGGGAGTTGTTGCAGGGCTTTTAGATGCTGTAAAGGCTTTGTTCCCTATGATAATTGCTTCTCATTTTTTCCACCTTTCAGATACTGCACTTGGATTTATAGGAGTGGGAGCTGTTTTAGGCCATGGTTATCCTATTTTCTATCATTTCGACGGCGGACGAGCCGCTTCAACTTTGATGGGAATGTATCTGGTTTTTATACCTTACGAATTTATAATTTCATTTATTATTGCATGTATTATAGTCCTGACTTTCATAAGAAAAGAATATGGTATCTGGGGGCCAACTACAATAATTGCTTTAAGTGCATTTTTATGTTTGTTCTTTTCACATCCTGTGGAAGTAAAGGTTTTTGTATGGATAGCCGGATTTATCACTCTGTTTTTCAACAGAGACGCTCTTGTTATGAAAATTAAAGAATTTTACTCGAATACCGGCTCTCCTGTCCATCGGCCAAAATTATAGATAACAGCCGTACTTATAAGGTTAGCAGGTCGGTTAAGCACACAGGTGAATGATTAATTTCAGCGTGCAGATAAAATTACATAAACATATTATAAATTAAAATCTCCGGCTGCTTCGGGCTGATATATTATTTCGTCTATTCTGATTTTTGTAATTCCTCCAGGGACAATCCATTCTATCTCATCAGAAACTTTATACCCTATTAAAGCCGTTGCAATGGGTGAAAAAATAGATATTTTATTTTCCTTTATATTCGCCTGTTCAGGATAAACTATTTGAAACTGAGCTTGTTTATTGTTATTTAAAAAACTTAATTTTACAATTGAATTCATTGTAACTACATCTGAAGGAATAGCTTCAGGCTCAACTATTTTTGCTGAATCGAGTTCCTTTAATAATTTTTCAGCCTCAGCATAACTAATTGATTTAAAATATCTGGCATCGTTTATAGATTTTTTTATGCGTGCATAATCCAGCCTGTTTATAATTAAATCACTCATAGTTAATGTTAATTAATATAATTTTAAATTAAGGTTTTATACAAAAATAAACAATATTTCAATCAAAAGCCAATAATGACTTTTAGGTTTTTCCTAAGTATGTTTGAATTATATATTTATCAGATGCGATCTCCGAAAAAATATCTTTACTTCCCTAATGGAATTTTAAAGTTTATCCCAATTTTGATAGGTTTAAGGCCAAAAGTTTGCTGAGTTATAGTATGCGTAATGCCCTGCCATATATAGTTTTCTATTGAAATATTTTCAGCAGAAATACCTCCATATTCAACGAACAAACCTAATAGGCAAATCAAAAAATCTTTTGATTTTATTGGGAAGTCCATTCCTGCAGATATTGAATACCCCATTCCTGTGTCACTTACATTTTCACTATAAGACGTGTTGTTATTTTTGGAACCAAGATTGATTATATAAGATCCAAAGTTCAGGGAGCCTCCTATCCAGCTTTCGGACCACGAAAATGAGTGCAAAATTCTTAAACCAATCTGCATCACAGTTGAGTTTACATGATAATATACATCTTGTGGTAAAGGTGAAGAAGTCCAGCCTCCCTGATATGTCCAGCCTTCAAGTTCCTCACCTTGTTTTCCGATAATCTGATTGGTTCGTTGAATCGTTCCTCCGAAGAAAACATCAAGGAAATCAACAGGTCTCCAGTATATTTTTGGCCCAACAGAAAAACCTGCAGGAATTATACTTCCGTGTTTGCTTAAAGGCAGAGTCGAAGATTCATGAAACTGACCTGCATACATTTCATAATTTAATGTTCCATCGAAGCCAAAGTAAAATTTTTTAGATAACTTGTTACTATTAGCATCATCCTGTGCATAAGAAGTCAATGAAAAAATTGTGAATAACACTCCTAATGTTATAGTAATAGCCTTGCTCTTCATATTATTGCTTTTATGTATAACATTTTCTATAATTCTATTTCTTTTGTTTCTCTTATAATAAGACGAAAATATTTATTAAATTGTATAAATAAAACTGGTTTTATAATTCTTTTTGACTTTATTACTCATAAGAGGATTTTCATAAAATTATTTATTAAAATCTAAAAAAACAAATATTTACGCAGTAATTAAGCTCGTGAAATAAACCACAGACACTTTTCTTTCCATTCACATTTGCCACAAATATCAAGTACATCAAAGCTATTCCTGAGATTAATATTTGCAAGGAAAAGAAAATCTTTTGCTCTGCCTGTAGTTCCATCTTTTAAATTTAACTTTTCCAGAACACGCATATCTATATTTTTAACCTCGAAAGCAGAACCAGGTTTTTTCCTGCATTTTCTTTCCACATAATATGTGCAACAGGAACAGATATCATCGCCTTCTGTAATGATCTGTAATTCAGGGTCCAATTCTATCTTCGCCATAATTTCAGCCATATTTCTCACAAAGTTCCTGTTATAGCCGTATCCCTGAAAACCCTGCAAACATAAAAGGTGGTGAGCCCGGATTTTCAAAATGTTTTCCATTGATTTATATTCTAAGCATCAGCTTCATTATTGTAAGCTTCTTTGGGTGTAATGGCTTTGGCTAAAGCTGCAGCGATCGCAATTTTAAATATGTCTCCGGCAAGGAAAGGAATAGTACCCAGGCTAACTATCTTCCAAAGCGTCAATCTGGTGCCTTCGGCTATGTAAAACCATAGTCCCAGTTGTAACAATCCAGGAATATATATCAGAACGAAGTTGGCAAATAGCATTAATCCAAGCATAGGAAGAAAATTCCTCGCCCTGATGTATTTGTCGGTAAAATAACCGAGGAATAAGGCAGCTAAAATAAATCCGACTATATATCCTCCGGAAGGGCCTGTGAGTCCACCGAGGCCTCCTGCGAAGCTGGCAAACCATGGGATACCGGCTATACCCAAAATAATATATATTACCTGGCTTGCTCCTCCCCACCATCTACCAAGAAGAACTCCAGCTAATAATACTGCAAAAGTCTGACCTGTTATAGGAACAGGAGTCCACGGAACCACTACTTTTATCTGTGCAAATACTCCGGTAACACAAGCCATTCCTAATGCCAGAGTAATCTTTTTAACAAACGTCAGGTTATAGCGCCATTTGAAGAATGAATATCTTGCCCTGATGTAATTTTTTGCTATTGCTATATTCTCCATTTTTTTTTTAAGTTAATTAATATTAAAAATTTATTGGTGTCCGACAAAAATAAAAAATAAAGGGTATTCCTGATATCATGATTTATAGAGAGCACATGTTGTAGTTTGGTTTTTAAAAAACAAATTCAACATGGATAAAGATATGGAAATAAAATTTGTCGGACAGTGATCTACAGGCCTTTGCTACGCAGCTTTAAGCTATTTAAAGTTCTTAAAATTTAATACTCTTTGAGTTAATACAGATGATTTAAGATTTGAGATTGATGATGGAGATTTCAGAAACATAAGAGATTCATATATTTTTAATGAAACAAAGATAACACTGATTTTCAGCTTACCAACCCGTGCTTTTAGTGACCTACTTTGAAAAAAATGAGAAACATATTTGTAGTCCATAGGGGAATCGAACCCCTGTTACCAGGATGAAAACCTGACGTCCTAGCCACTAGACGAATGGACCATAGGAAAATGAAAATGCGGATGCAAAGAAAATACCTTTTTTGCTATAAGCAAAATATTTGATGAAAAAACAAATAATTTGAAATTAATTTAAATGTATTTTATGTCTGTCCATCGTCAAAAAACATACCGGATTGAAAGTGCTCCGTTTATGCCTCCCCATCCTGTAGAGCCGAATATGTTTACAGAAGGTAACAGATCTATTGAAAGATTAAGAGGTATCTCATCAAATGTATATTCGAGGCCCAGAGTAGCATCAACTCCAACAACTGAGCCTGTGGTATCAACATGGGGATTATCGTCCCAGAAGCCAATATGAGCACCTACTCCCCAGAACCAGTTTAAATTTGGGAAACTTCCGGTCCAATGTTCATTTTCAAAAAGTGCTGTTGCAACAAAACCCTGCCAGCGACTTGCGAGTATTCCTTCAATAGCATTAGTGCTGCTCGTGAAATGTTTTATTGTGAGCCCGTAGGGTACACCTGCCCTTAAACCAAGACTGGTTTTGTATTCCTGTGCAGGAAGTGTAAAACTTATTGCAGCTAACAGTAAGAGTAAGATAAATGTTTTTTTCATCGCATGAATAATTTTATAGTTAAAAACAGTCAAATATAACAATTCAATCTAATTATCGGAAAATATTGTCTGTCGGCTTAAAATTTATTGCATTTATTAATTTGTAATTCTTTATAAATGAATTAAGAATAAAGAATATGTTTATTTAAATTTTTGTTTAAAATCATTTTATGATTGTTTACGTTTAACAATTATTTCGTAACTGCCTGGGCTAATATTTATGCCTGATGTTTTATATTTTGTTATTCGGCCATTAATTACAATTTTTTTATTCCGACCTGAAAAAAACACCAAAGCTCCTGTCATTTCATCAGGGATTATGAAATTATACTTCTCATCTCCATTTTCAAGTTTTTTGAATTGTGCATGGATACTTCCTTTGATTGTTGGGGCAGTTATCTCAGACCAAGTAAGCCCTGAAAGCTGAGGGAATATCATAGCTTTTGTAAAACCGGGTTCAATAGGTTTAATACCCCACATCCATCTTGTGATAATGTTTGCCGGTGCTGCACCCCAGGCATGGTTCCAGTCAGAATTAGGCTTATACTTCATGTCCCATGCTTCCATAGTAATTGTAGAACCGCTTCTTATCATATTCCACCAGCTTCTGTCAGATGTTGAGGTAAGCAGGCTGAAGGCATAGTCCGCCTGGCATGCTCTGTAAAGTCCTTCAAGAAGGAACTGGGCTCCGTACACACTGCAGGCCATATCTCTTGTCTTAATAAACTCAACCACCGATTTTATGAAATGATCGGGTACGATACCAAAGGCAAGGGGGAACATATTTGCATGAATTGATGAATGGTCAGAGCCTTCACCGTCAATATAAATTCCCTTTTGTCTGTTAAAAAGTTTACTGTTTATAGATGTTTTTACTTTCTCCGAACGGGATGCAAACCATACCGAATCTTCCTTTTTCCCCAGCCGGCCTGCAATATCTGACATAAGGTGCAGGTTTATGAAATGAAACGAGTTTACCACAGTATTTATATCCGTCATATCGTATCCGTCCCGTTCTCCTTCGGGGGTGGCAAGTTTCCAGCCGGTATCCTTTTGAGCCGGCGGCCAGTCAACAATATCACGTATCCTTTGAGTAGTGTCTTTAAAACCAAGTTTCATCATCAGTTCACCGTTCAATTTCGTGGATTTTGAACTTATAAGGCCGTCGTCACGGGCAAGGTCAATAAGTGTTTTTGTTTTCAGTTTATCATAATACTTTTCCAGTAGAGATATATCGCCTGTGTACATATAGTCCTGACAAAACATAAGTACAGTGTGTAAAATCCATTCTGTAGGCCATGTTGGGTTGGTCATGAAATATTCGATAGTTCTTCTGGCAAGTGTGTATTCATTGTCAACTGCATAATGGCTTAACTGGTTGATATAGGCATCAGCCTCGTAAGGGATGCGTTCCCTGTCGCCGTCTATATAAATTCCTGCGAAGCTTGTGGCTTTGATTGAATATTTGCATAGCTCCCATACCTTATTTAATATAGTGTCGGAAGAAATAAAATGACTTGAGTTCATGTTGAATTTCCAGAAAAAAGCCTTTTGTTTCAGGTTTGCAGGTGTGATATCGCCTTTGTAGTTTTCAATCTCACAATATCTGAAAGGCATTATCACTCCGAAAGAATCGGGCAGAGCGACAGCAGGGGGTGAAGTGTTTCGTTTGTCGGGAGGAAGATTTAGAATATATTCTGAAACAGAAGGGTTAACCGGTAATGTGATTTTTACGTATCTTACGCTGCCTCCCGGATTTCTATCTATTTGTGCAGGAGCAGATATTTTTTCCCCGAGGTGAATAATAAGTGTATCCGGGTTTTCCGGTTTTATGTTAAGTACGAGGGTTCCGAAGGCATCTTTTCCGAAATCGGCAAACCATGATGAAGGAGAAGTTCGTATAAGTTTTTCCGGAAGAATATATTCGGTAACAAATTGTCCTTTTAAAGAAGGAACTACGACAAAAATCAAGAGTATCTCCGGAATTAAATGTTTCATATTTCAAAACTGGTGAAAGCTCATCGAAACGAATTCCAGCACCACAGGCAACGCTGTGCGCCAGTAAGTCCACGTGTGCCCTCCATCTCTTATTCTGAACTCGTGAGGTATCTCTTTTTTTCTCATTGCAATATGTACAAGAGCATTTCCTTCGTACAGAAAATCATCATCACCGCAGTCAATATACCACCTGACAGCTCTTTTCTGATTGTCGGGCATACTTTCGATAAGTGACAGAACGCTGTATTTTTTATAGTAATCTTCTTTCCTGTTGTCAGGTATTTCTTTGATTCCCGGCCAGAGACTGTATTTTGGCATCTCTTCGATATTTTGAGGTCCGGTTGCAGCGCTGAGAGGACATGCTGAAGAAAATAGTTCGGGATGATGCAAGGCATAAATGAAAGTGCCTTCGCCGCCCATGGAAAGACCCGCAATAGCTCTGTATCTCTTTTCTCCTTTTATTCGCCATGTTTTTTCAACAAAAGGCATAAATTCCTGGAAGAAAAAATCTTCATATCTCCATTCATTTTTAAAATCATTGACATAACCTCTTTTACCCGTATTTGCATCGGGCATCACAATTATCATTGGGGTAGCCTTCCCGCTTTTTATTGCCTTGTTGGCAATATGAAGCACTTCGCCGAACTGAACCCACCCGGTCTGGTCGTCGCCGGCTCCATGGAGAAGATAAAGAACAGGATAACTCCTCTGAGAAGTTTCATAATCAGGAGGAAGATAAATTGCATATTTTCTTTCCATATTGAGAATCTGACTTTTCATGGAAAGGTTATCCATCACTTTTCCCGTCTGAGCTGAAATACATAGTACCGGAATAAGCGCTATTGCAGTAGAAAAAACTTTTTTCATAACATATCTGTTTTGATATACATTTATTAATCCAAAGGTATTTATAATTTTGAAAAACATTCTAATCAGGATATTTTAAACTGAGGAATTAATTTCAGAAATTAGTTATTGTAGATATGAAGCTTTATTCATTCAATATTGCAAATTTTAAAGTTGACGGCGGAGCAATGTTTGGTGTGGTACCGAAAGCATTATGGTCAAAAACTTATCCCGACGATGGGAATAATCTTATAACGCTTGCTCTGCGTTCCATAGTCGTTGAATTGGGTGAACATAAGATATTAATAGATACGGGATGGGGGAATAAACAGGATGAAAAGTTTTTCAGATATACGTATATCCATGGAGGCGAGGGGCTTATTGAAGGTTTGAGAAGGCGAGGATTCGAACCAGAAGATATCACAGATGTTTTTCTTACGCATCTTCATGCCGACCATTGCGGCGGAGCCGTTAAGAAAGGTAATAAGGAAGGAAAATATGAAATGACTTTCCCGGAGGCTGTATATCACGTAAGCAGAGCACAATGGGAGTGGGCGGTAAAAGGCAACCTGCGGGAAGCCGACTCATATCCTGAAGAGAATATTCTTCCGATAGGGCAAAGCGGCCGTCTTAATCTTATTGAAGATGAGTGCGAACTTTTCCCCGGATTAAGTGCGATAATGTGTTATGGCCATACACCCGGCTTAATGATTCCAATAATAAAACATAATGATAAAACAATTGTATATACAGGCGATCTTATACCCACTTCGGCACATATACCTCTTATCTGGAATATGAGTTATGACATCGAACCGCTAAAAACCATCGAAGAAAAACAAAGGGTTCTTGAAGAGGGCCTAAAAAACAATTATGTGTTATTTTTTCAGCATGACGAACATGTCGAGTGTTGTACCCTTCAGGAGACTCCAAAAGGGATAAGGATGAAGGAGAAGTTAAGGTTCGAGGATGTTTTCTAAAAATATGATACATATATATATATTATATAATCCCCAATATTGACGGCAAACATTTAACATTATATTTCATTTTAAAATGGCTGATTTCATATACGAAGAGATTTTTCAAAGAGGTGGGGAGTCCATCGAGTATCGTTTACTTACAAAAGATTATGTAGAGACCATTGAATATGGTGGCCGCAAAATTCTGAAAGTTAACCCCGAAGGGCTTGTTCTGCTTGCCCGCGAAGCAATTAATGACTTATCATTTTTTATGCGTTCGTCTCATCTCGAAAAACTGAGGCAAATCATTGATGATCCCGAAGCATCGGCGAACGATAAATTTGTAGCATATACGATGCTTAAAAATTCAGTTATATCTGCCGAAGGCGAGTTACCATGGTGCCAGGATACAGGCACAGCTATAGTGTTGGCAAAAAAAGGTGAGGACGTTTATACAGGTGCGGAAGATGCTTTGTACATTTCGAAAGGTATATATGAGACTTACAGGGATAAGAACCTGAGGTTTTCTCAGATAATCCCGCTTTCTATGTTCGAAGAAAAAAATTCCGGAACCAATTTACCAGCTCAGATTGAAATATATTCCGATATGGGGAACACTTATGAGTTTCTTTTTATTGCGAAGGGTGGGGGCTCGGCAAATAAAGTGTTTCTATATCAGCAATCAAAATCGCTTCTGAATGAAGAGTCGCTTATAAAATTTGTTAAGGAAAAGATAAAAGATATCGGCACGTCAGCCTGTCCGCCTTACCATCTTGCGATTGTCATTGGAGGGATGTCGGCAGAAATGACGCTTAAGACAGTAAAAATGGCATCGGCCGGTTATCTTGATAATTTACCCGTTATGGGAAACGAAAGCGGGAGAGCTTTCCGTGATATTGAATTGGAGAAAATAATAGAGAAAATATGCCGTGAGTATGGCGTGGGAGCCCAGTTTGGCGGCAAATATTTTGTTCATGATGTAAGAGTGATACGTCTTCCGAGGCACGCAGCTTCCTGTCCCGTAGGTATGGGTGTAAGTTGTAGTGCTCACAGGAACGTACAGGCGAAAATCTCTCAGGAAGGCATATTCATTGAGAAGCTCGAAAGAAACCCTGAGAGGTTCATGCCTGCCGGAGCGCCTGAATTCGGTAAGCCGGTTGAAGTAAACCTCAACAGGCCTGTAAAGGAAATAATAGCAGAACTAACTAAATATCCTTTAAAGACAAGGCTAAACCTTACAGGAGCGCTTATTGTTGCACGCGACATGGCGCATGCCCGCATTAAGAAAATTATTAACGAGGGGAAGCCCATTCCTGAATATTTCAAAAATCATCCTATATATTACGCAGGCCCTGCCAAAACACCTGAGGGTATGATATCGGGCTCTTTCGGCCCCACTACGGCTGGCCGTATGGACAACTATGTGGAACTTTTCCAGAGTCTTGGAGGTTCACTTGTTATGATTGCAAAGGGAGAACGTTCCAGGAAGGTTGTAGAATCGTGCAAAAAATATGGGGGCTTTTATCTCGGCACAATAGGCGGACCTGCGGCTGTTCTTGCAAAGGAAAACATCAAATCAGTGGAACTCGTTGATTTTGAAGACCTGGGCATGGAGGCCGTAAGGAAAATATATGTAGAAAATATGCCGGCTTTCATTCTTATTGATGACAAGGGAAATAATTTTTTTGACGAATATAATAAATAGACTATTTATAACTAGCCGCTTCTATTTAAGAAGCTCGATAATAAAAATCTCGTGTCTGTCAAGTTCTCGCCAGTATTTTATTGTATTTTTTCTCACAAGTTCCCAGTAAATGTTGCTGTCGAGGCCATAAACGAAATTGATTTCTTTCAGTTCCTCACTTATTTTCTTTGCAAGTTCAGGCTTAAGAGAGAGTTTAATGATGCGGTTCATATATTTGAATTCCGCAGCGGGAGCAGGGTTATCGTTTTTTACGGTAAGCAGACCGTGGCCGGGTGTTGCACCAGTGCTTACCTGTAATCCGTCATTCATACAACTGAGAGGCGTAGTTGAACCTGCATAAGAAACAACTTCAAACTCATCTACACCTGTATTAAAATATTCCCTTGCTCTGATACCCATCTTCACCCCAATGGTTGCAAAAACACCAAGATGACGGTGGAGCTCGCAAGCAATAACCCCTGAATACCATTCATCAACTCCATATCGCTCAATTATAGTATTTGCAAATGGCTGTATATCATCAAAATAAAATGACCCATCGAGAGGCAACTCTTTAATTATCTGATTTCTTGGCACAGTTTCACCTCTAAGAATTTTTATGTATCCTGTTTTCAAAGCCGTAATATCATCTATCATATTTTCAGAATTATTGCCTGATGATGAATGCCTGAACAATTCCGGGTAATGAAGAAAAAGTGGGACTAATTCGTCATTTATTTCGAAAGAATATTTATGTTCCTTACCAATTTCGGAGTGGAAAAAATCTGCGATTTTTTTTGCATAAGGTGAAGCTATTTTTTGAATTTCAATTTGAAATTCTTTATCATAAAAGGTATTATCTGAATCACTTAAAACAGTTTTGACAGGGATACCTGACTTAAGCATTTTTTCTGAAGATGTTCTGTCGATATTAAAATTAAATCCTGATGAATCATTCGATCCTTTGCAACTCCAGACAATTTCTTTTACATGAGTCCGGAATTCAGGGATATCTCTTATAGCGCCTGCAGCTGTATTCATACTGCCCAGGCAAATAAATGAAATATTCGATTTTTCGTTTTCCAGGATATCTGATATTACCTTTATATAATATGGTGCTGTATCAGCATCAATACCTTGCTCGTTGCCCCATTTATAATCGATAGCTACAGGGAATTTATCGTTGACCTTTATATTATTTCTGTTTATACCTACAGGAATTCCTTCGTGATAAAATGAGTTCAGCATACTTTTTACCCTGGTGAAAGCATTTTCAGCACTTAATGTTCCGGCTGACGTTGTTATTCCTAATACCCTTACGTCGGGAGATGCAAGCATCATACAAATAGCTCTCATATCATCGATGCCGCCGTCGGTATCAATAATTACATAATGAGATGGCTTCCACGGATGTGCTGACAAGCTAAGACACAAAAAGATTGCTGATACGATAGAAATTATTTTTTTCATAAAACTCTTTTTTATTTCAATTCAAAATTAATATAATAGACTGTTACAAGAATAAAAATATCCTATAAAAGCAAATCGCATTATTACAGAAAAAAAATTTTTCTATCTTCATGCGGTTGATTACTGTTCTTTATGAAGAAGTTTTTGAAATTGTTTATTCCCGGGCTTATTGCCGGACTATTGCTTTACTGGGGCTTTGAAAGGGCGCTCGTTTTAACATCTACCAGTGAATTCTGTATGTCGTGTCATGTTCATCCGGAAGCAGATAATTCGTGGAAAAGATCAAACCATTACGAAACAGCATCAGGTTTCAGAGTTTCATGTGCCGAGTGTCATTTACCTCCAAAAGGGCAGGGTTACTTTATCGAAAAAACAAAAACAGGGTTACGTGACCTGTGGAGTTACTGGACAAAAGATTCTGCATCGTTCGACTGGGTTGAACGGAGGAGACTGGAAAACGCCCGCAGATATACTTATGAGAGTAGTTGCACAAAATGCCATGAAAATCTCTTCCCATTGGAACTAAGCAAGGAAGGTTCGGATGCTCACCTTTATTATATGCAGAATAAACAAAAAATGGCGGATCTTCATTGCATAAACTGCCATCTGAATGCAGGTCATTACATTGAAGGTTATACACATGGAAGCAACGCAACGTTCGGTATGGTTTCGTCGGCTCCAAAAGAAAGATTCACCGAACCGACAAAGGTTACAAAATTCGAATCGTACACTGAACAGATACCCGGTTCATCCGTTTCTTTCAGGATGATAGCCATACCAGGCGGCCGGTTTATGATGGGCAGTCCTGCATCCGAACCCTTCAGAAGAGATGATGAAGGGCCAGTGAGAGAGGTCGAAATAAGTCCATTTTTTATGGGTGAAATAGAAGTATCATGGGATGAGTATCAGGCATTTTATTCTCAAACGTCTTCGGAAGGAAGAACTACCGATACCGAAGGGATAAGAAAAAGAGGACCTTCGGATGTTGATGCGATAACAGGACCCACTCCACCCTACGGTCAACCCGATCAGGGCTGGGGAATGGGACAAAGACCTGCAATTTCCTTTACTTACCATGCAGCAGAAACATATTGCAAATGGTTATCTATGGTAACAGGTAAAACTTACAGGCTTCCAACAGAAGCTGAATGGGAATATGCCTGCAGAGGAGGTACGACAACTCCATATTTTTTCCCCGGCGATCCTCGAAAATTTCAGAAAACCGGTTTTATGGCCAAAATATCTAAAAATGATACGTCTGTTATTAATAGTTATGTAATATATCGCGAAAACAGCGGCTTGCGAACTCAACTTCCCGACAGGGTAAAACCTAATCCGTTCGGACTTAAAAATATGCTCGGTAATGTTGCTGAATTCTGTTCCGACTGGTATCAGCCAGATATTCTAGCACAATATCCCGAAGGACTGATTGTTAACCCTATGGGACCTGAAGAAGGAACAGAACATGTTATAAGGGGCGGTTCCTATCTTGACCTTGCAGGAAGAACAAGATGTGCGGCACGCGATTATACAAAGACGGACGACTGGCTTAAAACCGATCCACAAATGCCCAAAAGCATCTGGTGGTATTCCGATTGTTTCTATGTGGGATTCAGAGTGGTATGTGAGTATGATATTAAAACCGGAAATCAAAATTCAGAGAATTGAAAGAATATAAAAGATATTTTTTTAAAAAAAAATTATTATATATTGTATTTTATAATTAAAATATTTAATTTCGAAAAATTAAAATTCATATAGTAGGACTCTGGTATATTTTGGGGAAAGGGTTTTATAACATAATAAGTTTTTAATATATTAATTAAATATTATAATCATGCTGAATAAAAGAAATATATGGAATAAAATATTAAGTGTAAATAATACATTTATCTGGATATTATAAACTAAAATAGTATCAATTAAGTATTTTCTAATCATTAAATTCCTAATCAATTAACCATTTCGTGTTATGAAAAAAACAATCAGTATTGCCTGGTCCGGAGGACCGGGAAAATTTGTTCACCGGTTGCATAAACCTGTGAGGCTAATTGTTCTTTTTCTGTTTGTTGGCTTGATATCGGAGCAGGTTTATTCTTCCGGTCCGAATGACGACCAGCAACAGATAAGAATAACGGGAACGGTAACTGATTCTGAAACCGGAAATCCAATGCCTGGAGTTAACATCCAGGTAAAAGGAACCACTATTGGTACAATAACCGATGCTGATGGGAAATATTCCATTAATGTGACTGACAAGAATGCAATTCTTGTCTTTTCCTTTATCGGTTACACAACAAAAGAAGTTCCGGTTGCAGGCCAGACCGTAGTTGATATAACTATGTCACCAACGTTAACCGACCTTGATGAAGTAGTTGTGGTTGGATATTCGACGCAGAAAAAGGCAAATGTTATCGGTTCGGTAACATCTTTGCCCGGTACAACTATTCGTTCGATTCCTTCCCCAAATGTAGCAACGGCACTTTCAGGCCGTTTACCAGGTTCCATTATTATTCAGTTGAATGATGAACCAGGGCAAAATACCACTCGTGTTCTTATTCGTGGCCGTAGCACCCTTGGCGGCAACAGGGCAGCGTATGCAGATCAAACAGCCCCGCTTGTTATAATTGATGGCGTTCCGGGCAGAAATATGAATGAGATCGATCCGAACGACATCGAAACCCTATCTGTTCTGAAGGATGCTTCTGCAGCAATATACGGTGCACAGGCTGCAAATGGAGTAATCCTTATCACAACCAAGAAAGGAAGTGAAGGGAAACCCAGACTTAGCTATCAGTTTTACCAGGGTTTTATGACTCCGACACTTATTCCTGAAGTATGCGATGCAGCCGAATATGCAACCATGCTGTCGGAATATCAGATAGCAACTAAAAAAACCCGTACCTATAGCGACAGGGATATTGAACTATTCCGGTCAGGTGAAGACCCATGGGAGCACCCAAATACCAATTGGTATAATGATCTGATTAAAGATTGGACCGGCACAATGCGCCATAATTTGTCAATTGATGGTGGTTTTAGAGGTATGACTTATTATCTTTCGGGAGGATACAAAAGCGATGATGCATTTTATAAAGAGTCGTCAACAAAGTACAAACAATATAATGTACGCGCCAAAGTTGACCTTCCGATTACCGACTGGCTTAAGGTAGGAACAGAACTATCAGGATTCCAGATAAACAGGGTTTACCCTTACAAAAGTGCTGATGCTATTGTAGGACAGTCAACTCGTCTTGTTCCGACAACATGGTCGTACTGGCCTAACGGCCTGCCTGGCCCCGATATCGAATACGGCGATAATCCTGTTGTAACATCAACTTTTGCCGGTGGGAAAGACGACCAGAATACTTATAGAGTATTAACTACTTTCAACGGTACAATAACTATCCCCTTTATAAAAGGTCTTTCTTTTAGTGCCAACTATAGTTATGACCTGACAAATTTTTACAGGAAAAGGTTCTTTAAACCATGGATACTCTATTATCCTAACTGGGCGGCAGCAACAAGAGATCCGAAAACAGGCTTTGTAATAGATATGCCTGTTATTCCCACTCCAAGAGGATTGTCTTATCCACAGAACACAGAAACTTATCAAAGGACTATTAACAACACAATTTTGTTGGGTGCCAATTATGCAAGAACCTTCGGTAACCATAATATTTCCGTCTATGCGGGCTTCGAACAATATACAAATGACTATAATGACTTAGAGGGTTTCCGCAATTATTATATCTCCGACCTGATACAAACTATGAGTGCAGGCGGTGATCAGGACAAGAATACTACCGGTGGACGTTCGATATATGCTCGTAAATCATATATAGGTCGTGTAACCTATGACTATCTGGGCAAATATCTTGCAGAGATAGTTTTCAGAGCCGACGGATCGCTTAAATTCCCTCCCGACCATCGCTGGGGCTATTTTCCCGGAGTCCTGCTCGGGTGGAGAGCTTCTGAAGAGGGCTTCTGGAAAGATAACATCTCGTTTATCAATTATTTCAAGCTGAAAGCTTCATACGGAGAAATGGGTATGGATCCTGGAAATCCTTTCCAGTATATGAATTCGTTCTCCCTCTCTTCAGGGATGGTGTTCGGAACAGGCTCTTCAATTGAAACCTGCGTCGGACCCCCAACGGTGGCAAACCCAAATATCACATGGGAAAAGCAAAATACAAAAAATATAGGTTTTGAATCGAAGCTTTTCAGAGACCTTATACATCTTAATTTTGAATACTTCTATAACATAAGGAAAGACATACTTGCAACCAGAAATGCTTCAGTACCTAGTTTTACAGGTCTTTCACTGCCACAGGAAAACATTGCTCGGGTTGATAACAGAGGATTCGAAATTGAAGCTGGCGTACATAAAAACATAACCCCCGATTTGCGTATTGATTTAGGCGGCAACTTAAGTTACAACCATAATGAGGTTGTATTTATGGATGAACCTGCCAGACCGGTTCCATGGCAAAAGCTGGAAGGCCATCCATATAATGCATGGCTGATGTACAGAGCAATAGGTATTTTCGAGGATAGTACTTTTACAGTAAATGGTGTTAAGAACTATCCGCATTGGACCGGTGCACGACCGGGCGACGTTATTTTTGAAGATGTGTCGGGTGACGGAAAAATTGACGGCAACGATCGTATTCTTGTTGATGAAGTTGATGTTCCTGAAACGTTTTATGGCATAAACCTCGATGCAACATGGAAGAACTTCAAACTTACTGTTCTTATTCAGGGGCAGGGCAAATTCTATAAGTTTAACCACTATGACGAAAGAAGAGGTGAGGCAGGCAACTACTTTAAATGGACTTACGATAACAGATGGACGCCAACAAACACAAAAACAAGTGTTGCCAGAGCATTCAATCGTAACGACTTATACTGGGCTCATGCAGTAAATATGAGCACTTACTGGCTCGATAATACAGCTTATTGCCGGCTTAAGAATGTTGTTCTAACGTATAGTATTCCTTCTTCAATATTGAAAGGATTAAGTATTTCACAAGCAAGTGTTTATTTTTCAGGCACCAACCTTGCATTACTTTATGCTGCAACAAAGAAGTTTGATCCTGAAATCAACGGACAGGGAGTTTATCCTCTTATGAAGACATTTGCTTTCGGTGCAAATATTACTTTCTGATATGTTGAAAATTTTAAAATCTGAAGTCATGAAAAAAGTAATCATTTATATAACCCCGATAGCATTATTGATGTTTCTTGCAACTTCCTGCTCCGATGTTCTTGATAAGGATCCTGTCAGTTCATTTAATGAACAGGTTGTTTTTTCCGACATCAATTTAGTAAAAGCTTATGTTGGGAAATGTTACGACAGAATGGGCGGTAATACCAATACAGGAATTCTTGGATGCCGCGAAGACCTTTTGTCTTCTGCCACCGACCAGACTCTCTGCATACACCGTCCTGGAAATTACACTAATCTAAAAGGTACACTAAGCCCTGACCAGTTTGGATATTTTTCCAATACCGGTTATGCTGGTTTCCTTTACTGGGACAACCTTTATGCCAATATTCAGAACCTAAATTATATTCTTGACAATATTGATGCTGTCCCGACTAAAATCTCTACTGAAGAGGCTCTTAAAACGAGGCTTAAAGGAGAAGTTTATTTTATAAGAGCTTATATGTATGGACAGTTGTTGATGAATTATGGTGGAGCAGTTATAAGGACAACGCAGTTTAAGCTTGGCGAAGATTTTCTTTCTATCAATAGGTCAACCTTACAGGAGACTCTCGATCAAGTTCTTTATGATGCAGACAAGGCTATCGAGCTTCTTCCGGCAACGATGGAGCAGGGACGTGCCACACGCGCTGCTGCTGCAGCAATCAAATCAAGAGTGCTTCTCTTCTGTGCCAGCCCGCTTGTAAACGGCGGTTATGAAGCATCAAATCCACTCGTTTCATTCACAACAGGAACACAATCGCAGCGCTGGACTGCAGCAAGAGATGCTGCAAAAGCAATTATGGACGGCACTTACGGGACATTCTCACTCGTGGGCTCAACCGACGACCCTCCATCGCCTCTTACCCAGGATGATATTAAAGCCTATGCTGATAACTATTTCAATATATTCAATCAGAAGGGTAAATGGAATAGTGAAACTATCTGGGCTATTCAGTATCCTTTGACTGGAGGCAACGTAAATCGTGCTAATATCTGGTATGGACCCAACGGTTACCATAACTGGGGTAATAATGATCCTACAGAACCTGCCGTAAGGAAATATGAGATGGCAGACGGAAGTCCGTTTGTTTGGGATATCGGACTTGGCGAAAATCTTCGTAAAGCAACAGCTGCAGAACTTACCGCAAATCCTTACCTCAATCCTTATTACGGACGTGAACCACGCTTTTACGGTATTGTTCTGTATCACGGTGCGCCATGGCAGGAAAGGCCGAATGATGCCAAAGGATACGACCCATACAATATCGTACAAACAGGCCATTTCTACAACATGGACGGTACTGTAAAATCTTATGGAATCGACACGCGTCAGGGATTGATAGAAAACTGGAACGGAACCAAAACCGGTTATTACATTAAGAAGTTTATGGATCCTGCCTGCCAGGGCCAGTATTACTATAATACCAATCATTGGGTTGAATTTCGGTATGCCGAAATACTGCTTAATTATGCAGAATCATGTATAGAACTCGGAGGTTCAGATTTGCCTCTCGGCATCGATGCTCTTAATATGGTGAGAAACCGTGCCGGGCTACCCGACCGCGACCGTGGCGCTGACCAGATGCAGGCACGCGAATGGGTGCGCCATGAAAGATATATAGAGTTCTTTGCAGAAGGACATGAGTATTATGATATGCGGCGATGGATGACTGCACCCAGTGTAATAGAGAATGTATCGCCAATGAAAATAAAAGAATACGTAAACGGCGATATGGAATGGTTCTATGATACTTCTGCAATAGAGGACGCAAGATCATGGGCAAACAACAAATTCTACTGGCTGCCTATCTCACGAACTGAAATGAAAAAGTCACCACAGTTACAGCAGAATCCAGGATATGAATAGAATTTGTTCGCATTACTGTAAATAATTTGAGAGGCCGGTAAAGTGTACCGGCCTTTCTATTTTATCTTTATCATAGTATTCGAGTAAAAGGTTTGAATTACTTGTAAAATGTACTAACTCTCCCGATAAATCAGGACAATCTCTACTTCGCAAAGATCAGCTTCACTCATCGTTCCGCCAGGCGGTTTAGTGATAAGATTAAGGCGGTAAGTTTGTGTTTTTAAATTCTATTTATAGAAAATATAATACCAGAATGTATTGCCGAAGTCCTTTCTGAGAAATGGCTCAGCTTTTTTAGGATCGGCACCTGACGCCTGAAAAATTTGTAAAAACTGTAAGTACTTCCTTTCAACAGAGGAGGATATTCTAAGGCCTCCGAGATCTGGCAGGTTCACATTTAGCAAAGTCCTCATGGCAACAGCAGCTTCTTCAATATGACGTGGAACACTGGTAAATCCATATTTTTCTATCTTAAACCATTCGTTAGCAATACCTCTGTAGTTTTTTTCGAGCATAAGCCATGCCACCCAATATTCCCATGCATTTCTGTTTTTATAAAGCGAATCGGTTGAAATTATCCTTTCAAGATTAACCTGTGGATAATCGGAAATAACAAAAAAATCGCTATACGCAATCATTTTCTTTTTCGCACCTAACTGAGGATGATTTATTATAGCTTCGTCGTTGTAAAGAAGTTTTTCAAATTCGATTGCTGCTTTATGGTAAAAAATAGTTCTTTTGAGTAATTCGATATAGTTTTCAGCCAATTGATAATTGCCGTTTATCAATTCGCACTTTATCATCATTTTCAATCCTTCAGGTGTATAACCCCTCATAACCATGTATTCGTATGCCCAGCGAAGAGCTTCGTTAATCATGCCGGTTGTAAAATAAAAATTCCCTCCATGTCTGAGTATTTCATTTTCAATTGTCCACTTTAGAAACAATGTGCTACCATCAGGGCTCTGAGGAAAAGTAAAAAGCATTTCATTGAGCCTGCCGGTTTCACACAATGCTATATTATTGAGATATAATGTTATGATATTTTTGGTTGGATATTTCGTATTATAATTTATAAGGTCGTCATATTTCCCATCATAAAAAAGTTTTTCGGCTTTGAAATATTTGTTTGACTTTTCGTCATATCTCAATAATAATGAAGCTGTTAAACCGAAAATAAGAAAAGCGATTCCGGTTATATAAACGGTTTTTTGATTCAGAATAGAGTTGGAATTAATTGCGAATTTAACTCTGGAAATTAAAGGCATGGTACATATCAGGAGTACAAGAAAAACAAATATTATATTATCGGTATTTGATATTCCGGGGGACCAGGGATATTCGAAAAGAGTATGATAAGAATTCCAGAAAATCAACTCTGCTGCAACATAAACTGTAGAAACTGCAACAAACACAGTTAAAATAATTTTTAACAGGTTCTTTTTAAATCCTGATTTAATAAGCCATGTACAATATATACCGTAAAATATCCATGCAAACCCTCCATTTAAAAAATACCATAAAGGAAGAATTATTATTGGCCAGTAGCCCTTAGAATATCTGATTGTCAGATTGATAGCAATCAACTGAATCAATATTCCCAGGTTGTTATAAAGCATATAACTGTAATCGGCCTGCAAATAAAACATTAACAAGCCTGCGAGGAATGGGATTAAAAGATTTTCTTTAGCTGTGATTAATTTTATAATAGCTGAGAGCTGAATTATGCTCAGTATAATTACTGTCGTGGCAATAAATGATCCGGCAACAGGATAATAATAGAATGCCGATAGGAATGCGGATAGATATTTCAGTAATGCCCCGGGTTGACTCAAGCAATCGAGCAAGTATTCGGATGAGAAAATGAAAAGAGAATACTTCTCCTGGTAAATAAAAATATGGTCGGCATAAAAACAGAAAAAGACAAATACAAAAATAAAAAACAAGATGTAAGGAAGCCATTTCAAAAGCTGATTGAGGATATCTTTTTTATTGAGCATTACTTCTTATTTACATATAGTTATATCGAATCATTGGTGAACCATTTTGCGTTTATAGCTTCCTTTTTTGAAGCTCTTCTTATCTGGCCCGGAGTAAAATCGAGCTTTAGAGTTGAGAATTCCGGGAGGTTGAAACTTCTCAAAAATGTTTTATCAGAAAGAGGATTTACTTGCGGCAATAAGAAAGCTTTTCCCGATTTTCCGTTTTCATCGAAATAGGCAATATAAGGGCGAGTAACTGATCCGTTTCCCCGCCTGCTTGCAAATACTATCCAGTGGCCGTTTGAGGAGAAGGAGTGATAACTGTCGGTGAATTCACTGTTAAGGTCGAGACGTTCCATACTACCATCTTCCAGGTCAAATGCAAAGATATCGGCTTCTTTGTGCCATATCGGGAAACAACCGTAATCGGCCATAGTTACAACTATGTATTTCCCATTGGGAGAGATGCGTGGAAAAGAAATGCTTCTGTCCTCTTTTGAGGCATCATAAATCATCTCCTCTCTTCCGAATGTTCTTTTATCCGGGTCGAAAGTCACTTTCCACAGATTATAGTGAATAGAACGATAATCGTATATTTCTCCTATTTGAGGCGCCCTGCAGAAATAAAGAGTTTTTCCGTCGGGCGACCATTCGGGATAAGTGTCCATAAAGCCACTGTCTCTGTTTAAAAAAACAGGTAACATTTCATTAGTATTTTTGTCATATAATACAAGTGACGATTCAAGGTCGCTGACTTCAACTTTTTTAGTATCCAGGGCATGAAATCTCTGGACAATCTTATTTGATGAGAAGGCTACGAATCGGCCTGAAGGGTGCCAGCGTGGATAAACTGCACCATTTTTGAGTTCGGAAGGTTTTAAATTATGGTTTTCCAGCATTCCGTCAGATAAAAAATAAGTTCCTCCTCTTGAGCCTCTCATGTGAAAAAGAAAGTCGTCGGTACGGCCGTTATTGAACGAATGACAGTTAACACAATTTTCCTCAGCAACAGTATTCTTTATAATTACTCGGCTTGCAAAATCTGTTAAATCACGCTGGAGTATTTCAAGGTCCCTCCAGCTTTCATAGCCAGGATATATAACTCGATATGTAATGTAACGATCGGCAGGTTCCGCTGCGATTCTGTTTTTTATAGGTTCGAAAACAACTTCTTCACCTGATTTTTCTTTTATTTTGACATTAATAAGAAATTCTTTTCCAACTCCGTATTGTAAAAAATGTTTCCATTTTCCTGAGGGGATTTTTATTATTTTGTTTCGGCTCGTTAGTTTGAAAAATGAATTACCTGCAATTGAAAAATCAACGTAATAAACAGAACCTTCCTCGTTGATAACAAAGTTTAAAGGTGCAATATCTGGAGGAATTATAATAGAGGTATAATCGGGTTCAATATGGGGTATCCTTCCTGGTTTTTTAACACTTATTTTATCATTTTCATGATTGCATCCATAGAATAATAATATAAGCGGCATTAATAATAAAACAGTGTATCTGAAAATCATATTTGATATTTTACTATCTATATCTATGTTTTGTTTTGAATTAATCTTGAAAATAACATAAATATAAAAACATTAATAATGTCTGGGAAAAAGGTTTGGATTACTTGTAAGCATAAACTCAATTTGATTTTAAATTACTTTTAAATTTTTCAAATTTTATCGTGCAATACTGTAGATGTAAAATTATAAAACCTTAAGGATTAAATATAGGTTGGGATGAAAAAAAGCGGTGTTTTTCAATAAACAGAGAAAAAAACATTTTAAATGTTAAAATTTATTAATTTAATTGGTGAAGTTATTGAATTATTAATATTTTTACTTGTTAAAGAGAACTTAAAATCATAAACAAAAATTAATTACTAAATCCAACCAGCATGAAAAAATCAGGTATTTCAAGAAGAAATTTTCTCGGCAAAGCGGCAGCCGTGGGGGCTGCAGGGGTGGTAGCACCCGCAATATTGACAGGTTGTACGTCAAAGAAAAAGGAATGGGTGGCTGTTCCTGAAACTGCATGGCTCGATCAGGCGCCAGACGGTCCGGTACTTAAAGCCGGTTTAATCGGATGTGGCGGACGCGGAAGAGGTGCTGCAATCAACTTTCTCAATGCAGGTCCAAATCTCCAGATAGTTGCTCTGGGTGACACTTTCAAAGACCGTGTTGATGAGACAAGGGCAGCAATTTTGAAACAGAAAGGGCAGGAAATCCCTGAGGACAAATGTTTTGTCGGCTTCGATGCTTACCAGAAAGTAATTGATTCCGGAGTAGACATTGTTATAATGGCCACTCCGCCGTCATTTCGCCCCGAACATCTTGAAGCTGCAGTTGCAGCGCGAAAGCATATCTTTGCAGAAAAACCTGTCTGCGTGGATCCTGTCGGAGCCCGTTCAGTTATGGCAACCGCACTTAAAGCAAAAGAACTTGGACTTACAATCGTTACAGGAACACAACGCCGCCATCAGCGCAATTATGTTAACAATTATCAGCAGGTTAAAGCTGGAATAATTGGTCCGATCGTAGGAGGAAATGTTTACTGGAATGGAGGTAAACTATGGCACCGTGATAATATGCCCGGGTGGACAGAGATGGAATGGATGATACGCGACTGGGTTAATTGGTGCTGGCTCTCGGGCGACCATATAGTGGAGCAACATGTTCATAATATAGACGTTATGAACTGGTTTATGGATGCTCACCCTGTTGCTGCCCGTGGAATAGGAGCAAGGCATAGACGTGTTACTGGCGACCAGTGGGATAACTTCAGCGTGGATTTTGTATTCGAAAACGGTGTACATGTTCATAGTATGTGCCGCCAGATTAATGGTTGCTGGAATATGGTTGGCGAAAGACTTCAGGGAACAAACGGCTCAACCAATTGTATTGACACAATTTTCGATCTTAGCGGAAATGAGATATGGAAATACAAATATCCTCTCGGTGAAGACGGTCAGCCAAATACCAGGGCCCTTAAAGATCCTTATGTGCAGGAACATATTGATATGGTAACCGCTATTCGTAACAATCAGCCATTCAATGAGCTTGAAAATACAGCTATATCAACTATGACTGCCATTATGGGCCGTATTTCTTCCTATACAGGGAAAGAGACAACATGGGATGAAGTTATGAATTCCGATATGAAACTCGGACCTAAAGTATATGTATTCGGCCCTGTTAATATTCCAAAAACAGTGCCTATCCCGGGCGAAGCCTACGATCCGGTGGCTGAAAAGAAAAGAGCAGAAGAAAGAGCTGCAGCCGCCAAGAACAGACAAAAACCTCAGGCAGGCAATTAATGCTTAAATGATAGTAACTAAATAAATGGTTATGAGAAACTCACGGAGAGATTTTATTAAAAGAGCAACGACTACAGGAGCCGCTATTTTAGCTGCTCCTGCAGTTTTTGGCTCGTCTGCAATGTCGCGACAGAAAAAGGCCAAAGATGCCGTTACGCCTTTTAAGCTCAAATACGCTCCAAGCATAGGGATGTTCAGTCAAAATGCAGGAAAGGACCCTATTGACAATATAAAATTTTGTTATGACCAGGGATTCCGGGCAGTGTTCGACAATAACTTCATGAGGCGAACACCTGAGGAACAGGAGAAAATAATGAATGAGCTGAAACGGCTCGGCATGGACTTCGGCCCTTTTGTCCTCATGGCAGATTCAGGTAAGCAGGACTTTGTGCTTAATACTACCGAAGTCCGCGATATGCTGATAGCAAAAATGAAAGAGGGAGTTGAAGTTTCAAAAAGAACGGGCGCTAAACAAGCTCTCGTCGTCCCCGGAAGATATGATATGAAGCTTCCGATGGAATATCAGACAGCAAATGTGATTGATAACCTCAGATATTGCTGCGATGTAGTGGAACCTGAAGGAATGACAATCTTACTGGAACCGTTGAACCATTATGTCAATCATCCAGGTGTTTTCCTTACAGGAATTCCTCAGGCCTATGCCATCTGCAGAGCAGTCAACAGACCATCATGCAAAATAGTAGATGATATTTATCACCAGCAGATATCCGAAGGTAATCTCATATACAATATAAATGCTGCCTGGAGTGAAATTGCAGCTTTTCATCTGGGAGACAACCCTGGCCGTAATGAGCCTACTACTGGTGAAATAAACTTTAAAAGTATTTTCAAATTCCTATATAATAAGAAATATAACGGTACCCTTTGTATGGAACATGGCATAAGCCAGAGAGGCTCCAAAGAGGGTGAGCTAAGGGTTATTGAGGCATATCGCGAATGCGACAACTTCGAAGCGTAATTGACTGAACCACCCCGTCCCGATTATCATCGGGACACCCCTCCTTGAGAAGGAGGGGAAATAAAATATACTGGCTTTACATAAGGATTTAATATTTTTGGCTTGGCAAGCTGAAGAAACGTAAACCTATGAGAATATTTATTTCTTTTCAATTACTTGTTATTTTGTCTGTAAGCTCTTTTTCTCAGCCAGGAACACAGACCTACCTGCATATTCCGGTAATAGACCTTAATGATGAAACTTTTCGACAGGTTACAGTTGACCGTGAAGAAGGTCAATACCTTGGCCATCCTACAACTGTTCTTCTGGAAGACGGTAAAACAATGCTTATAGTCTATCCGAAAGGCCATGGTAAGGGAGAGATAGTTTACAAAAGAAGTACAGACGGCGGACTGACATGGAGTGAGAGAATTAAAGTACCGGAAAGCTGGAAAACATCGAAAGAGGTACCCACACTTTATAGAGTTGCGGATGCGAACGGGAAAAAACGAGTTATAATGTTTTCTGGCCTTTATCCAGCAAGAATGGCTATATCGGAAGACGATGGAAATACATGGAGTGAACTTAAAGAAATTGGCGGCTGGGGTGGAATTGTGGTTATGTCGTCAGTTTTCCCGATTAAAACAGGAGCGGGCCATTATATGGCTCTTTTCCATGACGATTTGCGATACTTTACTTCTGACGGACAAATAAGATACGACGAAGACAGAAAGAAATACGATCAGCGTCTTTTTACAGTTTACAAAACAATATCCACTGATGGCGGCGTTACATGGTCGTTTCCGGATGTTATTCTTAGCAGAAGGGACATGAATCTGTGCGAACCCGGAGCAATAAGGTCACCAAATGGTAAAGAAATTGCTGTTCTTTTAAGAGAAAACAGCAGAAGGACAAACTCACAAATAATTTTTTCTAATGATGAAGGCAAAACATGGAGCATGCCAAAACCTCTGCCTAATGAACTCAATGGTGACAGGCATGTACTGAAATATGCTCCTGATGGCAGGATTTTATGTGTTTTCCGCGATCACAGTCCTTCAGCGCTAAATGGAAATATTGATAAAATTGCTGCTGAAAAGAAAATAAACAACCTGAGCGAGGTAGCAAAAGAAACTGGACTTGGAAGTCCAACAGAAGGCGATTGGGTTGGATGGGTAGGTACATGGAACGATCTGACCAAAGGCAGACCAGGCCAATACAGAATAAGATTCAAGGATAATATTAATGCATGGGATTGTTGCTATCCCGGGGTAGAACTATTACCCGATGGAACGTTTGTTGTAACTACTTATGGACATTGGGAAGAAGGAAGGCAGCCCTATATATTAAGTGTAAGATTTACACTAAAAGAACTCGATCAAAAATTAAAAAACATAAAGAAATGAAAATACACTCGGTCTTATCAATTGCTGCGATTTTAATTTCAGTAGTATTTTCCACAGGTTGCGATAAAACTGAAATACTTTACGCCGGCCGGTTTACAAAAGGTGATGAAAAAGGTTTAAACATTTTTGAGTTCAATACCCGAAACGGCTCATTGACTCTAAAATCGCAGGAAGATGTCGGGCCAAGTCCGTCATTCTTTTGCCTAAGTAAAAATAAAGATCTTCTCTATGTAATTAATGAAGTTATGGAGTTTAAAGGTAATTTCGGCGGCGGATTGACAACATTGAGTATTAATCCGGAAACAGGTGCCATTGCTGAAAAGATAAACGAAATGCTTATTCCCTGGGCCGGTCCATGTTATATATCTCTTTCTGCCGACACAAAACATTTATTAATTGCCAATTATCCAAACGGTTCGGTTGTGGTGGTTAAACTGAACAATAAAGGGATTCCTGAAACAATTTCAGATACAATATTATACGTAAAAGAGGAGCCGGATCGTTCACATGCACACATGATTCAACATGATCCGTCAGGTAAATTTATTTATGTGGCAGATCTTGGTCTTGATAGAATAATAGCCTATGAATTCGATACTGTTAATGGTAAACTTATTGAAGTTGAAAATGGAATAGCTTATTTACCTAAGAATTCAGGGCCGCGTCATTTTGTCTTCAAAGCCGACGGTTCGAAACTTTATGTTATCAATGAACTTGCATCAACAATTGCTGTATTTGATGCTGATATGACAAACGGTAGACTATTGCCTATTCAGATCATTAAAACAACTTCTGATGATTTCATTGAAAATAATTACTGTGCTGAAATTGCAATCAGTAAAGATGGTAGATTTCTTTATGGCTCAAATAGAGGTGAAAATACAATAGTAGTATTTCGGATTTTACCCGACGGCAGACTTGAGTTTGCAGGAAGAACTCCATGCGGTGGAAACTGGCCAAGAAATTTTATTATTGACCCTGACGGCAAATTCCTTATTGTCGGAAATCAGAAATCGGGAGATATTTCTGTTTTCAGGCTTAACAAAAATACAGGATTGCTAAAAGGCCCTGTAACATCAGCTAAAATGCCCGATGTTGCATTCTTACTATTCAAATGAATAGGTTTAGCAATTATTATTATTTTCTTTTTTCATATTTATATTTGAAGAACAATTAGTTTTATGAAAAAATAATTGATTAAAACAAATAATAATGAATCGTAGTAAGCAGATATCTAATTTACGGAAAGACGATAAACATTTTTTTGATATCATAGTAATTGGAGGCGGAGCCACGGGGTTGGGAATCGCACTCGATGCTGTTACAAGGGGCTATAAAGTTCTTCTTCTCGAGAAATCCGACATTGCTAAAGAAACTTCTTCAAGAAGCACAAAGCTCGTTCATGGAGGAGTCAGGTACCTCCAACAGGGCGATGTTCTACTCGTAATGGAAGCTTTGAAAGAACGAGGGATAATGATCCGAAATGCCTCGCACCTGACTTCCGATCAGGAATTTGTTATCCCTGCTTACACATGGTTTGATGTAATATTATATACCGTGGGCCTGAAATTTTATGATATCCTTTCTGGAAGATTGAGCCTTGGTAAATCGTATTTTATTAATAAGGAAAAAGTTATTTCACGGCTACCTAACATAAGGAGGGAAGGTTTGAAAGGCGGTATAGTATATCACGATGGAAAGTTTGACGATTCAAGGATGGCAATATCTCTTGCGGCCGCATGCGTAAGACATGGAGGAACGGTATTGAATTACTTTGAGGTCAAAGATCTGATAAAAGATGAGAACGGAAAAGTAAAAGGGGTAAAAGCTTATGATGTGATATCAAAGGAAGAGTATTTCATAGAATCGAAACTGGTTATCAATGCTACAGGTGTATTTGCCGACGATATACTGAAAATGGATAATCCTGCTGCCAAAAGTATTATTAAACCGAGTCAGGGTGTCCATATTGTACTCGATAATTATTTCCTACAGGGTAATTCCGCTTTGATGATACCGAAAACTGAAGACGGACGCGTTCTTTTTGCAATCCCGTGGCACGGTAAAGTTATTGCAGGCACTACCGATACCCCGCTTGATAAAATCAGTTCCGAGCCTGTCGCCTTTGACGAAGAGATTACGTTTATCCTTCGGAATGCTGGACAATATCTTGTTAAAAAGCCTGAGAAGAAAGACATCCTCTCCGTTTATGCGGGCCTACGCCCTCTTGCATCTGACCCTGATAATCCTCATTCAACAAAGGAAATATCCAGAAGGCATAAAATTATCGTGTCGAAGTCAGGCCTTGTTACAATTACCGGAGGGAAATGGACAACATACCGACGAATGGCTGAAGAGACAATCGACGCTGCTATTAAAGCGGGGATAATAGAGAAACGGAAATGCATCACGCGAACTTTGAAAATAGATTCGGTTCCTGAAAATCTACCGGATGACAGACTTCGTATTTATGGAGAGAAAGCCAGGGAAATTATAGATATCATGAATGAAAATCCTGAAAATGCCGAAAAAATATCTGAATTTTTACCATATACAAAGGCTGAAATAATATGGATATGTTATAATGAAATGCCTGTTAATCTTGAAGATATAATGGCAAGAAGAACAAGATCCATCCTCCTTGATGCAAAAGCTGCAAGGGAAGCAGCTCCTGCTGTGGTAAAAATTATGGCAAAAGAATTAGGTTTTGATGAGAAATGGGAAGATGAACAGAAAGAAAGTTTTAGCCGGCTTGTGAAAAACTATATTTGTCAGTAATATTTTGCGTATATAATATAATAAATTATGAATGGCTATATTCTTGCTCTCGATCAGGGAACTACAAGTTCAAGAGCTATTATTTTTGATTATAACGGACAGATTTTGACTTCTGCTCAAAAGGAATTTACTCAGATTTATCCTGAGCCCGGTTGGGTCGAACATAACCCTCAAGAAATATTATCGTCTCAAGCTGAGGTTGCAGATAGAGCATTAAACCAGGCCGGAATTAAAAGTCATGATGTTGTGGCAACAGGGATTACAAATCAGCGTGAAACAACCATTGTATGGGACCGGAGCACAGGTAACCCTGTTTATAATGCAATTGTATGGCAGGACAGACGTACTGCTGATTACTGCGACCGGCTTAAAGAAGAGGGAATTACTGAAATCATAAGGGATAAAACAGGCTTAATTATTGATGCTTATTTTTCTGCAACCAAGGTAAAATGGATTCTGGATAATGTGAACGGTGCACGTTCTCTTGCCGAAAAGGGACAGCTTGCTTTCGGAACTGTTGACTCATGGCTTGTATGGAACCTTACCGGCGGGAAGCTCCATATTACAGATGTGTCGAATGCTTCAAGAACTATGTTATTTAATATAAATACATTAACCTGGGATAGAGAACTTCTTAAACTATTTAATATCCCTGAAAGTATTTTACCTGAAGTAAGAACCTCAAGTGAAATTTATGGTGAAACAAGTAATATTTTTAGATCGCCTGTGGTAATTTCAGGTATAGCTGGTGACCAGCAAGCGGCATTGTTTGGGCAGATGTGCATCGAACCCGGGATGGTTAAAAACACTTATGGCACCGGTTGTTTCATGATGATGAACGTGGGCGATAAACCGGTTAAATCCGAAAATAAGCTTCTGACAACAATAGCCTGGCAGATAGGTAATGAAATCCAGTATGCCCTTGAAGGTAGCATATTTATTGCCGGAGCAGTAGTGCAATGGCTTAGGGATGGATTGGGTATAATAAAGAATTCTGCAGAAGTTGAAAAACTTGCAAGTAAAGTTGAAGACAGCGGAGGTGTTTATTTCGTACCAGCTTTTGCAGGGCTTGGAGCCCCGCACTGGAATCAGCATGCGCGTGGAACTATCGTAGGTATAACCAGAGGCACAACATCAGCACATATAGCACGTGCTTCACTCGACAGTATCGCTTACCAGACCCTTGAAGTTCTGAAAGCAATGGAAAAAGATTCATTAATAAATATTCATGAACTCAGAGTTGATGGTGGCGCAACTGTTAATAATCTTTTGATGCAGTTCCAATCGGATATTTTACAAACAAAAGTAGTTCGACCAAAAATAACGGAAACAACTGCTCTTGGCGCTGCATACCTGGCAGGAATCGCAACAGGATACTGGAATAGTCAGGATGAGATTAAGAAACAATGGCAAATTGACAGAATTTTTTCTCCTTCTATTGATAAAGCATCGTCTGAAAAGCTTACTGAGGGATGGAACCGGGCGATTCAGACCACAATTTCATGGGCAGAAGAAGAAAGAGAATAAATTAGTGGGCGTCAGGCGAGTTGTGATAGACGAGAGAAAGTAGGAAGAAAGGGAGAAAATGTAAATTGCAAATTGCAAAACAAAACAATAAACGGGAAACGTTAAACTAAAGTACAACTGAATGACCATTGAATGACTATCGAATGACCATTGAATGACGATTGAATGACTATCGAATGACAACTGAATAACAACCGAATGACCATTATTCTTATATTATAAATAAAAAACAAAAATCGAAATCGGAAATCAAAAATCTAAAATAGTTAAGTATGAGCCAGTTTTTTGCAGAATTTATTGGAACAGCCATGATTCTTTGTTTTGGAAGCGGTGTTGTGTCAAATGTGCTGCTTACAAAGACCAAAGGCAACAACAGTGGATGGATTGTTATAACCTTCGGATGGGCTATCGGTGTTTTCACAGGCGTTTTGATAGCTGCTGAGGCGAGCGGTGCCCATCTTAATCCTGCCGTGACACTTGGTCTTGTTCTGGTGGGAAAATTTTCAGCTTCTCAGATGCCTTTATATATAATAGCACAATTGCTTGGAGCCATGTTTGGTTCAGGCCTCGCATGGCTTGCCTACAAAAAGCATTTTGATGAGACAGCAGATGCAAATGCAAAACTTGCAGTGTTTTGCACAATACCTAATATTAGGAGTTACTGGTATAATTTAATTACTGAGATTATCGGAACATTTGTTCTTGTTCTGGCAGTGCTTTATATGGCAAAACCGGAAGTGGGGCTGGGCGCACTGAATGCTCTCCCTGTTGCTCTTGTTGTGCTGGGTATAGGTCTGGCACTGGGTGGCCCTACAGGATATGCTATTAACCCTGCCCGTGACCTAGGACCAAGGATAATGCACTTTCTTTTACCAATAAAAGGTAAACGAAACAGCGACTGGAGTTATTCATGGGTACCAATAGTCGGCCCAATGGTTGGAGCTTCTCTTGCAGCAGCTACATTTCTGCTCTTTGGCGGTTCGTAAAAATAAAAATCCCCTGCCGCTTTGCGGCAAGGAATTTCTCTTTGTAGCGGAGGGAGGATTCGAACCTCCGACCTTTGGGTTATGAGCCCAACGAGCTACCACTGCTCCACCCCGCAGTATAATATATTTGAAAGAACTGTGACGGGCTTTTGTCTAACTTCCGACAGACAATAACCTCTTAATTTTAAGACTCACAAAGTTACAAATTTTTTAAAAGCCGATGACTTAAATAAAAAAATATTATCAAATTAATTGTCATATTACTTTTTTCAGTTTACTTAATACTCTTAATTTAATACTAAAAGTTTATTAGCTGTTGAATGTGAAAGAAAATGAACAGAATAAAAAATTTGGTGATTTTATTAAGCTTTAATTTCAATTAAGTTTATCAAATTTAAAATCGTGTCAGGTTTATTATCTTTGTTGCCTTATTGCTTATAAAAATGGCAAAGGAAGAAAAGAAAAAAAGAAACTGGCGAGATAAATATAGATTTACTATTTATAATGATACTACTTTTGAAGAAGTCTGGAAAGTAAAACTTACCCGTTATAATGCTTTCATACTTATTTCATTAGTTATATTAATTATTATAGGGTCAACTGTTTGCTTAATTACATTTACAAATCTTAGAGAATTTATACCCGGATATCCGGATGTGGAAATGAGAAGAAATATCTTGATAAGTGCTATAAGGCTCGATTCTCTGGAAAGGGAACTGGAACTGAGAGATAAGTATTTTGCAAATCTTAATGCGATTATCTCAGGTCGGGAACCTGAAGAGATAACGATCTCTTCTGATACAGGAAGGAAATATAGTAATATTGAATTCCGGACTATTCCTGAAACTGATCAATTAAGATCTCAAGTAGAAAAGGAAGAAAGATATAATCTTATTTTTCCGAGGGCGGATGAATCGTCTGGGCTTGCAGATCTTCATTTTTTCCCTCCGGTAAAAGGTATTATTACAGGCAAGTTTGATTCGAGAACAAAGCATTTTGGAACTGATATTGTTACACGTCCTGGATCAACTGTTTTGGCTGCTCTTGATGGTACAATTATTTTTACAGGATGGACAATGGAAACCGGATACGTAATAGGGTTACAACATAAAGATAACCTTGTTACTGTTTATAAACATAATGCTTCACTACTAAAGGAAAATGGAGATTTTGTAAGAGCAGGGGAGGCAATTTCTGTTGTAGGAGGTTCAGGAGAACTTTACACATCGGGTCCTCACCTTCATTTTGAAATATGGTATAAAGGCATTCCTCTGGATCCTGAAAGACATATTTTTTTCTAATTTTCGAACAAATTTTTAATATGGATCGGCCAAAAAGGATTGCAATTCTTGGTTCAACCGGATCGATTGGTAAGCAAGCTCTTGATATTATAAATAAATACCCTGACAGGTTCAGCATGGAAGTTCTTACGGCCGGCAGCAATAAAGCCCTTCTTATAAGTCAGGCGAAAAAATTTCTCCCTAAAATTGTAGTTATAGCGAATAAAAATTGTTATAAAGAAGTTAAGGATGCGCTTGCGGGATTGCCTGTAGAGGTTTTGGCAGGGGTTAATGAAATTGAAAATGTGGCCGTTAACTCTGATGCCGAGTTAATCCTTGCTGCTATGGTTGGCTATGCCGGTATGAAGCCGGTTCTTTCTGCTGTAAAAACAGGAAAAGACATAGCTCTTGCCAATAAGGAAACACTTGTTGTTGCCGGAGAACTTATTACCCGGGAAGCTTCAAAATCGGGAAGCAGAATCATTCCGGTCGATTCCGAACATTCCGCATTGTTTCAGTGCATGGTAGGTGAGAACAGAAAAGCTGTGGAAAAATTAATTCTGACTGCTTCAGGCGGCCCTTTTTTGAATTATACTTACGAACAACTTTTATATGTGACCCCTGAACAGGCGTTGAAACATCCAAGATGGGATATGGGGAGCAAAATAACAATCGACTCGGCAACATTGATGAATAAAGGACTCGAAGTGATAGAAGCAAAATGGCTTTTTGATATTGACCCTGAAAGAATCGATGTTGTTATTCATCCTCAATCAATAATTCATTCTCTTGTTTATTTTCACGATGGCTCGGTGAAAGCTCAACTTGGCCTGCCCGACATGCGAATTCCGATTCTTTACGCTCTTGGCTTCCCTGAAAGAATTCCCTCCGACTTACCAAGGCTCGATCTCACAGAATTGTCGCTTTTGACTTTTATGAAACCCGACATAACTCTTTTCCATAACCTTCCTCTTGCGTATGAGGCCCTCAAAATAGGAGGCAATATGCCTTGCATAATGAATGCTGCAAATGAAGTGGCTGTAAAAAGTTTTCTTGAAGGCAGAGCAGGATTTTTACAAATATCTGATATAGTAGAATATGCAATGGCGAAAACTACCTTTGTACAGGAAATAAACCTTGAAATCCTTGAATCGGCCGATTTTGAGAGTAGAGAAATAGCAAAAAACTATATTACAAATAATTTACAACTGAAAAGATGACTGTACTGATAAAAATACTTCAATTTATTTTAAGTCTTTCAATTCTGATTATAATTCATGAATTCGGCCATTTTATCTTTGCAAAGATGTTTAAAACAAGAGTGGAAAAATTCTATCTTTTTTTCGACCCGTGGTTTTCTATTTTTAAATTTAAGAAAGGAGAGACCGAATATGGATTAGGATGGTTGCCATTAGGCGGATATGTAAAAATTGCAGGAATGATTGACGAGTCGCTCGATACGGAACAGCTTAAGAAACCACCCGAGCCATGGGAATTCAGGTCAAAACCTTCATGGCAGAGACTTCTTATAATGGTCGCCGGAGTTTTGTTTAATTTTCTTTTTGCTATACTCATTTATGTCATGGTCCTTTACAAATGGGGAGAAACATATCTACCTACTTCCAGCGTAAAATACGGGATTGTAACCGATAGCGTCGGATATTCAATAGGACTTAGAAATGGAGATAAAATTTTATCGGTTGACGGTCAGTATATAGACAATTTTTATCAGATTCAAAAGGAAATAATTCTCAATAATAAGAAAACAATACAGGTAGAAAGAAATGGGGAGATAATAAATATAAATATCCCACAGGAATATATAAATAGCGCAATAAAAGGAGGAGGGCGAATTGAGCCAAGGATTCCTTTTTCTACTTTTATTGTGAGCGGCTTTGGGAAAAATTCACCGGCTAAAATTGCAGGAGTAAAAGAAGGTGATGAAATTAAAGGAGTAGATAATCAACAATTTGAATTCTTTGACGAGTTCCAGAATTACCTTATGCAGAATAAAGGTAAAGTTGTAACCCTGAATATTGTTCGAAACGGTGAAAATTTAGATATTCCGGTTACTGTAAATCAAAACGGACGTCTTGAGATAATTCGCTCGTATGAAAATATTTTCGAGCTTAAAACTGTAAATTATAGCTTTATAGAATCAATTCCAGAAGGCATTAAACTTGGTATTAGTACTATAAGTGATTATCTTAAACAGTTTAAACTAATATTTTCGAAGGAAGCTAAAGGATATGAGTCACTTGGAGGTTTCATTACTATAGGAAGCATATTTCCTGGAATCTGGAACTGGCAGTCATTCTGGAATCTTACCGCATTTTTGTCAATAATTCTGGCTGTTATGAATATTATTCCAATTCCAGGGCTTGATGGCGGTCATATTCTTTTCCTTTTGTATGAAGTTATAACCAGAAGAAAACCAAGCGATAAATTCCTCGAATATGCCCAGATAGTTGGCATGATATTTCTTTTTGCTCTGTTGATTTATGCAAATGCCAATGATATAATAAGACTTCTGAATAAATAATTTTTTATGCTTTGTTTTTATCAAAGTAATTGTAACTTTGTAATGTTTTTTAAAATTTAAGAAAATGGGAAAGATAGGACCTTTGGAGATTGTTTTAATTTTGTTAATTGTCGTGCTTCTGTTTGGCGGCCGCAAGATACCTGAACTTATGAAAGGCATCGGACATGGACTGAAAGAATTCAAGAAGGCTACTAAAGATGATCCTGAAGAGGAGAAGAAAGAAATTGTTAATAAAGATTAATTTTCAGGTTCATATTTCTGGTTTCTTTTTACTGACGTAAAACCGGCCTCTTTTATTATTGAACATATTGTATCAGAATCAAATATGTGAATATCGCCAGCGCTACGGATTACATTTTCTTCAATCATAATTGAACCAAGATCATTAGCGCCCGAATGAAGTGACATCATTGCTATTTCTTTTCCTACAGTAAGCAGTGATGCTTGAATATTAGGAATATTATTTAATATTATCCTGCTTATTGCAATTAACCTGATATATTCAGGACCGTCGATATTATTCATAACACCTGAATATTTGTAAAGTAGTGTATTCTTATGCTGAAAAGGCCAGGGAATAAAAGTAATAAAACCATAGCTACCTTCAGGTTTTTCAGATTGCAAATCGCGTAATTTTATTAAGTGCATTACACGTTCTTCTCTCGTTTCAATATGCCCTGCCATCATTGTGGCAGATGTTGGAAGATTTAATTTATGTGCTTCGCGCATCACTTCAAGCCATTCATCAACAGTTGCTTTCGCTGGCGAAATATTCTTTCTCACCCTTTCGGAAAGAATCTCAGCACCGGCGCCAGGCAAACTATCAAGGCCGGCATTAATTAATTCCAGAAGCACTTCCCTGAAAGTTAATCCTTCTTTTCTGGCAAGATATACTATTTCAGGAGGCCCTAAAGCATGTAACTTCAAAGCTGGATATTCGTTTTTAAGCAAAGTAAAAAGATTCTTATAAAATACAAGCCCAAGTTCAGGATTCATTCCTCCCTGCAATAAAAGTTGCTTTCCGCCAAGTGCAAACAATTGGTCAATCTTTTCCCGATACTGCTCTATAGTGGTTATATACGCATCATCAGAATTTTTCCGACGACAAAAATTACAAAAAGAACATTGTGAGAAACATATATTGGTGATGTTGACGTTTCTGTCTATTATCCAGCCGACTTTATTGTCGGGATGAAGCCTTTTTCTAATCTGATCGGCATAGAACATAAGCAGTGAAGAGGGAGCATGATTATATAATAATATCCCTTCTTCAAAAGAAATAGGCTCCATCTTTAAAGCGCGATTAAGAATATTTTCGAATTCCATTATAAAATTGAACAGGTTATTTATAAATCTATCCTATGATATTGATATTTAAATGAATGCAAATGTAAAAATTTCACGAGGAGGCTTTGATTTTTTAATTAACTTTACGCTTTCTATCAAAGAGTTAATTTAAAAGATTTTTCGTGTAATACTGATACATATAAATTATACATTGTAATAATCAAATTTATTAAGATTTTTTGTGTTATTAAAATAAATTATTATGATAAAAATAGATGTAAAATCGGTATCTCAAATATCTCCTGAACAGTCGGTTATTTGTATTGTTGGGAATGAAGAAATCCCGTCTTATATAATGTTGAGCAGGAGTGAAAAAGAATACGCCGAAAAGAGGCTTAAGGAAAAGGATGAATATGTATTTATTAATTCATACTTCAAATGTACTTATATTGTCCCTTTGAATACCGAACTTACCGGATACAAGCTATTGGAAGATCTGCGAAAAAAAGCTTCCTTAATGAAAAAGCTCATCAAGTCGAATAATCACTCTGAAATTGTAATTGCTTCAGATGGTTCTGTGAGTGGCGCAGAAGAAGCTTTTGCAGAAGGACTCATACTGAGCATTTATTCATTTTCTAAATATAAAACAAAAGAGGAAGAAAAAAATGGCGGTGAATATCCCTCCAGAATTCTTATTTATGACATCGGGGAAAATCAAAATATATTGTGGTTAAGGACACTTTGCGAGGCGGTTTATATGACACGGGATTTAATAAACGAGCCGCCTAATTATCTGAATGCCGAAGCTTTTTCAGGAGAAATAAAAAAGATTGGGGATTCGGCAGGTTTTTCTGTGGAAGTATTTAATAAAGAGAAAATTGAAGCTCTAAATATGGGAGGCATTCTTGCTGTGAATCGCGGAAGTGTTGATCCTCCTGTATTTTGTATCCTCGAATGGAAGCCACAAAAAAGTATAAACAGTAAGCCTGTAGTACTTATAGGGAAGGGCATTATGTATGATACTGGAGGTTTGAATATAAAAACCGGGGAATATATGAGTCAGATGAAGACTGATATGGCTGGTGCCGCCACAGTTGCAGGTATCATGTACGTGATTTCAAAGTGTGAATTGCCGGTTCATGTTATTGGATTGTTACCTGCAACCGATAACCGGCCCGGAGGAAATGCCTATACTCAGGGTGATATTATCAGAATGTTTGACGGCTCGACTGTTGAAATAGGGAACACCGATGCAGAAGGAAGGCTTTTACTTGCCGATGCAATAAGCTATGCTTGTAATTATGCACCGGAGCTTATTATAACTATTGCAACATTAACAGGTTCTGCAGCTATGACTTTTGGAAATCAGGCTATAGCGGTAATGGGTAATGCAGACGAAAAGTATTTTAAAATACTCGAAGAGGCTGGGAATGATGTATACGAAAGAATAGCCTGTTTGCCTTTCTGGGATGAATACAGCGAATCTTTAAAATCGGATGTGGCAGATATTAAGAATAATGGCGGGAGAGAAGCCGGCGCAATCACTGCCGGTAAATTCCTCGAATCGTTTGCAAAATATCCATTGATCCATCTGGATATTGCAGGAACCGGCGTCTTGAAGAAAGACGACTTTTACAGAATAAAGGAAGGACCTGGTTCAGGCCTAAGGCTTCTTGCAGTTTTTCTCAAGAAACTTGCTTCGGGTAATGTAAATAATAAATGATAAAATGGAGAATAAACAGATTATTGTCGGGATAACTCATGGAGATATCAATGGCATTGGCTATGAAATGATTATAAAATGCCTCCTCGACAACAATATTTTTGACATTTTTGTCCCGGTGGTTTATGGTTCACCAAAAGTTGCAGCTTATCATAGAAAAGCACTGAATATTGAAAATTTCAGCTTTAATTCCATCCGCGATCCAGGTGAAGCTCATAATAAAAGAGCTAACATAATTAATTGCCTTGGCGATGATGTTAGGGTAGAATTGGGGAAGTCAACTCCTCATAGCGGAGAAGCAGCATTTATTGCTCTGGAAAGAGCTGTAAATGATTTGAAAGAGGGGAAAATAGATGTTCTGGTTACTGCTCCTATAAACAAAAAATCAATACAATCGGCAAATTTCAACTTTCCCGGCCATACCGAATATTTGAAATCGAAATTTGGTGTAGAAGAAGTACTTATGTTTATGATAAGTGAAAACATGAAGGTTGGGATCGTTACAGGCCACGTACCGCTTAAAGAAGTACCTCGACTTATTACTGTTGATACCATATTGCGTAAACTTAGAATTATGAATAATTCCCTCCTAATTGATTTTACTATTCGCAAACCGACTATTGCAGTTCTTGGGCTGAACCCTCATGCTGGTGATAATTCACTTCTTGGAAATGAGGAAGCTGAAATAATAATCCCTGCAATTCAAAAAGCGAGAGAGGAAGGGATAATGGCATTCGGCCCCTTCTCTGCCGACGGGTTTTTTGGCACCGAAATGTTCGCTAAATTTGATGCGGTACTGGCAATGTATCACGACCAGGGGCTTACCCCTTTTAAAGCTCTTTCATTTGAAACTGGAGTAAATTTTACGGCAGGTCTCCCTGTGGTAAGAACCTCTCCTGCACATGGAACCGCACTCGAAATTGCAGGGAAAGGAGTAGCATCAGAAAATTCTTTCCGACATGCTATATATCTTGCGTGTGATATTTATCGAAATAGAAAAATGTACTCCGAGATTACCAGAAATACTCTGAAACACTCCGAAGTCGATATTCATTCTGAACATACTGAAGAACTACCGCCTGAAATTAATAGCCTTGACCTTGACCAATTGATATGATTAATTACATTATCGGAACGATAACGGAACTTTCACCGACTTATGTAGTTGTAGAAACAGCAGGAATAGGATATTTTATAAACATATCTATTAATACTTATTCAAAACTTGAAGATAAAACAAGTTACAGAATTCTTATTCATGAAGTAATTCGTGAAGATGCTCATCAGCTTTTCGGTTTTGCCGATGAGGAGGAAAGAAATATTTTCCGTCATCTTATTTCAGTTTCAGGTATAGGAGCAAATACTGCCCGTATGATACTTTCATCACTCACTCCGGCCGATATAACTGAAGCAATTAATGAAGCAAATGTAAATTTGCTGAAAGGAATAAAAGGGATAGGTATCAAAACTGCGCAACGAATTATAATTGATCTCAAGGATAAAATTGGAAAACAGACATCTGCTGCCGAAATATTCATAAGTGAGGACAATACTAAACGTGAAGAGGCGTTATCTGCATTAGTAATGCTGGGTTTTTCCCGAAATGCTATCATGAAAGTTCTCGACAGGATTATCAGTGAAGATAAAAATTTGACTGTAGAAGAACTTATCAAGAGAGCATTGAAAAACTTGTAAAAAAACATTGAAATCTTGTTTTTCATATAAAAATCTACAGCAGATTTTCCGTATTGTATTTTCTGCAATCTTTAGCTTTAGTATTTCCCTTCAGTCTTATGGACAAAATGTTGCTTCCATGGACACAACAAAAAAACAAGTGCTTAAACTAAAAGATATTTCAGGCATCCCATGGGAAAATAGTACCAGTTCACCTCTATTTCTTAAGATACCTAAAAACATAACTTCAAAAGTCGTATATGATCCTGATAAAAACGAATATATAATTTATCAGAAAGCAGGTTCTTTCGATTACCGTTTACCAGTAAGGATGAGCCCCGAAGAATACCGCAAATATGAATTCGATAGAGCAATGAGAGAATACTGGAATATGCGTCTTTCAGGCGATGAAACAGGATACCGTTCATCAATTATTCCACCAATTGAAATAGGAGGGGAGGCTTTTGACAAAATTTTCGGGAGCAATGTAATAAATATCATTCCTCAAGGTTCTGCCGAACTCATTTTTGGAATAAATATCTCACGCACTCAAAACCCGGCTCTCTCAGAAAAGCTTAGAAGCATACCAACATTCGACTTCAAGGAAAAGATACAAATGAATGTAACCGGAACAATAGGCGACAAGCTTCAGCTGGGGGTTAATTATAATACGGAAGCTATGTTCGAATTTGAAAACAGAATAAAACTTCAGTATGCCGGTAAAGAGGATGAAATAATTAAGAAAATAGAAGCAGGCGATGTCACTCTTCCTCTTCCCGGAACACTTATAACAGGTAGTTACAGCCTTTTTGGGCTTAAGACAGAAATGCAGTTTGGAAAACTTACGATGACCACAGTTCTTTCTCAGCAAAAAGGAGAATCTTCGGTGATGGAAGTAAAGGGAGGCGCTCAAATAAGCACATTCGAAATATTTGTAGATAATTATGAGGCAAATAGACACTTTTTTTTGTCGCAATATTTCAGGGATATCTTTGATGATGCAATGAAATACCTTCCGATTATTAGTTCAGGTCTCAATATAGAAAGGATAGAAGTGTGGATAACAAATAAAACCAGCAGGTTCGAAGAAGGGAGTAACAGGAACATTGTGGCTTTTATGGATCTTGCCGAAAACAGTCAACATATTTATAATGATATTTCTGCTTTTCAGCAACAACCGGGTACAAGGCCAAATCCTGATAACTCAATAAATGGACTTTATGATGAACTAATTAATAATTATGCGGATGTTCGTGAAATGGATAAAGTTACAGATGTCCTTAGTCCGCTTTATCCCGATTTTCAAACGGGAAGAGATTATGAAAAAATTGAAAATGCGAGAAAGCTTAATGAAAGAGAATACACCGTCAACAAACAGCTTGGATTTATCTCCTTGAATACTGCACTTAATACTGATGAAGTTCTTGCAGTTGCTTTTGAATATACGTTTAATGGCCAGACATACAAAGTAGGAGAGTTTTCGACCGATGGAGTTGCGGCACCCAAAGCGCTAATACTTAAACTTCTGAAGGGAACGACACTCAGCCCTAAACTTCCTACATGGAAACTTATGATGAAAAACATCTATTCTCTTGGTTCTGGCAGAGTTGAAAGAAAAAATTTTGAGTTGAATGTATTATACCAGGACGATAAAACAGGCAATTCGATTAATTATATTCCGGAAGGTAACCTTTCGGATAAAATACTTTTGCAAGTATTGCGACTCGATAATCTCAATTCAAGGCTCGACAGAGAACCTGATGGTGTATTCGATTTTATTGAGGATGCTACTATTATGCCAGACCGCGGGAGAATAATATTTCCGGTAAACGAACCCTTTGGGAGTTACCTTCGCGAACAGTTCTCAGATAAAAAGCTTGCCGAGAAATATGTTTTTCAGGAACTGTATGATTCGACTCAGACTATTGCCAGGCAGATGGCCGAGAAAAATAAATTCAAGCTTACCGGACAGTATTCTTCGGCTTCCGGCTCTGAGATACAACTAAATGCAACAAATATTCCACAGGGAGCAATTAAAGTAACTGCAGGCGGTGTAATTCTAACAGAAAATAGCGATTATACTGTTGATTATAACCTTGGTACTGTCCGGATTATTAACCAGGCACTTATTGATTCGGAAACACCTATTCAGGTGTCGCTTGAAAGCAACCAGTTTTTTGGATTCCAGACAAAGACACTCGTTGGAACATATCTCGATTATCGCATTTCGAATAATTTCAATATCGGCGGAACAATATTGCATTTGAATGAAAGGCCATATACACAAAAAGTCAATTTTGGAGAGGAACCAATATCAAATACAATATGGGGGCTAAACACTTCTTATAAATCACAATCACAAATGCTTACAAATGCAATTGATAAGCTTCCGTTTATAAGGACTAAAGCCCCTTCTGCAATTTCATTTTTCGGCGAATTTGCCAATCTTGTTCCAGGTCATTCAAAGGCAATTTCAAATGCGGGGAATTCGTATATAGACGATTTTGAAGCCAGCGAAATACCTCTCGACCTTAAGTCGTTCAACGCTTGGACACTTGCAAGTATTCCTCAGGGCCAGGATATGATGTTCCCCGAAGGAAGATTTAATAATAATCTGGCAAGCGGGTTTAACAGAGCAAGGCTGGCCTGGTACGTAATAGATCCTCTTTTTTTAAGAAACGGTTCATCAACCCCGGAACATATTAAGAATAATCCTGATGAACAATCGAGTCACTTTGTAAGAGAAGTATTCGAAACAGAAATTTTTCCATATAAAGAAAGCCCGAGCGGAGTCCCGGCGACAATAGGTGTTCTTAATGTGGCATTTTATCCTTCCGAGAGAGGCCCATACAATTTTGACACTACACCCTCGAGCTATTCGGCAGGATTGAACAGCGACGGTTCGCTCAATAATCCAGGTTCACGATGGGGAGGTATTATGAGAGAAGTACTTACAAGCGATTTTGAGCAGGCTAATATACAATATATTAAGTTCTGGCTAATGGATCCTTTTGTGGAAAATTCTGATCATAAAGGTGGAGATATTTATTTTAATCTTGGGAATATTTCGGAGGATATTTTGAAAGATTCCCGTAAAAGCTTTGAAAACGGGCTGCCAGGGTCACCCGATGTAAAAAATGTTGATACTACAGCATGGGGGCGTGTCCCTACTGTTCAGGCTGTAGTTCATGCATTTGATAACGATCCGATGTCGCGTCAATACCAGGATGTAGGCCTTGACGGCTTACGCGATGATGATGAAAAAACATTTTATGAGAAGTATTTACAGAACTTACGCTCTGTTCTTAGTATCGAGTCATACAATGAATTTGAAAAAGACCCCTCAAACGACGACTTTCACTACTTCAGGGGTTCCGATTACGATAGAATGAGACTTGGCATTCTCGACAGATATAAGCGTTATAACGGGCCAGAGGGGAACTCCCCTACTGCCGAAATGTCGCCTGAGAATTATCCGACAAGCGGCACCACTCTTCCAGATATGGAAGATATAAATAGAGATAATACACTGAGCGAAACTGAAAGCTATTATCAGTATAAAGTGAGCCTTAGGCCTGAAGATATGAAAGTGGGTTCTAATTATATAGTTGACGAAATCGAATATACCGCAACATTTGCTAACGGCGAGAAATCTAAAGTGAAATGGTATCAGTTTAAAATACCTGTTACCGATTATGAAAGGGTTGTAGGCTCAATCAGAGATTTTAAGTCCATAAGATTTATGCGTATGTTTATGCGTAATTTCGAGGAACCAGTTATACTGAGATTTGCTAAACTCGATCTTGTAAGGGCTGAATGGAGAAAATACAACATGTCATTTAGGGAAGGAAGTGAGAGGACTAATATTCCTGAGCAGGAAGACGGTTCTTTTGAAATAAGTTCCGTTAGCATAGAAGAGAATAGTGGCAAGCTGCCGGTAAACTATGTGCTTCCTCCTGGTTTCACAAGGATTATAGACCCTTCAAATCCTCAGCTACGTCAACTGAACGAACAATCAATGGTGCTCAGGGTTCATGACCTCGAAGATGGTGATGCGAGAGCAGCATTCCGTAATATAAATATAGATATAAGGCAATATCGGCAGATCAGAATGGAAGTGCATGCCGAGGCTTTAATAGGCGAACCTCTTTCAGATAATGAACTTACGGCCTTTATCAGAATAGGTTCGGATTATAAAAGCAATTTTTATGAGTACGAGATTCCTTTAAAACTTACTCCTCCGGGAAGATATAACAACGACAACGACAGCCACAGGGAAATTGTTTGGCCTGAAGAAAATAGGTTTATAATTAACCTTTCGGTATTACAGGACGCTAAACAGGCAAGGAACAGTGAAATGCAAAAACCAGGCTCTACACTGAGTGTTTCGGATGTTTTTGTCTATTATGATAAGAATAACAGAATCTCAGTATCGGGCAATCCAAATTTGAGTAACATTAAGGTAATAATGGTCGGGGTTAGAAATCCAGTTAAAACCAGAAATCCGGCATTAGACGACGGACGCCCAAAATCTGGGGAAGTCTGGTTTAATGAACTTCGCCTTAGTGATTTTGTTGAAAACAGCGGCTGGGCAGCCAATACACACTTACAAGCACAACTGGCCGACCTTGGGATTGTAGATCTTGTAGGACAGACAAGTACCCCTGGATGGGGCAGCATTGAAAAAAAGGTCAATGAACGTAGCAAAGAACAGATTCTTAAATATGATTTATCATCAACCATTGAGGTGGGCAAATTCTTTCCCGAAAAAGCAAACATAAGATTACCGGTTTATTTAGGTTATTCACAGGAAAGGATACAACCGCAATTTAACCCGCTCGATCCTGACATCCCTTTAAAAGATGCATTATTCAATGCGGAGACCAGAAAAGAACGCGATTCGATAAAGTCAATTTCAGAAGATTATGCCCATCGTAAGACGTTAACGGTAAGCAATGCCGGCGTAAATATAAGAGGGGAGAAACCACATCTCTGGGATCCAGCTAATCTTAGCTTCAATTATACATATAACGAGGTTTACCGCAGCAATATAAAAACAGAACTTGACCTTGAAAAAAACATTCATGGAGGTATAAACTATAATTATGAAAGCCAGCCAAAAAACATCGCACCTTTCAGAAATATCAGGCTTCTCAACTATCCGGCTTTCAGACTTATCAAGGATTTTAACTTTTATCCATTCCCTAAAAGTATTTCATTTCGTACCGATATTAGTAGATATTATAATGAAGTCAAGCTCAGGAATATAAATAATCCCTATCTGAAAATAACACCCTCATATCGAAAAGATTTCGAATGGAGCAGGATATATGATTTTAAATATGATATTACACGTCAGTTAAAATTTGATTTCACAGCAACAAGTATTGCACGAATTGATGAACCGCCAGGAGGAGTTGACAAAAAACGCTATGCTACTGAATATGAACATTGGAAAGATTCCGTACTTACCAATCTTAAAAATTTCGGCCGTACAACAACTTACACACACTTTATAAATATTAATTACAATATTCCAGTTAATAAATTGCCTTTACTCGACTGGACTAATTCCAATTTGCGTTACGGATCCGACTATACATGGCTTGCCGCTCCATTATTTCCTGATTCAATAAAATTAAATCCTGGCAATACAATTAAAAATCATAACGATCTGACATTTACCTTCAATGCTGCTTTCTCAACTCTCTATAACAAGTTCAAATTTTTAAGGAATATTGAAACGAATACCCGTCCTGAGTCGAGGTTAAAGATGAAACCTGAGTTCAAAACAGTTACATATACAAGGGAAAAATTAAGTTTCAAACAAGGAGTAACACGTGCTTTCACTCATAATCTTAAAACAACAGATGTTTCTGTGAAGGTATATGACAGTGCAGGAAGAGAAATTCCAGGTAAAGTGGCAATTGTGAGTGAAAACAGAATAACTTTTACACCTGAACAGCAAGCAGTAAATGCCAGAATTGTAATTGAGGGGAAAGTTGTTAAGAAACGCAGCCCGGAAATTGTTGCAAGTGAATATTTTGTGAGGGCATTGATGGGAATTAGAAATGTATCTCTTACACTTACAAATACACAAGGGCAGGTACTGCCCGGATATTTACCTGAGACGAATTTCCTTGGTATGGAAAAATTCAATAATATACTCTCTCCTGGTTGGCCTTTTATTTTGGGTTATGGCGACAAGAAATTTTTCGACAGGGCGGTCGAAAACGGATGGCTTTCAACCGACACGTTATTAAATACACCAGCGTCATTTATTACCGGGCAAACTATTTCATTTAGAAGCATGATTGAACCTTTTCCTGGAATAAGAATTGATCTTACAGCCGACCGCAGGTACAATGAAGCTGTAACGGCATATTATATAGCCGACAGGAACGGGAATTTTCCTGACAGTACGCGTAACAGGATTATTTCCGGTAATTTTACGATTTCGATAATCTCGTGGGGAACGGCTTTTGAAAAAATCTCAAAAAAGAATGATTATATTTCACCTACTTATGAGGCGTTCATTAATAATACTGAAATTATTTCGAGGAGAAGAGCAGATGAAAGAAAGGCAATAGATCCATCCTATAATCCTGATATTGATCCTGTTAATGGTAATCCTATAGAAGGAAAATATAAAAACGGATTTGGAAAAACATCAAGGGAGGTACTTATTCCGGCATTCCTTGCAGCGTATACAAAAACCGACCCTGAAAAGGTATCACTCGAAACATTCCCTTCAGCCTTAAAAATGATGCCAAACTGGAGAATTAATTTTGACGGTCTGTCAAGGTTTGACTTTATCCAGTCGATATTCAGATCTATCAATATCTCACATCAGTATAGAAGTACTTATTCGGTGAGCTCTTTTACCACTAATCTCAAATATAATGCTGATGAAAATGGAATAAGTTATGTAAGAGATTTTCAGAATGATTTTCTTTCGCCTTATGAAATAAATGTTGTCACAATCAATGAGCAATTCAGCCCTCTGTTTAATATTGACATGAATTGGAAAAATAATCTTACCACTCGATTTGAGTGGAGGAAATCAAGAACGGTATCACTTAATCTTACAAGCAACCAGATAGCCGATGCACGCAGTAATGAAGTAATTGTTGGCTCAGGATACAGATTCGACGATGTACAGATTTTTATAAAAACAGGAGGCAGACAAAGAGCCCTGAAAAGTGACTTGAATGTGAGATTTAACTTTTCGATGAGAGATAACAAAACAATAGCAAGAAAAATAATTGAGAATGTCAATCAGCCGGTTGTCGGATCAAAGGTTTTTACTATAGGTGCCAGTGCCGATTATGTTCTGAGTGACAGATTCAACCTTCAGATATTTGCCGATCATACAATGAACAATCCATTTGTTGCAAGCACTTTCCCAACTTCCAATACAAATTTCGGTTTTAGCCTTAAATTTATTCTTATACAATAAAATATAATAGGGCCAGAATAAATAAATTTTGCCTGTTTGTTTTTCATGAATAGAAATTTCTTTATTTTTGGATTGATGTTAACTGATTTTAAAAAATGTTAAAACATCTGATTATGAATATTCCGGAAAATTTGAAGTATACCCAAGACCATGAATGGTTGAGAATTGAGGGCGATACTGGATATGTGGGGATTACCGACTTTGCCCAGAGCGAACTTGGAGATATTGTATTTGTAGAAATCGAGACAGTTGGTGAAACTCTCAGGAAAGGAGATGCTTTCGGTACGGTAGAAGCGGTTAAGACTGTTTCCGATATTTTTATGCCGGTAAGTGGCGAAATTCTTGAAATGAACAGTGAACTTGAAAAAAATCCCGAATTTGTGAATACGGATCCTTATGGTAAAGGATGGATGATATGTATTAAAATCATTAATCCTGCCGAGATAAACGATTTACTCAGCCCGGAGGAATACAGAAATCTTTTAGGAGGCCAGTCGGCCTGAACATTATTAAGGTTTGAGAAAATAAAAGCTAAAGTGTTTTTTTAACTTCCACTTCCTGATAAGCCTCAATTATATCGCCGACTTTTAAGTCGTTATAATTTTGAATATTAAGTCCGCATTCAAGGCCGTTCACAACCTCTTTGACGTCATCTTTAAATCGTTTAAGTGAGCCAAGTTCTCCAGTATAAATAACTATGCCGTCGCGTATTACATGTACTTTTGAATTTCTGTTTATTTTACCTTCTTTTACAAGGCATCCTGCTACTGTTCCCACTTTGGTAATTTTGAATACTTCTTTTACTTCGAGGGTTGCAACTACTTCTTCTTTTATTTCAGGCATAAGCATTCCTTCAATAGCCGATTTTATTTCTTCAATAGCATCGTAAATAATAGAATAAAGGCGAATATCAATTTGCTCTTTTTCGGCAAGTTTACGTGCATTCATAGAAGGTCGTACCTGAAATCCCACAATGATGGCATTCGATGCTGCGGCAAGCAAAACATCGGATTCAGAAATTTGGCCTACAGCTTTATGGATTATGTTAACCTGAATTTGATCAGTTGAAAGTTTAATTAGAGAATCGCTAAGTGCTTCTACTGAACCGTCAACATCTCCTTTAACTATTATGTTAAGTTCCTGGAAGTTTCCTATTGCAATCCTGCGTCCTATTTCGTCGAGAGTAATATGTTTCTGAGTTCTCAGCTCCTGTTCTCTTTGGAGCTGCGCCCTTTTATTTGCTATTTCCTTAGCTTCGTGGTCGCTTCGCATAACAATAAATTTGTCTCCGGCCTGCGGTGCCCCATTAAGGCCGATTAAAATTACCGGAGCGGAAGGACCAGCCTCTTCAACCTTATTTCCTCTCTCATTGTAAAGAGCTTTTATGTGTCCATAATAGCTTCCAGCCAGAACAATGTCACCTACTCTCAGAGTTCCATTCTTAACAAGAACAGTGGCAGTATAACCGAGTCCTTTGTCAAGTGAAGATTCAATAACTGTGCCTTGTGCGGGCCTGTTGGGGTTTGCTTTCAGATCGAGAAGCTCGGCCTCGAGCAGAACTTTTTCCAGAAGATGGTCAACATTTAGGCCTGTTTTTGCCGATATCTCCTGCGACTGATACTTTCCTCCCCAGTCTTCAACAAGGTAATTAAGATTTGCAAGTTCCTCTTTAATTTTTTCAGGATTTGTATTTGGTTTATCTATCTTATTTATGGCAAATATAATAGGGACACCTGCTGCAGAAGCATGGTTAATGGCCTCAATAGTTTGAGGCATAACTCCGTCGTCGGCAGCAACTACTATAATTGCAATATCTGTTATCTGTGCGCCACGAGCCCTCATAGCAGTAAAAGCTTCATGACCCGGCGTATCGAGGAAAGTAATTTGCCTCCCTCCATCCAGTAAAACGCTATATGCTCCAATATGCTGTGTGATACCTCCTGCTTCACCTGCAACAACATTTGTATTTCTTATATAGTCCAAAAGCTTTGTCTTACCATGATCGACATGCCCCATTACGGTCACTATAGGTGGTCTTGGCTTCAGATCCTCAGGTTTATCCTCCTCTTCCTCAATGTTTTCAAGAAGGTCGGCGCTTATGAATTCTACTTTGTATCCGAACTCATCTGCCACGAGAGCCATTGTTTCTGCATCAAGCCTCTGGTTTATCGAAACAAAAAGTCCAAGACTCATACATGTTGAGATAATATTGGTGACCGGGACGTTCATCATAGCTGCAAGTTCGTTTGCAGAAACGAATTCGGTGACTTTAAGTACATTTTTTTCGAGTTCCTGTAGTTCGGATTTTTCTTTTAATCTCTGGCTTATAGCCTCACGTTTTTCTCTTCTGTACTTGACCCCTTTCGTTTTGCCTTTTGTAGTGAGCCGCGCAAGAGTTTCTTTTATCTGTTTTTGTACCTCATCCTCATCAATTTCGGCACGTACAGGTCGCTTTTTAAGAGGAGCCTTTACTCGTTCGGTCTTTTCAGTAATTCCAGGCTTAAGTTGTACAATCTCTTTCTCCTTGGATATTCTCTTCCTTTTTCTTTTGTGTCTTTGCTCTTCTCCGGATTCTGTTTTACCGGCTGGGGATTTTTTCTTTTCCTCAGTTGGAAGATCAATTTTCCCGACAATAACAGGTCCTGTTAATTTCTGACCACCTGTAATATGTATAAATCCTTCTTCTTTTTCTGTTACGGCAGTGTCAGGTGCAACTTCGGATATAGATTCGGTCACGGGTTCGATCTCGGCCTTAATAAATTCTGTTTCTTTACCAGGTTTTTCTTCAACTTCAAATTCTGTAGACTTTGTTGATTCAATAGGTTGTATAATTGGTTCCTGCACAATCTCAATATCTTTTTCTTTTCTTTTTTCCTCTTTTACCGTTTCTTTCTTTTCTCCTTTTTCAGGCTTTTCTGCCGGCTCACTCTCTTTTTTTTCTTCTGGCTTTGGCATTGTGGTTTTTAAAGTTTTATCAAGGTCTATTTTGCCGACAACTTTTACTTCAGGTTTTACAATCTCGGGTCGCTTTTCAACCTTTGCCACGCCTGTTGCATCCTTGATAATTATTTCATTTTCAGCTTCAATTTCTTCAGCATGCGGTTTTATAGTTCTATCTTCTATTGATACCGTTTCTTTTTTCTTGTGAAGGTCTTTCAACATCAGTCTTTCCGATTCCTTTTTCACGCTTATATCCGTACTATATTCTTTCACCAAAAGGGTGTAAGCTTCGGGAGGAATTTTTGTGTTAGGGTTAGGGTCAAGATTAAATCCTTTCTTATGCAGGAACTCCACAATAGTTGAAATTCCCACGTTGAACTCGCGGGCAGCCTTGCTTAATCTCGTAATCTTTAAATCCTCACTCATTGATAACCTCCACGTCAAATTAATTCGAAGATGAAGATCGAATTAATTTTGATTTTATATTATTCAAATTCTGCTTTAAGTATATTAATTACCTCTTTTACAGTTTCTTCTTCAAGATCGGTCCGCTTTACAAGGTCGCTAACCGAAAGATTTAGCACACTTTTGGCTGTGTCACAGCCAATAGCTTTGAGCTCTTCTATTATCCATTCTTCTATCTCATCGGAAAATTCCTCAAGATTTACATCTTCTTCATCCTCACCTCCTGGTTCCCTGTAAACATCAATCTCATATCCGGTTAACTGGCTGGCAAGTTTTATGTTTAGTCCGCCTTTCCCGATGGCAAGTGAAACCTCATTTGGCTTAAGATATATCTCAGCTCTTTTTGTTTCTTCATTTATCTTTATTGAAGAAATTTTTGCAGGGCTCAGAGCTCTTTGTATAAAGAGCTGAGTATTTGCTGTATAATTAATGACATCAATGTTTTCGTTTCGCAGCTCTCTTACTATGCCATGAATTCTTGAACCTTTCATTCCGACACATGCGCCGACCGGATCGACACGCTCATCGTACGATTCAACAGCTACTTTTGCACGTTCACCCGGAACCCTTACAATCTTCTTGATAGTTATAAGACCGTCGAATATCTCCGGAACCTCAAGTTCGAACAACCTTTCAAGGAAAACAGGAGAAGTTCTGCTTAATATGATATAAGGTGTGTTATTTTTCATTTCGACCTTTATCACAACAGCCTTTATAGTATCCCCTTTGCGGAAATGATCGGTTGGTATCTGTTCGCTTTTAGGTAATATAAGCTCATTCCCGTCATCATCAAGTACAAGGATTTCCTTTTTCCATACCTGATAGACTTCGCCGGTGACTATTTCTCCAATCCTGTCTTTGTATTTTGCATAAATATTATTTTTTTCAAGGTCTAGAATACGAGCGGATAAGTTCTGGCGAAGTGACAATATTGCTCTTCGGCCAAAATCCTGAAATCTCACTTCATCCGATACTTCTTCACCAACTTCATAGTCAGAGTCAATCTTTTTTGCCTCCGAAAGAGGTATCTGAGTATTGGGGTCAATGAAATCCTCATCGGCAACAACTTTCCTATTCCTCCATATCTCGAAATCACCTTTATCAATATTCACAATGATATCAAAATTGTCGGCTGTGCCATACTTTTTTATCAGAATACTCTTGAAAACATCTTCAAGAACACTCATCATCGTAGGTCTGTCGATATTTTTAAGTTCTTTGAATTCAGAAAAAGTGTCAGTTAAATTAAGATTTTCCATCTGTCAATACCCTTATTTTTATCTTAAACCAATCAATTCTTTTACTGATTTAATATTGTCAAAATTAAATGATAAATATTTTATTTCATCAGATTCGAATTTTCTTTTCCCTGTTTGTTTGGGGTTCCATTCGAGTTCAAATCCGTTGTTATTTATATTATATAATATTCCTGTATATCTATTATTGTCATAATCAATTACTTCTACAGTTTTACCTTTATTTTTCAAATATTGTTCCCTTACACGAAATGGTGTCCCTATACCAGGGGAGGAAACTTGAAGTTCAAAATCCTCTTCATCACGGTTGAGATTTCTCTCAAGGTACAGATTCAAGTCTGCACATTGTTCAATGGTTATACCTTCCCTTGTATCTGCAAACACAGTTATCTCATTTCTTTGGTTTACTTTAATATCAACAAGGAAAATATTCGTACCATTTATATACTGTCTGACAATTTCTTCTATTTTTTTCTTATCTACCATTTAAAAAGATAATAAAACAGGGGACTTCTGTCCCCTTGTTTCAGAAACTTTTTGAATTGCCGACAAAGATAATAATTATTTTATAAATATCAAAATCGGTGTTAATTATTTAATGATTAAATGCATAGTTTGATGTAAATTTGCATCAATTAATCATAGCGCGGATTAAAGTTTTTGTCTGATTTAATTCCTTAATAATAAAGTCAATAGATGAAATATACTGATATATATCTGCCTGATGAGCGGGAGCTTTTGTCGTCATGCACCTTATGCCCAAGAGAGTGCGGTGTTGACAGGTTTGAAGCCGGGACGGGTTACTGCGGTGCCGATGCAGGGCTCAACATTGCTTCAATTTGTATTCATCGTGGCGAAGAACCGCCAATAAGCGGAATAAATGGTATTTGTAACATTTTCTTCGCCGGTTGCAATATGCGCTGTTTGTATTGCCAAAATTACGAGATAAGCCGGCCTGAGTGTACTTTGATGTGCCCTGAGATGGAATTTGATACATACATTGACATAATTGAGGGAATCCTGTCGAAAGGAATAAAAGCTGTGGGTTTTGTCTCCCCTTCACATGTAGTGCCACAGGTGAAAGCTATTATAAGAGGATTGAATTCAAGAGGGTTTAAGCCGATAACAGTATATAATACAAATAGTTACGATAAGGTTGATACTATCAGGAGCCTTAACGGATTAATTGACGTGTACTTGCCGGATTATAAATATGTTACGTCAGAAGTTGCTTATAAATATTCCGATGCGTATAATTATCCTGAAGTTGCTTTGATGGCCCTGAAAGAGATGTATTTTCAGAAAGGTTCGGTTCTGAGGATTAGTGAGGACGGTTTTGCCGAAAGCGGTATACTAATCAGGCATCTTGTATTACCGGGTCATACTGCCGAAAGCATAAAAGTACTAAGGAGTATTGCCAATGAATTATCTCCAGGAGTAAGCATTTCGTTGATGTCTCAATATCAGCCCACACATGAGGTTAAAAATCATCAGATTATCGGACGCAACCTTTCTCGAAAAGAATATCAGGAAGTGACAACGGAAATGGAAAAGCTCGGTTTCCGAAACGGCTGGCTTCAGGACATGGAGAGTAATATAAACTACTTGCCCGATTTCAGCAAAGAACATCCATTTGAATAATATTCATATTTTAATAAAAATTTTGTTTTTATAAAGCCAGTAGCAAATATACCATAGGATAGCCCATGAAGCTAGGCTTGTAATTATTGCTGTCGTAGTTGCTCCGCTCCATGAGAAGAGCAGATTGCTGAATGGATTTACAATCCTGTTGCTTATAATTCTTGTAAAACCGAGTTCACAGAAAAGATAGATAAATATCGAGTTCATTCCCACAACAATAAAGAACTTCGAACCTTTTATAAACTTCTTTTTTACATCAATGAGCCAGTAGCAGAAGCAAAGTGCAAGAATAGACCATCCGCCGCTTGCAAATACAAATGAAACAGTGGCTATCTTCTTGATAATCGGTGTGATGTTAAGAAAATCGAGAGCATAACCTACAATAAGACAAATTATTCCTGCGATGAAAAGAATCTGAATTTTTTTTCCAGGAGTTCGGTCGCTCATAAGCAGTTTTCCGCACATCATTCCCCATACGGTATGGGCTGTTGTAGAGACAAAGTTCAGGGTTGCCCATTCGCTGGCTCGTTCAACGCCTTCAATTTTATTATTGAACCAGGCCCCAAGGTTTTCATACTTAACCCAGGGGTGGTTAAATCCTTCTACAGGGAAAAAGCGATAGGCAAGATCTATTAAAATCAGAATTAAAAGTGTAAAAATCGTCTGAACCCTGAAATTCTTATTAAGCAGAAAGAATGCCACAAGATATGTTACCGACAACTGGGCAAGTACATTTTGAAACCTGAATACCAATTTCCCTGCCTCAGTAAAATAAAGTGCCCAGCCAAGGAAAAGAAGCAAAAAAGAACGCTTTATTGCATGTAATGTAATTTGTCGTTGACTCTCTCCTTTTTTCAATCTGTTAGCAACTGAAAAAGGTATTGCAACCCCGACAATAAACATAAAAAAGGGTTGTATTAAATCCCAGAAATGGAGGCCATGCCATTCATGATGGTGAAACTGATTACCAATAAAATGAAGAACTGGATTATTGAGATCCAGAAGATGAGCATAGAGACGCGTTGATTCGCCTATAAGTAAAAACATTGTCAAACCCCGGAAAAAGTCAACGGATATAATTCGTCCAGGCAGGGGGGAGGAAAAGGTTTTGGATTCAGTACTCACATTGTTTAATTTTACATTAATTTTTCTTAAAAGTTGCGAAATTTACTTCAAATATGCACTATTTTTGATTAAAATATTATGTAAAAATTAAAATTTTAAGTAAACCATTGTGAAGAGAAAAGGGGAGAAAAGGAGAAGTGGAGAAGGTATTAAGAAACAGGTTCTTTTCTATCAAAGTAATTTTTATTTTTGTTTCAGCAAAAAAGGCTGGTGATTTACAATACCAATAAGAAAAAAATAATAAATGATCCGGTTTATGGATTTATAAATATACCGGGAGATTTCGTTTTTGACCTAATTCAGCATTCATGGATTCAGCGTTTACGAAATATAAAGCAGCTCGGACTAACGAGCTATGTTTTTCCTGGAGCAACTCATACTCGATTTCAGCATTGTCTTGGTGCGCTCCACCTCATGGATATGGCTTTGCAGACTCTGAAAAGCAAGGGTGTGAGTATAAGCTCAGAGGAAGAGGAGGCAGCTTTCATTGCTATATTGCTTCACGATATCGGTCATGGGCCTTTTTCACATGCACTCGAAGAGTCAATCATTAAGGGAATAACTCATGAAGAGATGTCTATTTTACTTATGAGTAAGCTTAATCAAGAATTTACTGGAAAACTCGACCTCGCTATTGAAATATTCACAGGACGTTATAGAAGGAAATTTTTCCATGAGCTTATTGCAGGCCAGGCCGATATGGATAGGCTTGATTATCTCAGACGTGATAGTTTTTATACAGGCGTTATCGAAGGATCGGTTGGCTCAGATAGGATAATAAGGATGCTCAATGTAGCCGATGAAAGGCTCGTAATTGAGGAAAAGGGTATTTATTCTCTTGAAAAACTACTTATTGCAAGGCGTCTCATGTACTGGCAGGTTTATATGCATAAAACGGTAATCTCATCGGAAAATCTTCTTGTAAATACACTTAAGAGAGCGAAGGAACTGGCTCGTAAGGATATTGAATTATTTTCTTCTCCGGCGCTTAAGTTTTTCCTTTACAATGAAATAGGGCAAAATGAATTTTCCGGTAACGGACTATTTACTCCGAATATTATTGCATCGAACTTTGTAAGGCTTGACGATAGCGACATTCTTATTTCGGCAAAATACTGGAGCGATCATTCCGACAAAATACTTGCCGATCTTTCAGCTCGACTTATGCGACGCAACCTCCTTGCCGTAGAGCTTCAAAATGAACCTTTCGACCAGGAACGTGTTGAAGAACTTCGGAAAAAAACAATAAAGTTGCTTGATATTAAACCCGATTTGGTTCATTATTATGTGTTTTCAGATCAGATATCAAATCTTGCTTATGCTCCGGATGGTACCAGTGAAATTATGATACTTCTTAAATCGGGTGCAATTGCCAGCATACGAGAAGTATCCGATGCTTTTGATCATAGAGTTCTCTCGGAGCGTATTACAAAATATCTCCTATGTTATCCTAAAGAATGTAGATACGATAAATAGAATATAATATGGAATTTACAGCATCAGCAATTGCACAGTTTCTCAATGGAGAGGTGATAGGCAATCCCGATGTTAGAGTCTCGACTGTTGCAAAAATCGAAGAAGGGCACGAAGGAGCAATTTCATTTCTTGCAAATCCTAAATATGAACCATTTCTTTATACAACAAAGTCATCAGTTGTGCTCCTAAACAGGAATTTTTCGCCGTCCGCTCCTGTTACTGCAACTATGATAAAGGTTGACAATGCTTATGAAGCTTTTGCCTCACTTCTGAATTTAATTTCTAAATCGAAAGCCGAGAAAAAAGGTATTCATCCAACTGCAATAATTGAGCCAGGATCAAAAATCGGTGAAAACGTTTATATAGGTGCCTATGCCTATATCGGCAATGATTGTGTCGTTGGCGAAGGAAGCAAAATATATCCACATGTTTATATAGGAGATCAAACTACTATAGGCCATGATTGCATTATATATCCGGGCGTAAAAATTTATCACGAATGTGTTATAGGTAATTCATGTATTATTCATGCCGGAACTGTAATAGGAAGTGATGGATTCGGCTTTGCACCGAATAGCGATAATCAGTTTGTAAAGATACCTCAGATTGGGAATGTCGTAATAGAAGATTATGTTGAAATAGGAGCCAATGTTACAATAGATAGAGCAACTATGGGATCAACTTTTATCCGAAAGGGTGTGAAAATAGACAATTTGGTTCAGATAGGACATAATGTGGAAATAGGTGAGAATACTGTTATGGCCGGTCAGACTGGCATTGCAGGTTCGACAAAGGTTGGGAAGAATTGCATGTTTGGAGGTCAGGTAGGAATAGCCGGGCACCTCAGACTTGCAAATGGCGTAAAACTTGGTGCTCAATCAGGCGTTATCGGAGATATAAAGGAAGAAAACGCAGCTCTCTTGGGTTCTCCTGCATTTGAGCATAAACAATATATAAAATCTTATGTTTTTTTCAGGAAACTGCCTGAGATAAATTCTGTTGTAGAATCGTTAAAACAAGACATTCTTAAACTGAAAAATAAATAGTAGGGATATTTCCACAACCGATGCAGTTACATTATTGGTAATATTTTTAAAAATGTTGGAAAAAATTTGTTCTTTTGTAGCTGTTTTCAATAGTGCAGATAATGTCGGAAAAACAGAGAACACTTGGACGCGATATAAGCCTTAACGGTAAGGGACTTCATACGGGTTTAAATGTAAAAATGACATTTAAACCGGCACCTGCCAATTTTGGCTATAAGTTCTGCAGAGTTGATCTTCCCGGAAAGCCCGTAATTGAAGCTATTGCCGATTATGTTACTGAAGCCACTCGCGGGACTACCATTTCATATAATGGAGTATCGGTTGCAACTATTGAACATGTCATGGCTGCCTTGTATGGCATGCAGATTGATAATGCGCTTATAGAAATCGACGGACCTGAGGCTCCAATTATGACTGGTTCCTCAGAGAAATTTGTGGAAGCTATTAAAGAAGCCGGCGTAGTTGAAATGAAGGAGGAAATAAACTATTTTGATGTAAAACAGAAAATAGCATTTTCTGATGAAGAGCGAGGGATTGACCTCATAGTTTATCCGGATGACCATTTAAGTATAAATGTTTTGATTGATTACAATTCAAAAATACTCGGGAACCAATATGCTATTCTCGATTCTATCGACCAATTTGAAAAGGAAATTAGCAGATGTCGTACATTTGTTTTTTTCCATGAACTGGAGCCTCTTTTTAAGGCAGGTATGATAAAGGGAGGTGACCTCGACAATGCAATTGTCATTCTTGAGGAAGAAGCATCACAGGAAGAATTCAATCGTATTGCAAAGCTGTTCAACCGACCGGGTATCAACGGTCATAAAGCTGGCATACTCAACAACACTGATCTTATATTTCCAAATGAACCTGCACGACATAAATTGCTCGATTTAATAGGAGATCTTGCACTTGTTGGTCAGCCTATCAGAGGGAAAGTAGTAGCTACACGACCCGGCCACTATGCCAATACTAAATTTGCAAAAATTATACGACAGGAAATAAAAAAATCTCTTTCAAAAAAGAATATACCTGAATATGACCCAACTATACCTCCGGTTTACAATATTCAGCAGGTTAAAAATAAGCTGCCACACAGATATCCATTTTTACTTGTCGACAAAATAGTTCATCTTGATCAAACAACAGTGGTTGGAGTTAAAAATGTTACAGGTAATGAAGCATTTTTTCAAGGTCACTTCCCTGAGGAGCCGGTAATGCCCGGCGTACTTATTATTGAAGCTCTCGCTCAAACGGGCGGTTTACTTGTCCTGAGTGGAGTGGATGAACCGGAGAAATATTCCACTTATTTTCTTAAGATTGATAAAGTTAAATTCAAACATAAAGTTGTACCTGGAGATACTCTTATCCTGAAACTGGAACTTACTGAACCTATAAGACGAGGTATAGTTGCAATGTATGCTCAGGCATTTGTAGGCAATACACTTGTTGTTGAAGGTGAAATGGTTGCCCAGGTTATCAAAAACAAATGAAGTTGATATGGTATCAATGATTTCGAATCTGGCCTATGTAAACCCCAATGCCGTTCTGGGAGAAAATGTAATCATAGAACCTTTTGCGTACATTGCAGGCAACGTAACTATTGACGACGGAACATGGGTAGGACCTCACGGAGTTGTAATGGAAGGAGCAAGAATTGGAAAGAATTGCAGAATATTTCCTGATGCCGTTATTTCAGGCATACCTCAGGATCTTAAATTTCGGGGAGAAGAAACAATTGTTGAAATCGGAGATAATACAACAATAAGAGAGGGTGCAACAGTAAATAGAGGAACGGCAGCTGTCGGGAAAACAGTCATAGGCGAAAACTGCCTTATTATGGCCTGCGCACATATTGGGCACGACTGTCAGATAGGTAATAATTGTATAATTGGAAATGCAGCGGGACTGGCAGGAGAGGTAAGAGTCGACGATTGGGCTATACTGAGCGGCGGAGCCCTTGTTCATCAGTTTTCAAGAATTGGCGGACATGTTATTATTGGCGGTGGCGGAAAGGTAAGAATTGACGTGCCACCGTTCATAAAAGCCGATAGGGAACCTCTGGCATACATGGGTGTAAATGTGGTTGGCCTTACCAGAAGAGGGTTTACAAAAGAAAGAATAGAAGAGATACATAATATTTATAGAGCTATCTATCAAAACGGTATGAATACTTCAAAGGCACTGGAGTTTGTCGAAAAGAATTTCAAACCCTCCCCCGACAGGGATTATATCATCGAATTCTTCAGAAATTCGGAACGCGGGGTAATCAGAGGCCCGAGATTGCTAAAGGAATAATAATACTTTTTTGGACTAAAATCAATATATTATATAGTGGCCCGAAAGAGCTCCATTATAATATTGCAGCCATACTGAGGCTGTATTGCCTGAATTATCGTTATAGCCGAAATGTATTTCAAAACCGGCCACGCTTTCGATATTTGCAGATATGATAGTACCGCCATAACCAATAGCAAATACTCCTGAATTTCCTGTCGTTGATGCTCCCTCTTGTTTAAGACACCAGTAGCTGCAATTTTTTGAGCCGTTGTTTCTGATTTCAATAATTGCATCTTTCTGAAGCCAGTTTAAAACAACATTGCCGTTATCGAGAGTTAAAATTGGGCTGTCCCCGGTAAGAAATATCCTTCCCATGCTCATTCCGTTGATTTTTCCTGTAACGTCTCCTGCAACATTGCCGGTAACATTTCCTGAAAGGTTGCCGGTAACATTGCCGGTCAGGTTGCCCGTTACCGGTGCCGATACCGATCCGGCAGTTAAATTGCCGGTTATCTCTGCATCACCTCCAACGTTAAGTGTTTTATTTATGGTCGTTGTATTGATGCCCACTTTTTTGTCTAAAAAGTCGCCATAAATCAGCGGGGGATTTACTGATGAATTGGCAATATAGAGCTTGTTACTGCCTGTTTCGCTATATCCGGCTCTATATCCAAGCAGAACATTGCCGCTGCCGTCTGCATTGTTATATCCGGCCATATAACCTATAGCAAGATTATTGTCTCCGTTTGTAATATGATATCCGGCTTTATTTCCCATAAATACGTTATTTAAGGCATTAACCTCGGGCCGGTAAGGATTTTGTCCATCATCTCTGCTTCTTCCTGCATCAATTCCCACAAAAGTGTTACCCTGTCCGTTATCGAGCCAGTAACCTGCATTTGTTCCTATAAATACATTATCCCTGCTGTTTCGTATCTGGTATCCCGAGTTAATTCCCATAAATGTGTTGAACGAACCGCCCCATCCGGAAGCATTGATATTTGTGCCTGCATTAGTGCCGATCATTATGTTGTATTCCTGGTTTGTGTGGTTATATCCTGCCGATGAGCCTATAAGAGTGTTATGATTGCCTGTTGTCAGTTTGAAACCTGCTAAATCACCTATGATAATATTATTATTGCCTATGGTAATTGAGCTGTCGGCAAGATGGCCGATTATTGTGTTCGATTGTCCTGTGGTCAGATTATGTGCTGCTTTGTAACCAAGGACAGAGTTATAAAGCCCTGTAGTTACTTTTGAGCCCGAACCCTGGCCTATGAAGTAATTTTTTGGGGTAATATCGAGGAAATTCCCGGTTCCGGTTCCTTTACTCTGGTCGAATCCGCCAATAGCAAAACCTCCTTTTGAAGCTTTCCCCGACGAGTTACTTACATAAATTCTTGTGCTGTCTTCGGTAACCCGCATATATTCCTGAGGCTTGCTTTTACTCTGGTTGAAGCTGCCGATTGCAAAGCCGCCTTTTACAGCTTTACCGGAGTTATCTATATAAATTCTGATACTGTCGGAAGTAACCCTCATATATTCCTGAGATTCACCTTTAGTCTGATCAAAACTGCCAATAGCAAATCCGCCCTTTAAACCCTTTGCACCGTCGCCTACATTTACTCGTACTCCCTCATTATAAACAGCAAACACTGTATTTCCCAGGTTGTTTTTTACCTCGAAAAGTGCCTCATCCATATCCGCCGTTTCTCCTTTTATGGAAAGTTTATCAAGGCCGCTTATGTCCTGGGCTACAAATGCATACGGTACCGACAGCAATTCTGACGACCCCATAACCTGCCATTCCTTGTTCCAGTAAACGCTTGTCCGGATGAAAAGAGGCTGAACTGTCCAGTCAATATCCGAAAAACTGCCGGTTACAGGTGTGGCAAGAGGATCGCCAACCATAAGCTGAAAAAGTCCGAAAGAATTTGTCGTTACACTATATTGAGCTTCATATACAACTATCGGTGGCTCGACATTTGTGAGAATTCCTATACGTACTTTAAGTTCGGTTTCGGGGATTACCTCCCCGGCAGCATCACGGGCCACAGCCTGATAATTTATACCCTGAGGAACCTGAGCCTGAAGCGTGAATAAAAAAATGAAAAATAATAGTGAGAGAAATCCTGCTTTTAAAATAAAATTTTTCATAATAATAGAGCTTTTTGAAACTTTTAATAAAGATATTTCATGCTCCGGAAATAAACAAACATTTTTGACTAAAGCCATTAAATCTTATGTTATTGTCAGTCGAAAGATGATGTAATAAAAAAGTGTTTTTCATGGCAAGCAAGAAAATTTTATTAGGGTATCTTTTCCCAAAAACAGTTTCTGTAAAAAATCAGTTACAGGATAGCATCAATTGTTGTAATAATAAATTTCAGTGTATATTACAGATATTTTATAATTTTGCATGCTTATTTAGATTAGTTCTAATTAACAAAAGTGTAGCCGGTTTGTTTTACTTTAGAAGCATTGACATTTTTCATGAAGCATAATTATGCCTGAAAAGAATAACAACATAATACATGAGGTTACTTCCGGGGAATATAAGTACGGGTTCTATACCGATGTTGAGACGGATAAGATACCTAAAGGTCTGAATGAAGACATAATAAAGCTTATTTCATTTAAAAAGGGAGAGCCCGACTGGCTCCTGGATTTCAGGTTAAAATCATTCCGTCACTGGCAGACGATGAATATGCCGAAATGGGCCAATCTTAAAATTCCTGAAATTGACTATCAGGATATAATATATTATGCTGCCCCAAAGAAACGTTCTGCAAGTGGAGACATAAATGAAATAGATCCTGAACTTAAAAAGACTTTTGACAAGCTTGGAATTCCTCTTGAGGAACAAAAAGTCCTGAGCGGTGTTGCAGTTGATGCTGTTATGGATAGTATATCTGTCAAGACTACCTTTAGAGAAACTCTTGCAGAAATGGGTATTATTTTTTGTTCATTCAGTGAAGCTGTGCACAAATATCCTGAACTTGTAAGAAAATACATGGGTTCGGTTGTGCCTTTTACCGACAATTTTTTTGCCGCTCTTAACTCTGCAGTCTTCAGCGACGGATCTTTTTGTTATATCCCTAAGGGAGTTAAGTGCCCTATGGAACTCTCAACCTATTTCAGGATAAATTCAGCAAATAGCGGCCAGTTTGAAAGAACTCTTATTATTGCCGACGAGGAAAGTTATGTTAGCTATATGGAAGGATGCACTGCTCCGATGAGAGATGAAAATCAGCTTCATGCAGCCATAGTGGAGATAATCGCAGAAAAAAATGCAGAGGTTAAATATTCAACAGTTCAGAACTGGTATCCTGGCGACAAAGAAGGCAGGGGAGGAATTTTTAATTTTGTCACAAAAAGAGGTATCTGTAAAGGTGATAATTCGAAGATTTCATGGACACAGGTTGAAACAGGTTCTTCAATAACATGGAAATATCCTTCTTGTATTTTGAAAGGAGATAATTCAATAGGTGAGTTTTATTCGGTAGCTGTTACAAACCATTTTCAACAGGCAGATACCGGAACAAAAATGATTCATATCGGGAAAAATACAAGAAGCACCATAGTTTCGAAGGGAATTTCAGCAGGAATGGGTCAGAACAGTTACAGAGGGCTTGTAAAAATTCTTAAGAATGCGGAGAATGCAAGGAATTATTCACAGTGCAATTCACTTTTACTGGGAGATAAATGTGGAGCCCATACTTTTCCGACAATAGAAGTTGAAAATCCTTCGGCAACTGTTGAGCATGAAGCAATAACTTCAAAAATCGGAGAAGACCAGATTTTTTATTGTAATCAACGTGGAATTCCTACAGAAGATGCTGTGGGACTTATTGTTAATGGATACGCAAAGGAAATTATTAGTAAACTGCCGATGGAGTTTGCTGTAGAAGCCCAAAAGCTTCTCCAGATAAGCCTCGAAGGCAGTGTTGGATGATAATTATATAATTATAAATAGTGTATTATGCTCAGTATTAAAAATTTAAGAGCATCTATAGAGGGTAAGGAGATATTGAAAGGAATCAACCTCGAAGTGAAAGAGGGAGAGATTCATGCTATTATGGGACCTAATGGCTCTGGGAAAAGTACTCTTGCAGCAGTTCTTGCCGGAAGAAACATTGTTGAAGTAAAAGAGGGAACAGTAACATGGTATGGCAGAAATCTTCTTGAGATGAGCCCTGAGGAAAGAGCATGGGAAGGTATCTTTCTTTGTTTCCAATATCCTGTAGAAATACCTGGAGTAAGTATGGTGAACTTCCTCAAAACTGCTGTTAATGAACACAGAAAACATAAAGGGCTTGAACCATTATCGTCGTCCGACTTTCTAAAACTGATGCGTGAAAAAAAAGAGCTTGTTGGAATCGATTCCAAACTCGCCAATCGCTCCGTTAACGAAGGTTTTTCAGGAGGAGAGAAAAAGAAAAACGAAATTTTCCAGATGGCTATATTGGAACCAAAACTCGCCATTCTCGACGAAACTGACTCGGGCCTCGATATAGATGCTCTTAAAATTGTGGCAAATGGCGTCAACCTTTTAAAAAGACCGGATAATGCAACAATTGTCATTACACATTATCAGCGACTCCTCGATTATATCATACCCGATTTTGTGCATGTACTTTACGACGGGAGAATAGTAAAGTCGGCCGGTAAGGAGCTGGCTCTCGAACTTGAAAAACAAGGATATGAATGGATAAAAAATGAGGTCGAAAAAAGTTAACCGCAATGGAAGCCCAGACTAAATTAACAGATAAATATTACAGACTCTATAAAGATAATGTTTCAAGGATTAAATCATCATCTTTTCCTCTTTTTAATTCTATCAGGGAAGAATCAATAAACAGATTCGCAAGTGTCGGAATTCCCACAAAAAAGGATGAAGCTTATAGATATACTGACCTTGCAACATTTTTTGATTATGATTATAAAAATTTATTTATTCCAGGTCCAGATGATTTTGCAAAGGCCGAAAAATTCAGTTGCAGCATTAAAGATCTCGATTCATACGGAATAATCCTTTTTAATGGTTTCTTTCCTCCTGTAAATAATAATTTAAATGAATTACCCGGAGATGTATGGTTAGGAAGCCTTACAGAAGCTGCAAAAAAATTTCCCTCCCTGATTGAAGAACATTTTGGCAAATATGTCCGTATTGAGAATGACGGGCTTATTTCTCTTAATTCGGCAATGGCATTCGACGGGGTATTTGTTTATGTTCCTGACGGTACGAATCTAAACAAACCAATTCAGTTAATTAACTTTGTTGATTCTGAAGCCGATATTTTTAACCAAAACCGCAATTTGATTATTGCAGGCAAAAATTCATCTTTCAGTCTGATTATTTGTGATCATGCATTATCCTCAGGCCATTTGCTTACTAACAGTATAACGGAAGTATATGTAGATGAAAATGCAAGATTCGATATTATTAGAGTACAAAACGAACATAATAATGCTTATAAAATAATCAATACATTTATTTGCCAGCAACGTAACTCAGTTGTTTATTCAAACAACATCACTCTTCATGGCGGGTTGGTTCGTAATAGCACGAGCAGTTATCTTAATGGAGAAAGGGCAGAATGCAATTTTCATGGGCTTCACCTTTCCGATAAAAATCAACACGTTGATAATTATGTCAGTGTAGAGCATCTTTCTCCAAACTGTACAAGTAATCAGCTTTTTAAAGGTGTACTCGATGAAAAAGCCACAGGTGCTTTCACCGGAAGAGTTTATGTTTCAAAAGGAGCACAAGGCACTTCCGCCTATCAGAAAACAAGCAGTATCATTCTTACACCCGATGCAAGAATGAATGCCAGGCCACAACTCGAAATATTCGCCAATGATATTAAATGTAGCCATGGAGCAACAGTGGGGCAGCTCGATGAAAATGCAATGTTTTACATGCAATCGAGAGGTATAAGCCGAAATGAAGCAAGGAGGATGCTGATGTTTGCATTTGCCGATGAAGTTATAAAAGGCATTCCGGCTAAACCATTGCGTAAAAGAATGGACGAACTTGTAATGCAACGACTTAGAGGAGAACTTACAAGATGTGCATTATGCATGATAAAGTGCAGCTAACCCGGGTTAAAAAACAATATAGTGAAAGATATTCTAAATATTAGAAATGATTTCCCCATATTTAAACGAGAGGTTTATGGTAAAAAACTTGTTTACTTTGACAATGCTGCAACAACACAAAAACCTGAATGCGTCATTGATGCCGTTGATGAAGTTTATAAGCGCTACAATGCAAATGTTCATAGAGGGGTTCATTTTTTGAGCGATATGGTTTCCGAAGCCTATGAGAATGCCAGAGAAAAGGTGAGATCGTTTATAAATGCTGAGAAAAAAGAAGAAATAATTTTTACTTCGGGAACAACAGGTTCAATAAATGCAGTGGCCTTCTCATTTGGAGAAAAATATGTAACGGCAGGTGACGAAATTCTTATAAGTAACCTCGAACACCATTCAAATATCGTTCCCTGGCAGATGCTGTGCGAACGCAAAGGCGCAAAACTAAAAATTATTCCTGTCAATGATAACGGAGAAATAATTCTTGAAGAATATCTTAAGTTGCTCACCGAAAAAACAAAGATTGTGGCAGTGACTCAGGTGTCAAATGCGCTTGGAGTGACTGTTCCGGTAAAAGAAATAATTAATGCCGCTCATAATTTTAACATACCTGTTCTTGTTGACGGGGCTCAGGGCATACCCCATCGACCAGCCGATGTAAGAAACATAGGGTGTGATTTTTATGTTTTTTCAGGACATAAGATTTATGCACCTGCAGGAATAGGGGTGCTTTATGGAAAGGAAAGATATCTAGATGAAATGCCTCCTTACCAGGGTGGAGGAGACATGATAGAAAAAGTGACTTTTGAAAAGACTATTTATAACGGTCTCCCTTTCAAATTTGAGGCCGGCACAACAAATTTCCCCGGTGCAATAGGACTTGGCAGAGCTATTGATTATATTATCGAAACTGGAATTGAAGAAATTTTCGCTCGCGAGAACGAACTTTTGCGATATGCCACTGAAAAACTATCTGAAAACGACAAGATTAAAATAATTGGAAATAGTGAAAACAAAATTTCAATTATTTCTTTTATCATTAAAGGAATTCACCAATACGACGCCGGGATGATACTCGATAAGCTTGGAATTGCTGTCAGAACAGGCCATCATTGTGCACAACCCCTTATGGATCGTATGGGAATAGACGGAACTATAAGAGCTTCATTATGCTTTTATAACACTTATGACGAGATTGATCTACTTGCAAACGGTGTTAAGAAAGTTATTGAAATGATATTATAATATTAATATATGACTATCAACGAAGCGCAGCAACAGATAGTGGATGAATTTTCGGAATTCGACGACTGGATGGATAAATATAGTCTTCTAATTGAAAAAGGGAGAGAACTCCCTCCATTAGATCCTTCGAAAAAAACAAATGAATATCTAATTGAAGGCTGTCAGTCGAAAGTGTGGCTTTACCCGGAATTCAAAGATGGAATAATTACTTTCAGCGCAGATAGCGATGCACTAATTACTAAAGGAATAATATCCCTTCTTATAAAAGTTTTGTCAGGTCACACTCCGGAAGAGATAAAAAACGCCGACTTATGGTTTATTGATAAAATAGGTTTGAGACAAAACCTGTCACCTACTCGCTCCAACGGTCTACTCGCCATGATAAAACAAATGAAACTCTATGCTATGGCCTTTGAATTAAAAGGCAAAAATAATACGCCTTAGTTTAATGGTCTTTTCCTTACTTAGAGAATATAAAATGCAAAAGTATGTGGTTAAAATACTTTTTAGTAATTTCAGGTTTAAAACCATGTTTCGCCATTAACTATTAAAAACTTTAAAAATGGAATCTTCAGAAAAAAGAGAAATAGAATCACGCATAACAGGAGTGTTGAAATCTGTTTATGATCCGGAAATTCCTATAAATATATTCGATCTGGGACTGGTTTATAAAGTAGAAGTTGATGATGATCATGTAGCTCATATTACAATGACATTAACTGCACCAGGCTGCCCAATTGCCGGAGATATTCTGGAAGAAGTAAAATACAAGGTTTCAAACATACGCGGTGTAAAAGAATGTGATCTCAAGCTGACATTTGATCCTCCATGGGACATAAGTATGATGAGCGATGAAGCGAGGCTTGAACTTGGCCTCATGTAATAGTTGTGGGAATAAACCTGAAGTTTAAAATGAGTTTGTTGTCAGATATAAAGGAGAAGGCTTTTTCACTTGGATTTGATCTTTGTAGTGTTGCTCCTGCCAGACGTCTTTCGGAGTATGAACAAAGCTTCAGGAAATGGTGCGTGGAGGGACAAAATGATAAAATGAATTGGCTTTGCCGTGATATTGAAACAAGAATAAATCCTTTCAAACTTTTACCGGATGCACTTTCAGTAATCGTAACCGGAATGAATTATTATACAGATAATGTCCAGATTTATAATGATGTCCCTGTTGTCTCGAGGTATGCTCTGGGAATGGATTATCATAAAGTCGTTACCGTTAAATTGAAGTTACTGCTCGAATTTATCCAATCTGTCTCACCAGGTTCAGAAGGCAAAGTATTTTGCGATACAGGGCCTATTGCCGAAAAAATATGGGCTGTTGAAGCAGGCCTTGGCTGGCAGGGCAAGAACTCACTTTTAATAAATAAACAAAAGGGTTCATTCTTTTTTCTTGGAGTTATTCTGGTGAACATATCCCTTCAATGTGATACTCCCGATAATGATGGAAAATGCGGCGAATGCACGAAATGCCTTGAAAGATGTCCGACCGGAGCAATTAATGGTAACTATACTGTTGATGCAAGAAAATGTATATCAAATCTTACAATTGAAAGTAAAAACCCAATACCTCCTGAACTGGCATTATTATTCGAAAATCGGATTTATGGATGTGACCTCTGCCAGGAAGTCTGCCCTTATAACAAGAATGTCCAAAATCATAATCATCATGAATTCGATATTTCAGAAGAACTGAAATATTTGACAAAAGACGAATGGATCTTACTCACAGAGGAGAGATTTGAAAGAATCTTCGAAAATACACCAATAGCCCGGACAGGATTCGACAAATTCAGGAAAAATATCGATATTATTCTGAATAATAACCGATAATTAGAGAAATGAACTTGTAAGAGATTATTTTGTTACTTATCTTCTATTACTGTAACGGCAATCTCTCTTTTATTACGCGGGCCATCAAATTCACAAAAGAAAATATTCTGCCATGTTGAAAGACCGAGCGAACCGTCAATAATTGGAATTGTTTGGGATGGTCCTACAATACCTGCTTTTAAATGAGCATCACCGTTATTGTCCTGCCTGTCGTGTTCCCATATACCACGAGGGATCAACTTATTGAGAAGTGTAACAACATCTTTCTGAACAGACTCATCCCAATTTTCTTGAATCATTATTGCCGCAGTAGAACCTCTGGCATAAACGGAAACAAGACCGTTTTTTATCCCGCTTTCTTTTACAATAGAAGAAACCATTGACGTAATATCGTACAAAGCATTTCTTGCATTCGTGTTTATTGAAATAATTTTCTGCATACGATCAGAATATTTTCAGTAACAAAATTACATTTTTTAATTGATGACTGATGATAGTTATTTTTAATTGTAATCTCCAAGTATTTTCATAAGCTTCCGGCGTGAGAAGAAAATTCTACTTTTTACCGTTCCTATTTTGAGATTGAGTTTTTCGGCAATTTCTTGATATTTATACCCTTCAAGGTGCATTATAAAAGGGATTTTAAATTCATCATCAAGCCCTTCTATGGCCTTTATTATTTCTTTTGCAGAATAATTGGATTCGGGCGAAACAAAACCTTTATCCACTGAAAGATTAACATAATATAAATCTTTTGTAGTGTCAATTAAATTATTTTCTTTGACGCCTCTACGGTAATTATTTATAAATGTATTTTTCATAATTGTAAAGACCCATGCTTTCAGGTTTGAATTGTCAGCGAACTTGTTCCTGAAAGTAATCGCTTTAAGATATGTGTCCTGTATCAGGTCGGATGCATCATTTCTGTCGGCTGTTAAACTCATAGCGAACCTTCTTAGGTTGCCATTCATTTCTATTAGTTTATCGTTAAATTCATTTGTTGTCATTGTTGGTATTTTTATGGTTTATACATTGCAAAGATAATAAAATATATTAAGATATAAATATCCAAATATCTATAAATATATAAAAAATTATATATTCTAAATAGAAATATATTGGAAATGATTATAAACTAATGAATTATAGAAATCAATATAAATTATGATTAAAAGGAATATTTTATATTTTTGGATTTTAAACCTGAAAATTATCTTTATTTTTATCGTCTCTTTTAATTAAAAAGGAGAAAATATTTATATATGATACTACGGACGACTTTCGATATAGAGCCTTCACGTGAGAAAATAAGTTATTTTACTCCCGTGCTGTTCATTGGATCGTGTTTTGCTTTTGAAACAGGGCGCAGGATGGAAGAGCTAAAAATGAAAGTAATGATTAATCCTTTCGGATCTGTATATAATCCTGTTTCTGTGGGTAATACAATCGATATTATTATGGAAAGAAAATTATTCGGCATAGACGATATTTTCAGATATGATAATCTTTATCATAGTTTTTTTCACAATACTGAGTTTTCATCGGATAATTTCGATATAGTTATTGGAAGGATAAATGAATCAATCATTAAAGCTCATGATTTTCTAAAAGAGGCTTCTTTTCTGTTTTTTACATTTGGAACGGCAAGGGTTTATAGATTAAGAGAAAACGGAATGATTGTTTCAAACTGTCATAAGCTTCCTTCATATTATTTTGTCGAGGAGCTTTTATCGGTTGACTCGATATGTGAATTCTGGATGCCTTTGCTCGATAGGATTAAAAGCTTCAACAACAGGCTGAAAACAATATTCACCGTAAGCCCTGTGCGTTATATGAAAGAGGGCGCTCATGGAAATCAGGTAAGCAAATCGGTGCTTTTTCTCTCAATTGAAAAGTTACTTTCTCATCCTTCGTTTCCACGGTATTTTCCGGCCTATGAACTAATTATAGACGACCTTCGCGATTACAGGTTTTACAACGACGATATGGTACATCCTTCTTCGTTTGCTGTCAATTATGTTTTTAATGCCTTTTCACGTGCATATTTCAGCGATGAAACTATTTGTCTTATAAATGAAGTCATGGAGATAGTAAAGGCCAGCAAACACAGGTTATTGTCTCCAGCGGGCGAATCAGCTAAAAAATTTTCAATAAATATTCTTGATAGGATTTCAGCAATTGAAAAGAAAATACCGGGTATAGATTTTACTGGTGAAAAGGAATATTTTAATTCGTTGATTTGATTTATTGTAAAAATGCCTCTTTTTGGCAGAGACAATTTTTTAAATTATATGTTTTTAATTCTGCCTAACTGTTACTTTTTTGCTCAGGATAGTATTTTTCAAGAAATCTTCTGGCAGTTTCAAGATCTTCCGGAGTGTCAATACTTATACTTTTCCAGTCAGCCACTGCCGTCCGAATAGTATATCCGTTTTCGATCCAGCGGTTTTGTTCGAGTGATTCTGCAATCTCAAGAGACCCGGGATTCAATGAAGTTATTTTCAGAAGAGACTCTTTTCTATATCCATATATACCTATGTGTTTAAAATAAGTATGTCTGCTACTCCACTCATTTTTTTCTGCATCCCTGAAATAAGGAATAACCGAACGGCTGAAGTATATTGCATCGCTTTTGATATTAATTACAACTTTAGGATGATTAGGGTCAAAAAGGTCTTCATCCGGGCTTACTTTTCGTATAATCGTTGCTATTTCAACGGAAGGGTCGTAGAAACAAGAAGCGAGCAGGCGTATATGCTCGGGCTGGATAAAAGGTTCGTCGCCCTGAATATTTATAATTACATCCACAGGCTTGCCTGTAATTTTTTCAATTGATATTACAGCTTCGGCGCATCGGTCGGTTCCGCTTCTGTGAGTGGTAGATGTCATTATGGCTTTCCCGCCGAATGAATTGACAGCATCAATTATCCTCTTATCGTCGGTTGCTACATAAACTTCTTTTAAGGCTAAAGAAGATTGCTCATAAACACGTCTTATCAGAGTCTTATCCCCAAGGAGAGCAAGTGGTTTACCCGGGAATCGTGTAGATCCGTAGCGTGCCGGTATAATGCCCGTGATTTTGATATCACTTATTGTCTTCATTGTGCTAAATTACAAAATTTGGATTTCTAACTGTCAAGAAAAAATCATTAAATTTGCAATATTGTTAAATTAAGAATGAAAGATTTACAGAGTATAAAGCAAAGATTTGGCATTATCGGGAATTATCCAGGCCTTAATCAGGCACTTGACATTGCTGTTCAGGTTGCTCCAACCGATCTTTCGGTATTAATAACAGGTGAAAGCGGAACAGGTAAAGAAATATTTCCTCAAGTAATTCATTATTTCAGCGCACGGAAACATGGTCCTTACATCCCGGTCAACTGTGGAGCTATACCGGAGGGTACAATAGACTCGGAGCTTTTTGGCCATGAAAAAGGTGCTTTTACAGGTGCTACCGATAGCAGGAAAGGATATTTTGAAGTAGCAGATACTGGAACGATTTTTCTCGATGAGGTTGCAGAATTACCGCTTTCAACACAGGTAAGGCTTTTACGTGTGCTTGAAACTGGAGAATTTATTAGAGTGGGTTCATCAAAGGTTCAGAAAACCAATGTTAGAGTGATTGCTGCAAGTAATGTTGATTTACTGGAATTAATTGCTGAGGGTAAATTCAGAGAAGATCTTTTCTACAGACTTAACACAGTTCCAATAAAGGTACCTTCCTTAAGAGAACGAGGAGAGGATATCATTCTTCTGTTCCGTAAATTTGCTGCAGATTTTGCAGAACGTTACAGGATGCCGCCGATAAAGCTCACAAATGAAGCACAGGTTATGTTGCTTAATTATGAATGGCCGGGTAATGTCCGACAGCTTAAAAATATTACTGAGCAAATCTCGATTATCGAGAATGAACGGGAAATAACTGATACTATATTAAGGCACTATCTTCCCGATTATACAAATGTCAAATTACCTGCTCCTATTTACCGCTCTGATGAAAAATCTTTTTCCTCAGAAAGGGAAATTCTTTATAAAATCCTGTTCGACATGAAGAGCGACATAAATGATCTTAAAAAATTAATTTTTGAAATACTTAATAAAGAAAGGGATGAAGGTTTGAGAGAAGAAACTTCAGCTACTCTTAAGAATTTCATGGATATTGAAAGAATCAATAAAAATAATAATTTAAATAATGTAAATTCGGAACCGGTTGTTGATTTTAAATCAAAAGATGAACCGGTAGTCATACAAGATACTGAAGAAATCAGAGACGAATCTCTTTCTCTTTCCGATAAAGAAGTCGAGCTTATTAAGAAAGCTCTGGAGAAACATAACCATAAAAGAAAATATGCCGCAAAGGAACTTGGAATATCAGAACGTACACTTTACCGTAAGATAAAGGAGTATGACATTAAAATGTAATAAATATCTAGGAATATTAGTTTTTCTAATTCTTTTTGCATTTTTTTCTACCGTTGGATGCAAGATATCATATTCTTTTTCAGGTGCAAGTATTTCACCACAGGTAAAGACATTGAGCGTACAATATTTTCAGAATCGGGCGAGCCTTGTTCAGCCCGGTCTCAGCCAGTCGCTTACCGATGAATTAATAGATAAATGCAGAGCACAAACACGATTGAGTATAGTCAACGGTTTTGGAGATGTAAATTTTGAAGGCGAAATAACAGACTATAATACCAGGCCTATTACTGCTTCAGCCGATTCAAGAGCTGCTATGAATAGGTTCACAATATCTGTTAAAGTTAAATTCACAAATACCATTGAGCCTCAATATAGTTATGAAAGGATATTTACCAGATATAAAGATTATGACAGTCGTCTGAACCTCAGCGATGTTGAAAAAGAACTTTCCGACGAAATAATTAAGCTGATCGTAGAAGATATTTTCAATGCAGCTTTTGTAAACTGGTAATATAATGAACAGGAAGGATTTTTTGAATATTATAGAAAACAGCGGTTTAATTACCCGTGAGATTACTGCTGAACTGAAAGAGCTTACCGGTATTTATCCTTGGTTTCAAAGTGCTCACCTTCTTCTTCTCAAGGGTTTATATAATACAGGTGACGTGAGGTTTGAAAATCAACTTCATCAATCCGCTCTGAATATTGCGAACAGGGAAGTACTATATTATCTTATTCATTCGGATAAACTAAGTAATACTTTTTCCGATTATTCATCAAAGGCTAAAGTCAAGCATGAAGTCGTAACTCAAAATGATATTGTGGAAAATCTTCAGGTAGTTATTGATATAGGCCGGAATAGTGAAGAACTCACAAAAATGTTTGAGCAGGAAGAACAAAAGGAATTGCTTGAAGAGCCGGTAAAAGATAATGATAATACGATTTATATTGCTACAGATTCTGAATTTGATAATTCGGCAATACTTAAAATTATTTATGATGACGGCGAAACTAAATATGAAGAGAATGTTTTTTACATGGATCCGTCCCTTTCATTGAACGGGACTAAGGAAGAGCTATTTGAACTCGAAACAGATTCAATTAACACGAAAGAAAAGGGGAAGATTAATGAGGATACCATAAGTATTGCTTCAGACCGTCCTGTAACAGAGGCAGAACTTATTGAGAAATTTATTCTTGCCAATCCAAGAATAGAACCGCCAAAAGAAAAAAGGGAAGAGCCTGTTATTGATATTTCAAAACCATTTACTGAAGAAAAGGGAGAATTTGTGTCCGAAACTCTTGCAAAAATATATGTTAACCAGGGTTATTTTTCCAGAGCGATAGAACTATATGAAAAATTGTGTATAAAATATCCAGAAAAAAGTAGTTATTTTGCATCTCAAATTGAAGAAATTAGAAAAAATATAAAGTCAGATTGAAATGGGTGTCTATATTTTCATTACTGTATTGATAATTATTGCATGCTGCCTTCAAATACTTGTAGTGTTAGTGCAAAATTCAAAAGGTGGAGGTTTAGCTTCTAATTGGAGTTCCGCAGGTCAGTCATTGGGTGTTAGGAAAACGGCCGATTTTCTTGAAAAGGCTACATGGGCTATTGCAATTTTTATACTAGTTCTTTCTCTGGTTGCAACTGCGGTTATACCGAGAGGCGGTGAAAATCAACGTTCGAGGATTGAGAATCAGATTCAGAATGCCATTGACCCAAATGCAATCCCCACACTTCCGACTGCAGTACCGCCCGCTGAAGGTACAAATCCTTCTCCGCAAGGGAATCAGCAGCAGCCAGGCCGATGAAAAATTTTCTTAAGATTTAAACTTTTATATGTCAGTTTGTCATAAACTGACATTTTTATTTTTGTTAGAAAATTAATTTGGTAAGCTAATCAATATGCCGGATTTTTTTATTTCCAGATGTTAAAAATGCAAGTTGAATAAGAATGCTAAAATATCAAACTGGCAGTAATATATGTTTGGCATAATATATGCAAGGACAGTGCAGCTAATAAATGTTAAACCTAAAACAATAATAAAAATGGCAAAAATAAAAGGCAAAGTTCTGGCAGGAAAGGTTCTTGTAAAACCGCATGAAGCAGAAGATAAGACTGCCAGTGGGATAATAATTCCCGATTCAGCAAAAGAAAAACCCCGTCAGGGGACAGTTGTTCTTGTTGGAGCTCCTAAGAAAGACGAGGAAATGGAAGTCAAGGAGGGTGATGTTGTGCTTTACGGCAAATATGCCGGACAGGAACTTACTATTGACGGAGAAGAATATTTACTTTTGTCGCAGTCTGACATTCTGTTTATTCAGTAAAAATTTTCCTAATCAATCAAATTAAACTAAAACAATATGGCAAAAGAAATTAAATTTAATGTTGAGGCTCGTGCACTCATGAAAGAAGGAGTTGATATCCTTGCAAATACAGTAAAAGTAACCCTTGGTCCAAAAGGGCGGAATGTAGTACTTGAAAAGAAATATGGTTCACCTCTTGTGTCGAAAGACGGAGTTACCGTGGCAAAGGAGATTGAACTTTCCGATGCATATAAGAATATGGGTGCTCAGCTTGTTAAGGAGGTTGCTTCCAAGACAGGAGAAGATGCAGGTGACGGCACAACTACTGCAACTGTTCTGGCACAGGCAATTATTAATGTTGGTTTGAAAAATGTTACAGCCGGAGCTAATCCAATGGATTTAAAGAGAGGCATTGACAAGGCTGTAGCAAAAGTTATTGAAAGTTTGAAATCGCAAGCCAGAGTAGTGGGCGACGACCTTAGTAAAATTGAGCAGGTTGCCCGTATCTCTGCTAATGATGATGAAGAGATTGGTAAGCTGATTGCCGAAGCTATGAGCAAAGTGCATAAGGAGGGTGTAATAACTGTTGAGGAAGCAAAAGGAATGGCAACTACAGTAGAGGTGGTCGAGGGAATGCAGTTCGACCGTGGTTATATTTCTGCATATTTTGTTACTAATACTGAAAAGATGGAAGTTGAGCTTGATAATCCCTACATCTTGATTCATGATAAGAAGATTTCGACCATGAAGGACATGCTACCTATCCTGGAATCAGTTGCCCAAACAGGGAGGCCACTTCTTATCATAGCTGAGGATGTTGAAGGAGAAGCTCTTGCAACACTCGTTGTCAACAAACTACGCGGCACATTGAAAGTATGTGCAGTGAAAGCTCCTGGGTTCGGTGACAGAAGGAAAGAGATGCTTGAAGATATTGCCATTCTGACAGGCGGAACCGTTATTTCCGAAGAGAAGGGCTTAAAACTCGAACATACAACATTAGACATGCTGGGTCGTGCTGAAAAAGTTACCGTTGATAAGGACGATACAACAATAGTTAACGGCGCCGGCGATAAAGATCAGATTAAAGCCAGAATAAACCAGATAAAACAACAGATTTCAGTTACCACTTCCGACTATGATAAAGAAAAACTTCAGGAACGTCTTGCTAAATTATCGGGCGGCGTTGCTGTAATATATATTGGTGCAGCATCCGAAGTTGAAATGAAGGAAAAGAAAGACAGAGTTGATGATTCACTTCATGCAACGAGAGCCGCAATTGAGGAAGGTATTATACCTGGTGGCGGTGTAGCTTATATCCGTGCATTAAAAGCACTTGATGGTCTTAAAGGTGATAATGAGGACCAAAATATCGGAATCGACATTATTAAGAGAGCAATTGAAGAACCATTAAGGCAAATTGCTGAAAATGCTGGTCGTGAAGGTGCTGTAGTTGTTCAGACAGTTAAAAGCGGTAAAAATGACTATGGTTATAATGCACAAACCGATAAATACGAGAACTTATATGATTCAGGAGTTATTGATCCTGTAAAAGTTGCAAGAATTGCACTTGAAAATGCTGCATCGGTTGCCGGAATGTTCCTTACTACTGAAGCTGTAGTTGTTGAGGAGAAAGAAGAAAAACCTGCCGTTCCGGGCCCAGGCATGGGAGGCGGAATGGGGGGAGACATGATGTAAAAGTAAGGAATTTATGATATAAAAAGCCCTTTGCCCAATCGGGTAACGGGCTTTTATTTTATATAAGGTAGTAATTATTTTTTATCTTTGCATCGCTTCCATCCACTATTGATTATGAATAATATCCGTAATTTTTGTATTATAGCTCATATCGATCACGGTAAAAGCACATTGGCTGATCGCCTTCTGGAAAAAACCAATACCCTTACGGAAAGAGTTCATCAAGACCAGGTACTCGATAATATGGAACTTGAGAAAGAGAGAGGGATTACGATTAAAAGCCATCCGATACAGATGGAATATTTTTTCGAAGGCCAGAAATACATACTTAATTTAATTGACACACCAGGCCATGTCGATTTTTCTTATGAAGTGTCGAGATCGATTGCCGCATGTGAAGGGGCTCTGCTTGTTATTGATGCAACACAAGGGATACAAGCACAAACAATATCTAATCTTTATATGGCTCTGGAGCACAACCTTGAAATAATACCTGTTTTGAATAAAATGGATATGGCAACTGCAATGCCCGAAGAAGTAAAAGATCAAATTGTTGATCTTCTGGGGTGCCCAAGAGAAGATATTATTGAGGCAAGTGCAAAAACAGGAATGGGTGTCGAAAGGATATTAAACGATATTGTAAAAAAAATACCTCCTCCTTCAGGTTCACCCGACGCTCCTTTACAGGCTTTGATTTTTGATTCTATTTATAACCCTTTTCGGGGCATTATTGCATATTATAAAATAGTGAATGGCTCTATTAGGAAAGGCGACCTCGTAAAATTTTTCTCAACAGGGCGAGAGTATGAAGCTTATGAAATAGGAGTTTTTAAGCTGAAACTTCAGCCACGTGATTTTATGTGCACCGGCGATGTAGGATATATTATCTCTGGTATTAAAGATTCAACGGAAGTACGTGTGGGCGACACAATAACTCATATCGAAAGACCTTGTATTGAAGCTATTTCAGGTTTTGAAGAAGTTAAACCCATGGTTTTCGCAGGCATATATCCAGTAAATGCCGATGATTATGAAGATTTGAAGTCATCAATTGAAAAACTCAGGCTTAATGATGCAGCTCTATCTTTTGTACCAGAGTCTTCAGCTGCTCTGGGCTTCGGCTTCAGATGCGGGTTTTTAGGCCTCCTGCATATGGAAATAGTACAGGAAAGACTCGACAGAGAATTTAACATGAACGTTATTACTACAGTTCCGAACGTGTCGTATAAAGTTTATACAAAAAAAGGAGAAGAAATTGAAATCCACAATCCGTCAAGCCTCCCACCTGTTGTTCAGATTGACCATATAGAAGAACCATACATAATTGCAAAGATTATTACCCTTGCCGATTATGTAGGTCCGATTATGAAACTCTGTATTGAAAAAAGGGGCACACTTCTCAATCAGGTTTATCTTACACGCGACAGAGTTGAAATTACTTTTGAAATGCCGCTATCAGAAATCGTATTCGATTTTTATGATAAACTGAAAAGTATTTCAAAAGGGTACGCTTCTTTCGATTATTATTATACTTCATACCATGAAGCCGACCTAGTTCGACTTGATATTCTGCTTAACGGGGAAATGGTTGATGCATTGTCAACACTGATTCATCGTAGTCATGCTTATGATTTTGGCCGCAAAATGTGTGCTAAATTGAAAGAACTCATCCCACGTCAGCAATTTGAAATTGCAATTCAGGCAGCTATCGGTTCGAAGATAATTGCACGTGAAACTGTAAAAGCTGTAAGGAAAGATGTGACTGCAAAATGTTATGGTGGAGACATTACACGCAAAAGAAAACTACTTGAAAAACAAAAGAAAGGCAAAAAGAAAATGCGTCAGATCGGAAATATCCAGGTTCCACAACAAGCATTCCTCGCAGTACTTAAACTCGAATAAATAAAATTTTACCTTGAATATATCACTTCCGCGTAGGATATTTTAAAAACAAAAAAATTATTATATCTTAGTCCGATGTAAAATATATATCCTACAGGCATAAATCTAAACCTACTAACCTGACCTTTATGCATATACCCTGACCAGAAAAATACCGAGTCAGGGTAATTTGTTAGGATATTAATTTATAACCTTTCCCGTGGACATTAAGAATTTTGACCGATGGATCGTCTTTAAGATATTTACGAAGTTTTGTTATATAGACGTCCATGCTTCTAGCATTGAAATAGTTATCGTCAACCCATATAGCTTTAAGTGCATAATTCCTTTCAAGTATCTCATTTCTATGTGAACAAAGAAGTTCAAGAAGCTCCGATTCTTTTGTTGTAAGTTTAAGTGACTTATCGTGCCATGTAAGTATCCGGTTAAGAGTATTAAATGTATATTCGCCTATTTTATAAATTTCTTCCTTTTTGTATTCTTTTTTATCTGATACTCTTCTCAATATAGCCTCAATACGATAAATAAGCTCATCCATTGAAAATGGTTTTGTAATGTAATCATCAGCGCCCGATTTGAATCCCTCAATTATATCTTCTTTCATATTTTTGGCAGTAAGGAAGATAATGGGCATGTCAGGTATTTTATTTCTTATCTCCTTTGCAAGGGTAATCCCGTCAATTTCGGGCATCATTATATCAAGGAGGCAGAGGTCGAATGGTTCTTTTAAAAAAACCTCAAGAGCCTCTTTCCCATTTGCACAAAGAGTGGTATCGAAATTTTTCATATTAAGATAATTCCTAAGAAGCGTCCCCAGGTTTTTATCATCTTCAGCAAGAAGAATTTTTCTTTTTTTCATTATTTTCTATTTTAGGTAAGCATATAGTAAACTTTGTTCCTTTCCCAGGCTGGCTCTCAACTTTAATAGTGCCGTTATGGTCATCGATGACTTTTTTGACGTAACTAAGGCCAAGGCCGAATCCCTTAACATTATGAATATTGCCTGTGTGTACTCTGTAAAATTTCTCAAAAATTTTCTTCAGATCTTTATGAGGAATTCCAATACCATTATCTTCGATCGTAATTATAATATTGTTTTTAGCATCGCGTGTTGAAACAGTAATTTCCAATTTATCTTTTGAATATTTAATTGCGTTGTCGAGAAGGTTTGAAACAGCATTTAAAAAATGTACTTCATCAATCTGTATTACATGGCTTTTAGATTGAAAGTCTTTTATTATTGTTCCGTTAACCGATTTTATTTGAAGGCTTAACCCTTCAATTATCCGGTTAAGTATTTCATGGACATCAGTTTCGGTCAGATTGAGTTTAAGTTTGGAATGTTCAAAAATTGCAGTTTGCAGTACATTTTCTACATGATGTTTCAGTTTGAGGCTTTCATCCGACACAATTTTGGCAAGGCTATCAACATCTTTTATATCGCTCGATATAGATTTATCTGATAACATCTGGGCAGCAAGGGAAATTGTTGAAATGGGCGTCTTAAGTTCGTGTGTCATATTGTGTATGAAGTCGTTTCTTATTTCAGATATTTTTTTCTGTCGGAAAATGACAATAAATGTTCCAGTAGCGAGAAAAATAAGCAGTAAGGTAAAAAGTATTGACATAAGTCCGAGGAAACCAATTTTTTCAAATTTATATTGACGTTCCTGGGGAAAATAGATGATCAAATGGTTTTGACCTGGAACAGGATCGTTCGGGAAAAGTTGTCTCATAAATCGATTTATACCAGGTGTATCTTTATATCCAGGAGTTTTCCACACTATTCCGGGTCGGCCCGAAGTAACGGCAACTTCATATTTAAGTGGAATTCCTGCATTCATTAGAGCCTCGTCGAGCATACTGGTAATAACCTGAGGGTTTATTCTGTCGTTAATATCAGGAGTATTACTAAGCATTTTTCCCATTATTGTTTCAATGGAAATTATTTTGTTAGCAATGCGTTTTTTCATACCGGGCGCAATTGTTTCGGTAACATTTTCGAGCGTATCGCCTGCAAGTAAGAAGTTCTCATCTTCCGAAGACATAATGATTTGCTGTCCTTTTCTATCAACAATAATAGGTTTTTCTGAATAGTTAAGGCCATATATCTCAAAACGTTTTGTCTCCACTGGATAGTTGAAAGATCCATCGGTTGAGGAGTTAAGAGGCAATGTGGTTTTGCTTCGATGTGTGCTTGAAGTATCAATTTCTTCGATTATTCTGTTAATCAATTCCTTTTCTTCTAGGTTCATAACAACTGTTTCGAGAACTTTATTTACTTGATAACGAAATTGCTGGTCGGTAATTGAAATAGCATTCTTTATCCAATATAACTGGATAAGTGTGAGCCCTGAAATGGTAATAAAAAAGAAAAGGGCAAGAATCACTATTAATTTCTTTTTCATTAATTACAAAAGTAGTTGTATCTCATTTATTTTTAACACAATTTAACTTTCTTTAACAACTTGGATGACTGATTAGTTGATATAATGTTATATTTAAAAAAAATTTCTTAATATTTTTAAAATAATATTAAAAGTTTGTTAAAAATGTATTTTTTTAGATATTAAATTTTTTATTAAAAAAATTAATTTTACCTTTGTATCGTTTTGGCACGATATTTGAGATTATAAAAAAGAGGTTTTTTTCATAGGTTAGGTTAGTTTTAGGGTTATCAAAAAGTAAGCCGCCGGTTCCGGCGGCTTTTCTTTTTGATTCATTGCTTTCACAGCAGGATATCCAGATCAATCATTATGTTTATAAGTTTTTGTCGGTATTTAGCCTTTAGGATTTTGTTTTGGCTCTTAATAAGGATTAAAAATATTAATGTCGAATTCGTTGCTTTTCAGGGGGAATACTGCTACTATGCCATTGATTTCTCTCAAACTTGACAGCAGTTTTCCTGACTCTTGCATGTGAATAGAACCTGAAAGTTTGAGAAAATAATCGATGCGGCTATATTTCTTAGAAAGAAAAGAGTCTCCCGACTTATTGGAAACCAATACAAAAGAAGTTTCGGGCATTCCTGAAAAATCAATAAACCTGCTGAAGCTTTGTTTATTACCGCTTATTTCATAAGGAATTGTTTTTTTAAGTGAGATATTGAGTTTCCTGTTTAAAGCGATAGATATTTTGTAATCAGGTTCTGCTGAAACAATTCCAAAAACAAGGGAATTTATTTCATTAGCAACATTTTCGAGTTTTATCCTGGTAATTTTTTTACCCGATTTCATATATTTATCTTTTCCCACGCTTGCCGCGATGCTTCCTGTTCGGCCTCTTTTTTTGAAGCGCCTAACCCCTGGCCATAGTTTTTGCCGTCAATAAGAATCTGAGATGAAAAAATTGTCTTTTTCAACTTGTCGTCATAATCCTCGCTGTTTATAAAAGAAAGATTCAGTTTTCTTTTTTGTATCCATTCGAGCACAAGGCTTTTATAGTCATTATCGGTGTTTATTAGTTTTTCGAAGTTAATGTATTTACCAATAACCTGATTAATAATGAATTTTTTTGTGCCGTCATATCCTTTATCAATAAAAACGGCACCTGTAAAAGCCTCAAAAGCATTACCATAAAGTTTTTTAGTATTATTGAGGGGTGAAAGATTGGAAATTAATATTTTATCAATTCCTATTGATAGAGCAATCTGATTTAGTATGTCCCCATTGACTATTTTTGACCTGATTTTAGTCATAAAGCCTTCATTTGCTTCAGGAAATTTCTTAAAAAGGTAATCGGATAATACACAATTCAATATAGAGTCGCCCAGGAATTCAAGTCGTTCATTGTTAATTTTGCTGCCGTCGGGAAGGGTAAGTGATGCTGAACTGTGTATTAAGGCCAATTCATAAATACGGAGATTACCAGGTTTTGTACCAAGTATCTTTTCGATATCTGATTTAAAAATCTTCCTGTTGAGGAATAATGTGGTGCCGTTTTTTCCCTGGAAAAACAAGGTGCTAATTCTCAAATTTCTTTATTACAAGTGAAGCATTTTGACCGCCGAAACCAAAAGTATTGGACATAGCGGCGTAAATTCTTCTGCTCTGTGACTTATTAATTGTCAGATTTAGATTGGGGTCAATTTCAGGGTCAGGGACTTTGAAATTAATTGTAGGTGGAACGATATCATTTTTTACGGCCATTATTGTAGCAATTGCTTCAATGGCGCCGGCAGCACCGAGTAAATGCCCGGTCATTGATTTTGTAGAGCTTATATTGAGTTTATAGGCATGTTGGCCGAACACATTTATAATGGCTTTTACTTCGGCTATATCACCAAGTGGGGTTGAAGTGCCATGAACATTAATATAATCAATATCTTCGGGTTTAAGCATTGCATCTTCAAGGGCATACTTCATAACATTTATTGCGCCAAGGCCTTCTGGATGAGGGGCAGTAAGGTGATATGCATCGGCCGACATACCTGTGCCGATAATTTCCGCATATATTTTGGCACCTCTGGCTTTTGCATGTTCATAATCCTCAAGTATAAGAGCGCCTGCTCCTTCACCCATTACAAATCCGTCTCTTGTTTTATCGAAAGGGCGGGAGGCAGTCTTATACTCTTCATTATTTGTTGATAATGCCTGCATCGAGTTGAAACCACCTATACCAGGTTCATTTATTGCTGCTTCTGAGCCTCCCGAAATAAAAACAGAAGCCTTGCCAAGCCTGAGATAAGTTACAGCATCAATGATAGCATTTGTTGAAGAAGCACAGGCTGATACAGTTGAAAAGCTTGGGCCCCTGAGTCCGTACTTCATGGAAATAAGTCCTGCTGCAATATTACTTATCATTTTCGGGATAAAATATGGGCTGAACCTTGGAGTACCGTCACCAAGAACAAAATTTTTGATTTGATTGTAAAAAGTATCCAGGCCTCCTATCCCGGATGACCAGATAACGCCCGTATGATCCTTGTCGATTTTATCCAGGTCGAGACCTGAGTCTTGGATTGCTTCCTCGACTGCGATGAGAGCAAATTGCGAATAAATATCCATTTTGTTGGCCTCTTTTCTGTCAAAATAATTGTTAGAGTCGTAGTTTTTTATCTCACAAGCAAATTTTGTTTTGAATTTTTCTGTATTGAATTTAGTGATAAAATCTGAACCACTGACACCATTTTTCAATGCTTCCCAATATTCAGGCAAAGTATTTCCTATTGGAGTCAAAGCCCCTATTCCTGTCACTACAACTCTTTTCATAAAAAATATTATTAGAGGGCAAAATTACTTTGCATTCTCCTCGATATACTTAATCGCTTCTCCAACTGTATTGATTGATTCTGCCTGGTCGTCGGGTATTCCAATATTGAACTCTTTTTCAAATTCCATAATGAGCTCAACTGTGTCAAGAGAATCAGCTCCCAGGTCATTGGTAAAACTAGCTTCTGGAGTTACTTCGGATTCATCTACTCCCAGTTTGTCAACGATAATCTCTTTTACTCTTTTGGCAATGTCTGACATAATCTTAAATTTTAATTAATATTCAATTTAAAGATAGTGCAAAGAAATATATTTGTACAATATTTTTCAAATGATTTAAGCTATTTTTATATAAAAATGATTACAAATTTTTATAAATCAATCATATAAAGTAAATTACAGTTTTTATAGCTGAAATTAAACATTTAGTATAATATATTGTAAATGTGTAATATATCGATTTTTGCATCTGGATCAGGTACCAATGCTGAAAACATAATTAAATATTTTTTGAACAAAAAAAGTGCAAAAGTAGCTCTTGTTTTGTCAAATAATCCGAAAGCTTATGTAATTAAAAGAGCGAAGCAATACAATATACCTATAAAAATTTTCGACCGTCATGAATTTTATAAAACAGAAGAGGTACTTGAAACACTTATTTCAAACAATATTGATTTTATTGTTCTGGCCGGGTTTTTATGGCTTGTGCCTGAAAATATTCTCAACAGATATAGGGGGAAAATTATAAATATTCATCCTGCACTATTACCCAAATATGGCGGAAAAGGTATGTACGGCGACAGGGTTCACAAGGCAGTCATAGAAGCTGGTGAGAAAGAATCGGGGATAACGATACATTATGTTAATGAGAAATATGATGAGGGTGACATTATTTTTCAGGCGCAGTGTCCGATTGATCCGGGTGAGACTGTTGATTCTCTTGCAAAAAAAGTTCATGAACTTGAATACAGATATTACCCTGAGATAATTGAAAAAATAATAACAGGTGAAAGTATTAATCAATCTGGTTTAAAAGAAGAGAGATGACGAATTTTATTTTGTTAAATTTTTCAATATTTTCTTTTTTTACAGGTTCAGACGGAGGTGCTTCCACTTTAAGTGGATCAACGGGATAGCCGTTTTTATAGAATCTGAAATCGAGATGGGGGCCTGTTGACAGACCACTACTTCCTACAAAACCTATCAAGTCTCCTTGTTTGACTGCAGCACCTGGTGTAATGCCTCTGGCATATGAACTCAAATGCAAATAGGCTGTGGAATAGACGCTATTATGTTTTATTTTGACATACTTTCCGGCTTCTCCGTCCGACCCTGTTTCTGTAATTATTCCATCGCCTACTGTATAAACCGGCGTGCCGATTGGTGCTGCATAATCGACTCCATAATGAGGTCTTACAATTCTCAAAACAGGATGCATTCTTCCGGAAGAATAGCGGGATGATACACGACTGAATTTAAGAGGAGCCTTAAGAAAAGCCTTGCGAAGGCTTGTCCCATCGGCATCATAATAATCTTCTTTTCCATCCTGTATCAGAGGGATTGCCATATATTCTCTTTTACCGGATATAAAAGACGCTCCGAAAATTTTCCTGGGCACGATATAATTATCGTCTAAAATTTTTTCTTCATAAATAACTTTGAATTTGTCTCCTTTTTGTAAACCAAAAAAATCTACTGTCCATGCAAATATCTCTGAAAGAACTGTTGCAAGTTCGGGATTTACGCCGGCTTTTTCTATTGCATCCCACAATGAGGTTTCAATAGTAAAGGATGAAAATTTGATTAACGATTCTGGCTTTGTAATATATGGTGTAATGTTCAGTGAATCATTGAAGCTGAAAATATATGAAAGACCAGGCTCATGTTTGTAAATGAAGTATCTCAGCCGTGTAGTATCAGCAAAATCCGTCATAGCCATATATTCATGTCGGGCTCTGATCTTTCTTACGTCAAACACATCTTTCGAATTTCTTACAAGTGAATCAATAGTATGAGATGAAATTCCGTAAGAAGACAGCAAATCGGATAAAAAAGTATTAGGTTTAATTATTCCTTTGCTAATATTAAAAGAATCGGCCGGAATTCCATATAATACAGACTCTGGTTTATTTTCGTTAATTATACTGTTATTCATTTGTGGCTGATTAGAATCGGTTTTTTGTATTGGATTACAAAGTAATGTGCTAAATAAAATTAAAGCAGATAAAAAATAAATTATTGTACCATTAAAGTATGAAATGATTTTATGCTGCATAGGTAAGTGTATTATGTGGTTTCCGTTATTTGATTACCACATTGACAATTTTCCCCGGTACTACAATTATATTATCAGGTTTTTTGCCTGCAAGCCATTTAATAGTTCTATCATCCGAAAGGACGCGGGCTGATATTTCATCTTTATTCATTGAAAGTGGGAGTTCGAGTTTAAACCTGAGTTTGCCGTTAAAGGATACAGGATATTCAAATTCATTTTCTTTAAGATATTCCTCATTATATTCAGGCCATGGTTCATAAGCAAGAGTTTTTTCATGTCCGAGCAAATTCCACAATTCTTCTGAAACATGAGGTGCAAATGGAGACAATATTTTTATGAAAGCTTCGGCGCTATTTTTTGTTATTTTACCTTTTCGAGTTGCAAGGTTTATAAAAATCATCATTGAAGAAATAGCAGTATTGAATCTTAATCCTTCTATATCTCTTTCTACTTTTTTAATTGTCTGGTGAAGTAATTTAAGTACCTCCGGGTCTTCATCTCCCACGAAAATATTGTTTTTTTCCGAAAGGAACCTGAAAGTCTTGCCGAGGAATCCGAAAACACCTTTTACACCTTTTTCATCCCATGGTTTGGTTACTTCGAGAGGGCCCATAAACATTTCATAAAGTCGAAGTGAATCGGCGCCATATCTGTTCACCACATCATCAGGATTGATCACATTCTTGAGGGTTTTTGACATTTTGGCAACTATTTGTCTTAGTTCCTCACCTGTTTCTTTATGATAATATTTGCCATTTTTTTCAACAACCAGATCGCTCGATACTTTTGCGCCTTTATTGGTTTCATACGCAAAAGCAAGTATCATACCTTGATTGAATAATTTCCTGTATGGTTCATCGGTTGAGACAATTCCGAGGTCGAATAATATTTTATGCCAGAAACGGCTGTAGAGCAAGTGAAGCACTGCATGTTCGGCTCCTCCTATATATAGGTCGACGGGCATCCAGTATTTTTCTTTTGCAGGGTCGAATATTTCATTGTCGTTTTTCGGGTCGATAAATCTTAGGTAATACCAGCATGAGCCAGCCCATTGTGGCATAGTATTAGTTTCGCGTATTCCTTTCCTGCCGTTTGCGTCGGTAACATTTAGCCAGCCAGTTGCATTAATCAGTGGTGACTCGCCTGTTTCTCCAGGTTGGTAATTTTCGAGCGGTGGCAGTTCAAGGGGCAGTTCATTTTCGTCAAGAACTGAAATTTCGCCGTCCTCCCAGTGAATTACAGGGAAAGGCTCTCCCCAATAGCGTTGTCGGCTGAATAACCAATCGCGTAATTTATAATTCACTTTTGCTTTACCCAGTTTTTTTTCTTCAAGCCATGTAATTATTTTTGATATGCCGGCTTCCTTGTTAAGTCCATTAATATCGATTCCGGTTATGTTATTTGATGAATTGATATATCGGCCGTCTTCAGTCCAGCATTCATAACCTGCGAGTATCCGTTTTCTCTGTTCCTCATCATCAGTATCGGGGTCCATTATACAGATTACAGGTATCCCGAACTTAAAAGCGAATTCAAAATCTCGAGTGTCATGTGCCGGAACTCCCATTATTGCCCCTGTACCGTAGCCTGTAAGAACATAATCAGCCACCCATATTGGTATTTTATTGAGGTTTACCGGGTTAATTGCATAACTGCCGGTAAAGACGCCTGTTTTCTCTCTGGAGAGATCTGTACGATCAAGATCCGACTTAAGAGAAGCTGCCTGTATATAATTTTCAACATCAGCTTTTCTTTCGGGTTTTGTTAGTTTTTTAACTAAAGGATATTCAGGAGCGAGCACAAGGTAAGTTGCGCCAAACAATGTATCCGGTCTTGTTGTAAACACTGTTATTTTCTCTTCCATTCCATCTACAGCAAAATCAACATCGGCGCCTTCAGATCGGCCAATCCAGTTTCTCTGCATATCTTTGATTCCCTCAGGCCAGTCGAGTGAGTCAATACCTTTCAAAAGTCGTTCAGCATAAGAAGTTATGCGAAGCATCCATTGTTTCAGGTTCTTTTTTTCAACTATAGTTCCGCATTTTTCATGGGAGCCGTCAGAAAGAACTTCCTCATTGGCGCAAACGATCCTGCAATTTGGACACCACCAAACCTGGGCATAATCGTAATAAGCCAGTCTTTTTGAATCAATGTATTTTCTTATCGCTTCGCGTCCTTTTTCCTTTACTTCTTCCGGGATTGGCAATTCAGAAATAGGTCTTCCCTTTCCAGCCTCTTCATCAAACCATGTATTATAAATTTTGATGAAAATCCATTGAGTCCATTTGTAATATTTCGGATCTGTAGTATTTATTTCTCTGTCCCAGTCGTAGCTTAATCCCAGCTCCTTTATCTGACGCCGGAAAGTATCGCAATTGATTTTTGTAGTTATTGCAGGATGGGTGCCTGTCTGTATGGCATACTGTTCTGCGGGCAATCCGAAAGCATCCCATCCCATTGGGTGGAGCACATTAAAACCTTTCATCCTTTTATACCTTGCCACTATGTCGGTAGCTGTATATCCTTCAGGATGACCAACATGAAGACCTGAGCCTGAAGGATATGGAAACATATCAAGAACATAGTACTTTTTAGGATTTGATATGTCCTCAGAGGTTTTGAAAGTTTTGTTTTCTTCCCAGTATTTTTGCCACTTTTTTTCTATTTCCCTAAAATTGTAGTCCATTGGATATTGTTTTAAATATGAATTAGGAAAATGTAAATGAGAAAGAACATTCTCCCTTAATTCAAGTTTGCGAAAATAGGAAAACTTTGCTATATTTTTTCCGAAGAATATTAAAGATTATAGAGAATATCAGTTCGATTAGTTAAATCTCCCCGTCGTGTTTGGAAAAAAGTGCCAATAATTATAATTTTGCAATACAAGTTTATTTAAAGATAGAGAAATATCCTTATATTAGTTATGTTGATAAGGTCCCGTAGTTCAATGGATAGAATGACAGATTCCGGTTCTGTTGGTTGAGCGTTCGAGTCGCTCCGGGATCACGTTATAAAAAGGAAAAAGTAAAAAGTAAAAAGGAGAAAGGGAAAAGTAATAAGTAATAAGGAGCAGGGGAAAGAGGGAAGTTTGGATTTCATCAGCTTCTGAGGATATCAATCATTTCGGTTATTGCTTCGGCGTCGAAAACATCTTTTATTGGCGATAAGCCTCCAGCAACCCTGGCCGCATTAAGTCCTTCCTCTGTAACAAAATCTTTCCCGATCAGTACCTGATAAAGTATTGCCGATTTAAGAGTATTGGCTTTTATTCTGAACGAGTGAGGGCTTAAACGTGCAGGGAAAATATGCGCCCAGTGACGTTCATGGTTATAATATTTCACAACCCAATTCGAACTGTCGGACAATTGAATTATTCTGAATTCTTTCGATTTGATTCCGGCCCACTTCAAAAAATTTTCCTTTATGAGTAAGTTGCTGTCGTCAAGCAAATTATATGCTTCTTTTAAAATATCCTCACATGTAAGGATACCTGTATAGACATCCATTACTGAACCTCCGATATGACCGAGGATTCTAAAGAATTCAGACTTATCGAAACCACTTGATATTGAATATTGTTCTATAAATTCTCTGATAAAACCTATGTGATGTTTCAGAGGGTTGAAAAGAATCGGTTCAGGTATATCTATTAATAGTTTCATTTTTTCCGGGTCAAATTATGCAATGTAATTTTTTGCAGAATCGCTCTGGCTCTAAATTAATAAATAAAAGAGAATGTTTTTCTCAAATACCTGACTGCCGGATGAGTTTAAAAAAGTATTTCTTATTGTACTGACAAACTCATGAATTAATGATAAAAGGCTGATTTTTATTTTTAATGAATTTGATTATTTGAAAAGTTTATTGATAGAGTGATAATTTTTTATTAAATTTGTTTATATATTCTTTCTTTTTTATAGAAATGTTTAAGCTGGATTAAATCTGCAAGAATTTTTAAATTTTAACAGGAAATGTTTCAATGTTTTATATTTTCATTAAGTGTGTTATTTTTATTAAACAGTTATCAATTAGAACAACAATATATTAAGGAGGAAGATATGACTATTCAATTGACAAGTCCGGCATTTGAAGAAGGGGGTATGATTCCGTCGAAATATACATGTGATGGTGCTAATGTTTCACCCCCGTTAAAGTGGACTTCTGTTCCTGAAGGGACGAAGTCATTTGCAATTATATGCGACGATCCTGATGCGCCGGCCGGAACATGGGTTCACTGGGTTATTTACAATATTCCTGCAAATATCCGTGAACTTCCGGAGAATGTTCGTCCTTCATGGAAATTGTCTGATGGTACTCTTCAGGGGAAGAATGATTTCGGCAAGGCAGGTTATGGAGGTCCATGCCCTCCTGGTGGCATACACAGGTATTATTTTAAAATCTATGCATTATCCGATATGCTGAATGTGAAAGAAGGGTTGACCAAGGCTGATTTACTTAAAGCGATGAAGGGATATGTGCTGGGTGAGGGACAGCTTATGGGAAGATATAAAAGATAAAGATTTGTTGTCCGGAAAAACAGAAATTAGGTAAACCAAAAAACTGACCTTCTCCGCTAAAGTCCCTATAAATTTGGGTTGCCGCGAGCAAATCTCGCCTTCCAATATTGCAAAAGCTTTAGAGAGCGAGTCTCGCCTTCGTCCCGATAAATCGGAACTACAGCGAGCGAAGGCGTGTTTGGCCTACACACATAGTATACAGGTATCTACACACATGGTATACAATATAAAAAGGTAAATTTATGGGAAAAAGTTATGCCTTTCGAAACACAAACTATCATGGGTCAAAGAACTGAGTTCTG
>JAGNKY010000007.1 GCA_017999895.1 Bacteroidales bacterium
CACCATCAATTGGGATTGCGGCCAACGTACTCGATAAATCATCACTCGAAGAGGCCAGAAAAGAAATAATTACAAAATTCGGTATTCCTGACATTCTTATAAACGGAGCAGGAGGAAATTCTCCGATTGCAACTACGAAACTCGAATGGATATCGGGCAGCGGAACCGACAATCTTGAAGATACTTTCTTCGGGTTGAAAATTGAAGGATTCGATAAAGTGTTCGACCTTAATTTCAAAGGGACTTTGCTTTCATGTATGGTATTCGGAGTCGATATGATAAAAAAGAAATCGGGAGTAATTGTAAATATTTCCTCAATGAACTCTTACCGGCCCCTAACGAAAATACCTGCTTATTCGGCGGCAAAAGCTGCAATTAATAATTTCACTCAATGGCTTGCAGTTCATTTTGCTAAAACCGGCATAAGAGTTAATGCTATTGCTCCGGGGTTCCTCCTGACAAATCAGAACCGTTTTCTTATGATCGATGAAAAAACAAATGATCTCACACCCAGAGGGAAAAAAATAATTAATGGCACTCCTATGGAACGTTTCTGCCTGCCAGAAGAACTCAATGGCACCTTACTTTATCTTGTTTCAGATATGTCGTCATTCTCAACCGGTGTCGTTATCCCTGTTGATGGAGGATTTAATGCTTACAGTGGAGTATAATGATACAAAGTACAAAAAGCAAAAAATAGTACCGGAAATCGGGAAAGAAAATTTTTTGATGCAACGATAAAAATTAATATTTAATCAATCATACATTGGAAGATATGATTTATTATGGTACCGGTTCTGAAAAGAGTGTTCTGGGACCAGAAGATCTTAAAAATGGATTATACACGGCACTTAAAAAACTTGGTGGAAAAAGAAAAGTGATGGTAGTGCCTCCTGATTTTACAAGATACCACTCCAGAGCCGGTGAATTAACATGTTATATATATGATTATTACCAAAAATATTTATCGGATGTATTACCGGCACTTGGAACACATAATCCGATGACTATCAATGAGATTGATACAATGTATCCGGGAATTCCAAAGAACCTTTTCAGGGTTCACGACTGGCGAAATGATGTTGTTACAGCAGGAATCGTGCCGGGAGAATACATATCGGAAATAACGGAAAGAAAACTGAATTATTCATGGCCGGCACAGGTAAACAAACTCTTACGAAACGGTGGCCATGACCTTATTATTTCTGTAGGTCAGGTCGTTCCTCATGAAGTAACCGGTATGGCTAATTATACAAAGAATATCCTGGTGGGGACAGGCGGGGCAGAAGGCATCAATAAAAGCCATTTTATCGGAGCTGTTTATGGAATTGAAAGACTTCTTGGTAAAGCCGATAATCCTGTAAGACAGTTGCTGAACTATGCAGTTTCAAAGTTTCTTTCAGATTTACCTATTGTCTATGTACTTACGGTTGTGGGCAGGGATGAAACGGGAAAACTTGTTACGCGAGGTCTATATATAGGCGACAACTACGACGCATTCAAACTTGCTTCCGATCTTTCTTTGAGAGTAAATTTTACAGTGCTTGAAAAACCTCTTTCAAAAGTGATTGTATATCTGGATCCGGAAGAATATAAAAGTACATGGCTTGGGAACAAAAGCATTTACCGTACAAGGATGGCTATGGCCGATAAAGGTGAACTGATAGTCCTTGCACCGGGTGTGAAGGAATTCGGCGAGGATAAAGAAATTGACAGACTGATAAGAAAGTACGGATATAAGGGCACACCCGGCACTTTGAAAGCTCTCGACGAAAACAGAGAACTCCAGAATAATCTCAGCGCTGCTGCACATCTTATTCACGGAAGTTCTGAAGGCAGATTCTCTATAATATACTGCCCCGGACATCTTACAAGGGAAGAAATTGAATCTGCCGGGTTCAGATATGGCAATCTCGCCGAGATGATTGTAAAGTACAATCCTGAAAAACTCAAAGAGGGAATTAATATCATGCCCGACGGAGAAGAAATTTTTTATATTTCCAATCCTGCTATTGGCCTATGGGCATCAAAAGAAAGGCTTAATAATTAATTTACAGGACAAATGATAAAATGGGGCATCATAGGCTGTGGTAATGTTACTGAAGTGAAAAGCGGTCCTGCCTTCAATAAAGTTCCTGGTTCCCAGCTTGTTGCAGTAATGAGAAGAAACCTCGCTCTTGCAGAGGATTACGCAAAAAGACATAATGTCCCACGGTTCTACAATAATGCCGATGAACTCATATATGATCCAGAAGTAAATGCAATATACATTGCAACACCTCCAGGAAGTCATACCGAATATGCAATTAAGGCTTTAGCTGCAGGCAAACCTGTTTATATTGAAAAACCAATGGCAACCAGCTATCGAGAGTGCATGATGATAAATGAAACGGCTGAAAAATATGGACTGCCTGTATTTGTTGCTTACTATCGCCGCACTCTGCCGGGGTTTCTTAAAGTAAAAGAACTTATTGAAAACGGAGCAATAGGAAGGGTAAGATTTATAAACATCGAACTGTTTAAAGCCCCTTCCGACGACGAGCGTTCAGGAAAGCTGTCGTGGCGTGTCGATCCCGAAATTGCAGGTGGAGGTCATTTTTTCGACCTTGGATCGCACCAGCTCGATTATCTCGATTTTCTCTTCGAACCTGTCGAAAAAGTGAAATCAGTAGCTGTTAACCAGGGAGGTCTGTATAAGGCAGAAGATTTTGTCTCAGCTATTTTGACTTTCTCTGAAAACATTATTGCTTCCGGAACATGGTGCTTCAATCTGCACAATTCATCAAACAGGGATATAATTGAAATTTTTGGAGAAAAGGGACATATAAAATTTTCGACCTTTTCATTCGAACCTATCTCTCTTATAAACAACTACGGCACACGGGAATATATCAATGAAAGGCCTGAACATGTTCAATATTTTCTGATTTCGCAGGTCGTAAATGAATTACTTAATAAGGGGAAAGCTGTAAGTACTGGAATAACTGCGGCAAGAACAAGCAGGGTGATGGATGAAATCGTAAAAGAGTATTATTCAGGAACTTTAGAGAAATAATGAAGGAGAGATGGGGGCAAAGGGGAAATTGAAAATTGAAAATTGAAAATTGAAAAATGTAAAATGCAAATTGAAAAACATTCCAACTTCGGCTATGGACTTTGGCCTACGCAGTGCCGCAAAGCATGACGAAGTAGGTGGAGGAAGAAAACGATAAACGTAAAACGTAAAACGTAAAACGATAAACTATTAAATTATGAACAATCTATCAGATATAGGCTTAATCGGACTTGCCGTAATGGGTGAGAATCTTGTTCTCAATATGGAGAGCAAAGGATTCAGAGTAACGGTTTATAACCGAACTATACAGAAAGTTGATGATTTCATCAATGGAAGGGCTAAAGGGAAAAATATTGTTGGTGCTCATTCAATCCCGGAGTTTGTGGCTACATTAAAAAAACCGAGAAAAGTAATGTTAATGGTAAAAGCAGGAAATGCCGTTGACGAAATGATCGAACTCCTTCTTCCGCATCTGGAAAAGGGAGATATTATAATTGACGGAGGTAATACTCATTTTCAGGATACTAACCGTAGAACTGCCTATGTTGAGAGCAAAGGCCTTCTTTATATTGGAACAGGAGTTTCAGGCGGTGAAGAAGGTGCACTTCTTGGTCCTTCAATTATGCCTGGTGGTTCAAAAGCCGCATGGCCTGAAGTAAAACCGATATTCCAGGCTATAGCTGCAAAAGTTGAGGATGGAACGCCTTGCTGCGACTGGGTGGGAGAAAACGGAGCAGGACACTTCGTGAAAATGGTTCATAATGGAATTGAATATGGCGATATGCAGCTCATCTGTGAGGCTTATCATATTATGCGCGATATGCTCGGCATGACTCCTGACGAGATGCATAATGTATTCAAAGAATGGAACGAAGGGGAACTGAATAGTTACCTTATTGAGATTACCAGAGATATTCTTGCTTTTAAAGACTCTGACGGGCAACCACTTATTGACAAAATACTCGATACAGCCGGGCAGAAAGGAACAGGTAAATGGACTGGTATCACCGCTCTCGATCTTGGTGTTCCACTTACACTTATTGCCGAAGCTGTCTTTGCACGCTGTCTTTCGTCAATGAAAGATGAGAGAGTGGTCGCTTCAAAAATTCTTAAAGGGCCAAAACCGGCATTTAACGGCGACAGAATAAAATTTATACATAATTTGAGAGAAGCTCTTTATGCTTCAAAGATTGTATCTTATGCACAGGGCTATGTATTAATGAGAGCGGCCGCTCAAGAATATAAATGGGATTTAAATTATGGAGGCATTGCTCTTATGTGGCGTGGCGGATGCATCATTCGGTCAGCCTTCCTTGGAAGGATAAAAGAAGCTTTCGATAAGAATCCAGCACTTACGAACCTTCTTCTTGACCCGTTCTTTAAAGAAAAAATCGAAAATGCCCAGAACGGCTGGAGAAATGTTATTGCAACTTCATCTGTTAACGGGATACCTGTCCCTGCACTTAGCTCAGCTTTGAATTATTACGATGGCTACCGCTGTGAAAGGCTTCCGGCAAACCTCTTACAGGCTCAAAGAGACTATTTCGGAGCACACACATACGAACGAATCGACCGGCCAAGAGGCGAGTTCTTCCATACAAACTGGACCGGCCGCGGCGGAACAACAGCTTCGACCACTTATAATGTATAAAATCCTGCTAATTATTGATAAATAACATAATTATTCCGGATATGAAAATTAATAAGCAGTATTAACCAGTTAACTTTATTCCTATGACAGAACAAATAAAAAAAATCGGTAATTACAGATGGACAATCTGTGCGCTTATCTTTTTTGCAACAACAATAAACTATATCGACAGACAGGTAATAGGGATACTTAAACCCATGCTGGAAAGCGACTTGAATATTGGAGAAAAAACCTATTCTTACATAGTAATGGCTTTTCAGTTCTTTTATGCCTTCGGTATGTTACTGACCGGTAGGTTTATTGATAAGTTTGGAACTAAGATCGGGTATGGAATTGCAGTAATTATCTGGAGTATTGCCGCAATGGGGCATGCTCTGGCAAAAGGGGCACTTGGATTCGGATTCTGGAGATCACTTCTGGGACTTGGTGAATCGGCAAACTTTCCTGCAGCAAATAAGACCATTGCCGAATGGTTTCCAAAAAAAGAACGCGCCCTTGCCACTGGCATTTTCAATTCCGGTACAAATATAGGGGCAATTGTTGCTCCTCTTGCCGTTCCGGCAATAGTTGCTGTATGGAACTGGCAAGCCGCATTCATCATTACCGGCGCATTGGGATTTATCTGGATTATCTTCTGGTTTTTGATATATGAAGTGCCTGAAAAAAAGAAAAAACTCACTCCTGAAGAACTCGCATATATTAAAAGTGACATTGATGAACAAAACGAACCTCAGGAACAAGTTCCTCTGGGAAAACTTCTAAAATATCGTCAGACATGGCTATTTTTCATTGGCAAAGCATTAACTGACCCCATCTGGTGGTTTTACCTTTTCTGGATACCGGGCTGGCTGGCTGAAGTAAGAGGTACCGGACTTAATGTCGTGTCATTCGGACTGCCGCTTGCATTTATTTATACAGCTACAACAGTTGGCAGTATATTCGGCGGATGGCTCTCATCATATATGATTAAAAAAGGAATGACTCCTTTCAAAGCCAGAAGCATAACAATGTTGATTTTTGCAGTTCTTGTAACGCCTATAGCATTTGCTGCATCTCCTTCAATAAGCACATGGGGCGCCGTATGCCTGATCGCTCTTGCCGCTTCATCACATCAAGCCTGGTCGGCAAATATCTTCACAACTGTTTCGGATGCATTCCCAAAAAGAGTAGTCAGCTCAGTAACAGGTATAGGAGGCATGGCAGGCGCTCTGGGCGGCCTTGGTGTCTCATATTTCGCAGGATTCATCATTGACTTTTATAAGAGGGCAGGCCATATTGAAACAGGATATGTTGTAATGTTTACTATTGCCGCCAGCGCTTATATCCTCGCATGGATAATAATGAACGTATTCGCACCGAAAAACAAAAAAGTCGAACTCTGATGATTCTTTTTACTTTCCGATATGTTCAGTAAGAAAGCAAGGCTGAAAGACATTGCCTCTCTGGCAGGCGTTTCAATCGGTACTGTCGACAGGGTTTTGCACAATAGGGGACAGGTCGCCGAAAATACCAGAATAAAGGTTTTGAAGATAGCCGACGACCTGAAATACACACCCAATATAATGGCCAGAGCTCTGAAGACAAGAAAAGCATTCAACCTGATATCTCTTCTGCCTTCGTCAACCGGAGAGAATTCATTCTGGAGCAAACATCCAGAAGGAATGGAAAAGGCAATGGCCGAACTTGAGCAATTCCCTGTGACTCTCAAACAGTTTACTTTCGACCTTAACGACGAGAAAAGCTTTATTGAAAAAACAGAAGAAGTGCTAAAACAAAATCCTGACGGCTTATTGCTTGCACCTGTATTCAGGAAAGAATCGATAACTTTCTGTAACACTCTTAAAGAAGAAAAAATACCTTTTGTTTTTGTGGATAATTATCTCACCGAAACCGACTTTCTCGCATATATAGGAGAAGAGATTTTTAGTAGCGGCAGAGTGGCAGGTCAGCTTGCCAGCCTCGTAACACCGGCCGGAAAAGATATTATGATAGTGAACATAGCTAAAAACCTTCAAAATATGCACCATCTGAACAAAAGGACAGAAGGATTCCTTAGCTTCTTTGAAGATTCAGATAAAAATAACCACAAGATGGTAATGCTAAATATACCTGGCATTGAAAAGGAAATTGTTAATAATTCACTTGACGGTATTTTATTTAAAAATCCTGACATTTCAACAGTGTTTGTAACAGGTTCAAAGTCATTCAGCATAGCAGAATACTTGCACTCTTCGGGATATCAAATAAATGTGATTGGCTATGACCTGCTCGATAAAAATGTTGGATGTCTGAAGGAAGGTAAAATAAAATTTATTATCGGCCAGAGACCCGAAGAACAAACTTACAGAGCTGTCAAAAAACTCTTCGAGTATCTCTCTCTCATCAGGATGCCGGAAAAATTAGATTATCTTCCGGTTGATATAATAACATCCGAAAATGTTGATTTCTTTTTAAATAATCATTAAATAATCATTGATTTTATATGAAAAAAACAGGAAAATATTCAATTGGAATCGGCGACAGATTTGGTCGTCAGGGATCTGCACAACTCAGGGCAATTATTGAAGCAGGGAAAAAAGGTATAGATATTACACCGGTATGGAACAAATCGAACCGGGAACATTCCATTATAGGCACACGGCCAGAGGACGTGAGGAAAGAAGCTGATGCTGCAGTAAAAGCTTTAAAGTTCAATAAACCTTATTTTGTCGATGCCGACCATATCAGCTTCGATACTGTGAACAAGTTCATCGAGGCATCCGATTTCTTTACCATAGACGTTGCTGCATATATTGGTCATAAAGCAGGAGAAGAAGATATTAAGGCATTCCTCGAAAAAACCAGAGAATTCAGAGGAAAACTTACTATCCAGGGCATTCCCAAACCATTTTCAATAACCGTACCGTTCCTAAAACAGATTGCCGAAAAATATCTGTTTGCTACTAAAATGGCCGGAGTCATATATCGTAAAATTGAAAGAGCAAAAGGAAAAGGTAATTTTGTAACGGAAATCTCGATGGATGAAGTTCCTGAACCTCAAAGTCCTGTTGAACTCTATTTCATCCTTATGATGCTCGGAATCGAAAAAATTCCACTTCAGACAATAGCTCCGAAATTCCAGGGACGTTTCAATAAAGGAGTTGATTATGTGGGTAATCCCGAACTTTTCGGACTTGAATTCGAATCGGATCTGCTTGTAATAAAACAGGCAATAAAACAATTTAAACTACAGGAAAATCTTAAAATAAGCGTCCATTCCGGCTCAGATAAATTTGCCATTTATCCGTACATAGGAAGAATAATCAAAAAATACGATGCCGGAATCCACTTAAAAACTGCAGGCACAACATGGCTCGAAGAAGTTACCGGACTTGCTCTTGCAGGAGGAGACGCACTGAAATTCGTAAAGGAAATTTATATTAAATCGCTCGAAAAAATTGATGAGCTCTGTGCGCCATATTCGGATGTCATTGATATCAGAAGAGAAAATCTTCCTTCAAAAGAGGATGTTAATGAATGGGATAGCAGGAAATTTGCATATTCCTTAAGACACGATACTTCCTGTCCCGACTATAATCCCGATATGAGGCAGCTTATTCATGTGGCATATAAACTTGCAGCCGAAAGGTTGGATGAATACCTCTCCCTTCTCGATAGATATAAGGATATCATTGCCGGATGTGTTTATGATAATCTATATAACAGGCATATCTGCAAACTTTTCGGAATAAAGTAGAAATTAAATTATTGCCTGAAAATCATCTAATTGACTAACAAATTAGCATTATTCATGAATTGATGCGATTTTGGCATTAATGGCAAAATTACAGTTCATGCGAATTAATGACATGAACCATTTCATATTAGAAACAGTCTAATGATAAAGCCATTCTGGCGGTACCTGTGTTCTGGGTTTATCCGGCGTTTCAAAGTTAAATCTCAATACTGGTCTTCCTCCGGCTCCCTGAAAATATCCGATATGCAGTTTGTGATATCCTTTGCCAAGCGAAAAATAATCTCCTTTTTCCACAGCTCTTGGGTGCACTCCGTCATTTGAAATCACAAGAGTATCGTCGAGCACCAATCTGCTACCGTCGTCTGAATTAATAAACAAGCCATAGACTCCATCTTCGGGGATACGAATGTATCCGTCGAAGGCAATTGCAAAGTTTTCTTTCAATTCGGCAATATTTGGATTAACCGCTTCGGATATTACAGTTTTAGCCGGAGTAAGCTTGTCAAAATCAGGTATTGCTGTGAATTCTCCGGTGAATATTCTTGCACTGAGACCATTTTTGTATTTGCCTGTAAAAGCTGCCGGGATAATTTCCTTTTTTACAAGGTTATAAGAGACAGTTCTGCTTTTTCCAGTGTCATATTGTGCAAAAGATTTCAGTACACATGATTTATTTACTGAAAATGGTGCAGTATAAAGAGTTGAATTAACATCCGGTTCGGTACTGTCGAGTGTATAAAAGATTTTTGCTTCCGGGTTATGGCTCGAAAGAACAACAGGAAACTCATCTGAAAATACAAGAATGGTTCTCTCGAGCACAGGTGGAGTCATACCTTTGTTTGCTCTTGCAACATTATCGGCACCCATCTTGTCCACCTTTCTATCGTATGTCATCAATCCGTTTGTCTCAGTTTCAACATCAGTAGTCTGAGTATAAACGGCTGCACTCAGTCCATTTTTGTTTACACACCGGTAGATACGATCGATATATAACTCATAAGTACTCAACAACTGAATAGTATCTTCGAATGTTCTGTATCCCCAGTTTGTTGCTTCCCATGTATGATCTCTCACAGGGTAACCAAGTCCACCGTATTCACCCACCACGATAGCTCTCTTTTCTTCAGGTTCAGGGCATCCCGGGTTTGGATAGGTATGAATATCTTTTATATCTCCTGTTCCCCTGTCGGTCCACCCCGAAGCACTATTAACAAGTCTGGTATTATCATAATCCTTAATAAGCTCAGTAATTCTTTCAGTATCCCACTGACCCCATCCTTCATTGTAAGGTACCCAAATGATAATCGAAGGGTGGTTATACTTCGTCTCGATCATCCGCTTCAATTCAAATTCAAACTGTTCTCCGGCTTCGGCAGTTTTTGTTATATCGGGCATGTTTCCTCCTATAGATTTGTCGCCACTGGGCATATCCTGCCAGACAAGAATTCCCATTTTATCGCACCAGTTATAGAATCTTCTGTTTTCAACTTTAACATGTTTTCGCAGCATATTGAATCCCATTTTCTTTATCATCCGCAGGTCATAAATCATCGCTTCGTCGGTAGGCGGAGTATACAGACCGTCGGGCCAGAATCCCTGATCGAGAGGTCCGATCTGAAACATAAATTCATTATTGAGCAAAATTCTTGTAAAACCATCGTTTGTTTTCCCCAGAGAGATTTTTCTCATTCCTGCCACAGAAGTAATTTCGTCTGAAGCAATATTGTCTGTTTTAAGAATTATCGAAACATCATAAAGAAATGGATTATCAGGGCTCCAGAGAATAGGTTCGTTTATGTCGAGTTTTATTTCAGATCCTGACAAACCAGATTTTTCGGCTATAGATTTCCCATTTGACGAGACTTTTATTTCAACCGTACCATTATTTTCCGATGAATTTACAACAAACGACAGAGTTTTAGCATCAATATCGGAAACAGTCCGAAACGATGAAATATGATTTTCATTAACAGGCTCAAGCCAAACTGTCTGCCATATCCCTGTGGTTGGAGTATACCAGATTCCGCCTGGATTATTCACCTGTTTTCCGCGGGGCTGAGGTCCATCGCTGGTCGGGTCCCACACGCACACCATAATTTCGTGAGTAGCTCCTTTATTCAATAGCCCCGATATCTCAAAAGAGAATGGATCATATCCTCCTTTGTGAACCCCTGCTTCTTTTCCGTCGATCCATACTTTTGTTTCCCAGTCGGACGCTTCAAAATTCAAAAGGATTTTTTTATTCTTCCATTTTCCGGGCAGAGAAAAAGTGTTTTTGTACCACAGGTTTTCGTTTCCGGTAATACGGCGCTTAACTCCCGAAAGTGCCGATTCCAGAGGGAAAGGGACAAGTATTTTACCTTCCCAGTTTTCAGGTTTTGTTCCCTTAGGGGTTACGGCATAATCCCATAATCCATTAAGGTTCAGCCATTCGTTACGCACCATATCGGGCCTTGGATATTCTGGCCATGGTTTGAGCGGGTCAACTTTTAAAGCCCATTCAGTAAGTATGGGGTTTTCGCAGATTTTCCAGTCATATTCTTTCTGACCGCACTGCAAGAAAACAAAAAGACCCGAAACCAGAAATAAAGCAAATATTTTTTTCATAATAAACAATAATATTAGATTCCTGAAAAACTCAATTTCAATTCATTCTTCATAAATTACTTACAAAACTTCAAGAAGTGCATAAAATTAAACTATTCTTTTTAAATTATTATCCAGTTTCAGTGGTACGTCTTTTTTTATCTTATGTCTTGCTTTCAAAGTTCCATATTTTACAGTAACAGATTTATCTTCATTCGATTTAAGAACAACATTTTTCAGCCGGTTATTTTCCCATGTGATATCAACCTCTAAATTTCCTCTGGCTCTCAATCCGGATATTCTTCCGTTGCTCCAGGCCTGAGGCAGTGCGGGCAGAAGTTCTATTTCATCGCTATGCGATTGTAATAACATCTCGGCTATTCCTGCTGTCAACCCGAAATTTCCGTCAATCTGAAAAGGAGGATGGTTATCGAACAGATTGTTCAGTGTTTTTTCACGTTGAAGCTCCAGAATCTTGCTCCATGCGGCATTTCCATCATTAAGTCTCGCAAAGAAATTCACCATCCAGGCTTTGCTCCATCCGGTAGAAGAGCCCTGTCCTTTTACTGCATACGTCTGGCGTCGCTCGATGGTTTTTTGGGCCGCTTCGAAAAGTTCCGGATTGGCGGCTGTAATTTGTGTTCCGGGATAGAGTCCGAAAAGCTGTGATATATGTCTGTGACCCGGTTCAACTTCCTCATAATCCTCAATCCATTCCTGAATTATCCCGTAACGTTTGCTTATTCTGTTTGGGGGTAAATCTTTTAGCACCAGTTTTAACTTATTCATGAATTCTCTATCCTCTCCCAAAATTTCGCATGTTTTAATGCATGCAGTAAGTAATTCCCGTATTATCTGGATATCAATTGTAGCTCCATAAGTAAGATTATATCTTTCACCGTTTGGTAGCTTATAACTGTTTTCCGGTGAATTTGACGGCGCTGTCACCCACTTTCCGTTTTTATCTTTAATCAGGAATCCAAGTACAAACTCGGCGCTCTCTTTCATCGAAGGCCATGCTTCATTTCTAAGGTATTCCTTATCCTGTGTAAACTGATAATGTTCCCACTGATGCAGTACCAGCCATGGGCCTGCCATAGGGAAAGTACCCCACCCTACTCCGTCGCATATTGAAGTACGTCCAAATACATCGGTAAGGTGGTTCATTGTCCACCCTTTTGAGTTATAAGTTTTTTCAGCAGTGATGCGGCCAGGCTGGCGAAGATGGTTTATCAGATTCGAAAGCGGAATAACGGTTTCCGAAAGATTGCAAACTTCGGCTGGCCAGTAATTCATCTGTAAATTTATATTAGTGTGATAGTCGGAGTTCCACGCAGCGTTCATATCCTTGTTCCATATACCCTGCAGATTGGCCGGTAGGATACCTGGAGCACGCGATGAACTCATAAGAAGGTAACGACCATACTGAAACTGAAGAACGGCTAGGCCTTTATCCTCTTTCCCTTCTTTTACTTCCTTCAGGCGCTGGTCGGTGGGAATATCCGACCGGGCATCTTCACCAAGAGTGAAAAAAACCCTGTTAAACATTGATAAATGTTCTTTTATGTGAGAGTTTTTAATCGCTTCGTACGTCTTGCTTTTAACAGGCTCCAGAATTGAACTGCATATCTTTACCGGGTCGATGGAACGGTCATAATCGAGCAGGGAAAAGTTATAATCTGTTGCTGCAGTAAGATAAAATACAGCTTCATCAGCATTCTCTACATAAAAACTGTTATTTATGGCTGTCATTGTTCCTCCCCTGTTCTTTCCAATGATACATGCAGCAAATTTCATGTGCAACCCGGGCGGGCATGTTTCTTTTTCCGGCAAGTCAACTATCTGACCTGTAAGCAATAGTTCATCTGAGGTTACTGGTGTAACAACGGCATCCTGTTCGCGGCCGAGCGAGAGTTTAAAAGTAAGTTTACCTGGCTGATTTGCAGAAAGCTTTATCACAATCACATTGTCGGGAGCCGATACAAAGATTTCTCTTGTATATGATATTCCATCAAGAGAATAGGATGTTGTTGCAATGCCGGTTTCAAGATTAAGCTCACGACGGTAATTTTCTTCTTTGGGGATATTACGACTTGAGTTGAAAAAATCAATATAAATATCTCCAAGAGGCTGATATGAACGAATACGCATTGGGTTGCTCCGCAAATGTTTCTCCGAAAGATCCATCGCCTCTTTGATTTCGCCGTTTAGAAGTTTTTTCTGGATTAACGGAAGATATTCGCGGGCATCTGCATCGGGATTTTCGACTTTCATCCCTGCCCAGATGCTTTCTTCATTAATCTGAATTCGTTCATGGTTGACATTGCCGAAAACCATTGCTCCCATTCGCCCGTTTCCTATGGGCAGAGCCTCATTCCAGTCGGCCGCAGGCCTGCGATACCAGAGGAACATCCCGGAGCTATTATTTAGTTCCTGAGTATAAAGGACCTGGCTAAATGATGCTACTATAATTAATAATACGAAAGGTGCAAACAAATGTTTCATTTTTCATTATTTTATGTTAAAAATAATGAAAAATTTATTACTTCTTACCTGTCGAGTTCGATTGCTGCAAGGATAAAGGGCGCAACCCCTTTAGTATCGTTATCGTATCTTTTTTCGTTTACATAATATTCATAAGAACCGTCTCTGTAAGGATTTCCTCCAAGGCCGCAGCCACCACATATATTGTGGATCGTTACCATACCTTCTGCATCTGTTGTAACAAGTTCTTTAATAAAATTATCGAATGCCCTGGAGGCAATTTCCCTGTATTTCTTATCGAGGTATCCGAGCCTTGCTCCTTTTGCAAACACATAAATATACATTGCAGAGCCGGATGCTTCTATATAATTACCCTCTCTCCCTCCCATGTTCAACACCTGGTACCATAACCCTGTCTTTGAATCCCGTACTTTAAGAAGAGCATCACATGTTTTCTGAAGAATTTCTATCAGGTCATCCCTGTCGGGATGATCTGCCGGAAGGCAATCCAGTATATCAACAATAGCCATAATATACCAGCCCATTGCCCTGCTCCATGGATAATGTGACTTCCCTGTTGCAGGGTCGCACCATTTCTGTGTGCGGCTTTCATCCCAGGCATGCATCAGAAGGCCTGATTCTTTGTCAAGAGTCTTTTCATATATCATTTTTGTCTGAGAAGTTGCAACACCATACCATTCCGGAGCATTGAATTCCTTTGCATACTGAGCCATAAATGTCGAACCCATAAATATTCCGTCGAGCCACATCTGCCAAGGATAAATCAACTTATGCCAATAGCCACCTGATTTAGTCTTCGGATGCGTTTTTAATTGTTCAATAAAATTATCTATTGCAATTTTATACTTCTGCTGAGGATTTCTCTTATAAACAGTAATTACAAGTCGGCCCGGGAATATACGGTCAAGATTGTATTCACTTATTTTGTAATCTTTAACAGAGCCATCTTCATTGACAAAGTAATTCACCCAGTCTTCCATATATTTCGAATATTTTGGGTCAATATTCCCAAGCCTGTCTATTGCCATACCGAGAAAAGCAACATCATAAGCCCATTTGGGGGTGCCCGGAACATAATGAATCAGACTGTCGGCTTGTGTCATCACTGTATTTGCCATTCTGACCTGCCATTTCACTTCATTATCATTCTTCTTTGTTTGGTGTGATTGAAGATTACAGGCACTTGTAATAATCAATAATGAAAAAATCAGTTTTTTATACATAACAATATATATTAAATGTTCTTTAATTTAATAAAAAAATGTTATTAAAAAATCATCATAATGTTTATGTTTTGCTTTAAGAATGAAGAGTTGTTTATTAAGCCGAAAATAAAAGGTAAGAGGATTACAGTATTCAAGCTATTCAGCATCATACTGTAATCCTCCTGATAACCCACTAACCAACCTGTTTTTCTAATACCCCGGGTTCTGCCAGAAGCCTTTAGGATCTGGTCCGCTTGTTTTATTTGTTACGGCATCCATCTGTGGCTGAGGGATAGGCCTCAGAGTATGGAAATCTTTAATATTGTTTTTAGCGCTTCCGTTATATTGTTTTACACGATCGAGTAATTTCCCCGTACGTTTGAGGTCGAACCATCTCTGTTGTTCACCGCAAAGCTCTCTTCCACGTTCGTCGAGGATGACGTTAATATCTTTAGCATTTACGGCGGTTTCTTCGTCTGGTGAAAGAACGTTCGATTTTCCTGCCTTTGCGCGGGCCGTTCTCAAAGTGTTAAGCCTGGCGATGGCATTTGCCGTCTGGCCGGACATCATATAGCCCTCAGCGGCAATAAGGTACATTTCAGAAAGCCGGAATACAAATGCATCTCTTGAGCATAAGTCTCTTATTATAGAGCCAGTATAATCGTCGAATTTTTTTAGCTGAATATACATTCTGTTTCCTTTGAAGTTTTCATTTCCCGATGTTCCTGTGGCAATAGTGGGCAGTGTACCGGCTGCATCCTGGTAGAGTGGTTTTGCAGCGGAATTGCCGACATCGGTTCTTGAGAACAGGACATATCTGTTTGCAGCGCGACTTATCTGTCCGGCCGTCGCATCCTTCTTAGACAAGTAAATAGCAGTATCCCTCATATTTGCATATCCTGATGGAGGTGTAACAGTTCCTGCTGTAAAGGCAGCCTGAAGCTCGGGTGCAACATAATAAACATCCCGGAATGAGGCCTGATATCTCTGGTCGGTTTCGTCATTGAAAAGGTCGAGCAGATAGCCTGAAGGGACATATCTTGTAAATCCTTTACTATAAGGTTGATAAGCAGTCCCGAGATTAAATGTTTTCCCCTGGTATGAAAGCACCTTCTTTGCTTCTGTATCTGTTCTTATCAGAATTGAAGTAAGGCCGGGAACCATATTCCATACTCCAACGAACATAAGATGGGCTGCATTTCCCCCTATTGTATTTGCACTGTTTCTTAGGATCATCTGCGACCATCTCATCTGATTACCTGAAGCATCCAGTTTTAAACGTGGAGAAAGAATATTGTTTTCGAGCACCTCTGAATAGTCAACCCACCATATCACCTCTTTGTTGTTTATTCCGTTCTCATTAGCGCCGCTCCAGCAATCGGCATAGTTTGAATAAAACGACAGTCCGCTGCCCGATATAACCTCATCGGCTGTAGCTGCAGCATCTATATATGCCTGATTATCATTGAATTTACTGGCTTTATACAAAAGCAGTCGTGCTTTTATAGCTTTGGCGGCCCATATATTTATATGGCCTGTCTTAGTAGTCTTTCCTGCCAGCCTGGTGATAGCATCATCAATATCTTCGAGCATGAAGTTATAAACATCTTGTTCAGAATCGCGCCTGGCTTCCGTTGATACGCTATTAACAGGCTCTCTGTTGATTTGAACGGGACCCCATGTTTCAACAAGATGCCAGTAATATAGTGCACGAAGTGCTTTCAGTTCTCCTATATACACATTTTTATCGGCGCTGCTCAAGGTATTATCCGGGACCAGAGGCACATTTTTCAATCCCGTGTTTACAGTATTGATAGCCGTATAAAAGAGTTCCCAGTACTCATCGAAACATGCGTTCATCGTCTCTTTCGTACTTGTTGCAACTTCAGGGGTTATTCCAGAATAATCAACGAGTACTTTTTGTCTGTTATCATATCCGGTAAGCCAGAGGTCGGTTCCGCATTCGCTCAATCCGTATGCAGCCTCTTTCCCGTACCATCCTCTCAGGTAAGAATAACTTGCGCCAAGCAGACCATCCAGACCTGATTTTGTAGAATAAATAATATCTTCGGTTGAACCTGTTCTGTTTACTTCAGTAAGATAATCGGTACATGCAATGTTTGCTGTCATCAGCACTACAAACAATGCGCTTAAATATTTAAATCCGGTTTTCATCGTTGCATGTTTTTAAATTTTAAAAGTCGAGGTTTATGCCAAATACCATCTGTTTTGCCAGTGGGTGTGAAATAGCGCCTCCTCTTTCAGGGTCATAGTTATCCAGATTGCTGAATGTGAAAAAATTCTGGAGTGAGCCGTAAATCCGTAAATTAGAAATACCGGCTTTATTTATGATTCTTGGGGGCAATGAATAACCGAGAGTAAGTTCTCTTATCTTGAAGAAGCTGGCATTTTCAAAACCGAGTGCCGGCATGTCGTTCTGTGAAACTATTCCTGGTCGCGGAAATTTTGCATTTTGATTTTCCGGTGTCCAGAAGTCAACAGCAGGTGAGCCGTCCTGTTCTGTAGGTTTGTAGGCAAGGTTATAGTCATATCTTATCCACTGTCCCACACGAGCATACATTAAAGCAGAAAGGGAAATACCTTTATAATTGAACGTGTTGTTCCATCCGGCTACGAATTTCGGACTTTTATTATATAGCCTTTTATCGAGATCATTTATGACATTATCATTATTTCTGTCAACTATTTTGATTGCGCCGGGTATTTTACCATATATTTTAGCCTCAGCTGCTTCATCGATTTTCCAGCAGCCGTCGGCCTCATAGTTATAGAATGCTCTTACGGGTTCGCCTACCACAAGGGCTTCATCCGGTTTCGAAACATCTCTCGATTCGCCGCTTGCAAGCGATATTATTTTATCCCTGTTCATCGAAAAATTGAGGTCAGCAAGCCATGAGAAATTCTTTTTTTCTATCACTCTCAGATTCAGTGATGCTTCAACGCCTTTATTTTCAGTGGTTCCGACATTTTCGATTACCTGCGGGTAAACTGATGAGGCAGGAAGTCCTTTATAAAGCAGCAGATCGGTAGTTTTGGAATAATAAACATCAACCGTTGCAGAAATACGTTCCTTTAAAAGGGATATATCAACACCTGCATCATACGTTGAAGTTGTCTCCCATGTCAGGTCAGGATTACCAAGGTTGGCAGGAACCTGACCCTGAACAAGGGTATTACCGAAAGTATATGGAACTTTATCTGAGCCCAGCAAAGTAAGTGTTCTGTAGGGATCGATAGCCGCATTACCTGCCTGACCCCAGCTTATACGAAGTTTAAGGTTATTGATGATTTCCACATCTCTGAGAAATGATTCTTCCGATAAAACCCATGCAGCCGCTACCGAAGGGAAGTATCCCCATTTATGTCCTTCAGCAAGAACAGAAGAACCATCGGCCCTTAATGTAGCAGTAAGAAGATATCTGTTCAAGAGTTTATAATTAACTCTCCCGAAGAAAGACAGCATATTGCTCTGCACATAGGAATTCGAAATATTTCGGCCTGTGGTCGGAATAAATGTCAAATCGTAAAAAGAGTTTACAATATAATGGTCAAATCCTCCTATACCTGAGACTCCATGAGTTTCAGAAATATCCTGTTTGGCGCTTTGACCTGCAAGGAGCTGAATCTCATTTATTTCACCTATATTGAATTTATAATTCAGAGTGTTCTCAAATGTATATCCCAGTGATTGACCGTTTGTTGCCGAAAATGAAGAGCCACGGCCAAACTGATAATTTGAGGTACACATATAATCTTCATAAGTTCCTGTGCGGTATCCCTGCTGGTCCACTCCAAATACCGATCTGAATGTCAAACCTTTGATTATTTCCCAGTCGAGGTATAGATTACCGAATAGTCTGTTTCTCAGGGTATTATTTGTATAATAACCTTCAACTTCATTCAACAAGGGATTTGTGTGACTTGTTGCAAGTTCAGAAGGTCGATCGAGAATTGTACCGTCCGATAGATAGGGTTGTGCCATAGCATGCATCTTTATTAATTGTGAATAGATGTTATCAGCTCTCCTGTCCCAGTCGCGGTATGTATATTGTATATTGGCACCGACCGATAGATTTTTTCTTATTTTATGATCGACGTTTACTCTGAGGTTATAACGGTCAAGAACATCGTTGCGTAGTAATCCCTGCTCATTCATATATCCGAGCGAAATAACGAAAGCTGTTCTGGCATCACCTCCGGTAAGCGATAGTTCATAGTTTTGAGTCATACTATTACGAAGTATCATATCGAACCAGTCAACTCCACCCTCTTGATACAGCTGGTACACCGATTTTTCATAAGGAGGGCTTACAACATTTGAAAGAACCACATTGGGAGGATAGTCTGACAGCTTTGTAGAGCCCCATGAGCTATCGGCTTTCTCCTTGTTGTACCTCTGACGTTCGGCCATCAGGCGATAGTCCTGTTCCACGCTCATCAATTTTGGAAGATTGGTAGGGCTGTTAAATGAGAGGTATGAATTAACCGACACCTTCGATCTGGACGCTTCGCCTGCAGTCGTTCCCTTTTTTGTAGTAATGATAATAACTCCGTTGGCGCCACGTGTACCGTAAATTGCCGTAGAGGAAGCATCCTTCAGAACCTCGATGGAGAGAATATCAGAGGCATTGATATCGAGAGTCGAGCCGTATTCAATCCCGTCAACCAGGAAAAGAGGGGCGTTGGATGCGTTTATTGACCTGTTCCCCCTAAGGTTGATTGAGATTCCGCTGCCTGATTCACCGCTGTTCTTAGTGACATCCGCCCCTGATATCTTGCCCTGTATTGATTGAAGGGCATTATTCGAAGCAGTTTTGACAATCTCATTAGTTTTTATTGATGCTACTGAGCCTGTGAGATCTCTTTTCCTTACAGTACCGTAGCCTACTACGACAAGCTCGTTAAGTCCGATAGCTTCCTCCTGTAGAACGACATTAATCGTTGTTTTGTTACCTACCGGAATCTGCTGTTTACCGTACCCTACAAATGTAAATTCGAGTACGGCACTTGCAGGGTTCTCTACTGTCAGTTGATAATTGCCGTTCTGATCGGTTTGTGTGGCCGTGGTAGTACCGGCCACTACAACATTCGCACCGGGAAGAGGATCTCCGTTCTGGTCGGTTACCTTCCCCGTGATAATTCTGGCAGCCTGCCCGTAAATTGTCGTGTAAGACAAAAGAAGAACCAGAATCGCCAGAGCTACAGTAAAAAATTTCCTGTTCATAGAAATTAATTATTTAGGTTAGTTTTCTGACTTTAAAAAATTATTACCTGTAATTATATTTTTACCTTTTTTATTATAAAGCATTTTTACGCCTGGCAGTATATTGTTAACCAGATAGATAGATTCACATTTCTCATCCTCTGACATATAAAGATTAATTATTTCGGATTGATAACAATTTGTAACTCTTATATCCTGGCTGTTTTGAAAGATGAAATATGGTTTACTCTCTGTTTTCAAGGAGGCTGAGATTCTGTCGCAACTGATTTTTTTCGAGTCTTTTGCTTCGAATGCACTTCCGCCTGTTATTTCGAGTTTGATATCGTGCAAACTGATATCCGATACGTTTTCAATAATTATACCCTGTTGTGAAGAGGCTTCCATACTATTCAAAGAGATACCCGATACATCCATTTCCTCCAGTCCGTAAATTGCAACCGGGCGCCGAGCTCCCCTTATAATAAGGTCGGATATCCTTACATTCTTACAGGCCGGAGTTCTCTCCGACAAAGGTTCAGGTTTTGTTGTCTGATAGCGAAGAGTTATTAAAACTCCTTCATTAATTATGTTGTTCATCACTATGTTGGAAACAACAATATCCTCTATCACTCCGCCCCTTCCCCGCATAGTTTTTATTCTTATCCCGCGTTCGGTGCCTTCAAAGACACAGTTCGAGATAGCTATCTTTCGCACTCCTCCGCTCATCTCACTCCCAATAACCACACCACCGTGCCCTTCCAGCATAGTGCAATTTGTTATAGTCACATTTTCAGTAGGTTTCCCTGCTTCACGGCCATCTTCATCACGACCCGATTTTATTACTATACAATCATCGCCAACAGTAATATGGCAGTTCGAAATACGCACATTGCGACACGAGGAAGGATCGATCCCATCAGTGTTAGGAGAGTTCCTAGGATTTTCAATGGTAATACCATTAATTATTATATTATCTGTAAAGGCCGGCATTATTGTCCAGAAAGGTGGATTCGAAAAACTGACACCTTCGATCAATACATTTTTACATTCATAAGTTGTGACCATAGGCGGCCTCAAAAAATTATTCTTCGACCTCAGGTACTCATTTCGTGAAAGAAGCTCTGCATTTTCTCTTTTGAATATTTCCTGCCATTTGCTTTCAGACTGTTTTTCTGAATTAACCTGTCGCATAAAGTCCCACCATTTCTGTCCCTGTCCTTCAAAATGGCCCCTGCCAGTTATTGTTATATTTTCACATCTATAGGCATAAATCTGGGATTTGAAGTTTTTTACTCTGATATCCTCCCAGCGTGAGGGAACCATAGGCAAATAATCGTCGAAGTCGTCCGAGAACTTTATTACAGCACCGGCATCCAAATAAAGAATTATATTGCTTTTCAAGATGATAGGACCGGTCAGGTAAGTTCCGGCCGGAAAATACAACGTCCCCCCACCTTTACCGGAAAGAGTATCAATAAGATTGTTTATTATTCCTGTACACTTTATTTTTCCGGAACGGTCGGCACCGCTGCCAGCAACATTCATCCATGAAGCCTGTGGCCATGCGGAAAGAAATAAAACAAAAAGGAAATTTAAAATAATAATTACTCTTTTCATATCAAAAATATAGTCGAATGAATTAATCTAAGTTAAAAATTTAAATGCTTTAAAAGGGTAGATAAAAAATCATTTTCAGGTAGATAAAATGACTTAAAATGGCCCGTTTTTTAATAATTTTGTTTTATAATAAGTTTTGATGAAACTCTCTGCCAAAATATTATTGCTCTGTTTAATTTTCCGGTTCACGATACTCTCTTCGATTAAAGGTCAGGATATTTTCCGGTTCGAGCACATTGGTTCAGAAGAGGGTCTGTCGCAGAATACGGCTTTCAGCATCCTTTTCGATAGTAAAGGATTTATGTGGATAGGAACGATGAACGGACTTAACAGATACGACGGATATGAATTCAAAATTTTCAGAAGCAGCGCAGAAAACCCTGTAAACTTTACAAACAACCGTATAACAAGATTATGGGAAGACCAGAGGGGATTTATCTGGATGGAAACTTATGACGGATTCTATCATTTTTTCAATTCCGTTAATGAAACATTTTCATCCATTCCTTCATACGAGGGATTCACAGGAAAAAACGAGGCAATGAAAATTTTTCTGCAATATTCATCCGATATACTTTTACTTGGTTCTTCAGTTTCAGGACTGTTTTTATTGAAATATGATTCTCACGACAAAACTTACATAATAAGGCATTTTGAAGAAACAGAAAATAATTCCATCCCCAATAATAGAATCAATTTCATATATTCCGACACTTATGGAAATGTTTGGATTGGGACAAGAAACGGTTTAAGTTTTATTGCAAAAAATAGTCTCATATCTGATAATCCTCTGTTTATAAATATATTACAAGATGCTATTTTCACTTCAGTGTGTGAATTGCCCGATAAACTATTTTTTGGAACAAACGCCGGAATCCGTGTTTATGACAAACTTTCTATCAGTTCCGGCATTCAGCAATTCCCTTCAGCTTATCTCCTTAAGCCTGAATGGATAACTCATTTGTACCGGACGAAATCAGGAGAAATTGTTGCAGCGATCAAAGATAAAGGTATCTTTATTTCCACCGACGAAGGTAAAAGCTGGAGATCTGTCAAGTTTCATTCCGAAAATCTCGAAAATATATATGAGGATCGATTTGGAAACTTATGGCTTACCGCAATTGATTTCGGAGTTACACGCCTTGAATTAAAAACCTTAAAATCTGAATATTATGTTCTCACGCCCGATGAAATAAAACCTTTAACCGATCTTGAAAGACCATATTTTTACGAAGATAGTCGCGACAACCTGTGGATTGGGCTTCATGGAAACGGACTTGCTTTATTTCAAAGGCATGATGACAAATTCAGGTTTTTCAGGAATAATCCGGACGACCCTAATACAATTTCTTCGAATTTCGTTCATTGTGTTACTGAAGATAAATATGGTCATCTCTGGCTTGGAACCGGACAGGTTATAGGAGGCATTGAAAAAGTGATTATGGAAAACCCTGCTTTCGAACATTACCTTCCGGAAAAAGAACCTTCCGATATTCTCGATAACGTCGCAAGAGCAATTCTCGAAGATAAAAATAATTACCTATGGGTTGCGACAAAATCGGGGAAAATACATCTCTTTGACAGCAACATGACCCAGGTAAGGATTTTTAATTCTCTTCCTGGCATTGGGAAAAAATCCTACAGGAATACAACTTACTCTATATTCATAGATAATGAAGGATTTCTGTGGTTAGGTTCAAAGGGATACGGAATTTCGGTTTCTGAAAAACCGCTCGACAAACTTAATAGCAACTACGCCAATATAAGTTTCAGACGTTACGAGTTTTCTGAAAATGACGAGACAAGTCTGGGAAACAATAACATATATTCCATTTGCCAGGATAAGATGAATAATATATGGATAGGAACATACGGCAACGGACTGAGCCTCGTAAAGAATCCACATGAAAAAAACCTGAAATTCATAAGAATAAATCAGGAGAACAGCAACCTTTCAAGTAATCTTGTCAGACATATTCTTATTGATTCTTCTGGAAATCTCTGGGTGGCAACAACATTCGGCCTGAATCTTCTTGAAAGAAAAAATATAGAAGAAGGGAAATACGATTTCAAGGTATTTCTCATGAATCCGCAGGATAATAAAAGTTTGATTTACAATGATGTAATTCATATCTTCGAAGACTCCGAAGGGAAGCTCTGGTTCGGCACTTTCGGTGGAGGTGCGGATATGCTCGAAAGTTTCGATGGCGAAGTTGCGCATTTCAAACATTTTCTGAATGGTGAGCCGCCAGGATACGATATTGTTTTCGGAATACTCGAAGACAATGACAAAAATATCTGGCTAAGTACCGAAAATGGTCTCATAAAAATAAACCGGGAAACAGGAAGCACTGAAATATTCAATACATTTAACGGACTCGGATTCAATAATTTCTCAGAAAATACATGTTGCAGTAAAAACGACGGCTCTTTGATTTTCGGAGGATACCACGGTTTTGAGGTTGTCAGGCCATGGAATTTACCTGTAAGAGAGATGGAAACAGGCGTTGAGCTTACACGATTTATGTTGTTTAACAAGGAAGTGCCCACAGGTCAGAAAGATTCTCCTCTTAAAAAAAGTATATCATTCTCCGATGATATTTATCTTAAATACTCTCAGTCAAGTTTCAGCATTGATTTTTCGGCACTCGACTATATCAATCCGAATATAATCCAGTTTGCATACAGGCTCGATAATTTCGACAACAGCTGGAATTATGTTGGAAATCAACACAGGGCAACATATACGAACCTATCGCCGGGTTATTATACGTTCAGGGTAAAGTCAATCCGACCCGACGGTTCCACATCGCCCGAGAGAACTCTCGGTATCAAAATTTTACCTCCATTCTGGAAAACGCCTGTTGCGTACATTTTGTACTCAATCCTTCTTATAACAACCACAATACTGATATACAATGAAATAACAAGAATTAACCGGTACAAGAATGCTCTTGCCATTGAAAAGAAAGTAAACGAACTCAAGCTCCAGTTTTTTACAAATATTTCCCATGAAATCAGGACACCACTTACTCTTATTATAGGCCCACTGGAAGACATGCTTGCAGAAGATGAGATTCCTCAAAGCAAGAAACTGCAGATGAATATTATGCTTAAGAATGCCAGAAGAATGCTGCAACTCACAAATCAGCTTCTCGATTTCCGAAAAGTACAAAACAATAAGATGGAACTCCAAATCAGTGAGATAGACATAGTGGCATTCACAAAAGAAATATTCGAAAACTTCGTTCCTCTGGCACGACATAAAGGAATTAACTATACGTTTAGTTCAGATTTCGAATCGTTTAAAATTTTTGCCGATCCTAACAAACTCGATACAATTATATATAATATCATTTCGAATGCTATTAAATTCACCGGCACTGGTAAAAATGTATCCGTTAAAATTTCGGAGGCTGAAAAGAACAAATTTATTGATATTTCAGTTACCGATGAAGGCCCGGGTATTCCGCAGAAAAACCTTGCTGATATTTTTACCAGATATACAATATTGAGCAACAATAATCTGGCAGGAACAGGAATCGGGCTCTCGCTATCGTATGAACTTGCAAAGTTACACAAAGGCGATATCCTTGTTGCATCCTCGCCTGGTACAGGCAGCACATTTACAATAAGACTACAGGAGGGCAGGAAACATTTCGCCGGTATGCCTGAGGCTGAACCGGCTGAAACGTTCCATAATGTAGAAAGAATACAACCAGAGGAAATTACCGGTGTTCCGAATTATGAAGACGATATACCATTATCCGATTCATCTGACAGAAATATGTTACTGATTATTGAAGATAACCACGAGATACTAAATTACTTAATTCAGTCTCTCAAACCTTATTTTACATGTATCGGAGCAAGGAATGGTGAGGAGGGGCTTCATCTGGCCAGGACTCTGAACCCCGACGCCATAATAACCGACATCCGTATGCCTGGAATGGACGGAATGGAGATGACCAGGAAACTCAAAGAAGATTTTTCAACAAGCCATATCCCTGTCATTATGGTAACTTCTAAAACCGATATGAGTGATCAGATAGCCGGAATTGAAACAGGCGCCGAAGCATACATAGTAAAACCGTTCAATATGGAATACCTGAAAACCATGGCAAGTAATATTATAAACCAGAGGTCTAAAGTGTCGGCTTATTATATCAATAATTCAATCACAGGCGCCAACAAGCTAAAAATATCATCCAGAGATATGGATTTTCTGAAAAGGATAGTCTCCTACGTCGAGGAAAACTATTCCAAAAACATTACTGTAAGTTCCCTTGCCGAATATTGTGCTGTAAGTCATACACTTCTTTATAATAAGGTGAAAGGACTTACCGGATCGAGCCCTGTCGAATTTACGAGAAAAATAAAACTTGGCATTGCCAGACGATTTCTCGAGAACGGATATAATGTCTCAGAAGCTGCGTTCAAAACAGGATTCACCGATGTAAAATATTTCAGCAGAATTTTCAAAGCACAATTCGGTTACTATCCGAGCCGGCATAAAAATGGAGCCAGGGAAACATGACATCGCATTAAACGCACAATACTAAATTTGGCTCAAAAAGTAATTTATAACAGGGCTGAAAGAAAATCTTTTTGAAAAAAATAATATAATATTACTGAGTGGGACGTACTGGACTCGAACCAGTGACCTCTTGTATGTGAAACAAACGCTCTAAACCTGCTGAGCTAACGTCCCTGCAATGCAAAAAAATATTTAAAATTCAATAATCACGATTATTATTTTCCGCCTGATTCCCACAAGTCATATTTAGGTCTCTCTCCCATTTCAAGAACAAGAGTTCCACCCCGAACAATATCGTCGTGGGTGATAACCGATTTTGCCAGTTCTCTGCCATTAAGTTTTGCCGACTGTATATATTTATTTTTATCGCTGTTATTCTTTGCGATCACAGTAAATGTTTTTCCATTTTGTAAATGAATGCTTATTTTATTAAAAAGCGGACTGCCTATCTGATATTCCGGTATACCTGGAGTAATAGGATAGAAACCCATTGCAGAGAAGACATAAAATGCGCTCAGTCCGCCACCATCTTCATCGCCCGGAACGCCCATCAAGTCGTTTCTGAACCATGTATTCATCAGCATACGCACACGTTTTTGTGTTTTCCATGGTTTCCCTGCGAGGTTATAGAGGTAAGGAATATGCATAGAAGGCTCGTTGCCCATCACAAACTGGCCTACATTACCTGTGGCGTCGGGCAAAACAGCATAATATTGCCATTTCGACCTGCCCAGAGGAGTAGTGAATAAAGCATCAAGTTTTTCATCGAACTTTTCACGTCCACCCATCATATCAATCAAATCGTCAAAGGCATGATATGGCTGCCAGATATATGTCCATGCGTTATTTTCTGTATAATAATCCCTTGCTCCCACACCTCCGTCGAAGCGATAATCGAAGGGCTCTATCCAGTTCCCGTCTTTATCTTTAGGGTGATAGAAACCGGTTGAACGATTGAAAAGATTCCTGTAGTTCAAACTTCTCTTGATGAAGAAATCATAATCTTCATTTTTGCCAAGCTCCTTTGCAATTTGCGCCATACACCAGTCGTCATAGCAGGTTGCAAGTGTTACCGAAACCGACTGCCTTCTTTCAAAAGGATGAACCTGTGGTGTGGTTTCAGCCTCGCCTTTCTTAAGTCCGGGGAAATAGCCATTCTCATCATAGAATTTATCGAGCCATGTTGTATCTCCTTTCACCCATGGCAGTTTTGTTTCTTCCATTATGGTTTTTTTCAGATGATTATAAGCTTCTTCAAGATTGAATCCTCTTATTCCCTTTCTCCATGCATCGAGGATAACTGCTGCAGAATGGTTTCCGTTCATTGCATGATTATCCCCGGTTACGGTTGGAAAGGTAGGCATCCAGCCCGACTGCCTGGCACTGCGAATATATGAGTTTATCTTCTCATCCTGTTGTGAAGGATTCAAAATCATCTGCAAAGGATGTAAGGCAAGATAGGTATCCCAAACCCAGTCGTCGGTATAATAAGCCGTATCGCCGGCCGGTTCGACATTCTTTGTCCATGCGCTGAAATATCTCCCATCCTCTGTGATATCGACCATCCTTTCATTACAACGGTACAATGATGTATAAAAAGCAGTTCTCTGGTCATCTGTTCCGCCTTCGACTTCTATTTTCGACAAAGTGGAATTCCATTTATTGCGTGCAATCAAGACCACTTCATCAAAATTCCATGTGGTTATGCTCTTTTTCAAGTTCTCTTCAGCCTGCTCCTGGCTTATAAACGAAATTCCGTAACGGACCGGTAGTTGATTGCCTTGCAGGTTGAACGTTGCATATAGAAAAACTCTGTTGCCTGAAGCAAAGTCAAGTTCCGATAAAGTATCATTTTGTCTGAAAAGTACTTTCTGAGGAGTTTCGCCAAACTCGAGATATAAAAAAGTTTTTACTCCATTGAATGTATCAAAACCTGTAATTTTATTATCGAAATAATTCAGTTCTCCCTCGCCGTTAGTTCTTAATATAATGCCATTCTCCACCATGTTGTTGAAGCTGAACATGAAAAAACCTGCTTTTTCTGATGGTGTAAATCTGACACTTATTCCAGGCTCACACAGTGTTACCTCATAACTATAAGGAGTTATGGTCTCATTATCATAAATATATGTAATATTTATCGGGATTTCACCAGGCTTTCCGGTAAAAGGCGTTATACTGAAAACTCCGCGCGACCTGTGGGATATAATATTAAGCGGAAAGCCGGGCATTTTGTAGGATGTATAATCAGCACGATCGGGATAAAAGCGTAACATACTATTAGGAATATGAACTGTGGGATAAGTGGGAACAAGCAGGTGGCTTATGTTACCCATGTAAGGATTAACCAGATCGACAATATCGGATTTATTACCGGAGCAAGAACTAATAAGTCCAACAATTATTAAAAAGAATAATATTCTTTTCATATTATGCAATTTACATAACTTAAAAATAAAAATGTTGATTTCATAGAATAGTCACTCAATATTTATATCTGCGCCTAAGTAATTTAATTAAATATTTATAACAGTACTACAAATTAAATTGCCTGATAATTGTGCAGCCGCCGGTAGAAGCCGTCCTCCTTATTCAGGAGTTCCGAGTGGGTTCCGACTTCAACTATCCTGCCTTCGTCGAGAACGATAATTATATCGGCATTTTGAATGGTCGAAAGCCTGTGAGCTATGACGATTGAAGTCCGGTTTTTCATTAGTTTCAAAATAGCCTCCTGAACATATCGTTCCGATTCGGTATCGAGCGAAGATGTAGCCTCATCGAGAATAAGTATTGGAGGATTAACCATCAGAGCCCTTGCTATGCTTATTCTCTGCCTTTGTCCACCGCTCAGCTTACATCCTCCTTCCCCTATTATCGTATCGTATCCGTTTTCGCTTTCAATTATGAATTCATGCGCATGAGCTATACGTGCAGCATTTTCAACCTCTTTCATTGAATATTTCTCCATACCGAATGCAATATTTTCAGTAAATGAAGCATTAAACAGTATCGGAGTCTGACTTACAATTCCTATAAGTCCTCTCAAATCCTTTATTTTAAAATCCCTGATATCCACATCGTCGATAAGTATCCTTCCATCAGAAACATCCATAAAACGAGGGATAAGATCAACCAGTGTAGATTTTCCTGCACCAGATTTACCTACTATAGCAACAGTCTGACCCTTATTTATTCTAAGATTGATATCTTTAAGAACAGGCTCTGTATTATACGAAAACCATACGTTCTGAAATTCAATATATTTATCAAATGATTTTTTAGGAATTGCATTCTCTTTTTCTATAATTTTCTCATCTGCTTCAAGTACCTGATCGAGCCTTTCAATAGATGCCATTCCTTTCTGGATCATAAAATAGCCTGTGGTAATATTTTTTGCTGGTGGAATAACCTGTGAAAAGACTACAATGAAAGTAATAAGTTTATCAGGCGTCATGTTACCATTTCCGCTCAGAGTAAGTGTTGCGCCAAAATACAACACTATCACTATCACTATTGTTGCCATAAATTCACTAAGAGGTGATGCAAGGTAAGACTTCCTTGTGACGCGCCTGAAAATCTTCGAGTATTTTTCATTGTTATTAGAAAACTGTCTGGTCATCTTTTGTTCAGCGTTGAAACCCTTTATAATTTTTAAACCCGAAAGAGTTTCCTCGACAATTGAAAGGAGCCGGCCCAGACTTTGTTGGCCGGCATAAGACGATGATTTGAGAGTTCTACTTATCTTTCCGATAAGCCATGCGCTAACAGGCATTAAAACGAGTGAAAAAACTGTCAGCTTAACGCTGGTTATCATCAGATAGGTAATGAAAATGATAATATATAGTGGATCTCTGAACATCATTGTCAGCGACGACATTACAGATAGTTCTATTTCCTGTACATCATTCGATATGCGTGTCATTATATCGCCTTTTCTTGCATCGTTGAAATATGACAGAGGAAGCCTGAGTATTTTATCGTACATCTTTTTTCTAAGGTCACGTACCGTTCCGGCTCTTATGTAGGCCATATTGTTATTTGCGAGAAAAATGAATCCGTTTTTAAAAAGACTGGCAATAACAACAACAATACATACAATTAAAAGCGTTTTAGCTTCACCATTTGTTGAAACAAAAGAGTAGAATTTATATTTTGCGAAAGAAGAGAACCATTCAATGCTGAAATTAAACTCGCCAGGATCAGGGGAAATTTTAACACCTTTGAACAGCACATTGAGGAATGGTCCAATAAGAGTATAAGTAAAAAGGGCGAAGAAAGCACTTAGAATATTAAAAGTAATATTCAGCACAGCATGTCCTTTAAAAGGCTTAATAAGTCTGAAAAGCAGTTTTATTGTTTTCATCAGGCATAATAAGTTATATTCCTGTATAGTTAAATGGTGTAATAGCTTTTAGCTCATCTTTCAGCTTCTCACTTACATTAAGTGAATCAATGAAATTCAGAATATCGTCTTTAGTAACAGTATCTTCTTTTCTTGTCAGTTCGAGCAATGCTTCATAAGGCTTTTCGTAACCTTCCCTTCTAAGGATTGTCTGGATAGCTTCAGAAACGACAACCCAATTTTTCTCAAGGTCGGCTCTCATTCGCTCCTCATTTATTATCAGTTTGCTCAATCCTTTCAATAAGGAGGTGAATGCTATTATGGAATGAGCAAAAGCCACGCCAATATTTCTGGTAACTGTCGAATCGGTGAGGTCGCGCTGAAGCCTCGAAACAGGTAGTTTTTCAGCCATGTGAATGAAAATGGCATTTGCAATTCCAAAATTACCCTCTGCATTTTCGAAATCAATCGGATTAATCTTATGAGGCATGGCTGAAGAGCCTACTTCTCCCTTCCTAATCTTCTGCCTGAAATAATCCATTGAAATATACATCCACATATCCCTGCACAAATCAATCAAAATGACATTGATCCTTCTCATGTTATCAAAAAGAGCTGCAAGATTGTCGTAATGTTCGATTTGTGTGGTGGGGAAAGATCTTTTCAGACCAAGCACATCGTTTACGAAATCATCGGCAAATTCATTCCAGTCAATTTGCGGAAATGCAACAACATGAGCATTCATATTGCCGGTGGCGCCTCCGAATTTTGCCGAAAAAGGAATCTGTGAAAAATATTTTGTCTGTTCATCGAGACGTGAGATGAAAACTGCAATCTCCTTCCCTGCCCTTGTAGGCGTGGCAGGCTGCCCATGAGTATGCGCAAGCATCGGAATATCTTTCCATTCGTCAGCCATAGATGAAAGCGATTCCCTTATCTCGAGCAACATCGGGGAATAGCTGTGCACCATCGCATCCTTTATCGAAAGTGGAAGAGCAGTATTGTTGACATCCTGTGAAGTTAGGCCGAAATGAATGAATTCCTTCCATTTACCGAAGCCCGCTTCCGTAAACCTATCCTTCAGAAAATACTCAAGAGCCTTAACATCATGATTGGTAGTTTTTTCATATTCCTTGATTTTCAATGCATCCTCCATCGAAAAATCGAGATAGATATTGCGCAGTTCGTCAAGTTTATTGCTCTCAATATCATTCAAAGGGGCAAGAGGGATTCTGCACAAGGCAATGAAATATTCGACTTCAACCATTGTACGGTATCTCATAAGCGCATATTCGGAAAAAAAATTTGCCAGTTCGGAAGTCTTTTTTCTGTACCTTCCGTCAACGGGTGAAATTGCAGTGAGTGAATTCAAATCCATCTCTTCAATTTTTTACAGATTCGTCATTTATCTTCCGAGACAAAAGTAGTATTTTAGAGGCTTGAAAAAGAATAAGCCAGGTAAATATTTTTCGGGCACTCGAACTGAGATGGATAAAATCAGAATTTCGGTAGTGAGATATGCAAATTCCTATCCTTTTGTCTGGGGTTTAAAGCATGGCGGACTTGATGATGAAGCTATAATCGAGACGGATCATCCGGCAGTATGTGCTGAAAAACTTGCTGGCGGAAGAGCCGATATCGGACTGGTTCCTGTGGCGGCTCTGCCGGAAATAAATAATTACAAAATAATTAGTAATTACTGTATAGGTGCTTACAGGAAGGTGAAAACAGTTATGCTGTTGAGTAACAGCAGTTTCGAAGACATAAACAACATTTACCTCGATTACAGATCGAGGTCATCGGTAGCCCTTGCCCGAGTGCTTGCGCAGTTTATGTGGAAAAGGAAATTCGAATGGGCCAGCACAAATGAGGGGTTCGATTTTATCAACATAGCTCCCGGGGAGGCTGTTGTGCTTATCGGCGATCAGTGTTTCGAACTCGAGCCGCACTTTGCTTTCGGCCTCGACCTGGCCGAGGAATGGAAGAGATATACAGGATTATGTTTTGTCTTCGCCTGCTGGATTTCGAACAGGGAAATAGACGATTCGTTTCTAATGCGATTCAACTCAACGTTAAAATCGGGCCTCGATAATATTGACCGTGTGGTTGATTATTTCAGAGGTTCATGTGCAATGAACGATGAACAGCTTAAAAGTTACCTTCATAATAATATTGATTATAACTTCGATGAAGATAAAAAAAGAAGCATGAAGCTTTTTCTCGAACTCATAAGCAGGTTATAAAAATATGCGGGGCAGCTATTTGAAAATAATATTCTAATCGAATTGCAGAACACAATATTTTTACTTTTTGTAAAGTTTAAGATAATTATAAGTTTTTTTGTCGTAAAAAATGATTATCTTTGAAATAATGGAGTTTTTCATAAATAAGTTTTAATGAAGTAATTATGAGCAAAACTATTACTTTCAACGAATTAAGGCGGATAAAAGACAGCCTTCCCGAGGGAGGAATCAGAAAAATTGCCAGGGAGCTGGATTTAAGTGAGGAGGAGGTGAGGAACTATTTCGGCAAGGGCGAAACTGCAGGCATTCACTACGAGAAAGGACCAAACGGCGGCACAGTTGTCATAGAGGATACTACCATACTCGATCTGGCAAAGAAGATGATTGAATGAGCTAATGTTAGCTCATTTTATTTTTTATTCTATAAGTGAATTTTTAAGCGAAATAATCGCAAATACAATCACTTTATCATAAAATCCAGTACAGGAATCTCTTCAAGGTAAGCTATAAGCCGGTCGTTGCGTTTAAGAGGCCCCACGCCCGGCGGTGTGCCTGTAAATATCAGGTCGCCGGTCTTAAGTGTAAAAAATATTGAAGCATATTCTATTATTTCGGCAATACTGAAAATCATGTCGGCAGTGTTCCCTTTCTGGACTGTCTTGCCATTTATTTCGAGCCTGAAATTCATATTATTGACATCACTGAATCCGGTTACGGGAAGAAGTTTCCCGACAGGCGCTGCCCCGTCAAAGCCTTTAGTTATCTCCCACGGCAGACTATTCTTTCTTACTTCAGCCTGCAGGTCTCTTGCCGTGATGTCTATACCCAGCGTCACCTCGTCAAAATACCTGTGAGCAAACTTTGCTGATATTCCTTTGCCCAGCCTGCAAATCTTAACTACAACCTCAACCTCGTAATGTATATCCTTCGAAAAATCAGGAAGAAAAAACGGCTTGTTATTTTTTAACAAGGCAGAATCGGGCTTCATAAACAACACAGGTTTATCGGGTGCCTCCCATTTGAGCTCATCGGCATGTTGCCTGTAATTTAGTCCAACACAAATTATTTTCACCAGTAAATAATTGTTTAACTGTCAAATATCAATAAATTATAATAGTTGTTTCTTATTTGCCTCTTTTATTTGCCCCCTAAATCCGCCAGCTGGCGGACTCATTATACTTATGTAATTTTACAGTGTTTGAAATAATGAGTAATAATCTTTAGTGACAAACAGATAAAGCTGATTTTACTGATTCCCAATGACTAATGATTGCTATCAATATTCGTATCATCTGTTTCCATAACAGAAACAGCAAGATACTTTTGGAGCTTTCAATTCCATATTATACATTTATCATCATCGGCATCAGAAGCATCAGGAGGTCTTCATATTCATTTTCATTTTCGGCGGGCAGGAAGAGACCGGCTCTTGTGGCATCTGCAAGTTCGATGATAACATCCTGCGACGATATGTTGGCAAGTATCTCGAGCAGGAAGATTGCTTTAAAGCCTATTTCCATCTCATCGCCGTCATACTGGCAGTTTATTTTTTCGAATGCTGAGATGGAAAAATCAATATCCTGAGCTGAGACTATCATCTGATTATTTGAAATATGAAGTTTTACCAGATTACTTGCCTGATTCGAAAAAACAGATACACGTTTAAGAATGTTGGAGAATCCAACCCTGTCGACAGTAACTTTGCGCGGATTATTTCTGGGGATAACCGAGTTATAATTTGGATAATTGCCTTCTATCAGTCTGCATACCGCTTTATAATCGGCAAGTGTAAAAAATACATTTTTATCGTCAAATTCTACTGCTACCGGACCCTCCTCTTTAGGCAGTATATTTTTAAGAAGTGATGCAGGTTTTTTAGGAAGGATGAATGAGCCCTCTTCATCTGCTTTGCCGTCGGTGCGCTGATACCTTACCAGTTTATGTGCATCGGATGCAACAAAGGTTATTTTTTCCGGTGACGACTCAATAAGAATGCCTCCCATCACTGGCCTGAGCTCATCTTCAGCCGTTGCAAAAATAGTCTTGCTGATTCCGTCGAACAACAGACCTGAACTTACAATGAAAGATTTTTTCTTTTCTTTCTTCAATGAAGGAAGCACAGGAAAGTCAATCCCGTTTTGTCCAACCGCATTATATTTACCATTCTCTGAAATTATAGTAACCGCAAGTGTATCGGTATTAATGTCGAACGTAAGTGGTTGTGTGCCGAATTCCTTTAAAGTGTCAAGAAGAATCCTTGCAGGAACAGCAATCAAACCACTGCCTTCGGCATTTTCAAGTTTCATCCTTGTAATAAGAGTCGACTCGAGGTCAGAAGCAGTTATTTCAAGCTCATTTTTATTGAGATTAAAAAGGAAATTGTCGAGGATAGGCAATGTATTCTTTACGTTTATTACCCTGCTTATAGATTGCAAATGCGAAAGAAGTTCGCTGCTTGATACTACAAATTTCATATTTTCTTTTTTTATTAATGTATATCAAAATATCGCAAGTTTTTCAATATCTTTATTTTAATTATCTCTGTCCTCTAAACAGAAAAAATCAATATTACGAAAAAAAGATATAACAACAAATCAATTGCTAATGAAATATGACAACTTTTTCAAAACCGGGTCGAGGTCGAAATAGCGCATAACCAATATTTCATCACGACCTTCGATTTTTGCCCAAACCCTGTCGGTATCCGTAATTTCTTTTCCATTATCGTCCAACTTCTTTCGCTGCCAAATATTTAGCTCAACAGCGGTGCCGTCTTTCTTTTTCACCCCGATTCTGTAATCCGGCTTGCTCTCAGTTATCTCCCTCTTTTTTTCGGTAGTAAGGCCGGTTCCCATGCTTTCGAACGGAATATATGTAAAATACGAAACATAACGTCTTACTTTTAAGCTATCCCATCCGGTAATACTACTACCATCACCTGAAAAAAGAGAAGGATTACCTTCTGAAATAATAATATAGAATGATGAGGCAGTATCGTGGCAATGTTCCACTTTTATCTCTGCAATTTCGGAAGGCAGGATGTCGAAAACAGTGAAAGGCTGCCAGAAAAGCTTATCGGCAGTAAAATACTGGCCTATATCAATCTCATAACCGGGAATATACATAATGAAAGGCTTCGAGAATGCTTTCATTTTCATTATGTTGCCATATTTGTTAGAATTAGTTCTGTAAACAAAGAAACTCCTTCTCAACCTTCTGCCTGTATATACATTTACCCTTACTGGTTCGATATTATGTTTTGTTATCTCTTCTTCAAATGTGTCGGAGTTAACAGGCGATTTCACTCTCATATCCTTTAGTATCTGAATCAGAAAATGAACGGCTTCGTCTCTTGCTTCATATTTATTATCTATAACCCATTCATCTTCTTTTCGTGAAATAACAAGTTTCTTATCTTTCTCGAAGAAAACAACTTTCGTTATCTCAGTGTTTTCATCAACAAAAAAAGCTGAATTATTTTTCCCGAAAGGAGACCTTTGCCTGAAGAGCAGGAAAACGATTGCCACACAGATAATGATAATAAGAATAAGTCTCGAAAAATTATTATTTGCCGCTTTCATTTCGCATAGATTTTCTTCCGTACTATCGAATAGATTATTCCGGCAATAACAACAATCAAAACCGGCAGCACAACATTCGTTACTTTTATGACGGAGCTTTTCTCGTTTATGAGCTTTTTATCGAGCAATCGCAATTTCAGTTCGCGCGATCGGATGTTCATCAGGCCTTTGTCGTCAACAAGGTAATTGATGCAATTGACAAGAAAGTCCTTGTTGCTGAAGGTCTGAAGTGTATATCTGTCCTGTCCGAGAGGGAGAGGTATTTCGGTATTTCCGCTTCGGGATACTTCGTTTCTTATTATATCGCGGTCAGCTATAACTATCATTTTTGTCGGGCTGCTAATGTTAGCCATGTTTTTCATTTCGGTATCATTCAATCCCTCAACAATTCTGTTTCGGAATGCCGATTTGAATTTTCCGGAAAGAAGTACTGCCACAGGCAGATTCTCCCTGTTGAAAAAGCTCTCATCAGGCATTCTGTCTATATCCTTCAAAGTTATTGTTATTGGAGGACGTACTATTCTTGCTCGACGGCTTGTAGTCAGAAGAATTGTCTTTTCTATTTCAGGGTCTCTTCCCACGGTATCGATATAATTCACATATTTTCCTAAAATACGATTCAAATTCCTAGTTATGGGATGAGCAGGTGACGGAACAAGCAGGGGATAATAAACCCACGGCATAGGGACAATTTGCTGTTGTGTTCCCCCTGTGACGACTTTTACAGGTATAAGCATACATTCAAGATCCTGCACAAGGACAGGGTTAACCCTTACACCGTATTTGAACAACTGTTCCGCCAGTCCTGTTGGTTTGTAAAGAGCAATTGTTTCACCGTATACAAGGCTGTCGGCATTTACTTCCACCTCCTCGTAAAGCCATATAACTTTTCCTCCCTTCATTATATACTGATCGATAACAAAAAGGTCTCTTTCGTTGAATTCATCTTCCGGACCGGCTATTATTATTGCCGAGTAATTGTCGAGTATTCCGGGTTTGCCACCTGGCGAGCCACGATCGATTGTAAAATATTTTGCAAGAGTGAGTATAAGGTCGGCCACTTCTATCTCAGGCACTTCTCCATGACCTTCTATGAAGGCAATTTTATGTACAGTGTCGGAAACAAGTGTAGAAATCACCTGAATCAATTCATATTCCAGCCCTTCGGCAGAGTGAAGAAGGTTCAACTCGGGTGAAAGAGACGGATTGTTTTTCAGGAAGTTCACAGGCACCTCTATATTATTGTAATTAATAATCATGCCGGGGAAAATCATTTTCTGGCTTTGCCCTCCATCTTTTTCTCTTATCATCACATTAACCGGCAAAAGACCTTTCTGAATAAGCTGTTCCTGCTCTTTCTGTATGGCCGCCTCGTTGTTTCCTTCATAAGGATTTATAAACTCATAATCAATATTACGATGCGATGCAATCCTGAATTCATCGAGCATCTCTCCAACCGATCTTTTAAGCTTCTTGAAAAGAATCGGCATGTCGCCATTGAGATAAACCTGAATAAATATTCTTTCTTTAAGATTGCCGAGTATTTTCTTTGTCGGTTCTGACAGAGAGTAACGCCGGTCTTCTGTAAGGTCCAGACGTATTTTTATTAGAGAACTTGCTCCGGCTATTAAGATAACTATCAGGCAGATCAGGATAAATTCCGACCAGCTTTTCAGTTTGATATCACTGTTCAGTTTTTCTTTCAATGTCTTTTTTTCCATTTTCCTGACAATAACGAGAGGCGCGTTGCTTCATTGAAGATAACCACAACGCCGGCAAAATAGACTATGTCGCGAAGATCGATCACTCCCCTGCTGATTGATCTGTAATGCTCATTTATTCCAAGGAAGGTAATAAACTCATCAACTTTGTTGAGACCCGGTATATAGGCAAAATAATCGAAACCTGTAAAAAGGAAGAAACAGATAAATAGTGAAACAACAAAAGCAACAGCCTGGTTCACAGTAAGGGACGAAGCAAAAATGCCGGCCGATGCATATATAGCACCAAGCAGAAGCAGACCGATAAAAGAGCCAAGATTGCCTCCTGTGTCAATGTTTCCAGGAGTCTCTCCTGTAATATAAACCGTTATGAAATAAACTATTCCAGGGAGTAGCGCCAGAACAACGAGGGTTAAGGCAGCCAAAAATTTTCCGTAAACAATTTCACGTTCCGAAACCGGTCGTGTTAAAAGCAATTCAATAGTCCCGAGCCGTTTTTCTTCCGATATCATTCTCATTGTTATGGCAGGAACGAGAAAAAGAAAAACCCACGGAGAGAGCTGAAAAAGAGTGCTTAAGTCGGCATAACCGCTGTCGATAATGTTCCATTCGCCTGGCAGAATCCACATAAACAGGCTGTTTATTAAAAGGAATACAACTATTACAAGGTAACCTGTTATAGTATTAAAAAATCCGCCTATTTCCTTTCTGAAAATTGCAAACATAAAACGTTTTATTGTATGCAAAAATAGTTATGTATAGTTATATAATGGAAATTTCAATTTTTCTTTTCTTCGGGCTTTTTAGCAAAATCAATATTCAAAAGTTTAACACCCGGATAATAGAATTGAATTATCTTCTCATAACCGATTCCTTTATCAGCCATAACCATAGCTCCTTCCTGACATAATCCCACGCCGTGTCCATATCCTCTGCCTTTCAGAAGTAGTGAGTCGCCGTCGGCAAATACCGAGAACCATGCCGACCTCAGTCCGAGAGCAGTCCTGATTGCATTAAACGGAATTATGAAAGTGCCTGCAGTATAATTCATCATCCGTGAAGGCTGATTGAAAATAAACTCCTGAGGGTTAGTTGAATTACCTGTGTAACCGCCTGAAGATAGTAATTTAATCCAATCCTCAATGCTGACTTTTTTCTCCCATGTGGCATTTTTTGAGCCAGTGCAATAAGGATCTTTAACGCCTGTGAGATAAGGAACTGGCATTAGCCATACGTACTCCGATGGAGCCGTTTCGCCGCCACAATTTGAATGAAATGCCGATATGATAAGGGAGCTGTCGGGGGCAACAATAACCAATCCTTCAGTGTGTTTAACTGCATTCCTTATTATAATATCTGAAGTTATACCTCGAAAAACCTGGCAGTGAGTATCGTCGCACAGATTATAACCATCTGCATTATGCTTATCCATGTATCTGAAAGTATAAGTTCTGGCTATTACTGCCTGAGTTTTGAAATATTCTTCATTTTTCCCAACCCCACCCTCAGCCCTGACAACACCGGCTATGTATTCTTCTATATTACAGTCGTTTATCAACATTACTTCATCAATATACGGATAACATAAGCAGGATCCTGAATATTTTGATTCCATATTTTTATTACCTGAAGAAAAGAGAATAAATAAGTTGTCGTCTGAAACGGCGGTAAAGAATACCGAATCGGCCATAAGAGCTTTCATATCTGAAGTCTTCACAGCCAGACGGTTGTTATAAAGTGTAATTATTACACTTTCTCCCTTTTTGAGTTCTTTCTTATATCCGGGATATACTTCTAAAAAATATTTTTCTGTTAAAGGAGTAAAGAAGACAATATCAGTTTTTGCAGCGGTCAGGAGTCTTATTCTTATATTTGAAGGTACGCTGTCGTATGCTATTAACGGAAGCGCAGCCAGAGAAAAAAAGAAAAAAACAAAGAATTTATTTATTAATCTACCTGATGATTTCATGTAGCTAACTGTTTTTAAGGCATGAAACCATTTCGGCTGCTATCTTATCGGAAGCGCCGGCCGGACCAAGGATTTTCTTAATCTCATCATAATCCTGAAGCATCTTCTCTCTTTTTTCATTTCCGGGAAGGATTTCTTCGAGCGATTTAACAAGGTTTTCCTCTGTAAGAAGGAATTGGATCAGTTCTTTGACGGCTTCCCTGCCGAGGATAAGGTTTACAAGTGAGATGAACTTTACTTTAACAAGACGGCGAGCAATGGCAAATGAAACCGGATCGCCCTTATAGCAAACCACCTGAGGTATTCCAAGAAGGGCAGCCTCGAGAGTGGAAGTACCTGATTTTACAAGAGCAGCCTTCGATGCGTAGAGAATGTCATAAGTATGGTCAAAAACAATTTTAACAGGTTTATCGCCGATGATTTTCCAGTACAAATCAGGGCTGACGGTGCTTACGCCGGCAATTACAAACTCATATTCGGGGAAATGCTCAGTTACTTTGAGCATCTCAGGTAAAATGTATTTTATCTCCTGCTTTCTACTTCCCGGGAGCATAGCTATTACATTCTCCGAAGACACACCAGACATTTTCAGAATATCATCTTTACCGGCAGTTATCGAGGATTTCCATTTTTCGATTTCATCAACCAGCGGATTTCCGTTAAATTTCACTTCAATACCGTGCCTATGATAAAACTCCTCTTCGAACGGAAAAATGATAAACATTTTGTCGGTATATTTCTTTATTTTTTTTACTCTCGATTCATTCCATGCCCATAATTTAGGGGAGATGTAATAAAACACTTTCAGTCCGAGCGATTTTGCAAATTTTGCCATCCTGAGGTTGAATCCAGGATAGTCAATAAGAATCACAAGGTCGGGTTTTAATTCCCTTATCTGGTTCTCACAGAGTGAAATGTTTTTTACAATAGTTCTAAGGTTAAGCAGAACATTTACAAAGCCCATTATAGCATGTTTCCGGTAGTGCATCAAAAGTTTAGCGCCCGCTTCCTCCATTTTATCGCCTCCCCAGCAGAAAAATTCAGCTTCAGTGTCGGCCTTTTTAATGCCTTTTATCAAGTTCGATCCGTGAAGGTCGCCTGATGCTTCACCTGCCACCAGAAAATATTTCATATCAGATAAAACTGTCGGTTAAAACCAATAAAGCCCATACTATCGTGGCTGCAAGCATGCCTTTTGCCGCTTTAAGCATATTGCGCCTGTTAAAAACAAAAAAGAGTATGATATCTGGTACTGCATAAATAGTTGCGGCAAGTGTTAGTTTGCCGTCAATAATTATACTCTTGAAATAATTGATTAAAGATTGGCCTTTTGAAGTGAAAACATAGATTATCAGTGCTGTGACTATAGAAACAGAGAGGCCTGTAACAAATGAAATTAAAGTGTTATCTATTTTTTTATCAGGGCTCATTTACAAACCAGTTTTTTATAGTGTTCAAATGTTCATAAGCAGTCATATCAGTCGAGACGGGAACTATAGAAACATAATTATTCGCAAGTGCCCATTCATCAGTGTCTGTTGCATCAGGTTCGTGGTTCCGGAAGTATCCTGTAAGCCAGTAATATGTCTTCCCCATAGGGTCTTTTCGTTTCTCGAATTCTCTTTCCCAGCTACCTTTTGCCTGTCTGCAAACACGAATCCCTTTTATTTCAGATGCGGGCACGGAAGGGATATTCACGTTCAGGCAAACTCCTTCAGGGAGTTTTTCTTCCAGAAGCCGCTTAAGAACTATTCTCACATATTTCCTGCAAGCCGAAAAATCAGCTCCGGAAGAATGACTCGTGAGTGAAAATCCGGCTGAAGGGATTCCATAAACGCAGCCTTCGAGTGCGGCTGCCATAGTGCCGGAATACAGGACGCTTATAGATGTATTGGCTCCATGGTTTATTCCCGACAAAAGACAGTCGGGCTTTCTTTCAAGAAGTTCACTTACTGCAAGTTTAACACTGTCGACAGGTGTTCCGCTACAGGTATATATCCTCTGTTTATCATTCTCTTCCAGAAGCTTTACCCTTATAGGCGTTTTTACTGTAAGTGCCTGGGAAACACCCGACATACCGTCCATGGTAGAGATAAGTACAACTTTCCCGAATTCTCCGGCTATCTCAAGTAAAGTTTTTAAACCAGTGGCGTATAATCCGTCATCATTGGTTACAAGTATCAGTTTATCACTTTCTCCAGTAATCATAAAAACAATTTCCTGCAAAGATATGCAAATGGAGGTGAATGGATAAAATAAAAATAAACTCATTCAATTTTTTTAATTTTTTTACTTTTGCAGTTTCAGAAATATTATAAATGTATTGAAAAACAATGAAAATATCCTGGAACTGGATTAAAGAATACCTGCCGGTGGAACTCGATCAGCACCAAGCGGCCGAGATCATAACAAATATTGGTCATGAAATTGAAGAAATTGAAGAATGGTGCCCCGTCGAAGGAGGACTCGATGGCGTTGTAATAGGCAAAGTACTTAAATCAGAAAAACATCCGAATGCAGATAATCTGACTTTAAACATAGTTGATATCGGAAAAGAAAAGCCTTTGCAAATAGTATGTGGAGCTCCCAATATAGCTGCAGGTCAGCTTGTACCTGTAGCTCTGCCTGGTTCTATAATAAATAAAGGAGATGAAAGGATTGAAATAAAAGTTTCAAGAATAAGAGGGGAGATATCGGAAGGAATGATATGTGCCGAGGATGAAATAGGAATGGGAACATCGCACGAAGGAATTATGGTACTGAGTCCTGATGCTGTTCCGGGAACATCAGCCGCAGAATATTTCAAAATTGAAAAGGATTATGTCTTCACAGTAGGATTCACACCTAACCGTATCGACTCTGCTTCTCATATTGGGATTGGGCGCGATCTTTACGCGTATCTTACGATAAACCGCAATAAGGATATCAGACTTGAAATCCCTTCAGTTGCTGATTTCAATCCGAAAAAAACAAAGAATACTTTTGAAGTAATCATCGAGAACACTGCCGGTTGTAAGAGATATACTGCGCTTAACATTTTCGACGTCGAAGTGGCAGAATCGCCTGAATGGCTTAAAAACAAACTTAAAGCCGTGGGAATAAACCCGATAAACAATGTGGTCGACATAACAAACTATGTTCAGTACGAAGTTGGTCAGCCACTGCATGCTTTCGATGCTGACATGATAAGCGGTAACAAAGTGATTGTAAAAAACCTGCCCGACAAAACAAAATTCGTCACACTCGATGGTATAGAAAGAGAACTCTCGTCAGAGGACCTTATGATATGTAATGAAAAAGAAGGTATGTGTATTGCCGGGGTATTCGGCGGAATAAAATCGGGTGTAACAGAGAAAACCCGTAACGTATTTCTTGAGAGTGCATATTTCGATCCGGTTACAATAAGACGGACCGCAAAGCGGCATGCCCTGAACACAGATGCTTCATACAGATTCGAAAGAGGCGCCGACCCGGATATCACCGAATGGGCACTTAAAAGAGTCGCATTGCTTATAAGAGACATTGCAGGCGGAAAACTGCTTGCCGATATCAGAGATGTCTACCCTGTAAAAATACCTCATACAATCATAAATGTATCATGCGATAACATTAACAGCCTTATTGGAAAAAAGATCGATTACGACACAATTATTAAAATCCTCACCTGTCTCGATATAAAGATTGTTTCCCGGAATTTGCCGGAAATGAAGCTGGAGATACCACCTCGAAAAGTGGACGTAAAGAAAACAGCCGATGTTACTGAGGAAATTCTGAGAATTTACGGATATAACAATGTGGAAACAGATAATCATGTAAATTCAATTCTAAATTTTATACAAAAACCCGACAGAAACAAACTTATCAATATAGTCGCCGATCTCCTTACTGCAAACGGGTTCTCAGAAATAATGTGTAATTCTCTTGTGCCTTCAGCGTGGTTTGAAAATAATCCCGACTTCGATAATAATTCACTCGTAAAACTGGCCAATCCGCTTAGCTCTGACCTTAACTCCATGAGGCAATCTCTGCTTTTTGGCGGACTTGCAACCATTTCAAGAAATATAAACAGACAAAATTACAATCTAAAGTTTTATGAATTTGGAAATTGCTATTTTTATGATAGTACCAGGAAGGGGAAAAAGGTTGACCGATATATAGAAAAAACCAGTCTTGATCTTTTCATGACCGGTAATAGGTATAAGCGTTCATGGAATTCATCGGAGATGCCTATAGATTTTTTTTATCTAAAGGCATTTATAGAGATGGTACTTAACAGGCTGGGTTTGAACTCCGGCTCGCTTGCAACAACCGAAAGCAACAAAAGTTACTATTCCGAATCAATTGTTTATCTTGCCAATGGACGACCTATAGCTGAAGGAGGAAAAATTTCGTCTTTGTACAGGGAAAAATTCGATATCGAAAAGGATGTTTTCTATGGTCATATAGATTGGGATTATCTGGTGGAAACGGCTGGAAAATACTCAATCACTTATAAAGAGCTGCCGAAATATCCGTGGGTAAGAAGGGATCTCGCTCTATTGATTGATAAAAGTATAACATTTGCGCAGATAAAAGAACTTGCATTTCGCACAGAAAAACATATTTTAAAAGATGTTTCACTTTTTGATGTATATGAAAGTGAATCGCTCGGCAAAGAGAAGAAGTCGTATGCAGTGAGTTTTATCCTTCAGGACGAAAAAAGAACACTTACTGATAAGCAGATTGACAAAGTAATGAATCAACTGATAAAGGTGTTCACTGATGAACTTGGAGCAAAAATCAGGTAATTATCCTATGGCAGAAAAAAAACTTGAAGTTATTAAGGGCGACATTACCGAACTGGATGTTGATGCTATTGTCAATGCTGCGAACAACTCACTTCTGGGCGGCGGTGGCGTTGACGGTGCGATCCATAAGGCGGCAGGGCCAGAATTGCTCGAAGAATGCAGAAAGATCGGAAGATGTGAAACAGGCAAAGCCAGAATGACTTCAGGATACAAACTGAAAGCTAAGTTTATCATTCACACTGTAGGCCCGGTGTGGCGAGGAGGAATATATAATGAGCCTGAACTGCTTGCTTCATGCTATCGTGAATCACTTGAGCTGGCCGAAAAAAACAAGATCAAAACAATAGCATTTCCAGGAATATCAACAGGAATATATGGCTTCCCGAAAAACCTCGCAGCTATTATAGCGGTGAGTGAAACAAAACGTTTCATGACGAAAAGCCGGCTACCGGAAAAAGTAATCTTTGTAGCTTATGACGATGAAAACTACCGTATTTATCAAAAGCTAATTGAAAATAATGGCAAAAGTGTCTGAATCAGTAAATAATTATTTCCGTTTTATAAAATTTAGCCATACTGTCTTTGCCCTTCCTTTTGCATTAATTGGCTTTTCGCTTGGAGTCGCCAATCCAGATTGCGAATTCAGCCTGAAAATCCTTTTACTCGTATTGTTATGCATGGTATTTGCCCGAAGTGCGGCACTGGCATTCAACAGATATGCAGATGAAAAATATGATGCAATGAACCCGAGAACGGCTTCACGCGAACTTCCTTCAGGCAAGATAAGCCGGACATCGGCACTCATGTATGTAATAATAAATTCTTTATTGTTCATTATTTCTGCAGGATTCATCAATCGTCTCACTTTAATTCTGTCACCGTTAGCTTTGCTCATAATTCTCGGATACAGTTTTACCAAGAGATTTACAGCACTTTGCCATTTTATACTCGGACTAAGCTTAAGCCTCGCACCTATAGGCGCATATATATCTGTTACAGGCCGTTTCGACATTCTGCCAGTTATATATTCTTTTATAGTACTGACATGGGTAGGAGGGTTCGATATAATCTATTCTCTTCAGGATGATGAGTTCGACAGAGAAAAAAATCTTTGTTCGATACCGTCAAAAGTTGGCAGAAAAAATGCACTTCTAATTTCAATCATCTCCCATTCGATAACGATAATACTTACTGTCATTGCAGGAATAATCAGTAATTCAGGATTCCTATACTGGATTGGTGCATCAGCTTTTATTATTCTGCTCATATATCAACATATAATTGTCAAACCTGATGACATAAGTAAAGTAAATATTGCATTCGAAAGCACAAACGGACTGGCAAGCATTATATTTGCATGTTTTGTAATTACAGATCTTTTTATTTAATATAACCCAATAATAAGCAACTCCGAAAATGATATAATTTGAATAATTTTTATTACTTGCATGATAATTAAAATCTCTCTGAGATGAATAAACTGAATATTAAAGAAGTACATACTAAGAAAGATTTACGTGATTTCATATATCTTCCAGAAAAAGTACATAAGAATAACAAAAATTGGCTTCCGCCACTCTATATAGATGAGTGGAATTTTTTTAATCCGGAAAAAAATAAATCGTTTCAGCAGGCCGATACTGTGATGTATATTGCTTACCGTGGGAATATTCCTGTGGGAAGAATCATGGGCATTATTCACAGACTTTATAATAAGATTCACAATGAAGATTATGGCCGTTTTTCATTTATGGAATGTTATGAAGATCAGGAAATAGCTCATGCACTTCTCCAAAAAGTTGAAGAGTGGGCAAAAGAAAAGGGAATGGTAAAGCTTATTGGTCCACTTGGCTTTTCCGATAAAGACCCACAGGGTTTTCAGATAGAGGGATTTGAGTACCCGCAGTTTATTGCCAGCCCAAACAATGAGCCTTATCTTCCGGAAATGGTGGAAAAGGAAGGGTATATTAAAAAAATCGACCTTGTAAACTACTTCGTTCAAATGCCAGAAAAACTCCCTGAAGTATATAACCGTATTTCCCGAATTAAGAAAAACACATCTTTCAGTCTGGTTGAATTTAAATCAAAAAAGGAACTTAAGCCCTATGTAGTTCCTGCCCTCGAAGTTATGAACCAGACTTATATGGATATTTATGGCTATGTCCCTTTGGATGATGAAGAGAAGAAAGAACTGGCTGCAAGGTATTTTCCCATCCTTGATCCTCATTTTGTAAAAATGGTAGAACATAATAATGAGGTTGTGGCTTTTATGGTGGGGATTCCCGATCCGAGCGCAGGTATTATTAAAGCAAAAGGACGACTTTTGCCTTTCGGCTTCTTTCATATACTCAAAGAGTCGAAAAATTCCAAAAGCCTTTTAATGTTACTTGGCGCCATAAAAAAAGAATTTCGGGAACAGGGGCTTGATGTAATGATGATAACAAAAATGTACGAATCAGCCATAAGATATAAAATGCAAACAGTTAACAGTCACCTTATTCTCGAAACAAACAAAAGAACAAGGCATGAATTCGAAAGAGTTGGGGGAAAGGTGTCTAAAGTATTCCGAATTTATCAAAAGGATATTTAAGTTTTCTAAAGTCTTATTCAAAACCTGAAAACAAACGACACACCAAGCAGTTCCTTAAATTGTATTCGTGCAGTCTTTTTAGGTTGACCATCCGTGTCATTTACTACGGTCTTAGTATCATCGTCAAAAATAAGGTGAGTATTAAGTCTTAAGTCAGTAAACCAGTTGAGCTGCACATTTAAAATCATCTCCCAGTCGATATCTATATTTTGAGGATTATGTGTATAGTTTGTAAAAAGCTGAATTCTATTGACCATGTTTATATTTTTCAACAAACGTAGCTCGCTATTTATCTGTGCACTGGCTCCCGGCTCATGTAGTGAGCGCCTATTTTTTGGAACTCCGTACTGAGTCTGGTCAATACCGGCAGTATCCGGAACAAATGTTGCCTTATATGATAACGGCGCAATATTTATCGAGGTTGTCTTATTTGGTTTGTAGTCGAGTCCCAGACCGAGTGTAAGTATGGCGGGATTGAAAAATTTTGATACTGGAATCGAATCGTTCGGATAATTATAACCTTTTGAAATTTGCGTTTTTAAAAGCATGGTAGCACTTATGTCGAACTTACCGAAAGCTTTGTGATTCAACTTTGAATTGGTTTCCAGAAGGTCGAGATTTTTTCTTATAGGTTTATCACCCGGCTTAATGAGACCGTATTTCAACCGAACAAAATTATTTGAAATAAGTTTCATCTCTTTATTCTCATAATTTGCAAAACTTGTAATATCCATTGTGGTAGAAATACTGTTTTCTCCTCCTTTAACCCAGTTCGACTGCATTGCCTGATTTAACACGAATGTTGCTTCCGATCGGAATTTCCAATATCGTGGTTTAACGTATATTTTATTTAATTCCTGAAGCTGCCGGCTATTTATCTCTTTAATATTAAGTTGTGCATCGGAAATATTTGTATGTTTCGCCAGTCTACGGAACATTATACCTTCTTCCAGATAAATACCTATAGTATCTCTTCCAATACTTCCCAGCCATACTGTCACCGAATCGTCATATTCGTTTCTCAGCCAGTACCGGCTCATCGTTTTGCTTTTTGAGTTGAGCCATATCGGAAGTTCATTGGAAGAAGTACCTTTAAATACAATTATCGTTGAATCTCTTTCCTCAATATAATCAGTTAATGCCTTTACTGCCGATAAAAGCGAATCACCGAGAAAAGGACTTTTGTAAACCTTAAAAGGATGTAATTCGGAAGGCGGTTTATATTCTTTCAATGTATCTTTAACAATCAAAAGACAAGTATCTTTCAATATTACGACAGAAGCAGGACTTAATATATTTTTACTCCTGGCAGTATCGGATTCGAGCGAATCAATCTTTTGAATATAAAAAATGGAATCGGCAACCCTGGTAAATGAACCGGGAAGCACTACTGGAATTTTTACTCTTATTGTATCAAATACATAAAATTTTTCAGGAGGTATATTAATTGAATCATAAGGGTATTTTTCAAGAAAAACCTTAAGCGAATCAAAAGGCTTGTTTGTAGCATAAAATAAAAGCTGCCCAATTGCAACTCGCAGCGGTTCTGATAAATTCCTCCAGTAGCCCGAATTATATTTTTCCTGCAAGTATTTTATAGCTTCTTCAGTTGTAAACTTTATATCAGCCTTTGTCTGAACTGGCTTCACGTAAAAACCCATTTTAGAAAGAGAGTCCTTCAGAAGACTACTGTCTAATTCCTTTAACGGTAGTTCCTGACCCCATAAAAACGTTACAGAAAATAAAAAGCATAACGTGGAAAAAAGAAAAAACGGCCTTTTCTTCATCATGATAAGATTATTCTTTTATTTAATTTTTTTGCAAAATACACTTATTTTTTTAATTCTGTCTATTCTCTCTCCCTCTTTTAAAGAGGATATGGAAATAACTTTTCTGAAATAAACCAGACACTTTAAAAATACTTGCATCTGAAAGAAAAAATGTTTTCGAAGGCTTCTTTGATAACGGCCGATTATTCATTTTCTTTGCCGTTTATTTCGTTTATATCTTCGATGAAAGATCTCACAACCGGTTCAGAAGGAAAGCTTATATTCTATTTTGCCGTTCCCATGCTAATTGGGAATATCTTTCAGCAGTTGTTCAACATTATTGACAGTATCATTGTAGGCAACTTCATCGGCAAGGAGGCGCTTGCTGCCGTTGGGGCGTCGTTCCCAATCATCTTTATTCTGGTCTCTCTTATTATCGGCATGGTTATGGGAACAACTGTGGTAATATCACAATATTTCGGTGCCGGTGAACTCGCGAAAGTGAAAGTGGCAATTGACACAATGTATATTTATACCTTTTTTGCATCTATTATACTTTCTATTGTCGGACTGGCATTCAGCGAGCCTCTGCTTCGTCTATTAAGACTTCCTGAGGAACTAATCCCTCCCGCCCTTCAATATATGCGTATCTATATATGCGGGATAATCCTTATATTCGGTTATAGCGGCACAAGTGCGGCCTTGAGAGGGCTTGGCGATTCAAAAACTCCTTTATATTTCCTCATTGTGGCTATCATACTGAATATCATCCTTGTTATTGTTTTTGTCACTGTTTTTAAATGGGGAGTTGCAGGCGCAGCATTTGCTACAGTTATTTCAAATGGCGTAGCCTTCGTCCTTGCCGTTCTCTATCTGAACAGAACACATAAAGTATTCAAATTAAAAATCAACGATATTCATTTCGATAAAGATGTATTTTTACAGAGCATGCGGATTGGCTTACCAAACGGCATACAGCAAACTTTCCTTGCCCTTGGCGGACTCGCCTTAATAGGATTAATAAACGGATTCGGAACCGACGTTATTGCTGGATATACAATTGCCAGCAGGCTCGACTCTCTGGCAACCGTCCCTCCTATGTCTTTCTCCTCAGCTCTTTCAGCATTTACCGGACAAAATATTGGTGCCAACAAGCCGGAAAGAATAAAATCAGGACTTGCTTCCACTATGAAAATGATGACTTCAGTAACAATTGTCATGACATTGTTCATAGTTCTTACAAGCCGTCAATTATTGAGACTTTTTACAAGAGAAAACGAAGTCATTAATTATGGAGCACAGTTTCTCATGATAGTAAGCCCATTTTATTTGATACTTACTTTAATGTTTATCTATACCGGCGTTATGAGAGGAGCAGGCGACTCTATTGTACCAATGCTTATATCACTTGCCTCATTATGGCTTATACGAATACCACTTGCATACATAATATCGGACAAATTTGGTGTGACGGGAATATGGTGGGCAATCCCTGCAGGGTGGATGGTCGGTCTGATTCTTTCTTACAGTTATTACAAAACCGGGCGATGGAAAAAGAAAAAAGTTGTTAAATATATCGAGGAGTTTTAAATTTACTTCACTATTATTTATTACAAAAATCATTTAATTGAGATGATAAAATCAATGACTGGCTTCGGTAAGGCAACGGCCGAAACATCACGTAGAAAAATAACGGTTGAAATCAGGTCTCTTAATTCCAAACAGCTTGATATTGTCACAAGGTTACCTCTACTACTGAGGGACAAGGAACCTGAAATAAGAAATATTTTAAGCCAGAGTTTGGAAAGGGGGAAAATAGACATAGCTATTTTTTTCGATGCTTTTGATAATGAATCATTTTCTTTAATCAATAAACCAGCAATCAAAAGCTATTATGCACAGATGACCGAAATAGCAGAAGAGCTTGGAATTGAACTTACCGAACAAGCTTTAATTTCTATACTCCGTCTCCCGGATACTCTGCACCCTGAAAAACAGGAGATCGAAGAGGAAGACTGGAAAATTTTAGTCGATCTCATTAACGAGGCAATAAATGTACTCGACCGGTTTCGGATTGAGGAGGGGAAAGCTCTTGAAAAAGATATAGTAAATTCTATTAACAAAATATTAAAATCAATTGATTTTATACAAGAACTGGAACCTGCCAGGATTGAAAAAGAAAGAAAAAAACTTGTTATGTTACTTGAGGAAAACATTCAGCCGGATAAAATTGACAAAAACCGGTTGGAACAGGAAATAATTTATTACATTGAAAAACTCGATATAAATGAGGAAAAAGTAAGGCTGAAACAGCATTGCGATTATTTCCTTGAAATGCTATCGTCGCCTTCGTCAAACGGGAAGCTTCTTGGTTTCATCGCACAGGAAATAGGAAGGGAAATAAATACCATTGGCTCAAAAGCTAATGACGTCGCAATACAGAAGATAGTTGTAAATATGAAAAATGAACTGGAAAAAGTTAAGGAACAATTACTTAATATATTGTAGAAATATTGATTATAGATAATAATTCAATTACAATCAGGTTTGGAACGTAAAGCAATTATAATTTCGGCTCCTTCCGGAGCAGGCAAATCAACAATCGCAAGTCATCTTCTTGCAAGTGGGTTGAATCTGGAATTTTCGGTTTCGGCTACAACAAGGCAACCAAGAGGAAATGAAAAGAACGGTAAAGATTACTATTTTCTTACTACTGAAGAGTTCAGAGAAAAAATTAAAAATGGAGAATTTGTGGAATGGGAGGAAGTTTATGAAGGTCAATTTTATGGAACCCTCAAAAGCGAGCTTGAAAGAATATGGAATAAAGGTAAGAATGTTCTATTCGATGTTGATGTGAAAGGCGGCATTTCTCTAAAAAATATTTTTGGGCCTCATGCATTATCTGTATTTATTATGCCTCCGTCTGTGGAAGAACTCGAAAAACGACTTATAAAAAGGGGAACCGACAGCCCGGAAAAAATAAAAATCAGAGTTGAAAAAGCAAAGATAGAAATGAAATATGCAGATTTTTTCGATGTGATAATTATTAATGATGATCTGGAAAAAGCAAAACAGGAAGCATATTCTGTTGTCAGTAAATTTTTAAACTCATGACAAAAAAGACTCTTACAGGCCTCTTTTTTGGCTCTTTCAATCCTATACATATAGGCCATATTGCTATAGCAGGTTATATGGCTGAATATACAGAACTCGATCAGATATGGTTTGTTGTTAGCCCACAGAATCCTCTGAAAAATAAAAAAACACTTTTATCTGATCGTGATCGGCTATATATGGTTGAACTTGCAATAAACAAAAATGAAAAATTCAGAGCATGCGATATTGAATTCAACCTGCCGGCTCCAAATTATACTATCGACACGATTACTTATCTCAAAGAAAAACATCCCAATAACGAATTTTCAATTATAATGGGAGAGGACAATTTATATACTCTTCATAAATGGAAAAATGCAAAAGAGCTTGTAAAACAATGCCATATTTATGTTTATCCCCGCAAAAATTCATTCAGGCCTCCGCACCCACTTCTTGATGAGATACTCGAAATTGCACATATAACATTTGTAAATGCACCCATTATTGAAATTTCAGGAACGTTCATTCGTAATGGCATAAAAGCGAAGAAAGACATGTCATATTTCCTTCACCCTGCAGTATGGAAATATATCCAGGAGATGAATTTCTACAGTAAGTAATCTCTCGCCTCTTCCCTCCTTCGCCTTAATCCATCAAACTCTCCTTATAATCTCCATACCTCTTTTAAGGGCGGCTTCATTCTCAGGGATCATCTTATGATATCTTTCCGGCAGGGTTTCTTTTAATCCTTTAATTACATTTTCAGGTTCCAGTAAAGGCTTTACTTTCAAAAATCCTCCGAGAACAATCATATTAGCAGTTCTTGGGCTTTTTAAACGTGAAGCCTCTTCAACCGCATCGATTCTGTATATTGTAATATCTTTTCTTACAGGATGTCGAATAATACCGTTACTGTCATAGATAAGTATACCTCCGGGTTTGACCGCATTCTCGAATTTGTCCATCGATTGCTGGTTCAGGATAATGGCAGTATCAAACTTTCTGAGTATCGGTGAGCTTATTCTTTCCGTGCTGATTATTACTGTAACATTTGCAGTACCTCCCCGCATTTCAGGGCCGTATGAAGGCATCCAGCTTACTTCCATGCCCTGCATGAGGGCAGCATAAGCCATAATCTTTCCCATCGAAAGCACACCCTGGCCTCCGAAACCTGCTATTATAATCTCTTCAGTCATTGTATTGTTTATAATGGTGATTCTTGTTCTTTATTTTTTGTCTTTTTAATATCCTCTTGAGGAACTTTCAAGTCACCCGGAGGATAAAATGGAAACATATTTTCTTCCATCCATTTATTAGATTCTACAGGTGTCATTCTCCATCCGGACGGACAGTTGGAAACAATTTCAATAAAGCATGTACCCATGTTTTTTTTCTGATATTCAACGGCTTTTTTTAATGCCTTCTTTGTTTTCCGTACAGCGGCAGGAGTATGGACACTCTGGCGTGTAACATAGCATGTCCCGGGCAATAAGGCAACCAGTTCGGTCAGCTTAACAGGATTCCCCATTGTCTTAACATCTCTTCCGTAAGGAGATGTTGTAGTCTTCATCCCTGGTATTGTTGTCGGTGCCATTTGTCCGCCTGTCATTCCATAGATAGCATTATTTATGAATATTATCAGAATATTCTCACCTCTGTTGCATGCATGAATAGATTCGGATGTTCCTATAGCTGCCAGATCGCCGTCACCCTGATAGGTGAAAACAAATTTTTCGGGCATCAATCGTTTTATGGCCGTAGCAATGGCTGGAGCTCGACCATGTGCAGCTTCCTGGATATCGATATCCATGAAATCATACATAATAACCGCACATCCCACGGGGCAAACTCCGATAGTCTCGCTTTGCAATCCTTCTTCTTCCAGAACTTCGGCCAGTATCCTATGAGCCGTGCCATGTCCGCATCCCGGACAGTAAGAAAAAGGTTTATCAGTTAAAAGTGATGATTTTTTATAAACCAGATTTTCGGGTTTTATTATTTCTTTTATTCCGGTTACTGTTTTCATATTTATTGCAATTTTGATTTCAGATTTTCAAGCACTTCCTCAGGCTCGGTAATAACTCCTCCTACGCGGCCAAAATGGCTTACATCCGTTATACCATTTACAGCAAGCATAACATCTTCAACCATCTGCCCGGCGCTCATCTCGACCGATATAATATGTTTCATACGGCATGAGAGTTCTCTTATCCTTTTCGAAGGAAAAGGATAAAGAGTTATCGGCCTCAGTAATCCAACCTTTATTCCTTCATTACGCGCAAGCTGAATAGTTTTAAGGCATACTCTTGCACTGGTGCCGTAAGCAACTAAAAGGTAATCCGCATCATCAGTATTAATTTCTTCATATTTTACTTCATTGTTCTCAATCTGCCTATACTTCTCTATAAGCCTTAAAACTCGTCTTTCCTGCGCATACTGGTCGAGATCGAGAGAGGTAATAATGTTTCGATTTCTTTCAGGTGTTTTGCCGGTTGTCGCCCATTCAGGAAATGTTTTTGACCTTTCTTTAGGCGGCTTCAGATATACTTTTTCCATCATCTGTCCGATGGCGCCGTCAGAAAGTATCATTACAGGGTTCCGATATTTAAAAGCAAGATCAAAAGCAATTTCAACGAAATCGGCCATTTCCTGTACCGACGCGGGGGCAAGCACAATAAGATGATAATCGCCATGTCCGCCACCTTTACATGCCTGGAAATAATCTGACTGAGCAGGTTGTATTGTACCAAGCCCGGGGCCCCCTCTTACAACGTTGACAATAAGGCATGGAAGCTCTGCACCTGCTATATATGAAATACCCTCCTGAAAAAGGCTTATGCCGGGAGAGGACGATGAAGTCATAACCTTTTTCCCACATGCTGCTCCCCCGTAAACAGCATTGATAGCTGCCAGTTCGCTCTCGACCTGAAGAACAACCATACCTGTAGTTTTCCCAGGGTTCGACGCCATAAGATATTCCAATACTTCACTCTGTGGTGTGATGGGGTATCCAAAATAACCATCAACACCGGCTCTGATCGCTGCTTCGGCTAAAGCCTCGTTTCCCTTCATAAGTCTAAGTTCATTTTCCATCTCTTTTATATTTTCTTTTTATATACCGTAATAACTCCATCGGGACAAACTATTGCACAGTTTGCACAGCCATTACAAAGATCCGGGATCGCAGGATATGCATAATTATAACCTTTGCTGTTTACTTCAGTAGAAAGAGCAATTACTTTTGTAGGACAGGTGTAAATGCATAATTCACACCCTTTGCAGTGTTCAACATCAATAACAATACTTCCCTTAATTTTTGCCATATTAATTATTTTAATTATTTACCGGATGGTCGATATCAAATTTTCCAAGCCGTTGTTCAGGTTCATCAAATTGATCGCACGTTACACTCGATAAACAAACACTCAAACCTTCAATACTCTGACCTGAATAACTGAAAATCTTCGAGCACGAAACTAAAATTATGTAGTCTTTTGTATAATGAGCCACAGTAAACTGGTAAGTCAACTTGCCCGAAACAGATTTTTTGATACTGGATTTGCTAATTTCTTCAATTCCGGCTTCTTTAATGATCCTTCTTACTACCAGAGGATCAACAAGTGTATGCCTTATATTGTTTTCTTCCTCCGACATTTTTTCGGGACAAAATTTAAAAATAAAAACTTTATTTCCTAAAAAACCTGATTATTATCAATTTTACTTATTTTGTAAAAATCTGACTGACTATTTATCTTATCATAAACAACTTATAATCAACATCTTCAATTCACTATCACCAAACCGATTATTTATTTAATATTTAACCCGAAAACAGTAGAATTTGTTTCATATAATCAGCACTTATTTCACTATAAAATAGCTATATTATTGATATACAAATATATAATTATATTAACCTCTTGAAATAACCCGTCGAATATAGTAAAAATTAATAATCAGGAAGAAAAACGGTCAACCTCCGCCCATAAGAGAAATGGAGGAGAAAGAAGCAGAGTAATTTGGAATATTATTATAAATCCATAGCTTTACTAAAATTTTTTTACCCTAATATGATATGCTGTTTTTGAAGAATTATCAGATATTATTACCTGACCAATTTAAGGAATCGTTTAAAATTATGTTGTGTTTTTTGATGTTTACTCCGGGGTTCCAGTTATATGGTCATCCTGTTTCATCATTTTTAACTCAGGATTTTAAGCAGGACACTCTTAAGCCTATGAAGACTTCAACAGGGCAACCTGTTTATTTTACCTGCCGCTTATCTACTCCACCTCCTGTTATTGACGGAAAACTAAATGATGAATGTTGGAAGAGAGGCACATGGGCCGATAACTATCATCAGTTTATTCCTAACGAGGGAGCTGAACCCACATATCCAACTTACCTGAATATTCAGTATGACGACAAATACCTCTATGTTGCCATACGTGCCGTTGACGGTGAGCCTGAGAAGATTTTAAGGATGGCAGGGGGACGCGACGAGCTTGTAGGTGATATGGTCGGAGTCACATTTGACAGTTACCGGAACTACAAAACTGGTTTTGAATTTACGGTGACTGCATGGGGACAAAAGGTTGACCTTGTGCTGTTCAATCCAATGGATTGGGACTTTAACTGGAATGCTGTATGGAAAGTAAAAACCGGAATGGAAGATTCAGCATGGGTAGCCGAATATGAGATACCGTTCAGCCAGCTACGTTATAGTAACAAAAAGGAGCAAGTGTGGGGTATGCATTCCTGGAGATGGATAGCACGTCTTTCCGAGGAGAGCGACTGGGAGCAACAAACCAAAAGCGGACCCGGTATGCTCTATAATTTTGGCGAACTAAGGGGTATAGAAAACTTAAAACGGTCGCGCAGAATTGAAATTATGCCTTTTACTCTGGGAAGCCTTGAGACGATGAAAAAAGAGGAAAAGAATCCTTTTACGAAAAATGGAAAGGAATGGGGCGGAAATGCCGGACTGGATGCAAAAATCGGAGTTTCAAGCAATTTTACAATAGATTTGACTATAAACCCCGATTTTGGACAGGTAGAATCAGATCCTTCGGTAATGAACCTGACGGCCTTTGAGACTTTCTACCAGGAAAAAAGACCTTTCTTTCTGGAAGGCCTTACAATCTTCGATTATAAATTTGAAAACCAAAGCCTTTTTTATTCGAGACGTATCGGCCATGCTCCTTCACTTATTCCGGAATCGAATGATACAACATTCGTTAAGTCGCCTGATAAAACAACAATACTTTCAGCCCTTAAATTCAGCGGAACAACTTCAAATGGATTATCTGTCGGTATAATTCAAAGTCTGACGGCTAATGAAAAAGCTCAGATAAGTAACCCTGAGGGAAACATTTTCAAAAAACCGGTTGAGCCTCTTACCAGCTATACTGTTGCACGCATACAGAAAGGATATAATGCCGGAAATACATTCATAGGCGGTATAGTCACATCGGTAAACCGGTTCATCAATGACTCGTCTTTGGAATCACTCAGTAGAAATGCCTTTACCGGCGGCCTCGATTTACTGCACTACTGGCACGACAAAGAGTATTATATTGATACCCGCATTATCGGAAGTCATATCAACGGAAGCAGTGAATCAATAACTGCTCTGCAGGAATCTTCAGCCCGCTATTTCCAGAGGCCTGATGCAGGCTATCTCCATTATGATACTGCAAGCCGACATCTTAATGGATATGGCGGCACTTTCAAAATCGGCAAGCTGACCAAAGTAAACTGGAAATACTCTACAAGCGTCACCTGGCTGTCGCCGGGAATCGAGCTCAACGACCTTGGTTACATGATTTATGCCGACCAGATAAAAAATGACAATGAAATCCTGTATCAGATAGTTAAACCGGTTTCAATATTTCATTCATATAGCATTAAACTCAATCAATTCAATACGTGGAACTTCAAAGGAACATACCTTGGCTCAGGAGGAATAATATCTTTTATTTCGGAATTTAAGAATAACTGGACTTTCAATACAAGCCTGACTTATCAGAGTAATTCAATTGATACGAGGTTCCTTAGAGGCGGACCTCAAATGAGGCTGCCGTTCACAATTGAGGAATCAGGTATATTATCAACCGACCCGTCAAAAAAAGCTATCTTTAATTTTTCTTATGACTATCAGGGAAGAGGCAACAACTCCGCCTCACGTTATTTAGTAGAGCCGGCTGTTACAGTAAGGCCGTTTCAGATTCTAAAGCTGGGAGTCTCTGTCAGCATAATGAATAACCATGATTTACTTCAGTATATATCAACTTCCGATTATTTATCAAATAAACGCTATATTCTTGGTACTCTCGATCAAAAGACCATAGGTTTAACCTTCAGAGCCGATCTGAATATCACACCTGAGCTCTCATTCCAATATTATGGAAGTCCCTTTGTCTCGCGTGGTATCTATTCCGAATTCAAATATATTACAGATCCGGATGCAAAAAAATTCAACGACAGGTTCATACTTTACGATAATGCCCAACTTGATAACGGCTTATATGGCCTTGACGAGAATAAGGATATGATTCCGGATTACTATATCGTAAATCCTGATTTTAATTTCCATCAGTTCCGTTCGAATATGGTTGCAAAATGGGAATATCGCCCGGGTTCTTTTCTCTATCTGGTATGGTCGAACGAAATGACCGGTTATTCAAAACTATCTCATGCTTCCTATGGCGAATCTCTGGATCAACTGAGCAAAGTTTTTCCAAACAATGTGTTTCTTATAAAACTAAGTTACTGGTTTTCGTTATAGCTGTAAAAACTCTGGCAATAATGTATTAAATCACCCGTAAACTCGTAGAATAAGTAAGAATTAATAATCAGGGGAAAACAGGCAACCACAATATATAAGAGAAGGAGAGATTGGGCGAACGGGAGATTGGGAAAAATGTCTATTTGTTTTAGATTACCTTACTAACCCGGTTAAAATAGTGTTTCGAATCGCCCCATTCGTCATGAACCACTTCCATGCCGGCAAAGGTGCTTCCGGTTTTCAGGGCGTTCTGGCACTCCAGACTATCCTCTTCATTTAACGGTTTATTTTCATATAGTTTATAACTGCCTCTGTATTTTGCCGGAGTGATATTGGGCATTACAATGTTTGCTCCTATTTTTATTGCTTTTCCCCTTCCTGAAGGTTCTATGGCCTGAAGGGCAGTAGCGGCAACAATATTAATGTCTTTCATCATAATTCTAAGAACGGCAATCATTTTAAGTGTAAGGTCGAGTCTTTCTTCGGGAGGAAGCAGCAAACCCGAATATTTCATAAATGGTGTGTCGGGATGTTCGATGTAAGGGCCCATGCCGCACATATCAATATCGAATTCCTTCATAAACAGCAAATCAGATGCAAGATCCTCAATTGTTTGAAAAGGCAGACCAATCATAACGCCGGTACCCGTCTGGTAGCCAATATCTTGGAGCGATTTAAGGCAAGCAAGTCTCCTGTCGAAGTTATGTTTTCCATCATCGGGATGTATCTTTTTGTAAAGTTCCTTTTCGGATGCTTCAATTCTTAGCAGATAACGGTGTGCGCCGGCATCGAACCACTTTTTGTAAACCTCAGGTTTTTGCTCTCCTACAGAAAGAGTTATTCCAAGTCGCCCGCCTGACATTTTATTGATATTTTCCAGCAGCCTCGTTATCCTTTCTGTGAAAGCCTCGCTTTCAACTTCTCCGGATTGTAGAGCTATTGAACCATAATGGTTTTCGAGCGCAAATTTTGCTGCAGCAAGTATCTCATCATCCGAAAGAGTATATCTTGTAATGTTTTTATTTCCCCTCCTTATCCCGCAGTAAAGACAATTTTTGCTACAGACATTTGAAAATTCAATAAGGCCTCTGAACCATATTTTATTGCCGATATACCTTTCCCTTATTTCAGCAGCTTTTCTGAAAAGCATCGCTTCCTCCTCTCCTTCTGTTTCGAGCAATGCAGTAATATCTTCTTTTGAAAGCTCTTCCTTCCGAAGTATATCATCAATAGCCTGATTCATGTTTGGAAGATTCAGAGTTATTAACGTTCAACGTTTCTCGTTTGGAGTTTTCAGGACTAATAATAATTATCTTGTTAAAAATACAAATCTCTTTCTCCTGCCTTGATTTTTTCGATTTTCTCCTTTGTTTTTCTCATTATAGTCGGGTCGAGCGTCTGAAGATTCTTTTCTACGATTCCCCATCCCTTTTCTGCAACATCGTCAGGTGCATAATCACAAATATATTCCGAGAGTGTGAGAATTGCATTCGGAGTGCAGAAACGCTTAATGAATCCCGGAACAGAGAATTCCATAAAATGCTCGCCGGTACGGCCTGCCCTGTAACATGATGTACAGAAAGAAGGAATATAATCATCTTCAAGCAGTTCATCAATAACTTCGGAAAGCGAACGGGAATCACCGATCCTGAACTGTTCGCGGTTAAGTTGTTGTTGATCATCCTTGGCTTCGGAATATTTTCCGATTTCAATCTTTGTTCCGCCGTCAATCTGTGAAACTCCGTAACTGATCACTTCGCGCCTCAAGTCAGGATTTTCTCTTGCAGTGAGTATCATGCCGGTATAAGGCACAGCAAGGCGAAGTATTGCCACAAACTTTTTAAAATCCTCGTCATTTACAAGGTAGTCGTTTCTTATATTGAGGTCGAGGGAATCTTTTATTCTGGGAAAGGAAATTGTATGAGGCCCTACATTATAGCAGGCTTCGAGATGATTTGTATGCCTCACCAGTCCCAGCACTTCGAACCGCCAGTCGTAAAGTCCGAAAAGTGCTCCTATCCCCACGTCGTCAATGCCGGCTTCCTGGGCTCTGTCGAGTGCCGTTAGTCTCCACACATAATCCCTTTTCTTTCCTCCCAGATGATACCACGAGTATGCCTCGGGATGATAAGTCTCCTGAAATATCTGATATGTGCCTATACCTGCCTCTTTTACCTTTCTAAAGCCTTCGATGTCGAAAGGTGCCGCATTGATATTGACTCTTCTTATCTCACCCTTCTCTTTTTTAACACTGTAAACGAGTCGAACGGTATGAGCTATGTATTCAGGGGAATACTCGGGATGTTCTCCGTACACAAGTATAAGGCGTTTCTGACCGTTATCTTCCAGCGCTTCGACATCATTTTTCAGCTCATCGTCCGTAAGAGTTTTTCTTATGGCCTCTTTATTAGTCACCCTGAATCCGCAATACTGGCAATTGTTGGTGCATTTGTTTCCTATATAAAGCGGGGCAAACAACACTATCCTGTTCCCGTAAATTCTCTTTTTCAACTCCCGAGCACCCTCTCTTATCTCTTCCATCAGCTCCGTCCCTGAAGAATTTACCAGAACGGCAGTTTCTTTAAGAGTCAGACGCTGTTTGTCGAGCGACTTCGCAATTATATCCCTTACCTGGTGTTTATCGGCTTTAGTCTCCCTGATAAGCGACCATATTTCATCGGGATCTATAAAAGGCTGCATTCTTTTATCAGGGATGCTAAGCTTTTCAGGATTAAACTTCATTTTCGTAAAATTTAGAAAACAAACTACAAAGTTAAGAATAAATATTTACAGTTGATTTTTTCTGTCCATTAGCTTTTATGACGTTTTACGTATAACAATGAAATCGTAAAAAAGTTAAATGCCGAAACACTATTTTGTTTTAATAGTATCCTGAAAAGAAAATAAAGTAATTTTGCCGGAAATTTTCAAAAATGCTTCTTGTAATTCTCATAGTTACGGAGATTCTGACTTTTTCAATCCTCATCAAGCAATATAAGGGCCGGTCAAAAACAAAGTACTATATTTCTATGATTGTAAATACAATCCTGAGTATTTATTTATGGATGCATTACATTGAAATATCTTCCTGGAAAGGTTTCCCTGATTATCCTTACAATATATGGCTTAGAATGAACCTCAATGCAGCTTTCTGCGCTATTCTTTTTCCAAGAATTCTGCTTATCATATTGCATTTTACAGGCGTGCTTATAAATATTAAACAAGGGGGTTATTCTCGTGGATTAACCAGCACAGGGCTGATTATATGGATTGTGGTTCTGGTAGTTGTTATTACCGGAAGTATAAGAGGAAGATTCAATGTTAAAACAGAATTCGTTACAGTTTATAAAGAAGGTCTTCATTCTGATCTCGAGGGATTTACAATAGCTCTGATTTCAGATTTACATCTTGCCGGTTTTTATGGCCGGGAAAATTTTATAAAGAAACAAATGGATGAAATCAATAGCTACTCGCCCGATATAATCGTCAACTCAGGTGATTTCATAAGTTACGGATGGCAGGAATATGGCAGGATGGATACTATTCTGTCTCATGCGGAAGGCAGACTTGGAAATTTTGCCGTATTCGGCAATCACGATATGGGATTTTACCATCCTTTGTTCACTTATGCTGAACGTGAATCGCATATTTTGAAAATGAGAGAGCTTATAAAAAATTCAGGTTATCATTTGCTTATTGATGAAAACGATACAATCAAAAAAGGTGATGCAGTAGTTGCAATTGCAGGTATAACTACCAACGGCCGTCACGGACATATAAAATATGGAAATCTCCAGAAAGCCATTCAGGGAACTTCTGATGCAGACCTTACTATTCTGATATCCCACGACCCGAATCACTGGGAGAAACAGGTCAAAGGAAAAACAAGTGTAGATATTACACTTGCAGGGCATACACACGGCATGCAGACAGGGATTCGTTTAGAAAATTTTAGATGGAGCCCTTCGAAATATTTCTATCCATGCTGGAATGGGTTATATAAAGAAGGAAATCAATATCTGTATGTGAACAGAGGATTTGGTGTATTAAGTATGCCATTCAGAATAGGAATGCCGCCTGAAATAACAATAATAAAAATGACGGGCAGCCAATAACTGCCCGTCACACTATTCTCTGCTGTCTTTCAGGTGCCTGCTGTTCGTTAATTCGTAATTTATATATGGCCGTTTTATGAACAAACCAACCACCACAGCAGAGAACGATCCCCTGAAAAAAACCTATATTATTTGACAAATCAAAATGCCTTTGTATTTCATATTTATTTGAATTTATGTTTTTTTAACACTTATTTTCCGGAATCTCGGGGTTATAAATTGTTGAGCCAATATCTTTAATGCAACAAGCATTTGTATTTATTAATCGAAAATGAAATTCTCAAATCTCAAACTCCTGACCTTTTGAAGGAATTTCAATATTTCTGAAGCCAGCCTCAATAAGTTTCTCAGAATAAAATTTCTGTGCTTCATATTCGCCATGCACCAGAAACACTTTCCTAATTGATTCAGCATCCTGGCATTTGAGAAACGCAAGCAATTCACCATAATCCCCGTGTCCGCTGAACGATTCAATTTTTCTTATATCGGCTCTCACAGGGTAAACCGTGCCGTGTATCGAGACTTCCTCTGCTCCCGCCAGAATTCTTGCACCGAGAGTCTGCGGCGCACAGTATCCTACAGCCAGAACGGTATTTTTTTTGTCGGAGATGCTGTTTGCAAGATGGTGTTTCACGCGGCCTGCTTCCATCATGCCTGATGCTGAAATAATTATACAGGGTTTTTTATAATCATTAAGTCTTTTTGAATCTTCTTCCTTCGTAATATAGAATAGTTTATTAAAGCCAAACGGGTCGGGTTCGCTTTCGACCGATTTAAGGATATCGGAGTTCAGACATTCCGGATGGATCCTGAAAATTTCAGTTGCATTAACAGCAAGAGGGCTGTCAACGAACACCTCAATATTTGGAAAAAGTCCGTTTGTGTAAAAATTATGAATAGTATAGACTATTTCCTGAGTACGGCCCACACTGAAAGCAGGGATAATAAGTTTTCCTCCTTTATTCACGCATGTCTCAATCACTACATCGAGAAGTTCTTTTTCGGCATCTTCATGAGGAGGATGGAGCCTGTTCCCATAAGTTGATTCAGTTATGAGCCAGTCTGTCTGAGGAAAAGGCCGCGGAGGGGCGAGAATCTTGTTAACCGGCCTGCCGATATCGCCGGTAAAAGCAATCCTTTTAATCTCTCCGTCCTCCATTATTTGCAGACTTGCAACACTGCTTCCAAGCATGTGGCCGGTATGTGTAAATTTTACCTTTATCTTATCGTCTATCTTGAATTTCAGGTTATGCGAGACGCCAATAAATCGGTTCATGCATGCAACTGCGTCCTCACGTGTATAGATAGGCCTTACAAGCGGCAGTCCCTTTGCGGCTCTTTTTTTGTTGAATGTGTGAGTATCATGCTCCTGTATAAAACCCGAATCGGCAAGCATTATAGCGCAGAGATCGCGTGTTGCATTAGTGCAGATGACCGAACCGTCGAAACCCATCCGGTAAATATAGGGAATAAGCCCCGAATGGTCTATATGTGCATGTGTAAGTATAACATGGTCAATTTCAGCAGGTATAAAACCGAGGTCACGGTTCATGGCATCGGTTTCTAGCCCTTTGCCCTGAAACATACCACAATCAATGAGAATTTTTTTACCATGTCGGGTATTAATTAGAATCTTACTGCCAGTCACCTCCCTGACAGCACCGAGAAATTTTATTTGCATAATAAATTTTTATTCAATATAAAGAAAATAATTAATATTTATATTATTAATAATGAATATATTATATTTTTACTCCAAGAATCGTAATGTCATCAACCTGGTCGAAACTTCCCTTCCATTTAACGAATTCATCTTCTATGATAATTTTTTGCTCCTGCAAAGGCAAGTTATTGATACCTGAAAGAAGCCGGCGTAAGTTTTTCCTTTTAAATTTTTTGCCTTCAGGGCCTCCGAACTGATCGGTTATTCCATCTGAGAAAAGATAAACAGTATCTCCCTGGTTAACTTTTATTACATAATTTGTAAACGAGCTCTCTTTGGCGACTTGAATTCCAATAGGCATTCTGTCGGCTCTGTATTCTGTAATTGCACCATTTGAAGCTATAAAAATTGAGTTAAAGGCACCGGAATACTGCAATGTCTTTCTGTCTTTCGAGAGGATGCAGAAGGCAATATCCATACCATCAGTAGTTTCTCCTTCTTTGCCCGTCTGATGAAGTGAAACAATTATTTTCTCCCGCAGGATATTTAAAATCTCATTAGCATGCAGGCCTGTATTATTGGCAATTATTTCATTAAGGGCGGATATGCCCAGAGTGCTCATAAATGCGCCAGGTACTCCATGGCCCGTACAATCGGCCACCGTGAAATAAATATTTTTTTCATCTTCTCCAATCCAGTAAAAATCGCCGCTTACAATACTAAGGGGTTTGAAAATAAGAAAATAATCTTCGAAATATATTTGGAAGTCTTCCTCCGCCGGAAGCATGGCTTTCTGTATTCTTCCTGCATATTCGATGCTCGAGGTGATTTCTTCTTTCTGTGCCTCAATCTCCGCAGTTCTTTCCCTTACCTTTTCTTCAAGGATAAGCTTTTCCTCACGAAGCCTCTTTTCCCTTAACTTAATTATCCCTGCTATCAATGCAATCCCTGTTACCGAAAGAAGCAAATAGAAGAAAACCGTCCTGGTAAATGGTGCTTTTATAGTAAAGTTTACCGTTATCGGCTCACTGACATTTCCCCATAAGTCTTTTGCTCTAACTTTGAGAGTGTATCTTCCTGGTTGAAGCATAAGGTTAATTACCGAGGCGGTTGTCCATTTCGACCAGTCGTCCATTATTCTGTCAACAATGTACTGAAACTGAACTGATTTCTCTTTTATGTACGAAGGAGAAGCAAGTTCGAAATAGATATTGTTATCGCGGCTTCCCAGAACAATATCAGAAAGGTTGAAATAATTGCCCTTTTCATTTGAGATGCTTTTGATAAAAAGGTTGAAATCGGGAGAAACTGTTTTTAGAACATTCCGTTGTATCCTGTAAACCTTATTATCGCCGGTTATTGCAAGAAGTGATGAAGCATTAGTAAAAATGTAAATAATATCATCGAATAATTTTAAAAGTGACCTGTCAGCCTTAGAGACATTTACATCTCTATTAAGACAAATCCATTCATCTCCGTTGTTTACCCATGGATAGCCGGGCTGTGAAAGAATAAAATTAAATTTTCTTCCGGCTATGGCGATATAGTCTTTATAATTTTGAAAGGAATCGTCTTTCTTGTTTAAATATTTAATTCCAGATTCGGAAAAAATAAATAGTGTATCGTTTACATAATCAACATAATAACGCTGGGGAAAATCATCTTTGAGCATGAAATATTTATATTTTGGACTGTCTGTAATTACGGTTCTGACAACGGCATCGTCAAGACCCATCCACAGGGTATCAGCATTTAACGAAGCAATGGAATAAACCTGATTTCTGAACCCTCGGTCAGGATTTAGGATAATCCATTTTCCATCTGAATAAGAAGCTGAAAAATAGCCGTCGGAGGCAGCAACCCAATATTCTTTAGGGTTATATCCCGGTGTGATGCTATAAACATAGCGGTTCCCTTCAATTATGTTTGCCGAATGAGCCGATATCAAAGCCAGACCTTTATTTGTAGAAGCAAGAATGCCGTTTGGTGTTGAAACAAGCTGGCGACATTTTTCGTCGAGTCCTGTAACTTTATTGAAGCTGTAGTCAACAGACTTAAGGCGTGAAACAGTTTTTCTTACATATCCTGGTTTAATCTGATTCTGTTGTTGATAAAGTTCCCCGCTTTCTCCCGGTGCGGCACTTATTGTGTCGTTCAATGTCTCCTGTTTTCCGCCAGACCCGGTCTCTCTTTTTTTCCCGAAGATTCTCGATAACAGGCCTCTTTTTTCTTTACGGGTTTCTTGTAAGGCCCTGGCAGACTGCCCCGGAGAGGTTACAGTGATTCCGGGCTGAACAGATCGAGGTTCTTCTCTCTCCATTACTTCAATAGTTACATACTTTTTTTCTTCTGTCAGGTAAAACACTCCTTCGCTTGTTGCAGTCAAAAGCTCATTATTATAAATAAGTGCACCCGTAATGTTACCTTTCAGCCCAGGATAAATGGTCAAATTTCTAACCGGCAACAGAAGATCGGCTCTCGTAAGCCCATACTGGTGAGAAATCCATAACCCGCCGCTGTTGTCCTTCCCTATTGCAAATATTTCATCGTCGGGAAGGCCTCCCGCGTAATTTATTGTATGTTTTATCCGGCCGCTCCTTTTTTCGATAACCATCACACCTCCGTCGAGTGTGGAAAAGGCATAAAGAGAATCGGAAAAGAGTATCCCATCGGAAAGTAAGTTCTGTTTGAGATAACCGTCATCTTTAACCGGGTAATTATAAAATTTTATGCCGTCGAACAGTTCGAGCCTTCCATCGTCGAGGCCGAGAAGAACATGCTTCCCGTCGTAAGGAAGAGAAAAGAGAACCGCTACGTTTTCCAGAAGATAACCAGTTACTATAGGAAATAGTGTGTCGCTGTCGAGTCGGTGCAATCCTTTCGAAAAAACATTAATAAATACATTATAGGGTGTTAAAAACATTCCGGTAAAGGGTCGTTCGTTTTTTGCTCTCAGATAAAGCTCATTCTTTTCTTCGACAGTGTTATAACTGGCAACACATTCATTACCATAGAAATAAACAGAAGTGTCGCTTAAACATATACCTGTGAGCAAACCATAATCGAGCGTGTCGGATGAAAGCTTATGATAATTATAAAAGCCCTTTTCATCTTTTTCTATATATCCATAACTATCATCACCTGCAATAAACACGGTTTCTGTGACAGGATTAAATTTCATTGCATAAGGAATTACCGGAATCCTTATGAAACTCCAGTTCTGGCCATCGAAAGTGAGGATTCCTCTTCTGTTGGAAAACATCATCACATTATTCTCATCATGGCATATTGCCCGGTTTTGATTGTCAATATCAATGCTCTCTCTATAATTAGAAAGAAGAGGAGAACCGATTTGTGCCTTTATTTCCGGAAAAAGCACAAAGAACAACAAAACACAAAGTTTATATTTATATAATAATAAAGCAGTTATCTTACTTAAAGATGTCACTCCAACAATATATAGTTATAATTTAAAAAAATAAACTTATAATCATAGTAAATGCCAGACCTGCAATTGCGACTATAGTTTCCATTACTGTCCATGACTTCAGTGTTTGCTTTTCGTCCATCCCAAGATATCTGCTTACAATCCAGAATCCGCTGTCGTTGACGTGCGACATAATTGTTGCTCCGGCGGCAATAGAAACAACGACCAGTGCAGTTTGAGGCTGGCTTAAAGCAAATATCTTAACCATAGGCGAAATAATACTTGCCGAGGTTATCATAGCCACTGTTGCAGAGCCCTGTGCTATTCTTACAAGAGCTGCTATCAACCATGCAAGAACAAGCAGGGGAACGGAATTTCCTGCGACCGATTCTGCCAGAATCTTTCCTATGCCGCTATCAATCAGTATCTGTTTGAGAACACCTCCGGCACCTGTCACAAGTATTATTATTCCTGCCGGCCCAAGAGCTTTCGTGCTCAAATTCAACAGTTCACTTGCAGTAAAATTCCTCCTCAGGCACGTAAGAATGGAAAGGAGAGTTGCAATAATAAGTGCCGTAAATGGGTGCCCCAGGAAAACTATTAAGTCGGTGAATAATGATTTTTCAATTATTTTCTTTTCGATGCTGAGATTAAGAAAAGTAGAAGCAATGATAAGTATTAGCGGCAGAGCGACAAGAAAAGCCACTAAACCGAATGAAGGTAGATTTTTTTCATCTGTTTTCCTTATTGCATCTTCCTCGATAAGAATTTCAGGCACATTTACATGAATTTTTTTTGCAATGAACTGTCCGAAAATCGGGCCGGCTATTATTGCTGTAGGAAGTCCAGTCATAAGTCCAAAAAGAACGACCCATCCGAGGTCAACTTCAAGAATCTGTGCTACGGCCGTAGGCCCCGGCGTGGGCGGAACCATGGAATGAGCAACAGCCAGTCCGGCCAGAAGGGGGATTGCATAATATAGTATTGATTTGCCTGTTGACCTTGTTAGTGAATAAACTATTGGCACGAGTATAATAAATCCAATATCCAGAAAAATAGGTATGCCCACAATAAAACCGGTTAGCATAAGAGCCCATGAAGCGCGTTTCGTGCCGAATTTTTTCAGGAGATAAGTCGAAAGAGCCTTCGCACCGCCTGAAGTTTCGAGCATCTGCCCGAATATTGCACCAAGTCCGACTACAGTTGCAATAAAGCCGAGTGTGCTACCCATCCCCTCCTGAATGCTGCTGGTAATGGAAGTTAACGGCATCCCTGCCATAATTGCAACAAGAATCGAAGTAATAAGAAGAGCTATGAATGCATTAAGCCTGAACTTAAGCACCATCAGCAAGAGCATCGTAACTGCTGCAAGAACTAAAAACAAAATGTATAAAGGTGACATTAATTCTCCTGGTTAGAATCTGCCTTCTCTTTCTTTTTCTTTCTGAAAAACCCAGGCATCGAAACCACCAGCGACAAAGTGATAATCACCGAAATGATATAAACGGAAAAAATCACATAACTTAATCCGATAATAAACCATTCGAGTCTCAGATCTTCCTGACCTTTTGAAATGCCCGAAAGTGCCAGATATAAAAGTACAAGAGCCAGAACCGAGACGAAAGTCATTATCGCCGTAAAGTTTACAGAACTACGGAGTCGTTTTCTTCTTTTTTCATCGTGCGAAAGAAGCGGACTTTTCTGCTCCTGACCGGCTGAAGTTGTAACTTTATCTTTTTCCATAGCTGAAGTTTTGAACCGAAAGGTAATTATTTTTCAAAACAATCCAACTACGATATCCATCACATTAGTATATGTTGGACCTGTTATTATATGCCCTCCTACAAGCCTGAAGAAATTATACGAATCGAAATTACGCAGTAAAAATTCCGGGTCAATCCCATTCATGATTGCCTTTCCCCATGTGTCGCAATCAACTATAGCTCCAGCCACATCGGTTGGTCCGTCTGTGCCGTCGGTGCCTGCACAAAGTATTGTAACTCCTTCGAGGTTTCTTATCATTTTTCCGCACAACAAAGCCAGGTGCTGGTTCCTGCCTCCCATGCCACTACCATTAACTTTGACAGTTGATTCTCCGCCGAAAAGTATGGCTGCAGGCTTTTTGAAGCAGCTGTCGCTCCTGTATTTCATGATAGTATCGACAATATGATTTGCGGCTTCGGAAACATCCATGTTTATACTGCCCGGGTCAATAATACAGTTGAATCCAAATCTGTAAGCTTTTGCGGTCGCCGCTTCAAGGGCTGTCATATTGTTCCCTGCTATTATATTCAAAGTCTTTTCGAACACCTTATCGCCCGGTTTAGGAGTCTCGCGTATCTTGCCCTCTATTCCTTCCTCAAGTATTTTTATCAGACTGCGGGGAAATTTGTCCTTGAGATTGTATTTTTCGATTATATTCATCGCATCCCAGAATGTAGATTCATCAGGGCAGGTCGGGCCCGAGGCAATGACAGACGGAGAGTCTCCAGGTACATCCGAAATCATAAGGTTTACAAGTGTGGCAGGGAAAGCCAATTCTGCCAGCCGACCTCCTTTTACCTTCGACAGATGCTTCCTTACAGTATTCATTTCAATTATATTTGCCCCGCTCTTTACCAGAAGTTCATTCATGTTAATAATATCATTTTCAGTTGCTCCCTCAGGGCAGTCGGCAAGCAGTGCTGAGCCTCCTCCCGAAATAAGGCACAGCACCAGATCGCTATCACCAGCCTTTTCAGCTATTTCAATTATCCTCCGTGTGCCTTCGAATCCATTTCTGTCGGGCAGAGGATGGCCTGCTTCGGTTATTGTTATTTTCTTTAAAGGACGGCCATGGCCATATTTCACAATCACATGCCCGTCAGAAATCATACCGCCAAGAATCTCTTCGACAGCCTGTGCCATAGCGCCTGAAGCCTTTCCGGCTCCTATAACATATATGTTCCTTATTGAACTCGTTTCGATAAAATGACCATAAACCTCAAGCCCTTTTTTTGAAAGCTTCAGACGATTTCTTATTAACACATCCGGCATAACGCTTTTCACACCTTCCCAGAAAATTTCCTCAGCAAGTCTTCTGTAATCGCTTTCTTTAATCTGCATCAGGTTTTAACCCTTTAAGATAAATTCAATCAAATCAGAAAAAAAGATGAAATCCAGACAGTAATAAAAACAACAACTCCCATCACTGCTGTTGAGGATGAAAAGACTTTAAGGCTTGTTGACGCATCGAGCCCTGAGAAGTTCGTCACCACCCAGAAATAGGAGTCGTTGGCATGTGAAAAAATCATTGAACCGGCACCCATTGCCAGCATCGTAAAGAGTCGCCCTGTTTCGGAGTCGAGACCAAGCGGCGCAAGCATAGGCGCTACAAAGGATGCAGCAGTAATTATTGCCACAGTTGATGAACCCTGTGCTGTTTTGAGAATAGCGGCCAGCAGAAAAGGCACTACAAGCCCAAGTCCTGTGCCGGAAAGTAGCTTACCTGCTGCTTCACCTGTGCCGGTTGCCTTTATCACCATTCCGAAGGTACCGCCAGCAGCCGTTACTATAAGTATTGGACCTGCCTTCTCTATAGCTTCGCCGAAAATTTTATTCAACGAACTCATATCCTTTCTCTTTATCAGCAGGATGGCCAGAAGCATACCAATAAACAGAGCGACCACAGGATCGCCTGCAATAGATAATATTCTTATAATAAGTGTATCATTTATACTTTTAATCATCTCCGCAATTGATTTAACAGCGATGAGCAGCAGGGGCACTATGACGGGAAGGAAAGAAAGCGAGGCGGGAGGTAATGAATCTGGTGTAATGTTTTTATTATCATAATCGTCGTTGTAGGTTGTATAATCACCACGTTTAGAAATAAATCTACTCCAGAAGAATGCTGCAATAGCGCCGGGAATAGCAAAGGCAATGCCGATTAGGATAAGATGTCCGAGGTCGACTTTTATTATTCCGGCAGCAGCTGTGGCCCCGGGATGAGGCGGTATAAGGCAATGAACCGAGTAAAGGGATGTTGCAAGCACAGTTGCCATAAACGGCATGACGGCGCCTGTTCGTTTACTGAAAGATTTTGCAAGCCCGCTCAGTACGATAAACCCGGAATCACAAAATATGGGCAGTCCGGTTAAAAAACCTGTTATGCCGAGTGCACCGGCACTTCTTTTTTCTCCTGTTTTCGAAAGTATATAATTCGAGATGCTGAGTGTTGCTCCGGTTTTATCAAGTATCACTCCTATCATAGCACCGAAGATTATAAGAAATCCTATCGAGGCCATCGTGGAACCGAAACCGTCCTTAAGAGTACTAACTATCTTCCCTCCCGGCAGAGTTACAAGAGCCAGAAATAATGATACAATGAACAAAACAATGAAGGCATTCATCCTCAGCCTTGATGTTAGCCATATAACAGCTATAATACTGAGAATTACAAAAAAAGAAATAGTTAAAATATTCATTCCTGGTATATAAATTCAATTGCTAATCTAAAAGAATCATTGTACCTGCTTTGTTGTATCTGTGAAACTATCGTAGCTTCACAGAATCATTTTATTTAATTTTATAGACTTCTGACCCTGCCAGCAAGAAACACCCCAGTCCGAAGTCTTCGAAGTTCGGAACAACATCATACCCCACGGGCTGGCTGTCCTTGGGTTCTTTACCGGTGCCCTGTACATAACCGAGGAAGCCGTTTGGATGAAGGCAATCTTCTACCAACGCTTTCCATGAGCTTTGCACTATTGGCAGGTATTTCTTCCTGCTCAGTATTCCGTTATTTATTCCCCATGCAATTCCATAAGTAAAAAGTGATGTTCCGGTAAGTTCTTTGCCGCCGAAATGGTTCGGGTCGTGCAGGCTCACGTTCCAGAAGCCGTCGTCGCGGCGACAGGCAACAAGGGCATCGACCATTTCCTTATAAGTTGTGATGAATTCCTTCCTGTATGGACTTTTTTTCGGAAGCCAATCCAGAGTGCGAACTAAAGCGGCGAGTACCCAGCCGTTTCCCCTCGACCAGTAGCAATTTCTGCCGTTAGGTTCCTTATAAGGAGGAATGAAGTCCTTGTCGCGCCACCAGAGATGCTCCACCGGATTATAGAGGCCGTTATCTCCATGTTTTGTTTTGGTGTACATATACATTTCAAACATACGGTCGAAGTATCTGTTGTCTTTGTAAACATAACCCAGCCGGGCAAAGACCGGCATTGCCATCTGAAGAGCGTCAATCCACCACCAGTCGTCAATTTTATCTGTCGCAAGCATATTATCAATGCAGGCTTTAATATCCCTTATCCTCTCTTTCTTTGTTGTATCCAGCAGATAGAGGTCTATATAAGTCTGGCCGCAACACTGGTCGTCGGCATTACGGGTTTTAACGCCGCCCCGCATACTCCATTTGTGAAATTCACCCCATCTAACGGCATAATCGAGGTACACAGGTGAAGGATTAAGCTTATAAAGCGCCATCAATCCCTCATAATAAACTCCGCGTGTCCAGATGTTGCTGGGCCGCTCACGGTCGGTTACGATTGTTTTCCCAACATCCGGCCATTTTTCCATAAAGTACTTGTTAGCAAGTACCATTGCCTGCATGGTTCTTTCCCTTGAGAGGGGCTGTGCCTGTAGCTGATAAAGGCCGCAAATGAAAAGAAAAACAGTCATTGGCAATAAAATTGATCTACGTCTTTTCATGGCAATTATTCGTTTATATTTCGAGTATTTATAATCGACAGCTTTTGTGTTCTCTGCTTCACCTTTGTGTATCCTGACTGATTGCCGCAGGCAGCCGGGTTTGGGGTTAGTCCGACTTCTTCTGCTATTTGTATTTTGGTTTTACTTTGCTCAAAAGCAGTTCGGTGAGGTTTTCCGCTGCTTTTCGGTTATCAAAATCGGGCGTGAGGCGGTCATGGTCAATATACTCGTTATAAATCCACGGGTCGCCAATGGCAAAGACGTATCCTTTGCCGTAATTACATTCAGCTATCAGCACATTTCCATTTTCGGTCAGTACAGGTCTTGCTTTCCCAGAGAGGCTTATTGACGACACTTCCTTGATATAAATTTTTTCCACTCCTTTGAACAGCGGGTGGTCGGGCAGGTTTGTGCATGCTCCCATTTCCCAGTTGGTACCCGTTACCGGATGTAATGTCACATGGTTGAATGTAATGCCGAACTGCGACATCATCTTATTAAGGTTTGTGAATTCGCAGTTGGGAGCATCGTTTGCAAGGACTGCGAGAACGCCGCCTTTTTTCACCCATGAGGCAATTGCCTTTGCATCGTCGCGGGTGATATAATTAGGATTTTCGTTTTCGGTGGTTGTATCGGGATCGACAATTATGTAAATATCGAGGCCTTTCAGCACATCGGGGGAGGGCTTGCCGACAGTTGTGATTTTTGCTCCTTTCGATTTGAATATATCGCCCCATCGTGAGTAGCCGCTCCATTCAGTGTCGGTCCAGAGGTAATGATACGGCTGGCCGGTTTTAGGGTTCGTCTCATGGTTGAACCAGTTATCGAGCCCGACAACAGGCTGTGAAAAAGAGGCGGAACATAAAATAATACCTATTGAAACGAAAGCAGAATAAATAATTATCTTTTTCATAGCTGCAATTATTTCTTCAAAAATAAAAAGAATTACGTGTAATTTGAAGAAGGATGGTAAAAGACTTATATATGTCAATCCTGAAAAATGAGGATTTTATTAAAAACCCCTGAATAAGGTGTAATTCAGTCAAAGTTTTCCAGATTATAAAGCATCGAATCTTTACGACATCGAGCACCTAATAATAATTTTTGTATCTTTCCATACTCTTTATAACCTCTTAAAAAGAAAAGAAATGAAAAAATCACTCTTTATCCTTTTTGCATTTATTTCATTGACAATTAGCGATAATGCTTTGTGTCAATGGAAAAAACTTATCGGCAAAGATCTTTCAAACTGGGAAGAGCTTAACGGAACGGCACCTTTCAAGCTCGAAAAAGGAACAATAATAGGAACAACCGTTGTCGGTTCACCTAACTCTTTTCTTTGCACAAAGGAGAAATACGGTGATTTCATACTTGAATTCGATACATGGTTCGACCCTCAAATTAATTCGGGGGTTCAGATACGGAGCGAGAGCAGACCAGACTATCAGAACGGACGAGTACATGGTTATCAGATAGAAATGGACCCATCGGAACGTGCATGGTCAGGCGGAATTTATGATGAGGCACGCAGGGGATGGCTTTACTCGCTCGAAAGAAATCCGATAGGCAAAAAAGCCCTAAAAGTGGGCGAATGGAACCATTTCCGTGTTGAAGCTATCGGAAACTCAATAAGAACATGGGTAAACGGAATACCATGCGCCGACCTTGTGGACGATATGACACCCTCAGGCTTCATAGCACTTCAGGTGCACAGTATCGGCAAAGACACTTCAAAAGCAGGGCTTCAGGTTAAATGGAAAAATATCAGGATAATAACCTCAAATCTCGATAAGTATAAAACTCCTTATACCCCTGTTATCCCGCAGGTTAGTTTTCTTACAAACAAGCTTACCGACCGTGAGAAGGCCGAAGGCTGGAGACTTTTATTCGACGGTCAGACTTCTGCAGGCTGGATGAACGCACTAACCGGAAAATTCCCCGATAGCGGCTGGGAAATAAAGAATGGAGAACTTATCGTCAACCCTGCTACTAAAAAACCCGGAGGAGGCGGCGACATTGTGACAGTAGATAAATTTGCAGATTTCGAACTGATAGTTGATTTCAAATACACCAAAGGCGCAAACAGTGGCATTAAATATTTTGTTGATACCGAATCGGAAGGCGGTAAATATGCTTCAATAGGCTGCGAATATCAGATTCTCGACGACAGAAACCACCCGGATGCAAAAGCAGGATTCGAAGGAAACAGAACTCTTGCCGGACTTTACGACCTGATCGCACCGAAGAACAAACGCGACAATGGCTTCGACCAGTGGAACAGGGCTATGATAATAGTGAATGGAAATAAAGTACAGCATTGGCTGAACGATAACCTTACGGTCGAATACGAAAGAGGCACTCCCGAATGGAAAGCATTGGTCGCAAAAAGCAAATTTAAAGACATAGAAAACTTCGGCATGGCAAAAGAAGGAAGGATTCTCCTGCAAGACCATGGAAACCTCGTATCGTTCAAAAATATAAAAATCAAGGCAAAAAAATAGAATAACCAATTTTCGATATTCAAGAATAACAGGCTTATGAAACAAAGCCATATAGGAGCCTTACTGCTTTTAACCCCCTGCCTGCTTCCGGGATGTAAAAACAATGACCGGATTGTTCCTGAAGAAGAGAGGCCTAATATTCTTATTGCCATGGGTGACGATATCTCCTGGCCGCACATGGGAGCATACGGCACATCATGGATAAAAACTCCGGGATTCGATATGGTTGCAAAAAACGGAATTCTATTTTGTAACGCCTACACTCCAAATGCCAAATCATCTCCTTCACGAGCATGCTTCCTGACAGGGAGAAACTCATGGCAACTCGAAGAAGCAGCTAACCACAACCCATATTTCCCTGTAAAGTTCAAGTCATTTATCGAAACTCTCAGCGAAAAAGGATATTTTACCGGATACACTGCCAAAGGATGGGCACCTGGAGTAGCTCTCGACAGCACAGGAAAGCCGCGTGAACTTACCGGCAAAGCCTTCAATGCAAAAAAACAAATTCCTCCTGCCAGTGGAATGTCGAATAACGACTATGCCGGGAATTTCGAAGAATTTCTCAATTCGAAACCCGAAGGCAAACCTTTCTGTTTCTGGTATGGGTCGAATGAGGCTCATCGCAAATATGAATATGAATCGGGTATTAAAAGAGGAGGAAAACATCTCGAAGATATTCCGTCAGTATTCAGTTTCTTACCTGATAATAAAATTGTCAGAACCGACCTTCTCGATTATGCGTATGAAATAGAATACTTCGACAGCCATCTTATAAGGATGCTCGATTTGCTAAAATCAAAGGGTGAACTCGACAACACTATCGTAATCGTAACAGCCGATAACGGAATACCTTTCCCTCGTGTTAAAGGACAGGCTTATGAATATTCCAATCACATACCTCTCGCAATAATGTGGAAAAAAAGAATTAAAAACCCGGGCCGGAAAATTTATGATTACATCAGTTTCATTGATTTTGCACCTACAATACTCGAGGTTGCGGGTATTAACCAGAATGAGAGCGGGATGCAAAAGATAGAAGGAAGAAGTTTTGCAGACATCTTCTGGACAGGCAAAAACAAAATTGTGGACAAAACACGTAATTATGTACTTACAGGCAAAGAGAGACATGATGTAGGACGACCTGACGACCAGGGTTACCCTATAAGGGGCATCATAACTAACGGCTTTCTCTATCTGAAAAATTATAAACCGGGCAGATGGCCTGCAGGTAATCCCGAAACAGGCTATCTTAATTGTGACGGAAGCCCAACAAAATCGTGGATACTAAATCTCAGAAGATCAGGATATGAAACAAGATATTGGGAACTTTGCTTCGGAATGAGAGAAGATGACGAATTATACAATATTGGCAACGACCCTGATTGCGTTAATAATCTTATAAATAATCCAGGCTACAGCTCTGTATGGCAGGAATTAAGCGAAAAAATGTTCAATTTGCTCCTTGAACAGGAGGACCCGAGAGCGCTTGGTAAAGGTGATATTTTCGACAAATATCCTTATGCAGGGGAAGAAGTACGTAATTTTTACAACAGGTTCATAAATGGAGAACTCACAAAACAATCGGCCTCATGGGTTGACTCAACCGATTTCGAGCCTTTGCCTGAAAGAAAGAGGAAATGAATAAAGAATAATTTTTATAAATTTCAAGTTATATTAAACCGAAAGCCAATCTACTTATGAATCCAGAATCAATAAAAACAATTGCAGCAGTATTGATGCTGTCAGCCTTTTTTACGGGCGAGTCGTGCAAAGAGAAAACCGGCGATCCTATAAGTGTACCAGATTTTAAAACACTGTCAGGAGAGTTTAAAGAACCTCCTGCCGAATATACAACCTCACCGTTTTTTGTATGGAACGGTGAAATAACACGTAGCGAAATAGATAATTTCCTTAATGAATTTTATAAGCAGGGCATAAAGCAGGTTTTTGTGCATCCCAGACCCGGGCTTATTACGGAATATCTTTCGAATGAGTGGTTCGACCTTTTCAAATATACTGTCGACCACGGTAAAGAACTCGGGATGAAGGTCTGGATTTATGATGAAAATTCTTATCCAAGCGGGTTTGCCGGCGGGCATGTTCCAGCTAACATGCCTGAGTCGTATAACCAGGGGCAGGGCCTCAGGATGAGAAAAACAGAGACACTTCCAGATACTGCTAATAAATTTTTCCTTATTCTGAAGGAAGAAAACGGTTCATTCAAAGATATCACTGGAACCTTGACGCAAGAAGAAGGAAAAAACAGTAAATATTATCTTTTCTGGAAAACGTACCATGAGAAATCGGGATGGTATGGCGGCTTCTCGTATGTTGACCTTCTCGTTCCAGGTGTGACTCAAAAATTTATCGAGCTTACTATGCAAGGATATGAAAAATATACAGGCCAGGAATTCGGCAAAACGATTCCTGGAACATTTACAGATGAACCGCATATTAACTCTCCCGGTGGCATAAGGTTTACTCCCGATCTATTCGATGAATTCTACAAAAAATGGAACTATGACCTGAAAACAAATCTTCCATCATTGTTCGAAGAAACCGGCGACTGGAAGAAAGTGAGGCATAATTACACGCAAACGCTACTTCAACTTTTTATAGACAGATGGTCAAAACCGTGGAAGGAATACTGCGATGAAAAAGGGCTTAAGTTTACCGGACACTACTGGGAGCATGAATGGCCGAATATGAAACATGGAGGCGACAATATGGCAATGTATGTATGGCATCATGTACCTGCTATCGATATGCTTTTCAATCAGTTCGATGATTCATCCTCAAGGGCACAATTTGGCAATGTGCGTTCAGTTAAAGAACTTGCCTCTGCCGCAAACCAGGCAGGAAGAATAAGGAAACTGAGCGAAACATACGGTGGCTCAGGATGGGATCTTACATTCGAGGAAATGAAACGCAACGGAGACTGGGAATATGCACTTGGAGTAAACTTTATGAATCAGCACCTCACATTTTTCACAATGGCAGGAGCAAGAAAGTATGACTACCCCCCAACTTTCGACTATCACGAACCATGGTGGGATAATTATAAATTACTGGCCGATCATTACGCAAGACTGTCTCTTGCACTGTCAGCAGGAAAACAGATAAATGAGATACTTGTTCTCGAACCTACAACCACAACATGGATGTACGACTCCTATATCAAAGCCAATAATAAACTAAATGTTATAGGACAGGCCTTTCAGACATTTGTAACAACACTCGAAAAGAAACAGGTGGAATTCGATCTCGGGTCGGAAAATATTATAAAAGATATGGGCTCGGTGAAAAAAGGCAGATTCGTTGTCGGGGCGTGCTCATATCATACTGTTGTAATCCCTCCCATGATGGAAAATCTTGATCTGCCCACTTTCACTCTTCTCAGGGAATTCGTTACAAAAGGAGGCAGACTTATTTTGTTTTCATCACCCTCTATGGTTGACGGAGCGGAAAATGCAGAACTGAAAGAATTTTTAGACGGCGGAAAAAATAATATCATCAAACTCACCGAACTAAATGATAAAGAATTATCAAACTATTTTGAAAACAAGGCCGTAAGAATAAATATTACGGAAGGGCAAGGCCTTTATCACCACACACGGACACTGAATGACGGGATACTTGTATTCCTTGCCAATTCAAACCCCAAAAACAGTGTATCAGGTACACTTAATATTTCCGGCATTTCAGCAATTGAACTGAATACTCTTAATGGTGAAATAAAAAATTATCCTTTCGTGAAAAAAGGAACAGGGGTTGAAACAACGTTCAGTCTGTATCCTGCCGGAAGCCTTTTACTTTTCTTTCCAGCTTCTAATGCTTCCATATCTCCTGGTGTACAGGAAACCATAAATGAAACTGAAACTGAAATTGCATCTTCCACTGGAATAGTTGTCTCTCGCGATAAACCAAATGCTCTTACCATAGATTTCTGTGATCTGGAACTGGGAGGGAAAACGGATAAGAATATTCATGTTTTCGATGCTACCGACAAGGTTTTCAAATATTATGGATTCACTTCCGGAAATCCATGGAATCACTCGGTTCAGTACAAAAAGAATATAGTCGAAAGAGACACTTTCGGCTCAGGAACAGGTTTTACGGCAACATACAGGTTTACATTGAAAAATCTCAAAGACAAGTCATCTCTGATGGCAATAGTGGAACGTCCGGGACTTTGGAATGTGACTCTTAATGGAACCGAAATAAAACCTGAGCCTGACTTATGGTGGCTCGACCGTGAGTTCAGGGTGTTTCATATCGGCAGTATGGTAAAGGATGGCTCGAATGAATTGAAGCTGAATGCTTCACCTATGAAGATTAATGCCGAAATTGAACCGGTTTATATTGTCGGCGACTTCTCAGTCGAACCAGCGGAAAAAGGATGGATTATCACACCGCCTGCAAAAGCTCTCACAAAGGGCACATGGCTTAATCAAGGCCTGCCTTTCTATTCTTGGGGAATCACTTATTCAAAGGATTTCGAGGTTGACACAGTTAGTGGGAAATATTATTTAAAAGTATCTGACTGGAAAGGAACAGTTTCCGAAGTATTCGTAAACGGCAAAAAAGCAGGTGTAATAGCATTCCCTCCTTATGAGGCGGATGTAACTGCCTTTATATCCAGCGGAGTTAACAAGGTCGATCTCAGGATAACCGGAAGTCTTAGAAACCTTGAGGGACCTCATCATAATAATCCGCCGGCAGGCATTTCATCACCGTGGAGCTGGAGGAATGTCAAAAGCTATCCTTCAGGAAAGAATTACAAACTTTATGACTACGGACTTTTTGGTGATTTCACACTGCTGAACAGAAGATAAGCTCTTCATTCAGGCAAAGTCTGATTCGTCGTCCGGAAAAACAAAACCTCCGGCTTCAGCCGGAGGAGTAATTTGCCGGTGCGGAGAGAGGGGGATTATTCGCTTCGCTCATGATCCCTTAGTGTGACTTATACAACAGGCAAAGGGCTGAAATAATTTCAGCCCTTTGCCTGTTGTTGCGGAGAGAGGGGGATTCGAACCCCCGGTATAGTTTCCTATACGGCAGTTTAGCAAACTGCTGGTTTAAGCCACTCACCCATCTCTCCTTAATTCTTTCTTTTATACTCTTGCATCAACCCATCCGGCAGTTTATCCGCCACCTGGCGGATGGTTTAAGCCACTCACCCATCTCTCCTTAATTATTCTTATTCGCCATAGGAGCATGGCAAAAATATAAAAACCTGCTTTAAGGACAAAATAATTTTGTTACTTAAGCTCTTTCAACAATCCGGCCAAATATCTAAAATTTTCATGAGTCTCCTCATCCAGATCTTCGGGCCTGATAATTCCCGATTTAATATCGCTCAGCAGACGACTGAGAAGGAAGTTACGCGGAAGATTCTTATCTGCAATATAAACCGAATTAGGGACAGTAATCCCTTCTCTTGTCTTTAGCACATGGTTTTTAAAATCCAGAGTAGATAAAAGGTCTTCTGCATTAAGGAATCTGCGATCAGTTGATATAATGAAATCATTTTGGTCTTCTTCAATTATGAATATGTTCTCTTTTAAGAATTTTTCAAGCCCTTGCTCATTCTCGTTACCGAAAAGAAGAACTGCAAATTTCAATCCCCATCCAATCATTATGTTGCACATTAAAGGTATTGATGAAGCACCTGTCGAGGGAATAATACATATTTTTCCTTTAAAACCGGTCACGTTCATTACACATGAAAGCATATAGAAGGTACCTATATCGTTGACTATAAGGTTTATTTTTCCTGTTGAAAATCCTTCTGTCATAATAGGGTTCCCCATTATATTTTGAAGAGGTGTAAGTGTATCAGGTGATGCAGAGGAAAGCTTCAACGGGTCGAGTACTCTAGTGGCACTTTTAAAATTATTAAGGTTATCGCGTTGAACGGCAAGCACCCGATGGAGCTTATTTATATCAATAAGTTGAGGGGAATGGGTTGTATAAATTATTTGCATTTTATCTTTTATATCTTCAAATACTTTCAATACATCTTCCTGTGCTCGCGCATGAAGGCTTATTCCGGGCTCATCTACGAGTAGAACCATAGGTTTTTTACTACGGATTGCCGAGGCTTTCAGCTCCATATAAAAAGAAAGAAACCATCTTACACCGCGACTTCTCTGTTTCGGATAAAGGCGTTCGCCTTCGTCCTTAACCCAGAATTCAAGATAAGGTTTCCCTGCTTTATCACCATAGTTCAGACTATAGTGGTCAAGTTCGAATTGGATTTTTATTTTATCATTTCTGCTTACGCACTGTTGCCAGAAATCCTGAAAGTTTAAAGTAATAGTATTATTGAGATTTTCGATTTTTTGTTTAAGTATTCTGCTCGATGGTTGCTGAAAAAAAGAATAATCCAGTTGTGCCAGAGTAAGAAAATTTCTGGCTGCCTTGTAACCTTCTACCTGTTCGTTTCCGGTAATGATATCTTCAAGGTCTATTCTGTTTGGCAGGAGGCTTCCGAAATCTTCGAATAGTTCTATAACCGGGGAAAATTCGAAATATTTTCTACCAAGCATCTCTGTAGTATACTGCGACTTATATCTTTTAATTGCCTCCTCTGCAAGTTGTTCAGCTTCAAGTTCATTACGTCCTTCCATAAGGTAACCACAAAAGGCAATGTGTGAATCGAACTCGGACATTACCTTTTCATTTTCGAGCCGGGTATTACGATATTCATTCAATACTTTTGTCCACTCAGGATCCTTATTTTCTCCCATTGGTACCAGGAGGAGCGTCATTTTCTGGTGATATTCCTCTAGCTTTGAAGAAAGGGAGAGAAGTTTCCCTTCGAGCTCTTCGAGTCTCTTATTAAGAGAGTTATATTTTTGTCCGGCATTTATGATTTTTGCCCTTAGGCTCAACTCTTGTTTCAGTCTTTCTTCCTCATTTACAATTTCATCGTAAATTCGTTTTTGCTCCGGAGCTAATTTAGCTGTAATATCCTGTTCCGATTTCCTTAAAAATCTGTTTATTATACTCTTTCCTGATTCAAGATTAACATTTCTCGCCAGTTTAGTTTTCTTCGATAAAATCTCAGAAAGTTTATTTTCTAAATTCCTTATAAAATCAAGTTCCGATTCAAATTTCAATTTTACTTCATCGAGGTAAAGTCTCCATGCATTTTCAAGCGAGTCGAGATATTCGCTTATTTCTCCACTGACTTTTATAACAGATGTAAAATCTTCAAGCCAGGTTCTGGTTAACTCAACATGATTAAGATTGGCAAGAAGTTCTTTTAGTTCAGTTCCGGGATTTTCTGTAACCTCAAGTAGCCAACCTGGTTTAACGGAAAAACGGCAGGATATTTCCGGAAGAGAAAGGTCGCTCCTTAGAACATCTTCTGAAATGACTCCTGTATAGAATGCTCTCAAACCTTCAAGAATTGAAGTCTTGCCCGATTCATTCTGACCAATCAAACAGGTTATGTTATCAGGCGAAAGGTTCTGCCATTCTGTATCAACAATCGAACGGAAATTCCTTATTCTGAAAGCATACAGTTTCATTTCCATCAATTTACAGTTTAAATCCAAAGATAAGGACGTCGTCAACCTGTTGCATATTCCCTTTCCATTCAAAAAATGCATTCTCCAGAAATTCTTGTTGCTTATTCATATCCTCGTAAGAGGATGCCACTTCGAGAATTTTTCTAAAGCTTTTGTTCTTGAGCTTCTTATTTGTCTTTTCTCCAAACTGGTCAGGGAACCCATCTGAAAAGAGATAGAATTTGTCATCAGGCTGTGTTTCAATAACTATATTTTTAAATGCGCGCTCAGTAACAGGTGCAAGGCCAATAGTCATGAAATCGGGCTTATATTCTGTCAGCTCTCCGTTTCTTATCATTACCAGAGGGCGGTTTGCACCTGCAAACTGCATTGTTCCGGTTTTTTTATCAATAATGCATAAACCTATGTCAATGCTATCCTTTGTTTCTGCTTTTTCGCCGGTTTGATGAAGAGCTTTCATCACTCTTTCTCTCATCATATTGAGTATCCTGTTGGCTTTGAAACAGTCGCCAGATTGCAGAATTTCATTTAGAAAATTTATTCCAAGTATGCTCATTAAAGCACCTGGCACACCATGCCCTGTGCAGTCACCTGCAGCAATACATGTATAATCTTTGTTAGAGAATGCATAATAAAAATCTCCGCTTACAATATCCCGTGGCAAAAAGACTATGAAATAATCCTTTAGAAGCCCTGAAAGAAAATTATTATCGGGCATCAGTGCATGCTGTATCATTCCTGCATATCTTAAGCTTGCAAGATGTTCATCCAGAGCCTGTGAACTCGATTGCAAAAACAAATCGTTCCGTTGAGACTTACCTTCCAACATTTATTATTAAATGTTCATAAAATTATAAAAATACATCAATTCAAGATGTATTCAACATCTTTTTTGATCCAAACAGGCAATTTTATATATTATTTAAGCAATTCTTGGCTTTTTGCTCCCCTCCAATGTTTAATATTTATATTATCTTCTTACAAGAAGAGTTACATTTTCAACATGATGTGTCTGCGGAAACATATCCACAGGCTGCATTGTTTCAACCCGGTATTTTTCCGATATAATGCTAATATCCCTTGCCTGAGTGGAAGGGTTACATGAAACGTAAACAATTCTCGACGGAGCGGCTGAAAGAAGCGACCTGATAACTTCACCGTGCATACCTGACCTGGGAGGATCGGTAATAACAACATCGGGATACCCATATTCATCAAAAATACCACCTGAAAGCATCTTCTTGATATCGCCTTCAATAAACTTTACATTAGAACAGCCATTGAGTGAGGCATTGGCTTTTGCATCTTCGACTGCCTCAGCAACACATTCAACTCCTGTCACGCTTGCCGCTTCAGCCGAAATATAACATGCGATGGAGCCTGTGCCTGTATAAAGGTCATAAACAACTTCTTTTCCGGTAAGGCATGCCATTCTTTTAATTGTTTCGTACAGTCTCGCTGCCTGAAGCGTATTCACCTGGTAAAAAGATTTTGGTCCAACCCTGTATTTCAAACCATTCATATTTTCGAATAAATAGTCCTCTCCGTAATAATGAATAGCTTCCATGTCACTTATACTATCGTTTCTCTTTGTATTTATTACATAAAAAAGAGATGTTACTTGCGGAAACTCTTTCTTTATAAAATCGAGTAACCCCTCAATATGCTTTTTATCGTACTGGCTAAAAACCATTATAACCATTATTTGTCCATCCGATGAATTTCTTATGATAAGGTTTCTCAGAAATCCGGTGTGGCTTTTCACATTGTAAAACTGAAGATTCAATGTCAGGGCATAATCTCTTATTGCATTTCTTATTCTGTTTGCTGGTTCAGGCTGCAGATAGCACTCCTTAATGTCTATCACACGGTCGAAAAATCCACGCTTATGAAAACCGAGGGCTTTCTCCCTGTCCGGTTCTTCACCTGAAAGTATTTCATTTTCAGTAAGCCAGCGACGTGAAGAAAAAGTATATTCGAGTTTATTCCTATAGTAGTATTTTTGCGGGGATTCAAGAACCGGCATAACATTCTCGGGATATACTTTACCGATCCTTTCAATATTGTCTTCCACGATTTTCTTTTTATACACGAGTTGTTTTTCATAACATATATGCTGCCATGTGCATCCTCCGCATTCACCGAAATGAGCGCAAATCGGGTTTACCCTTTCAGGCGAATATTCATGAAATTTTACTGCCACTCCCTCGAGGTAATTCTTTTTTCTTGCTGTGATTCGTATATCGACAACATCACCCGGAACCGACAGCGGAACAAACAGCACCATGCCGTCAATCCTCGCAACAGCGCGGCCTTCGGAATCCATCCCGCTTATCTTTACTTTTTCGATTAATGAAGGTTTCTCTGAACTGCTCATTTTAAAAATTACATTAGGCCGAAAAAAGATTATTTCTCAATAACTTCCAGATAAATATTTTAAATAAATTTTTAACATGTACTCACCCTCACTATAAATCTGGAAAGCTCTCCTTCACGAAGCTCAGGTTTCCACCAGCTGACGGATTCAAGGGGGAGATCATGGTTTTAAAAAATGAAACCAATTTGATTTTACATTACTTTTTTAATTTCTCAAATTTTTTCGAACAATACTAATTATTTCTCAGACCTTCCGGGAAAATAAGCCCCTCAAAATTTCGTTTAAAAGTAATCAAAGTTACACAAAGCATCGTAATGTTTGCCGGCAACGAAAAGTTTATTATTTTTAAGTCATGAAAAAGAACCGGACATTCAGGTATTTTTTTGTATCAATAACATTTATAGCGGTTCTGTTTCTATTCTTTTCCTGTGCGTCAACGAAGACAACTTTCGATACAAAGGATCTTTCATATCTTTATAATCCGCTAAAAAATACAATAAATCCTGCATACGGAATATTTAACGAAACTGACGACAGAACGGTCTTGTCTGTTAAGCTTTTCGCAAAGGAACTATTTTTTACCGAAGCTAATCCGGCTGGAGTGCCAATGGCACAGATGTTCCTTGCAGTCAAACTTTATAATATGTCTTCGGGAAGGACTATTGCCGACACTGCCTATTACGACCTTAACATAGTAAAAGAGCAGCAAAAAGAGGAATATTTGTATCACATTCCTCTAAAAGTGAGAAAGGGGACGGAGTACATGGCCGAAGTAAAAATAATGGATAAGATAAGGGATTTAATGATTCAGTCTTTTGTACCGTTTAATACTCTTTCAGAACTTAACAGATATAACTTTTATGCCAGAGAACATTTCAGGAAAAGTGAACTTTTAAAGCCGTATGTAAGGAAAGATGAATTCTTTAATGTTATTTACGGACGAAAAAAAATCGACTCACTCTTCATTGCGGTATATAAGCCTTCCGATGAAATACCGTATCCACCGTCGATGATATTGCCTGAAAGAAGTATAGTAACAAAGCCCGATACAGTAGTGGCAATTCCCTACTCTGATACTTTGCCGCTTATGCTTCCTCAAAAAGGTATTTTCCTGTTCAAAACGGCAAGAGATATTAATGAAGGCTATACTATATTTAATTTCGGTCAGGATTTTCCAACAATGAATAAACCTGAGGAGATGATAAAGCCGCTTGTATACCTTTTGCCTCAGGAAAAAGCAGATAGTATGGCCGCCTCGCCTAAACCTAAAGTTGCCCTCGACGAATTCTGGCTAAGCTGTGGAGGAGGCAATATAGAAAAAGCCAGAGAATTGATAAGGATTTTTTATACAAGAACAATATTTGCAAACTATTACTTCACTTCATGGAAAGAGGGATGGCGAACTGACCGCGGCATGATATATATCATTTATGGTCCGCCCGACAAGCTTTACAAATCGTACGAAAATGAAACATGGGGTTACAGGAAACCCGTTGTCCGTTCAGGATGGGGAACCAGATATTCGGTTAAAGAAGATTATCTTTTCTTTACATTCAAAAAAAGAAACAATGTATTTTCCGATAACGATTTCTATCTGAGCCGTAGTGAATCCGTTGTCACATTCTGGGATAAAGCTGTACAGTCGTGGAGAAAAGGTATAGTTTTCAGGCTCGACAACCCTGATGAAATTTAATAAATGAACAAAACTTCATCCTTTATTTATGGCCTTCGTCCTGTAATTGAAGCAATACGGGAAGGAAGACATATTGATTGTATTCTTATAAGGCGCGGACTTCAGGGTCAGGTTTATCATGAGCTAATGAAGGAAATAAGAGCTAATGGGATACCTTACCAATTTGTCCCTGGTGAAAGAATCGACTTTTATACAAAGAAAAACCATCAGGGTGTTCTCGCATTGATGTCTCTTATTGAATACCAGGAAATCAATAATATAGTACCTGCAATTTATGAAAATGGTGAGGAACCTCTAATTATTTGCCTCGATGGTGTTTCGGATGTAAGGAATTTTGGAGCAATTGTCAGGTCAGCAGCCTGTATGGGTGCTCATGCAATAATGATTCCTGAAAAGGGTTCTGCAGGTATAACTGCCGACTCAATAAAGACATCGGCAGGGGCACTCACCAATTTCCCGGTCTGTAGAGTTAAGAGTATTATCAGGGGGGTTACTTACCTGAAAGAATCAGGTTTAAAAATAGTTTGCGCAGAAGAAAAAAGCGGGATGATTGTTTACAAATCGGATCTTACAGGCCCGGTTGCAATAATAATGGGCTCTGAAGAACGTGGTATAAGAAAGGAGCTACTTACATTGGCCGACCTGAAAGTAAAAATTCCTATTACCGGTACAATAGGGTCATTAAATGTTTCAGTGGCCGCAGGAATACTACTTTATGAAATCTCAAGGCAGAGATCGAAGTGAACCTTTATTTGACTAAACTTTCTCTCTTTTCACTTCAGCCGTTATACCCCTCGAACTCAGGCCTATCTTCATCTGTTCCATTGTTGCTTTTGGGCCGCTTTTAATCTGACAACTCCCTTTGTTATGAGCAATAACGGCACACTGTCTCGCTTGCATATCGTCATGGCCACACACTTCAATAAGCGACTTGATGATATGCTCAAATGTGTTCACATCATCATTGTACAATACAAGTACAAATTTTTCGTCGGCCGTGCTCTCCGACTTTTTTCTACGTGGGTCTCCTTCTTCCATATTAATATTCCTCAAAAAGTTTTCGCGCTAATTCAACCGGAATTTCCCTGTCTCCCAGATACGCCACAACCTTTGCATCCCTATACCCGTTCCTTACAAGCAAATCAGCATATTCGGATGCACTTTTGAAACTCAAAAATATACCCATTAAATAAATATTTTCCTTTTTCTCATTTACAAGAATGTCAAATTGTTTTCCTGCTGCGAGTTTTTTAATCTCTTCAATTCGCTCTTTTGGCAGTGGTTTTTGCGACCTGGCTATTTCTACCCGAAAAACAAGTGTAGGTGGAATCGTATCGCGCTCTACAATCTCCTCCTGCGAAATTTCAAAAAGTGGCTTTGAACCCCATTCTTTTTCAAGAATAGCAGCTTTATCCATCGAAACCTGCTTTCCGTCCATCAGCGCTACAATAAATGCATCTTTAAACCCCATCGACTTTATTTTCAATAATGCTGTTGATGCATCAGATGCCTTACGGAAAATTCCGGCATAATATGTAGTCAGATCCGAACCTTCATTTCTGAAACCCTCAACCGGATACAAACCCTTAAAAAATGACGGCGAAACAGGGTTACGAAATATTCCAACCTGCACACGATAAACCAGACCTTTCGGAATAGCAGGATTTATGGGAATATTGTAATTAGCCCTGGAATCAGGCTTTTCTATTATTTCAAATTGAGAAAATACTGGAACTTTACTTTCATCTTTTTTCACAGGTTCTTTCGGAGCGGCAAGAATAATTGCATAATCCTTTTTGGTTTCAGACTTAATATTATTTGCCTTATCGGTTTTCTTTTCTATCAAAAGCTCAGAAAGCATCGAATCAACATCGACAGGAGCATACTCTTTTTCGTCTGCATCGAAAATATCATTATTTAATTCTGAATCTCCATTAGAAGGACTTTTTAAAACACTCTTTTCATTTTTAACTGTCTGAACAACAGATTCACTTAAACTAGCCTCGTTTAACCCTGTAACAATTTTGCCCTCTTTCCCCATTGATTGTTTTATAAAATAAGGCACATTCATTTCTTTTGCAGTTTTTTTCCCTGCGAGCTCCGTGAACTTGTTATATGATAAAACGGCTTCGTCAAACATGCCACATAATTGTTGAGCTCTCCCAAGCCAAAACCATACATCGGACGGAACAGGTTTTATAGCTGCAGATGTTTCCGCAGCTTCTTTTAACAAATTTAAAGCTTTTTCAGGCTCTTTTTCAAGCTTTACAAGGCAAACACCACAGTAATATTTATACAGCGGATCTTTTGGATATATTGAAAGAAGTTCAAGAAACTGTTTATAAGCTTGTTCATACTGCCCATTGTTGAAAACTTTTATTGCCGACTGCATAGAAGGCCTATCGCCAGACCCCTGTGAATAAATCCCATTGTTGTAAAATATCAATGAGATTATCACCATAAGCATTATTCTGCTTCCGAGATAAAAAGAAGGTCTTATATCTGACCATCTTGATTGCATATAAAACAATTTTGTTTGATAATTATACCGGTTAAAAATTTTTACAGATGATTTGTTGTTAATAATAATTCCATCCTTTTCTTTATTATCCGGTTCAAACTTCGTAATTTTACAGATAAATACAAAAATAACAAAAAAATCAATAATGTCTGAATATAATATTTTTGTGACTGTTAAATTATTATATTAAAGTAACTTATAAAATATATTTTTGCTTTAAATAATAATAACTATAATTTTATAAAAAATATATACCATGTCTATAGTCCCTTGTTTCCCATGTCTATTGTCCATAAACGACATAGAGAGAGCCTGCCCCAATTTTTCAGGAGGAAGCAAGGGGGCGAGTTCATGGTTTAAAAAATAAAATTATTTTGATTTTAAACTATTATTTTAAGTTTCCAGATATTGTTTTATAATAATGCAATAAAAATTAAAAATATGGATAACAATAAGAAAGAATTAAACAGAGAAAAACTTAAAGCTCTGGAATTAACTATCGGTAAGATTGAAAAAGATTTTGGGAAAGGCACAATAATGAAACTTGGTGATCATGCAGTCGATAATGTTCAGGTTATTTCTACAGGTTCTATAGGACTCGACGCTGCGTTGGGGATAGGTGGCTTACCACGTGGCAGAATTATTGAGATTTTCGGTCCCGAGGCCTCGGGCAAAACCACGCTTGCTATTCATGCCATAGCCGAAGCCCAAAAAAACGGAGGAATAGCTGCAATAATAGATGCCGAGCATGCCTTCGACAGAAATTATGCAGAAAAACTCGGGGTTGACGTCGAGAATCTTCTTATCTCACAACCCGACAACGGGGAACAGGCTCTCGAAATTGCCGACCATCTGATACGTTCAGGTGCACTCGATATAATTGTGATTGATTCCGTTGCCGCACTTACTCCAAAGGCTGAAATAGAAGGCGAGATGGGCGATAGTAAGATGGGGCTTCAGGCTCGTCTTATGTCGCAGGCTCTCAGAAAACTAACCGCCAACATAAGCAAAACAAACACAGCATGCATCTTTATCAATCAACTGCGTGAGAAAATCGGAGTTATGTTCGGTAACCCCGAAACGACAACAGGAGGCAACGCTCTTAAATTCTATGCTTCTGTAAGACTCGACATAAGGAAAGTAAACCAGATAAAAGAAGGTGAGGAAATAATTGGCAACCGCACAAGAGTTAAAGTGGTCAAGAATAAACTTGCCCCGCCTTTTAAAAAAGCCGACTTTGATATTCTTTACGGCGAGGGAATATCTCAGCTTGGAGAAATAGTGGACCTCGGCGTTGACTTCGACATCATCAAAAAAAGCGGCTCATGGTTCAGCTATGGCGAAACCAAACTTGGACAGGGACGCGACGCTGTAAAACAGGTAATAAAAGACAATCCTGAACTGTACGAGGAACTGAAGGCAAAAATCACTGAAGCTTTGAAAAAACAATGACTTTTGTAATTTATTTTTATTAAGCCGCAACCACGCAACGACTAATTAAATATTCTGCTTTGTGCCCTCAATAAAATTCTCAGGGTTCTCTGCTATTAGCATTTCTTATGATTTTCATCCATCTTATTTTTAATAATATGAGAAATTTTTTGTCTGTAATATTTTTTACCTCACTGCTTATTATTGCATCTTCATGCAAACAGCAGACAGTCCCACAACAACAGTTAAGTGTACAACTCACTGAAGAAGAAAAATCAGGCGGTGTGTTAACTCCGGAGATATTATGGAAATTCAGCCGGCTTGGCTCATTTGCCCTTTCTCCCGACGGTAAATCTGTTGTCTATTCGATGACTCAATACGATTTGAATACAGAGGCACATACGACAAACTTATATAAAATATCCTCGACAGGCGGAACCCCAATACAATTGACCACAAATGGAGGCTTCGCACCACAATGGTTCGATAATGGCAAGAAAATAGCTTTCATCGGCAATGGCAGGCTTACAGTCATGAATGCCGACGGTTCCGGACAGCAAATAGTGCAGGGATTAGATAACTTCAACATATTTAATGTCTCACCTGCGGGAGATAGAATTTACTTTACCCGCCGTGTAAAACTCGATACTACCGCCAACGAGAAATACAATCTTCCAAAAGCTAATGTCAGAATAATTGATGATCTGATGTACCGCCACTGGAGCTACTGGTCAGACTATTCATACAGCCATATCTTCGTAGCATCGTTCGACGGCAAAAAAATTACTGACGAAAAAGACATTATGCAGGATCAGCGTTTTGAATCGCCCCTCTCGCCCTATTTCGACGAAAATGAAATTGCATGGAGCCCCGACGGCAGATATATAGCTTATACAACCAAAAGATTGAAGGGAAAAGAAGATGCGATAAGCACGAATTCCGATATTTATCTTTATGATATCACAACCGGTAAAGAGGTGAATATCAGTGAAGGAATAATGGGATACGATAAATACCCTGTCTTTTCTCCCGACGGCTCAATGATAGCATGGCAGAGTATGGAGAGAGACGGCTATGAGTCCGACCTCCAACGACTTTTTGTGTACAACATAAAAGATAGCACAAAGATATGGCTGACAAAAGGATGGGACTTTGATGTTGAAAATATATCATGGGCCGATGATAATAATACAATCTATTTTAACTGTGCGTATCTTGGAACTACACAAATATTCAAAACAGACCTTCAGAGCAAAGGTGTGACAAAAATAACAGAAGGTATTCATGACCTGGGTCCCATCAGCCAGCATGGAGGCACAATGATCGCACAGGTTATGTCCATGTCGTTAGCGCCTGAATTAGCCCTGGTTGATATAAATTCAGGTAAGGTAACACAGATTACAAACCTAAATGCACATTTATATGACAATATAAAAATGGGAAAAGTCGAAGAGAGATATATAAAAACAAAGGACAATAAAGACCTGCAGATGTGGGTTATTTATCCTCCTGATTTTAATCCATCGAATAAGTATCCACTTTTGCTTTACTGCAAAGGCGGTCCCCAGGGGCCTCTGGGACAAAGCTGGTCGTATAGGTGGAATTATCAGTTGATATCAGCAAAAGGATACATTGTAGTTGCGCCAAACAGAAGAGGCAATTCAGGCTTTGGACAGGCATGGAAAGAACAAATTTCGGGCGATTATGGAGGGAAAAACATACAGGACTATCTCGATGCCACCGATGCAATGGCAAAAGAACCCTTCGTGGATGCAAACCGAATGGGTGCAGTGGGTGCCAGTTATGGAGGATTTTCAGTGTTTTATCTCGCAGGAATGCATCAAAAACGATTTAAAGCTTTCGTATCACACTGCGGATTATTCAATTTCGAAAGCTGGTACGGCTCAACGGAAGAGCTCTGGTTCCCGAATAAAGATTTAGGAGGACCCTACTGGGAAAACCACTCAAGCTATAAATTCTCTCCGCATCTGATGGTCAAAAACTGGGACACACCAATACTTATCATTACAAGTGAGAATGATTTCAGAGTTCCTTATACCCAGAGCCTCGAAGCATTCACTGCAGCACAACTGATAGGCGTGCCAAGCAGACTTCTTTTCTACGGAGATGAATCACATTGGGTCACAAAGCCACAAAACTCAATTATCTGGCATAAAGAATTCTTTAACTGGCTCGATACTTATCTGAAATAAGAACAGCCTTGTGCTAAGCCGACCAAAGGACAGTGATTTTTCTTAATTTTGATGGCTTTATAATAGAACTATGAAAGCCGAAGCCGGAAATATTGTCATTAAAAATAAAAAGGCATCTCATGATTATGAGTTCCTCGAAAAATTCATTGCCGGAATAGCTCTTACAGGTACTGAAATTAAGTCTATACGTGAAGGTAAAGCTTCTCTTACCGACTCATACTGCGTGTTTCGCAACGGCGAGTTATATATAAAAGGAATGCATATAGCTGAATACCGCTGGGGTAATATCCGCAACCACGACCCTTTAAGGGAAAGAAAACTTCTTCTGAAATCGAGAGAGCTTCATAAGCTGGAGAAGAAAGTGAAAGAATCAGGGCTGACAATAATTGTCACAAAAGTCTTTATCAATGAACGAGGCCTCGCAAAAGCAGAGATAGCCCTGGCAAGAGGCAAGAGGGAGTATGACAAACGTGAATCTCTTAAAAGAAAAGAGGCATCAATAGAGATGGAGCGCGAACGGAAAAAAATAAAATGAAAAACTCATTAATTTTTCCCTTAAACCAAATGGTTCAATTAAAAATAAATAAATCAGCTTTTAAATCAATAATTAGGACTGAGCAGATACCTCGAGTAAAATTTATCAATAAGATCAACAGCCTCATCGGAAGTGTCAACAAGTGTAAAAATATTTAGATCCTCGGGCGAAATATTATGTTCCTCTTCAAGCATTACTTCTTTAATCCATTTAATCAAACCTTCCCAATATTTTTTACCAACGAGCACAATTGGAAATTTACCTATTTTCTTTGTCTGAATCAAAGTCATTGCTTCGAATAATTCATCGAACGTACCAAAACCTCCGGGAAGAACAATAAATCCCTGCGCATATTTTGTGAACATAACTTTCCTGACGAAGAAATAGTCGAATGTTATAAGTTTATCAGGGTCAATGTATGGATTAGGTTTTTGTTCGAACGGTAAATCAATATTTATTCCAACTGATTTTCCTTTGCCCTTTCTGGCACCCTTATTGGCAGCCTCCATTATACCTGGTCCTCCGCCCGTTATAACTCCATAACCTTTTTGTGTCAGTTTATAAGCAATATCTTCGGCAAGTTTATAATATTTGTCATTGTAATGTGTTCGCGACGAGCCGAAAATGGAAACACAAGGCCCTATCCTTGCGAGTTTTTCGAAGCCTTCTACAAATTCCGACAATATTTTTAACACTCTCCATGAATCGGTTACATGAATTTCCTGCCATGTTTTCTGTTCAAAAGCATCCTTAACAAGATCTGCCGGTTTCTCAATAGTTTCCATTTATTTTTAATTTAAAAGAGACCAAACTTACATAATAATTTATAAATGCTCAAGCTCAGGTTTAAGAAATATGCCTGTATAACTTTCACTGCATTTGACTATTTCTTCCGGTGTGCCTGAAAAAACAACATAACCTCCGTCTTCACCTCCCTCCGGCCCAAGGTCGATGATATAATCAGCCATTTTGATTACATCCAAATTATGTTCGATAACTATTATTGTGTTTCCTTTGTCAATCAGTTTGTTAAGTACATCCATCAGCACTTTTACATCCTCAAAATGTAAACCCGTAGTTGGTTCATCGAAAATATAAAGAGTTTTTCCTGTATCACGCTTTGCAAGTTCTGTGGCAAGTTTTACTCTCTGAGACTCTCCGCCGGATAGTGTGGTTGATGGCTGGCCTATTTTTATATATCCCAGACCCACATCCTGGAGGGTTTTTAATTTATGATAAATATGCGGAACATTTTCGAAAAAAACAACAGATTCGTCAACCGTCATTTCAAGAACATCGCTTATTGTGCGGCCCTTGTATTTTACCTCCAGAGTCTCGTGGTTATACCTCTTGCCGTTGCATTCGTTGCAATGCACGTAAACATCAGGCAGGAAGTTCATTTCTATTGTCTTCACACCAGCTCCCTGGCAGCCTTCGCATCTTCCTCCTTTAACATTGAACGAGAATCTGCCCGGGCCAAATCCTCTTATTTTTGCTTCGGTAGTCTGTGCAAATAAATTCCGGATATCAGTAAAAACGCCCGTATATGTTGCAGGATTCGAACGTGGTGTCTTTCCAATAGGCGACTGATCAACTTCAATAACCTTGTCAATATTCTCAATACCAATTATTTCATTATAAGGAAGAGAAGTTTCCCTTGTGTTATGATATATCCTTGCGAGCGCTGGATGTAGCGTCTGGTTTACAAGTGTTGATTTCCCGCTTCCCGACACACCTGTTACACATATAAATGTACCCAGAGGGAAAGTAACATCGATGTTTTTCAGGTTATGCCCTGATGCACCTTTTATAAGAATATATTTCCCGTTTCCTTTTCTCCTTCCGATAGGCGGTTCTATCCGTCTCGAATTGTTCAGGTAACTTGAAGTAAGCGTATTATATTTCAGGAATTCAGCAGGTGTACCCTGCCCTACTATCTCCCCACCAAGTAAACCAGCTCCGGGTCCAACATCGATTATATAATCGGCCGACATTATCATTTCCCTGTCGTGCTCTACAACGACAACAGAATTCCCTGCATCTCTCAATTGTTTAAGAGAAGCTATCAGCTTTCTGTTATCCCGCTGATGAAGCCCAATGCTGGGTTCATCGAGGATATAAAGAACATTTACAAGTCTTGAGCCAATCTGTGTGGCAAGGCGTATCCTCTGGCTTTCTCCGCCAGAAAGTGTTCTTGCGCTTCTGTTGAGCGACAGGTAATCGAGGCCGACATCGAGCAGGAAGCTGAGGCGCGCTCTTAGCTCTTTCAATATCTCGGAAGCAATCTTCTTCTGTCGTTCACTCATCGTATCTTCAACAGTTTCAAGGAATGAAAAGAGTTCCTTTATATCCATTGCCGACAACTCAGCTATGTTTTTATTTCCTATCCTGAACCAGAGAGCTTCCTTTTTCAGCCTTGTCCCTCCACATTCAGGACAAGTTTTATATTGTATGTAATATTCCTTTCCTTTTGTTCCGTTATTTCTGCCGTTTATTGCTTCGAGGTTATTAAGGAAACTTATCACTCCTTCGAATGTAAGTAAGTAATTTGAGGTAAGTCCGAGAGGTGTGTTCGAAAGTTTTATCACTTCATCGGAACCGTAAAGAATCTTGTTGAGAGCTTCATCCGGAATCTCGCTTATCGGAGTATCGAGGGTAAATCCGTTTTTTTCGGCAATTGCTTCGATCTGCCAGAAAATCCAGGTGTTTTTGTATTTTCCAAGAGGTTCGATTCCTCCTTTTCTAATGCTTAGTGATTTGTCGGGGATTAGTTTGTTTATATCTATCTCCGAAATCTCTCCGAGCCCGTTACATACCGGACATGCGCCCTGTGGCGAGTTGAATGAGAATGTGTGAGGGGCAGGCTCATTATATGATATACCTGTCACCGGGCACATTAGATGACGGCTAAAATATCGTATTTCACCTGTTTCTTCATCAAGTACCATCATCACCCCATCGCCCTGGTCGAGCGCAAGAAGCACGGAATCTTTCAGACGTTTATCCGACACACTGCCGACCTTGAACTTATCAATGACTATTTCGATAAAATGAGTTTTATAACGATCGAGTTTCATGCCCGGAGTGATGTCTCTTATTTCGCCGTTGATTCTCACACTCAGGAATCCCTTAAGCCTTAGCCGCTCGAAGAGCTCACGGTAATGTCCTTTCCTGCCGCGTACTACAGGTGCAAGAATAAATATCTTCTTATCTTTAAAACTCGATTTTACAAGCTCGAAAATCTGGTCATCGGTATAATGCACCATCTTTTCTCCCGAAGCATAAGAATATGCATCGGCTGCACGCGCATAGAGAAGACGGAGAAAGTCGTAAATTTCCGTTATCGTTCCGACAGTTGACCGTGGATTCTTATTTGTTGTTCTCTGATCGATAGAAATAACAGGACTTAAGCCTGTAATTCTGTCCACATCAGGCCGTTCCATGCCGCCAAGAAACTGTCGGGCATAGGCTGACAGCGTCTCCATATAACGTCTCTGGCCCTCGGCATAGATAGTGTCGAATGCAAGGGATGACTTCCCACTGCCGCTCAAACCCGTTATTACAACAAATTTGTTGCGCGGTATTGTGACGTCAATGTTTTTAAGATTATGAACCCTTGCACCTAAAACTGTCAGTCTGTTATCCATAAACACATAAAATAGCTTAAAAAGCTTTAATCATTCAAACTTGTCACTGAAATTTCATCGGGTATGTGGATAATATAAGTCTTATTCGAGCGTCGGGAAAGATAAGGTTTCCGGAGCCATGGATTATAAAACTTAAGCAATTTGTAATTCGTACCGAAGGAAGCGGCAAACGCTGCAAAATCAGTCACAGCAGTATCAACCTTCACTTCCTGATAGCGAAGGGGCACATAGAGATCATCGGCGCCTATGCTAAATCCGTATGCCTCAGGATTCGAAAGAATCAGTTTATAGGCTACGACTCTGAAAATATATCTGGCAGTTTCTTCGGATAGAAGTAGGTTGTAGTAATTGTTTTGTTTCTGTAAAGCAATCTGCTGGTCTATGGCGTTTCTTCCGCCGTTGTATGATGCTGCGGCAAGTGTCCAGCTTCTGTATTTTTCGAACGATTTTCTGAAGTAACTACAAGCAACTTCAGTTGATTTTTCGAGATTGTATCTCTCATCAACTTCGTTGTTTATCTCGAGCCCGTATTCCCTTCCTGTAGCTGGCATTATCTGCCAGAAACCGACAGCACCGGCAGGTGAAACCATGTTGCTTAGTTCGCTCTCAGCAACTGCAGCATATTTGAAATCGTCAGGTATGTTGTTTTCTTTCAGTATCTTTTCGATAACAGGGAAGTATCTATTAGCGCGTTTGATAATCATTATGGTGGAGCCGTGACGATATGCGGTCATAATAACTTCTCTGTCGAGGCTTTCGCGCGTATCGAAATTTTCCATTGGAAGTCTTTCTCCGGCAAAATCTATTGTATCGGGCAGCCTGAAAGTACCTGAAACCGGAATTTCGGAAACCGTTTTTAAAGGCTTCGGACTTTCATCTTTTAGAAAACCAGAAAACAGGATTATCATTGTCACCACAATTAACGAGGTGATAATAATTGTATATCGAGGCCTTTTTGGATTTTTCATCGTCAACCATTTTAAAATAAACTGCAAAGGTACAACTTTTATGTCTGATAGAGTAATAAACCTTTAACCGGTTTTATATGACCTGGCTTTGTTTTCAGACAATTATTTGAAGAAAGTCTTTATATTTCACCACGGGGAGCACCGATTAACACGGATTCCCCTGTGCCAATCCGTGAATTCCGTGGTGAAATATTATAGATTCAGAAGTTATAAAAGAAACCGGAAAGGATTCCGAGAGAATAAGGATGTATATTCGAACCAGTCAAACCTCCGAGAGGAGTGACATAGTATCTGAGCAAGGGCTCAACACTGAAGGTCATCCGCTCCGAGAGCCTGTATTCCATTCCCATACCTACTGATGAACTTAATGTAACCGGGCTAAGTCCTTCAGTGCTGCCAATAGTATATTTTATACCGTCCGATTTAATATAAGATGAATTGCTTACCAGAATATTATAAGACAGGCCTCCGACCATATTTATATCAAGCCTCCGGTCAACAACTTTGTAGCGTACTAAAACAGGTATTTCAATATACTTCATATTTTGTATAATTGAATTGGCGATATAATTGAGGTTAGCTTTTAATGGGTCGAACATATCCATTGTATATAATGTTATAACTCTGGGAACATTACCGTTATCGGCTAAATAAATATCCCTGTTTGTTGATTTAATTGTGCCTGAGGCAGTTGTAATTGAGAAATCACTTGCGCTCTTAGAATCGTTGTATTTTGCAAAACCTGCAAACGATGCTACTCCATTTATTTCCTGACCAAGAGAGTTAAAGGAAAGACCTGTCTGAACAGTCAATCTTTTGCCAAGTTCAATTCCGAATGATATTCCACCAGAATATGAGAATGCAACATTTTCTTCATTTATATAATCCCTTCCGGCATCATCATTGTTAAAATTGAATTTGGAATAATAAGCCGGCTGAATAGTCGCTCCAAATTTCCATTTTTCATGCTCTTCCATTTCTGTCGCGACATTTTTTATTTCAAAAACTTTTCTATTGGATGTTTTATCCGGAATATTAGGAATATTAAAAGTTGTAATAGGAGTAAGAGAATTACGTCTTATTGCTATATCTTCTGTCGCGTCTTCAATATAAGCGATTCTTGTCTTTGAAATATCAAGAGCTTTTAGTTCATCTGTAGCTGGGATATTTTTGTTATTCTTCGAATTTACTATAATTTCATTAAGTATAGTCGGCATTGTTTCAGCTCCAGAAGAAATCAGTGCGTTATTAACTGAAGGAGCATTCGTCTGATTTAAAGTAATAACCCTGTTATTATTTATTATTTTGGAAAATCTTGAATTAATCATCCATATAATGGAACCAGCAAACGCAAATATCAATACAACGACAGCTATGCTTCCCATGAAAGAATATCTTCTGTTTTTACCTGCATGTATCGAACTGCTAATATTTGCCCATTCGTCAACCGGAGGTAAAACTTCGTAGTCTTGAAGTCCGTTTCGAAAAACCAGGTCTATATTCGAATTTTTTTCAGCCATTAATGATGCTCTTTCTTATCCCCGTATATAAATTCACTTTTTTCTGAAGAATGCTTCTTGCGCGTGAGAGGTTTGATTTGGAAGTGCCTTCCGAAATATTCAACATCTGGCTTATCTCCTTGTGTGAATATCCTTCAATTGCATACAGGTTGAAAACCATTCTGTATTTTGGTGGCAATTCCCTGATAATGTAAAGTAAGTCAGCGGCTTCTAAGCCTGCATAATCTTCATTTTCAGGTTCTGCTTCCGGTTCGTCGGCAGGATCAATATCATCAACCCTGTAAAGATTATGCCTGGCTCTGAATTTCTCGAGCGCAGTATTTACCACAATCCTTCTCATCCAACCTTCAAAAGAACCCTCGAATTTATAATTCTGCAGATTCTGGAATATTTTGATAAATCCATCCTGCAGAATGTCGCGTGCCTCTTCATCGCTTTCCGCGTACTGAAGGCATACTGCATAGAGCTTACCGGCATGCCTTCTATAAAGAAGTTCCTGATCACGCCTGTTGCCTTCAAGACAACCCTTTATTATTTCCCTTATATCGTTCAAGAGGCACCTTATAACGATATAAAAATAATAAAAATTGTCTATTAAATTACAATACTACTAACTCTCTTTTTAGAGATGAAAAATATTGCCGGATGGTTGCGTCAAATAGGTATGGAGTCTGTCGGACAGTAATTATCAGATATTTACCGATACTCCGTAAGCAGCGGCTGCAGCCTCCATTATGGCTTCCGACATTGTAGGATGAGGATGTACTGATTTTATAAGTTCATGAGCGGTTGCTTCAAGCTTTCTTGCAACGACAATTTCCGAAATCATTTCTGTCACGTTTGCTCCTATCATGTGAGCTCCCAGAATTTCACCATATTTTGCATCAAAAATCAGTTTCACGAATCCATCTCTTGCACCTGCTGCATTTGCTTTGCCCGAAGCCGTGAACGGGAACCTACCGACTTTTATTTCATATCCCTTTTCTATGGCAGCTTTTTCAGTGAGGCCGCACGAAGCTATTTCCGGATTTGTGTATATACATGATGGTATGTTATTGTAATCGAGAGGTTCAGGAGAAAGTCCTGCCATCTTTTCAACACAAATAATCCCTTCTGCAGAAGCTACATGAGCAAGTGCCGGTCCGGGTACTATATCCCCTATAGCATAAATATCTTTAACTGTAGTACGGTAAAACTCATCAACCAGTATTTTCCCCTTATCTGTTTTCAAACCCGCCTCTTCGAGCCCGATACCTTCAATATTTGGTACCACACCTGCCGCTGAAAAGATTATATCAGCCTCCAGAACCTCGTTCCCTGAAGATGTTTTAACTGTAATCTTACATTTATCGTCCGATATTTCGGCCTTTTCCACCGTTGATCCGGTGAGTATTTTCATTTTCATCTTCCTGAATGATTTCTCGAGCAGTTTCGAAACCTCCTCATCTTCGGCAGGCACTACTGAAGGCATCATCTCCACTAATGTTACGCTTGTGCCAAGTGTTTGATAGAAGTATGCAAACTCGCTTCCTATAGCCCCTGAGCCTACAATAATCATCGAATCAGGCTGACGTGACAGACTCATTGCTTCACGGTATCCGATTATCTTTTTGCCGTCCTGCTTCAGCCCCGGTAATTCTTTCGACCTTGCTCCGGTTGCAAGGATAATTTTCGAAGCTTTGTATATTTTTTTCTCCCCCGCATCTGATGTTACTTCGACTTCACCTGCACGAAGAAGTCTGCCGAAGCCTTTGATATGTTCGATTCCGTTCTTTCTGAAAAGAAAGTTGATTCCTTTGCTCATACTCTGTGCCACGGCTCTGCTTCGCGCAATTATAGCCTGAAAATCAGGCTTTGCCTCACCCTTCAGAGACATTCCATATTCGGATGCATACTGTACATACTTATATACCTGTGCACTTTTCAGGAGCGATTTTGTCGGAATACAGCCCCAGTTGAGGCATATACCACCAAGTTCGGACTTCTCGACAACAGCAACCCTCATCTTGAGTTGTGCCGCTCTTATAGCTGCAACATATCCACCAGGGCCGCTTCCTATAACGATAAGGTCGTAATCCATATCATCTATTTTAGAAATTATCTTTTTTATATTTTTTCACTTTTAAAGAAGTAAAAAATTTTGCAAATAACCATATTATTACAAGTGCAAAAACTATTGCGGCGCCTGCAGGTATTCCTGTAAACCACGAAAATACATAACCAATTGATGTCCCGATAAAACCTGAGATTACCGCTCCTTTCATTATGGATGAATAATTTTTCGTAAAAAGCATTGCTATGTTTGGGGGAAGGGTTAGTAATGAGAGAACGAGAACAACGCCGGCCATTCTGATATTGAGGACTATTGTCAGAGCTATCAGAGATGTGGTGAGGTATTTAAAAAAATCGACATGGCGTGAGTAAGTTCTGGCATAGTTCTCATCAAACGAAATATAAAGTATGGTCCGATAAAAGATTGAAAAATAAGCAATTAGAACTACGGATAGAATTCCAAGGTAAATCAAGTCGGCTTTCGTTACCAGAAGAATGCTTCCGAAGAGATAACTCATGAGGTTTGGAGCGTAGCCTGGTGTAAGGTAAATGAAAATTATTCCTATTGCCATTCCGAAAGCCCATAGTATTCCAATTGCAGAATCTTCCCTTATTTTTTGTTTTCCTGAAAGATATTCGATACCTATTCCCGAAAGGATTCCAAAGGCTGCCGCTCCGGCAACAGGGTTTATTCCTGCAAAATATCCTATCCCTATTCCACCGAAAGAGGCATGAGTGATGCCGCCACTAAGGAATACAATTCTTTTTGAGACTATATATGTTCCGGCAATGCCTGCCGTAATACTTGCAAAAAGACAGCCGAGGACTCCTCTTAAAATAAAATCATATTGCAGAAGTGATTCTCCCATAATCATTCATGTTTTCCAAGAACAGTGTGAGGCACCCTTCCATGAGTAATAAGTTGAATAGGACACTCGTAGGCCGATAATTGCTCCTCGGTTATTTCGGGAGACGGATGATAATGAAGGCGTCTGTTAACACAAGCGAATGATTTCACATGAGCTGAAATCGTTCCGACATCGTGGGAAGCAATCAGAATAGCCATTCGTTTGTTAAATTCATGAAGCTTTATATAAAACTCATTTTCAAAACTTGAATCAACAAAGTTATCCGGTTCATCAAGTAAAAGAAGTTTTGGATTACCAATTAATGCTCTTCCAAGAAACACTCTCTGTATTTGTCCACCAGAAAGTTCAGCCAAAGTTGCTTTTTCGAAACCTTCAAGGCCAAGTTCACGTATAATATCTAATGCTCGTTCTTTATCTTTCCTGTCCATTCCTCCATAAACTTTTTTGTGCATCATCAGGCCTGAAAGAATGATATCTTTTACTGTTAAGGGAAAAGATAAGTCGACCAATGACATTTGCGGCAGGTATCCTATATTGTTTCTTTTCAGAAGTTCATCGTTATAAATCACCTCACCTTTAAAAGGTTTTAACATACCAAGAATGATCTTAAGAAGTGTTGTTTTACCTCCCCCGTTAGGGCCAATAACGCCGATAAAATCTTTCTCGCTGATAACAAAATCAACATCTTCCAGCACAATCTTCTGTCCATAACCGGCTGTAACTGATTTCAACTCAACCAAAGTATTCATTTTATAATTTGTTTATCTGTGAAGCTAAGATAAATACAATCAATAAGCTGGTTGATATCGCTGAACCAGTCGCGCGACAAAGTGCTGATTTCAATTATGCGTGTGCCCGTTTCACCGGCAATTACTTCGGCATTTCTTTTATCGAACTCTTTCTGCACAAAAATAGCGCCGATATTATTTTCCAAAATTTTATCAACAACTTCTTTGAGCCATGAAGGAGATGGTTCCTTACCTTCTTTTTCGATGGAAATTTGTACAAATCCATAATCTCTTGCAAGATACCCAAGCGTTGGGTGATAAACAAAAACCGGCTTCCCTGCAAACGGAGTCAGAAGTCTCAAAGCTTTATTATGAATAGCCTGAATAGAATCAATTAGAAGAAAATAGTTTTGTTCGTATTTATCTTTCCTTTCCGGCTTAATTTCACACAAAAGCCATTTTACGGAAGAGGCAATTTTCATTGCTGAAAGCGGAGCAAGCCAGAAATGCGGATCGGCATTTATTCCATGTCCGTGATCTTCAGTGATAATAAGGTCAACTGAGTCGGCAAGATTAAGCTTCTTCATTTTACTATTTACGGAATAGAATTTTTCAAGCCATGCAATTTCGAAATCGAGCAAGCCGTTGCTTATATATGCAGCCGAATTACTGAGAGCGGCTACCTGAGAAGGATAAGGCTCGTAAATATGAGGGTCGGAGCCGGGTGGTACCATTATATTAATCTGAAAATCTTCTCCGCCTATCCTGTCAATAAAGAAGGCAAATGGAGATATACTTACAGTAATGATATCGCTTTTTTCATTTGTCTTATGCGATGAACAGGAAAACAAGAAAAAAAGTGGAACAATAAGTGGAATAATAATAAGTACCTTACGCATTTAATTATGGTTAAAATAGTGCAAATTTAACACGTTAATCCTTAAGTTAAGAGGATTATTGCAAATAAAATAATATAAATTAATTTTATACGTATTTTTATAAATATCTGCCAGCGGATGAAAAACAAGGGAGAAATACTTGCAGAAATCCTTTCAGAATTTGATGATTGTTATTTCTTCCTTCATAATACTCGTGAACAGAATATTGCAGAAAAAATAATGAAGGAAGGGTTCAGATATGAAAGTCAGCTTCCGCACTCAACCGACAGAGTTAATCCGAAAGAGCCGATCGAAATAACTTATTTTCTTTTTCAGAGAAAGGAATATGGAATATATACAATAGTAATTGCAATTCCAAAGGAAACTTATGAAAGGTACATAAGGCTTTCAGACTTGCTCGACATTCCTGTGGAAGAAGTTATGAGTACCGAAAAACCGTGGTTGAACGATAATGATGAAATTGTCTATACTCTATCTGCAAAACATATTCTGGGGTATTTCAATAATAAAACATCGGAATTTCTAATGAATCCATTATGGGATCCTTATTTTGATTCTACGGAAAATAAAATTTTCAAAAGAAGGCCTCCAGCTGATATTATTCCAAAATAACGGTTATCAGATATCAATATGTTTTTATAAAACCCGAAAACTTAAAAAACAAAGCAGGTCGCTCTGCTACTATGCTTTAAACGGCCTGCCTGTTCCGATGAAAATTTAGTAAGACTGTAGAGATATTCTGAAAAAGCCTGTAGCTTTTACGGCTTCAACCTTAAAAATCCACTCGCCTATCTTGTCCTTGTTTTCCTCATCTGAAATTGTGAAAGATTTTCTCCAGTTCAGGTTTCCCGATTCATCTATTACAACCTCCGAATAGGTCTTACCGCCCGGCATAATTATCTTCACTTTTATTTCACCTTTCTTACAATCGCCACTGATATTCATCGCAACATTCTTCATATTTTCTTCGACTTCAAATGAGAACTGACGAGAAAATGACGACTCCTTAATGCTTTTTGCAAACTCGAATGAGGTTCTTTCGGAATCTCCGCTTCCTCTCCATATATTATATCCAAAATCCTGTGGACCAACATAAAAGGGCTGATTTCCTCCTTCGCGACCAACATAAAATGACCAGTCGCTTCTTGGAGTATTGTTTTGACCGGCACGACCGGTCGAACGTTCCTCTTCCTGAATATAAATCTTATACTTTTCTAACTCCCCTGCTTGCTGTTCAATAGCTTTTGCCTGCTCTTCCATCGCCTTTTTCCTCTCCTCAATAGTCTGCTGAAGCCTGGCTTCCTTTTCCTTATCCGTCAGGGTTTTATCCTGAGCAATGCTCAACCCGCCTGAAAAAGTCATAATAACAAGGGATGATATTATTGCCAAATAAATAATTTTTGTTTTCATAATTGCCTCCTCTTATTAATTAGATGTCAATGTAAAATTACAACACATATACTATGGTTTGTGTTAACACGAGGTTAATGTAAGGTTAATCCTTTCTCTCCTTTCACCGATTAGTGGTGACAGTTGGGAGCATAGCAAAGCTAATAAGAGGGGGGACAATATAGAAAAACCTGAAGAAATATTCTATTCAGAATTTGTTAATGAGAGAACCCGAAGATTTTGAACCGATAGATACAGAATGAAATATGAAATAAAGAAAATTGAGTACTTTTATGTCATCGAAAAATTTCATGGAAAAGAAAAATAGTATATTAATTTTTGGAATTATTTCGATCATGATTCTGATTTTAGTCCAGATATTTATCACAAAAGATATCTGGAGGGATAAGAATGAAAAGTTCGATCTTAAGTATAAATTGCTCTCACAGGAGGCAATGGAGCAGCTTTACCGTATGAGCAGAACCGACGGCTTTGAAGATGCACTTGAACTGATCAATAACTATTCGAAAGAAGTTATGAATCTGGAATATAAGACGATAAAAGACTCATCGGAACTGAAAAAACTCAAGGATAATGCATTTAATGCAGTAATAAAAATTCTTACCGAACTTGAAAATCTCACTCCGTACCTTAAGAACTATTTCCGAACTCAGGGGTTCGAGAGTGACTTCTCGAATAGTATCGTAGTAAATTACCTCCAGTTTCTTGATTTCGACAACAGACTCGAAATATATGCCAATCCTGATTTATTTACTGCAAGGCCTATTTCAGATGTGGAATTACGCTCGAGCACAAAAACAAGAATACTTGTAAATCGATTCTTCAGAGAGGATAATTATTATAGAATAATTTTCGATTATTATATTGATTTCTCAGGTAAACAGAAAATGGTTTTAAGAGAAATGTCTATTTATCTTTCTATGAGTATTTTCAGTATACTGGTAGTGATGGTGATATTCGTAATTACTTACCATAACCTCATGGAAGAGAAAAGGCTTTCGAACCTCAAAACCGACTTCATCAATAATATGACTCATGAAATAAAAACGCCTCTCTCCACCATCACCGTTGCAGGGAAAACACTCGAAATGGAGCAGATAAGGAAAGATGAAAACAAAATACTCGAAACTGCGAGGCTTATAGGGAAACAGAGTGTTCATCTAAACCAGCTCATCAACCTGATTCTGGAAATCAGCATGTGGGAAAGAACACAGTTCCAGCTCGATAAAAAAGAGGTGGAAATACAGGAATTTATTCATGATATCGTGAATAGTTTCCGAACCGGCAACAATGATACTGCCACTATAATTGAAAATTACCAGCTAAACGGAATAAAAACAAAAGTTGATGTCGTTTATTTCACAACCATGATTAACAATCTGCTTTCCAATGCAGTAAAATATTCCAATAAAGACCCTGTGATTAAGGTGGAAGGGAAACTAATTAAAGACAATATCGTTATTTCCATCGAAGACAATGGAATAGGAATAAGTAAACAGGATCAGAAACATATCTTCGACAAGTTCTATCGTGTAAGTCAGGGTAATATTCACAAGACAAAAGGACTTGGGCTCGGACTTTATTACGTAAAGAGAATTGCCGAGGCTCATGGTGGAACAGTGACAGTTACAAGTAAACTCGGACAAGGGAGTTGCTTTACAATTATTATACCGAAATAATTAAATATCATTGATATGAAAGTACTTATTGCAGAAGACGACAGGGATTTTGGGAATATCCTGGCACAATATGTTACTATAAACGGATTCGATGTGAAACTTGCCAGGGATGGAAAAGAAGCATGGGAAATGTTTAATACCGAGAAGCCCGATATTTGTGTGTTTGATGTTATGATGCCTGAGATGGACGGTTTTACACTTGCCGAAAAAGTAAAGAATGCTGCTCCGGAAATGCCTTTTATTTTCCTAACTGCAAAAAGTCTGAAAGAGGACATTGTGAAAGGGCTTAAACTTGGGGCCGACGACTATATTACAAAGCCCTTTGACCCTGAAGTATTGATTCTGAGAATCAATAATATTCTTAAAAGAGCATACTCATCGGCAAATGAAGAATACCACATTTCAAAATCAATTCTTAAATTTAATACGCTCGAGCTGATTTCTGGTAAAAAGAAAGAAAAACTTACATTGAAAGAAGCTCAGCTTTTAAGGTATTTCATCCTTAATAAAAATAAAATTTTAACCCGCGAAGATATTCTAACTGAAATATGGGGTGAAGACGATTATTTTCTTGGAAGGAGCATGGATGTATTTATAAGTCGGCTCAGAAAATATCTGTCGGAAGATAAGGGAATAGATATCCGTACAGTCCGGGGTACAGGGTTCATACTCGAGGAAGTAACTAACCAGAAAGAAAAAGAAGAAGATTAAAGCAAAATAATAGCGCCGTCAGATTAACGGCGCTATTTTAAATTCTGTATATTGGATTGCTTAATTTTCCTTTACGTTTGCATTAAGCATAAGTATGACCTCTGAATTAGCGGGGTCGTTAGTATAAACATATATTGCCTTTGTTACCTTTCCCTTATAAGAACCGGAGTTGAATGTTGCTTTTATAGAGCCCGATTCTCCGGGTTTTACGATATTACTGCTGCTTTGATTAACGGCAGTGCAACCGCATGTAGAACGTATATGTCTTATTATAAGGTCACTCTTGCCTTCGTTAGTAAACTTAAATTCGACTTCCTTATTTGTGGAAGGAGACATATCCCCAATATCTACAGTTGCAGAGGCAACTTTAAAAACCGGTGCATTTGCAAGCTCTTCCTTGGTAAGGGATGAAAAGTCTTCTACAAGATTTGCAGAAACATACAGATATGTATTGTTCTGCAACTCCCCGTTGAGCTTAATCCTCACAACATCAGTAATAGTGCCCCATCCATTATTTTTTGTTGCATCGTAAGTACCTTCTATAACACCTTTCTGACCGGGTTTAAGTGTTTCAGGATTGGCTTTGAGCTGGAGATGTGCAGGAACTCCGTCGAATTCAATTTTCACAGGTTCTTTCGATGTATTTATAACAGGCATCACCTTTATCTTCTTTTCTGTTTTCTTAATTGTAGTGAAAGCAAGATGATTACTTTCGAACCTTACCTGTCCGACAGGCCATGTATAAAGTTCCTCTATAGTTTTTTCCCTCTCTTTCACCTCTCCTTTAATTACAAGAACTACTTGCCCCGGATTTGCATTGGAATAAACCGTGAGTGTTTTATTGAACACACCTGGCCTTCCGGCAGGGTCATAAATAGCAGTTATCACACCTTTCCCGTTGGGTGGTATAGGGCTCTTCGTCCACGTTGGAGTTGTACATCCACAAGATGCCACAACATTCTGAATAACCAGAGGAGCATTGCCGGTATTAGTCACTTCGAAATTATATGTCTGCCGGCCGGCATCTTCCCTGAAAACTCCGAAATCGTGCTCATATTCAGAAACCTGTATTTTAGGTTGTGCTAATAACGAAACAACCCCAAAAACAGAAACAAGAAAAACTGAAAATATCCTCTTCATAAACAGTATATTTTTTATTAATGATTATACTTTATAATATTATTATAACTAATATTTTATCAATTTTGTTGCATTATATACAAATTACAGGCCATTTTTTGAGACAATAAAATTAATCATTATTGTAAAAATTTTTATAACAGATCCAATTTTTATCTTTTAATCCAATTCTCTCGATAGAATATATTAGCTTTGTTTCCGTTGTTTTGGAATAGAATTTGAGTATATTGAAAACAGTTTAATCTCATTCATGCCAATGCCCAGGGCCTTAAAAATAAAACTAATCATGTTCTCCATTTCAGTCGCTATGTATTTATCGGCCTCAGGACAATTTTACAACGGCATGCAGATGACATTCGGAAAGAACAGGGTTCAATATTACGATTATTACTGGTCGTTCTACAGATTCGAAAACATTGACTGTTATTTCAAGGAAGAAGGAAGGGAGCTGGCGAAAAATACAGCCAACTATGCAATAAAGAAGATCGAAGAAACAGAAGATTACTTCGACTATCCGCTTGAAAAGAGGCTCATATTCATCATATTCAACAAACAGGCTGAATACAAGCAAACAAACATCGGACTTGTCAGCTTCTCCGAAGACGATTATAACCTTGGCGGTTACAGTCGAATAATCAAAAACAAGGTTCTGCTGTATTATGAAGGAAACAGAGTTGCATATCAAAAACAAATTGGCTCTTCAATTGCCGAAGTAATAATAAACGAAATCTTTGCAGATGCCGACGTGCGCGACAGAACCTCAAGCTCACAGTCATTTACTATGCCCGACTGGTATCTTAAAGGACTGGCAAACTATGTCGGATACGGCTGGGACTACGAGGTTGAAAACAGGGTAAGAGATGGTTTTAAAAGTAAAAAATACAAAAACATTAACAACCTCGAATACGACGATGCAATCTATGCCGGGCAATCGTTCTGGAGATTCATTGGCCGTCAGTATGGCGATGCCCTTATCCCTTCAATAGTTTATCTTACTAAAATATATAAAAATATCAATGACGGCTTTCTGTATGTAACCGGACAGAAACTAAAAGATCTCCTTAAAGAATGGCAGGAATATTATAAGGCTGAATTTGCAGGTGATAACGGGAACCCTTCAGTAAAAAACGAATATTTAAAGAGATCAAAAAAAGAACAGATTTTTCAGCAGGTTAAAATAAGTCCGGACAAGAAATATATTGCGTACGTCACAAACGACTGGGGTCGCAAGCGGATATGGATTTATGACCAGGAGACAGGTAAAACAAAGATCATCTTCAGGGCAGAACCTAAATATGAACACAAAACCGATAATTCTTATCCTGTAATTGCATGGCATCCAAATAGTAAAATGCTCACATTTATTAATGAGGAGAAATCTCAGCTCAGGATATATTTCTACAGAATACCTGAAAAATCGACTGAAAACAGGCTTTTCCTTTCTATGGATAAGGTTCTTGATTTCAGTTACTCTCCTGACGGAACACGATTGGTGCTTTCCGGAGTAAAAGGAGGATTTACCGACATCTACATACATACCATAGCTTCGGGTACAAACGAACAGATAACAAACGACCTTCCCGACGACTTGAGTCCATCTTTCCTCAAAGGATCTAACAGCGAAATAATTTTCACGTCAAACCGTATGACTGATACGCTTTCAAATAAAGCCGATCCTTTTGAAAAACTTGGTTTTATTTACGACCTTTTCACTTACGACCTTAACAGCAAGAGCAACGTACTTACGCGCCTTACAGAAGGACAGTATAATGACCATTATCAGCCAGTAAGTACCGGCAAGCAAACCATCTCATATATTGGAAACAATACAGGTATATACAACCGTTTTTCGGCAAAATTCGACAGTACTATAAGTTTTGTCGATACAGTTACTCATTACAGATATTTTATAAGCTCATTGCCTGCAACAAATTATGACCGGAATATTATTTATCACGATGTGGTAGGCAATCCAGAATACTATGGAGAAGCGCTTTTTAATCAAGACAGATATTATCTTAGAAAAGGGGAAATTCCATCAGGTATTCGGATAAAAGAAAATGAGTTGCCTGTAACCAATTTCAGAAAAGAACAAACAGAATTACTTCACAAAGCCGATAGCATCGAAAGTATACGGCAATGGCTACTGGTTGAAGACAAAAAGAGAAGAGACACACTTAAAAAACCCCTCTATGAATATTATGCCAAAGATGAGCCTATAGACATAAATCATTACATCTTCGAAAAAGAAAAACAAAACTATTATGAACAGCTCTGGAGAAAAGACTTTATGAATATCGACCTTGAAACCGACACTCTAAAGCTCCCTCTCATTAGAATTTACCAGCCTTCATTTTACAACAATTATATAGCTACACAGATAGATTTCAGTTTTCTTAATAACTCGTATCAGCCTTACAACGGCGGCTCGCCGTATTTCAATCCAGGAACGAACCTTCTTACCCGGATAGGAATTCTCGACCTTTTCGAAGATTACAAAGTCACAGGCGGTTTCAGGTTTGCAGGCAATTTAGACAGCAATGAATATCTTCTTCTCATAGAGAATCTAAAGGGCAAATACGACAAACAGCTTCTTTATCACCGCATGACTTTCAATTCATCAGATGATGAGGGTAATTATTTCAAAATACATAGCGACAATCTTTACTTCTCACTTGCAAAACCTTTTTCACCGGTTCTTGCGCTTAAGGGAACAATTTCATACAGACTCGATAAATATGTAAACCTTTCAACAAGTGTACAATCGCTAAATAGCGGTGATATTACGAAACATTGGGCCAGCCTGAAAGGAGAATTAATTTACGACAATACACGAAAAAGAAGTATCAATATTTATTACGGCACACGGTATAAAATTTTTGGGGAATATTATAAAGAGCTTACTCAGAAAAAGTCGGATATGATAGTTCTGGGTGCTGATTTCAGACATTATACAAAGATTCACCGCGAGCTTATCTGGGCTAATAGATTTGCAGCCAGTACTTCATACGGTCCTACAAAACTTATTTATTATCTCGGAGGTGTAGATAACTGGATGGGGTATTTATTCAGTAAGATTCCCATGTTCGACCAATCTCTTGGAGTAAACCCGAATTACAATTACGGTTTTCAGGCTCTTGCCACCAATATGAGGGGATTCAGTCAGAATATCAGAAATGGTAATAGTTTTGCATTGATAAACAGCGAGATACGCTGGCCTTTCATAAGATATTTTGCCGGTCATCCGCTACGTTCCAATTTCCTTAATAGCCTGCAGATTGTTGGCTTCGGGGACGTTGGCACTGCATGGTCGGGAAAATCGCCATGGTCGGGCGAAAACTCATACGACAGAGATATTATTACCAATGGTCCGGTAACTGTTTATCTCGACACAAACAAAGAACCTATTGTAGGGGGTTTTGGCGCAGGCCTTAGAGCTCAGATTCTAGGCTATTTTATCAGAGCCGATTTTGCATGGGGCATCGAAAACCACTATATCCTGCCGATGGTATTCTATCTGTCGTTCAGCCTCGATTTCTAAAAATAAAGGTTAGTAACTTGAAATACAATTCTTAATAAGACAGCAGAAATCTTAAAATTTGAATATCAAAATGAACAATTAAACAAGTATAATTGTTAACCAATTGTATTTAAATAATGTTCAATATTAAAAACATAATATAAGAACTTTTTAATTTCAGAATTTAAAAAAATGAGTTACTTTTGGAGAATTGTATATATCAACTAAAAATAAAAGTTATGGCTTATAAAATTGATGAAAATTGCACAGCATGTGGAGCATGCATTGATGAATGTGCATCTAATGCTATATCAGAAGGTGATATCTATAAGATAGATCCCGATTTATGTACCGACTGCGGAACTTGTGCAGATGTATGTCCGGTTGATGCGATTCATCCTGCATAGTATTGAATTGAAAAACTAAAATTAAAAAGCCCTTGATAAGGGCTTTTTTTATTAGCACTTTTCTATTTTCTTATTAAACCGTGGAAAAATTTTTAAGATTTTAGAAATGATAAAGGGAAATTAATAAAAGAATTTAATATTTTATTATTTTTTTCCATCGTCTGTGCGACCATAAATAGTTTCCCGGCTGCTTTTTTATGGCATCGCTAAGAGAAGTAGCATATCGTTGTGTTATTTCTCCCTTTTCCATGTTTTCACTACCATCATAAATTATATTATAAAATGTTTCATAAGTTGAATCTTTAATATTTATCGTTTCTCCAAAAATGACAGGCATATTAAATTTTTTTGCAAAAAATTCCACTCCACGATAAAATGGTGTTTTCACACCAAGAAAATCAACCTGGAAAGAATTCACTGAAGGTGGTGGATATTGGTCAGCCAGCATGATAAATACTGACGGTTGCTTTTCTTTCACAGCTTTAAGAAAATATTTAGTTGTTGAATCGCTGTCTATATATGAAGCCAAAGGGGCGTAATGCGAATTTCTCACCCTGCGATCTACGTATTTGTTTGACAATGGTTTGTAAACCATATAAGCAGGACATTTTAATATTTCAGATATGATAACCTGCCATATCCAGTTGTTATGATGTCCTAATGCTATTATAACGCTTTTGCCTTGATTTAAAAAGTCTTGTATTATTTCAATATTTGCAAATCTAATATGAGATAAAACGTTTTTATCGTTCATATAATAACTTTCGGCCATTTCTAAAAACATTCTTGCCAGAAAATGATAAAACTGTTTTTCTAATTTATTATAGTATGAGTATGATTGCTCAGGGAAGATGAACTCAAGATTTTTCCAAACCACCTTTTTCCTGTAACGAAAAATATGACGCAATAAAAAATAAGCAATATTTTCCCATATAAAATGTAAAGATGATGGAGTTAATCTTACTAAGACCTGAAAAAACCAAGCAATGAAGGCAGTGAATATATCCAGAAGTTTAAAATTGATCATTTTTTTAAATGTCTCAATATAATTGTATGACCTTATGAAGTTCTTTTTTAAGTTAGTTATATATACTTAACTGTTGATTATTAATTTGTTATGAATTATAAATTAATAATCAACAATCTAATTTAACTCTTTTAATTCTGCTTTATTTATTTTTCCTGTAGTTGTTTTAGGAAGTTCTTTGAGATATTCAATTTGCCTTGGAAGTTTAAACTTTGCCAATTTGTCTCTCAGGTATTCAGTTATATAACTTTTGGGCAAAACTATGCCATCTTTTAATACGATAAAACATTTTACCGTTTCTCCACGCAATTTATCAGGAACGCCTACTACTGCAACTTCTTTAATACACGGATGCCTCAGCAATATTTCCTCTATTTCGGCGGCCCATACGAGTTCGCCCCCAACTTTTATTGTATCTTTTGATTTTCCAATAATATAAAGATTACCCTTTTTATCAAAGTATCCCAGATCGCCTGTATAAAACCAGCCGTTTTTAAAGACTTCCTTATTCAATTCCGGTTCATTATAATAGCCGCAGAAGACAGACTTACCTCTGGCTGCAATTTCTCCTATTTCTCCTGTTTTTAATTCATTATCGTGAACATCAAAAATTTTTAATTCCACATTAGGAACAGGTTTACCCACTGAAGTAATATTGTCAGGGGAACATACCGAAACTGGCGGAACCACTTCTGTCATTCCCCAACCATTCAAAACAACTGCATTAGGAAATAATTTTTTAAACTGCATTAATAACTCCGGAGAAGACGGCGCTCCAAAAACATCTGCCCATCTGAGCGACTCCAAATTATAACTGCTAACATCTTTTAAATATAAGAGAGCATAAAACATAGGTGGCACCATCCAAACTCCAGTTACCTTCCATCTATCAATCAACTGGATAAAGTTTAGAGGAAAGAACCTTGGCATGATTACTGTACTCATCCCATATTTTATAGCAACCATTATAAATAATATGCCTCCGGAATGAGAAAACGGAATAGCAGATATTGTCCGTTCTGTCTCATCAATCTTTAATATACTTTCAAGTCCTTCGTAAGTGCAGAAATATTTCAACTGTTCCGCTCCTAAATGAATATGTTCGTAATTCCAAAGAGCTCCCTTGGGTTTGCCTGTACTGCCAGAGGTATAGAAAATGCTGGACGGCATATTTATGTTTATATCCTGATCGTCTAAATAATTTTTTGAGTTTTTTGTAAGGTTCCAGAATGAAAGATATTTAGGGTCGTCTTCAATAGTTATTACTTCTTTCAAAGTGGAAATATTTGTTTTCAGCTTTAAAAGGTTAAACTTGACGCTATTTGTGGTAATAATACCTTTTAAAGCACAATGATTGCCAATGTCTATCAATTCATTTGCCGTTAAAAAGAAATCAACCGGTACCGCCACACAGCCTATTGAATATATCGCCAGATAAGAACAAACATACTCTATGCAATTGGGTAGATAAATGGCAATTTTGTCCCCTTTTTTAAACCCACACTCAATTAGTCCATTGGCTAATCTAAATGTATAATCCTTTAATGTTATAAAATCATATTCAATATCTTTATCAATAAAAGCAGTTTTATTGCCGTATTTTTCAGCAGCTTCAATTATAAGTTGGCGCACGTCTTTTCTTTTTAACATTTTATTTCGCGTTTGTATAATTAACTGTCCTGAATTTTTTATTAAAAAATTATTGCCTTTACTTTTTAAATACAATTTAATTTATTATATTTAACATACATGCAATAAATTCAGCTGGCATAACGGCAGCCAAAAATACTGAAATTTTAATAAATGAATTCGATTTTATTAATAAAAGAAAAATATTGCCGTAAAAGTCGGCTCAATCTGCAGGAATTAATTCTCATGCAAAACCTTTATTGCAGATTGAAATAAGTTTTATAAAATGAAAGTATGAACATATTTCACCATTACAGTTTCGTTAAAGAAACCTGGTGGTTCGGGAATTAGACTACTATTTGTTATACCGCGAAAATCATTGAATACTAAATAAAAATCATTTCCTTCGCGTGGATTATAGCGTAACCTGAAATTAGTAATAAGTTCATCTTCTGTATTCACATATTGTACGAGCAAAGATGCCGACAATTTTGTGCTTAACATCAACAAAGCTTTCATATTCACAACATGAATATCGAGTGAATTATTTACTGTTCTGTCGGGAAACCTTATTGCATTGAATTCATACATTAAAGACAAGTTCAGACTGGAAGATACATTAAACTTAGGCTCTGCTCTTAATCCTACTCTATAACCGTCGTAAAACTGCCCGCCATTTATTTCTCCTCTTATGGATAATTTCCTGGCTTCAGAAGTTCCAATATTTACTTCCATCCCGATGAATGAATATTCGCCGCTCTTAATGACTATACTGTCGGAAAGGTTGAAATCGTGGAGAACACCCTCTCTCTGTATTTCAAGAGAAATTTCTCCGTGAATATTTTTTTTGGTGTTGATTTCAAATCCAGGGGATATTCTCATTGATTCCAGATCTCCATCCTGCAGACGCACATACCTTTCACCTCTTATATTAACGTTATAGTTAAATAGCTTTGATTCCTCACCCGGAATCCATCCATATAACAGCTCACCATCCACACCCTGAACACCCCTACGCCTAACAAAGCCGATACCCGGGTTGAATTTCAATCCGGAATATGAATAATTAAGTCTGTAAGCAAATCCTTCTTCTGTCCGTCTTTCCCAGTTCAACAATATAAACGAGGGAGATAGCGAGTTCAGCTTATTCCCCAGTTCGTTATCGTAAGTCTGTGACCATTTGATATTGAGATAATCATCGCCAAAGAGACGGAATATACCATCAACGCCATAAGCAATATTCCTGTCGCCATTCATTCCAATCCTGGAAGTCAATATTCCCCCAACATAGCTGTTCTGATTAATTACCTGGCGGCGCATTCGGAGAACCCCAAAATTCTGACCTGGTACTTCCTCATATTCTTCAGTCTGCATATCCAGGAATCCCACATCCCAGTTTCCTATCCTGCCGGTAAGCCTTGCCCCACCGTAGATTCTTGTCTGATTGCCATTTGCTATTCCAATTCTTCTGCTGTAAAACAGGTTATCGGAAGATCCTCCAAGGGTGAAATCAAACAGGCTTGATCTTTCCTGAAAAAATTTCCTCTTTTCAGGAAAGAAAAGAGAATATCTTGTAAGATTCACCTGCTGGTCGTCAGCTTCCACCTGTGCAAAATCAGTATTGACAGTAAGATCGAGTGTGAGATTACTGTTAATATTATATTTTACGTCGAGGCCAGCATCAAACAGATTTTCTTTCTCTTTGATATAATCGGACTCCTCTTCATTCAGCCGGTTATTTACCTCCAGCCCGCCCAGCAAATAAGGCGATAAATATAATGGTTTTTCCGGCCTGGCTCCGTAAATCTCAATTGTTTGTGCCAATGAAGGTTTTTGGATGGCCATAAATCCATATTTAGGATCAATGGCAGGATATGTGTCTGTCTCATTGTATGCACTTATATTGCGTACTATTATAAGACCCATTCTTACAACATCATTTATGGGTTTAAACTTAAGACTTGAAAACGGGATTCTCATTTCAACATACCATCCGTTATTATCGCGGGTTGTTTTGACATCCCAGAAAGTATCCCAGCTTGTATTCAGGGATGACATGAAAGGTCCTCCAACAGCATCGTTGGAGATTGTATAGTCGGTACGTAAACCGGTTGGAGCAGTGAAAAAAGCAAGCCCATTTTCGTTGTCGTCATAGGTATCAAGAATAATTCCAAATGCATCATAATCAAAAAGCATCTCGTCTCTTTTCTTTGTCACTGTAAAAATTTTTGATGGGTCGTTCATGAAAAGACTTGCTCCTACCCATAGAAATTTATTGTCATAACCGATTCTGATATCGCTTTTCTCAGAAGGCTGTGACATGTAATTTGGCTTATGCATGGTTAATTCAAACAAATCAAGTGCCTTCCATGTAACTTCATCAGGTTTGCCGTCAAAATGAATCGGCTCGTTGATTCTTTTTATCCTGACAGCTTCCTGAGCTGAACAAATGCTGTAGACAGACAATACTAAAATGGCAAATAATAACCTGGGAATAATTCTCAAATTTGTCATGATTTTAATTAAAAATGGTTATAAATAAACATAAATATCTAATCTGGATCCAGCATCAATTGACATAAATCAGTATTTCGCCTTATTATTCGATAATGCCGCAATGAAATAATATTCATCTGAAATCCGATGATTTACTTTATAATAGACATAGAAATTATGAGATTTATTCCTGGAATTTTTTTTTTTTACCTAACATTCAAAGTTGAGTTTTAATTTAAAATGGAATCACAACTTCTGCGGGCTATATTTTGCTTTCTCAAGAATCTGTTGATAATCTTTGAATTTCATCATCTCTTCCACACTCAATCCCCTATTGTTTTTCATAAACGATTCGATTATCCTGAATCCAATCCATACTGCCGCACGACCGGGAGATTCTTTAGTAAAATAAGATGTAAAAGGTGCCTCTCCGATAAGCTTTCTTATAGTGATCTGATCGGTGCTGAAAAGAAGATTGTTTTCAACAAGATACTGCCACATCATTCCTTCATTGTCACGACAGAACCTCATCTGTTCGGGCGTGAAACCGAATATCATTTCATCCTGTAAATCAGGCAAAAGGCATTTTTTCACATACATAAACTTCCCCTCCCTTATGATTTCTGAAAGAACATTTTGAGAAGCCTGCCCTGCATCCCACTCAGATGAGATCCATGCATATATGGCGTCAGGCACAACATATTCAGGTGTCATTTTAACTATTTGATAATTATATAAACCAAGCATGGGATAATACTTACAATCTTTACCAAGATACCTGTCGAGTCCGATGCCTAAAACTGAATCTCCCACAATAATACTGCTGTTAAAACCTGTAATGCAGGTGAAAACAGCAGGAATAGGTTTCGTTGAAAAATAATATTTATAATACCTGAAAGCGAGCGAAAGTTCTTTCTCAATAAACTGAACATCAGGAAACACTTTCATTGTTTCGTTAAAGACCTCATTGTTCAGTCGGTCTGTACAAAATCTAATAAGCCCGTCTGTCCATGTCGAATCATCAGGTTCACCGATATTAATCACATAACCGAAATACTTAAGAAAGTCACCATACTTTTGCTTAAACGTTTGAATTGAATCCGGTATCTTTAACGGATCTACCGTAAAAAGATCTTTTTCAAGTCTTTTAATATGAACTTCTACACTAATACCTGAAATATTAACCTTATACGGGTTCTTTTTGCACGACAAAAAGCACGGAATGGTAAGGATGATTACCGAAATCAAAATCAATGTTAATTTTCTTTTCATAAGCTGATATTATTGATTGCTAAATTATCCACTTTGAAATAAAATGACAACAATCCGAATATAAAGTTTATTTTGACCTTAAACGTTTCGCTGCTTTGCCCTCCGTATCCGCCGGTTGGCGGAGAAGGATGGTCTCATACTCTATGCTGTCAGGCAGTCCTAAGGCCATACTAAACGGCACTCCGGGCGATAAGAAAGGATCATTCAATGTGACCAGATTAAATTTAATAAGATTTGTTATTTTTACTGCATAAAAATTTGTTTTACATTTCATTAAAATATCTGTTTCATGAGTCTTCACAACTTTTTATCTGTAAAAAAAACCTGCGTCGTAATAAGTTTACTGACAATAATCTCAGGTGTAACAAATGCTCAGAACATCCGGTTTGGCATATTTGCAGATCCTTTAATATCCTGGTTCTCGTCCGACACACGTGAAACAAAAAATGAGGGATCCAGAGCAGGATTCATCTTTGGATTCACATTCAATAAATATTTTACTAATAATTATTCTTTCTCATCAGGTCTGAGCATCATTAATGCAGGAGGTAGACTTGTTACGTCAGACACAATAACAATGATATTCAATAATTTCAATACCACTGTTCCTGCGGGAAAATCAGTAATCTATAAAATCCATTATATTAACCTGCCTGTAGGACTCAAATTCGAATCGAATCAGATAGGTTATATTACTTTTTTCTCCGATATCGGGCTCGACCCAAAGGTTGTAACAGGAGGTAAAGTTGATATTCCCTCTGAAAATATCGAAGGAGAATCAGCAATGAAAGAGCTAAGGAAATTCAATCTGGGGTATCATATAACAGGAGGTATTTCCTATTCGGTGGGAGGTACGACAGAAATTGTGCTTGGGCTTGGCTTCGAACAAAACTTTCTCGACATAACCAAAGACATTGTGCCACAGCCTGTTGACAGAATTTCACATAACTTTCTTAAATTTAGAGTTGGAATTAACTTCTAAGTGCCGGTTATGAAGATAACTATAGCACAGCTCAATTACCGGGTAGGCGACTTCGAAAGGAACGCAGGGCAAATAATCTATGCTATAAAAAAGGCCAGGGCCGAAGGTTCGGATCTGGTTATTTTCTCAGAGTTGTGCGTTACCGGTTATCCCCCGCTTGATCTGCTCGATTATATTGATTTTATTAATGAAAGCAGTCAGACCATTAGCAGGATAGCCGACGAATGCAGAGGCGTTACAGCAATAATAGGTGCGCCGGTAATGAATACAAAGGCTGAAGGCAAAAAACTCTTTAATGCTGCTATTGTTCTGAATGAAGGCAGAATTATATTTCAGGCCAATAAATCCCTTCTCCCGACTTATGACATATTCGATGAATACAGATATTTCGAATCTGAGAAAAATTTTTCCATTTTCAGTTTTAACGGGAAAAATATTGCACTAACAATTTGTGAAGACTTATGGGATGAACAGCCTTTTCTGAATGAGTTCGAGAAGTCGAGGCTCTATAATGTTTCGCCGATGGATGAGCTTGCAAAGCTGAATCCCGAACTTATTATTAATATTTCAGCTTCGCCGTTTTCATACACACAAACCGAAACACGCCGTCAAATTTTTATTAACAAAGCTTTAAAATACAGGTTGCCCATTATTTATGTAAATCAAACAGGGGCAAACAGCGAGCTTATTTTCGACGGAGGCTCGCTCATAATTGACGGTGCTGGAAAAATTTTCCGACAGTTACCATTCTTCGAAGAATGTATTTCGACTTTTGAACTTGATGATCTTGCGATAGGAACTCAAAATCCTGAACCTGATATTCCCGATAAAATAGAATTGATTTACAAGGCATTACTGACAGGTATCAGAGATTATTTTGGAAAGTCGGGGCTCAACAAAGCAGTTCTGGGCCTGTCGGGAGGACTTGATTCGGCTGTGGTTCTTTGTCTTGCTTCTGCCTCACTTGGAAGAGAAAATATAGCAGCTCTTATTATGCCCTCAAGATATTCCCCTGCCCAGTCTGTTGAAGATGCAGTGAAGATGGCGGAAAGCCTCGGAGTAAAATACGAAATTATCAGCATTGAAAAGCTTTTCAGGGCATTCGAGGAAGTTCTTGAGCCATTGTTCAAAGGACTTCCGGCCGATGTTACTGAAGAGAATATACAGGCACGCATAAGAGCTGTTCTGCTTATGGCATATTCCAATAAATTTGGATATATTCTTCTGAATACCTCCAATAAGAGCGAGATAGCTACCGGTTATGGCACTCTTTACGGCGATATGGCAGGTGGACTTTCAGTTATAGGGGATGTTTATAAGAGTGATGTTTACAGGCTCGCAAATTATATTAACCGCCATGAAGAAATCATTCCTGCCTCTATAATTGCAAAACCGCCATCGGCCGAACTGAAGCCTGATCAACTCGATACCGACAGCTTACCTCCTTATGTTGTTTTAGATGAAATAATTTACAGATATATCGAACTGTCGAAATCGGCAGATGAAATAATTGTCGAAGGCTTTGACGGGGAAATTGTTATGAAAACTCTTCGTATGATAAATTCAAATGAATATAAGAGATATCAGGCGCCGCCAATTCTGCGTGTCTCCTCAAAAGCATTTGGTGCAGGTCGAAAAATGCCTCTTGTTTTTGTCAAAAAATAAAAAAACTTTCAGCCCGTTGAGGACTATTCTCTTGTAAAGATTCTCTTCACTCTTGAAGGTATGGAAGTCAGGACTTCATAAGGTATAGTGCCAACCTTTTTTGAAAACTCCTCGAGAGAAATATTCTTACCGAATATTTCAGCTTCATCGCCTTCCTCCGCATCTATTCCTGTAATGTCGGCCATAGTCAAATCCATGCAGATATTTCCAACCACTGGAGCAAAGCCGTTCTTAATGAAAAAACTGCCCCTTCCGTTTCCAAGTCTGCGGTCGAATCCGTCGGCATAACCCACAGGCAAAATGGCGATACGTCTATCTTCCTCCGAAACATCTTTACATCCATATCCGACCGGTTCACCGGCCGGCACGTTCTTTATCTGCAATATCCTTGTTACATATCTGACAGCCTCGTGAAGGTTTATGTCGGGCGTCCCCGTGATTCCGAAAATACCTATACCTGGCCTTACCATATCGAACTGATATTCAGGGAAACGAAAAATACCGGCCGTATTAAGTAGGTGGACAAGAAAGCCGTAACCTAAGGCTTCCTTAATCTTATCGGCCGTTTCTTTCAGTAATTGGGCTTGCTTATGCGTGAAAAAGTCATATTCGGGTGCTTCGCTTGCCGAGAGATGTGAGAACACCGATGCAACCCTGAGCGAACGCGCAGCTTTTATTTCCTCAATAAGAACGTCGGTTTCAGAAGGCATAAAGCCCAGACGATGCATGCCCGTATCAATTTTTATGTGCACCGGAAAGTCGGTAAGCCCATGTCGTGAAGCCGTTTCTGCAAAACTTCGCAACATTGTGAAGCTGTAAATTACCGGCTCGAGATTATATTTTATAATAAGGTTGAAAGCATGAGGTTCGGGGTTCATAACCACTACCGGAAGCGATACGCCTGCATCACGCAGTTCGACACCTTCATCGGCATTTGCCGCTGCGAGGTAGTCAACCCTATGAAACTCGAGTAGCGAAGCAACGCCGGAAGACCCGGTACCGTAAGCAGAAGCTTTTACCATGGCCATTATTCTGGTACCTGGATTAAGGCGTTTCCTTATCTCATTGATATTGTATGAAACAGCATCGAGATTAATCTCAAGCATCGTCTGATGAATCTTCTGCACAAGGAGATTGCTTATCCTCTCGAACTCGAATTTACGAGCGCCCTTAAGCAGTATTACTTCACCTGAAAAATCTGCCCGTTCTATTTCCCTGCAAAAGTCCTGAGTGGAATCATAGAAAAAGCTGCCTGTAGGAAAGAGTTCTTTATTTCTTTGAAGTACAGGTCCTATACCTATGAACCTGTCTATTTTGAATGTATTCAGCAAACCTGCCACTTCCCCATAGAGCTCTTTTTCATCCCTGCCAGTCTGTAAAAAATCGGACAGAATAAGCACCGACCGCCTGTTATTATGTGATTTAAGATATTCAAGTGCCATCTTAAGGGAGCCAGGGTCGGAATTATAATAGTCTTCGATAAGCAAGCAGCCGTTAATCCCTGCCTTTATCTCCATCCTCATTGCCACTGAGGCCAGCCTCGGAAGACATTCTCTTATAGTTTCATACGATAAGCCTGCTATAAGACACGTTGTAATTACTGCTGCAGCATTTTCAATTGATGCCCTATCGTCGAAAGGTATATAAGATTCAAAAATAGTATCTCCGCTTTTCACCGTAATATCTGTCCTCCCTGATGAAATTCTTGTTATTTTTATAAATATCGGAGCATTTTCGTCAGTAAAAGACCAGCCGGCAAGTTTCTTTTTCGAGTAGATTTTATCTGAAAGAATTATGTCGCGTAACAGAACATGGTCCCTGCAAAAAACTATCACTTCGCTGTTTATAAACAATTTCAGTTTTTCAAGAGCTTTTTCTTTCTGAGATGCGAAATTTTCACTATGAGCATCTCCAATGTTTGTTATTACTCCTATATCAGGTTCTATAATCCTGCGGAGTTTTTCCATTTCTCCTGGTTGTGAAATTCCGGCCTCAATTATTCCGACATTATATTTATTCTCAAGCTTCCATACCGACAGCGGCACGCCAATCTGAGAATTATAGCTTTTCGGGCTTCTCACTACAGGAGTAACAGAGCCTATGATATCTCCAAGCCACTCTTTCACAACCGTTTTGCCTGCGCTTCCTGTAACAGCTATTACTTTCCCTTTGAAACGACGTCGCCGTTCGGAGGCAAGCAACTGAAGAGCTTTAACACTGTTATTAGTGACAATAAATGCCGCATCGGTAAAATTTTCTATTCCGGACGGCATATTTTCAACAAAAAATATCCTTACACTGCGACGATATAGTTGTGAAAGAAAATTATGACCGTCGTGGTTAGGCCCTTTTATAGCAAAAAAGGCTGTGCCTTCCTGAAAAACGGACTGACGGCTATCAGTAATAATCTCTCTAATTTCAAGGTCAGAGCTACCGTATAGCTTACCGCCTGTTATCCCGGCAGCTTCACCTGTAGTTATTCTTTTATTCACACCCCGCAATTCGTTATCCATCATTCTGTTCAATATTCATTGTTTCACGTTTCACGTTTCTAATTTCTTGTTCGATATTCATCATTCCTTGTTCGATATTCGATGTTTCTTTTCCCTTTTTCCTTGTCCCTTGTCCCTTTTTTCGACATTCCTTGTTCAATATTCGTTATTCGATGTTATATCTTCACTTTTTTAAACTATAAAAATAAACAAAATGGAAAATACTAATCAACAGGAACGTTTAATACATAATTTTCAATAATCTATAATTAAACATTGCTATGATTCCTTTGATTATAAGGCTTTCTGCAATGCATATTCCTGATTTTTTTGTAGTTATTTTGCAACATATAGAAAGGTCTTTGTCTTTTTCCCGATAGTATAAATAAGTTGGCACCGAAAGAACCCGTGTCAATCAGTGAATTATGTGACGAATTACTTCTAATTCCATTATTGGCAATCATAAAAAGTGAAAATGGCAGGTAATTTATATAAAGCTTTAAAATTTAATTTTGATCATATTTCTTTAATAGGAACATTTATTGCATTTTTGCGTAAAATAATATAATGGATTATTTATGAAAAATAAAAATAAAGATCGCATTGAGATTACTGAAATGTTTATGGCACAAGCTGACAAGGACAGATGTTTTTACGGCATTCTCAAAAGAGAAAAGGATGCTAACGGAAATCCATTTGTTTTCAGCCGAATTATTGTCAATGACGGGTTAATTTGTGCACGTGCGTCCGAACAGAATGAGCTTGGAAAAAATCTTGATGAGATGTGCAAAATGGTTCTTGACTATGGGCTACATAATGACTTGGGTGTTTCAATTGAAATCTTTGGGAATAAATTTTTTTGTAACTAATCGGTGAGAAAACAAATAAAATTATCGTGATATTAAAGTTAAGGATTGATGAGTTATGACAGAATAATAAACGAAATAACCATTTTATATACTTCCTTTCTAAAATTGTGAAAAATCTTAAAATCAATACTTAAAGCGACACTGATTTTACACTCCTATACCGAAATTGTTTACTTTTGCAAAGTAAACAAAACAGCAGTTTTATAAATATCATCCCGATGGATTTCAACTCAACCATTGAAATTATTATCAAGGATCTCAGAGAAGTAAGAGATATTATTGATGATTTCAAAAATTATCAGGGTGTGCCTCCTCTGCAGGTCGAGCTTGCCAAATTGAAGTGTAAAAGTGCTGAGGAAGCTATTTTACTTCTTAAAACTTTTAAGCCTGAAGATGTTTCTGCAGTACCGAAACGTTCACCATATCCTCAGGAAAAAGAAATAAGTGTAGATGAAACACTTATTGAAATATCCGACGAGGAATTCTTGCCGGAAAATGAGCAGAAATTCTGTGCTACAAAGGTTGATGCAGATCAGCATGAAAACGTTACAAAAGAACATGCAGCAATTAATGTAGCAAAAACTGAGTCTGCTGGAGGAGATAGTGTATCGTCGGTAGAACAGAGCCCATCAGAAAGGAAGCCTGATATTTATTCTAAAGAAAAAGAATCAGAATATCAGATTTTTGCCGATAAGTTCAGTGGTACTCAAACTACACTTCTCGATCAGTTCGCAAGTAAGGCAAGTAACGAAACTTCTCATCTGATAATGGGACGTTCCATTTCGAGCCTCACCGATGCCATTGGAATAAACGACAGGTTCCTTTTCATTAGAGAAATATTTGGAGGAGACAGCCGCACTTATGATGAAGTTATTTCCAGGCTCGACCAGTCAACTTCATTTAATGAAGCCAGAGCAATACTTTTTAGCTATACAGGAGAACATGAAGATAATGAATATATAAGGCAGCTTCTTGATTTTGTGAAACGTAAATTTCCGGCCGATGGCTAAGCTGGTGCTCGTACCGACACCTCTCGGCAACCTTAAGGATATTACTCTCCGGTCGCTGGAAGTATTGAAGGAAGTTAATCTGATTCTTGCTGAAGACACTAGGCAGGCGTCAAAGCTGTTAAAGCATTACGGAATTCAAACTCCTTGTTTATCTCATCATAAATTCAATGAACACAAAAAGGTATCGGAAATATGTAAAGAGATAAAGGGAGGAAAGAATATAGCTCTCATATCTGATGCAGGCACTCCCGGGATATCCGATCCCGGGTTCCTTCTTGTACGCAAATGTATAGAAAATGATATTACTGTCGAAGTGTTGCCAGGTCCGGTAGCATTTGTTCCGGCGCTAGTTGGCTCAGGCATTCCATGCGACCGCTTTTGTTTCGAAGGTTTTCTTCCCAATAAAAAAGGACGCCTTAAGAAACTTGAGGCACTGAAAAACGAGAAGAGAACGATGATTTTTTATGAGTCACCTTTCCGTCTGGTTAAAGCTCTTGACGAAATGGCGAATATTTTCGGACAGGAAAGAAGAGCATGCGTTGCAAGAGAAATAAGTAAAATTCACGAGGAATACAAGCGTGGTACGCTGAAAGAACTTTTCGATTATTATTCGGAACATCCACCGAAAGGGGAAATAGTAATAGTTGTCGAAGGGGAATAGCTATTTTTCTATCCGAAAGGCGGTTCGTTAAAATCATCATTCTCGATATCAAAGCCTCCACCTGTTTCAGACAGATAGTCACGGTTCATTTTAGAGCCTATTGTAATACTCTGAGGCTGAACCGGTTGTTCAAAACCCTGTTCAAATTCGAAATCTTCGAGGTCAACAAAAGTTGCCTTTTCTTCCCTGAACTTTAATCTGATTTCATCAACAGGGCCGTTGCGGTTCTTTGCAAGGATGATATCGGCTATCCCTTTTGTGGAGGTGCCGTCTTCATAAGTAAATATTCCGAATTTATCCATGCGGTGTATAAAAACAACCATATCCGCATCCTGTTCTATAGCTCCCGATTCCCTCAAATCGGAGAGTTGTGGTTTCTTATAGCCGCCTCTGAGCTCGGCAGAACGATTTAATTGAGAAAGGGCTATTACAGGCACATCGAGTTCCTTTGCAATACTTTTTAGCGACCTCGATATATTGCTTACTTCCTGTTCGCGGCTTCCAGAATTCTGAGGACCTGACATAAGCTGGAGGTAATCGATGATGACTATATCGAGTTTATGCTGTGCCATCAGTCTGCGACATTTTGCCCTCAGCTCGGTAATAGTTATTGCCGGAGTATCGTCGATGTAAATCGGTGCCTGCTCAAGTTTTTTTATCCTTGAATCGAGCTGACGCCATTCATCTTCCGTCAGCCTTCCGTTCTTTATCTTCTGCGCCGGGATATCTGTTTCAGCTATAATCAGTCTGTTAACAAGTTGTACGGCCGACATCTCGCACGAGAAAATAGCAACTTTCTTTCCGTGGTCTATGGCCATGTTTCTGGCCATAGTAAGTGCAAATGCGGTTTTCCCCATGGAAGGACGGGCGGCAATAATAATTAGTTCCGACTTCTGCCATCCCGACGTTAGCCTATCGAGCTTAGTAAACCCCGACGGTATTCCCACCAGGGCATCTTCCCTCTTCCCTGCAGCTTCAATTTCAGAAATGGCTTCCTTAATCACTTCATTCACCGGAATTACTTCTCGTTTAATATTTCCCTCGGCAATCTGAAATATAGCATCCTCTGAAAAATCAAGAAGCTCGGTAATATCATAAGTATCATCATACGATCTTGCCTGTATTTCAGACGAAACTCTTATGAGTTCTCGCTGAATATATTTCTGAGCTACAATTCTTGCATGATATTCCACATTAGCCGCCGAGACAACCTTTGAAGTAAGTTGGGTGAGATATACAGGACCCCCGGCGTTTTCGAGCTCTCCTGTTGCCCTAAGTTCCTCTGTAACAGTATAAAGGTCAACAGGCAAATCCTTTTCAGCCAGACTAACTATTGCCGAGAATATTTTCTGGTGTGACTCTTTGTAAAAACTCTCGGGCCGCAGGATATCGAGCACCGTTATCACCGCTTCCTTTTCAAGCATCAATGCCCCAAGAACAGCTTCCTCCATGTCAATTGCCTGCGGAGGAATCCTGCCTATATCAGGTAAAGGTAATGTGACCGGCTTTGATCCTGTTCTTTGTTTTGCCATTAGTTATAATATATTGATTAATAAATTATTATTAATAATAAAAATCTCTGCGGCAACTATTTCAAAGGTATTAATTAGAAAAATACAATAAGAATTACATGAAAGATTTTGTTACAAACAAAATTTGTTTAAAAATTGTTGATAAGAGAATTTGCCTCTTAATTTTTCTTCAGATACAATTCTTATACGTATTTTTACGCAAAATAAATGCCAGGATGATAACATTTCCACAGGCGAAAATAAACATCGGACTAAGGATAATTGCCAGGAGGGCTGATAATTATCATGATATCCAGACAATTTTTTATCCTGTCGGTTTATGTGATGCTCTTGAATTTGTAGTGCCTGCAAATGATATGGGATTTGATAATATGACCATGTCGGGTTATACTGAAGGGATAAACTATGATGAAAATACAGTTATGAAAACTTTATCGGTACTCAGGCAAACTTTTAAGATACCGAATCTGGCTATTCATCTTCATAAAGCTATTCCTCATGGCTCTGGACTTGGAGGTGGTTCTTCCGATGCGGCTTCTTTTATAAAACTGTTGAACAATTATTTCAAGCTGAACTTAAGCGAGAATGAACTTATAGAGATTTCTCTACGTATAGGAAGCGATTGTCCGTTCTTTATTAAAAGTTCGCCTGTTTATGCGGAAGGAAAGGGTGAAATAATGACCGCTTTACCACCAGTATCTGGCAATTATCATCTTCTGATTATATGGCCGCAGATTCATATAAGTACAAGTGAGGCTTATGAGAATTGCAAACCTATGCAATGCAAAAAAGAACTGCCCGATTTTTACGGTCGGCCGATTGAAGAATGGAAGAATCTGATTATTAATGATTTTGAAGAAATAGTATTTAAAAAACACCCCGAAATTAGAGAAATCAAAAATTCTCTTTATGATATGGGCGCTCTTTACAGCTCTATGTCGGGTAGTGGTTCGGCAGTTTATGGAATCTTCAGAAATAAGCCGGAAAATATCCCGGCAGAAATTAACCGTCTAAAAATATATTCCGGCCCGCTTTAGAAATTGATGTTATTTGCTTCTCTTATTCTCCTTTTCTCACTTTCTATTCTTAAAATTAAGACATTTATCTCTTTTCAGCTTTAATAGATTGTAAACAAAAATTTTCACGGATAATCTGTATTTAAGTGCTCATCATCCGAACATCTATTTTGGAGCAACTCTGTAAAGGAAAAGTGCAATTATAAGATAAATTATATTGGGTATCCATAAAGCAATAGTAGGGCTTAAATTTCCTCTAAGTGAAAACTGAGATGCAAATTGCATAAAAAGAATATATGAAAAACTCAGGGCGAGTCCTATTCCAATATGCATACCGATTCCTCCTCTCATTTTCTTCGATGACAGTGAAACGCCAATAAGCGTTAGAATAAATACTGAAAAAGGATCGGCTATACGTCTCTGTTTCTCAATCTGGAAAAGTTTCAGTTCTTCCGAACCCTGAAGACGCAGAAGTTGTATATAATCGTTCAGTTCTTTATATTTCATGGTTCCTACATATTTAGGATCGCGCGAAAAATCTTCTGGTCGTACGGTAAGAGTAGTGTCAATCTTCACTCCGCTTCTTATCTCTTCTCTTCCATCCTTAATATCTCTGATGTAATATGACCAGGCGATCCATTTGTTAGTTGTAGAATCCCATGTTACTCTTGAAGCTATCAGCTTCGATTCGAGCTGACCATCGTCATTGAATCTCTCGAGGCTGAAATTCAGGCCTGTCTGAGTTTCAGGATTATATTTTTCAATATACATCATTTCGTTCTTATATACCTGTCGGTGAAAGTTTACAATCTGGCCTCGTCTTGCCCTCGAAGGTTTGTAATATTTATCTTCGAAATCCAACCTTTTGAGGTTGGCATTCGGTATGACAAAATTCATAAGTAGAAAAGTAAATAGAGCTATCACAAATGATGCAAGGAAATAAGGCCACATCATTCTTTTGAAGCTCATTCCTCCGCTTAGTATGGCGATTATTTCGGTATGAACAGCCATCTTTGCAGTAAAAAAAATTACAGATATAAATACAAACAGAGGAGCAAAGAGCGTTGCGAAATAAGGTATAAAATTCAAATAATAATCAAATATAATAGCTTGTGCAGGAGCGTCCCTCTCCATAAAGTTATCGATTTTCTCTGCAAAATCAAATACAACCGCAATAAGGACTATCATCAGAAGTGAAATGAAAAATGTCCCAAGAAATTTTCTGATGATATAAATATCTATTATTTTCAGTTTCAAATCGGCTATAGCCTTTGTGAAACTTTTTTTATCGTCTTTTCTTTCCATTCCAAAAAAGTTCCTTCTTCTATCTTTTTTCTTGCCGTTGCCACAAGGCTTATGTAAAAAGAAAGATTGTTTATACTGGCTATCTGGGCTCCGAGCATCTCTCCCGAGACGAATAAATGACGAAGATAAGCTTTTGAATATTTCCGGCTTATTTCAGTTGCTCCCTCTGAATCAATCGGACTAAAGTCATTATACCATTTTTTATTACGTATATTAATTATTCCATCAGATGTGAACAACATTCCGTTACGTCCGTTTCTGGTGGGCATTACGCAGTCGAACATATCAATACCACGAGCTATAGACTCAAGAATATTTGCAGGTGTTCCTACTCCCATAAGATAACGGGGTTTATCTTCCGGAAGTATCTCATTTACAATTTCCGTTATCCTGTACATCTCTTCTACAGGTTCTCCTACCGATAGTCCGCCGATAGCAATACCGCTCATTCCTGTTGAAGCGGCTTTCTCGGCTGATTGGCGACGAAGGTCGTCCCATATACTTCCCTGGACAATAGGGAACAGAGCCTGTTCGTAGCCCCATAGAGGCTCTGTTTCGTTGAATCTTTTAATTGCTCTTTCAAGCCAGTTGTTTGTAAGGGCGAGGGACCTTGCAGCTTGCCTGTGATCGCAAGGATAAGGTGTACACTCATCGAGAACCATCATAATATCTGCACCAATAACACGCTGTATATCAATTGCATTTTCAGGTGTGAAGAGATGCTTCGAACCGTCAATATGAGAACTGAATGTGACACCATCGTTATTTACTTTTCTAATCTTACTGAGTGAATAAACTTGATAGCCACCACTGTCGGTAAGCAAAGGTCTGTCCCAGCTCATGAACCGGTGAAGGCCGCCTGCATATCTTAACACTTCCGTCCCCGGCCTTAAATATAAATGGTAGGTATTACAAAGAATAATTTTTAAATCCATCAGATCGGTAAGGTCGCGATGCAGAATTCCTTTGACTGTACCGCCTGTGCCTACAGGCATGAAAACAGGTGTTGGAATGCTTCCGTGTGCAGTATTCAAAAAACCAGCCCTCGCTTTACTCTTAATATCTCTCGCAGTAATAGAAAACATCCATAATTTAATATAGTGCACAAAGGTAAACCTTCCTTTCAAGCATATAAAATATTTATTATTTTTTTACATGGATGTTACAATAATTATGCCCTTTGTTAAAAACTATTCGGAAAAATGAATGCGTTACTTGTTATTTTTGCTATCAATTTTTATAATAAGTGCCATTTTGGACTTCAATTTACTAATGTTGATTTTTATCCTTTACTGCATTGCTGCGGCAATACAATTATTTTTCTATTTGTGGTTTTATCTGGCACCTGCTTTTTACAAACATAATGATTCACCGCGAAATGAGCTGCCCCCTCTGTCGGTGATTATATGCGCAAGAAATGAATCGGCTAATCTTAAACGGTTCCTTCCTTTAGTACTTGAACAAGATTATCCTTCTTTTGAGGTCATAGTTGTAAACGACTGCTCAGAAGACGATACATATCAGGTTCTCGGTGAAATGCTTTCAAAATATCAAAACCTTAAAATTTCGACAATTAACAAAGACCCCAGTTTTAGTCATTCGAAAAAGTTTGCCCAGTTCATAGGCATAAAAGCAGCATCGAATGAACTGCTCGTATTTACCGACGCCGATTGTTATCCGGTATCGGATAAATGGCTGAGGATGATGGCGTCAGGTTTTTCAAAGGGAATCGATTTTGTTATAGGCTATGGCGGGTTCATTGCTGAGAAAGGATTACTGAACAGATATCAGCGCTATGAAGCAATGTTTATTGCAATGCAATATCTCGGTATGGCTATACGAGGCATCGCTTATATGGCTGTGGGCAGAAACTTTGCTTACCGTAAAGATGTTTTCTTCAGAAATAAAGGATTTGGAAGATATAATCATATTGCGTCAGGTGATGATGACCTTTTTGTTAACAGAAATGCAAGGGCATCATCAGTAAAAGTAGAGTTCAGAAAAGATGCTCATACAAGATCACCCGCTGCTCATAGACTTAACGAATGGGCTAACCGGAGGATGAGACACATGACTACCGCAAGATATTATAAACTAATACATAAGATATTGCTTGTCGCCGAACCGTTGTCGAGATTAATATTTTATATAACATTTATATGGCTAATCCTGGATATGTTTCTGTGGCAATACGTTGCAGGAATATTTCTTATAAGGCTTGCCATAATGTTTGCAACGTTTTATACCAACATGAAAAAACTTGATGAAAAAGGACTTCTTCCTTTTATACTAATTTTTGATCTATTTTCACCGTTAATAAATATTATATTATATTCGGGAACACTTCGAGAAAAAAGTCTCCGCAAAGCATGGAAATGAAAAAAAATAAAATCGGGCAGGAATTCTCAGAAAAGGCCATGCAAGACTTATTGCTTGTTGAAAGGGCAAAAGCCGGTGATGAGAAGGCCTATGCATCTTTGCTTAACCGTTATCGCGATTCAATTTATTTCATGCTTCTGAAAATGGTAAATAATACATCTGATGCTGAAGATCTTACTATAGAGACGTTTGGAAAAGCATTTAAAAGCCTTGATTCCTATACACCAACTTTTGCTTTCAGCACCTGGCTTTTTAAAATAGCTACCAACAATTGTATCGATTTCCTGCGAAAAAAACAACAAACCCCTCAGGTAATTAACCAGGAACATAATGAGGAAAATGATTCTTACGAGTCAACTCTTCAATCAGACACACCCGACCCTGAGGAAATAATGATCAACAAACAAAATATTGCCGGGTTATATAATGTGGTGGACCAATTGAAACCACGTTATAAAAAGCTTATTGAACTTCGCTATTTCAAGGAGTATTCTTATGAAGAAATCTCCTCAAAACTCAATATTCCTATTGGAACTGTTAAGGCACAACTCTTCAGAGCAAAAAGCCTTTTATATAATATCCTCAATAAAACCGGAGAAAGGTAATGGATGAAATTCTGGAAAAATATTTTCCGGAAATTACCACACAGCAAAAAGAAAAGTTTTGCCTGCTTGAAACACTCTATAGAGAGTGGAATAGAAAAATAAATGTAATAAGCAGAAAAGATATCGATAATTTCTGCATTCATCATTTACTACATTCATTGTCAATAGCAAAGGTAGTCAGCTTTGTGCCCGGAACAAAAATACTCGACGTGGGAACAGGAGGAGGTTTTCCGGGAATACCGCTTGCAATAATGTTCCCTGATTCACATTTCACACTTCTCGATTCAACTGGCAAAAAAATAAGAGTTGTATCCGAAATAGCCGGTGCAATAAACCTGAAAAATGTCGAGCCAATATGCGCAAGAGCAGAAGAACATAAGGGCATATACGATTTTGTTGTGAGCAGAGCAGTTACAACATTCGAAAATCTGGTGAGAATTTCTGAAGCAAAAATTCTTAAGGGAGGGAAAAATACTTTGCCAAATGGCATAATCACATTGAAAGGCGGAGACTTAAACAGGGAACTTGGAAAATATCTGAGTAAAACAAGTGTCTTCGAAATAAGCAGCTTTTTCAGTGAGCCTTATTTCAGGGGCAAGTACGTGGTATATATGGCTGTATACTGAAATATCGTCCTCTCTCCCATCTTCCTTTTCGCCTATGCTCCGTTTCTGCCCTTCCCTTTTTCTCCCATTCTCGCCATCTCCCTTTCCCCTAATCTTCTGTCTCAGGGTTTGAGGCTAACTGCTACATTGATAGTGAATATTTTGCAAGGCCGGTCTGAACTTTTGGTATGAACTGGAAGAGTCCGATGGATAATATTGTAATAATTTCAAAAATGTTTCCGGTTATTTAAAAAATTAATATATTTGCACACTCATTAGGAATAAATGTATAATACAAAGGAAATAATATGAAGCCAACATTTCAGCCATCGAGGAGAAAGAGGATAAACAAACATGGATTCAGGGAAAGAATGTCCACTGCAGGTGGCCGCAGAGTGCTTTCCGCCAGAAGGGCAAAGGGAAGAAAAAAGCTGACAGTGTCGGATGAGAAAATAACAAAGTAGAATCTTTAGAAATACAATTAGAGGGTGCACTTAAAAAGCACCCTTTTTTGTTAAATATAGGCGAACTACTGTATTTAGGACGTTTATCGAATATCGAATATCGAACAAGGAATGTCGAATGATGAAATAAGATAATATTCAAATTGTATTAAACTTTATTTTCATTATTCTCTGCCTGCCGCCAGGCATGTCTAATCGATATTCGACATTCCTTCGACTTCACAAAATAAATAATAATTTTGCATCGAATGATTGAATGAAAGAGTTACTGGCTCATATTAAAGACAAAACTCTAAGCAGTATTGCCGATAAAGTTTTGGAAGGAAAACGAATAACGCCTGAAGAAGGAATAATCCTTTACGAAAAAGCAACGCTTCCTCTGCTCGGAGTACTTGCTGAATCCGTCAGGAGAAGAATAAACTACTGTAATGTATATTTTAACCGCAACTTTCATATTGAGCCTACTAATATCTGTATCAACGATTGTATTTTTTGTTCATTTCGCAGCCAACCCGGTAACAATGAGAAATGGGAATACAGCATAAACGACATGATTAAAATTGTCGAAAGCTTAGCCAATAATGAAATAACAGAAATACATATAACAGGAGGCGTTCATCCTGACCGTGATATAAATTTCTACTGTGATCTGTTAAATAAAATACGACTTATCAGGCCATCAATCCATATAAAAGCTTTTTCTGCCATAGAACTCGATTACATGTTTTCCAGATCAGGCCTTACTGTTGAAGAAGGGCTCAATATGCTCAAAGAATCAGGCCTCGGTTCAATTCCAGGCGGAGGGGCCGAGATTTTTGCAGATGAAATACGCAGTAAAATATGCCCTGGTAAGACTTCTTCTGAGAAATGGTTACAGATACATGAAACTGCTCACCGGCTTGGAATTTATTCGAATGCGACAATGCTTTACGGACACATTGAAAATTACTCACATCGTATTGACCACATGGAACGACTGAGAAGGCTACAGGACAAAACCAGAGGTTTCAATGCTTTCATTCCGCTTAAATACAGAAAAAACAATAATCCTTTATATAAAAAAGGTGAAGTAAATTTACTCGAAGACATGAGGAATTTCGCTATTGCCAGAATTTATCTCGATAACTTCCGGCATATCAAAACGTACTGGCCAATGCTGGGGAAAGAACACTCTCAGATAAGCCTTTCATTCGGCGCCGATGATCTTGACGGAACAATTTATGACACCACAAAGATATATTCAATGGCAGGTGCCGAAGAAAAAAATCCCTCAATGAGTATTAATGAAATATGTACTCTTATCCGCAGGGCTGGATACAAACCTGTTGAACGTGATTCACTTTATAACATAGTAAAGGAATGGTGATGTAAATAATTTTATCTTTGCCTGGCCGTTATAATTATTATTTAAAACAATTTTATGAGTTTAAAGAAGTTCCTTCTAAGTAAAATTTTTTTAAAAAATCTGGCAATTGCTTTTTCTATTATAGTCGGTTTGCTTATTATATTTCTTTTATGGCTTAATATTTATACCCGTCATGGGCAAGCGCGACCTGTACCGGACTTTCGTGGATTAACAATCGAACAGGCAGCTACTCTTGCAAAAAAACATAAACTTCGCTATCAAATTATTGACTCGGTTTATACAAATACTGTCCCAAAAGGATGCATTGCAGAACAAAGTCCTAAACCTGGTTATAAGGTTAAAAAAGGAAGACGTATAGTTCTGACAATCAATGCATTTAATCCAGAGATGGTTGAAGTACCTGACCTTGTTGGTCTGCCAAAACGACAGGCACTTGCGGTTCTCCAAACAGCCGGGCTTGAACCAGGTCAGTTGTATTATGTTCCGGATCTGTCGGTAGATGTTGTGCTTAAACAACTACATAACGGACGTGAGCTGCATAAAGGCGATTCTATCCAGAAAGGTGCGGTAATTGATCTGGTGCTTGGAAAGGGACTCAGTAATGAAAGGACTCCTGTCCCCAACCTTATTGGTCTTAATTATGAGCAGGCAAGAAGAACCGTACTTGGAGCTTCTCTTAATATAGGAGCATACATTTACGACAACACGGTAACCAGCAAAGAAGATTCGATATCGGCATTTGTGTTCAAACAAAATCCTGAATATAAAGAAAATGTAACTCTTCAACTTGGTTCAGCAGTGTACATCTGGCTCACAACAGATTCTTCGAAACTTCCAGTAGATTCGACACTTTTTAGTATATCAGATACATTGGGCATTAGTTTTCTGCAATAAATAAGATAATTTCATTTTTTCATGTACAAAAAGAGCTTGCTATTCACTTTATTTTTCATTGCCGGTAGTTATCTTTTACCTGCCCAGGAAGTTGTAACAGGCCTTTTTAAAAATATTCAAATAAGCAGGCAGAGACCTGAATCGGAATCAATGAAAGGTAAGATGCAAAGCGATACTCTTGAAATTCCTTTTTTCGATGATTTCTCCGACAGCAATATTTTCCCTGATTCCCGTCGCTGGCAGGACGATTTTGTATTTATAAACAATACATATTCTGTAAAGCAGATAACGGCAGGAATCGCTACTTTTGACGCGCTTGACAACAGCGGCAAACTATATGAGACGGCTTCATCTTATGTATTTGAAGCCGACCATCTTACCTCCTCACCGATAAATCTTGAATACCAGCCGGCCGACAGCATTTTTCTCAGTTTTTTTTACGAAGCAGGCGGCATAGCCGACCTGCCTGAAGAGAAAGACAGCCTTGTTCTTCAGTTCTGGGCATCTGACGAACAGAGGTGGCATTCAATATGGAAGTCTCCATCTACATCTCACGACAAGTTCAAGGCTGTTATTATCAAAATTGATAATCCGATATTCCTCAAGAAAGGATTCAGATTCAGATTTATTAACTATGCATCACTTGGTTCAGTTTATTCCGACCCGTCAATGGCCGGGAACTGCGACCAGTGGAATATAGACTATATATTGCTCGACAAAAACCGAAGTAGCACCGATACAATTCCTGCCGATGTGGCATTTACTCTCCCGTTAAGGTCATTACTTAGAACATTTGAACAAATGCCATGGAAACAGTTCCGAAAGGTTTATCTATCGGAAATGGGAGAATTTATAACAATCAGTTACAGGAATAATGACACCATTGTGAGAAATGTCACACGCAACTTTGAAATAACCGATATATGGCAGAATGATGCAGAACATTTTTCAGCAGGAGCGGTCAACATTGATCCATGTTCTGACGTAAGGGACAACGTTGCGCTAATATATACATTCAACTCAACCGGAACCGATTCAGCGTTTTTCAGGATCAAATGTACCCTTATCACCGATGTATTCGATAGAAAACAGAACGACACGATAGTATATTACCAGCTCTTCGGAAGAGATTTTGCCTATGATGACGGCACAGCCGAAGGAGGATATGGAATTAACGGTCTTGGCTCTCGCAATGCAATGGTAGCATATAAGTACAAATCATTCATGCCTGACACACTCAGGGCAATTAAAATATGTTTTAACGATAGTTATGAGAATGCAAATCAACGAGCTTTCGATCTTATGATATGGAACAATAACAACGGGAAACCGGGGGATATTATTTATACTCAGGAGGGAATGCTTGTCCAACCAGGGGAAGATATAAACGGGTTTTATACTTACTATCTTACCACTCCACTTGAAATAACCGGTGAATATTTTATTGGCTGGCGTCAGAGGTCGGAAACTTTTCTCAATGCAGGAATTGACCTGAACACTCCTCACAAGGGTAGGCAGTTATACTGGCTCAATGGAGTATGGAATATTTCGCAGGCCGAGGGCACAGTTATGATAAGGCCCGTCTTTGGCCCGCCGATAAAACCAACTGCTGTTGAGACCGTACAAATAAAGGAAAACACCATAATAATCCGACCGAACCCTGCTACAGATTATTTGTATATCGAAGCTGGAGACTTCATTCCTCTTTCCGGCGCTATAGTAACAATAATAGATCTTCAGGGAAAGACTTTCATAAAGGAAAAGTATAATGAAAGGATAAATATTTCATCCCTACCGGACGGGATTTACTTTTTGATTGTCAATATCGGCAACAAACAGGCAGGGGTCGCAAAGTTTATTGTTTCAAGATGAACCGGTGATGAGTGAAGAAGAACTGAGAGAACAACATGACCTTTATGAACATTATCGTTTTACAGTCGATTCAGGGCAATCGCTGTTACGAATAGATAAATACCTTTCGGCAAGAATTGAAAACACATCTCGTACAAGAATTCAAAATGCCGCACTTGCAGGAAATATAATCGTAAGCGGTAAAATTGTAAAACCCAATTACAGAGTTAAGCCCGGCGATATCATTCAGATTCTTTTGCCTGTGCCTCCAAGAGATATCGAGCTTATTCCCGAAGATATTCCTATAAATATATTATTCGAAGATGACGATATCATTGTTATAAACAAGGAGGCAGGCATGGTTGTTCACCCTGCATACGGAAATTATACTGGCACTCTTGTAAATGCTCTTGCCTGGCACTTCAAAGATCTGCCTCTTTTCAAGACAGGGGAGATTCGTCCGGGTCTTGTCCACCGGCTCGATAAGAACACTTCGGGCATCCTTGTTGTTGCCAAAAATGAACTTGCTCAGAACAAGCTCGCACGCCAGTTCTTTAACCATAAAACAGGCAGGATATACAATGCTCTTGTATGGGGCATACCCGACCCATCTGAAGGCACAATAACAGGTCATATCGGAAGGAATCTCAAAGACCGGAAGATAATGCAGGTTTTCCCAGACGGAAGTCATGGCAAATCAGCTGTGACGCACTACAGAGTGATCGAAAGCTTCGGTTATGTGTCGCTGGTTGAGTGCCGGCTTGAAACCGGTCGCACACATCAGATAAGGGTACATTTCAGTTATATAAAACATCCACTTTTTAATGATAACGAATATGGAGGAGATAAAATACTTCGCGGTACAACCTTCACAAAATACCGGCAGTTCGTCAGAGAATGCTTCGAGATTCTTCCACGTCAGGCACTTCATGCAAAAACGCTTTCGTTCGACCATCCTTCGACAGGGGAAAGAATGACTTTCGATTCGGAACTTCCCGACGATATGAAAAATGTTATAAAAAGATGGAGAGAGTACACAAGAGAAGGCGGCGTTTGAAACTATTATGAATATGAATATCTAACTAGTAATGATGAAGTAAGAAGGACAAAAAAGTGTTACAAATACACTTCATAATTATTAATTTCCTGTCTGCTGGCAGGCAAGGTTAATCATTATAGGTTGTGTGCCAAATAAAAGTTTACCATAAATGGTAGACAAAGATGGTAAAAATTAAGAATGATTTATCTTGTATTTTTGATATTAATTATGAAGAAAAAAAATCGTTTGAACTGCGCAAGAAAGTGAATGAGTTGTATTTTACATATGGACATACGAAGTCATTTATAATGGAGAAGGAGAGGGTGAGTAAGCCATTTGTAATACGTTGGACTCATTCACCTGATCAGGATTTTTCTAATGATAATAGAGGTTGGCCAAAAGGTAAATCAAGGTTTTATACGGAAGCCACAGTGGATCGTGTAAAAGAGTTGTGCATAGAACTCAAGAGGGATCCTCATAATTTTTATACGGGAGCCACTGCTGTATTACAGGGATGGCTCAGGAGCTATCCAGGGGCTCCTGCGCCATCCCTGCGTACTGTTGGAAGGATCATGAAGGATTTGGGTTTAACTCACGTCAGAAAAGGTCGCAATAAAGGAGCCGCAGCATACCTCTGTTATCCGGAATATACCATTTATTCTGGTTTGGGAGGAAGGGTATTAGAGGCCGATTTTATAGGTAAGAAGTACATTTATGGTCGCACAGCTCCGCTCAACTTTATAGGTTATTCTTTTAAGAAAGAGCCACGTCTTCGTTATTATAAACGCATTGAAGGGCAGACTGCTAATTGTTTTATTAAAGAAACTGATTTATTCTTTTCCGGTTTTGAAAGGCCTGACTATATCAAGCTGGATAATGCTTTGGCTATGATCGGTAGCGCCTCAGGGAAAAGGAATATATCATCTGCCATGTTATTCTTACTAAACCAGCATGTTGTTCCTATTTTTTCAGTTCCGCGCAAGCCATTTTCTCAAGCTTCTATTGAAGGTAATAACAGTGTTTTTGCTAGATTATTTTGGAACAGATATGAGTTCTCAAGCTTAAGAGAAGTTGATGAACAATTAGATTGGTTTAATGAATCATCTCTTAAGTACACTAATTACGTCCCACCAACAAATAATAGTAATAAACCCACAAACAACTTCCAGCCTGAGGTAATCTTCATCAGGCAGGTCGGTGAAAAAAATGGGATCGGATGTATAGATGTACTGAATGAACAACTTCCAATAAACCAGGACTATATTAACTATTTTGTCCTGGCAAGATGGTCTCTCAAAGAACAAATACTACGGGTCTTTTTTGAAAAAGATAACCGAAGTATTTTAATAGAAGAATTTCCGTTCCAAATTAACAGAAATTCATTAAAGAAAATTTATTCAAAAGGTAAACTTTCATTTGACCTATAACCATTATATTCTATATTCACCAGCTGCCTCCTGCTCCGCCGCCGCCGAAGCTACCACCGCCGAAGCCTCCGAAGCCGCCGCCAAAACCTCCTCGTCCGGAAAAACCGCCCCAGCTTCCCCTATGCGATCGTTCACCGGGCCCCATCATAGAAAGCCACCACCATAAAGGTAAACCACTTCGCCGGGTCGAGATATCATTATAATTTGAATGGCCTGAATGGAATAAAAGAAAAAATATTATTATCAAAAATATTATTGCTCCAGCCGAAAAAAATTCAGACTTTCTGTCTGTTTTTTTCATGTATTCGTCGGCCGAAAACTCACCGGAAGCCAGCGACATAAGGATATCCGTTGCACGGTCGAGACCGAGATAATATTCTCCCCTATTGAATGCCGGAAGTATTTCATTATCTATAATATCGGCACATACGAGATCAGGAATTACACCTTCAAGGCCGTAACCTGGAGCAATGAACACTTCACCACGTGAATAAGCGGTTTTAGGCTTTATAAGAATTACAATGCCGTTGTTCAATCCTTTCTGACCAACACCCCATTTCTCTCCAAGCCTCTGGGCATAATCGGCCGGAGCATATCCTGCCAGGTCTTTCACTATTACAATTGCAATTTGAGTGGAAGTGGAATCGTTGAATGCAACAAGTTTTCTCTCAAGTGCTTCAGCTTCACTTCTTTTCAAAAATCCGGCAAAATCATTCACGAGCCTTGGAGGATAGGGTCTATCTGGTATATCCTGTGGAAAAACAACACTCTGAAAGAGAAACCCAATGATTAAAAAAGACAAAATACGTTTCATATTGAAAACTTTCATTTCTCCTTCTTTATTTCTGTATTATCAAAAGATATATCGTCGCTAAGTTCATTTATATCGTCTCTATTATAAGGAAAATATTCTTTAAGTTTCTCTCCCGCCAATTTAATTCCTTCCGAAAGGCCTTCGGCAAAATGACCTTCCTTGAAATTCTTCTCCATTATTTCCTTTATCTGGTTCCAGAAGCCTTCAGGTACTTTCGAATTTATTCCTGCATCGCCTATTATGGCGAATTTTCTGTCTTTTACTGCAAGGTAAAAAAGCACACCGTTTCTGTCGCGTGTTTTATCCATCCCGAGCTTCCTAAATATCCATGCAGCCCTATCAAGAACATCTTCTTTGCAACGAGTTTCTATATGAACTCTTATCTCGCCCGATGTATTCTTTTCAGCTTCCTTTATAGCTTCAAGGATGGCATTCTTTTCGCTTTTTGTGAAAAACAATGAGGCTTTCATCCCGACTTACCAGGTTTAAAATTTAACTTCAGGTGCCTTTTCTGCACCCTCGGCCGATTTGAAGTAACCTTTCGGTTGAAATCCAAACATGCTGGCAATTATATTTTGAGGGAATTTTTTCAGGTAGGCATTATAGGCCTGCGCAACTTCGTTGAACTTCCGTCTTTCCACTGCAATTCTGTTTTCAGTGCCTTCGAGTGCAACTTGCAGATCTCTGTAGTTCTGTGTTGCCTTTATATCAGGATACCGCTCTACAACCACCATAAGACGGTTTAGGGCGGAGCTTAGCTCTCCCTGTGCCTCCTGAAACCTGGCAATAGCCTCTTCGCTCAGATTCGACGGGTCAACAGTGACGGAAGTTGCTTTCGACCTTGCCTCAATAACCTGAGTGAGAGTCTGTTGTTCGAAATTTGCAGCACCTTTCACTGTGTTTACAAAGTTTGGTATCAGATCCATACGGCGCTGGTATTGTGCTTCAACATTGCCCCACTGGCTTGTAACAGCTTCGTTCATAGAAACAAGATTGTTGTAAACTTTAATACCCCATAGCAGAGCAATAAGAATAAACAACACGAAAACTGAACCTATTATAAGTCCAACTATACAGCCTTTTTTCATTTCAATAAATTTAAATTCATTGCAAAAGTAGAATAAAACTCCAGATTTCCAATCATCTGTTTTTCCGCTATTTATATTATCTTATATTATTCAGGTAACATTCAGATTACCAGACAAGAGGATATTAGCAACGAACCTTTGATTAATTCCGTATAAATCAGGGCAGTCTGCGGCGAATAATGACCTGATGTATTACATTTCCTTCAATTCTTTTTACATTTGTATCCACTTAAAGTTAATTAATGAAAACTATTGCAATAGCGGCAGGGGGCGATTCGCCGGAATATGGCGTATCTATAAATAGTGCCGCAGAGGTAAATAAAGCGCTTGCTTCAAGATATAATAGCTATATAATTATCATAAGAGGAGATAGGTGGTATTGGGAAGATTCAAAAGGCCGTTGTTTCAGCATTGACAAAAATGATTTTTCTCTAAAGCTCGACGACCGTAAGTTGAGATTTGATGGGGTATTCATTGCGATTCACGGCACACCAGGTGAAAACGGGCTTTTACAGGGTTATTTCGATATGTTGAAGATACCTTATACAAGTTGTAGCGCCTTTTGTTCAGCTCTTACTTTTAATAAGCATGCAACTAAACTTTATCTCAAAGAGTATGGAATTCCAATGGCAAATTCCAGTCTGATCAGAAAAGGCGAAAAAGTTGTCAGTGAAACTATTCTGGGGCGGATAGGCCTCCCATGTTTTGTAAAGCCAAACGACAGTGGTTCGAGTTTCGGAGTATCAAAAGTGAAAAAGGAAAAAGAATTCTTCCCTGCAATAGAAAAAGCATTTGCCGAAAGTAATGAGGTACTTATCGAATCATTTATGGACGGTCGCGAAGTTGCCTGCGGCGTCGTGAAAACCAGCGAAAAGAAAATCATTCTGCCGGTTACAGAGATTATTCCGAAAAATGAATTTTTCGACTACGAGTCAAAATATACACCGGGTAAGTCGGAAGAAATCACTCCGGCACTGCTCGATGAAAAGCTTACCGGTGAAGTGCAACGGTTAAGCTCGACCATCAACGATTTGCTTGGTTGTAAGGGCATTGTAAGAGTTGATTTCATTATTGTAAATAATAAGCCTCTTTTCCTTGAAATCAACACTGTACCCGGTATGAGTGCTGAAAGTATCATACCAAAACAAGCGGCTGCAGCAGGTATTGAGCTCGAAGATTTGTACTCGATGGTAATCGAAGATCTTTTTTAATTTTTAAAACTTCAAGAGTTTGTTTTAACCTGGAATCATTCCTTCGCCTTCTTAAGCGCACTTGTGGTAGTGTAGTATTTTGTAATCATCCCTGCAACTTCCCACTCAGGAAGTGATCCTATTTTCAGGTATTCAAGGAATTTTTCCATCACCTGTGCAAAATGTTCTTCGTGGCTAACTCTATATTTGTCGGGGATATTTATTCTGAGCCTCTTCCCATCGAGGTTGTCAAATGTAATACTATCGTAAGGCAGTGAAGCAATTGCATTTTTAAGTTTCAAAGTAAACTCTTCCATTGGCCCTTTAATATTTTCGATATAAAGAGTCGGGATAAATTTTTCATCCGATGTCTGTCTTATTACAAGGTTGCAGTTGGTACCACGCATAGTTGAGAAATGAGTATCGCCTCCGCCCTCCGGCGGACTATAATGCCATTCTACCGATACCTTTGCCCATTTTCCTTTAAGGCTATAGACCATTTCGCCGTTTGAAAACACGTTCAGCTTGCCGTCTTTTATGTCTTTCGTCAGATAATCCGGAAATTCATCTAAGCCTGTAACCCCTTTGAATTCTTCTTTGGTGATTATTGTAGGCCATCTTCTTGCCCATGTCATATTAACGTCGTTCTTATTGAGGATTACTTCAGGGAAGCATTCCCATTGTATCAGATCAACAAGGTGAGTGGTAACATCCACTATTCCTTCCCCTTGTTGTTCCACATCGAAGAACCATGCCGGACGTAAAAGAGGCACACCCGAAACTATTTTAGAAAAATGATGGACACTTTCTTTTGTCACTGCCGGTTCTTTTTGGGAACCTTCCAGAAGGTCGCCGAAAATCTCTTTTTTCATTGAAAGTTCTTTCTGTAGAATTGTAGTTACCTCATATCTTTCGGTCATAATATCATAAAGCAACAATCCCTTTTCACCGGCAATGCGGAAAGCTTCTTCAAGTTTAGGGAAATCCTCCGGAGTAATAATCATCGGTTTATCGGCAAGAACATTGAGCCCGGCTTTAATGGAATTTAAAATATAATCTGATTTTTTTCTGTTATTGCCAGAAAGGATTACCACATTTCCAGGTTTTTCGGCAATCATTTTTTCAAAAAAATCATCACCTGTATATATGATTTCATTCCATCGTGTTGGATTCTCAGGGCGTGTGTTATATGCTTTGATTCTTTCGAGATGTTGCTCAAGGTCAGGGCCTGCCGGGGCATAAACGTAAACATCAGGTGAAACCTGGTCATACATTGTTTTCTGAACAAGAGCAGCATGGAAATGTCCGGGGTCAACCGTAATCAATTTAACTGTTTGCTGGCTTGTTTTTTTGGCTTCCTGAGAAGTCTTCCGGCCTCCCTGACCGCATGAAACAAGGATCAGGGAAAGGAGTGTCAAGTAATACATAATTTTTTTCATATCAGGATATTTTATTACTTTATTATTAAATTCCTTATTATATTGATTAATAATATTTTACTTTATTAAAACTTTTACAACAGGGGGATGGGCAAAATCGTTCCAGATTCTGTCGGCTATTGTTTTGTCAATTTTACCGTCGTAAACGATCATGCGGTATTTAAGCATGTAAACATTTCCGGGTTCCAGAGTCCATTCTTTATCACGAGTCGGGCAAAATTCAAAATAGACGTCTCCTCTACCGTTCTGGTCAATGGGCCATACTCTCATGGGTTCAGGATGTTCTCTGTTGGAAGGGTGAGAAAAAAAGACTATTCCCGAGGTTCCTTTACCTTCGAACATACCGCCAACATCAGTCCATCGTGCTCTTGTGCCGTCGGCATCGATTCGGGTTTTACCTTCTGAAGTAACCACCCAGCTATTCTTGTTATTCCATTCGGCTGTAGCTCTGAATCCTATACCGCCGCCATATCTGTAGGCTTCTAATAATACGGCTGTATCGGTTGCAACCGACAGGTATGAAGTAAGATCGACAAGCCAGGTTTTCAGGCCGTTTACAGGATCGGTATTCCAGACCCGCACATCCCATACCTCATTGAATGTCAGTTCTTCCGGCTTCTTTCCCTGAAAATCAACATGTTCATGGCGGACATTAAATCCACCATACACCGGACCCTCGATAATAGAATTGACGCCTGCAAACCTCACTGTTCCCTGATGTGTGTAAAGGTTCCAGAAATCAGTAACATGATTTTTGATTCTCACCCTCGTCCATGGGTTCCATATCCCGAAATGATGATAATGATCGGGAGCACTAATACGTGTAAGCACATTACCCGAAGGCGAATACATCGGATGAATGAAGCCATTACGTTTATACATTGTATCAACCTTTGCAGGAGGATAAACCATCTTCACGGCATAGTCGAGAACTGGTTTCCCATCTTTCTCAATCCTTAGTATCT
>JAGNKY010000026.1 GCA_017999895.1 Bacteroidales bacterium
TGTTTTGTATTCATACTTATCATATGTTTTTGTGTTGCTTTTTATTTCCCAAAGCAACTGGTTTAACATTATAAGTGGTATACTTTTCAACGAGAATGTGGTATACTTTTCAATTAATATTTACAGTAGGCACGGCCTGTTTAAAAATTCTTATATGAACCTCATTGTTTAATAACAGGAGAAAGATTTCACCTAAATATTTTTATCTTATTGATTCCATAGTTCGCTGGTGTAAAAATTATTAAATATAAACTTAACCAGTAGTCTAAAATTAGGGTAGTATTATCGGAAAGACTCATCCCTGAAATGAAATCATAATTGTCGTAATATGTCGCAGTAAGAATTGTGCCGCCGGTAACCGGAAAGGAAGAACTTTATTTACTATATTTGCGTTAATTATTAACAAGCGATATACTTTTGTGATATATGTTAAACATTGGAAATAAAATAACAGAGTTGAGTAAGCAAAAAAAGTGGCCTCAACCTGACCTTTCAAAATCTGTTAATGCTTCAAGGGATATTATAGGGAAGTACGAACGTAACGAAAACGTACCTTCCATTGAGATGGCTCAAAAAATTGCTGATGTATTTGGGATTACCGTTGATTATTTGCCTGGTAAAAGTGCATTTTCAAAATACAACCAGGCAGACATTAAACGGCTGGAAGATATTGAAAAGCTTGATTCCGATACAAAATCAAAGCTTTATTTCGTAATTGATACTTTTTTAAGGGATGCCAAAGCAAGGCAAGCCTATACAATTTAAAAATCGATTTTATGCAAACAGTAATAATAGAACTTACAGGTAATAATTCTTTAAAGGCTTTACATGACTTAGAGCATAAGCATTTGATACGGATTATTAAAGTACCCGATTTAAATTCGTATGCTTTACGTGGCGAAGTAATTAGCGAAGAAGATTTTAAAAAATGGGTTGAGTACGCCGAAGATTCTCCAACTGTAAGTATAACAGAAGCCAAACAACGATGGGCAACACAAAAGAAAAAGCTCCAAAAACTTATTCGTTAAGAGTAACCCGAAACGCTCTCCAAAACATTGATGATATTACGGGCTATATTGCCTATATCAAACACCAGCCATTAAATGCTATCCGTGTCGGTGATAAAATCTTTGAGACCATAGACCGCATTGAACAAAACCCTTTGGCGTTTCGGGAATGCGAAGAGATTCCGACAAAAACCAAAATTTACCGCAAAGCGATGTGCATGAGTTGGAACATCATTTACAAAATAAAATCCTCTGAAGTTGTTGTTCTTGGTATTATTCACGATAGCCGTAGGGTTTCTAAAATTAGAAAACTTAAAAAGGTAAAATAGAAGCATAAAAAACACGGACTGGCCGGGCTTTGTTTTTGCTTATACAAAATCAACAATGGTCCAAAACATTGCTAACTTATATTTCAATTACAATTTATAACTAGCAATCCTTTTTGTTTGCATAGGTTCATCTGGTGTGAAGTTGAGATATTTTTCAGCATATCTATCTTGAACGTGAAACCTTCCAGTCTGTGGGTCATAAAACCTTGCGACGTAGTCATAGCAATCCAATGCTTCTGAAAGCATCTTGTCGCTGTTTAACTCTTTACCGTTATAAAGGTAATTGTTTTTGGGATATGATGCAGAACCAAAATCAGCCCGCTTCATTATCAGCCCGAAAGAATAATAACTGACCTTCTGTCATTTGTTCTATGCCCTGTGCTGTTTTAGAGACGAGAGATGAGAGATGAGAGAGCGAAAAGGCGAGAGAGCGAAGAGGCGAGAATGAATTGATGATTGATGATGTGATAACGTGATGATTAGAGGATTGAATGATTGAATGATTGAATGATTGGGTGATAGCGTGATTGATTCCAGGAACATAAGAGATTAATATATTTATTAATAGCACGCAGATTACGCGGACTTTACTGATTTGCGCCGATCAGTGAAAATCTGTCGCATCTGTGTCATCGGTGTTCTATCTGAAAATAATTCAATTCACCACTGGGAACACGGGTCAACACGGATTCCTCCCGTGCTAATCCGTGCCTTCCGTGGTAAAATTAAAAAAACATTTAACCGTTAATTTCGCAAACTTACAGGCTGCCGCTACGCGTTCATATTTTATCGAGTACCGTAGGCACGGCCTGTTTAAAGATTCTTATACAAAAAGCATCGTTTAAGAAAGGCAGAAAAGGGAGATTGGATGATTGAATGATTGAATGATAGCTTGATTCGACCTATGAATTCCTAAACAAAACTTAAACCGGAATTACAGGTTATCCGGCCTGAAAACCACGCCTGCCCTGCCCGAAGAGCATATTCTGGCACTGCCTGCAAAAGATTTGTACTCCTTCGACTGACATGTGCCGTCGAGAATACTTTTGACACATGCAATCTGGTCATTTATGAAATCGGAAGAAACCGGCGTACCATGTCCCGGGAAAAGAGTCGTAAACTCACCCATTCTTTTCTGCTGTTTCTGAAGTGTCTCAAGATATCTATGCAATGGAGTAGAGTTTTCGAGGAAAAGCCACACCATAACATTGTTGTTGTCTCCGCTGAAGAGCAGTTTATTTTCAATATCGAGAAAACATATACTCCCCGGAGTATGCCCCGGAGTTCCCATTACTTCGATTTTGCGTCCGCCAAGATTGAATACACGCCCTTCTCTCACCGGAATATATTTCGTTTCAAAAGGCGTTCCTTTGAATTTTTCATTTTCGGCAGGTGCATTTCCCTGCAACATATTTCCAGCCGACTGTGACCTTGCTTCCGGCAGATTGAAGCTTTTGGCCGCTTCAATATCTGCAGGATGCATATATACCTTCTCAAACTGGTAATTTCCACCCGAATGGTCAGGATGTCCATGAGTATTTACAACAATAAGTGGTTTTGATGTGATTTTTTTCACTACAGAAGAGACGTCTGCCACTCCAAGTCCGGTATCCACCAGAAGAGCACTGTCGCTCCCCATAATTAAATACATATTATCTGCGCCATGATCATCTATAACCCAAACTCCCTTACTGATTTCCTTTACTGAAAACCATGGTTCCGTTTTCTGGCCAAAGCATTGAAAAACCGCCAGAAAACTTATAATGACACTTGAAATTAATATCTTCATCCTTTTCATGGCTTCAGTTCATTTATTTTAACCTTTGGAACAAGTGCAACTGACTCTTTCCTGACTGTAAGATTTCCAGGTAAGCTGAATTGTGCGGTGAGCCTTATGTCTTTTGATGAAGCTCCGATTTTTACCGTATATTTTCCAGCATCGGCAATCCATGACGAAGATGCAGGATCAAATGATGCAAGCGACATGGGGTCAAGAACGAATGTAAGAGTCTGTGATTCACCCGGTTGAAGAAGTTTAGTTTTAGCAAAGCCTTTTAGCTCGCTTTCAGGCTTGTGAAGCCTAACTGCCGGTGCACCAAGATATAACTGGACTGCTTCTTTACCTGCTACTTTTCCAGTATTTCTGATATTTACTGAAACGGTCAGGCTTTTATTGAAACGATCCGAGCTAAGTTTAAGACCGCTGTATTCAAAAGATGTGTAAGAAAGTCCGTAGCCAAATTCGTATGAAACAGGTATATTAAAAGAATTGTAATATCTGTAGCCGACATATATTCCTTCTTCATAAACAACTTCTGCTGCCCGCGGGCTCATAAACGCTGAAATCAAATCCTGTTCTCCTCCCTGCTGCTGATTCTGAGATTTATCAATAACCCTGCCGGGAAAATTCTTTGCCGAAGGAACATCTTCATATTTCATAGGGAAGGTTGAAGTAAGTTTACCGGAAGGATTTACTTTTCCGGAAAGTATGTCGGCAATCGAGTTTCCTGTTTCCTGGCCACCCTGCCATGCAAGAAGTATTGCATCGGGATAGTTTTTCCAGCTTGCTGTTTCTATAACTCCGCCGATATTAAGAATCACCACAACTTTTTTATTCTTCGAATGATACGCATCAGAAACAGTTTTAATAAGGGATACTTCCGCATCATTCAGGTAGAAATCTCCTTTTTCGGCTTTACGATCGAATCCTTCGCCCGATATTCTGCCTATAGTGATAAGAGCAACATCGGTGGCATTTGCCATGCTTCCCGCAATATCATTGTTTACAGCAAATTCAGCAATCGGAGCCTCTGCTACAAACATTGCACGACTTCTTGGCCTGCCCTCCCTTACACTATTCAAATAGGCATTATACATCGTCATTAGATTTTCATTGACAGTATATCCAGCATTTTGCAGACCTTCAACAAGTGAAACGCTGTAGGCTTCATTCACATCACCGCTTCCTGTGCCTCCTGTAATGATATTGTAAGAGGTATTTCCGAAAACTGCAATCTTTTTAATTTTTTCAGGTAAAGGCAATGCGGAACTTTCGTTTTTAAGCAGAATCATACCTTCAGCTGCAGCCTGCCGTGTCACCAGAGCATTTGCTTTCAAATCGGGTTTATTGGAAAATTTATATCCTTTGAACCTTGGGCTCTGGAGGACGATATTAAGTATTCTTTCAACGTTTCGGTCGAGCACTTTAACGTCGAGAGTCCCTGCCTTTACTGCTTCTATAATAGCTTTCATCTGGTCGGGTCTGCCTGGCATCAGAAGGTCATTTCCTGCATTCATCATTGCTACCGCATCTCTGCCTCCAAACCAGTCGGTCATAACAAATCCTAAGAAACCCCAGTCGTTACGAAGAACTTTTGTAATGAGGTCATAGTTTTCAGGAGCATATATTCCATTGATAAGATTATATGCCGACATGACAGTCCATGGTTGAGCCTCTTTTACAGCGATGCTGAATCCTCTGAGATAAATCTCACGCAGGGCTCTTTCGCTGACAATTGTATTAAGTGAATTACGATTAGTTTCAGCATTGTTTGCAGCAAAATGCTTTATTGAAGTCCCAACGCCTTTTGATTCAATGCCATTCACCATAGCTGCTGCCATTTTGCCTGTAACAAGTGGATCTTCGGAATAATATTCGAAATTTCTCCCGCAAAGAGGATTTCTGTGGATATTCATGCCTGGTCCCAGAATAATATCCACTCCATATTCAAGAATCTCGTTTCCCATTGATCTTCCGACTTGATTTACCAGATCAACATCCCATGAGGAGGCTAATAATGTGGCGATAGGAAATGCGGTGCAGTAGTATGTTGCCTTATCATTTGGCCGGGTCGGACTGATTCTCAGTCCGGCTGGACCGTCGGCAACCACTATGGAAGGTATTCCGAGTCGCGGTATGCTGTGCGTTGAACCTGCAGCACCAGGTACAATATTCTGTGTTTCACCAATAACCGGAGCTTGCTGTTGTCCTTGTTGAGCTCCGGAAGATGGTACGCCCGGCATGCTCATGCCCGCTCCGACTACTATTGACGCTTTTTCCTCAAGGGTCATGGCAGAGATTACCTTCTTTAGAGGGTCTTTACCTAATTGAGGCAGTTGTTGGGCCGTAGCCTGGAGGGTAAAAGCTGCCGTCAATATCAAAATAAAATGTTTGTACCTCATATAAAAATCATTATTTACTTAAACAAAAGAGGTGCAAATTCCGAGAGATATATTCTCCAGTTTGCCCATGTATGACCACCTGTACTTTCACGATATATATATTTGAAATTATGTTTATCGAGAAAATTTCTCAGGTTTATAACACTCTGATAAACAAAGTCATCCTTACCGCATCCAATCCAGTAAAGTTTATAGCCGCTGTTTTTCAGAGCTTCGATCTTAGCGTCTCTTTCTTTCTCAAGTGCGGAAACGTCCTGATTGCGTGAACCTGGGTTCATCAAGCCCATACTGAAAACGCCGATATAGCTAAACATTCCAGGATTGTCGTTCGTAATTGTCTGAGTATGTGCCCCTCCCATAGACAATCCTGCAATGGCTCTGTTATCTTTTCCTTTCAAAGTGCGATAATTTTTTTCTATAAAAGGAACGACATCTTTTACGAGGTGTTCTTCAAATTTTCCTGCATACCTTGTGAAAGCTTCGGGTCCCTGCCCAGGTTGGGTCTGCAAAGGAGGAACTTCGTTTTGAGCTCCGGCCTGGTTTGCATTGCCGTTGGTCATAACGACAATCATTGGTTTTGCCCTTCCCTGTGCAATAAGGTTATCCATAATCTGTGCAGCACGACCCATATTTGTCCAGGCATCTTCATCGCCTCCTGCGCCATGCAGGAGATAGAAAACCGGGTATCTGGTTTTACCTGTTTCATAGCCTGCCGGTGTGTAGACATACAATCTTCTGTCCATCTCAAGGACTGATGATTTATACCAGACTTTCGAGACCGTTCCGTGCGGAACTCCATGTTTTTGTATATAGAGGTCTGATTCAGGCCCCGGAATAATAAAAAAATTCTCATAACGTGAGCCGTCGCGGCGCACCTGGACATTATTAGGGTCAATAGTTCTGACACCGTCAACAATAAAAGAATAGCCATACAGTTCAGGTTTCAGTGGACCAATGGTGATTGAAAACAAACCGGTATCATTTCGGGCAAGTGTTTCGCCCGCTCCTAAACCTGTCTGCCATTCACCCGATACCGAAACACTGGCCGCATCGCGTGCATAAAGCCTTAGAATCACTCTGTTATCAGGCAATATTTCGGGTGACACAACACGTGCAGGCATTCTGAAGGCTGGTCGTGCTGCTGGAGCCTCCCGTCTTTCCTGGGCCATAATATTACTCTGAAACATTATCAGTACCAAAGTGGTACAGATAAACAGATTTAAAAACAAACTTTTATTTTTCATAATTTGATACTTATTTAAATAATTTTAAACTCTTTACTTGTTCAATAATAGCTACAGTTTATTTAACAATCGGGAAACATTATCTGGGCAGTCTGAAAAAGGTATCTTCTCCAGTTAGCCCATTCATGGCCGCCATCGCTTAAAACCCAGAAAGTCTTAATACCATACCGGTTAAATAACGCCAGAACTTTCATGCTATTAAAAAGTGCGATATCTGTCTCTCCTGCTGCCATATAGAGAGGCACACGAAACTTATCGTTTGTACCTGTATAGTCATTAAATAAATTAATAAAGTTTTCCTCGAACTGTTTAAGTGTCTCAGGTGTTGTGTGTCCTGAGCTATAGACATAAAGTTCGCTGAAGACGTCAAGGTGAGACAGTCCGGTATGCAGAACTACAAAACCTCCCATTGATAATCCGGCCAGAGCTCTGTATTCCCGTGAAGCTTTTGTCCTGTAATGAGAATCCACATAAGGAATAATTGAATTGATATATTCCTGAGAGCATGGGTCATCTTTCCCGGGTTCAGGAGGCGAACCTGATGCCAGTCCTCGAGTATTTGGCATAACAACTATCATCGGCTTCGCTTTACCTTCATAGATAAGATTATCAAGTATCAGATGTGCATAACCACCCTGTCGCTGATCTTCCATTGTCCATCTTGAATCATCGTCACCTCCTCCATGATTAAGGTAAAGGACCGGATATCTCAACTGAGGATTATCATTATATCCCGGAGGAAGGTATATATGCATGCGTTTCTCCTGTCCTGCAGAATTAATATAGGTTGCCTGTTCTATCCTTCCATGTGGAATATCTTTTCTTTCATAAAATTTAGTATCGGAATATGTCGGAAGTGCCGGCAGGATCGGAAGCGGACAGACTCCTTTTTTGGGCATATCTAATGTTCTTCTTCCCGTTTGTTGAGGAGCATTCGCCGGATTCTGACCAGCCGAAAAATAACCCATACCTGAAAACAGAAGTAAAATAATAAATACTCCCATGCGATTTTTAATCATCTCCTTAAACATTTATGTTAATGGTGGAAGCGATTTTCTTGCTTCGCGATCCGGATCATTTTTAACTTCAGATATATCGTCGAGGACCATAACTTCACCGTTTGTGGAAGTGTATTTCGGCCATGCGGGTAGACCGCCATTGTCGGGATTGCCGGTTTTCATAAACTGCAGAAGGGCACCTGACATTTTTTCCGACAGCTTTCTTGGCCTCGATCCACCGCCTGTGTGTGTGAGCATCACGTCGGTATTATAGAACCAGAAACATATATCGGAGCAATGGAATGCCCGCATTCGGTTATCGAAGAGAGGAGGTTGCCAGCAGAACCATGCCACGTAAACAGGAGAAGGCTGTTTTGATTTTGCGTCGGCAAGAGCGACTACACTCTGCCTGTTACCCATTATCATCGACCATATCTCAACAGGTTTTTTATCAGGGAAAGCTCTGGCGTATGCATCCACAACTTCTCCTGCCTTATCGCCGAAGCCTGCCGAAAAGCCTGCTCTTTCACGAATTTTTTCCTTCACTTCGTCGAGTGTGACATTTTCGAGAGATGCGTCGTCACGACTTGGCGACATTTCATTCATTGTTGAACAAATAATCATAGGTATCTCTGAAGCAAGCGGTGTAGCTTCGGGGTAATAGGGATGCTGGGGAATTATTACACCGTCGGCACACGGGCTAAAACCTCTTCTTATTCCCGGTGTGGCTGTCCCTGCTTCCTGTGCCAGCTTTGCTGATGCACGGTTCGCAAGTTGATAGTATTCCTGCCATGGCATCTCATGAAGTTTGTTTATCTCGCCTGGTTTCAGTCCGGCTTCTTTCAAGACGGCTTCTCCAAGTTTTTCGGCATATTCTTTTTCGCCGGTCTTCAATCCGGCGCCACTCAGGACAACTGCCTTATGGAACAATCCCTTTGCAGAAGGCATTGCAGTCAGAGTTGTTACTTTTGCTCCTCCTCCCGATTGTCCCATTATAGTTACATTACCGGGGTCGCCACCAAAATTCGAAATATTGTCACGTACCCATTCGAGTGCTGCAATAAGATCCAGCATTCCGACATTTCCCGAAGCTGAGTATTTTTCCCCTCCGACAGAAGCAAGATTTGTAAATCCTAAAGGCCCGAGCCTATGGTTTACAGATACAAAAACCACATCTCCCTTTCTGCAAAAGTTCTCGCCATTGTAACCATCCTGTTCGATACCGTTGCCTGTAGTAAAACCTCCTCCATGAAGCCACACCAATACTGGTCTCTTTTTACCGTCTTTAATTGCAGGGGTAAATACATTTAATCTGAGACAGTCTTCGCTCACATCATCATAGTTCCAATGGTCCACAAATGATTGATACCGATTTGCATATCTTCCTTCCATTATCTGTGGAGCCGAATTACCCCACCACACTGCAGGAAAAATATTGTTCCATGGTTTTGGTTTCTGAGGTGGCATAAATCTGTTTGCCCCTGAAGTGTCGGCTCCATAAGGTATTCCAAGAAAATAATAAATACCCCTTAAAATATAGCCTTTTACTTTACCGTAAATTGTTTCACAAACAGCAATATCATCTCCTATAAATAATACCTGTTCATCGTATGTCGGAACAACAGAAGCAGATTTACACCCTGTTACCAGCATTGGCGTTCCTATTGCAATGCCTGCACCTCCGGCGCCAACCGTTTTTATGAAATTTCGTCTTGATGATTTCATAGGTTTTAAGTTAAATTCAACAATTTGTTATTTTTATTACTTATTTTTTATTTTTTATATTAAATCTTAATTATGTTTCGAACGTAAAAATAATAAAATGGCTAATCTCATTTAATTGATATTCTATGTTTTAACATATTTTAAATTTATTTTATTTCAATAACTCCAGTTACTTTCATTGCATCGGCAGCATCTTGAGGAAGTTTCCATAGATTATCGAAATATCCGTGGGAAACGATGTTATCAGGGCTTTCTCGGAAAAGTATGAAATCTTTGTAGTTTTTAAGAATTTCAGCTTTAAGATTCATGAAATTATATCCAGTTGGTTGTTCACTCTTTTTCGGGGGTGTCCACCATGCTAATCCTGAGTTTACAAGAAAATAATGGTCATTCATCGGAAAAATATAAACAAGTCCGTAATCCTTAACGGCGTCATTTTTCAAATGAATGGGCAATTTATCAGCGAATTTCTCAATTATTGCGTTCGTTTCGCGTGTACCGAACAATATAAGATTTGACGTTTCAAAGTCACTTTGTCGGACTTCCTTATCTGACAGAACTCTGGGGAAGATCATTATTCTACCCATCATACCTCTGTCGGCAGCCCAGTCGGCAGCGGCCGCTGCCTGAGCTCTTCTTGCAGAAAGTTCTTCCTGTGAGGGGTTGCCGCCCGTACCATAGACATAAACGTGATTACTGCTTACAGCAGCATATAAAGGTCCCTCGGCTCCTTGCTTTTTTGATGTCAGGGAAGGTGTGAACTTAGTATTGACCCAGCCTTTAGCTGTTTTCGTAAATGAGGCCGCATTTCCTGTTTGCAGGCTGAAACTTTTCCCGTCAACTTTTATAATAACTTTTCGGGCAGAGTTAAAAAGAGGATGGCCTTCGAGGCTAAGAGTAAAAGCTTCAAGTGAGTTAGTTGTGACATCTATGGTATTCTGTGCAGTAAATTTTGCATCTATAGTTGCCAGAGTTCCTGGTGTAATGTTATCGAATTTTACCCAGTAGGCTTTGTTGTATTTAAACCATCTTGTGGCAAATCTAACCTGTTCAGGGAAAAGATTTCTCTTAAACTGCGAAAACCATTCGAATATAAAACCATCCTTATAAGCCCACTCCCAGCTATTATGTCCAACACCGGGATATTCGACGTAATTTACCATCGGTGAGTATGTTTCGAATTTCGTTTTCCATTCGAGGGCTGTTTTATAGAGAAAATCTTTGTCGCCAACGAAAAGATGAACAGGTAAGTTGGATACATTGCATGCAAGTTCGGCCGATTCAGCAGGTGGTGCAGGGCAGCATGGTGCAATAGCAGCCCATACTTCGGGTCGCGTAAGTCCAAGCCAGATTGTTCCGCCGCCACCCATTGACAGACCTGTCAGATAAATTCGGTCTTCATCAATCGAAAAACGGCTCTTAATATCATCGAGCATCTGGTACACATCCTCTTCAGGTATTCCCTGGTATCCCGCAGTGCCACGCGCATAAGGCGCTGCAACCACATAAGGCACATCTTTCAGTTCAGGCCAGTACCGGGTTGCTTCAAGATCGGTTTCAACAGGCACATTCCCTGGCTTGATGAAATCCAAACCCTGAATATTTCCCTCACCGAACACACGCCTTAAGCCAAGACGGTGATTCGACATAGCTCCATGTAAAAAGATTACAAGGGGATACTTCTTCGATTCTTCGTAATTTCTCGGAACATAAACAGCATAAGGCTGATCGGTCTCATCAACTTTAGAGAAAAAACACAGGTCCTGCGGGCCAGGCTTGAGCTTTTGAGCATAAGAAGGAGTTACGTTAATAATACTGAAAATACTTATGATTACAATTATTAAGAAGCTGAAATTTTTCATCATTTTATTTTTATAATTTTTAGTTATATTTTTAATATTCTACAGGTGAATGAAATATGCCATCCGGTAAATTTAATAATTTTAATTCAGATGGCATATTTCTTTTGAATCTGTTATTCACCAGCATTTAAAAATCTACCATCCAGGGTTCTGTTTTAAATTTGGATTAACGCGCATTTCATGTTCTGGGAATGGAAGTAATTCATGTTTTCCTACTTTATAGCCATAAACCGAATTCCTTTGGGGATATGTAATACTATCGGATACTCCATCGCGCTTAAATCCCCAGAAAGTAGGCACTTTTTCCCCCTGTTTTGCTAGAGCTGCAGGAGCATCGCCCCATCTCTGCAAATCGAGAAATCTTGCGCCTTCGGCCCACAACTCAAGCCTTTTTTCCTTTTTGATATCATCGAGAGTTACTGAAGAGAGTGGTGCAAGATGAGCGCGAGAGCGTATCTGGTTTACATAATTAAGTGCTGTAGCCCCGTCGGAAGGTGCCGACATTAGACTTGCTTCTGCTCCCAGCAGCAGCACTTCGGCATATCTCATATAAATCCAGTTGCAATGCCATGCATATCCATAGCCGCCTTCGAGAGCCTCATTTCTCAAAACACGGTATTTCCATGTAAATACTCCGGAATGTCCGTAAAGACCCTGCCCTCCGACAGTCAGACGAAGGTCTGTGCCATAAAAATTCGGATAAGGACAAATATTCAGCACATCCTGGTAATTCTTTACCGTGCTCTTGAACCTGAATCCATTCGGTCCTTCCATTTCTACAAAGGCCTGATAGACCTCCGGAGTAGCATTACTAAATCCCCAGCCTCCATAATGTATGTCGTGCATACCAAAGAAATAGCCCATCATGTTCATGTGATCGCCTCTCCAACCAAGCATGTTGTTTGTGATTCCGGATGACGCACCTGTCCATGTATTTGCCGGATCGTTAAGACCGATGATCTCCCACATACGTTCAGGTCCGAGGTCCTGTGACACGCGATACATATTCTCATAATCGGATATAAGCTCATACTTACCTGAGTTCACCACTGCATTGAATTGAGCTGCAGCTTCGTTGTATTTCTTCTGCCAGAGGTATGCCTTGCCGAGTAGGGCTTGTGCTACCTGTTTGCTTATCCTGGCTCCTATCGATTTGTCGGAAGGGCTACTCTTCTCAGGAAGGGCGTTTGAGCTTATGGCCTCAGTAAGGTCTTTTTCAATCTGTGCCCAGAAATCGGCAGAGTTACTGTTTGGTTGTCTGTATTCGCTTGGAGCAAGTTGATGCAGTACCAGAGGCGGTGTACCCCATAGATTAACCAGATAGAAGTTGGCAAAAGCCCTGATAGCCTTTGCTTCGGCAATAGCTCTGTCCTGAGCAGGAGTACCTCCGGTAACATTATCAATAACCATGTTGCAACGATAGATCATCGAATACAGTGAACTAAACATGCCTGAGATATTACTGTTTGCCGGATTAAAAGTATATTCATTGATCTGTTCCAGACTAGGATTGTCACCTCTTCCACCTCCTCCGCAAGTGACATCATCCGAAAGAAGATTCTGAAGAAATAGCCATGTAAAATGCATACTTCTCACCTGGCTATAAACGGCAGCTATTGCCTCTTCAGCATCTGCGTCGGTTTTGTAAAAATCTTCAACGGCAGTGGTACCTGGCTGAGATATGTCGAGACGGTCTTCACATGACCATGTATGGACAATAGACTTGGTATACAAGGGGCTATAGACATGGTATACATTTTTATAAAGTTATAGTTCTTATTAATTGATTGCAAAAATATATTTCATAAGTATTGTTTTCTTTTGATTCTCTTA
>JAGNKY010000027.1 GCA_017999895.1 Bacteroidales bacterium
AGGAAATATTTTACAATTTAATGAGTTTTATAAATTTGTAGATGAAAGCAAATAATTATGAAAAAGAAAATTATTTTCATTTTTTCCTTTATTCTGGTTGCATGGTTTTTAGCTTCATGTGAAGAAAGATGCAAGTTCTGCAAGAGGGTGACTTATGAAAACGGCACAGTTGTTAACGAAACCGAAGAGATTGAATATTGTGGAACGGACCTGGTCAAACAGGAGGCTCTCCCCGATGTTACAGTGGGCAATCTTGTAACCAAGGTCGAGTGTAAGTAGTCAGTATCTGACTCCGATCAGTGTTACATCGTCAACCTGGGGATTATCTCCACGCCATTCTTCGAATATTTTATCGAGCAATTCACCTTGTTCCAGCATTGGTTTGGGAGCAAGTTCCACAAGGGTTTCTTTCAGTTTCCCCGACATAAATTTTTTTTGATAAGGCCCTCCGAATTGATCGGCATAACCATCTGAAAAAATATAGAAAGCATCCCCTTTCATAATGTCAATTTTGTGAAGTGTAAAAGGCTGCATTTTGTAGTGAATGGCTACAGGCATTTTGTCAGGCCTGTAATGGACCAATTCTTTGCCCCTCACAAGGTAAAGAGGGATATTTGCACCTGCAAACCATAGGATGTTATTGTTAAAGTCGAGTGTACATACTGCGGCATCCATTCCGTCTTTAACCGAATCTTCATCAGCAACCTGTTTCAGGGATGCGATAACATTTTCTCTCAGTCTGTTAAGAATCTGATCGGGCATCAGAATATTTTTTTCGTTCACTATTTCATTCAGGAGTGTTACGCCCAGCATACTCATAAATGCACCTGGAACACCATGCCCGGTACAATCTGCTACAATGATTACCTGAAAATTGTCTTTCGAGCTAATCCAGTAGAAGTCACCGCTTACTATTGCCAGAGGTTTATAAAGAACGAAGTGTTCGAGCTTATCGCTGAACAGTTCAAGGGAAGGTATAAGTGCTGTCTGAATCCTTTTCGCATACATTATACTATCGGTGATATGTTTTTTCTGGTAAGCTATCTGGTCGCGCTGTGCCGCAGCTATATCTCTCTGCTTCTCAATTTCATCTTTTTGTGCCGATATAAGCCTGTTTTTTTCTTCGAGGGCAATATTGGCTTCTTTCTTTATCCTGTAAGCCCTTAATATAAAATAAGCAAGGGTGCCGACAAGCAAAAGTGCAATAAGTACAAAATAAAGAACAAGCTTTTGCTTTTCAAGAGTTGCGAGTTGAATCATAATTTTATTTTCTTGCTCTTCGATTTTAGTCAGTTGCTCTTTTATCAATAATAACTGGCTGTCAATTTTTGCTTTCTGTGCTAACAGGGTATCTTTTTGGGCTTTTACTTCATTTTGCTGCTGGATTATAATCTGTCGCTGAGTATCCATCTCTCTTCTCTGACGTGAAATCTGAGCTATCTGCTCATTCAGGATTTTTTGTTTTTGTTCAAGCTCTTTCTCTTTAAGCAAGATTTGATTATTTAGACTATCGAGCAGCCTTTTCTGTCTCAGAATCTCTTCCTTCTGCTGATCAATTGTTTCGAGTTGCCTGTTTATTGTTTCTTTTTGTAGCTCAATTTCTATACTTGCCTGATTATAAAGATTTTCCCAGTCTTCTTTCGTTTTGACTGCAGTAAGAAGCAAACTTTGTGGAACAGACATACCCTCTTTCCTGATGTATTCATCATTTATGTCGAATCTCGGCTTCCCATTAACTACTATAAAATTTATCATCGACTCCCTGAATTCGTATCCCTCAGTTATTAGCATTGTACGTTTGCCGGCAATTTTATCTTTCACTTTATTCAGGTCAAAACCTGCATTTTTATTTAAATAAAGAACCTGGACATGTGTTAAACTTTCGAGGTTTTTAAAGCCGAATATCCTTACAGGCTTGTCCTGTATCCTGTTCCTGGTCTTTGCAAGATTCATCATTTCATCAATCAAATCGTAATCACCGAGCAATACGCCTATTTTAAAAGAGGACGAATCGGCAAATTCCGGACCGAAGTCAATGTATCTGGCAAGGTCGAATATATAAAGTGCTCTTGTTGCATTGTCAAATCCATTTTGAGCTTCAAGGCCTTCAAACTGCGAAATAATCAAGATTAGAAATGCAATTTTTTTCAGGTTGAAATTAGTGCAGGTCATAAATTTCTATTTATTACAACGAATTTGCTAAATTTTATTCAAGATTCCAAATCAATTATAAATTAACTTAATACATTAGTGTTGAAAAAATGTTAATAATTTTAAATAATATAATTATTATTATACTTAATTTGTCATAAATTTATTGCCTGAATTGAATTCTTCAAATGGGTGTCACATATAATAATTTGGATTTACGCGACAAGAAGATTGTGATCATAGAGGATGATATACCTTCAGTGAAATATTATAAAACTCTTCTTGAAAATTCAGGTGCAGTTGTAGAAGTTTTCGAAAATGGCAAAGATTTTACTGATTACATAAATAACTCCAACGATTCAATAGATGCAGTTATAGTTGATTTTCTCATACCTTTTATTAACGGCATCGATTGTATAAGAATAATGAGAAGAAAAAATCGTACAACGCCGGTAATTATGATTACTGCCTACTTTTCTGAGCAGACAAGAAATGAAGCATTAATAGCAGGCTGTGACGAATATGTCCTTAAACCTGTTTTTCCCGAGAAGCTCTTCTGTGTTCTCGGGAAATTTCTAAGGCCTGAATGGAGTTATTCACGTTCCTGATTCCAATAAATTTTTTTACTTTATTTCCGGTTGTAACAGTCTTACATAATTTCTGTAATAACTTTCAAGTTTATCTTCAACTTCTTTCGCAAAATCGGCGAAACCATTGTCTTTAGCAGCAGTTGCTACCCGGGATAATGATTGAAGTGATAATTGAATTTCATAGTCGGCCGAAAGTAAAAAATTTTGTGTTTGTTTGAAGTAGTAATCGAGCCTGTTAAAATTGTATGATGTGAAGCTCTTTGAAAGAGCAATAGCTTTCTCACCGCCACCTGCCTCATAGTAAGCTTCAATAATATCAGGAATAAACATATCGTGAGGAACTTTTTCAACAGGTATCATCTCCATGCAATAATCGAGAACTTTCAATGCTTTTTCCTTTTGACCTTCGGCAACCAGCGATTTTGCCAGTCGGGCATAATTGTATCTCGCTTTTATAACTGTAAGAGTTCGCCTGTGATTGTAGTCTATATATACGTCTTTTTCTTTTGCTCCACCCCAAACAAAACGATTCATCATATTTTCATAAAGTATTTCAGTATCTACTCTTCCATATTCTAGCCAATTTTTATTTTGTGACTTTATCGGAACCAGTCTATAAGCAAGCCCTTCAAGTTGGAAATATTCCTCAAGGCCCATTGCGTCGCTATGATAACCGGTAACGTAATAAATTGGTCTTTTCCAGTTGTTATTTGCAAGAATATCGAGAATAATAAGCTGACTTTTCATAATCGAATTTCCTTTTAAAACGATATCAATGTAAGGCACTATCTTATCCGCATCTTTCCGTTTCACAGTTCCCGATGCAATAACTGCGGCCGAATCAACAGGAATACGGATTGTTCGTGAAGGAATTACATCGAGTTTTTCAGTTGCCGATATCTGAACTTTTGTTGCATCGTTTTCGCTCATCACCCAATCAATAACCGTCTTAATATTGACAGGATCTTTAGTTTTTTCTACGATAAATACCTGATTGTTTACTCCGTCGTAATATTTATATGTCGGCAGAGAAATTGGAAGAGGATCCGATTCGTACGCTTTGAATTTCATCTGGTCTATATACCAATCGGTATTAAGTAGCATCAGATTACATACACGAACATCGGTTCTCATTCCTTCGACTTCCTGTGCATACCATAGAGGGAAGGTATCATTATCGCCGTTAGTGAAAAGAATTGCTTCAGGAACGCATGAATTCAGATAGTTAAAAGCAACATCCCTGGCAAGGTATCGTCCTGATCTGTCGTGGTCATCCCAGTTTTGGTTGCCCATTATTAACGGGACTGCAGCGAAGCACACAATACCTGAAACAGAAGCAGAAAGTATTTCGTTTAATTTCTTTGAAAGCCCCTCAAAAAGTGCAAGAACTCCAAGTCCAATCCACACCGAAAAGAAATAGAATGAACCCACATAAGCATAATCGCGTTCTCTCGGCTGATTAGGATATTGATTCAGGTAAATCACAATGGCAATGCCGGTCATTATAAACAAAAGCATAATTATCCACCAGTTCTTATTATCTCTGCTGAAGTGATAGAACATACCTACAAGTCCAAGAATAAACGGAAGCATATAATAAACATTCCTTGAAGGATCTTTCTTCATTTCTTCAGGCATATCTTTTATACTTCCAACTCTTGGTGCATCAAGAAAATCGATACCTGTTATCCAGTTACCGTTAATTGGTCCTCCGTAACTCTGGGTATCGTTTTGTCTTCCGGAAAAGTTCCACATGAAGTAGCGGAAATACATAAAATCGAGCTGGTATGTAAACATGAATCGCAGGTTCTCAAAAAAAGTAGGTTTACGTATAATTTTTTTCTCTCCGCTCTGGTCGGTAACCTGAACAGGGACACCCTTCATACGTGACCATTCCTGATAAACCCGCTGGTGGTCGCTCTGGTCGCTCCACATACGCGGAAAAAAAGTAATAAACCTTTTGTCGTATTCCCTTACAATATCATGACTTGTAACTTTATATTTTCCATTTACAACGCTATATTTCGGTTTTCCTTCTTTGTAATTAATCACTGGTGCATTAAAATATGGTCCTTTGAGAAGAGGCCGCGAACCATACTGCTCACGGTTAAGAAAGTATAGCAGATTGAACGCATTTTCGGGGTTGTTTTCATCGATAGGCGGATTTGCCCATGAACGAATAACAATGATTGAATTTGCAAAATATCCTATCAGGATAACAGCAATTACTGTAAGTGTTGTATTTAAAAGCCGAATGTTCTTACCTGACGAGTGCCATATAAAAAATATCATACCCGCCAGCAGAAGAATACTAAGAAAGAAAGAATCCGAAACAATCCAGATTCCTGAAAAGAAAATCGCAGCAGAAGCCAGCAGGATTATCTTTTTTTCTCCTGAACCAGTAAGAGTTGCCCTTATAGCAAGAATAAAAAATATCACAACAAGAAGGGCATGAACAATCATACCACTATTTATGGGTAAACCAAGAGAATTGACAAAGAAAAGATCAAATCTGGAAGATAACTTTACAATCCCGGGGATTAAGCCGTAAAGAATCAGTGCAAGAAGAACAAAAGAAAGAGCGGTGGATATTAAAAATCCTTTCCATGTAAATTTATATTTCTTAAAATAATAAACCAGCACTATTCCAGGTAGTGTAAGGAGGTTAAGCAAATGAATACCTATTGACAGGCCGATCAAAAAAGCAATAAGAATAATCCATCTATCGGCATATTTTTCGTCAGCACACTCTTCCCATTTGAGTATTGCCCAAAAAACTATTGCAGTAAAAAGGGATGAACAGGCATAAACTTCACCTTCAACAGCAGAAAACCAGAATGAATCTGAGAAAGTGTATGCAAGTGAACCAACTATACCTGCTCCCATTATGGCGATTATCTTACCGGTAGTATAATCCTGTTCACCTTTTATCAAAATTTTCCTTGCCAGGTGAGTTATGGTCCAGAAAAGAAAAAGAATGGTAAATGCGCTTGCCAGTGCCGACATGGAATTAATCATTGCGGCCACCTTCGATTCATCTCCTCCGGCAAACAGGGAGAAAAACTTCCCCATTACCATAAAAACAGGATTCCCGGGAGGATGCCCTATCTCAAGCTTATACGCAGAGGCTATGAACTCGCCACAATCCCACAGACTTGTTGTGGGTTCTATGGTAAGGAGATAAGTAACTGCAGCAACAAGAAAAATTACCCCTCCCGTAATATTATTTATCAGCCGGAATCGTTTCATTACTTCAGACTGTTATTCAAATCATAAAATTCAGTTGTCGAAAATACTGATTTTTTCTTAAAGCTTACAAAAAAGCAATCCTATTGAATGATTTAAATATAAATTTCAATAAACAATGGCCAAAAATATGATAAATGTTTTAAAAGGATATTTATTTCATAGTTTTGTATAAATAGTTTTCATGTTGAAGAATTGTTTTCATACAACAGTGATTTTATTTTTTCTTTTCTCACCTCTCCATGCACAGTATTATGATACAGGAGAAGATCCGGCTTCGATCAGATGGCTTCAAATTAAAACAGGAAAGTTCAGAGTTATATATCCCGAAAGCTTTGGTAATGAAGGAATAAAGTTTGCAAATGCCCTCGAGGAATCGTACAGGAAACTATCCATTTTCTATCCTGATATAAATGTTCGCATCCCGGTCATAATCCATAATTATACAATTAACTCGAATGGCTATGTTGCCTGGGCTCCACGAAGGATGGAGATATATCCGACACCTGAGCAAAATACCATTCCGATCGATAATATAGAGCAGCTCACTTTGCACGAAATGGGTCATGTGATGCAAATGAGTGCCCTTAACAAAGGCTTCTCGAAGTTAATGAGAATCCCATTCGGCGAACAATATTATGGTGCGCTGGCAGTCTATATACCATTGTGGTTTATGGAGGGCGATGCAGTTCTTATAGAAACCTTGCTTTCCGAATCTGGCCGCGGACGATCACCTGATTTTCTAAAACAGATTAAGGCTATTTCCGTCGAGAAAGGCAAATTATACAGTTATGATAAGATGCTTCATGGATCATTCAGAGATTATACTCCTGATGAGTACAGATATGGATTCCACATGGTTGACTGGGTAAATGCCAATTTTTCTCATAATACATGGAATAAAGCGCTGGATTATACTGCAAAATATCCTTTTTCAGCAGTTCCATTTAATCTCGGACTCTCAAAAGCATCATCTCTTACAAAAGAGAGAGTTTTCAGGCAAACCTTCAATAAGCTTGGAGAACAATGGAAAAGTGAAGATTCTGAAATCCCGCCCGAATCGTATAAATATAAAATTGTTAGCCCTCAAAAAGGCAAAGAATATATTAACTATTTTTCGCCTGTAACAGCAGGCCGCGATAGTTTAATTGCCATAAAGGTAACTATGAATAACCCGCCTGAATTTGTGCTTATAAATATCGCTACAGGAAATGAAAAAAGAGTACATATTCCCGGTGAAATATACCCATATTTTCTCTCAGGTTCTGCAGGAAAGATAGTCTGGATTGAAAATCAACCCGACCCACGCTGGGCTAACAGAGGCTATTCAATAATCAAATTAATGGATATCGATAAAGGAACAGTTGTTCAATTGAGTCACCGTAGCAGATACATGGCGGCAGGATTATCAGCCGACGGTAGATATATATGTGCTGTTGAAAATACTCCCTCGAACGAAAACTCGATTGTCATTATAGATGCTTTTAACGGGGAAGTGCTCGACAGGATGAAAGTCCCGGATAATGCATACCCACAAAGGCCACAATGGTCGGCTTCAGGTGAAGAAATAACTTTTATATCCCTTTCTCCTGAAGGTGAAGGAATATTATCTCTTAAAGTAAAAGAAAAAAGCTGGAGGATGCTTAAGAGTCCGAGGAGAGACGACATTCAGGCAACATATCTAAGAAACGACTCTCTTTTCTTTATTGGTTCGGCTTCTGCTAATAATGAAATCTGGCTTATTACTCCCGGAAGCACCGAAAAAAGACTTACATGTTCACGATTCGGACTTAATGATCTTTGTTTTTCCGGAAACTCTATATTTTCTTCCTGCTACACAGCTTCAGGTAATGAAATATGCCGAATTGATATCGGCGATATGCAAAACGAATTTTGCAACATACCGGACAGGAAAACATTTTTCAGTGAGATTCACGACTCTGTAAGAAAAAATCTTTCTGAAAAAGTCCCTGAAGTAAATTATACGCCTGTCCCATACAGAAAATTGCTTCATCCTTTCAAGTTTCATAGCTGGATGCCTTTTTATGTCGATCTGGATGAATTTCAGGACGACCCTTCAGCAGTCAGACCCGGCTTTACTATTTTGTCACAAAATGACCTCAGCACATTAATTTCTTCTATCGGTTATGAATATTCAAACCAAAAGAATATACTTCATACCCGACTCACATGGAAAGGATGGTTGCCTGTAATAGAATCGGAAATTGACTACGGCGGAAATTCCGAAGTTTATAAATTTGGCAGCCAGGTCAGAGACCCTTATTCACTTTCTCCTGCTTTCAGGTTTAACAATTCAATTTCGATACCTCTTATATTCCGGCATGGTAACTTCTCAACTTATCTGAAAGGTTACGTTTCTTCATCGTATATTAACAGTTATATATACCTGAAGGAAAAAAATGTTTACGATTATGGTCAGAACGAAATCACATCTCGTTTTTACCTGTCGCATTATTCACAATCCGGGAAACGTAGAATTTATCCGAAATGGGCAACAGTGGTGGATTATTTATATACTAATTTTCCGTTTGACCGTTCAATTTACGGAACCATGTCAACATTACGAATAGGTATTTATATCCCGGGTCTTTTACGAAATCATGGCCTGAGATTAAGATACGAATCAGATTATCAACGTCCGGAAAAATTAATACTATATAACAGAGCAAATTTCCCTCGCGGTTATGATAATATAATTTCAGAGGATTTAAGGTTTTTCTCGGCCGATTATGTAATGCCCTTAATATACCCCGATTTAAATATACCTTCTTTTCTATATATTAAACGCATCAGAGGGGGATTTTTCTATGATTTTGCTAAAGGCAAGGATAACACGTATCTGGAATCTAATACCTTTATAAAAGGTACTGAAACATTCAGGTCCATGGGAACTGAACTTCTTGCCGATTTTTTTGTTTTACGAATCCCCTTTATGATTTCTGGTGGTGTTCAGGTGAGCTGGAAAAATATAAACGAAGTACCGGCATTTAAGGTTTTAATGGGCCTGGATATTTATGGTATGATGATTGGCAGATACAAAATGCAGTGATTTTTCAGATTCATACTTTCATTGTCCTCGCCGTGTTCATTATAAGATTCCAGGCTTTTTCTACGTGTTTCATCGTTACATTTGTCTGGGCGGTAACCATCCGGAGGCAATATTTTTCTCCGATTTTCGTATGTGTCAGATAAATGCGGCCTGAGTCGTTTAGAAGATGATTTAGTTTTTCATTTATACTATTAGCTTCCTCATTCGATATTTTATCAGGTTTGTATCTGAAACATACTGTATTAAGTGTTAGAGGTGCAAGAATTTCGAAGTCGCGTTCTCTGTAAATCATTTCGTAAAGCTTTCGCGCAATTTCGATATGGGTTCTGACCATATTCTGAAGACCTTCGACGCCATACATCCTTATCACACACCATAGTTTCAGGGCTCTGAATCTTCTGCCGAGAGGTACACCCCAGTCGCGATAATCATTGACCTGCCCTCTTGTACGTGTTTTAAGATATTCCGGAAGAATCTCAAAAGTTCGAATAAGTAATCCGGCTTCTCTCACGAAAAATGCGCTACAGTCGAAATTTGTAAACATCCATTTATGAGGGTTGAATACGAAACTATCGATATACTCTTTACCGTCGAGCATCCATTTGTATTCGGGCAGGATAAGTGCTGTGCCACCAAGAGCAGCATCAACATGTAGCCACAAGCCGTACTTCGAACATATCTCACCTATTTCCTTTATCGGGTCAATTGCAGTCACGCCTGTTGTACCAAGGGTGGCCACAACACAACATGGTGTATAACCTTTTTGAATATCTTCAGCTATTGCAACAGACAGTTTTTCAGGATCGAGTGAAAAATCAGATCGTGTATCAATTTTTACAAGATTCTTTATTCCTATACCTGCTATTTTAACAGCTTTATCTACCGACGAATGTGCCTGATCTGAACAGTAAACTCGAAGTTGTTTTTGTGTAAAAGCGCCATCTTCATTTACTTTGAATCGGGTTATTTTTTCGCGAGCTGTCAATATAGCTGCAAGTGTAGATGTAGAAGCCGTGTCCTGAATAACACCTTCGAAATAATCGGGCAGGCCTATAATATCTCTCAGCCAGTTCATCATTTTTTCTTCCAGTTCTGTGGCAGCGGGCGATGTTTCCCATATCATACATTGAACTGCAAGTGTTGCAGTAAGCATTTCCGCCAATATTGAAGGCGGGCTGGTGTTTGCCGGGAAATATGCATAAAAGTTCGGACTTTGCCAATGTGTGATGCCTGGAATAATGATTTCTAAAAAATCGTTGAAAAATGCTTCGAATGGCTCGGCTTTTAAAGGAGGATGATCAGGTAGTTTATTAAATATCTCACGTGGTTTAACTGATGATTTTACCGGATAATTTTCAACATTATCCATATATGAAGCCATCCAGTCGACGAGCTGGTGGGCATACTTTCTGAAATCCTGTGATTTCATCTTATTGCGTCTGCACTGATTCGGCCAGAACGATTATATTATTCATCTTAACTTCTATAACACCTCCGGATATTGTAAACCTTATTTCTTTTCCTTCATGGTCAACAATTATAACCGGGCCGTTGTCGAGTGTCGAAACAATGGGAGCATGGTCTTTCAATACCTGAAATGAACCTTTACTACCGGGCACTCTAACAGATTTTATCTGTCCTTCATATATTTTCTCGTCAGGTGTTATTATCTCGATTTTCATTTTTACACTGTTTGTGCAAGCAATTTTTCTCCTTTCTCGATAGCATCCTCTATTGTTCCAACAAGCATGAATGCCGATTCAGGATATTGATCAACTTTGCCGTCGAGTATCATGTTAAATCCCTTGATGGTATCCTCGATAGAAACCAGAGTACCCGGGACTCCGGTAAATTGTGTAGCCACATGGAAAGGCTGAGACAGAAAACGCTGTACTCTCCTGGCCCTTTGCACAACCAGCTTATCTTCTTCCGACAATTCGTCCATACCGAGAATAGCTATTATATCCTGAAGTTCGTTATATCTCTGAAGTATCTCTTTTACTCTCTGAGCGCAGTTGTAATGTTCGATGCCTACCACTTCAGGTGTTAATATTCTGGATGTTGACTCGAGTGGATCAACTGCAGGATAAATGCCAAGTTCAAATATTTTTCTGCTCAAAACCGTTGTTGCATCGAGATGTGCGAACGTTGTTGCAGGAGCAGGGTCTGTAAGGTCGTCGGCAGGAACATACACAGCCTGCACTGAAGTTATTGAACCATGCTTTGTTGAGGTTATTCTTTCCTGCATTATCCCCATTTCGGTAGCCAGTGTAGGTTGATAACCCACGGCCGATGGCATTCGTCCAAGTAAAGCCGATACTTCGGAGCCTGCCTGAGTAAAACGGAAGACATTATCCATAAAGAAAAGGATGTCCCTTCCGCCGCTCTTCTCGTCTCCGTCCCTGAAATGTTCGGCTATTGAAAGACCTGAAAGAGCCACACGTGCACGTGCACCAGGAGGTTCATTCATCTGACCGAATACCAGAGCAAGTTTCGATTCCTTAAGGGCTTCAAGGTTAATTTTGGAAAGTTCCCATCCCCCTTTCTCCATCTCCTCAATGAATTCTTTCCCATAGTTTATGACACCTGCCTCAATCATTTCTCGAAGAAGGTCATTCCCTTCTCTTGTCCGCTCACCAACGCCGGCAAAAACTGATAGACCGGAATATGCTTTTGCTATATTATTTATTAGCTCGAGTATTATCACAGTTTTACCAACTCCTGCCCCACCAAAAAGCCCGATCTTGCCGCCTTTCGAATAAGGTTCTATCAGGTCAATTGCCTTTATTCCGGTATAAAGTACTTCCTTTTCAGTTGTAAGATCTTCAAACTTTGGAGGGTACCTGTGAATAGGATATCCTCCTTTCTTGTTAAGAGGGCCGATGCCATCAATTGGATCACCGGTAACATTCATCAAACGCCCTTTTATCTGATCTCCTATCGGCATTATTATTGGTTGTCCGGTAGCAATAACTTCCATGCCTCTGCGCAAACCGTCAGTAGAATCCATTGCTATTGTGCGGATTGTATTTTCGCCGATATGATGCTGACATTCAACAACAAGAGTTGTACCGTCGTCTTTTTTAATCTCAAGAGCATCGTAAATCTCAGGCATCTCAGAACCTGCCTCACTGAAGGTAACATCAATGACAGGCCCTATTATCTGAGATATTATTCCGGTTTTTCGTGCCATAAAAACAATTTTTTATTAATCAAGTCACAAATGTAATAATTTTTAATTTGGTTCAAATTCAGTTAATATTTTTTAAAAGTTAAACCCGGAAAAATATTCAAATATAGAAGAGAACTTTACAGGAAATAACTTCATGTATTAACCCCCTTTAAACTGGACTAATTTCCAAAGGTTTTTGAACTAATGATTCAAATATATTATTTTTGTTTACCACAAACAAATCTTCAGGTGAGGAGCCAATTCCAAAGTCAGGATGAGGC
>JAGNKY010000017.1 GCA_017999895.1 Bacteroidales bacterium
TTGCGAGTTCCTATTTCTCGTGTTCGTTCGGTTACAGAAACAAGCATGATGTTCATAAGTCCAACGGAAGCACCGAATAGAGTTACAATTCCAATAATTGTTGCTGCAAGTGTAACATATTTTATATTCTGAAGAAGCAAAGTAACAATGTTATCACTTTTGGTAATATTGAAATCGGATTCGTCGCGCGGATTAAGATTTCTGACGATCCTGAATACACTCTCCGCAGCACCTGCAATAACATCGAGATTGGCAGCTTTGTAAGGCATCACTGTAATCTGAAAAGTCATATTGGGCCTTGAAAAATATTGACGTGCGGTAGTAACAGGCATAAAACACACATTATCCGCTCCTAATGCACTTGCACCCTTCGATTTCAAAACACCTGCGACTCTCAGTTTCATACCTGCAAGATTTATTTCTTCATTAATAGGGTTGATACCGGGCGGAAAAAGGCTCTTAACAATCTCACTACCAATAATAACCAGATGTCTGCCCATTTTAACTTCATCGACTGTGAAATTTCTCCCATCTTCTATCTCATATCCGGCAACAGTAAGATAATCCTCATCAACACCGACAACGGAAACATTCGGATTTGTTTTTTTTGATCCATATTTCACAGTTGCTGAACCTGAAGCATTAAAGAAAACAGAAACATAAGCTGGCTCAGTAAAAACCTGCTTAAATTCCTGAGCCTCTCTGTATGTTATCCTTGAATAATTTCTGGTGCGATATCTATTGTTCCCTATTTGAATATTCATTCCCCTTGAAGAAATAGTAAATGAATTAGCACCCATCATCGTAAATTGCTGGGTAAGCGAATTTTTAATCGAATCAATAGCTGTAAGAATTCCTATAAGCGCCATTATACCAAAGGCAATAATACAAATTGTCAGTATTGCCCTTATCATATTCGATTTTATTGCACGCACCGAAATCCTTATATTCTCTATGAAAATATTGAATTTAAACATATAAATAAACTCTTTGTAAAGGTACTAATCTTGCTTTATACTTGAAATTAAAGAAATAAAAGTATAAATTTTTCAGATTTAAGCAAAAAACCTGTTCATATTTTTTAAAAAATAATTAATATTTTAGTTGCAAAACTAAAATATTCGTTTTATCTTTGTAAGAAATTAATGTTATTTTTTACATAAAATATTTAAAACTATGAGAGAACTAACACGCGCAGAAGAACAAGTAATGCAAATTCTATGGAAAATTAAGAAGGGGTTTATCAAAGATATTCTCGAACACTTCGACAATCCAAAGCCTGCATACACAACAGTAAGTACTATTGTCAGGATACTTGAGGACAAAGGTTTTGTTATGCATAAGGCGTACGGCCGCACTTATGAATACTATCCGGCTGTGACCAAGGAACAATATTCCAGAACTCATTTAAAGAATTTTGTTCGCGATTATTTCTCAAACTCTTTCGGAAATATGGTAAGCTTTTTCGTTGAATCAAAAAGCATTTCAGTGAAAGAGATGGAAGAGATTATGAAAATTATGGAAAAAGAAGTAAAAAAACAGAAGAAATGAATGCTTTCCTGATTTACATGATTAAATCTGCCGTTTATCTCGGCGGCTTTTATATTATTTACTTTTTATTTCTAAGCCGGGATACACGTTATACGCGCAACAGGATTTTTTTAATTTCGGCTGTCTTATTATCACTTATTCTCCCTGCAATTTCTATAAACATAAGTGAAAACACGATTCCAGGCAATATTGGCAAAACATTGTCCGAAATAATTGTAACCGCAAACCCTGAAGATTCTTCAAAAATAACCGCTGAAGGTTGGAGTGCGAGCAGATTTATATCGAAAATATATTTTGCAGGTTTGTTCTTATTCGGATTAAAACTGGTTACTGACCTGATTATACTTATTTTTATTATAGCCAGTAACCACGATAAAGAAGATCGTATAATAAAATTCAAAAAATTTAACTCCCCTGGATTTTCGGCAATGGGATACATCTTTCTTAAAGATTCTCTCACGTCCGAATCGGCCGCTGAAATAATTATGCATGAAAAGAAGCATCTTCAGCACTATCATTTTATTGATATTCTACTTGTTGAAACAGTCAAGGTGCTGCAATGGTTCAATCCATTTATTTATCTAATCAGCCTGTCGCTAAGAGCGGTTCACGAATATCAGGCCGACCATGAGTGTCTTAATTCGGGAATAACCATTGCCGGCTATCAAAACCATCTTATGAACGCGTTGTTCAATTCACGCGCCTTCGTTGCGGTAAACGCTTTCTCCAACCCATCTCTTATTAAAAAAAGATTAATCATGATGACAAGGAAAAGAACATCGGATTTAAGCAATCTGAAAATTTTTTTAGTTATCCCTATAATAGCTTTTCTGGGATTTACAATATCTTCATGCGAGAACAACATCAAAGAAAAGGCAGGAACAAATGTTGTTGTTAAGGAGAACGACAGCAAAAACGTCCCAAACGTTTCGACAGGCACAAACAATGCTTCCTCTGTAAGCGGAGCCCAAAAAGAAGTATTCGTGGTTGTAGAAGAAATGCCTTCATTTCCGGGCGGTGATAAAGCATTGATGGATTTCGTCTATTCCAACATACAATATCCTGAGGTAGCTAAGAAAAATAAGATCCAGGGAACTGTTACCATCAGATTTTGTATAACAAGTAAAGGAACTATCGATCAGGTTTCAGTTATTAGAGGAGTTGATCCTTCTCTCGATGAAGAGGCAATGAGAGTAATAAAAATGCTTCCTCCCTGGCAACCTGGCAAACAGGGCGGAAAACCGGTTAATGTGTGGTATGTTATTCCTATAAAGTTTGCATTGCTATAATTTCTGAAATCATTTATTGCAGAAATCATTATGAATTCGAAATTCAATCGTTTATAATAAAGAAAATATCTGAATTAGAGGGAATAAACGTATAATAATATAGCCTTTTTCGGTCAGGCAAAAATGGAGAGCAATCATGTGAGAGAGCTTTTTGGAATAATTCCGAAAGGCTCTCTGGTTTTATAAAAAAGGAAAAGATTAATTTTGCATGGTTTAAAATTCAGAAATGGATTTAAAAGAAAGAATAGAAAGCTTTGCAGAGTTAGGAAAGATTATAAGAGAATCGCTTGACGGTAAGGATGTTATTTATTCCGGCAGATTTGAAAAGCTTATCGAAAAACAGCAGTATGTCAATCCTTGGTTTACACCTGAAAACGTAAGGTTAGCTCTAAGTGCTATTTCCACTAATCTGACCCATGAAAAAATCATGGAATGGACCAGAAAATATCCTGCTCTGGAATATACAGCCGAACCTTCTACAATCGGCATTGTAATGGCTGGTAACATACCTCTTGTGGGCTTTCACGATTTTCTTTCGGTATTGATAAGTGGAAACAGAGTTTTGGCAAAAACAAGTTCGAAAGATCCGGAACTACCGGTTGCGCTGGCCCAGATATTAATTGAAATCAACGACGGCTTCGAAAAGATGATAGAATTTACAGATGGATTTCTGAAAAACTTCGATGCGGTTATCGCCACAGGCAGTAATAATACTTCACGATATTTCGAATATTATTTCGGTAAATATCCAAATCTGATAAGAAAGAACAGAAACAGTATTGCCATTCTCACAGGTAGTGAGGATGATTCCGAACTTGAAAAACTCGGCGAAGATATCTTTTCATATTTCGGACTCGGCTGCAGAAATGTTTCGAAGTTATATCTTCCTGAAGATTATAACATTGACAAATTAAAAACATCATGGGTAAAATATTCCGAGCTGATAAATCATACAAAATACGGCAATAATTATGATTATCATAAAGCCGTTTTTATGGTTAACAGAGAAGCTTTCGATGACTGCGGTCATTTTATCCTGAAAGAAGAGAAGGGGCTTGCTTCGCCAGTTTCGGTAATTTTTTATGAGTTTTACAGAAGAGATGAAGACTTTTCGTCTCTGATAGGGTCGGATATGGATAAAATACAATGTATTGTTGGAAAAGGTATGGTCGAATTCGGTAAAACACAATGGCCAGAATTGTGGAATTATGCCGATAATATCGATACAATAGAATTTATTTTGAAAAAAAATAAAGAAAGAAAATTGTAAAATAAAAAATATTATATTGCGTCGTCTGATTTAATTTAATTTTGAGTAATGGTTTACAAATTTGTTGTATTATCGGATGAAGATGAATCATTTATAAGAGAGTTTGAGTTTCTCGACAACCAAACTCTATTGGATTTTCATATTCTTCTTCAGGAAGAACTCGAGTTCGACAAATCCCAGATAGCGTCATTTTATCTCGCTAACGACAAGTGGGAGAAGGAGGAGGAATTTACATTGCTCGATATGGGAACCGGATGTTCAACAATGGAAGATGCCGTTCTTGAAGAGATAATATTCAAAAAAAACCAGAAACTTCTTTATGTCTTCGATTTCTTTAATGACAGGGCATTGTATATCGAATACACAGGAGAGTCAAAAGAAGAAGAAGGAAAGGAATATCCTGTATGTACAAATTCGAAGGGCGCTCCTCCAAAACAAATTGTTTTCGGTTCCAAATCACACAAGAACTTCCGTCCTCTGGCTATTGACGAGGAAGACGAAGAAGAAGAGGAAGGTATAGGTGTCGATGATTTCTTCCTCAAAGAAGAAGATGAAAATGATATTGATGAATTTGGCAGTATTGATCAGCCGGAAGAAGAAGAAGAAGAAGAAGAGGAAGGAGATGAATTAGAGGAAGGAGATGAGGAAGAGGAATAATCCTCTCGCAATATCTCCATGATGCAATGAGGAACACTTTAATAGTAATTCTTGGCCCTACAGCTTCAGGAAAAACGGAGCTTTCAATTGAAATAGCATCATATTTCGGAACCGAAATAATCTCTTCCGATTCAAGGCAGTTCTATCGTGAAATGAAAATAGGTACATCCGTTCCGGATGACGAACAGCTCAATCGGATAAAACACCATTTTATACGATTCATTTCTATACATGATTACTATAATGCGTTCCTTTATGAAAAGGACGTTTTAAATATTCTGCCTTCTCTTTTTAAGAAAAATTCTGTTGTTATAATGTGCGGTGGTTCAGGACTTTATATTGACGCTGTATGTAAGGGAATGGATTATATTCCTGATATTGATCCTGCAATAAGAGAAAAATATTCAAAACTCTGCCATGAAGAGGGTATTGAAAGTCTGAGAATTGCATTAAAAATGATGGATCCTGAATACTATAGAATTGTTGACCTTAGAAATCCCAGAAGAATTATCAGAGCTCTGGAGATATGTGAAGCCGCAGGTCGGCCTTATTCATCATTTCTAAAGAAAGAGTTGCCCGGTCGGGAATTCAGGATAATAAAAGTCGGGCTTGAAAGGCCGAGAGATGAACTTTACCGAAGAATAAACGAAAGAGTTGACCGGATGATGGCAGGCGGCATGGAAGAAGAAGCCAGAGATCTTTACGGATTCAGACATTTGAATGCACTTCAAACTGTCGGTTACAGAGAATTATTCGATTATTTCGATAGGAAAATTGATCTTGATTCAGCAATAAATCTTATAAAACAAAATACTCGCAGATATGCTAAAAGGCAAATCACATGGTGGGCAAGAGATGATGGAATCAAATGGTTTCATCCTGACCAAAAAGAAGAAATAATCAGGTTCCTCGAAGAGGAACTGGCAGAAGAATATTAATCTTTCAGTTTTTTCAATCTGAGTATTGTTTCAGCAGGATTAGCGGAACTGAACACAGTATTCCCGACAACAAGAACATTTACGCCTGCATTGACAAGTAATCGGGCATTTCTAAGGTCGACTCCGCCGTCAACCTGTATTAGCACATCATGTTTCGATTCATCAATCAGTTGCCTCAACTCCGAGATTTTGTTCCAACTCTCGTCAATAAATGACTGTCCTCCATAACCTGGGTTAACGGTCATAATAAGTACCATATCGATATATGGAAGAATGTTTTTCAACAGAATTACCGGGGTGTGAGGATTCAAAGCCACTCCTGCTTTCATTCCGAGCATTCTTATTTCGTTGACTGTCCTGTGCAGGTGAGTACATGCTTCATAATGTACAGTAAGTATATCGGCTCCGGCATCTTTGAATCGTTTGAGATAAGGTTCTGAATTTGCTATCATCAGATGAACATCGAGCGGTTTTTTGGCTATCTTCTTTACACTTTCGAGAATCGGAAAGCCGAATGATATATTCGGAACGTAAACACCGTCCATGATATCGAGGTGAATCCAATCGGCGACGCTACTGTTAAGCATCATAATTTCTTTTTGCAAATTGGCGAAATCGACTGTTAGAATTGAAGGAGCAATTAGATGTGTCATAAAAATATTTTCGAAAAAGCAAATCTGGTAAAAAATTTTATAAAGACCTTAACCCAGATAGCTTTTAAGTATTTTACAGCGTGTTGTATATTTAATCTTTTTTAAAGCCTTTTCTTTAATCTGTCTAACTCTTTCGCGCGTCAGGGAAAGTGCTTCTCCTATTTCTTCCATAGTGTAAGGGTGTTTCATATTTATACCGAAATAGAGTTTGAGTACTTTTGCTTCTCTTACAGATAGGGTGCTTAAAGCTCTTTCAATTTCGAAAGAGAGTGATTCGTACATAAGATTTTTATCCGGGCTTGGGGCGTCGGGATTTTGCATAATATCATACATAGAATTTTCCTCGTCGGTGCTCACAGGTGCATCCATACTTAGAGTGCGCCCGTTACTTTTGAGAGCATCTTTGACCTCTTCAGGGGCCATCTCGAGCATATCGGCAACTTCCTGAGCCGACGGTTCTCTTTCATATTTCTGTTCCAGTTGTGAAAATGCCCTGTTTATTCTGCTTATTGAACCGATTTTATTTACGGGCAGACGTACTATTCTCGATTGCTCTGCGAGCGCCTGAAGAATTGACTGCCGAATCCACCATACAGCATAAGAAATAAATTTGAAACCGCGCGTCTCGTCGAACCTTTGCGCAGCCTTTATAAGTCCCAGATTGCCTTCATTAATAAGATCCGGCAAAGTCATCCCCTGATTCTGATACTGTTTGGCTACCGATACAACAAATCTCAAATTGGCTTTTACAAGTTTTGTCAATGCTTCATTATCGCCCGATTTAATAAGTTTTGCAAGTGCAACCTCATCTTCCGGCGTAAGCAAATCAACCTTACCTATTTCCTGTAAGTATTTATCAAGTGAAAGTGTGTCACGATTTGTGACCTGCTTTGATATTTTCAATTGACGCATCGGCAGACAGGTTTAAAAGTTAATGAAGATATCCGGTCAACACCACAATTTTAATAAAAAAAATCTTCTTTATCAATATGTAAAACAAATATTTTTTGATTTGTTAAATATTTTTTTTAAATTTGAAAACTTTTTCTGGTTGAATATCAATTTTTTATTATCTGTCGAAGCTTTTTTATCATTTGCTTTGAATTATTTAATCAATTTTATTTAATATTGTACCGGCTATTGAATAATAAAACTATTGATTTTTTCTTCAGAGTTTTTTTGTTCTCACCCTTTAAACGGGTCTTAAAAAACCAAAAAAATCATTTTTAATCACCATAAAATAAATTATGTACGACATTCTCGAATTAAGTAAGAAACTAGTTCCTGAATTACGGGAAATTGCTAAGGAGCTTAATATTAAAAGAGCTGAATCACTTAAAAAACAAGATCTTATATATAAGATTCTTGATCAGCAGGCTATTAATTCTTTAGAAAATAATAGTTCTGCTAAGTCTCATACTACCGAATCTCAATCTTCAACAAAAAATATTGAAGAACCGCCTGCTGAGAAATCCAATCGAAGAGGGAAAAGGCCGAGGTTTATTAAAAGCACATCTTCTCTTCCAAGGGAGTCAGTAATAACAGTTTCTCCGACCGATATTGGGAGGCCTGAAACGAAGACAAAAGAATGGCATGAACAACAGAGAAAAATGAAGCTCGAGGATTCCAATTCAAAAAAAACAGATTCGAGATCGGTTGGACAGAATGAAAAACAATGGGATAATAAACCTTTCATGTCTGGCCGAGATTATACTCAATCGCCATTAGAAAATAAGGAAATCATCTATTCGAATGATGAAAAAATTAATAACGATTTGATTGACGACACTTATCTCAATATTCCAAACGGTGATTTAATTGATGAACAGATTAAACATGAGAACAATTTTGTTGAACAGGTTATCGCTCCTGAAATCACCTATCAGGAAAAAGAGGTTCCTCCTGTTAAATCTGAGATTAAAAAAGAGGAAATAAAAGAAGAAAAGAAAGAGAAACCTTATGACTTTGAAGGCATCATCTACAGTACCGGAGTACTTGAGATAATGCCCGATGGGTACGGTTTTTTGAGGTCGGCCGATTATAACTATCTCAACTCGCCCGATGATATTTATGTGTCGCAGTCGCAGATAAAACTATTCGGACTTAAGACGGGCGATACTATTACAGGGACCATAAGGCCGCCGCGTGAAGGTGAAAAATATTTCCCTCTTATAAAAGTAGAGGAGATTAACGGTCGAAGCCCGGATTTTATACGCGATAGAGTGCCTTTCGATTATCTTACCCCTCTTTTCCCGAATGAAAAATTCACACTTTGTACACCGGGCGAAGGTTCTCTCTCTGTAAGAATTATTGATATGTTCTGTCCTATCGGTAAAGGCCAGAGAGGGCTCATCGTAGCTCAGCCTAAAACAGGAAAGACCATCCTTCTTCAGGAAATTGCAAATGCAATTTCCAGATACCATCCTGAGGTTTACCTAATTATTCTCCTTGTGGATGAAAGGCCGGAAGAAGTGACCGATATGGCAAGAAACGTCAAGGCAGAAGTTATTGCCTCGACATTTGACGAACCTGCCGAACGACATTGCCGTGTTGCAAATATAGTTCTGGAAAAAGCAAAGAGGCTTGTAGAATGCGGGCACGACGTAGTTATACTTCTCGATTCCATAACAAGGCTTGCAAGGGCTTACAATACTATATCACCGGCATCGGGTAAAGTACTTTCTGGTGGTGTCGATTCTAACGCTCTACATAAACCCAAGCGCTTCTTTGGCGCTGCACGAAATATAGAAAATGGAGGCTCCCTTACAATAATCGCTACTGCCCTTACTGAAACCGGTTCAAAAATGGATGACGTCATATTTGAGGAATTTAAAGGAACAGGAAATATGGAACTTCAACTCGACCGAAAACTTGCTAACAGAAGAATCTTTCCTGCCATTGATATTCCTGCTTCAAGTACAAGAAGAGAAGACCTCCTTTTGAACAAAACTATAATGCAGAAAATATGGATTCTGCGCAACTACCTGAGCGACATGAATTCTGTCGAAGCTATGGAATTTCTTCGCGACAGACTGATGCAAACAAAATCAAATGAGGAATTCCTGCTTTCAATGAACGAAAGTTGAAATATTATTTGATTTAAATTTATATATCGATTATTCTTTTAAATCATTATTAAATAAATTTTTAAAATTACAATATTACAATGGGAAACAAAAAATTTATAGTATGCGACGGGAATCAGGCTGCAGCGCATATCGCCTATATGTTTAGCGAAGTAGCTTGCATTTATCCGATCACTCCTTCATCGACAATGGCTGAGTTTGTTGATGAATGGGCTGCAAATGGTTTAAAAAACATCTTTGGCGAAACCGTTAAGGTTGTTGAAATGCAATCTGAAGCTGGTGCCGCAGGAGCCGTTCATGGAGCTCTTCAGGCCGGCGCTCTTTGCTCAACATTTACAGCTTCACAAGGACTCCTGCTGATGATTCCAAATATGTACAAGATTTCCGGAGAATTACTCCCGGCTGTATTTCATGTTAGCGCTCGTACTGTCGCTGCACACGCCTTATCAATTTTCGGCGACCATAGCGATATCTATGCAACACGTCAAACAGGTTTTGCCATGCTTGCAAGCAGCAGTCCACAGGAAATTATGGACCTTGCCGGAGTTGCTCACCTTTCAGCAATAAAATCAAGGATACCTTTTCTACATTTCTTCGACGGCTTCCGTTCATCGGCAGAAATACAGAAAATAGAACTACTTGAACAAGACGATTTGAAAAAACTTATTGACTGGGAAGCACTAGAGAAATTCCGTAATAATGCTCTTAACCCGGAAAAACCTGTTATAAGAGGCACAGCTCAAAACCCGGATATCTTTTTCCAGGCAAGGGAAGCATCAAATAAATTTTACGAACCTGTTGCCGATATCGTGGCAAACTATATGAAAGAAATTTCCAAACTTACAGGAAGAGAATATAAACCATTTACTTATTATGGTGCCCCCGATGCAGAAAATATTATTATCGCAATGGGTTCTATAACCGAAACTGCAAAAGAAACAATAGATTATCTTGCTCAAAAAGGTGAAAAAGCCGGAATCGTTACGGTTCATCTTTACAGACCTTTATCTGCGAAATATTTCTTCGATGTGATCCCCAAAACAGTTAAAAGAATCTCAGTGCTCGACAGGACTAAAGAGCCTGGAGCAAACGGTGATCCTCTCTATCTTGATATAAAAGGATTATTTTACGACAGAGATATAAGGCCACAGATTCTTGCAGGACGTTACGGATTAAGTTCGAAGGACACAACACCTGCAATGGTTATCTCCGTATATGAAAATATGAAACAAAAAGAACCCAGGGATCATTTTACTATAGGGATCGTAGATGATGTAACATTCCAGTCACTACCTCAGCTTCCGGAAATAAATACTTCAACCCCCGGTACATATTCTGCTAAATTTTTTGGTATCGGTTCCGATGGCACTGTAGGAGCAAATAAGAATTCGATCAAAATAATAGGTGAGACAACTGATAAATATTGCCAGGGTTATTTTGCTTACGATTCAAAAAAATCAGGAGGCCTTACAGTATCTCATCTTCGCTTTGGTGATCATCCTATACGTTCGCCTTATTATGTAAACACTCCCGATTTCGTCGCATGTCATGTTCCGGCATATCTCAATAAATATGACATGCTCAAAGGTCTGAAGAAAGGCGGAACTTTTCTTCTTAACTCACTATGGGACGCTGAAGAAACGAAAAAGCGACTCCCCGATCACATGAAAAAATATCTTGCTGAAAACAATATCGATTTTTATATCATTAATGCCACATCCATTGCAGAAGAAATAGGGCTTGGTACAAGAACTAATACCATTATGCAATCGGCTTTCTTTAAAGTCTCGCAGGTTATCCCCTATGAGAAAGCTGTAGATGAAATGAAAAAAGCAATTTATAAAACGTATGGCCGTAAAGGCGATCGCGTTGTTGAAATGAATTACAAAGCTGTTTATAAGGGTGGTGAAGTGACTAAAGTCGATGTTTCTCCTGAATGGGCAAATATCAAAGTAGAAAAAATGGATGATAAAAAAGATATTCCTCCATTCATCCGCGACGTAGTTGAGCCTATCAATAAAATGGAAGGTGATAGTCTTCCTGTAAGCGTCTTTTCCGGTAGAGAAGACGGCTCATTCCCTCCGGGAACCTCTGCTTATGAAAAAAGAGGTATTGCAGTTAATGTTCCGGAATGGCTGCCCGAGTATTGCATACAATGTAACCAATGCGCCTATGTATGTCCGCATGCTGCAATACGTCCTTTCCTTCTTACCGAAGAAGAAGCTTCAAAAGCACCAGAAGGAACAAAACTTTTGCAAGGTATCCCCGGTGTACTTAAAGCCTATAAATACAGGCTACAGGTAAGTGTTTACGATTGTACCGGCTGCGGAATATGCGAGAATGTTTGTCCGACTAAGACCAAAGCACTCGTGATGAAGCCTCTGGAGACACAACTATCAGAATCAGAACGCTGGACTTACATGCATGAAAAAGTAGGATACAAAGACAACATTGTGGATAAATTCCTTAATGTCAAAAACAGCCAGTTTGCACAGCCACTTTTTGAATTCTCAGGTGCTTGTTCAGGTTGCGGTGAAACTCCTTATATTAAACTTATAACTCAGTTGTTCGGCGACAGAATGACTATTGCAAATGCTACCGGATGTTCATCTATTTATGGAGCATCGGCACCTTCCATGCCGTACACGATAAATAAAAACGGACACGGCCCTGCATGGGCTAATTCTCTTTTCGAGGACAATGCCGAATACGGTTACGGAATGGCTCTGGGATCTAATAAACTAAGAGAGCGTATAGCCATTAAGATGCAGGAAGCCATCAGTAATAAAACTGTAAACACCGACACTGAGGTGGCTTTTAAGGAATGGCTTGAAGTTCGAAACGATGCCGAAGCTTCAAAAACAGCATCGGCAAAAGTTGTTGAAGCATGCGAGAAAGATAAATCACAAATAGCTAAGGATATACTTTCACTTAAACAATATCTGGTTAAAAAATCACACTGGATAATCGGAGGCGACGGCTGGGCTTACGACATTGGATTCGGAGGGCTCGATCATGTAATTGCTTCAAGAGAAGATTTAAACATGCTCGTCCTCGATACTGAGGTTTACTCGAACACCGGCGGTCAATCATCAAAATCAACACCTGCCGGAGCGATTGCAAAATTTGCTGCTTCAGGCAAGAAAATCAAGAAAAAAGATCTTGGCATGATGGCTATAAGTTATGGATACGTCTATGTTGCACAAGTGGCAATGGGAGCAAATAATGCGCAGTTCCTCAAAGCGGTAAGGGAGGCTGAAGCTTATCCCGGGCCTTCTCTCATTATAGCATACTCGCCATGTATTAATCATGGTCTGGTTGAAGGAATGAGTAAGGCAATGGAGCAAGAGGAAAGAGCCGTACAGGCAGGCTACTGGCATCTATATAGATATAACCCGCTGCTGGAAGCCGAAGGCAAAAATCCTTTCATACTCGATTCAAAAGAACCCGACTGGTCAAAATTCCAGGAGTTTTTGCATTCTGAAGTTCGTTATAACTCCCTTCTCAAAACATTCCCCGAGGAAGCAGAAATACTTTTCAAAGCCGCCGAGGAAAATGCGAAATGGAGATACCAGGCATACCAGAGGCTTGCCTTACAGTATGAGCAAGCTACAAAAAATGCGGAATAGGGATTTGTGATGGACCATTGATGATGGATGATGGATGATGAAAATACCCCTCCCTACCTCCCCAGAGTGGTGAGGAGAAGCGAGGTATAACTCAGTGCTAATCCGTGAATTCAATGGTTAATAAAAGAAATGTTACAGAACCAACTTATTAGCTAATAAGTTGGTTCTGATTGTTTATATCGTTTCTGAGTTATTGATTAAGGAACATGAGGAAGCGAGAAAAAGTTTTTGTATTTTTGCCGGTTGTTAATTTATGGGAAGGATACTTGCAATTGATTATGGTCGAAAAAGAACGGGGCTGGCAGTAACAGATCCGCTGCAAATAATAGCATCACCCCTTCTGACCCTGCCCACAGGCAAGCTTGAAGAATATCTTTCAGAATACCTTAAAAATGAAAAAGTAGATGCAATTGTTGTGGGATATCCAAAAAAAATGAACAATACACCGAGTGAAGCTGTTAAATATATAAATCCTTTTTTAAAGAGAATAAGAAAATTGTTCCCCGATATGCCGGTTTACCTTGAAGATGAAAGACTTACATCCATAATTAGCCAGAAAACAATTCTCGAGGGTGGAGTGAAAAAGAAAGAGAGAATGGACAAATCGCTTGCCGACAAGATAAGCGCTTCACTTATTTTGCAGTCATTTCTTGAAAAAAGGGAATTTGAAAGTTAAAAGATTATTACAATGATTTATCCTATTGTTGTTTATGGTCATCCTATTTTGAATAAAGTGGCAGAAGAAATTGATAAAAATTATGAAGGTTTAAACCAGCTTATTGACGATATGTTCGAAACGCTGTACCATGCTGAAGGAGTAGGTCTGGCTGCACCACAAATAGGAAAATCATTAAGAATCTTTGTAATCGACGGTGCCCCGCTTGCTGACGATGATCCTGGTTTTGCCGACTTTAAAAAAGTTTTTATTAATCCTGAAATCATTGAAAAAAATAATGAATTTGACCTGACCAACGAAGGATGCCTGAGTATTCCCAATATTCGTGAAGATGTTAAAAGAGAATCGCTAATAAGGATCCAATATTATGATAAAAACTGGAAATTTCATGACGAGACATTCAAAGATTATAAGGCGAGAATTATTCTTCATGAATATGACCATCTCGATGGGATATTATTTGTTGAAAAAATCAATCCTTTAAGAAAAACACTAATAAAAGGCAAACTCAACGATATAGCCAGGGGTAGATTCAAGGCTAAATATAAAACTCTGGTATATTCTCAGCATAAAAAATAAAAACTTTTTTATATCTTTCAGCAGTCTCAAAGGCTGCATCAAGTGCTTCATAAAAAGATACCTTTTTTAAGGCTTTTCGTTCCATTATGCCTTGGCATAATAGCCGCAATTTATATTCATCTATCTGTAAAAGTGTTATTCTTCATTATTCCTGTTGAGATAACCTGTACGATCCTCGGCATGTTTTCTCACGATAATGGAAATAATCCATATTATGGTATTTTTCTTTCATTTCTGCTTTTTACATGTGGATTACTTTTCAGAACTTATGAAAAAGAGAGACTTACAACTTTTGACAGTCAAAGCCGGATATTTATGTCAGAAGTATCAGATTTCCCTGAAGAAAAGCCAAATTCATTCATCATAAAAACAAAACTAATAAGTATTTTTTCCAATAATGTTCCTGAAAAAGTAAGAGGTTCTATTCTATTATATCATGAAAAAGACTCGACAGGGAAGAATCTCGTCCCTGGAGATATATTGATTATCAAATGCCAGCCAATTGAAATCACCAACAGAGGAAATCCGTGTGAGTTCAATTATAAATTCTATATGGAGTCGAGAGGATTCAGGTATTACGCTTTTACCAAACATTCCGATATTCTTTACTTTAAGAGACCTGCTTCGATAAGCATTCTCAATAAGGCTCTTATTTACCGTAGTCGTATTATTAATCTATATCGTGAAAGAGGTCTCGATGGAGAAAATCTTGCATTAGCAGCTGCAATCACCCTTGGTGAAAAAACGTTGCTCGAGGATGAACAGAAAGACCAGTTTGCAAAGGCCGGCGTAATGCATATAATGGCTGTTTCGGGTCTTCATGCAGGGGTACTGAGTATGTTTATATTTGGAATGCTCTTTTTTCTGAAAGGAAAACTCAACATTGTAAGGTTGATTATTACAATTGCCGTTTTATGGGCATTCTCTTTCATTGCAGGCTTATCTACCTCGGTTGTAAGAGCTTCACTTATGTTTTCATTTCTTCATACGGGAAATCTACTAAAAAGAAAAACAAATTCAATAAATACAATGCTGGCTTCTGCATTTATACTTGCTGTATTATGGCCGTCTGTAGTTTTTGATGCTGCTTTTCTTCTATCATACCATGCAGTGTTGTTCATTATTCTGTTTTATAAGAAGTTTTATGATATATTCAATTTTAGCGGAAAAATTGCGGACAAAATATGGCAATCTACGGCAATGTCCATTATTGCCCAGGAAGGAACTCTCCCTCTTACCTTGATGCTTTTTAACCGTTTCCCGCTTCTGTTCATTTTTTCTAATCTTGTAATTATACCTGTTTCTTACATAATAATAGTTTGTGGATTCCTGACAATAATTTTATCATTTTCAGCTCTACTTTCGGGTATTACTGCATATTGCATGAATATTACTGCAGGTCTGGCCGGATTTCTTACTAAAATGACTTCGAAAATTCCTTTTGCATCAGTAGAAGATATAGGCCTTTCAACTCCATCGGGTATTATTCTTACTGTTTTCCTTTTAATGCTAACGCAGAACCTTCTTAAAAGAGACAGTCTGAAAAGTATTTATCCTATTGTAGTTTTTTCATTGTTTATGATTACTCAGACTGTTACAAGTATTTTGACGGTGAATCACAACGAAGTAATTGTTTATAACACGTCAGTGCCAGCTATTGGAATAAAGTCGGGCCGATTTCTTTATCTTTTTTGTACTGACGATACAATTCCGAAAGAAGTCAAACGTCACTGTTCATCATCCGGACTCAAACTTTGCATTAAAAACAATATTTCAGATAAGACACTGCTGGTAAAAGCTGGAAATATACAAGTACTTATTGCCGGTGATAAGATTCCAGATATTACCGGGACCAATCCGGATATAGTAATATTTACAGGCCGGCAATTCTCTTCATTGCCGGCAGGTATTCAACCTTCGATAGCAATATATTCGTCGGCATTTCCACCGAGCCGATATAACAAATTTATGGGCCATGGTTCCGATTGTTCTTTTTATTTTGTAAAAAAGAACGGGTGTTTCAAGTTAAGGATTTGAATCGAATTTGAATTATTGTATCAAAATAGTTGAGTATTCATTATTTTATAGCTTATTTTGCTTGTTTTTTAATTTGCATAGATATGAGGATCATTATTGCGGGAGCAGGTGAAGTAGGTACACATCTTGCAAAGATGTTGTCGAATGAGAATCATGAAATACTTATCATCGACCCTGATGAAGAGAGGCTTAAGCCGATTGATTCGACCATGGATGTAATGACTTTTCATGGTCCATCTACTTCAATAAGTCTTCTTCAGAATGCGATGAGAAAAAAGACCGATCTTTTTATCGCAGTGACTAATTCGGAAGCCAGTAACATAACATCGTGCATACTTGCAAAAAGGCTTGGAGCTGTAAAAACAATAGCAAGAATTGACAACCTCGAATATATCGAACAGGAAAATGAAAACTTCTTCAGGTCGCTGGGAATAGATTCGCTCATTTATCCTGAGCTCATTGCAGCAAGGGAAGTATTGATGCTGTTACAGGAAAGTGGCACGACTGATTTTATGGAGTTTTCAGGTGGTAAACTTGCATTATATGTTCAAAAGCTTGACGAAAAGGCACCTACTCTGAATATGACACTCCAAGAAATAAGCAAGGAATTCAAAAGTGACAAATATAGGGCAGTAGCAATAAAAAGAAATAATCATACCATAATTCCTAAGGCCGATGATGTTTTACAACTTGGCGATCTGGTTTATATCATCTCAACCAATGAAGGGATAAATGAAATGATGAAGGCTTCAGGAAAAGAAGTTTTTGAAACACAGAATATTATGATTATCGGAGGCAGCAGGATAGGTAAGCATATTGCCTATTACATGCAAAAATCGTGTGCAGTTAAATTGATAGACATCAATAAGGAAAAGTGTGAGACTCTTGCTGAAGTGCTTGATAATACCCTTATCATAAACGGTGATTGTCGCGATGTGGACCTTCTAAATCGCGAAGGAATAGGCATGATGGATTGTTTTATTGCTGTTACCGGTAATTCCGAAACTAATATTCTTTCCTGTCTGCTTGCCAAAAAATTAGGTGTGAAGAAAACCATCGCAGAAGTTGAAAACATGGAATACATTAATCTTGCTGTAAACATTGGGATAGATACAATTATCAATAAAAAGATATCTTCCGCCAGCAGGATATTTCGCCATACAATAAATCCGAATGTTATACAGGTTAAATATCTAACTGGTGTTGATGCTGAAGTTATAGAATTTATTGTACCCCCTAATGCCAAGATCACAAAGGGCACGCTTCGTAGTATAGATTTTCCGGATGATGCGATTGTTTGTGGCGGCATCAGAAATGATGAACCATTTATTGCTTTTGCTGACACTATGATAAAAGCAGGCGACCGTGTAGTGGTCTTTACACTTCCTTCAGCAGTTGATAAAGTTACAAAGTTCTTCATTTAACCATTATTTATGATCAATTTCCGGGTCATAACACGGATTTATGGCATTTTTCTAATCTCCGAGGGCATTATGATGCTGGCCACAGCACTGGCTTCATTGATTATGCATGATATTTCAGTGTCGTCATTCTTCGTTTCAGGTATAATTACTATAACAACAGGTGTATTTGTTTACACTCCTATAAAAGAAGAAGAACAAACATACGGTAATCGTGAAGGCTATCTGATAATAACAGGAGTCCTGATAATTTTCAGCTTATTCGGAACACTTCCATTCCTTTTCAGCGGAGTGACAAAAAACTTTATAGATGCTTTTTTTGAGTCGGTTTCAGGTTTTACAACTACAGCCACAACTGTTTTTCCCGATCTGGAAAAACTTCCAAAAGGCATCCTGTTATGGCGAAGCCTCACCCAGTGGCTTGGCGGACTTGGTATTATTTTCCTTTCGCTCTATGTTTTACCAGTTTTTAAAGACTCATCTATTCAACTTTCCACTACAGATTTTTCCGGACAGCCTTCCGATAAAATTCACCCGAGATGGGTTGATACTGCTAAACGGCTCATTTTAATCTATATAATCCTTACAGCCGTGGAAATAGTGCTGCTCGCAGCCGGAAAAATGAATTTTTTCGACGCCGTATGTATTTCATTAAGCACTTTGTCAACAGGTGGGTTTTCCACGCATAATAATAGCCTTGTAATGTTAGCCACTCCTTATTCAAAAATAATCATAACAATATTTATGTTTGCAGGTGGAACTAATATGTCTGTATTATATTATTTTGTTAAAAAAGACTTTAAAAAGATAAAAGAAAACAGTGAATTCATTTTTTATCTTTTACTTACAATTGTTTTTTGTCTTTTAATTTCTGTCATTTTATTTATTAATGGTTTTTCCCCTTTTTTCGAATCAATTATAAATGGCTCATTTCACGTAGTTTCCATTATAACAACAACTGGTTTCTACACAAATAACTATATTTTATGGGGTAATTTTATCATGCTTATTTTCCTTGCCCTGATGTTTACAGGAGGGATGGCAGGTTCTACAAGCGGGGGAATTAAAATCGGACGTATTATGATGCTCTCGTTAAATATGAATATGGAAATTAAACGACTTTTGCATCCCGATGCATATTTGCCTGTAAGACTTAATCATAAAATTATTCCACAGGAAATTATATACAATATTCAGGTTTTTATAATTATTTATCTTATAACTGTTTGTATAAGTGCTTTTGGCATTTCGCTTATGGGATACGATATAATTACATCTTTTGGCACTGCCATTTCAATACTTGGGAATATAGGTCCCGGGGTCGGAAGCTTTGGACCCTTGAATAGTTATGCCGGACTTCCTGCGGCGGAAAAGTTGTTTTTCTCTGTGTTGATGATTCTTGGAAGGCTCGAGCTTCTCGCTGTAATGGTTTTCTTTGCAAAAAGTTTCTATAGAAGATAAGCCCTATCCTATAACTGTAACTCTCCGAGCCCCTGCCTTAGGATAACAATTTCTTCGCCTGTACAATCAACTACTGTTGACGGTTCATTTTTCCCATAGCCTCCGTCAATTACCACATCAGCTATGTCGTGATATTTCTCATGAATCAGTTCAGGGTCGGTGGTATACTCCACAATTTCACCGTCGTTATGTATTGAAGTAGTAATAATTGGGCGTCCGTTTTCCCTGACTATTTCAAGTGTAATATTATTCCTGGGAATACGCACACCGACAGTCTTCTTTTTGTTTTTAAACATTTTAGGTATCTGATTGTTTGCCTGAACGATAAATGTAAATGGGCCTGGCAGGTTACGCTTCATAAGCTTGAAAATATTATTGTCGCGAATTATAGTATATTCACTTAACTGGCTCATGCTGTGAAATATAACAGACAAATCCGGATTGTTTGGATTATGTCCTTTAAAGGATGCAATTTTTTCAATTGCTTTTACTGCTTTTATATCGCAACCCATTGCGTAAACCGTATCGGTAGGATAAATTATTATTCCCCCCTGCTGAAGTACATCTACAACCATTCTTATATACTTCTTGTTAGGATTATCAGGATAAATTTTTATAAGCATATTTTTCCATTTTCCCAAATTTAATAATAAATGTGAATTAAAAAAATTACTCTTTATAACTTATAAACAAAAAGGGTAAGTTACTTATATCGCACCGCTACAACCGCCTACCCTTGCTGCCTTCCGACCCTGGGGGAGTTCAGCGGGAGCTGGTCGTATAAGACTTACCCGATGCAAAAATAACAAATTCCATTCACCTGAAAAATATTACCTTATTTTATAATTTTAAATTATATTTGACTGCTAATCAAATTGTATATAAAATATAAATCAATGGAAAAAACTACCTCTGTCTGGAAAGCAAATCTTACAAATGGATTAATTCTCGGATTGATAAGTGTAGTATATACACTTGTAATGTACTTCCTTGACCTTTCTTTCAATAGGGTTCAGGGATATGTGTTTCTGCTCATTGAGATTGTTCTCCTGTATTTTATGCTAAAGTCTTACAGGGATAATTATCTTTATGGATATATAAAGTATGGTCAGAGCGTGGGTGCAGGTGTGGTTATTTTTGTATATTATTCAATAATTGCTGCCATTTTTGCTTATATACTATATAAATTCATCGATCCCGGGCTTAAGGATAAACAGCTTGCAATGGTTGAAGAAATGCTTGTAAAAAGAGGCACTCCACAGCAAGCAATAGATGCAAGCCTTGCCATGCAGAAAAAATTACTCGTGCCGGAAATAATAGCTCTATCGAGTATTTTTAGCAATATTCTCTATGGTACAATTATGTCATTGCTTGTAAGTGCTTTCATAAAAAAAGAAGGCAACCCACTTATTGACATTCCTGAAAATAGATAATTTACAATTATGGATCTTTCCATAGTGATACCTGTATATAACGAACAGGAATCGCTTCCCGAACTTACACAATGGATCAAAAGTGTATGCAATAAAGAAGGGTATTCGTATGAATTGATTTTTATTGACGACGGCAGTAGCGATAAATCATGGGAAACGATTAAAAATCTTGGAAAGAGCAACAAAAATATTAAAGCAGTTAGTTTCAGACGTAATTACGGAAAAGCTGCTGCTTTACACACAGGTTTCAGACTTGCTTCGGGAGATGTGGTAATCACTATGGACTCCGACCTTCAGGATTCACCCGACGAAATACCTGCGCTTTATAATATGATAAAGGAAGAGGGATATGACCTTGTTTCAGGCTGGAAAAAGAAAAGATACGATCCGTTCTTAAAGAGGGTAACAAGCAGATTTTATAACTACACAGCCCGATTATCGTCGGGGATAAGACTTCATGACTTTAACTGTGGACTTAAGGCTTACAGAAACGAAGTTGTGAAAAGCATTGAAGTCTTTGGCGAAATGCACCGCTATATTCCTATTCTGGCTAAAGAGGCCGGATTCATGAAAATCGGCGAAAAAGTTGTAGAACACAGGCCGAGGAAATACGGCACTACAAAGTATGGCTTTGACCGGTTTATAAAAGGTTATCTCGACCTGTTGACCATAGGTTTCATTACCCGGTTCGGCAAAAGTCCTATGCATCTGTTCGGGTCGCTTGGGACTCTTATGTTCCTCGCAGGCTTTATTATGGCAGCCTACCTTGGAATAAGAAAATTACACTATGTTTCACATAACCTTAGAGCACCTCTCGTAACCGACAGCGCATGGTTCTATATTGCCCTTGCTGTAATGATTATTGGCACCCTGCTTTTCCTTACAGGATTTCTTGGAGAACTTATCAATAGAAACTCACCAGAGAGAAATACTTACCTGATTAAAGATAAAGTAAATTAAGAATCATCAAATCAACCAATAAGGCATTTCTTCTTCTGCTCTCAAATAATCTTCAGGGACTCCAATATCAATAAAGGGCGCATCTGATATAAATCCGGTGATAATATCAGATTTTATTCTTTTCTCAAGTATATCTTTCTCCATCGAAAATTTTGGCCCTGGTGCCGATTCGACAAACCATTTTTTGTTTACAACGTAAATCCCTCCGTTAATAAGCCCGCTTTCATTTATTCCCTTTTCCTTAAAGGCAGTAATTCTATTATTTTCAATAACGACCGAACCATAACGGCTGCAGTTACTCATCGGCTTCAATGCAACCGACATGACCGCTTCGGATTCTTTAAAAAACTTTTCAAACTCAAGAAGATTGACATCATAAAAAGTGTCGCCGTTAAGAACAAAGAATGTCTCGCCTTTCACAAGTGAAGAAGCCAGTAATACAGCTCCTCCGGTGTCGAGAGGCTCTTTCTCGACAGAGTATTCAATTCCAATATTATCTGAAGTTATTCCAAAATATGATTCGATAGCGTCATGCCTGTAACCTGAGGCAATTATTGCTTTCCCGATGTTCTGTCGTTCGAGATATTTAAAGAGCCAGAAGAGAAAAGGCTTCCCTTTCACAGGAGCCATTGGTTTCGGAATATCATTCACAACGCCCCTTAAACGTGTTCCAAATCCACCGGCAAGTATTATCGCTTCCTTTATCATGTTTATAATGTCCAGGTTACAAGACCGTTTTTTGTAAATTCATATTTTTGTTCGTGCCCCCCGAATCGTGAAAGGGCTCTAATTACTTCATAACGTGTGTTCCCCGGGCAATAGAAAAATATGAATCCCCCTCCTCCTGCACCGCTTATTTTGCCGCCGGTAGCACCCGCCTTTATTGCAGTATCATATATTTGATCAATTTGAGGATTCGATATTCCACCTGCCATTTGTTTCTTATATTTCCACGAAATATCGAGTAATTCTCCCATATAATCCATTTCTCCTTTCAGCAGTGCTTCTTTCATTCTGACTGCAAGCTCTTTCAGCCGATGCATCGCTTCAACCGACTGTGTATCTCCTATCTCCACATTCTTTTGTTGTTCTTTAATGATATCTGACGAGATTCTACTGGTTTCAGTATAATAAAGAACCAGGTTATTGGATAATTCATTTAATATCTGATCTTTAACTCTTAGCGGGTTGACGATTACCTTATTATTACTGGAAAACTCCATAAAATTAACCCCTCCAAAAGCAGCAGCATATTGGTCTTGCTTCCCTCCTGCCATACCAAGATCATTACGTTCAATTTCCCATGCAAATCTTGCTATATCATATTCTCCGAGCGGCAACCTGAACCATTCTGTAAAAGCTCCAAGAACGGCAACAACCAGTGTGGATGATGAGCCCAGACCTGAACCTGCAGGCGCATCCACAAAAGTTGTAAGCCTAAAAGGCGCCGGCTCGATCTTAAAATCTTTAATCACCCTTTTATACACTCCTTTAATCAAGTCAAGTTTACTATCAATAACGGGTTCTTCAGAAACAGGAAATTCAACTTCAGTTTTCTTGTCTTCCGATTTGAAAATTATTGATGAACCCTTTATAAGTTCAATTGATGCATAAGCATACATGTTGATCGAGGCATTCAACACTGCGCCGCCGTAAAGATCGGAGTACGGCGAAACATCAGTGCCTCCACCCGCCAATCCTATCCTTAAAGGAGCTTTACTTCTAATTATCATCTTCTTTAATTTTATTGTAAATATCGAGAATAGAATTTGTTAATCTCTCCCATGAATATTTTTTCTTTTCTTTCCTGATATTTTCGATAAAAGACTCATAATAGCTGCCCGAAAAAAATTTGATTACGGCATCGGCAATTTCAGCAGGATCGGGCTTCACAACAAAACCGCATACCCCATCCGGCACTATCTCCTTCAGTCCTCCCACGTCAGTCACAACCATCGGTTTATCAAAGTGATACGCTATCTGTGTCACACCGCTTTGCGTTGCACTCTTATACGGCTGTACAACAAGGTCGGCAGCACAAAAGAAATATGCAACCTCATTGTCATCAATAAATCTATTGAAAATATGAACATCATCAGTCAGATTTTCTTCCCTGATGAGCTGCATATAGGATTTTTCATCATCATAAAATTCACCTGCAATAATCAGCTTCACGTTTTTATGCACACTTTTGATCGCCGGAAAAGCTTTGAGCAGCAAATCAAGGCCTTTATACTCTCTGACAAACCCGAAAAAAAGAACATAAGAGTATGCATGACTTAAATTCAGTTTTGCGATTGCTTCATCTTTCGTGACCGACTGACCGAAATTATCAAAAAGAGGATGCGGACTAAGATTTACGGAAATCTCTTTCCTGAATTTCAAAAGATCATTCAGAACAGGTTCCGACATTACCAGTGCACCTTGTATCGAATTAACGAAATATTCTGTAAGAAGTTTATCGCCTGCTCTTTTTTCGTGAGGAATCACATTATCGAATATGCAAATTACCTTTGTATACCTGTTCGAGTGTGCAATCCTTGCGATGGTGCCAAAACAAGGCGACATAAATGGAAGCCAGTATTTAAAGATAACTATATCGGGTTTCTCCTTTCTTATTTTACGTCCGGTTGCAATCCACGAAAAAGGATTGACGGAATTAATCATCCGGACTATTGACAGTCCTTCAGGAGGAGGCCCGTTTTGATATTGAGTTTTACCCGGAAACAAAAACGACGGGTACTGAAGTTTGAAAGTTATAATCAGCACCTCATGTCCTTCGGAAGAAAACTGGTGGGCAAGTCGTTCGTTGAAAGCCGAGAGTCCTCCTCTGTAAGGAAATGCGGTACCGATTATTATGATTTTCATCAGAAAATAATTTTAACTGTGCATTAGATATCAATAAAATATTAATAATTGTTTATTAATCAATACTCATGTTATTTATTTGTTAACCCCTTTTGTTTGCACCTAAATCCCCGCCTGCCTGCATCAGGCAGACAGGCCACAAATGGGGACTTTATCTATCGTAGTTGCTTCGCTTCCCCATTAGAATTTATGTCATCATATTTTGCCTGAAAACGCCTTGTGAGTTGTTTATGTTTATTGTCGAGGCTAATGTTCCTGCCGGTTATGAATGCCAGTTCCACATTATTTGTTTTCATATCGAGTAAATCGCCTGTTGAAACAACAATGTTTGCATCCTTGCCCGGTTCAAGCGAGCCGGTCAGATCATCAATGCCAAGAATTTTAGCATTATTAAGCGTCACAGTCTGAAGTGCTTCCTCCTTTGTAAGCCCGTAAGCAACTGTCTGGCCGGCAGCAAAAGGAAGATTAGCGTATGCCTGCGACGAATAAGTGAGGCCTGTAAGAATTCCCTCTTTTTTGAACATTACTGCCAGTTTGAAAGGCATTCTTACATCACTATGTTCATAAAGCGGCAGGCTCAAGGGGTTTGCAATGATAACAGGTATATTGTTTTCTTTAAGAAAATCTTTCACCTCCCATGCCGATTCATTTGCATTTGTAAGGACTATTTTTTTGACTCCATAACGTTTTGCAAATGTAACAGCAGCTACTATGCCCTTTGCATCAGGAGCATTGATAAAAAGTGTTTTGGTGCCATCGAACAGACCTTTCATTGCTTCTAACCTTAGATTCGTATTTACAGGTTTTTCGATTGCCGAATAAGCCACTGCATCGGAGAATATTTTTTCGAGTTGTTCGACATTTCTCTCATAAGCCGTTTGTCCCGCCTGTGAAGGTTGTGGCTGGGTAACGGTCGTTGTTCTTGTTCCTGTGATAGTCCTTCTTGGCCAGCCGAGAATAAGTCCGTTATCCATTCTGTAAGCAGCATCTTCCCAGTTCCATGCATCGAGCTGTACAACGCTTGCAGTTCCCGGGAGAAGAGTTCCCTGAGGAACAATCTGAGCAAGAAGAATTCCGTTCGATCTGATTACAGGTATAACGTGCGAATCGGTATTATAAGCCACTATAGCCCGCACATTCGGATTAAGGTCGCCAAGTTCCCGGTTATCAACAGTCACATCCACGCCTCCGATTTCAACAAGGCCGAGACTTGTATTTACGAAAATCAGTCCAGGATAAATATGTTTACCGGTGACATCCATTACTTCGTATGATGACTTATCCAGCCTGCTTTCGGAGGCTTTACCCACGAAGGTTATTTTTCCTGCAGAAAAAGCGATAATGCCGTTTTCAATTACCTCGCCTGTTCCTGTATGGATTATTCCTCCATAGAGCATTACCGGTTTTTTCTGGGCAGGAGCCACGACAGGGCTCTGTGCCACAACCTGAGTAATAAATGCAACAATAATTAAAATTGAAAATATAGCTTTTGTTTTCATCGTCTTTGAGAATTAGGGTTTGATGGTGAAGCCGGCTGAGTTTCTTTGAGAATATTTGATATAATTCTATTCCGGTCGTTTGTCATTTGTTCTCTGAGGCGTGCATCGGTTTCCTCGTCGAAGTAAATAATACCGTCAACCATGGTTTTGCTGGCGCGGGCATAGATTGACAACGGATTATCAGTCCATAGGACAAGGTCGGCATCTTTCCCTGCCTTTATGCTTCCCATTCTGTCGTCGAGATGAAGAATCTTTGCAGGGTTAAGCGTTACAAGCTTAAGTGCCTCTTGTTCAGATATGTTACCGTACTTAATAACTTTTGCTGCCTCCTGATTGAGTCTTCTGCCCATCTCTGCGTCATCAGAATGGAGGCAGACTAGGATACCCTGTCCAAGAAGCAGTGGTGCATTATAAGAAGTACCTTCGTAAACTTCGTATTTATAATCCCACCAGTCGGAAAATACCGATGCTGCAGCGCCGTGTTCCTTAATCTGATCTGCTATCTTATAACCTTCGTTGAAATGGATAAGAGTATTCACTCTGACGCCGAAATCCTGTGCAAGGTTCATAATCATAGTGCCTTCCGATTGCACATAAGTATGACAGACTATAAAGCTTCTGCCTTCGAGAACATCAACGAGTGCATCGAGTTCAAGGTCGCGGCGGGGAGGTAATTTACCCACTCTGTCGGCAGGCTTAAGCATGTTCCATTCTTTCCATTCCCTGTTATAGTCAACCGCGCGCTGGTATGCATCGCGTATTATCTGTTCCACTCCCATTCTGGTATTTGGGTAGCGGCTTGTACTTCGTTTTACATTTTCGCCAAGAGCATGTTTAAGAAATCCCGGCTGGTTTTCAACTTTCAGTTCATCGGCGGAGCGGCCCCAGCGATGTTTTATTATTACCGACTGTCCTCCTATCGGATTGGCTGATCCGTGAAGTATATGAGCCGCCGTAACTCCTCCGGCAAGCTGCCTGTAAATGGTTATATCTTCAGGGTCTATAACATCGCTGCATCTGACTTCCGATGTTATTGCCTGTCCCATTTCATTTGTGGCATCGAGTGCGATATGAGAATGTTCGTCAATAATTCCGGGCGTGAGGTGCATGCCTGTTGCATCTATTATTTCTGCTCCGGTTGCTGTGAGGTTTCTGCCGACTGCTGCAATTTTACCTTTGCGTACAAGAACATCTGCATTTGTCAAAATCCCTTCCTTCTCATTTGTCCATACCGTGGCATTTCTGAAAAGTACATCTTTCTGTTCAGGCAGTTTGGTCCATCCGTAAGGCGAGAAAGGATAAACAAACGTACCGGGCTTTACAACCGGCGGTGGTGAAGGTTTTTTCTGACGGGAATCCTGTTCATATTCTTTGCTGATGAATGTTGCTTTCCATGTTACCGGCTTTCCATTGTCGAGCTGCCCTCCGCCCTGCATGTCATTTTTAGCAATATAACCCGAAAGCCTGTATCTTATATTCTGCCTTTCGAAATTTATACTCACCATATCTTTATCGAGGGTGAATGAGGCCCCCCTGATTTCAACAGTATCAACAAGGATTTTTATGGAAGGCTTGTCGAATGTACCCAACAGAACCATTTTGTATTTCGCAGTATCAACCGCAAGTGTGTATGTCCCTCTCATATCTTTCAGTCTGAGATCGACGAATCTGTAAGGTACTCCCTGTATCCAATGTTCATATATCACACAATCGTCGCTGAAAATATTACCGGATGTAATGATGAAATTTGCAATCATATTTTTCCTGATTCCTCCTACAAGGTCTGTTACGCCTATCATAGACGCAGGAGTATAAGTCAATGCTTTAAGTGCTTCTGCCTCAGGTAATCCATATCTGACAGCTTTCCGAAGGTTCGGCAGAAAAGTTGACAACTGGCGAAGGTCGGACGAAGTAATTGCAAAAGTTATTCCTGACGATGCTACCATTGAAAGGTTCGAAGGCGCAAGTTCATAATGTTTGAGAGTTGTGTAAGGCACTCTTGCAGCATCGTACGGATCCTTAACATCAGGAGCATCCGGAAAATTGACAGGAATAATAAGTTTTACTCCGGTTTTCTTTATATCATCAAGCGCCTGATATTCATCGCCTGCACCTTTTATTATATAACCGATCCCAAATTCTTTTCCGAACTTGTCGGCCCTCATAATCTCGAGTTTGTTTCTTACTTCCATTACCTGTGGTATAGAAAGATTGGAAAGATATGCTTCTATGTCGTCATCGTGAAGATATCCCGGAGGCAATTGCTTATACCATTGTGCATCGTAGTTGAATTGTCGCAGGAGAGCTATGATTCCGAATTGTGATGCAGGATAAAGGTCGGAAGAACGGCCCCGGTTGAATGAAAAGTTGGCTGTTGCCTTGTTTTTGATAAGAACGCTGTTCGATTTGTTGTCGCCTGTCGAAACAAGTGCAGATGTACCTCGTGCAATTCCGTCGGCTTTGAAAGTTACAACCGCTCCAAAGCCTGCCTGGCGATAATCGCCTGCAGTGCGGGAATCGGGTATAAACTCATCGGAAACATTATAAGAAGCCTTTATGCCCTCATTCCAGTAACCGGCCACACGGGAAGCAGGTTCAGTCTGCCTTTCGGCCTGCTGCTGTATGGAAATCATTTGAGGAAATTGATTTGTCTCGCCTGCCGGCGTCTGGGTTTTGATGCCATAATTGCCTGCATAAACATCAACAAAGGAAGGATAGACACTTTTACCGGTAAGATCGAATACTATTGTGCCTTTTGGGAAAGAGATGTTCTTCCCGACCGACAGAATCCTTCCTTCCGAAACAAGCAAATCCGTATTATCCAGCGTGGTCTGGTAATCAACTACCACCCTCGCATTTTTAAATCCGTATATTTCCGGTCTTTTATCGCTGACGCCTGTAACAGGAAAATAATCCTGCTGGGCATAGATTACCTGCGATAAAAGAAACAGGAAAAAAAGAAGTTCTTTTCGCATAATAAGTTGTTTTAAAGAATAATCAGAAGCTCGTTTAGAAAAACTCAATTTGAGTTTGACTGCTTAAAGTTAAAAACATATTGATATAACTAATTAGGAATGATATTAAAAAGATTTAAAATTCTTCGGACGAGTAGCCATATTGACAAGATAGACGATTGATTTATATGAAATACCGGAATTAAGGCTCAAGCCTATCTCGCAGGTGCGGCTTGTCGAATAACCGTGTATTACTGTATCAGGTATTTGTTCTCTGAGATTTCTCAACGCATAACGGTTAAGTTCCGGATTAAAGAATCCTTTATCGCCGGAAAAGCCACAACAATTTGTTTCGGGCACTATGACTTCAGAAGCGCAAAGTTTTGCCAGTTCGATAAGTTTTTTGTCGAGCTCCATTTTTTTCATAGTACATACAGGGAAAACTGTCACAGTTTCTTTCACAGGCACAATTTCCAGGCTGGGTAAAAGGTATTCCATAATAAATCCGACAGGTTCATAAAGTTTTAGTTTGTTCCGCATGTTTTCTTTCATTGTATAAAGACATGGGCTCATTTCGCAAACCACAGGATATTCTCCATTCCTGCTGGCTTCAAGAAGTGCATTTTCAAGTTCTCCCGACTTCATAGCTCCTGCTTCGATAAATCCTTTGCTCATAAAAGCCATTCCGCAGCATAGTTTATTGAGGTTATCGGGCAAAATCACCTCGAATCCTGCTTTTTCCATCAGCAGTATCATTTCTTCCGAAAGCTGTCTTTCATGCCGGTAATCAGCCGACACACCCATTGAACGATTTATGCAGGAAGGAAAATAAACTACTCTATTGCCGGTATCTTTACCTGAGCGTGTTATGTTTTTTATCTTTTTTGCTCCACGTGGTAAAAAAGGATTCCATTGAGGTATAAAATTTCCAGATAGTTTTCTAATGCCAGTGGCAAAAAACTTCATCAGGCGTGAACCCAGTATGTTATGTAAAAAGGAAACAACTGTAAGAAAGGTTCTCATCATTGCAGTTATATGATGAATATTTCGTGCAACAAACATTGCCCTTTTTTTTACGGAATTGGATTTTTCACTTCTGAGCTTTTTGATAAACAAGCCGGTATCAATATTAACCGGGCAATTTGATGAGCACAGTCCATCGGTTGCGCATGTAGTATTTCCTTCATATTTAAAAGATTTCACAAGTTTGTGGAGCTCATTATGCCGGAAACCGCTTTCTTTTATCTTTGATATTTCCCTGCAGACGACGATACGCTGGCGGGGAGTTAGTGTAAAACCACCTGAAACGCAGAAAGGCTCACAAAAACCACATTCGATGCATTTATCAATAGTGTCGTCAACAACCGGGATTACTTTCAGATTTTTCAGGTGAATTTCCGGGTCGTCGTTGAGTATTACTCCAGGGTTAAGTACATTATAAGGATCGAAGATATTTTTTATTCTCTTCATCACTTCATAGGCCTCGTCGCCCCATTCCATCCTTACAAAAGGCGCCATATTACGGCCTGTTCCATGTTCAGCCTTCAGTGAGCCATCATACTTATGAACAACCAGTTCGGCAACATCGTTCATCATGTTTCCGTACTCCCCGGTCTCCTTTTCATTTTTAAAATCCCTGCTAATTACAAAATGAAGATTTCCTTCAAGGGCATGTCCATAAATCACGCTGTTATTAAGGTTATATTTTTCAAGAATATTTCTTATGTCCGAAACAGCTTCGCCGAAACGTTCGACAGGCACTGCTATATCCTCTATTATTACGGAGGTTCCTTTCTCCCTCATTGCTCCGGCCGATGGAAAGAGTCCTTTACGAACCTTCCAGAGTTTATCGTACTCTGCAGGAATATCGGTAAAATATCCCGGCACTTCGGTTATTGTTCCGGATAGAATCCCTGATATTTCCTCTATCTGTTCGTTAAGTTCTTGTTTGGAATATGCCGATGTTTCTATCAGCAGTGCTGAGGCAGAGCGGCTTACATTTTTAAGATATCCAGGCATACCAGGCTCATTTTCAACCGATTTAAGTCCCTGACGGTCAATAAATTCCACAGCTTCAACCTCTATCCCTGAAAGAAGTGTAATAGCTTTTGAGGCTTCGCTTATGTCGGGAAAAATAATCAGTGTGCTGGCTCTGAATGGCTTCACAGGTACTGTAAAAAGCGTTATTTCCGAGATAAAACCAAGTGTGCCTTCGGAGCCTATTATTAGATGTTTTATGATATCGAAAGGATCGCTGAAATCAGTAAGAGCATTAAGGGAGTAACCCGTTGTATTTTTCAGTCTGTATTTAGTTCTTATTCGTTCTGCAAGTTTTTTGTTTTCTTTAACCGATTGAGCGAGAAAAAGTATATCATCGATCATTTTTTTATGTGATGTGATGAAAACTTTTCTACTTTCCTGGTTTCCTGTATCGAGAACAGTCCCATCGGCAAGGATGATTTTCATATCTTCGACTGTGCTATAACTTGTGCCTGCTGATCGGCTTCTGAGTCCGCTGGCGTTATTAGCCACTATTCCGCCAATTGTTGCAGCATCTATAGATGCAGGATCAGGCCCTATTTTTCTTCCATAGCGCTCGAGCATAGTATTTATCCTGGCTCCGATAAGTGCAGGCTGAACTGTGATTTTCGTTTTATCTTCGTTTATTCTGAAATTATTCCAGTCGTTACCTGAAATCAAAATAATTACCGAGTCGGTCACAGCCTGGCCGGAAAGGCTTGTGCCAGCCGCTCTGAAGGTAACCGGCACACGAAATTCGGAAGCTTTTCCGAGAATAAAGGATACTTCTTCCTCACATGCAGGTTTTACGACCATCCACGGGATAAGCCTGTACAGGCTTGCATCGGTTCCCCATGCAATTGTATGGAGAGGATCGTCGAATATCCTTGATTTATCAATTAAAGTAGTTAAGGCCTTGTAAAATTCAGAGTTTTTTCGCATAACTTCCGGTAACTGATTTTTTTACTAATATAAACCGATTTATGTTCCGTGCAAGCACTGTTTTAAATGACTTAGCATTTGTAGTAAAAGAATTTTAAGCATAAGAGGCAAGAGGCGATGAATGATGGATAAATTGATGGATGATTGAATGATTGAATGATTGAATGATTGAATGATTGAATGATTGGGTGATAGGGTGATTGAATTCCAGAAAAATAAGAGATACATATATTTTTGACGGCACACGGATTACGCGGATTTTACGGATTTACGCTGATCCGCGAAAATCTGTCGCATCTGTGTCATCGGTGTTCTATCTGAAAATAATTCAATTCACCACTGGGAGCACGGGTCAACACGGATTTCCCCGTGCCAACCCGTGCGCTCCGTGGTAAAATTAAAAAAACATTTAACCCCTAATTTCCCAAACTTACAGACTGACGCTACTCGGCTCATATCTTATCGAGTGCCGTAGGCACGGCCTATATGAAGATTTTTATACAAGCTGCATTGTTTAAAAAAGGGAGATTGAATGAGAGGGAGAGATGGTGAAGAGGCGAAAAATGATTTATGATGTGATGATTGAGAGATTGGGAGATTGGGTGATTGGATGATTGGATGATTGAATGATTGGATCATAGGAACATAAGAGATTAAAATATTTATTAATAGCACACGGATTACGCGGATTTTACGGATTTAGGCTGATCCGCGAAAATCTGTCGCATCTGTGTCATCGGTGTTCTATCTGAAAATAATTCAATTCACCACTGGGAGCACGGGTCAACACGGATTTCCCCGTGCCAACCCGTGCGCTCCGTGGTAAAATTAAAAAAACATTTAACCCCTAATTTCCCAAACTTACAGACTGACGCTACTCGGCTCATATCTTATCGAGTGCCGTAGGCACGGCCTATATGAAGATTTTTATACAAGCTGCATTGTTTAAAAAAGGGAGATTGAATGAGAGGGAGAGATGGTGAAGAGGCGAAAAATGATTTATGATGTGATGATTGAATGATGAGAGAATAAACGAGAAACCAGAGTAGATAAATTTATTCAATGCAAGTAATTATTTTATTAAATTCTTTATATTCGAAGCTATTATTTGTCATCGCTATTATATGATTATTAATCAACTGAACAACTATTTATAAAAAACTAAAAATGGACAGGGAAGAAATTAAATAAAAGAATGGCGCTTGAAAAATGCAGGCAGAAAGGAATAAAAGCAGTAGTGATTCTTTCAGGTGATGAAGTAATCCTTGGTATAAAAAGAGATTCATCATTCGGGCCTGTAATAATGTTCGGTCTGGGAGGAATATATGTCGAAGTCTTTAAGGATGTGAGCTTCAGGATAGCGCCGATTGATGAATTTATCGCCGATTCTATGACAAAACAGATAAGATTCCACAAAATACTTTACGGGATAAGAGGAAAAAAGGCGCGCGATATTGCATCAATCAAAGAATGCCTTATGAGACTCAGCCAGCTGGCCCTTGAATGCCCTCAAATTAATGAGCTGGATATCAACCCTTTAATTGTGCTTGAAGAAAATAAAGGTTGCTTCGTTGCAGATGCACGGATCTTTCTTGATAAACAAAAAACTCAATAATTATAAATATCAAATTATTTCTTACATTCAAAAAAATTTGCTATGAGAATCATAATCAAAAAAGACCCTGCTGAAATAGGGAATTGGACAGCTACATATATCGCTGATAAAATAAATAAAAAAAAGCCAACTCCGGCAAAACCCTTCGTTCTGGGTTTACCAACAGGCTCCTCTCCTATTCCTGTATATAAGGAATTTGTTAAAATGTACAATGCTGGTAAGATCTCATTCAAGAATGTGATTACATTCAATATGGATGAATATGTCGGCCTTGATGAGAATCATCCTGAAAGCTACCATTATTTCATGTATGATAATCTTTTCAACCATATTGATATCCCAAAGAAAAATATTAACATTCTGGATGGAAATGCCAAAGATCTTGAAAAAGAGTGTGCTGATTACGAAAAAAAAATCCAGGCAGTCGGAGGCATAGATCTGTTTCTTGGCGGAATTGGTCCTGATGGTCATATAGCATTCAATGAACCGGGTTCTTCACTTACTTCAAGAACAAGAATCAAGACCCTGAGATATGATACTATCCTTGCAAATTCAAGATTTTTCGGCGGTGATATAGCGAAAGTGCCGAAACAGGCTCTTACCGTTGGTGTCGGCACTGTTATGGATGCCAGAGAAGTGATAATCATAATTTCAGGATATAATAAAGCCCGCGCCCTGAAGGAAGTCGTTGAAGGAAGTATAAGCCATATGTGGACAGCATCAATCATTCAGATGCACCAGCGAGGAATAATTGTATGCGACGAACCTGCAACTTCGGAACTTCGTGTTGAAACCGTAAGATATTTTAAAGATATCGAAAGCTCCAACTATGATAACCGCCTCTGGTAAAGACTGTCAATATTCATTTCCGGTAATAAGATAATTTTTCAGTGATAATGCAAAGGCACCTGACAAAAGAGGAGATAAGAATTCTCATTGCCCAGATTTTGACAGGCTCTCTTCCCATGTTGCTTATCTGACGGTACTTTATCGTCATGATAAAGATTTCACTGCCAAAATATTAGATCTGATAAAGAAATATTGCGAATCGAAGCGGTCAGACATAGGAGTGATCCAAACCGGAGCAATCATATGTACAAGCTTGGCCCGCTGCACCAGTGTATACTTGAACGAGGGACTAAAACCGGTTCCTATTCATACATGATGTGGCCATGTCATATCGGCGCTTACAGCGTGGTTATGGGCAAACACTATTCAAATTTTGACACTTCGGACCTGCCTTTTTCATATATCTCAGAAGAAAAGGGGAAAAGCGAACTTACACCGGCAATGAACCTCTTCACTGTTGGCACCCGAAGGGATATAGACAAATGGCCTTTAAGGGACCGAAGAAAAGATCCTGATAAACTGGATCTTATTTATTTTGAATTATTCAATCCATATATCATTGGCAAGATAATCAATGGCATCAGGATACTTGGTGACCTCGAAGAAAAAACTGAAAAAACACAGGACTACGTAAACTATAAAAGTATAACCATCAACCGTCTCCTGCTAAAGAGAACCCGTAAGTATTATGAGATGGCCCTCAGGCTTTATATCGGGAAAGAGCTTGTAAACCGTATCAGGGAACTCGACAAAAATTCATCCATGGCAGACTTAAGAAACAGACTTGCGTGCAACAGTTCTGAAGGAACTGGCAAATGGGTGGACATCTGCGGATTATTCTCACCTTCAAGTAAAATAGATGAACTTATGGAGTCTGTTAAAACCTGTCGGATAAAATCTGTTAAAGAGTTAAATAAGTACATTACATGTTTATACGATAACTACACAAGTTATGCCTGGGCATGGACTTATGATTTGATCTGCAATCAGACCGGTCATACACCCGAAAATATACCTGTTGATGGTTTAATCCAGATCATATCCGATTGGAAAACAAATGCCGTAAGGCTGAATAATATGATACTCAAGGATGCGGAAAAAGAATTCGATGCCGGTAGCAGAACAGGTTATGGCATTGACGGTGTTACTTTCTTTGTCTTGAAACAAAGAAAGTAACTAAAGAAAATTCAAGGCTACAGATAATTTTGGGGCCTTTTCATTCCGGCTTGCCCACGTAATAAAACTCTCCCGATTCCGGTTCTCTGCCCGTAATCGGGTTCAAGTAGTATTGCTTACTCACGGCCACTGCAGCAAGCCTCCATTCAAAAGCTCTTTCCCAAAATTATCTGAGGCCGTGAGAATATACTTTATTAATATTGTAGAATCCAACGAGTAAAGTATAACCCTTGCTTTCAATTCTTTTATATATAATACTAAGATGCCGCAAATAATTTTGGCTGACCGGAAAAGAAAAAATATTTTACGATTTTATTATTCTTCAAACTGAATAGAAAATTTTATCCTTTTACCAAAACTTAAAATATAAAAAGAATCACTTGGATATTATTGATATCCTGCTTGCAGCATAATCTCTCCTGTCCTGCAATTAATAATTAACATTGGACCATAGTCTAGCATATGTTTTGAAATAGGTCCATATACAAACCAATAATCATCAATCAGATAGATGTCAAATGGCTTATAAAAAAAAGTGCGCCATTTGCCAATTTTTCTCGATAATACCTTGCTTGCAATGGTTGATGCTATCTTTCTATCTATCAAAGTATCTTTGGCAACCATATTATTATTTTCACGTATTATTTGACTTACGTAAAATTTAGCTTGATCTTGTTCCAAATGCACTTTCCTACTTTGAATGAAAAAAAATGTAGCCAATAGGCTAATGATAACAAAAAAAACTATTAAAAACTTATAATTATGTGACATAATGCACTCTTATTTATTGAACCAAAGATGTTAATTTTGTATTATTATTTTGATGGTTTTAAGTAACTTATGGCAGCATCAAAGACAAGTTTTACCCAAGAATTATAGTAAGGAGCATTCTCGTCCCTTACAGGATCAATATTATTTCTTCTATAAGGCTCCTTACTCGGCATATCAGAACTTAATTCTCGACCTTTTGCTGAACCGCGAGGCATAAATGTATTATCATCATATATTTTTTCATTCCCATCAGACACTTTATCTACTTTAGGATCAAATATTTTAAGAACTCCTGTTGATACTACAATATATTCGGGTTCATTTCTCCCAATAGAGTTTGCAACATCTTGAGGAGAAAAGAATTCTTTTGTTGGATGAGTATGTGTACCAGCTTCACCCCTTTGACCTTTATGCAATGGGATTATAGCATTTACACTAGCTTCTTCACCTTTAAGTGGTATTGAATAGCTATAAGTTTTATTGCCCTTCTCATCAACAATACTATAAATTCTAGTTCTAAATTCTCTGTTTTCTAAAATAGCAAGGCTCCCATAAATGTTTCCAAAATCTTTAACCGCGTCTTTAAGAGAGTTAAAAGGATCGCCAGGCCCAGGAATCATCCCATCTTGATCAATAAATCTTAATGAATTATCATAAACATAAACGTAAGGACTCCATTTTCTAGATATTTCTGCCATTGGATCTACTGTCGTAAATCTGCCTATCTGGGAATCATAAAGCCATGCCCCGTAATCATACCAGTCAAGACTCACATTGTTTATCTGTTCGTCCTGTAACTCTTTTCCATTGTACAGGTATTTGTTATCCGTACCGTTATTGTATTGTGTGCTGAACGACATACCAGAGGGATAATAATCAACCGACTGGGTTAACAGCACTCCGTTATTTGCTTCGGACCTAACTGCTACTCTTGTATTACCGAGGTGATCCTTTATAAAATACTCATATCTCCAGTATCCCGCGGAATCAGTTATAACTCCCACGTCCATGTGAATAAGCGACAGGTGTTTATCGCCGGAATATTCAAATCCGTCGAGGTAATACCTTGCCGTAACATTGATTCCGCTCTTTACCACTCTCTTCAGCTTCGCTCCCATGGAATCGTAATAGTATTTTATGCCGGAGGTCACGATTCTGATATATGAAAGTAAATTTATAAAATTTTAAAACACCGGAGAATCATTTGTTAAAATCATTGAAGGGATTAATAAGTGTAGGAAAATTTTAAAAAAACCGGAGCGTAATAATGCACGGTGTTCTTCACAATCGGGTATTGGGTAATTTTTCAGGAGGATGTTTTAATATACTCCATTATCAAGGCAGCATTTAATCAACGTTAAGATTGTTTTTCAAATTTTGTCCAGATTTTCTTGGGATTAAGAATGTACCTGCAAACCAAGAGGATTACCGCGAAGTAACTGGCCGGCCGGCGATCATCATCGAGGATCTGCAGGACGAAGTCTCTGTCTGCTGTCTTACCTCTCAGCTTCACCAGGCTGCAAACTACAAATACACTTTCCTGGTTAAGGAAGATCCTTCGGCAGGAAGGCAGATGGGACTTGGATTTGATTCTCTTTTTTTCTGGGACTATATCCTTACAATAAAAAACTCACGCTGTCAAGCGTGATCGGGACCTGTCCTCAGTCTGTGATTGACAAAATTGAAGAGATACTACAGCTAATGAAAAAGAATGGGGATCTTTAATAACACAAAACCCGGCTATTGACCGGATTTTATATTTTTATTGTTATCACATTTTTTAAAGTTATTGTTTTGTATCAAAATTTGGTTCATAAATAAACCATCCATCCTTTTCCTCAGGTTCAAATTGCCAAATAAAAACTTCTTTTACTTCTTTTGGGACTTTATTTAAAAGTAACTTATCATCATTAAATGGATATTTCAAAATTTTGAATTTCCATTTAGTGTCTGAATTAATATCAGAACCATAAATATTATTAAAGAGTAATTTGTGCTTATCGCAACTAAAAACAACTCGCAGAATATCCTGATTACAAAAAAGATAAGGGATTCTAACTATATTATCTGATATAGGTGTCAACCTAAGTGTATCATTCTTGTTGTTGACAATAATAATGCTAAAATTATTATGTAAAATTATATCTTCTCCGTAAACTTGAAACTTAATTTGTCGTGCGAGATTTTGAGAATAAGTTTCATTCATAACAACCAATAATAATATTCCTAAAATAAATTCTTTCATTTTGCCAAATTTAAGAACCTGTCTAATGGAACACTTGCAATATTCCCATTATAATTATATAAAAATACTTTATTAACTCTGGGAGCTAATACATAAGATACTCCCGTTATATTGTAAGGGGGGTTACTTATAGTTTTAGCAGTTTCTAAATCTGCACTTGATGGTTCTGTGCCAAATGCTCTATTCCCATTTGACCCAGATGGATGTACATGAAAAGATCCTTCCGGTTTATAGCTGCTATTCCATTCAGATGGATTCTTAGCATCCCAATTATTTATACCCAATCCAGTTCTAACTTCAGGATCTGCTTTACTCGGTTTGGCTTCAATAACTTTTGAGGACCCATTACTTCGATCTTTGCCATAATTTCCTCCTTCTTCATGAAAGCCACCCTTTATATCACCAGCTTCAGTACTTGGACTTTCTGCTCTTGAAACAGCGTCTCCCATTTTATTAATAACATAATTATCAGGCAACTCAATTGTTGCAATGAATATCGACATATCATTTTTATCAACTTTGCCATGACGAAAGATTGAAATCTCATCTACGTCTATGTCACGTGTTACTAGATATTTCTTTTTGTCATCAATTCCGTCGGTCCCAATCCAATTTAAATCCTTATCATAATAATCCCCAGTACTCATTCCGTCCGGATCAATGAACCTGATAGGGTTATTCATAGTATAATTGTAAGGCGACCACCTTCTTGAGGATTCAGCTAATGGATCTATTGTTGTCCAACGGGCTATTTGCGGGTCATAAAACCGTGCGCCGTAATCGTACCAGTTCAGTGCTTCTGAAGGCATCTTATCGCTGTTTAACTCTTTACCGTTATAAAGGTAACTGTTTTTGGGATATGATGCAGAACCAAAATCAGTACGCTTCATTATCAGCCCGAAAGGATAATAACTGGCCTTCTGAACAATATCAACCGCCCCTGAAAGATCACTGCCCATGAATACAGCTCGTGTGTTGCCCAGATGATCCTTAACGGAATATTCATAAAGAAACTTCCTCGGTGGATCAGTATAGTCAGCTACCAGTCGCCCCTCTTCAGTTAATATGTAACTCACCCGACCTCCTTCATATACAATATTGCCTGCATATTGTGTAACTCCCTCCACTCCCCCGCTTCTAACCGTATGCTTTATCAATTTCCTGATGGCTGCCATTCTTAATACAACAGTGGGTTATCTCCTGGATGAGTCGGGGCAGGAGAATGTCCTTAAAGATCCGGACATGCTAAAAAGATTAAATGATATAGCAAAGATGGAAAAGGAAGATAAAAACCACATCCTCTACACAATTGATGGACTGATTAAAAGTGTGAAGCTTAAAAATATTACTACGCTGTAAAAACGCAAAACCCAGACTTGCCGGGTTTTGTGTTTTATTCTATTTTCTTGAAGTAATATTCTCTTGTAAAGAAAATTATATGTAAAATTCTAATACTCCACCCTTTTCTTTACAAATATTTATACCTGCATTTCCTGTATCAACCACTAAGAAAAATTCTATTGATTTATCTTTAACATAGTTGTTAAAGATCTTTGCGTCATTCATTAAGGTAATAAAGCTACTTTTCTTGCGATAAAATTCCTGCTTAGCGATATCTCTATTCAGATTTTGTATCATTGCATAATCGCTATATATATTAACAAAAATTGTCTCAGCATTAATTACTCCTAAAACATAATCTCCTACATTAAAGCTCATGCCATCTCTTAAAAATTCTACAGCAGTATTCAATCTGTTAAAAAGAGGGATGTCCATATTAATAATTATTTTATTCTATTTAAATATCCTGGCGGTATTGGTTTATTAAATAAAACTTCAATGCCGCCTCCAGCTCCAAAATTACCACCGGTAACAGGCTTTGGACCAACAACAGGATTTATGCCTGCTTTACTTAACCCTTTAACATCCAATTCGAATAAGGCATTCGGATGACCTCTATTCGGCTTAAGAGCAAGTTCTATTTGCGCTTGTACGGGCGATAAATCTGCTTTTGTAGTTGTATAAACAAATTTATCTGAAGGCAGATTTAATCCAGTCTTCGATATATTTACAGCACTGGCATCAGTTGTATAATGGAATAGTTTAGAGGTTTGCGAAGCACTAACGTCATCAACACTGTTAAGTACTGATTTTGTTAGTGATTTTAATCCAGCTTGTGCAAATCCTAATAGTACAGCTTCCGGATAAACATTATCAACTTTACCTGATGCATTACTCCACCATCCTGAAGTTCCCTGGTAATTTCCACCGTGAATCGCAACTCCTACATTGGATTCGTTATTATTTGTTTGATAGACTCTGGTCCCTAAATCAACTGTTTTCCCATTTACCTCCCAGTTCATTTGAACATACTGGGTGGTGTTTCCGCCTTTATTGCTTACTCTTTCAAGATTTTCCTGTCCCTCCAAATTGAATGTGTATTTCCATTCATCCGGGACCATTCCATCAGGGTCAATAAATCTTATTGGATTGTTGAACCCGTATGAGTAAGGAGACACTCTTCTCATCTTTTCTGCGGCTGGATCAACCGTCATCCACCGTGCTATCTGTGGGTCATAGAATCTTGCGCCATAATCATACCAATCCAGTGCTTCTGAAGGCATCTTATCGCTGTTTAACTCTTTACCGTTATAAAGGTAATTGTTTTTGGGATATGATGCAGAACCAAAATCAGCCCGCTTCATTATCAGCCCGAAAGGATAATAACTGACCTTCTCTCCTTTGTTCTATGCCCTGTGCTGTTTTAGAGACGAGAGATGAGAAATGAGAGAGCGAAAAGGCGAGAGAGCGAAGAGGCGAAAAAGAATTGATGATTGATAATTGATGATTGAATGATTGAATGATTGAATGATTGAATGATTGAATGATTGAATGATAGGAACATAAGAAATTAATATATTTATTAATAGCACGCGGATTACGCGGATTTTACTGATTTGCGCTGATCCGCGAAAATCTGTCGCATCTGTGTCATCGGTGTTCTGTCTGGGAATAATTCAATTCACCACTGGGAGCACGGGTCAACACGGATTCCTCCCGTGCTAATCCGTGCCTTCCGTGGTAAAATTAAAAAAACATTTAGCCGTTAGTTTCGCAAACTTACAGGCTGCCGCTACGCGGTTCATATTTTATCGAGTGCCCTAGGCACAGCCTATATAAAGATTTTTATACAAACCGTACTGTTTAAGAACAGAAGAAAAGGGAGATTAAATGATTGAATGATTGATAAGAAAACGAGAAACGTGAAACGAAAAACGTTATACGTCCTTTCGGCAAGCTCAGGCGTGAGTCAGATAGGTAGAAGGGGAGAAAGATTCCACCCAAAATCATGAAATAGACATTGATACGAAAGTTTGCATCTTAAGAACGATTATAATTAAAATAGCTCCTGTCTTTTTATTGGAAAATGTAGTGGAGTAAAATTTCTTTATGGTATCATTGTGTTTGTATATCATTTATTTACATTTTTCATCTGTCAAATCCGGAAAGAAATACCTCTGCTGTGGTAAATTAACCAGCTTTTTTAAAAAAAATATTATTTTGGAAGAAGGATATGATTGCAACTATTTTTTCCAAAATAAAACGTTAGTATTTGAATGGATGCATTTTAATCGGTCCATCTCTATAATCCTGATAATCTTTTGGTCTAACCCCCTATAAAACTAGACTAAAAGTACAAATTTAAATTGTACTTTTATGTTGATGGTAAAAAGATTCAGGAGCTAAGAAAGCAGATAGGACTAACGCAGGCCCAGCTTGCTGCAAAAATATAGATATCTCATACCCAGCTGACCCGTTATGAAAGCAAGAACATTCAGCCCCCGGCCGATGTCCTTCAACGACTGGCCGGGGTATTTGATGTATCTATTTATTACCTGGTAAACGGCAATAAATCCGATAAGGTAGAACAGACTCTTAAAGATGCTGAGCTGATAAAGCAATTCAAACAGCTCGATCACATGCCGGAAGAAGAAAAGAAGTCTATTCTTAAAGTCTTAAGCGCTCTGTTCAGGGATTTTAATGCCAGACAGGCCTATACCCTCTAATTGCAAAAAACTCGCTCATAAGTGCTGGGTATTCGTTTACTTGCCAGACGCGGGATGTCCGCTGCTATCAAGAAGTTTTGCTCTTATCTTTCTTAAGAATATATATTATTTCAAATTCTTAATATCTTTTTCTAAGTCCTTCAAGTATTCAATTCTTTTGTGTATTGAGAAAAATGAAGTGTCTCTTACCAGAGAATCACACACAGCATTTAGTACCTCTTCATCTATTCTATAATCATTATAAGTTCTGCGGCATAACAAATAAAATTTATTCATGTCGTAAGAAATAAATCCAAAACCTTTAAGATAATATGAGACATATCCATATGTACCCTCGTTTTCATAATATCTTAGAATCGAATATTCTTCTCCCTTTACATGAATGTTTTTTATACCGGATAAGGTAACAGTATTCATAAAAAACGGCCTATTATACCCTGAAAAACTATTTTCTTTCCAAACACTATCAAATTTGTGAGTAATTAAATATTTATCATAAAATTTTCTAGATAGGCCATTTGGACCGACTCTTTCATTTAGTTCTTCATAATACCAATAATCGTTATATTCTCCTATAACTGAAAACCTATATTCATTCTTATTAATCACTTTATACTTTTGTATAATACTATTTCTTGTCTGCATGCCATCAAAATAAGAGTATTTATCAAAATAGTGAGTGTACTCTTTATTTTTGTCAGAACATGAGGTAATTACGGTAAGTATTATGCTAAAACTTCCTACCATAACTCCCAGTTGTCCAATAGTCAAACATTCCGTTTTTAATTTCTTCATTTGTTTTACCTAAATTAAGTGATTTGTTAATCGATTGAAGTACACCATAAGCAGTACCGGGCCATAATAACTTTCTTGGATCTATTTTTGCCCTATCTACTTTATTTTGTTGATGTCCGTAATCCCAAGGATTATTATAAGCTGCATTTTTAGCCTGTGTCGAAATGTTACTATAATCCTTTTCCCCGTTATCCTTAAGATCATCAGCCAAATACTTGCTCTCAAGAAATAATTCATGTGTGAGACCTTGAGCAAACTTAGACTCATCTGAAGGACTAGAATGGCTTGTAATAGTTACTTCCTTCTTTTTATCATCAGCACCAGTGAAATAGTCTCCACTTGTTGCCTTAACCACAAAATTTAAATCTATACCTTTATCATTATATTCACCTTGGTCACCTTTTTCATTCAAAACAACACCTAGCACTGTTTCCCCCTTATATGCAAACTTGGATAAGTACGCTCTACCTCCTTCGGTATTTAGCAATGCTTTCATAACAGCCGTAGCAGTTTTATTATTTAAAAATGCATCTGACAACTTAATTGAATCACCATTAAAATCTAAGTATTTAACAGGATTATTTGCGGCATACTGATATGGAGTAAAGTCAAGGTACTTTTCTGTAAATCTATCCAGCGTAATAAATCTCCCTATTTGCGGGTCATAAAACCTTGCGCCGTAATCATACCAGTTCAGTGCTTCTGAAGGCATCTTGTCGCTGTTTAACTCTTTACCGTTATAAAGGTAATTGTTTTTGGGATATGATGCAGAACCAAAATCAGTCCGCTTCATTATCAGCCCGAAAGGATAATAACTGGCCTTCTGAACAATATCAACCGCCCCTGAAAGATCACTGCCCATGAATACAGCTCGTGTGTTGCCCAGATGATCCTTAACGGAATATTCATAGAGAAACTTCCTCGGCGGATTAGTATAATCAGCTACCAGTCGCCCCTCTTCAGTTAATATGTAACTCACCCGCCCTCCCTCATATACAATATTGCCTGCATATTGTGTAACTCCCTCCACTCCCCCGCTTCTAACCGTATGCTTTATCAATTTCCTGATGGCTGCCATTCTTAATACAACAGTGGGTTATCTCCTGGATGAGTCGGGGCAGGAGAATGTCCTTAAAGATCCGGACATGCTAAAAAGATTAAATGATATAGCCAAGATGGAAAAGGAAGATAAAAACCACATCCTTTATACTATTGACGGGCTTATCAAAAGTGTGAAGCTTAAAAATATTGCCGCTCTATAATAACAAAACCTAGGTCACCCAGGGTTCTGTTTATCTTTGTAGGTTATTAGTTTCTTTTTTTTGTTTTATTTCTTCTCACGAAAAGGTGTAGATACAAACATTAAGAATGGGTAGCAGCTATTCCATTTTTTATGAAGAATAGTTTTCTTCTTATAAGTTAATGTATCAGTTGTGATATTATCAATATATCCATACATATCAATTATTGATAAATTTCCTCGATCGCCTAATACTAAAGGCTTGTTTTCCATTAATTCCTTGTTCATAAAAGAACATTTTCTTATCTGACTTTCAGGCAACTTAAAACATTGGATATTTAAACTATCAGCATACTTAGTAGAATTTTTAATGATAATTTTTTTACCAATAACTTTATAACTGCAAGTAATTTTAGTTTCTCGATATTGCTCATCTAAGTCACATAAAAACTGTTGTTCATATGTACATATAGTGTCATTGACAAATTTTATTGATGTTACCTTATAGGGATCATCATGAATGAATGTCCTATTACTCAATAATAGCGTTCTCGAGCATGATTGACAGAAACAAAATAGAGGAATAAAAATCAACATCTTTTTCATACGCAATTTTTAATTATTATCCCATTGATCTTTTTTCATTCCTAGTGGAGGATACAAAGGTCCCCATGTATATCTTTTTACGCCATTAACCATACTTGATGATCCTTCTCCAATATTATTAACAAGATCTGAGTTTATCAATCCCATATTGTTTATAACTGATGTTGGTATTATGCCCGGACCTGAACTTTCGAAAACTGATTTAAACAATGGATACTTATCTAAAAAATCCGCTGGTTTATATGGCAGACTCCCATCATAAGCGTATTGTGCTTTGTAAGCACTAACTTCATCTTGTACTCCATAGGTGTTTGCCGTTAATGTTCCTCTTGCAGCATCGCCTCCATGCCTGGATTCATGAAGTTGACTTCCCATATTTTTTTCAACATACATGGTAATAGTACCCGTGCCTAAACCTGCTGTTGCCGGCCCTCCTGCTTTATTTGATTTGTCATTTACAGAAAGATATCTATATTCTGTACTTGACTGACCCATAGCTGCAATATCTTGTCCAGTCTTTCTTAATTCCGCACTACGAGCTCTTAGATCAGTTGCATCTTTCCCTCTTGCTTCTAACCGTTCTGCCTTTGAGTCAAGTCTCTCACCTCTTCTTTCAGCTCGTTTTACAATTCGCTCTGCTTTCTTTTCATTTTTATCATCAAACCATCTACCGTCAGGGTCAATATATCTTATAGGATTATTCGCAGCGTAGCAGTAAGGCGAATATGAGTGGTCTTTTTCAGCACTTGGGTCAACAACACTCCACCTCCCAATTTGTGGGTCATAAAACCTTGCTCCATAATCGTACCAGTTCAGTGCTTCTGAAGGCATCTTATCGCTGTTTAACTCTTTACCGTTATAAAGGTAACTGTTTTTGGGATATGATGCAGAACCAAAATCAGTCCGCTTCATTATCAGCCCGAAAGGATAATAACTGACCCTATGTCATTTGCTCTATGCGCTGGGCTGTTTTAAAGACGAGAGATGAGAAATGAGAGAGCGAAAAGGCGAGAGAGCGAAGAGGCGAAAAAGAATTGATAATTGATAATTGATGATTGAATGATTGAATGATTGAATGATTGGGTGATTGGGTGATTGGGTGATTGGGTGATTGAATCATAGGAACATAAGAGATTAATATATTTATTAATAGCACGCGGATTACGCGGATTTTACGGATTTGCGCTGATCCGCGAAAATCTGTCCCATCCGTGTCATCTGTGTTCTATCTGAAAATAATTCAATTCACCACTGGGAGCACGGGTCAACACGGATTCCTCCCGTGCTAATCCGTGCCTTCCGTGGTAAAATTAAAAAAAACATTTAACCGTTAGTTTCGTAAACTTACAGACCGCCGCAACGCGGCTCATATTTTATCGAGTGCCGTATTCACGGCCTGTTCAAAGATTCTTATATGAACCTCATTGTTTAATAACAGGAGAAAGATTTCACCTAAATATTTTTATCTTATTGATTCCATAGTTCGCTGGTGTAAAAATTATTAAATATAAACTTAACCAGTAGTCTAAAATTAGGGTAGTATTATCGGAAAGACTCATCCCTGAAATGAAATCATAATTGTCGTAATATGTCGCAGTAAGAATTGTGCCGCCGGTAACCGGAAAGGAAGAACTTTATTTACTATATTTGCGTTAATTATTAACAAGCGATATACTTTTGTGATATATGTTAAACATTGGAAATAAAATAACAGAGTTGAGTAAGCAAAAAAAGTGGCCTCAACCTGACCTTTCAAAATCTGTTAATGCTTCAAGGGATATTATAGGGAAGTACGAACGTAACGAAAACGTACCTTCCATTGAGATGGCTCAAAAAATTGCTGATGTATTTGGGATTACCGTTGATTATTTGCCTGGTAAAAGTGCATTTTCAAAATACAACCAGGCAGACATTAAACGGCTGGAAGATATTGAAAAGCTTGATTCCGATACAAAATCAAAGCTTTATTTCGTAATTGATACTTTTTTAAGGGATGCCAAAGCAAGGCAAGCCTATACAATTTAAAAATCGATTTTATGCAAACAGTAATAATAGAACTTACAGGTAATAATTCTTTAAAGGCTTTACATGACTTAGAGCATAAGCATTTGATACGGATTATTAAAGTACCCGATTTAAATTCGTATGCTTTACGTGGCGAAGTAATTAGCGAAGAAGATTTTAAAAAATGGGTTGAGTACGCCGAAGATTCTCCAACTGTAAGTATAACAGAAGCCAAACAACGATGGGCAACACAAAAGAAAAAGCTCCAAAAACTTATTCGTTAAGAGTAACCCGAAACGCTCTCCAAAACATTGATGATATTACGGGCTATATTGCCTATATCAAACACCAGCCATTAAATGCTATCCGTGTCGGTGATAAAATCTTTGAGACCATAGACCGCATTGAACAAAACCCTTTGGCGTTTCGGGAATGCGAAGAGATTCCGACAAAAACCAAAATTTACCGCAAAGCGATGTGCATGAGTTGGAACATCATTTACAAAATAAAATCCTCTGAAGTTGTTGTTCTTGGTATTATTCACGATAGCCGTAGGGTTTCTAAAATTAGAAAACTTAAAAAGGTAAAATAGAAGCATAAAAAACACGGACTGGCCGGGCTTTGTTTTTGCTTATACAAAATCAACAATGGTCCAAAACATTGCTAACTTATATTTCAATTACAATTTATAACTAGCAATCCTTTTTGTTTGCATAGGTTCATCTGGTGTGAAGTTGAGATATTTTTCAGCATATCTATCTTGAACGTGAAACCTTCCAGTCTGTGGGTCATAGAATCTTGTCCCGTAATCATACCAGTTCAGTGCTTCTGAAGGCATCTTGTCGCTGTTTAACTCTTTACCGTTATAAAGGTAACTGTTTTTGGGATATGATGCAGAACCAAAATCAGTCCGCTTCATTATCAGCCCGAAAGGATAATAACTGACCCTCTCTCCTTTGCTCTATGCGCTGGGCTGTTTTAAAGGCGAGAGATGAGAAATGAGAGAGCGAAAAGGCGAGAGAGCGAAAAGGCGAAAAAGAATTGATAATTGATAATTGATGATGTGATGATTAGAGGGTTGGATGATTAAATGATTAAATGATTAAATGATTGGGTGATGGCGTGATTGATTCCAGGAACATAAGAGATTAATATATTTATTAATAGCACGCGGATTACGCGGATTTTACTGATTTGCGCTGATCCGCGAAAATCTGTCCCATCTGTGTCATCGGTGTTCTATCTGAAAATAATTCAATTCACCACTGGGAGCACGGGTCAACACGGATTCTCCCCGTGCCAACCCGTGCCTTCCGTGGTAAAAAATTAAAAAATATTATACCGCTACGCTAATTTCGCAAACTTACAGGCTGCCGCAACGCGGCTCATATTTTATAATTTGCATCTTAGCTACAAACAGAACGCTGCTACGCAGCTTTAAAACCATATAAAGCTCATAAAATAATATATTCTTTGAGCTCCGTAGGAGCGAACTGTTTGTAGTAGTAGAGATGTTATTCCAATATTTTATCGAGTGCCGTAGGCTGTAAATTTCAGTTCAATTATATACCACTATTTCAGTTAAAGAGTAACACACTTTACAAATTTATTTAAAAAAGTTTATAATTGTTTTAGTTTTGTGAAAGAAGTAGGCCTCCTTTTTTCCCAAAAC
>JAGNKY010000029.1 GCA_017999895.1 Bacteroidales bacterium
CGATTGTCATAATGCGGCATCCGACCTGTCGAAGATCGTCCATCGTCTCAATAATTTCTTTTTCCGTTTCACCCAGTCCGAGCATAATTCCCGATTTTGCAGGTATCCCTGATTCAGCAACTGTTTTCAGCACGAAAAGACTTGTGTCATATTTTGCATTAGATCGAATTATTGGAGTAAGTCGTCTAACTGTTTCTAAATTATGAGATATTATTGTAGGTTTCGCACTGATAATAAGTTTAATATTATCAGGATTACCGTTGAAGTCGGGTATCAAGGCCTCGATTGTAATACCCGGGTTTATTTTTTTGACTTCCTTTATTGTTTCAGCCCAGAATAATGCACCGCCGTCGGGCAGGTCATCACGGTCAACTGATGTGATGACACAATGAAGGAGATTAAGTATTTTAACTGCAGCCGCAAGTCGCGACGGCTCTTTCGGGTCGGGCTTAAGGGGTTCTCCTGTCTTAGTAGCACAGAATTTACAGGAACGAGTACATATATCGCCAAGAATCATGAAAGTTGCTGTTCCGATATTCCAGCATTCACCTATGTTCGGACAATTTCCGCTCGAGCATATCGTATTGAGATTTAATTGTTGTGAAAGGTTTTTTATTTTAGAATAATTTTCTCCGCTGGCCCTTTGCATCTTCAGCCATGGCGGCAATCGTCTCCCCTGTGCCATTCGTAAATAATAAATTGTCAAAAATAGCAAAAATACAAACGGAAAAAACATTTATTCTCTGATAAAATAAAAAACAATTTTTCTATAAACGGTACCGCTCCTACGGAGTTCAGGGGTTACAGTATTTTGTGGTTTTTAACCATTAAAAATCCGCATGATAGTCAGCATGCTTTTATTATTAGTCGATTATTTCAATCATTTAAAGCTGCTTGGCAGATTTCTGCTTGTAGTTAATAAATGTGCTTTATAAATATGAGCCGCATAGCGACGGTTTGACGGCGGAAAATTATTTTTCACTGACTGGTTTATCTGTACGAGATAAATTAATTTTGGGAGTTACTTTTTATACGTAAAACATAGATAAAATAACTCTTTCAGGAATTTTCATATTAAACTAAAAGGCTATATTTGTTATTGAAAATGTTATCATTAAAAACAGTAAATTATGGCAAAGATAGAAAGCGGAAATGGTGGTAATTACAGGCGGGTTATAGGTGATTTCCCGAAAGTGGGTATCAGGCCTGTAATTGACGGCCGCATGTTTGGTGTTCGCGAATCGCTTGAAAACCAGACAATGAAAATGGCTCAGAATGCTGCAAATCTTATTTCATCGTCGCTCAAAAACCCTGATGGATCTCCGGTACAGTGCATTATAGCCGACACAACTATAGGCGGAGTAGCTGAAGCAGCCATGTGTGCCGAGAAATTCAATAAAAACGGAGTTGGTTTAAGCTTAACTGTAACTCCCTGCTGGTGTTATGGAACCGAGGTTATTGACATGGATCCTCTTTATCCAAAGGCTATCTGGGGTTTCAACGGCACTGAGCGTCCGGGGGCCGTATTTCTTGCTGCGGCACTAGCCGGACATAATATGAAAGGATTGCCTGCTTTCGGCATTTACGGTCGCGATGTACAGGATGCCAACGATGAAACAATTCCCGACGATGTAAAGGAAAAAATCCTGCGCTTCGTTAAGGCCGGACTTGCAGTATCATACATGAAAGGTAAATCATACCTCTCGATGGGCTCCGTTGCGATGGGCATAGCAGGTTCCGTAGTGCGCGATGATTTCTTTTATGATTATCTCGGCATGCGCAACGAGTATATTGATTTGTCAGAATTTATTCGCCGCATCAACCTCGGGATATATGATAAAGAAGAATTTGAGAAAGCTCTTGCATGGACAAGAAAATACTGTAAAGAAGGAGCAGATACAAATGAGAGGCCCAGAACACGGCAGCAGAAAGACTCTGACTGGGAAACGGTTGTTAAAATGGCCATCATTGCCCGCGACCTTATGGTAGGCAACCCCAAACTCGAAAAAATGGGTTTTGGTGAGGAATCTCATGGTCATAATGCAATCCTGGCGGGCTTCCAGGGCCAGCGGCAGTGGACTGATTTCATGCCCAACGGCGATTTCCTCGAAGCAATTCTATGCTCATCATTCGACTGGAATGGAATCCGGCCGCCATATCTTGTGGCAACAGAAAATGACGCCCTGAACGGTGTGGCTATGCTTTTCGGCTATCTTCTTACCAACACCGCACAGATGTTTTCAGATATAAGAACATACTGGAGCCCTGAATCAATTAAGAGAGTGACTGGCATTACACCTTCAGAGATTGCATCGGAGGGAATAATTCATCTTATCAATTCGGGTGCTTCTTCTCTCGACTTTACGGGTTGCCAGACTAAAAACGGAAAGAGTGTGATCAAGCCTTTCTGGGAAATTACTCAAAAGGAGGTCGAGGAATGCCTTAAAGCAACTGTATGGATGCCTGCAAACACCGGCTATTTCAGGGGCGGAGGATTTTCATCACAATTCAATACAAAGGGAATAATGCCAATAACAATAATGAGAGTCAATCTTGTAAAGGGACTTGGTCCGGTACTTCAACTTGCAGAAGGATATACTGTCGAACTACCCGATAAGATGCACAAAATACTTACCGACCGTACCGACCCCACATGGCCGACAACATGGTTTGCACCGCGACTAACTGGCAAAGGACCTTTTAAGGATGTGTATTCGGTAATGGCAAACTGGGGTGCTAACCACTGCGCTTCAAGCTATGGCCATATCGGCGCCGATATTATAACCC